>NZ_NKFB01000001.1:0-269096 GCF_002223255.1 Burkholderia sp. AU17457
TGTTCCGATGTATTACTCACCCGTTCGCCACTCGCCACCAGGTGCAAGCACCCGTGCTGCCGTTCGACTTGCATGTGTAAGGCATGCCGCCAGCGTTCAATCTGAGCCAGGATCAAACTCTTCAGTTTAAACCTGTTACTGTTTTCGGTTCAGTTAAGAACCGGTCGCTCACTCAAAGCTGACAGGAATATGAATTGCTTCATAAACCTGACTTACTTTAGTGTGAGACTCTTGATACTTTCGCTTTCTGATCCGAGGATCAGCTCGCTGCCATCAAGCGCCCACACTTATCGGCTGTTAATTTTTAAAGAGCATTCTGCGAGGAACTTCGTGTTTCCCGGCAGCGCTGCGTTTTCAGCAGCAGAGAAGCGAGATTATCAACCGTTTTTTGAGACTCGTCAACAACTTTTTTAACTACTTCGTTGCGACGACTGCGGTTTAATTTCGCGTGCACTGGAATCGATTAAACCGACTTCAACAGCACCGCTTCCCTCTTCTTCCCCCGCGCTGCGTTTCCGTTAGCGCGAAAGAGGCGTGATTCTATGCATCCGCCCCGGTCTCCGCAACCCCTTTTGTGAAATATTTTTGACGTGCTATGGCGGGGACCGTTGAGCCCTTCCTGGCGCCCATATATAGGCGACACGGCGGCGCAGCCTCGGTCGCCCGTGAACTGCCCCGCCGTATCGAACACAACCGTCCGTCGATTACCGCCCCACCATCGCCCTCACCACGCCGTCCCGCCGAATCAGCCCGTGATACAGCGCCGCGGCAAAGTGCGCGAGGAACGTCAGGAAGAAGAGATAGGCCAGCACGCGATGTGCAACCCGAAGCCAGGCGAACGTCACCGGATCAGCCGATACCAGCGCCGGCAGTTGCACGCCGCCGCCCAACGTCACCGGATACCCGCCCGCCGACAGCATCGCCCAGCCGATCAGCGGCATCGCCACCATCAGCGCATACAGCACCAGATGCGACCCGTGCGCGGCCACCTTCTGCCACCACGGCAGATCGTCGGGCAACGCCGGCGGCTTCGACAGCATCCGCACCACGATCCGCACACACACCAGCACCAGTACGGCCACGCCCAGCGGCTTGTGAATCGCCACCAGGATCTCGTGCCGCCCGGAAACCGACGCCACCATCCCCACCCCGATGAAAAGCATCGCGAGAATCATCGCGGCCATCACCCAGTGCAGCACCCGCGCCGGCAAACTAAACGTCGTCGAAGCCTTCATCACCGTCCCTCCCCACTCACTCGCGCCACGCCTGCCACGCCGGCCTCTTCACTCGTGCGCCGCAGATACGAATCCGCATACGCGGCCGAGCGCGCCGCCAACAACGGATCGCCCGACACCTGAATCCCCTGCGGCAGCACCGTCGGGTCGTAATTCACGTCGCGGCACGGGCCGCTGTCCTGCGCCTCCACGCGATCGAGCACGAGCGTGCCCGCATCGATCGTCGTGCGCTGCGCGGGCCAGACCTTCGTCGCGTCGTCCACCGGGTCGCCGGGCTCCGCCAGCGTGACCAGCAGCTTCCACTTCTGCGGGCCGGCCGCGATGCGCTGCGTCACGTCCTGCTGCAGCACGTTCGGATCCGCGGCCGTCGCGACGTCGCCGGCGCCCGCCGTCTGCTCCGGCACGACGCGCCACCGCACCGCCTGACGCTTGCCGGCCGCGTCGACGAAGTAGAACGCGTTCAGCCCGTAATAGCTTTCGGTGACGTAGCTCGCGCTCGGCTTCGCACCCTTCACCCATTGCAGGAACGCGCCCGCTTCCGGATGTGCGCCGAAAAACGCCTTCACCTTCGCCGGATCGGGCTTGCCCGTCTTCGGATCGGGCCGGGTCGCGAGCGTCTGTTCGTAGAACGCCTGCGGCGTCGCGACCGGAAACACCGGCATCGCGTTCATCCCGGTCCGCCATTGCTCGCCGTCCGGCGCGGTGAGCTTCAACGCGAGGCTGCGGATCGGTACGCTGCTGTCCGGCGCATAAGGATTCCCGCCCGGTAACGCGAAACGCCCGACCACCGGCGTGCGCACCGCCTTGAAGAACGGCGCGACCGAATACGCGCTCGCGGCGCCGTTGCCTTCGAAGTAGCCGGTCACGCACACGCCCTTCGCGTGATTACGCCGGTAGCCGGGATGGATGCCGCTGTTGGTCTGTAGCGCGTCGACGAGCCGGTGCGGGGTCAGACGCGCCGGCGCGAGCCACCCGCCGGCATATCCGAACGCCACGGCCATGCCGGCCACCGCGCCGCCGATCACGGCCCAGCGCCACCCGCCCCGCCCGGGCTCGCGCTGCGGCGAAGAAGAAGATTGCTTCATGAATGCACTCCCGATCGTCAGATCATTGTCGAACGCGTGTAGGACGCCGCCCACGCCGCTTTATTCCATGAAGAATTTTTTCGTATGCTGGAGGGAATAACCGATGCCGGCCGGCGTCCTACGCGGCATCTACAACCCTTTCGGCAACCGGCCCGGCCATGCCCTCCACCGCCCCCGACGACGAAGCATTGCGCGAACTCATCCCCCGGCTGCGACGCTTCGCGCTCTGGCTGGCGCGCGACGTCCACGCGGCCGACGATCTCGTCCAGTCGACGCTCGAGCGCGCGCTGTCGCGCTGGACGAGCCGTCGCGACGACGCGTCGCTGCGCAGCTGGCTCTTCACGATCCTGTACCGGCAATTTCTCGATGGCAAACGCAGCGCGAAGCGCTACGCGTGGCTGCTCGGCCGCATCCGCGACGACGACGAAGCGCACTGGCCGTCCGCCGAACGCGAATTCGCGGCGCGCGCGACGCTCGAAGCGTTCGGCCGGCTCTCGGACGAGCAGCGCAGCCTGCTGCTGCTCGTCGCGGTCGAGGGCTTCACCTATCAGGAAGTCGCCGACCTGCTCGAGGTGCCGATCGGCACCGTGATGTCGCGGCTCTCCCGCGCGCGCCAGGCGCTGCGCCAGCTCAGCGACGGCGAACTTCCTGCTCCTTCTCTCCGATTGATGAAGAAATGAACACGCCTCCGAACGAACACGACCTTCAGGCCTATGTCGACGGCCAGCTCGACGACGATGCGCGTGCCGCGGTCGAGCGCTATCTCGCGCTGCATCCGGCGCGCGCCGAACAGGTGAAGCAATGGCAGCAAGACGCGCAGCGGCTGCGGGCCGCGCTGGAAAGCGTGCGGATGCCGGCGGACAATCCCGCGCTGGATCCGGCCGCGATTCGTGGCCGACGGGCCGAGCGCGCGCGGATGCGGTTCGCGATGGCGGCTTCGTTCGTGTTCTGCGTCGGGCTCGGCACGTTCGGCGGATGGCAGGCGCGCGGGTGGAACGCGGCGCCGCCCATCGCGCCGATGAGCGATGCGGTCAAGGCTTACCAGATGATGGTGGTCGATCGGACGGCCAAGGTCGATTACCGGCCGACCGGTGCGGGCGATTTGCAAGGGTGGCTCACCAAAGGCGTGGGCGCATCGGCGAAGCTGCCGGATTTGAGCGCGGCGGGGTTCAGGCCGGTTGGTGGGCGGCTGTTCACGACGGACAGCGGGGCGACTGCTGCAATGGTGCTCTATGAGGATGATGCGGGACGGACGCTGAGCTTCTATCTCCGGCCAGCGGAATCGGGACATCGGCTGCTGCCGAACGGGCAACGCGTGGATGGCGCACTGCTCGCGCGGTATGGGTCGGTGAATGGGCTCAACTATGCGGTGGTCGGGCCGGCCGGGAGTCTTGGCGAGAAGGCAGTGGTGCAGGCGCTCGATCAGCAGACTTGAAGCAGTAGGATGCGCGCCCGGCTGGCGGTGGGTGGCAGCTGCCAGCGGCTTTTGTGGGGCGGCCCGACGGGCTTGAACGGGGCCCGCTCACCATTCGCATGCACAGCGTTTCGACTGACTTTCCCCGGCTGTTATGCACATTGAGCCGCGCCGGCGCCCTCACCTTTGGAATCACAGGGTTTCGAGTCGTCGCTGAACGGGATTTCCACATCGATCACGGGTAAGCGATCTGGCTTCCAAGGCGGGCTACGATCCTGTCCGTCCAGGTAGAGTCGCCACGGAGACCCGGCTGCCGGCAAGCATCTTGTTCGTTCGGCGCACAAACACCCAGTGCCAAACCCAGAGGAAAACCGCGACGCCGCCGGCGATGGAGCCAATGATATTGGGTATCAACGAAAGAACCTGGGCAGCACACCACCCGATGCCGCTGATCCGACCGAACGAGCGCAAACCCGACAGCGCCGGATTGATACGAGACTCCGCTTCCAGGGACTTCGCGACGTTGGAAATAATGAAGAAGTCCTCGATGAAGTTGTAGGGCAAGAGGAACATCAGCCAGACGCTGTTGGGTTCGGCCACACGCGATCCCCGGCTGACCGATTTCAGGATAGCCCTGAGGTCGCTCGCGTAGGCATAGACCAGAGCCAGGAAAACCGCGATGACGACGATGCTTCCGATTGGCCCAAGCACCGCTATTTCACCGAGAACGCCGCCGTCTTCGGAGGGATAGACAAGGGGATAGGCGAGCCCAAAGGCAATGGGGATGCTCAGAATGGCTTTGAGAATGGTCCGTGCCGTTGTGCCCATGTGTATCGGATGATGGAATCGATGCGTTGTCACCGGCAGCATAGCGAACGATCATCCTCGCCGGGCGACTTTGTCCTGCCCTATGCCGCCTTCTCTCGCGACGCCAGCCGAGTCGGCGTTTGAACCGCACCGGGAAATCGTGGCGTCGAGTTGAATGGAAGCGCGATATCCACGCCCCGTGAGGTCGCGCGAACACTCTCACCGAATTCCCGTACGCTCACCCGTTGAATGCACAGGATTTCGAGTGCCTTGGCTGGTCGATATCCACACGGCGTTCGAGTTGATTCGCATGGTCGAATGCATGGCGCTCACCTGTCCGGCGCACAGCGATTCGACTGGTTGGGCGTGCGGGTTGTCCACATACGCGATGTCGACAAGCGCACGACTCCCGATGTACGTTTCGCATGCACCCAGTTCTCAAGGCGTGCTTCTCTCCGTCCAGTCGCGTGCCCAAACATTCTGAGCGGCTTATCGAGGTCATGATTCGCCGAGATCCGGACCCAGCTTGTGATCCGTGCAAACGCTCACCTTTTGCCGGCACAGCGTTTCGCATCGTTTTGTGCCGCGGTTATCCACATATGAAGGCCGCGCGTTCCTTCATCGCTTCCGAAGTCACCTGGTCAGACAGACCCTGAGAATCTCGCCGGTTTCCGGAAAGACGACATCCTTCATCGACGTCCCGAGCGGATTCGCGTCATCGAAGCCGTGTCGATGGCAAACGAGCGGTTCCATTAGCGCCTCCGGTTGCGGGTAGCGCTTGTGGCGCCCTCGTCCTGCTTCGATTTCATCGTGTCCCTCGATCGCCCGATTGATCGCCTTGCCGGATGACATGCCGTCGAGCGTGGCGATCTCGATGCCGTGCACGTGTTCCCACACGCCATCGCAGTGAGATTCGTACCAGCGCTGCAGTGCAGTCAAGGAATCGGTCATGTCCCTGTGCCTGTCAGTTCATCCGGCTCACACCGCGGCGAGCCATCCGACGATCGCGTCGATGTTTTCGTCGGAGAGTTGCCCGACACGTTCGACACCCCCCGTAGCCGAGATCGAACTTCACGTTGAATCGCTCGCCCGTGTAGCGGCAACACAGTGCCGGCGATTTTACAGACACGAAGGCTCACGTATCGCTCGAGCGCTTCACAGCATTCCGCTTCGGCTGTCCGTGCGCTGCACGCAGTGCATATCCCGCACGGATCACAGTCGACGGACTGTGCTTATCCAAAGGTGTTAACAGAGTTCGTATATATACGTAGTGATAGTTAACAAACCCTGTGCCCCACAGTGGATAACCTCCGTAACGCACTGAATTTTCAACGCGAACCGAAATGCATAACCCTGGGTGCGCGACGTGAACAGCGTCCGGCAGCACAGAACAACTTTTCGTCGATTCACAGCCGCGCGGACATATCCTCAATCGTTCCACTGTGAATCCAGAGCGTTCCCGGACGGTTATCCAGAGGGCAATGTGGATAACACCACAGCACATCGACGCGTTTTCCTGTGATGCGAACAGATGAAGCTTCAGCGTGCCCGCATCGCCAGGCCACGTCGATCGCGAGCCACCGCGCACGCCGATTCGAAAAATTTTGACGAAGGGGCTTGTGCTCCCCCGAAACCCTCTCTATAATTCGCGGCTTCTTAGGCTCGTAGCTCAGTTGGTTAGAGCACCACCTTGACATGGTGGGGGTCGTTGGTTCGAATCCAATCGAGCCTACCAACGAACAAAATGAAGGGGTCCGGCAGCACAACTTGCCTACAGGCAACGCGGCTCGCCAACATACAAACGCCACGCGGCAACCTCGCGTGGCGTTTTTCTTTTCCGGTCCGAAACAACGCATGAAGCCCCGATGCGTTGCGCGAGCCACGGCCCGGCATCGCATCGTCATCAACCTCCGATTCGCCACACAGCTGCCGCTGCGCGGCGCGTAGAATCGTGTGCGCATCGACGCGGCGGCATCGCCCGTCACCCGACTTCCACCGCATCAAAACAACGACGCGCAATCCGCGCAACTGAGAGCACACGATCATGTCCGAGGCCACGACCGCCGCTTCATCCGCGAGCAACGACGAAATCGCCGCTTACGTCGGCACGAAGGCCGCCTGGTACGAACGAAAATGGGCGATCGCCGACTCGCGCAAGAGCCGGCAATCGTGGAACTGGGCCGCGTGCTTCCTGGGCCCAGCCTGGATGGCGTATCGATGCATGTACTGGCAGGCGGCCGTCGTGCTCGCCGTCACGCTGGGCATCACGCTGGTCGAGTTGCTGTACTTCCCGACATACTTCGAATCGAGCACGCTCGACCCGATTACCATCGGGATCGCGGTCTCGCTCGGCTGGTGCGGGAACAGCCTCTACAAGCGATACGTCGAACGCCAGATCGAAAAACTGCGCCCGCACGCGACGTCTCGCGAATCGTTTCTCGCGCTGCTCGAGGCGCAAGGCGGCACGAACTGGCTGGCGGCGGCCGGTTTCGCCGTCGCGACGCCGCTGCTCGGCGTACTGCTGTACATGATCGGCAACGTCGGAGGCGCGACGTCCTGATCGCGATAGCCGGCGATCGGCCACGCAGCGCAGAACGAAGAGGGCGGACGGCGCCGTCGCCATGCATCCACATCGCATACGGCGCACGCTCGCGCCGCCCTCAATGCAGATGCTTCAATTTGTCAGGATTCCGCACGACATAGATCGCGACGATCTTCCCGTCGTCGATCTCGAGCGCCGTCGTCTGCAGCTCGCCGTCGGCTTCCAGCGTGACGAAACCGGGCAACCCGTTGATGAACCCGGCCCGCACGAGCTTCGACGCATGCGTCGTGAACAGCTCGGCCAGGTACGCGTGCACCCGCATCACGCGTTCGAAGCCGAACACCGGCTTGCCGGCCGCCGTGCGCTTGCCGCCGCCGTCCGAATGCAGGCTCACGTCCTCGGCTAGCATCGCGCCGAGCGCGCGCATGTCGCCGCTGCGTGACGCCGCGAAGAACGCTTCGGCGAGTTCGATCCCGCGCTGCTTCTCGACATGAAAACGCGGTCGCGCCTCGCGCACGTGCGTGCGGGCCCGCGCGGCGAGCTGCCGGCATGCGGCCGGGTCGCGCTGGATCGTCGTGGCCACTTCGTCGAATTCGACGCCGAACACGTCGTGCAGCAGGAACGCCGCGCGTTCGAGCGGCGACAGCCGTTCGAGCGCGAGCAGCAGCGGCAGCGTGACATCGTCCTGTTCGTCTTCCTCGACGACCGGCTCGGGCAACCACGGGCCGATATAGGTTTCGCGCTGGTGCCGCGCGGACTTCAGTTGATCGACGCACATGCGCATCACCATGCGGCGCAGGAACGCCTCGGGCACGCGCACCTCGGTGCGGTCGACGTTCATCCAGCGGATGAACGCCTCCTGCACCATGTCCTCGGCATCCGCGACGGAGCCGAGCATCCGGTACGCGACGCGGATCAGCGTGCGACGCAGCGGATCGAAGCTCGCCGCGGCGTCGGCCCGTTCGTCGGCGCGGCCGCCGGCCGGGTCGAGGCTCGGCATCAAGCCACCAGCTTCGCGGCGGCGGCCTTCGCGTCGGCCGGGTCGACCCATAGCCCGAAGCCGACGGCGAGCCGGTTCCAGCCGTTGATCACGTTGATCATCACCGTGAGTTTCACCTGTTCCTCTTCGCTGAAATGGTCGTTCAGCGCCGCATAGGCCGCTTCGTGCGCCGCGTGGCCCTCCGACAGCCGCGTGAGCGCCTCGGTCCAGCCCAGCGCCGCGCGCTCGCGGTCGGTGTAGCAGGGCGCTTCGCGCCACGCGGACAGCAGGTAGATGCGCTGCTCGGTCTCGCCTTGCTCGCGCGCCTCGACGGTGTGCATGTTAAGGCAGTTCGCGCACGCGTTGATCTGCGACGCGCGGATCTTGACCAGCTCGATCAGCGTCGGCTCGAGGCTCCCGGCCGCGGCGACCGACACGGTCATCCACTGCTTCATCAGCGTGGGAGCGGCGGCAAACGGATTGAGTTTCGCAGTCATGTTGCTTCTCCTTTCGTGTGGGTTCCGCCGATATGACGAGCGAGCACCCCGCGCGTGTGACATCGACGCAGAAAATTTTTTACGGCCGGAGAAGAAAGCGACGTCACGCGAAGGGCGGAGCCGTTGAGCGGCGCACCAAGAAGGTCGCGATATCGACTGACGAATCGGCCGCCTGACGCCGCTCCTGCGGCGCATGCGCGCCATCGACCTTTCACGCATGCCGAGCGGCTGTCACCGGACGTCAGTAGGGCGCGGCCGCGGGCACGCGTATTGCGTTTGCCGGCCAGCCCGCTACGAAGGGCGCCGACGGTTCATTACTTACGCGTGCCGACGTCATGAATGCTTTCATTTTTCTTTCGTCTTCGTTTCATCCGAAATCCGATTCGCGACGTTCACATTTCTGGACCATACTGTTCTGCACGGGCAGATGAAGTGAAGCCGCATGAGCGGCCCGGCGCGCGCGCCGGCTGCCCGACGACGCAGCAGCAAATCGCCCGTCAGCCGCGCGCATCCCAGCGCAAGGCTTTCCCTTTTCCGGCAACGCAACGCAGCGAATCGCGACGTGAACGGTAAACCGATGAGCCTTCTTGCATCACAGCTTCAGCGCCGTTACCAGGACGTGCGCGCCCATAGCGTCGCGTTGACCGCGACGCTGTCCGCCGAAGACCAGGCCGTGCAGTCGATGCCCGACGCGAGTCCGACGAAATGGCATCTCGCGCATACGACCTGGTTCTTCGAAACCGTCGTGCTGATGCGCCGCGTGCCCGGCTACGCGCCGTTCGACGACGCGTTCCAGTTCCTCTTCAATTCCTATTACGAAGCGCTCGGCCCGCGCCATCCGCGGCCGCAGCGCGGGCTGCTTACACGTCCGTCGCTGGGCGACGTGCATGCGTACCGGCAATACGTCGACGACGCGATGCTGCGCACGCTGGCCGGCGCCGATGCGGCGCTGCTCGACGCGATCGCGCCCGAGCTCGTGCTCGGCCTGCATCACGAGCAGCAGCATCAGGAGCTGATCGTCACCGACATGCTGCATGCGTTCTCGTGCAACCCGTTGAAGCCGGCGTTCCGGCCGCATAACGCGACGGACGGCGACGCGCTCGCCGCGGGCGACGCCGGCCCGCTGCGCTGGCTGCCTCAACCCGGCGGCCTCGTCGAGATAGGCCACGACGGCGACGCGTTCTCGTTCGACAACGAACGGCCGCGCCACACCGCGCTCGTGCGGCCGTACGAGATCGCGAACCGCCTCGTGACGAATGCGGAATTCGCGGCGTTCGTCGCCGACGGCGGCTATACGCGTCCCGAGTTCTGGTTGTCCGACGGCTGGGCCACCGTACAGCGGGAAGGGTGGCAAGGCCCCGCGTACTGGATGCCGGACGACGACGATGCGGCCGCCACGCGCGTGCGGCGCACGTTCGGCCTGCACGGCGTCGAACCGCTGGCGCCCGACGCACCGGTGTGTCACGTGAGCTTCTACGAGGCCGCCGCGTATGCGGAATGGGCCGGCGCGCGGCTGCCGACCGAATTCGAATGGGAAACCGCGTTCGCGGCCGACGGGATCCGGCAGATGCTCGGGCACGTGTGGCAGTGGACGCGTTCGTCCTACGAGCCGTATCCGGGCTTTCGGCCGCTGGCCGGGGTAGCAGCCGAATACAACGGCAAGTTCATGGTCGGCCAGCAGGTCCTGCGCGGCAGCAGCATCGCGACGCCGCCCGGGCACGAACGGCCGACGTACCGCAATTTCTTTCCGCCGGCGGCACGCTGGCAATTCACGGGGGTGCGACTTGCGCGAGACGTCTGACCTGACGGCCACGAGCGGTGGCCTGCAACCCGCCCGCGATTCGCGGCCGAGCGCGTTCGAGCGCGACCTGATCGACGGACTGTCGCGCACGCCGCGCAGCATCTCGCCGAAATACTTCTACGATGCGGCCGGCTCCGCGCTGTTCGACCGCATCTGCGAACTGCCCGAGTACTACCCGACACGCACCGAGCTCGGCATCCTGCGCGATCGCGCGGCCGAGATCGTGCGGCGCGTCGGCCCGCATGCGGACATCGTCGAATTCGGCGCGGGTTCGCTCGAAAAGATCCGCGTGCTGCTCGACGCGTTCGCGGACAATTACGCGAACGCGCCGGCGCGTTACGTGCCGGTCGACATCTCCGCCGATTACCTGCACGGCGCCGCCGCGCGGCTGCGTGCGGCCTATCCGTGGCTGGACGTCGCGCCGCTCGCGGCCGATTACACGAAGGCCGAGCAACTGGCCGAGCTGACCGAAACGCCGCGGCGACGCATCGGCTTCTTTCCCGGCTCGACGATCGGCAACTTCTCGCCGGAAGAGGCCGACACGTTCCTGCGTGACGCCGCACGGCTGCTGCGCGGCGGCGGCCTGCTGGTGGGTGTCGATCTCGTGAAGGACGAGCGCACGCTGCATCTCGCATACAACGACGCGCAGGGCGTGACCGCGCAGTTCAACCTGAACCTGCTGGTGCGCGCGAACGCGGAGCTCGGCGCGGATTTCGACGTCGACGCGTTCTCGCACTGCGCGTTCTACGACCGCGAGCGGCAGCGCATCGAGATGCATCTCGTCAGCGACGTCG
Organism: Burkholderia sp. AU17457; assembly: GCF_002223255.1. Lineage (NCBI taxonomy): Bacteria > Pseudomonadati > Pseudomonadota > Betaproteobacteria > Burkholderiales > Burkholderiaceae > Burkholderia > Burkholderia sp. AU17457. The sequence goes on from NZ_NKFB01000001.1 coordinate 11,155, forward strand.
CGCAGACCGTGCACGTGCGCGGCCACGCGTTCCGCTTCGAAGCCGGCGAGCGCATCCACACGGAGAACTCGCACAAGTTCACGATCGACGGCTTCCACGCGATGGCACGCCGCGCGGGGTTCGCACCCGATACCGTGTGGACCGACGCGGACAACCTGTTCAGCGTGCACTGGTTGCGCAGCGTCGACGATATCCGCGCGTAACGCGCACTGTTGCGAGCCGCCCGCGCCGCAGGGCGAGGGCGGTTCGCTCCCCGTGCACACCGGCGGGTTCGATCCGATCGCCGGTTTCGTGCCGAAAATCCCCCTTTTTACCGACCCTGTGCATCGCTGCAACGGTGTGTGGAACGTCGCCTTTCCCTTGCTCCATCAGGCTTTGCGGGCACCCGTAAACGTCCGTTACCTGTCTCGCATACCCGTTTCACCTGTGTCAGCGTCCGGTGCCTAGACTCCGAACCGTAGTCACATGACGCACGACACGTGCAGGGAGTCGCGAAATGAGCAAGAAACTTATTCTCGGTGCAGTTCTCGGTGTAGCGGCGCTGGCAGCCTCGGGCGTCGCGTCGGCCCACGTCGACCTGTCGGTCGGCATCGGCGTGCCGGGCGTCTACACGGCGCCGGCGCCCGTCTACGTGGCGCCGCCTCCGCCGGTGATGTACGCGCCGGTCGGCTATCGCGACTACGGTTGGCGCGGCGACGGCTGGCGTCAGCGCGAATGGCGCCGCCATGAATGGCGCGAGCACGAGTGGCGCGATCGCGGTGGCTGGCGTGGCGGCCGCTGGGATTAAGCGGTCCATCTGATCGTCGCAACAGGAGAGTGAAAACATGATGTCAGTGCGATACATCAGGCTGTGTGCCGCCGCCACTGTCGTTGCGCTCGCAACGATCGGCACCGCGCATGCGGCGGGCTGCATGAAGGGCGCGGTGGTCGGCGGTGTGGCCGGCCACTATGCGGGGCACCACGCGGTGGTCGGCGCGGTCGGCGGCTGTATCGTGGGCCATCACATGGCAAAGAAGCACGCGCAAGAACAGGCCGCGCAGCACAAGGCCGCCGCGCAGGGCATGCAGCCGGCGCAGTAAGCGACCTCGTCACCGGGGCGATGCCGTGGCGTCGCTCCGGTGCTTCGTTCCCACCGTTCCTGCGTGCGCGTACACCGCGGATTGATCCGACGAATGCGTGGCGCGCGCGCGTCGTTACGATCATTTACAACGTCGTGCGGCGCGAATTTCGCGCGTTCATACAATGCAGTCACATCAACGCGCTCCGGGGAGTACAAGATGAAACAGCAACGATATCTGTCCGTCCTGACGGCCGCGCTGCTCGCGCTCGGCTCGGTGTCCGCCCATGCGGCGGCCGGCGGCAATGGCGGGGGCAACGGGGGCGGCCATGGCGCAGGAGGCTCGGGCGGCAACGCGGGCGGCATGTCCGGCGGCCACATGAGCGGCCAGGCGCTGAGCAACTCGAACGGCATGCACGCGGGCGACCGCGACAAAGGCCTCGCGCGCGCGGCCGACCGTTCCGACACGATCGCCGATCGCGCCGGCACGCAGCCGGGCCGTGGTCACACGCACGCGCATGGCCATACCGCGCATGCGTCGACGTCCACGCATCATTCGCATCGCAACGCATTCGGCCGCACGCTGTAAGTCCGGCCAGGGAATGCAGAAGAAGGGCGCTTCGGCGCCCTTCTTTCATGGAGAAAACGCAACGTGACGGGGCGGGTAAAAACATCGTGTCGACCCGATTTGCAACCAGCCGTAACCGCGGCGCCCGCCCGCGAGAATACGGATCGCTTTCACGCGGATGACAAGATGAGAACCGGCGGGAGCAACAGGCGCCGCCGGCACTCGGCACGATCGATAAAGGCGGAGCCACGCTGATAAAAATGGGCGGCTCGTCGCCGCCCTTCGTCTTACCGCCCGGCGCCCGCCAGCGGCGCCGCAGGTTCGAACAACGCATCGGGCTGCGCGACGCGCACGAAGCGCGCTGCGCCGTCGCCGTCGACCAGCGCACGGAAATGCGCTTCGCCGCACGCGAGCTTCGCGCGCTCGTGCTCGCTCGGCACGTGGCCGTCGGCATTCGGCGTATCGACGACGAAGTACAGCCGCTCGCCGCCGTCCTGTTCCGCGAGCACGGCCCAGTCCGGGTGATAGCTGCCGAGCGGCGTCTGCACGCGGAACCACGCCGGCAGCTTCGCGTACAGCTTCACGCCGTCGTGCGCTTCGAGTGCATCGGCGAACGCGCGCTCCGCGTCCGTCTCGCACACGACTGCCTCGTGGATCGACTTGCGCGCGTCGAGCCGCAGGTTGCGCAGGTAGCCGGTCAGCGCTTCGCTCTCGAACGATTCGAGCGCATGCACGTGGCGCTCGCCGAGCTTGCGGTACGCGATGCCGGCAACCAGCGCGAGCCGCTTGCAGCGGTTGATCGCGTCGGCCGCGACCGCGATGAACTGCTGCGGATTCACGCGGAAATCGTCGAGCCGGCCGCTGTCGGCGAGGATCGTCGCAAGCGAACGGCGCGTGAGCTGCGTGCGGTCCTGCAGCTCGGTGAGCAGGTCGGGCAGCGGCAATTCGCCTTCGTCGAGCAGCACCGTGCCGGCGCCGGCCACCTCGATCGCCTCGATGCCGGCCTTGCCGATGTCGATCTCGGCCTTGCGCCACTGCAGCCGCGCACGCGCGATGTCCGGCGCGTCGCGCAGCGCGGCCGTGCAGTCGCGCACCAGCTTCGCGTTGTCGAACTCGACGCGGTACACGGTGCGGTGGCGGATGCGATCCCACAGCGCGCGAAACTCCTCGCCGAACACGACGGCCTTGCCCGACGCATCGCGCCGCAATGCGATCGCGCGGCGCTCGTCGGCATTGCGCACCGCGAAGCGGCCCGACAGCTTGCGCAATGTCGCGACGATCGGCGCGCGCAGCGGTTCGAACGCCGCGGGCAGCACGAGCGCGCTCTGGCGCAGCGCATCCTTCAGCCGGTCGAGCACCTTGCCCTGCGCGTCGACGTAGCCCTGCTCATGCAGATGGTTCCACAGCACGCGCGACAGCTCGATGCCGAGCGCATGCGCGGGGCCGTCGTCTTCCTGCACCGGCAGCGCCGCGAACTGGTGTTCCTCGACGATCCCGAAACGGATGCCCGTATCGGCCTCGATTTCCTTCTGCAGGTTCTCCGCGAACGACTCGTAGCGCTCGGTCGCGATCACGGTCAGCGTGTTCACGCCCGGGTCGCGCACGCGTTCGCCGTCCTGGTCGACCGCGAGGCGCAGCCCGCGGCCGAGCGTCTGGCGGCGCTCGCGCTCGGTCTGGATGTCGCGCAGCGTGCAGATCTGAAACACGTTCGGGTTGTCCCAGCCTTCCTTCAGCGCCGAGTGCGAGAAGATGAACTTCAGCGGCGTGTCGAACGACAGCAGCGCTTCCTTCTCGCGCATGATCAGGCCGTACGCGCGCTCCGCGTTCTCGCGGGCCGCCGCGCTGCTTTCGCTCGTGTCGGTCCAGCCGCCCTTGCGGTCGATCGAGAAGTAGCCGTTGTGTGCGCGCTCGACTTCCTTGGCGATGTCGACGCCGTCGAACAGCGCACGGTAGGCCGGCACGCGCGCCGCGCGCGCATATTCCTCTTCGAAGATCAGCGCGTAGTCGCCCTTTACCGGCACGCCGTTCTCGTCGTAGCGGCGATAGCGTTCGACCGAATCGACGAAGAACAGCGACAGCACCTTCACGCCGCGCTCGGCGAGGCGCAATTCCTTGTCGAGATGCTCGCGGATCGTGCGGCGGATCATCTCGCGCTGCACGGCGAGCGTGTCGATGTCGCCGAACGCCTCGCCGAGCGACAGGAACGCCTCGCCTTCCGGATGGCGCAGCTCGACGTATTCGGCGCCCTTGACCGCGTGCACTTCGCCGATCCGCAGCCCCGCGTACAGCGCGCGTTTCGTCAGCCGCTCGAGATCGTCGCCGTCGGTGGCCGACACGATCTGGCGCTTCACGCCGGCCGCCGTCGCGACGTCGAGCTCGACGCGCGCGCTGATTGCGCCGCGCCGGTTCGACACGCCGACGAGCCGCACGTACGGCTTGTTGTGCGCATCCTCGACGATCGCCGACGCGATCTCGATCTGCTTGACGAGCTTGCGCTCGTACGCGTCGACCGCATCGAGCCGGTACACCATGTGGTGCCGGTCGACGTGCGTGGCCGAATAGCGCAGCGTGCAAAGCGGCGCCATCGCGGCGAGCGCTTCGCGCCCGCGCCCTTCGAGCCCGCCGTCGACGCTCTGCGGTTCGTCGACGATCACGATCGGCCGCGTCGCGCGGATCAGGTCGATCGGCTTCTCGCCGCCGGTCTTCTCGCTGTCCTTGTAGAGATTGTTGATCTCTTTCTTGTTGATCGCGGCAACCGTCATCACCATGATCTGGATCGCCGCGCTCGCCGCGAAGTGGCGCACCTGGCCGAGCTTCGCGGAGTCGTACAGGAAGTAGTCGTACGGCACGCCCGCGTACAGCGCGCGGAAATGATCCTCGGTGATCGAGAGCGTCTTGTGCACGCCTTCCTTGATCGCGATCGACGGCACGACGATCACGAATTTCGTGAAGCCGTAGCGGCGGTTCAGCTCGAAGATCGTGCGCAGGTACACGTAGGTCTTGCCGGTGCCCGTCTCCATCTCGACGGTGAAGTCGCGCGAGCCGGGCAGGCCGGACGGCGGCAGCCCGCCGCGCAACTGCACGTCGGCGAGATTGCGCGCGAGCGCGTCGTCGGTCAGCGACAGCCGGTTGCCGACGCCTTGCTCCGATACCGCGAAGCCGAGCGAACCTTGCGCGGCAGCCGTCGTGCCGGGCGCGGCGTTCGCGAGTACGCTGAAGTCGCCGCGATACGATTCCTGCCCGCGAAACAGGTCGCAGACGGCGTCGATCGCCTCGCGCTGGTAGTCGAGATCCGCTTCGAAATGCAGCCGCATCACAGGCTCCGCACGCGCTTCACGCCGTGCTGTTCGAGCAGCGCGGCGAGATTGAGCTTCGCGACGTCGTCGACGAAGCCGCTGTCGCGGAACAGGCACGTGACGTCGCGCGATGCGCCAGTCGCATCCAGCAGGTCGACGATGCCGTCGGCGAGTGGGCCCGCGTCGTCGCGCGAGATGCGCGCATCGAAGCACGCGACGATCGCGCGGCCGATCAGGTGTACCGTCTTGCCGGCCACCTGGTGATGCTCGACCGGCGTGCACAGGTCGAGGCCAAGCTTGAGCGTCAGCTCGGCGAGCAGGTCGTCCTCGGTGCGGCCGGTCTTCACGTGCTCGACGGATGCGAAGAGCGCATGATCGAAGTCGTCGCGGCGCGGGTCCCATTCGATCACGTTGGTCGTGTCGAGCCGGTACACGCGAAAACCGAGGTCGCCATAGCTCTCCGGATAGTCGCGCGCGACCTGCTGCGCGGCGCGGCGCAGGCGTTCCTTGGTGATTTCGGCGAGCGTCAGCGGCTTCTTCAGCTTCGCGCAGAAATCGGCGGCCGCCGTCTGCGTCTTGTCGCGGCGATCGAGCGACTCGGGCAACTGCACGAGGATATAGCGGCGCGCGCCGCCGTCGGTCGCGTTCACCTGCATCACCGCGTGGCCGGTCGAGCCGGAGCCGGCGAAGCAGTCGAGCACGATGTCGTCGCCGCGCGTGCACCAGCCGATCACGGCCGCCGCGAAGTCGACCGGCTTCGGCAGGTCGAACGGGATGCCGAGCGTCTTCAACAGCGCGTCGTCGGAGCCGGCGAACGGCAGCACCGACGGCACGTTCTCGTACATGTTCTCGTCGAGGTAGTAGATCCGCTGCGGCTGCGTGGTTTCATCCGGGCCGAATTCGATCTGGCCGCGCTCGAGCAGCGCCTGCATCGTCGCGGGCGGGTTGCGCCAGCCGCGCGCCGGCATCGCGCACGGCTTGCCGGTGACCGGGTGGATCAGCGGCGTGAAATATTCGTCCGGCGCCTTCTTCTTGTTCGGCCAGGCCATCGACACGAGGCGGTACACGCGGCCTTCCGCCGACAACCGGTCGTACATCACCTCGCCGCCGGACAGGTTGGTCTGCGCCTTCATCCACGCGCGGTACGCCTTTTGCGCGTCCTTCGGGTTGCCGCTGCGGTACACCGCGTCGTGCGCGGCGTCGAGCATGCGCTGCGCGTTGCGCTTCGGGCGCTTGAGCGGCGCGCGTTCGAGCAGCGTCTCGGCGTTGCGCGCGAACAGCACCAGCGATTCGTGCTGGTACGCGACGCCGCGCGCGTCGCCCTTCGGGTTGCGCTTGTCCCACACGGCCACGCCGAGCTCGTTTTCCTCGCCGAAGATCTCGCGCAGCATCAGGACCAGCGCATGCACTTCGTGCTCGTCGATGTGCACCGCGATCAGCCCCTCGTCGGACAGCAGCGCGTGCGCGAGCTTCAGGCGCGGGTACATCATGTTCAGCCAGTCGGTGTGGAACCGGCCGTTCGCCTCGGTGTTGGTGCTGCGCTTCACGCCGGCTTCGGTCTGGCCCGTCATCGCCAGATAGTGGCGGATGCTGTCGCTGAAGTCGTCCGGATAGACGAAATCGCTGCCGGTGTTGTACGGCGGGTCGATGTAGACGAGCTTCACCTTGCCGGCGTAGCTCTTGTGCAGCAGTTTCATCACGTCGAGGTTGTCGCCCTCGATCATCAGATGGCGCGTGTCGTCCCACGCGACGCTGTCGTCGGGGCAGGGCCGCAGCGTGCCCGTCGACGGCGTGAGCGCGGCCTGGCGCGCGGCGCGCTTGCCGTGCCAGTGAAAGCCGTAGCGCTCGTCGGCGTCGCCGACCGTGCGTTCGCCGACCAGCGCCTTCAGCACGTCGACGTCGACCGACGCGCCGTGCGGGCCTTCGGTCACGAGTTCGGGGAACAGCGCCTTCAGGCGCGCGACGTTGTCGGCGGTGAAATCCGTCGACATCGCCTGCGGGCTGGCCGCATCGAGTTTCTGCATCGTCTTTTCCATCGGAGCCCGGCCGCGCGCGCCAGGACGTCGGGCGCGCTCACGGCACCGGCGGCAATGGCCGCCCGGGCAAACCCGAAACGCTAGCGAGTCGGTCGGCGCAGGTCAAGCGCCGATGTGGGACGAACGTGCGCGCATCGGCCGCGATCGCCCGCCGGACGGGCTGGAAGCGGGTTCGGGCCGGTTGTCGCATGGGGCGGGCGGCGGTCGCGTCGTGGTGGAAAGGACGAAAAAAGGGCACGGTCGGCGCCCGGCGCCGGCGTGCCCGCATGGAGAATCCCGATGGCGGTGCCGCAGGGCCCGACGGGCCCACCCCGATAACCGCCTCGGATCAGAAACGCGTCCGGATGCCCGAGAAGCTCGCGTCGGCGCCGACCGGCAGCGACAGCAGCTCGACGTCGAGTCCGCCGACCATGATCGTGATCTTGCCGCCGTCGTCGGCGAAAGCGGGGGAGCGGCGAGCGCGCAGCCGAGGCTGGCTAACGGCGAGGGTGCGCAGGAAGGGGCGCATCGAGTCGTGTCCTTGGCTGTATTCGTATGGCGCGATGCTTGCTGCATCGTCTTAACGAGTATCGGGAGGTGAAACCTTCTGCAACCTTTCGCGGGTGGGCGGTTCGTTTAGGGGTTTTCAACGAATCCGGCGCGAATGCTGGAAGAGCGCCGCCCAGCCGGATTGCGCCGCAGGTTGAAACGGCAACAGGCCTATCTATGCTGATTTCTCGGCACTACGCTTTGGCAAGCACGAAGAGAATCATCCATTGCGCCCGGACCGACTACGGAAGTATGACATCACGACAAAAGCGTTGGTCGACGAGAACGCGTCGCGTTCGCAACGTGCGGACTCCGACTTCTCGTAATCTGTTCGGCTCGCTTTCTGACTTGATATTTCATTTCGACGATCCAATGAGTCTAACCACCATCGCCATTGCTGACGACCATCCGGTCGTGATCGAAATGCTGAAGCGCCTGCCGCAATGGGAACCGGATTTCCTCATTTCGCATTGCTGCAATAGCGGGGAGAGACTAATCGACGCATTGACGCGCTCGCCAGTCGATCTCATCGTCGTCGATTATTCGATGAATCGGGGCGACAAACCGATCGACGGCCTGAGGTTGCTACGCAAGCTGCGCGACGTCGCGGCGAGTGCGCAATGCGTGATGCTGACCGCGCAAAAAAATCCGAGCATCTTCGCGGCTGCGCTGCGACTGGGTGTGAAAGCCATCGTCAGCAAGGAAGATGGGATCGACGAGATCGTACGTGCGTGCCGACACGTGCGCGCCGGCCAAACGCGGTATTTTTCGCCGACGGTCCGCGCGATCGTCGAGCAATCCGGCGGGAGTGGCCGCGATACACTCGCAAGGTTGACACAGAAGGAGCTTGATGTCGTGCGCCTCTTCGCGTTAGGCCACTCGCTCGCGAGCATTGCAGAGAAGCTCGGCCGCTCCGTCAGTACTGTGTCGACGCAGAAATACACGGCGATGAAAAAGCTGCCGGCCGATACGAATACCAACCTGATCCGCTACGCGTACGAAAGCGGGCTGATTTGACGAGGGTTACGGCCGGCAAGTGACCATGAACGTCGCCGTGCCTTTGATGCGACCTGTCTCAATCGTCGAGGGGCTGAATGGGAAGCTCCAAGGATTCGATGACGCCCCCGATGCGCCGATTTCTTACGGTATGCCAGGCAGTGCCGGCCGATCCGCTGATCGGGCTGCTACCTTTCTCACTACCGATGGCGGTGCCCTTGGCCTTGCCCGAGATTGATTCGATCAACCTGCGGGGTACGGATGAGCCGACACGACTGACAACGCTCGCTGCGGTGATTTCCATCGTTGTCAATTCACGTATTTGCATTCTCCATGAAGTTGCATGTTGGCAATCGTCACGGGCTGGATCGGCATCGGCCATCCCTCCTCGCCGCGCGTAGCGAGCATTCGTGTTGCTACGCTATGCGGGCTGTGTCGGGAACAAGGCGTCGATATCTAGTTCCCGCGTGCGGCCATATGCAATTTCGATCGCGCGATCCGCACTCCGGATCGTCTCCGGCCGGTGCGCGATGATGATTCGCGTGACGTTCATGCCACGCACCGCGTCGTTGATCAGGGATTCGCGGTCCGTGTCGAGATGACTCGTCGCTTCGTCGAGCACGAGGATCGCGGGCCGGCGGTAGAAGGCACGGGCGAGCAACACGCGCTGGCGCTGTCCGCCCGACAGCGACGATCCCATGTCGCCGACGAGGCTCTGGTAGCCCATCGGCATCGCGACGATGTCGTCGTGAATCTGTGCGTGCCGCGCGGCTTCCTCGATTCGCGTGACGTCGGGCTGCGGATCGAAGAAGCTGATGTTGTCGGCAAGCGAGCCGGCGAACAGGATGTCGTCCTGCATCACGCAGCCGATCCGGTCGCGATACGGATACAGGCCGAACTTACGGATGTCGATACCATCGACGTGCACACTGCCGTGCTCGGGAGTCAGCAGGCCGAGTAGCAACTTCGCCATTGTCGTCTTGCCTTGACCCGACGGGCCGATGAGCGCAACCGACTCGCCGGAGGCGATCGAAAACGAGCAGCCGTCGAGCACCCACGGCTCCGTTTCCGCATAACGGAAATGCACGTCGCGTACATCGATCGCGGGTGGTGCTGCATGGCTCACGTCCGTCGATCGGCTGATCTTTGCTTCCATGTCGCCCTCGACGTCGGTGAGCACGATGTCGGCGAGACGCTCGCCGTGCAGGCGCAGCATTCTGAAATCGATCAGCGTTCCGATCAGCCCGGCGCCACGCGCCATGAACTGGTCGGCGAAACTGACGAACGCGACCAGCATCCCGGCCGAGAACTGTCCGTCGAGCACCTGCTTCGCCGCGAGCCAGACGAGCGCCACGCGGCCCGCACCGGAAATCACGCCATGCAGCGTCGAGAAGCCGATCGACAGCCGCTGGATCGCGATATGCTTGTTGGTGGTCTTGACGACCGCGTTCGCATAGGTGGCGACGCGCGCTTCCTGCTTGTTCGCAAGCTTGATCGCCTGCACGCCGCGGATCGATTCGAGCAGGTTCGACTGGGCGCGGGCCGCATACACGATCTGTTCCTCGTTCGCCTGCCGGAACGGCTGGTACGCGATCCATCGGATCGCGCCGTACACAGCGAACAGGCCGAGCACGAGCCACGTGAGTGCCGGGCTGTAGACGAACAGCATCGCAAGTGTTGCGGTCGCCATCACGCCGTCGAGCAGCGCGCCGATAAACTGCGTGGTCAGCGTTGCCTGGATCGTATTGATCGCACTGAATCGTGACACGACGTCGCCGATGTGGCGCTGTTCGAAATACGCCATCGGCAGCCTGAGCAGGTGCGCGCAGACGTTAGCGGTCCACTGTACGCAGAGCAGGCTCGAGAACCACGTCACCACCCATGAGCGCAACGCCGACACCGCGTTTTGAAACAGCACGACGAGCAGGAAACCGATGCCGAGCAGCGTCAGCAGGTCCGCATCGGCCGACACCAATACTTGGTCCATCACCCACTGCATGTAGAACGGCGTGACGATGCCGAACACTTCCAGCGCCGCGGACAGCAGCAGCACCTGCGCGAATATCGCGCGGATGCCCGTGACGTTGCCGACGAGCTTCGCCATCGAGATCGCTTCGCGCGCCTGGATACGCTCGAACGATGGCGAGGGCATCAGCTCCAGCGCGACGCCGGTGAAGTGTTCGGACACTTCGGAGAGCGGCACGTCGCGACGCCCGCGTGCCGGATCATGGATCGTGATCCGGCCGCGCGACACCGACTTCAACACGACGAAGTGATTCATGTCCCAATGCAGAATGCACGGGCGGTGCAGCTTGCTCAGTTCGCCGAGTTCGAGCCGCAACGCACGCGAAGCGAGGCCGAGCCGGTGTGCGATCAGCATCACATCGTTGAGGGTCGCCCCCTTCAGCGACGGGCTGAAGCGCCGGCGCAGACTGACGAGGTCGAGGTCGTGACCGAAATGGCTCGCGACCATGCCGACGCACGCGAGCCCGCACTCGGCCGCCTGCGTCTGCAGGATCACTGGCAGGTGGGGGCTCCGGCCGAATTGCAGCGCCTCGATCCATTTCATGATTGAACGGGCTCCGTAACGAATGTATTGAGGGCGCGCATCAGCTCGACACGCGGCTGCCGAGCGCATACAGCGGCTCGAGCACCCACTCGACCAGTTGGCGCCGGTCGATCAGCACGTCGGCCTCGAGCGCCATCCCGGGCCGTAGCGCCTCGTGTTTGCCGTACGCGACGATGTCCTGGCGATCGAGCGCGACGACGACGCGGTATAGCTGCTCCGGCACATTGGTGTGCCCGGTTAGGGTCGCGACTTCCTGCGGCGACAGCGCGGTACGCGACACCTCGGTCACGCGCCCGTACTGTTGGCCGAATTTCTGAAACGGGTACGCTTCGTAGCGCAACACCACGCGCGCGCCGGCGCGCACGAAGCCGATCGCGCGGCTCGGCACCATCAGTTGCGCCTCAAGCGGCGCGCCTTGCGGCAACAGCGACACCGCCGACTGGCCCGCGTTGACAATCTGCCCGGGCTTCGCGAGCAGCGCGGCGACGACGCTCGCCTGCGGCGCGCGCAGGATGATCGTGCGACGCGCTTCGTTCTCGGCGATCGACTGATCGACGTCCGCGAGCTTGCGCTGGATGTCGTTCTGCTGATTACGGGTGGTGAGCGGCAGCTCGCGTAACTGCTGGCGGGTCTGGTCGAGTTGCTGGCCGACGTCGAGGCGCTGGCGGGCGAGCTCCTGCAGCCGCGCTTGCGCGTCGAGCAGCACGCCTTCCTGCTGCTCGACTTGGCTGTTCGACGCATAGCCCTGGTCACGCATCGACTGCAGCTTGTCGAGCTGGCGTTGCGCGAGTTCGGCCTGGCGGAGCCGCTGCGCGTTCTGCCGCGCGATCTGTGTGAGTTGGTCGTCCAGTGCGGCCGCGCGCGTCCGCAGGCCGCGCTGCGCTTCGCCGCTCAGTTGCGACTGGCTAGTCAGATCTGTCTCCAGGCGCGAGCGCTGAAACTTCAATTGCCGGGCGACCGTTTCGCGCGTTCCGCCCAGTTCGGTCGCCACTTCGGCCGAGATCGCCAGCAGTTCCGCACCGGCCGCCACCGTCTGTCCTTCGCGGACGCGCGTGCCGACCACGGTGCCCGTCAACGGCGGTGCCACCGTCAGCAGCCCCGTCGCCGGCAACAGCTGACCGGTCACGCGCTCGCGTTTCGTGTAGCTGCCGAACACAAAAAATGCGACGACTACCAACGTCAATGCGGTCGCGACGCCGATCATCAGCCAGCGCCAGGGCGGCGAGTACAGGCTGACGGTACCCAGCAGCTTGTGCCTGGTCGCGTCGAGCGCTTCCTGGCGGAACAAGGAATCGGTCATGATCGGATCCCCGCGGCAGGCACTGAGCCGTCAGCGCGGCAACCGATGCCGGCCACGTCGTCGTCGCCGAGCGTGCCAAGCGCGGCGGACAGTTGCAGCCGCGCACGCAGGTAGCGGTAGCGGGCGTCGGCGAGATCGCGGATGGCTTCGAAATAGCGCTGCTGGGCATTCAGTTCGTCGATCTGAGTGCGCAGTCCGACTTCGCGCCCGAGGCGGGTCGATTTCACCTTGCTGTCGGCCGACGCGAGCACGCGTTCCTGCGCGCGGATTAGCGCGACGCCGTTGGTGATGCCGAGATAGGCCGCACGGGCGCGCTCGCGGGCCTTGCGGCGCGCATCCTCGAGCGCGTCGCGTGCCTGGTCACGCCGACGGTAGGCTTCGCGGCTCGCCGACAGCGGGCCGCCGCCGGCGAACAGCGGGATCGTGACCGTCACGCCGATCATTGACGAACGGGTTTTCGACGTCGTGCCGAACACAGTGTCGAGTCCGTTCTCGTTGGCGCCACGGCTCCAGTTCGTGCCGTAGCTTGCCTGCAGGTTCACGACCGGCAGGTGCGCGCCCGTCGCGGTGACGATGTCGGCCTGCGACTGGTCGAACTGCTTGCCCGCGATCCGCACGTCGATGTTGTTGCGGGCTGCGTCGTCCATTGCGGTCGCGAGATCGACCGGCGCGGCCTGCGGCGCGCATTGCCACGAGATCGGCGATAGCTCTGCCGCCGGCAACCCTGTGATCCGCTGCAGCGTGCCGCTCGCGATCGCCAGATCGGTTTGCGCGCTCACCGTGCGCGCCAGCGCTTCGTCGAGATTCGCGCGCGCCTCGTCGACGTCAGTTCGCGTGCCGTCGCCGATCCTCAGCGCGGCCTGCGCCTGGTCGAGTTGCTTATGGAACGCCTGCTGCGCGGCTTCGGCGGCCTGCAGCACTTCGCGTCCGAACAGGACGTCGAAATAGGCGCCGGCGACATCGATGATCAGGGATTGCGCCGCCTTCTCGTACTCGATGTCCGCCTGATCGGCGAGCGTGCCGCCGCGCTCAAAATTGGCGACGCGGGACAGATCGAGCAGCGGCTGCGTGACGGTTGCGGAAGCGCTGTGACGGCGGACCGCTGCCGCATACGCCGCGGTGGGCTGGTCCTGCTTCGTGTAGCCGCCGTTGAGCTCGACGCGCGGCAGCAGGTCAGCAAGACCTTGCCAGCGCTTCTCGCGGCCGGCGAGTTGAGCGTTGCGCGCCGCGCTGATGCTCGCATCGAAGCGCCGCGCCGCGTTCACCGCGTCGAGCAGGTTAGCTGCGTGAGCCGGCCATGCGGCACTGAGCCAGCCGAGAATGGTCATCAGCCGGAAGGATTGTGTCGAGAGCATCTGCCTGTGTGCGGGCGCTACCTGTCGGTCGGTCGCGGGAACCGCGGTGAAGTTACGCCGCAAAGTAGAGGATTATTCACGACTGCATGACGGCACGATATCGTCGTTCGTCCAATTTCCGGCCGGTGCCTGCGCGGTTGCGAATGGAATGCGACTGAGCACCGAGCGGAAATAGCGGCACGCTGCGTAAAGCAGAGGTATGCGCGTCTGCGGGGGGAACGCCGAGGAAGTCCGGTCGGAGCGATATGCCGTCACCAGCTAACCGATCGACCGTTTACAAACTTCGTTAGTTGCGACGGCGGCACGAGTGATCCCATGTTGGCGGATGTGGACGTGCACCTGTTTTTCGGCAAGCGGCGACTTCAGCAAAAATTGGATGTTTCACTATTTCCATAAATAAAAAGGAAGTCAACGATATAACCATGTGCAACGCTTGGGTGACTTTAACAACCTAGGCGGCCAGTGGTTTTTGACATTTTGGAGTGCCGGGCAGAAGCAGGCCTGAGCTTTACCAAAAACTATCGAGCGGATATTTTCGAAATTTTTCCTCTGAATTGGTGACGAATCGCAATGAAAGACAGCTCTAATAACAGCGTGATTCGCACTATCTCGCGTAGCCCGGTGCTCGTTTCCGCGCTTCTGACGTGCATTCTCACATACGTCGCCGGCATTGTTGTCTGGGGTGGCCAATTTATATTCGGACTTCCACTAGGTTCCTCCTCCGGTGCACTGCCTGAAATAGTGAAGTACGACCTATTGACCCGCCTGCTTGTTGGCTCGCTCGCTGCACCGATAGTGGAAACATTTCTCTTCCAGTGGCTTCCTATTCGGTTGATTCGCCGCACATTCGGAGGAAGCGCTTGGTCAGCGACCGGTGCTTCCGCTCTTGTGTTCAGTGCAACGCACGGCTACAGCGTTCTGTACGTGGCAGTCGCTTTATGGGGCGGGTTGATTTTCGCAACGGTCTTCGTGCTGCGTGATTACCCCGGTGGCCGTCCCTTTTTGGTCGTCGCCACCGCCCATGCTGTCCGCAACACGCTGGCAAGTATCCTCATCTGACGCGAACGCATCATTCCCTGGTCAATCGGTGGATTCGTCGCCAACTGGCCGGATGAATAGGCCCTGAACCCTCACACGAAATCTTGATGATTCGGTCGAGGCGGCGCCTGTGCCTCTGGACGAATAGGCCAGCACGTCGTCGCCAGCCGATTGGCACGCTCCCCATCGCATCGAGACCCATGTCGATAAATCGAATGTCATCATCGGGTAGGGAGGGAGATAACTACTCCCGACACGGCAAACACAGGCACGGCAACAATTGGATTTTTTGCTATAGACGCGATGCACTAGTAAGACTAATTTTTGCAAGAGGCCGAACCAAAGGAATGTTTTCGATTTCGCCATCGAAACCATCTTGCGACCGGAGTTGAGCTAATGGATAAGAAAATTGTCGCTTTTTTAATTTTCGTAAATTTATTTGCATCAAGCATGCGCCATTCGAAAGCGGACTCTACTGATGACTTCGAGAAAACCAGCGTATTCTCTCTGGGCTTGATCGGATTTGTTGGCCATATCAGCCCGCAAGAGGAGATGTACAGAAGAATAATGAAAACTTCGAATGCAAAATCATATTTCGAGGAAATGCTGGAATCAAAGGAAGCGACCATTGAATCAAAAATGTACGCCATGTGTGGCCTGCGGGAAATGGATCGCCAGTCTTTTAAAAAACACAAGGGCGAATTCCCGCCGTCGATCAAGGTTTCAATTATGAAGGGGGATTTGTTGTTAAAAGAGAATGTTTCCGACGTGTTGTACAGGATAAGTAAATTCGGTTGCAAAACCAAGGAAAATGAGCCGTGAGAATTATTTCGAAATCTGACGCTGGAAAAATTTTGGGTGGCCTAGACTTGTCCGGGGAAGCGGAGTCGAGCAATGTAGTTGACTTACGCGGCACGAAAATGAACGGCTGGGTAGATGCAAATGGAACCTGTTGGGCTCCCGACTCGTCGTCGTCAACCATGTATCCCAACTGGGGCGAAGACGGCGATGGCTGACCAATTTACTCGACATTAATACATCAGGCCCGCGTAACGGGTCTGATGTATCGCCTATATAAATTACCTCTTGCGATGATCAACTTTCCAATCGAAAAGGAAGCGTTTCTGAAGAGCTTCTTTGAAAAAAAGCCAGCGTTATTTCGAGGTGCCGCATCAGGCTGCAGATTCGATTGGCTTAGTGTCGATGAGGCAATATATGCCAGCCAATCTAGTCCATTAAAAATCAAGATTCATTCTGGAACAGAGTATCTTTCTCCCGAGAGCTACGAGTGGAAGTGCATTGAGGTTGGTGTTTTGAAAAGCCAGCTGAACGCCACCGAAATCCATCGCCACTTCGATGATGGAGCTACATTGGTTTTTAATAGAATAGAATCGCTGTCCCTTAAGATCAGAAATATATGTCGACAGATATCCGATTTTTTGTCAATGAACGTTGTGGCAAATGGTTACCTCTCGTTCGGAAAACAAGGATCCTTTGGTGATCACTGGGACACGCACGATGTTTTCGCGGTGCAGCTAATTGGAAGGAAAAATTGGAAGATTTACAACTCAACATTCAAACTACCGATTGAAGGTCAAACCAGCAGGGACCAAAAACACCTTCGTCCGAGTCGTCCCGAGTTGGATTTCACTCTGGAGGAGGGGGACATTGTCTATATCCCTCGCGGATGGTGGCATTCGGCAACGGCCCTTGGTGAGCCAACGTTTCATATTGCGGCCGGCATTCACACGAATAAATACCTGGACTACATCGATTGGATAGTGAAAACAAAATTGAAGAACAGCGAGATTTTGCGGACTTCATTGCCTCTTCATCATATGGGACTTTTCAATATGGAGAAAATTATCGAAGATGTAAATCAGGAGATTCTCAGCCCTCAAAATATTACTGAATATATTGAAAGCATAAGCTCGCAAACTGTTGTGGCATCTGACATAGGGGTGACCGAGTATGCAAAAAGATTACCTCGCCAAAGAGATTAGCCTTGAGTCGGCGTACACGTTGCATACATGGTATTGGCTACGTTACAAGCTGCGCGCAAGACCGAGTAACTTCCGGTATCAAAGCGGCCTTCACTTGCATGCCGACATTCCATATGCCTCGTGCGAGGAGCGATAGGCACTTGATCTGCGGTCGGGGTAGGTAATTGCACAACCAGGGCGCCCGACACCACTAAGACACTTGAAAACAGTTCGTGATGGTGAGTTGATCGCATTGCGGTACGCAGGCCCAACTTCACGATAGTCACACTGGCAATATCCGGGGCGGCGAGATGTATTCCGCGCCCGCGCCGCCGACCACAGTCCGTAAATGATCCTGCAGAAATTGCGGTTTTGTTGCGCTTTATTTTTTTGATACCAGCTGAATCGCGGGGTTGTTGCGTCTCGGCTGCAATGACAACTCCACACGCCTACCGCCACCCGATCAACACCCGCCCCATCGCATCGAGCCCCATGTCGAACAGGTGCGACACGAACGGCACGAGGTTCGGGATCATCAGTTGCACGAGCAGCAACCCGACGATCAGCGTGACGGGAAAGCCGATCTGGTACATGCCGATCTGCGGCGCCGCGCGGTTCAGGATGCCAAGCGCGAGGTTCGCGATCAGCAGTGCCACGACCACCGGCAGCGACAGCAGCAGCCCCATCTCGAACACGGTCGCGCCGAACGCGGCAAGCGTGCGCCAGCCCGGCGCGTGCAGCAGCTCGCCCGACACCGGCAGCGACTGGAACGACGCGGCGAGCGCCGCGAATACCTGCAGGTGGCCGTCCACGGCGAGGAACGCGAGCATCGCGACCGCGTTCAGGAACCGCCCCATCGCGGGTGTCGCGCCATTCGAATGCGGATCGAAGAAGGTCGCGAAGCCGAGCCCCATCGACAGCCCGATGAAGTCGCCGGCCGCTTCGACGGCCGCGAACACGAGCTGCATCGTGAAACCCATCGCGACGCCGATCAGGAACTGCGTGACGAGGATCCAGATGCCCTGCGCGGAGAACACGGTGACGTCCGGCATCGCGCCGAGCGTCGGCGCGACGACCAGCGCCATGAACGCGGCGACGCCGATCTTCACGCGCACCGGCACGGCCGCGTGGCCGACCATGGGCGCCGTCGCGACGAGCGCGAGCATCCGCACGAACGGCCACAGGAACGCCGTGAGCCAGCCGTTGAGCTGCGCGTAGGTGACCGAGAACATTGCGGAAAAAGCAGGCCGGACGCGCCGCTCAGCCGGCGCCGAGCGTCGCGACGTGCAGCAGCGTCTGCCGCAGGTAGTCGAGCATCGTCGTCAGCATCCACGGGCCGGCGATCACGAGCGTCGCGGCGACCGCGAGCAGCTTCGGGATGAACGACAGCGTCGCTTCGTTGATCTGCGTCGCGGCCTGGAACAGGCTCACGACGAGGCCGACCGCGAGCGCGACCAGCAGCAGCGGGGCCGCGAGCAGCAGGCCCACCATCATCGCCTGGTGCGCCAGCGTCATCACTTGTTCGGGCGTCATCGCGCGTGTTCCTCCGCTTAACTGAAGCTCTGCGCGAGCGAGCCGATCAGCAGTTGCCAGCCGTCGACGAGCACGAACAGCATCAGCTTGAACGGCAGCGACACGGTGGACGGCGACACCATCATCATCCCCATCGACATCAGCACGCTCGCGACGACCATGTCGATGATCAGGAACGGGATGAACACCGTGAAACCGATCTGGAAGCCGGTCTTCAGCTCGCTCGTGACGAACGCGGGCACCAGCAGCGACAGCGGCACGTCCTCGGGGCCCTGCATCGGCGCGGCCTTCGAGATCTTCGCGAACAGCGCGAGATCGGTCTCGCGGGTCTGCTTCAGCATGAAGGTCTTGAACGGTGCGACGCCGCGCTGCACGGCCTGCTCCATCGGCATCGAGCCGTCGGAGAAGGGCTTGTAGCCGTCGTTGTACGCACGGTCGAGCACCGGCGACATCACGAAGAAGGTGAGGAACATCGCGAGCCCGACGAGCACCTGGTTCGGCGGCGTCGTCGCGGTGCCGAGCGCCTGGCGCAGCAGCGACAGCACAATGATGATGCGCGTGAAGCTCGTCATCATCAGCAGCATCGCCGGCAGGAACGACAGCATCGTGAGCAGCAGCATCGTCTGCACGCTCAGCGAATAGGTGGTGCCGCCGTGCGGGCCCGGGCTCGCGTTGAACGCGGGCAGGCCGTTCGCCTGCGCGCAGGCAAGCGCGGGCGCGAGACAGAGGATCAGCACGGGCGCGACGCGCGCCGCGTGACGCAGGAATGCGTGTTTCATCGGAATGCTGAGACTGAAAGAGGGCGCGACGCCATGTCAGCGGTCCTTGCCGCGACCGAGGCGTTTCGCGGCTTCGCCCGCGAGCGCGTCGCGAAAACGCGAGCCGAACGTGCCGGGCAGGGCGCCGTCGGACGGATTGCCGCCGGCGGGTGCGTCGGTCGAGGTCGACTCCACGGTCGCGGCGGTCGCCACCGAACCGGCCGGCAGCGTATGCAGCAGGCGCACGTTGCCCGGCGCGACGCCGAGCACGAGCCAGGTGTCGCCGATCTCGACGATCGTCGCGCTTTCCTTCGCGCCGAGCCCGACGCTCGACACGACCTTCAGCGGGCCGCCGCGTCGCGCGGGCTGAAAGCCGAAGCGGCGCGCGAGCCATGCGCACGCGAACACGAGGCCGATCACGACCGCGAGCCCGACGAGCGTCTGCAGCACCGCGCCGATGCCGAGCGACGGCACGGCCGAGCCGACCGTCACGCTCGACGCGATCGAACCGGCGTGGTTCACCGCGTTCATGTCGGCGGCGCCGGCCGGCGTGCACGCGAGCGATGCGGCGACGGCAAGCGCCGCCGCTGCGATCGCGCGACACACGCGCCGGCCGGGCTTCACGACGTTCATCGATTCAGCTTCCGGATGCGTTCGGCGGGCGTGATGATGTCGGTGAGGCGAATACCGAACTTGTCGTTGACGACCACGACTTCGCCCTGCGCGATCAGGCAGCCGTTCACGAGCACGTCCATCGGCTCGCCGGCCATGCCGTCGAGCTCGACGACCGACCCCTGCGCGAGCTGCAGCAGGTTGCGGATCGCGATCTTCGTGCGGCCGAGCTCCACGGTCATCTTGACCGGGATGTCGAGGATCATCTCGATGTCGTTGTGCGTCGAGCTCGCCGCGGCCTTCGACAGCGGCTGGAACACGCCGGCGCCCGTCGCACCCGCCGGCACCGGCTGCTGATTCTGCTCGGCGAGCGCGGCCGCCCAGTCGTCGAGGCCCTGCTCTTCGTCGGCCGCGGCCGGCGCCTTCGCGTCGGCGGCCGACGCCGCGAGGGCCGCATCGGCCATCGCCTGCATGTCGTCGTCGGGCGTCTGGTTCAGCTCACTCATATCCACCTTCCTTCATCGAATCGCTCGCGCCGATCATCTTCTGCACGCGCAACGCATATTGACCATTGAAAATTCCGTAGCCGCATTCCATCACCGGCACGCCGTCGACCTTCGCGGTGATCGTGTCCTCGATCTCGAGCGGCAGCACGTCGCCCGCGCGCAGGTTCAGGATCTTCTCGAACGTCGACGAGATCTCGGCGAGATTCGCGGTCAGCTCGACCTCGGCGGCCTGCACCTGCTGCGACAGCACGCGCACCCAGCGGCGGTCGACCTCGAGCGCCTCGCCCTGGATCGGCGAGCTGAGCACGTCGCGGATCGGCTCGACCATCGAGTACGGCATGCAGATGTGCAGCGTGCCGCCCGTCGGCCCGAACTCGATCGAGAACTGCGTGACGATCACGATCTCGTTCGGCGTCGCGACGTTCGCGAACTGCGTGTGCATCTCCGAGCGCACGAATTCGAACTGCAGCGGCCGCACGCTCTTCCACGCGGTCGTGTAGTGCTCGAACACGAGGTTCAGCAGCTTGCCGATGATCCGCTGCTCGGTGGCCGTGAAATCGCGGCCCTCGACGCGCGTGTGGAAGCGCCCGTCGCCGCCGAACAGGTTGTCGACGACGAAGAACACGAGGTTCGGGTCGAACACGAACAGCGACGTGCCGCGCAGCGGCTTCACGTGCACCAGGTTCAGGTTCGTCGGGATCGGCAGGTTGCGGGTGAATTCGCTGTACTTCTGCACCTTCACCTGGCTGACGGAGATTTCCGCCGTGCGCCGCATGAAGTTGAAGATGCCGATCCGCAGCAGGCGCGCGAAGCGGTCGTTGATGATCTCGAGGCCGGGCATCCGGCCGCGGACGATCCGCTCCTGCGTCGCGATGTTGTAGGGGCGGACGCCCGATGTGTCGCGCTGCTCGTCGACCGCATCGGTTTCGCCCGTGACGCCCTTGAGGAGGGCATCGACCTCCTCCTGGGACATGAACTCCTGGTGACCCATACGCGCTCCTTTCGCGGCCGCGTTACTGGACGACGAATTCGGTGAACAGCACCTCGTCGACCTTCGCGCGCTGGTTGCCCGGCTGGGTCGGCTGCTCGATCAGCGCGCGCAGCTCCTTCGCGAGCGAACGTTTGCCGTCCGGCGTCGCGAGCTCCTCGGGATGCTTGTTCGACAGCGCGAGCAGGATCCGGCTGCGAATTTCCGGCATCCGCGCGGTCAGTTGCTCCTGCGCCTTCGGGTCGGTGAGCTTCAGCGACAGGCCGACGCGCAGGTAGTGCTGCGCGCCGTCGTCGGACTGCAGGTTCACGGTCAGCGGGTCGAGCGCGAAGAACACCGGCGCGGCAAGCGGCGCCGGCTCGGCGGGTGCGCTCGCATGGCCGACGCCTGCCTTGCTCAGGAACACGTACATGCCGCCGGCGGCGGCGGCGGCCGCGCCCAGCGCGATGACGGCGATGAGCGCGATGCGCTTGAACTTGCCGGAGGAAGCCGGCTTGTCGGCGGTCGGGGTTGCAGTCGTGGCCATGTGAATGCGTGCGTGATGTCTCGTAGCATGCATTGTTCGGCATCCGGGCCGAGGCCGATGGGCGGAAAAGAGGGGGGAATTGCGGCTATCTCAGCCGATTGTCGGCCGGGTGTCGGTCAGATGTCGGCACGATGCGGGGCAGGAACGGCGGCGGAAACGATCGGGCGGGGCGGGGGGCGTGCGGCCGGCGGGACCCGGGCCATCACACAAGGAAGGAGCGCGGCAGGCGGGCAGCGGCGCCTGCCCGTGCGGGCGTCAGATCGGCAGCAGCGACAGCAGCGGCGCGATCAGCACCATCGCGACGCCCGCGATCATCATCGTCAGGCTCGACACGACGCCTTCCTCGCTGCCGATCTCGCGTGCCTTCGCGGTGCCCACGCCGTGCGCGGCCGCGCCGAACAGCGCACCGCGCGCGAGCCGCGTGCGCATCGGCACGAGCGCGAGCACCAGTTCGCCGAGCAGCATCCCGCAGATACCGGTCGCGATCACGAAGAGGGCCGTGAGGTCCTTCGGCGCGTGGATCTTGTCCGACACGGCGAGCGCGAACGGCGTCGACACCGAGCGCGTCATCAGCGAGCGCTGCAGCTCGGGCGACAGGTGCAGCAGCTTCGCGAGCAGCAGCGATCCGCACACGCCCGCGGCGATCCCGACCGCGACGCCGACCGACAGCGACAGCCAGTGGCGGCGAATCAGGTCGCGATAGTCGTAGATCGGCACCGCGAACGCGATCGTCGCCGGGCCCAGCAGCCACATCAGCCAGCGCGTGTCGCGGAAATAGACCGAATACGGGATGCCGGTCAGCAGCACGAGCAGCACCAGCACGCCCGGCACGAACACGAGCGGCGAGAACAGCAGCGTCTTCTTGTATGCATAGAGCCGCTTCGACGCGAAATACAGCACGATCGTCAGCACGAAGCAGCCGACGGAGATCGCGGTATTCACGCGGTCGGCGGGCAGGTTCGCTAGTGCGGCGAGCATGAGCGGCTCCGGCTCAGTGCGCGACGGCGCTCAGGCGCGCGCGGCGGCGTTCGGCGAATACGCGCTGCGCGGCGAGCCGGCGTTCGAGCTTCGCGGCGAGATCGACCGCGACGGCCACCGCGACCATCACGAACGCGGTGCCGGCGAGCATCACCAGCGCGATGCGCCAGCCGTCCTCGCGGAACAGCCCGCCGTACTGCACGGCCGCGACGGCGGCCGGCACGAAGAACAGCAGCATGTCGGACAGCAGCCAGTTCGCGCCGTCCTTCACCCATGCCGGTGCGACGCGGCCCGAGAACAGCAGCACGAGCAGCACCGCGAGGCCGATCACGCCGGACGGAATCGGCAGCCCGACCTTGCGCACGGCCCAGTCGACCGCCATCCACAGCACGCCGAGCGCGGCGGCCTGCAGCACGATCCGGCCCGTGTGCGCGAGGCTGCCCGAAGCGGCAGGGCGGGCGGCGGCAGTGGCGGACGGCTTGTTCATGGCGGGACTCCCTACAGATGTTTCTGTCGATGGCGTCAGTATAGGGTTTCCCCTAACCATAAATAAAATGACTTGTCTCTATCCTTGTCATTCCAATTCGGAATTCGCTTGAATTCAGCTGCACCAATCTGGGGAGTGATCGATGGAATTGCGCGCGCTGCGGTACTTCGTCGAGGTGGTTCGCCAGCAGAGCTTCACCGCGGCGGCCGACAAGCTGTTCGTCACGCAGCCGACCATCAGCAAGATGGTGAAGGCGCTGGAAGACGAGATCGGTTCGCCGCTGCTGCTGCGCGACGGCCGGCAGATGGTGCTGACCGACGCCGGGCGGATCGTGTTCCAGCGCGGCCAGGACGTGCTCGCCGCGCAGGCGCAGCTGCAATCGGAGCTGAACGATCTCGGCACGCTCGGACGCGGCGAGCTGACGATCGGCATCCCGCCGCTCGGCGGTTCGCTGTTCACGCCGATCATCGCCGCGTACAAGCAGCGCTACCCGAACATCGAGCTGAAGCTGTTCGAGCAGGGCGCGCGGATGATCGAGGCCGCGCTGACGTCGGGCGAGCTGGAACTCGGCGGGCTGCTGGAGCCGGTGGATCCCGGCACGTTCGAGCGGCTGCCGATGGTGCGCGCGCCGCTGTGGCTCGTCGCGCCGCGCGAGTCGCGCTGGGAGGACCACGCGGCCGTGCCGCTCGCCGATCTCGCGCGCGAATCGTTCGTGTTCTATGCGGAAAGCCTCGCGCTGCACGACGCGGTGCTCGATGCATGCCGGCAGGCCGGTTTCACGCCGTCGATCGTAAGCCGCAGCGGCCACTGGGATTTCATGGCCGCGCTCGTGCATGCGGGCGTCGGCATCGCGCTGCTGCCGGAGCCGTATTGCCGGCGGCTCGACGCGGGCCAGTTCACGTGCCGGCCGATCGTCGAGCCTGAAATCACGTGGGCGATCGCGCTCGGCTGGCTGAAGAAGGGCTACCTGTCGCACGCGGCGCGCGCGTGGCTCGACGTCGCGCGGGCGACGCTGCCGCTCGCGCCGGGCGACGATCTGGCGTTCGGGGGATTGCGGGCGAGGGAGTGATGGCCGGGCCGCCGGGCGATGAAGCGAACGGTGAAACGAAAAGGGCGGCCGTGATGGCCGCCCGTCGGATCATCAATGCCCCATCGCCGGCCCCGCGCCCTTCTTCGGCTTCGTGATCCACACGAGCGCCGCGAGCGCGATGAACACGCCCGCCGACAGGTGGAAGAAGTCGTTCGTCGCCATCATGAAACCCTGCTGCGTGACGAGCTGGTTGAGCTGCGCATTGGCCGTCTGCCCGACGATGCCGAGCTGCGCGAGCGCGCCCTGGTAGTCGGTCGTGTTCTGCGCGTAGACGCTCACCGATTCCGACAGCCGCGCATGATGGTAGATCGCGTCGTTCTCCCAGAACGTCGAGCTGGCCGCGGTGCCGATCGCGCCGGACAGCGTGCGCAGGAAGTTCGACAGCCCCGACGCGCTCGCGAGCCGCTCGTCGGAGATGCTCGACAGCGTGATCGTCGTCATCGGCACGAAGAAGCACGCGACGCCGATGCCCTGCACGAGCCGCGGCAGGATCACGTGGTTGAACGGCACGTCGAGCGTAAACGTCGCGTTCCACAGCGACACGCCCGCGAACACGATGAACGCGAAGCTCGCGACCATCCGCAGGTCGAGCCGGTGCATGTTGCGGCCGATCAGCGGCGACAGCACGAGCGCGAGCAGCCCGACCGGCGCGGTCGCGAGGCCGGCCTTGCCGGCCGTGTAGCCCATCACCGTCTGCAACCACAGCGGGAAGATCACGACCGAGCCGAAGAACGCCATGAAGCCGAACGAGATGATCAGCGCGCCGAGCGCGAAGTTGCGGTCCTTGAAGAGCGACAGGTCGACCACCGGCTCCTTCTCGGTCGCCTCCCACACGAGCATGAACGCGAGCGACACGACCGCGATCAGCGCGAGCGCGACGATGAACGACGAGTTGAACCAGTCGCGGTCCTTGCCGAGGTCGAGCATCATCTGCAGGCACGACACGCCGATCACGAGCAACGCGAGGCCGATCGCGTCGATCCGCTGCTTCGACGTCTTCGTTTCGCGGCCGCGCAGCAGGAAGTACGCGCAGGTCGCCGAGAACACGCCGATCGGCAAATTGATGTAGAAGATCCACGGCCACGTGTAGTTGTCGCTGATCCAGCCGCCCAACAACGGGCCGAAGATCGGCGCGACGATCACCGTCATCGCCCATAGCCCGAGCGCGAGCCCGCGTTTCGCCGGCGGGTAGCTGCGCATCAGGATCGTCTGCGACAGCGGCACCATCGGCCCCGACACGAGGCCCTGCAGCAGCCGGAACGCGATCAGCGTCTCGAAGTTGGTCGCGAGGCCGCACAGCGCCGACGCGATCGTGAACGCGAGCACCGACAGCGTGAACAGCCGCACCTCGCCGACCCGCCGCGCGAGCCAGCCGGTCAACGGCACCGCGATCGCGGACGCGACCGAGTACGACGAAATCACCCATGTGCCTTCGCTCGTCGCGACGCCGAGGCTGCCCGAGATGGTCGGCACCGCGACGTTCGCGATCGACGTGTCGAGCACTTCCATGAAGGTGCCGAGCGCGAGCCCGACGGTCAGCAGCGCGAGCGCGCCGCCGGTCAGCGGCGCCGGTTCGGCGGCGGGGGAGGGGGCGGATGCCGTGGTGGCGGACATCGGAATCTCCTAGACGCGGCGCGCGGGACGCGCCGGCACAACGCACGGGCGCGCGACGCAGCGCGGCCCGGCCGGGTGGAATGAAAAAGGGGAAAAGCGGAGCACGTGCCCTGTCATCTTCTGCCCAGACAGATAAATAAGCGATTGTTTAAATCCGGACATGGAGGCTCCGTACGCATCAGCAGTCGGGTTCGTCGGGCGTCGGGCAGCCGGTCGAACCGGGCCCGTTGGCGATGAAGCGCTGCAGCAGGCCGATGAGCGTCGCCAGTTCGTCGGCCGAGAAGCCTTCGAGCTGCGCGTTCAGCACGGTCGCGACCAGCGACGGCAGCGCGCGGGCGGCTTCGATGCCGCGCTCGGTCAGCGTCAGCTCGATCATCCGGCGGTCCTGCTCGCTGCGCGCGCGTGCGATCAGCCCCTTGCGTTCGAGCCGGTCGAGCATGCGCGTCATCGACCCGCTGTCGTACGACATCTTGCGCGACAGTTCGAACGGCGTGCGCGCGTAGCCGCGCGACAGCAGCAGGATCACGCCGATCTGCTGCGCGGTGAGGTCGAGCGGCTCGAGCGCACGATCCATCCGCTCGACGAGCGCCTGCTTCGCCTTCGACAGGTAATAGCCGAGGCTCGTTTCCAGCGCGATGTTCTCGGGATCGTAGAGGCCGCCGGTCATGCGATTGCGCGCGCAGCAATAGTGCGTTTCGGGTTTGAACGCGCCCAGTATCTTGAAAAATGATTGCTTAGTCAATATTATTTAGGTCAACCAGTTACGACGTGCATGTTGCACTGCCGGAGACTATGTTCTGACCGATTGGCCCGCGCTGCCGGGCACCCCGAGGATGTTCGCGATGCTGTTCCTGAAAAATGCCGCCGGCGCGCTGCGCCGCAACCTGACCGATACCGCTCATCATGTGTTCTCCGGGCCGCACCGCGGCTGGAAGATCGCGCTGTACGTGACGATGCTGGTCGTGCCTGGCGGCTCGCTCGCGGCGCTCGGGTTCGCATGGTTCGATCATCGCCGGCAGCGCAACGCGAAGGGCGGCGCCCGCCGCACGACCCAGTCGGCCCCGTCCGTGACGGAGCCGTCGACATGGCGGGCCACCGCCGAGTCCGTCCCGGTGCCGGTGCCCGTGCGCTGCCACTGACGCCGCACCGCTGCCGCTTTCCCGAACGTCCAGCCCGTCCCGCCTGATCGCCGGCCGCGTCACGCGTGGCGGGCGTCGCGCGCCCGTTCGCACGTCCGTTTTCCCGCAAGCCGGCCGTAATGGCCGGTAAACCGGCCAGCTGCGCCGGTAACACATCCGGGCCGCCGCGCACCGTACCCTTACGGCTGCGCAGCTTTCCCGCCGTCAGTTACCATTTGTCCGCCAGCGGCATGACGACCGCATCGCGCGGCGCCGCTCGCCGGCCGTCACGCCCAGACAGGAAAACCACCATGCCGTACGCCCCCCTCCCGCGCGCCGTTCGCCCGCTGAGCGCCGCCGTCGCCATTGCGACGGCCGTGCTGCTCGCCGGCTGCGCCGTCGGGCCCGACTATCACCGGCCCGACACGTCGATTCCCGCCGCCTTCAAGGAAGCGCCGGCCGGCTGGAAAGTCGCGCAGCCCGCCGATCGCGCCGACCGCGGCGCATGGTGGACGGTCTACAACGATCCGCAGCTCGATGCGCTGATCGGCAAGCTCAACGCGTCGAACCAGACCATCGCGCAATCGGCGGCCGCCTACCGGCAGGCGCGCGCGCTCGTCACCGAGGCGCGTGCCGCGTATTTCCCGACCGTCGGGCTGACCGCATCGGGCTCGCGCGCGCGGTCGCCGCGCACATCGCTGTCGTCGGGCGCGTCGTCGAGCTTCGGCAGCGGGTCGACCGGGTCGATCAACAACAGCTACAGCGTCGGCCTCGACGCCAGCTGGGAACCCGACCTGTGGGGCAAGGTGAGCCGCACCGTCAGCGCGCAGCGCGCCGGCGAAGCGGCCGCGGCGGCCGATCTCGCGAACGCGCGGCTGTCGCAGCAGGCACTGCTCGCGCAGACCTATTTCCAGTTGCGCACGTCCGATGCGCTGCAAAAGCTGCTCGACGACACCGTGAAATCGTACGAACGCTCGCTGCAGCTCACGCAGAACCAGTACGCGCAGGGCGTCGCCGCGCGCGCGGACGTGATCCAGGCGCAGACGCAGCTGCAGAGCGCGCAGGCCGCGCAGATCGACAACGGCGTCGCCCGCGCGCAGTACGAGCATGCGATCGCGACGCTGATCGGCGAGCCTGCGTCGACCTTCTCGCTGCCGCCGAACCCGCTCGCGGCCGAGCCGCCGGTCACGCCTGTCGACGTACCGTCCGCGATCCTCGAGCGCCGGCCCGACATCGCGGCGGCCGAGCGCCGGGCGGCGGCCGCGAACGAGCAGATCGGCGTCGCGATCGCCGCGTTTTTCCCCACGCTGACGCTGTCGGCCACCGGCGGCTTCCAGAGCTCGGTGTGGTCGCAGCTGTTCACGCTGCCGGCACGGTTCTGGACGGTCGGCCCGCAACTCGCGGCCACGCTGTTCGACGCGGGGCTGCGCGCCGCGCAGACCGACGCCGCGCGCGCGACCTACGACCAGGACGTCGCCGCCTATCGCCTCGCGGTGCTCACCGCGTTCCAGGACGTCGAGGACAACCTCGCGTCGCAGCGGATCCTCGCGCAGGAAATCGACGTGCAGCGGCAGGCCGTCGACAGCGCCGAGCACGCGCTCGCGATCGTCACGAACCAGTACAAGGCGGGCACGGTCGCGTACCTGAACGTGCTGACCGCGCAAACCACCGCGTTTACCGCGCAGCAGAAGCTCGCGACGATCGCCGGGCAGCGGATGGTGTCGTCGGTCGGGCTCGTGAAGGCGCTCGGCGGCGGCTGGAACGTGTCGGAGATGGCGCGCGAGAACGGCGACATGGCGGCGCCGGCGCCTGTGCCGGCGTCCGGTGCGGCCGCGCCCGCGGCCACCGCGCCGTCGGTCGCAGCGCCGCTCGCGCAGAAGTAGGAAGGAAAGCGGGCGACGCGCGTAATCAGCGCTGCGCGTCGCCGAAGATCAGCGAAACCTGGTTGTTGCCGATCGGGTGGCCGAGCAGGTTCAGCAGCCCGGCGAGGTTCGCCTGCTGCTCCGGCGCCGCATGCGCGGTCCCGCGGAACGACCCCTGGCCGGGGCCGAAGCTGCCGTGCCCGTCGAGGAACAGCGGGCCCTGCGTCGTCGACAGGTCGAGATCGGCGCCCGCGCCCTTCGCCTGCAATACCGCGCGGTACGAACCGAGCGGCTTCACGCGCGACACGCGCGAACTCATCGAATCGATCGTCACCGTCAGCTGGCCGAACGCGTTGTTGCCGATGAGCCGCCAGTCGCTCCAGCGGAGCCGCACGTCGCCCTGCAGGTCGAGCGTGTTGAACGGCGTACCGAGCCCCGTGAGCAGCGACGCGGGTACGGCCATCGTCCCCGCCGACAGCACCGCGCCGCGCCACGTCGCGTCGAGCGTGACCGCATCGGGCATCGCTTCCGTCTGCCGCATGTGCATCTGCACGCGCCCGGTCAGCAGCGGCCAGAAGCGCGTGGTCCATTCGACCCGGCCCGGCAGCAGCGTCGCCGCGCTCTGGTCGGCGCCAGGCGCGAGCATCAGCGTGCCCGAGCCGTGCCACAGCGACCCGTCCGGATCGACGAGATTCACGTGGCCGCCGGTCGCGCGCGCGAACTGCGGCGCGATCCACGCGGCCGGCGCGAGCGCGACGAGCGTCACCGCCGTCGCCACGCCGCCCGCCAGCACCCACGGCAACACGGTGACGAGCCGTCTCACCCATGGCCGCATCGGCCGGCCTTCGTTTGCGTCATCCACTGCGGTCATCTATTTCTGGACGGACGGTTGCATCACGGCCGTCAGATCCACCTGACCGTCTTCCTTCAGGGCCGTGGCATGCGCTTCGCCGACCTGCACCTTGAACTGCCGGCGCGCATCGTCGAGCCACTGGGTCCATGCCGGGAACGACACGTTCTTCATCTGGACCTGCACGCCGTTGCCGACGATCTGCACCTGCGCGCCCTGCAGCCCGTGATCGGACAGCGATGCAGTGAGCGCATCCTTCAGCGCGAGGCCGGTCGGCGCGACACCCTGCGCGGCGACCGACAGCGATTTCGCCTCGTTCGCCTGCGCGGTCATCTGCGCGAGCTCGTGACGCATCGTCGGCAGCTCGCGCTGGATTCGCGCACGGCCTTCCTGCGCGGGCGACCACAGCACCGAATACGCAATCGCGACCGCCAGCACGGCGCCGCCCCAGCCGAGCAGCATTTTCTCGCGCGGCGAGCGCTCGCCCCAGAACTGGGCCAGCGTCTGGTTCAGTTGTTCGGTTTTCATGAGCGGCTCCGGATCGTCCATTTGCCCGTGTTGCTGTCGACTTCGCCGGACAGTCCGTTACGCGCGAGGCGCTGCGTGAAATCGGGATCGACCTTGACCTCCGGCTTGAAGCCGACGTCGAGCCGCCGGTCGTGATAGTCGAGCGACGCGATGCCGTTCAGCGGCAGCGCCCCCATCGAGCGCGCCAGGCCGCTCGACAGCGCGAGGAAATCGTTCGGCGACAGTTCGCCGGCCGCGAGGCGCAGCTGGTCGAGCTGGCGCTGCATCTGCGCGGGCGGGTCGAGCACGGTGGTCGTCTTCGGGAACGCAGACAGCAGCGTCTCGGTAATCTGCGCGGACAGCGCATCGCGCTCGCGCGACAGCTTCCACCAGTGCACGTTCATCCCGATCACAGCGACGCCGAGCGTCGCCGCGGCGAGCGCGATCGGCACGCGCAGGCGCTTGAGCGTCGCGCGGTCGAAGCGCCACGGCTGAGACTCGAATTCGAACTGGCACAGATCGAACTTCTCGGCGAGCGCCCGGCGCGCGAACGTATCGAACGACAGCGGTGCGGCGCCCGGCAGCAGCGGCGCGTCGGTGCTGCCGACCGACGCGAGCCGCGGCTCCGCGCCCGGCTCGCCGAGTTCGTACAGTTCGACGTCGCCGCCGCCCGCGAGCGCGGCCAGCGTGCCGGCCGCGCGCGACGCGGGCGCCGCGAAACCTTCGCCAAGCGCGCCGCGCGCGACCGCCAGCTCGAGGCGCCGCGCACCGGCCGCGGCCGGCAATGCGCCGGCTTCGACGAGTACCGGTTCGACCGCCGTCGCGAGTCCGAGCACCGCGGCGACCGTCGCCGGGCGGGCAGCCGGCCCGGTGACGTCCGCGACGAGCGCGGCGGCGTCGGTCGCCTCGCCGTCGGCCGGCACGGTGGATGCGGCCTCGGCCGACCCACGCGGCGCCGGCAGGCAGCGGGTCGCGGGAACCGCGCTCAGGTGTCGGTGGCCGGCCGCGGTAAACGCGTCGCAGATCGCGCGGAACCACGCGCGATCGACGACGGCCAGCACGCGGCGCCCGTCGGGCAGCGGGGCCGGGTCGAGCGCGATGTGGCAGCCGAGCGGATCCTGGATCAGCTGATCCTCGACGATGTTGGGCAGCGCCTGGCGCAGCTTCGGCCCCTTCAGCGGCGGCACGGTCGCGGCCAGCAGCAGCACGTCGCGCGCGGCGACGATCAGCACCGTCGCGTTCGCGCGCGGCAGCAGCGCGAGCGCGGCGCGGCCCGCGCGCTGCACGTGGCCGGCCTTGTCGACGAGCGTGAACGGCAGCTCGGGCCACTGCCATTCCTGCAACGGCACGGCAGGCTCGCGCGGCGGCAAAGAAACAATCAACGTGCTCACAAGAGCTCCTCTCCCGATTGGCGTCGTTATAGCTGGTCGCGGATGCGCACGACCCGTGTCGAGTGCGTGGTCGGATCACGATACACGAGCGAGGTGCGGTCGACCTCCGCGCGTTCGTGCTGAATCCGGCCGTGCACGATGAAATAGCTCGAATTGACGTCGACGAGGCTCGAGTCGATCGTCACGTTCGGCTGCGCGCCGGCGCCGCGCAGCGCGAGCTGCACGTCGCCGACGTTCCGGAAAAACACCGTCTCGCGGCGCGCCACGAGCGCCTGCGCGGACGACACGCTCATTCCCGGTATCAGCGCGGCGATCACTTCGGCCGGCGCGGTGTTCATGTTCACGGGCGTCGTGGTCGGCAGCACGGTGACGAACGGGCGCAGTCGCGCGACCATCTCCGGCGTCACGCCGTCGACGTCGAGCAGGCTGTCGACGCGCGTCATCATCAGCGGCGCGGGCCCACGATCGCCGCCGGCCATCCCCGGATCGTCGGTGAAGCCGCTGCCCTGCATGTCGCCGCTCGTCACCGGCGCGGTCGCGGCGTTTGCGGCCGTCCCGCCGCCGCCGGGCAGGTTCGGCATCTGGAACCGCGTGGCCGAATGCAGCAGCCCCGCGCGCACCTGCAGCGCGATGCGCTTCGCGAACGCGCTGTCGTAGCCGAGCGTCGTCAGCAGGCGCTGGAACGCCTGCATCTGCGTGACGTTCAGCTGCAGCACGCCGGGCGCCGGCGACGACACGAGGTTGCGCAGGTTGAACTTCGCCTGCGCATCCTCGATCGAGCCGGACAGATAGGTGTCTTCGGCGTCCGTGTCGTTGGGCGCGCCGATCCGGCCGAGGAAATCCGACAGCTTCGTCTTCGCGATCGGCACGCCCCAGATCCCGCCGAGATACGTGATGCCGGGCGCCGTATCGCCTTCGGAGCGCAGGATCATCCGGGTCCAGTCGAGCGCGCCGCGCGCGACCCACTGCGCCTGCGCGATCACGCGCTGGTTCTCGATGCGGCGGATCTGCACCTGCTGGCGCCACAACATCCCCGAGACGAGGATCGCCGACAGCGCGACCACGAGCAGCGCGGTGATGATCGCGGCGCCGCGCTGGCGGCGGGCAGGCATTCGACGGGCTGGGCGCGCACGCATCGTCATTCCCCGACGAGGAAGATGCGCGTGACCGGCACGCGCAGCGACGTCGCGCCGATGCTGACCTGCAGCCCGGTCACCGCGCGCGCCGGCGGCGCGTTGCCGATCTGCGGCACCTTCAGCGCGTCGTTGTTCTGCGCGAGCGCTTCGTCGGCCGTCTGCAGGTTGGTGGTCCAGCCCACGCGCGGCACGTACAGCTTCGCGTCGATCGCGCCGACGCCGCCCATCAGCGCGACCCAGCTCCAGCCTTCGACGCTGCTGTCCTTCAGCACGGTGCGCAGCCGGTTCGTGTCGTCGATCGGCGGCGACGCATAGCGCACGACGCGCCCGCCGGCGATCCGGTAGCGGACCACCTGCAGCCGCGGCGCGACGCCCGGCACGTCGAGCTCGCGCACGATCTGCAGCGTGTTGCCGGCGACGCCGATCGCCGGCTGGCCGGCCTCGTCGTCGGTCGCGGCGAGTCGCGCGTCGATGCGCATCTGGTCGAACATCTGCGCGAACACGCGCTCGTCTTCCATCGCGGCCGCGACCTTGTCGCGACCGCGCATGATCTGGTCGAGCCCGCGCCATGCGAGGATCGCGACCACCGCGAGAATCGCGATCGCGATCATCAGCTCGATCAGCGTGAAGCCGCGGGCGGGGCGGGCGAACGGGCGTCGCATCGGCGCGTCAGAGCGGGCGGCTGGTTTCATTCGCGACCACCGTCACCATTTGCGCGAGCACGCCGGCACGGCCGGGCATGCTCACCGAAATCCGCACGCGCCGGAACACCGGGTTCGGCGTGGTGCTCACGCGCTGCGTGCACACGAGCTGCACGTTGCCTTGCGAGCAGTCGAAACTCTGTTCGCCGACCTCCGGCCACGCATGCGTGAGCCGCAGCTGCGCGAGCGCGTTGTCGGCGCTCCAGCCGGCGAGCAGGCGGCGATGCAGGTCGGACGCATTGGTCGCCATCGTGCCGACCGCGCGGATCGACGCGGCGAGCGCGACCGCGATGATCGCGAGCGCGACCAGCACCTCGATCATCGTGAAGCCGCGGGAAGGGGAAACGGAGAAGGGCAGGCGACGACGCATCGTCATTGCACCTCGTAGCGGCCGTTGCCGGTGCCGACGATCGTCGCGCTGCCGGCGGCCGAATGCAGCGTCACGCGCACCGGTGTGTCGATGCTCTCGGTGCCGAACACGACGCGGTTCGCGCGCGTGTCCGACCCCGGGTAATCGATGTCCGCGCCGGTGACGCCGCCGTCCCAGTCGCGCGGGCGCAGCAGGTCGTCGCGCAGCGTGCGCCAGCCGTCGGGCGAACTCACGTCGAACTGGAAGCCGTGCGCGGTCGGCTGCCACGCGATCGGCCGCGCGCGCACCTGCGCTTCGTCGCCGGCCGTCTCGAACAGCAGCGCGATGCGCTGCGCTTCCTCGCGCAGGTCGGTGCGCGGATTACGCGTCAGCGACAGCGACGCGAGCGACACGAGCAGCCCCGCGATCACGAGCACGACCAGCATTTCGAGCAGCGTGAAGCCGCGCGCGCGACGGCGCGCCGCACGGTGCTTCGTCAAGCCGCCATCGGCACGTGCCGGTACGGACGGCACCGCACCGCGACGCACCCGGCAATCGCGGCCGCAGCGGGAGGTCGTGCGAATGGCGAGCATGAAGAACGGAAATGAAACGTCGGGCCGATCAGCGCCGGCTTACTGCCACGAGCCGATGTCGGAGTCGTTGCTTTCGCCGCCTTCCTTGCCGTCGGCGCCGTAGCTGAACACGTCGATCTCGCCGTGCACGCCCGGGTTCAGGTACTTGTACCCGTTGCCCCATGGGTCGTTCGGCAGGCGCTCGAGATAGCCGCCGTCCTTCCAGTTGTTCGGGATCGGATCGTTGGTCGGCTTCTGGATCAGCGCGTTCAGGCCCTGCTCCTGGGTCGGATAGCGGCCGTTGTCCAGACGGTACAGCTTGAGCGCCTGCATGATCGTGCCGATGTCCTGCTTCGCGGCGATGCGGCGCGCCTCGTCGGGGCGGCTCATGATCTTCGGCACGATCAGCGCCGCCAGGATCCCGAGGATCGCGACCACCACCATGATCTCGATCAGCGTGAAACCGCGCTGACGACGCACGGCCGCGTTGCGGCGAGTGATCCACGTTTGCATGACTGACTACCTCTTTCCAAAAAATGTCGTCGATTGAGTGACGCACCCGGCGCACCGGACGATTGCCTGACAGCAACCTTCCGGACCGGCGGGCGCGGAGCACGCATTGTAAGGCGCGCATCGCCGAGGGCTTTCACCCAACGCAAATTTCATATACATCCGTACAATAGCGCGCATGAACGCGCTCTCGATCCGGATCCTTTCCCTCGCCCTCTTCGCGGGTTTGTGCGCGACGGCCACCTACTGGGTCGTCACGCTGTCGGCCCGCGAAGCACCGCTGCCCGCCGCCGCCGCGCGGCTGCCGATCCGCACCGAGGACGCCGCCGCGCTCTTCGGCGGTCAGCTCGACAAGAATCCCGTCCAGGACATCCACCTGTTCGGCATTCTCGCGCTCGACCACGGCGGCGCGGCGATCGTCGGCGTCGGCGGCGAACCGCCGCGCGCCGTGTCGCTCGGCGCGGAGGTCACGTCCGGCGCGAAGCTCGCCGAAGTCCGGCCGCGCTCGATCATCGTCGACCGCAACGGCGCCCGCGCCGAAATCCAGCTCCCGGCGAACACGCCGTCCCCCGCGATCTACATGCGCTGAACGGTAGCGGCCCGTCCGTCGGAATCGGGCCGCACCGTCACTGCACCATGTTGTTCAGCTCGATGATCGGCAGCATCACGGCCAGCACGATCACGAGCACGATGCCGCCCATCGCGAGGATCAGCAGCGGCTCCAGCAGGCTCGTCAGGAACATCGTGCGGCGCTCGAGTTCGCGCGCTTCGCCTTCGGCCGCGCGATCCAGCATCGTCGTCACGTCGCCCGTCGCTTCGCCCGAACGAATCAGGTGCACGAGCACCGGCGGAAACGTCTTCACGTTGTTCAGCGCGCGCGACAGCGCGGAGCCTTCGCGCACGCGCACGATCGCATCGTCGATGTTCGCGCGCATCGCGCGGTTCGACAGCGTCTCGCCGGCCGCCTGCAACGCGCGCAGGATCGGCACGCCGGCCGCGGTGAGAATGCCGAGCGTGCTCGCGAAGCGCACCGTGTTGTAGCCGCGCACGAGCTTGCCGGCGAGCGGCGCGGTCAGCACCCAGCGGTCGAACGCGAGCCTCGGCCCGGCGCGCGACAGCGTCGTCTTCACGAACCACACGACGAGCGCGACCGCGATCAGGATCGCCCACCACCAGTGCCGCACGAATTCCGACAGCGCCATCATCACGACCGTGAGGATCGGCAACTGCTGCTTCGTGCTCGCGAACACGTTGACGACCTGCGGCACGACGTAGCTCAGCAGGAACGTGACGATGCCGAACGCGATCAGCGTGACGATGCCCGGATACGTGAACGCCAGCAGGATCTTCTGCTTCAGCGCGTTGCTCTGCTCGATGTAGTCGGCCAGGCGCGACAGCACGATGCCGAGCTTGCCGGTGTGCTCGCCCGCGGCAACGAGTGCGCGGTAGATTTCCGGAAAATCGCGCGGATGCTGGCCCAGCGCATTCGCGAGCGAATGGCCGCCGAGCACTTCCGCGCGGATCGCGGCCATCAGTTCGCGGATGTAGTCGCGCTCGGCCTGCTCGGTCAGCACGCCGAGCGCCTCGTCGAGCGGCAGCCCCGCGATCAGCAGGCTCGCGAGCTGGCGCGTGAGGATCGCCTGCTCGCGCTGTGACAGCTTGCGGCCGAACGCGAGCCGCTGCGAACGTGCGCCGCGCGTCGCGCTGGCGGCCGGCTCGACGACGAGCGGCGTCAGCCCCTGCGTGCGCAGCTGGCCGCGCGCGGCACGCGCGCTGTCGGCATCGATCACGCCTTTCTGCGCGCGCCCCGCCGAATCGATTGCTTCGAAACGGAATGCCGGCATTGCGCTATGCGCCTCCCGTCACGCGCAGCACTTCCTCGAGCGACGTCGCGCCGGACGCGAGCCAGCGCTCCGCGTCGTCGCGCAGCGTGCGCATCCCTTCCGCTCGGCCGGCGGCGAGAATTTCAGCATCGGCCGCGTTGCGGTGAATCAGCGAGCGGATCGAATCGTCGATCACCAGCAACTCGTACACACCGCGCCGGCCCGCATAACCGGAATGTCCGCACTTCGCGCAGCCGACCGGATGCCATACGGTGCGGCCGTCCTCGTGCCGCTCTTCCTTGCAGACGGGGCAGAGCTGGCGCACGAGGCGCTGCGCGAGCACGCCGAGCAGCGACGACGCGAGCAGGTACGGCTCGACGCCCATGTCGGTCAGGCGCGTGACGGCGGACGCCGCATCGTTCGTGTGCAGCGTCGCGAGCACGAGGTGGCCCGTCAGCGACGCCTGCACCGCGATCTGCGCGGTTTCGAGGTCGCGGATTTCGCCGATCATGATCACGTCCGGGTCCTGGCGCAGGATCGAGCGCAGCGCGCGGGCAAAGGTCATCCCGATCCGCTCGTTCACCTGCGTCTGGCCGATGCCGGACAGATCGTATTCGATCGGGTCCTCGACGGTCATGATGTTGGTCGTCGCGGTTTCGAGCCGCGACATCGACGCATACAGCGTGGTCGTCTTGCCCGAACCGGTCGGGCCGGTGACGAGCACGATGCCGTGCGGGCGGCCGATCAGCTTGTCGAACTGGACGAGCGTGTCGCGCCCCATCCCGAGCGCTTCGAGGTTCAGCCGCTGCGCATCCTTTTCCAGGAGACGCAGCACCGCGCGCTCGCCGTGCCCGGTCGGCAGCGTCGACACGCGCACGTCGACCGGCCGGCCGCCGACGCGCAGCGTGATGCGGCCGTCCTGCGGCAGCCGCTTCTCGGCGATGTCGAGCTGCGCCATGATCTTGATCCGCGAGATCAGCGCGCCGTGCAGCGCCTTCTTCGGGCGCACGACGTCGCGCAGCGTGCCGTCGACGCGAAAGCGCACGACCGACGCATTCTCGAACGGCTCGATGTGGATGTCCGACGCCTGTTCGCGTGCCGCTTGCGTGAGCAGCGCGTTGATCATCCGGATGATCGGCGCGTCGTCTTCCGATTCGAGCAGATCCTCGACTTCCGGGATGTCCTGCATCAGCCGCGACAGGTCGACTTCGCCTTCGACCTCGCCGACCACCTGCGCGGCGCTGCCGTCCTGGCGCGCGTAGGCCTGGTTGATCGCCTGCGCGAGCTCGTCGGCCGGCACGCGATGCACGGCGATCGAGCCGAAGTTGCGCGCGATCTCCGCGAGCGCGGCATCGCTCGTGCGTTCGCTGATCCACACCTCGAGCGTGTCGTCGAGCTGGTGCGCGATCAGCACCTGGCCGCTCTTCGCGAAGCCGTACGGCAGCAAACGCGCGGCGAGCGGCGACGGCGGCTGGCGTTCGCCCGGCGCGCCGTCGTGGGCGGAGGACGCGAGCACGTCGCTCACTGCGACGCTCCCGGCGCGGTGGTCAGCGGCTGTTGCGGCACCGCCTGCTGAGGCACGCTTTGCGGCTGCGCGGGCGTCGCCTCGGGCAGCGGCTGGGCCGGTACCGGCGCGACCTGGCGCTGCAACTGCTGGCGGCGCATCTTGTCGAGATCGAACAGGTTGCCGGCCGGCGTGCCGCCCTGGCTCGGACCCAGCGGCATCGGCGGGACGACCGGGTCGTCCTTGTCGCGGATCACGTTGTTGTCCGACTTGTACGCGCCCGTCACGCCCTGGATGTAGTCGTAGCGGTTCGCGGTGACTTCCTGCGCGGTGCTGCGATCGGAAATGATCACCGGACGCAGGAACACCATCAGGTTGGTTTTCGCGCGCTGCTTCGATTCCGAACGGAACAGCTGGCCGATCCACGGGATGTCGCCGAGCAGCGGCACCTTGCTGTTCGACACCTGGTAGTTGTCCTGCATCAAGCCGCCGAGCACGATGATCTCGCCGTTGTCGGCCAGGATCGTCGACTGGATCGAGCGTTTCGTGAAGGTCGGGCCGGTCTGCGCGTTCGTGGTGCCGCTGACGACGGCCGAATCCTCGGTATAGAGCTGCAGCTTCAGGATCCCGCCGTCGGTGATCTGCGGCTTCACGTGCAGCGTCAGGCCGACGTCGCGGCGATCGTAGGTATTGAACGCATTGCTCGTCGTGCCGCTCGTCAGGTTCGAATACGAGCCGGTCGCGATCGGCACGTTCTGGCCGACGACGATCTTCGCTTCCTCGTTGTCGAGCGTGATCAGGTTCGGCGTCGACAGCACGTTCGCGTCGCTCACGCCCGCGAAGTATTGCAGCAGCGCGCCGAGCCCCTGCACGCCGAACATGTTGTGCAGCCAGCCGATGTTGAGCCCCTGGGACAACTGCCCGAGGTTGGCGGCCAGCCCGCCGCCGGTGACTCCGCCGGCTGCGTTGGTCAGGCCGCCCGCCGTCAGGTTGATGATGCTGTTGCCCAACCCCAGCCCGGGGTTCAGGTTCGTGCCGCCGAGGAACTGGCCGCTCGCGACCTGCCACTGGATGCCGAGGTTGCCCTGCGTCGTCGAGTTCAGCTCGACGATCAGCGCTTCGATATAGACCTGCGCGCGCCGCGCGTCGAGCTGGTCGATCACCGAGCGCAGGTTCCGGTAAACCGGATCGGACGCGGTGATGATCAGCGAGTTGGTGGCCGAATCGGCCTGGATCATCCCGCCTGGCTGGTTGTCGTCACCGCTCTTGTCCTTGTCGCCGCCGAGCAGGCCGCCCGTGCCGAGGCCGCCGCCGGACGAGCCGCCGCCATACGCCGACGAGGACGACGAACCGCCGAGGCCGCCCGACGGCAGCGGCGGGGTGCCCGACGTGCCGGTCGAGAAGTTGCCGCTCGACGACGAGCCGCCGTTCTGGTTGAAGCTGTTCGCATCGTTGGACGACGCCGACGAGCCGCTGTCGTTGCCGCCCTTGCCGAGCATCCCGCGCAGCGTCTTCGCGAGCTTCACCGCATCGGCGTTGCGCAGCGGCACGACGTGCATGTTGCCGGGCACCGCGCTAGGCGCGTCGAGCTGCTGCGCGAGGCGTTTCGCGGCCGCGAGGCGCGAGCCGTTCGATGCGCGCAGCAGCAGCGAGTTGGTGCGCGGGTCGGCCGTGACCGACACCTTCAGCGTCGCGTCGCTGTTGCCGATCGCACCCGGGTCGAGCATCTTCTGCATCTGCGCGGCGAGGTCGATCGCGTTCGCGTTGCGCAGCGTCACGACCTGCACCTGCGCACCCGCGGCGCTGTCGATGCCCGAGATGATCTGCGCGATGCGGCGCACGTTGTCCGCATAGTCGGTCACGACGATCGTGTTGTTCGCCGGGTAGGCCGTCACCGTGTTGTTCGGCGAGATCAGCGGCCGCAGCACGGGCAGCAGGTTGTTCGCCGATTCGTTGTGCAACTCGAACACCTGCGTGATCACCTGGTCGCCGCGCGCCTGCGGCGCATTGCCGACGTAGGTCGGCACGCCCTGCAGCTTCGCGTCGGCTTCCGGCACGACCTTCAGCACGCCGTGATCCTGCACGAGCGCGAAGCCCTGCATGCGCAGCGCGGACTGCAGCGTCTTCAACGCCTGGTCTTCCGGCACCGGCCGTTCGGCGACGAGATTGAGCTGCCCCTTCACGCGGGGGTCGACGATGATGGTCTTGCCGGTCGCGGCGCCGATCGCTTTCGCGACCTGGTCGATGTCCGCATTCACGAAGTTGAGCGTGACCTGAGCGTAGGCAGCCTGCGAGACGATGATGCCCGCCACGAGCAGGGTCGTGGCGATACGCCGCATAACGAAGCGATTTCTTGTCATGGATGAATGGGTCGATGCCGGCTCAGGCCACTTCCGGCGGTAGTGCTGGGATCCAAGTCCGAAAGAGGCGACATTAGCAGTTTTTCATGTCCGAAATATCACATTGATCCGAAGACTGTCTCACATACGACATGTGTCCGGCGAATCGTATGCGATATGTAAGGATCCGCGTAACCCTGCGCATGCCGGCCGTCGCCCCGATTTCGAGATGAATCGACACGGAAATGCGGTATAAACGGGCTGCCGTATTCCTGCTGTCGCAATCGGACGGTCTGCCGGTATGATACGGGCGGCGCGTTTCTCGTCGCACTAATAACAGGCACGGGTTTTCCCGAGCTTCGCGCAATTCCTTTCCGTTTCCGCACGATGAACAGACGATTCGCTTCGCTCGCGTTGATCGCCGCCGGCGCGTGGTTCGCCAGCGGCAACGCACGCGCGGATTGTTTCGACGAAGCGGCCAAATATCAGCAGGTCAATCCGCTGATCCTGCGCGCGATCGCGTGGCAGGAGTCGCGCAACCGGCCCGGTGCGCTGAACAAGAACACGAACGGCTCGGTCGACTACGGCCTGATGCAGATCAATTCGATCCACCTGCCGACGCTGTCGCGCTACGGGATCGGCCGCGACACGCTGATGGAGCCGTGCAAGAACGTGTACATCGCCGCGTGGCATCTCAAACAGAAGATGAACCGCTACGGCAACACGTGGCAAGCGGTCGGCGCCTACCATTCGGAAACGCCGTCGCTGCGCGACAAGTACGCGCGGCAGATCGCCGGCATCCTGACGCAATGGAAGCTGCTGCCGCCCGCGCAGACTGCTCAGGCCGCTCCGGCTACTCAGGCCACGCAGGCCGCCGCTCAGTGATTCGGCGCCGCGTCGCCGGCTGACGCCGGGCCGGCCGGCGCGCGTTTGATGCACAATGCGGGCTGACGCCGCCGTTTCACCCGCGTGCGGGCCGATCGCGCCCCGGCAGGGCGCCGCGGCCGCTTTTTCATCTTTTCCGTTGGTGCATATCATCATGAATCCGGCAATGAAACAGCCGTTGCCCGTCACCGTGCTGTCCGGTTTCCTCGGCGCCGGCAAGACCACGCTGCTCAACCACGTGCTCGCGAACCGCGCGGGCCTGAAAGTCGCGGTGATCGTCAACGATCTCGCCGCGGTCAACATCGACGCGTCGCTCGTGCGCGATGCGCAGGCGCTGTCGCACGTCGAGGAACGCCTCGTCGAGATGTCGAACGGCTGCATCTGCTGCACGCTGCGCGACGATCTGCTCGTCGAGATCCGCAACCTCGCGTCCGAAGGCCGCTTCGACGCGATCATGATCGAATCGACCGGTATCGCGGAGCCGATGCCGATCGCCGAAACGTTCACGTTCGTCGACGACGACGGCGCGTCGCTGTCGGCGATCGCGCGGCTCGACACGCTCGTCACCGTGGTCGACGCGTACAACTTCCTGCGCGACTACGGCTCCGACGACGCACTCGCGACACGCGGCATCGCCGCGTCGGAAGACGACGACCGCACGCTCGTCGAGCTGCTGATCGAGCAGATCGAATTCTGCGACGTGCTGGTGATCAACAAGGCCGACCTGGTCGGCGCGGACGATCTCGCGCGCCTGCAGCACATCCTCGCGCGGCTCAATCCGCGCGCGCACCAGGTCGTATCGACGTTCGGCAACGTGCCGCTCGACGAAGTGCTGAATACCGGCCGCTTCGATTTCGACGAAGCCGCGAACGCCCCCGGCTGGCTCGCATCGCTCGACCACGGTCACACGCATTGCGACGACCCCGACTGCCATGACGACCATCACGCGCACGTGCACGGCGAAGCGGACGAATTCGGGATCGGCAATTTTGTTTACCGTGCGCGCCGGCCGTTTCACCCGGCACGTCTCTGGGCGCTGCTGCATCAGGAGTGGCCGGGCGTGCTGCGCAGCAAGGGGTTCTTCTGGCTCGCGACGCGCAACGACATCGCGGGTTCGCTGTCGCAGGCGGGCGGCGTATGCCGGCACGGGCCGGCGGGTTTGTGGTGGGCGGCGCAGGATCGCGCGGAATGGCCGGACGACGACGAGCTGCTCGCCGAAATCCGCGCCGAATGGCTCGGCGATCTCGACGATCGCACGGTCGGCGATCGCCGACAGGAACTCGTGCTGATCGGCATCGCACTCGACGCCGACGCGTGGCGCACGAAACTCGATGCATGCCTGCTGACCGATGCGGAATTCGCGCTCGGCGCAGCGGGATGGGCCGCGTTCGACGATCCGTTCCCGGCGTGGGACGTCGATTCGCACGACGACGACGATCACGGCGACACGCAGATCGTGCACGCATGATCGCGTGGTAACGGCTTGTAAAAACAACCGTTAACTTTTGCAAGGGCGGCGCGAACTGTGGCGAAAATGCCGCGCGCGCCCAACAAAAAACCCGCCGAGAGGCGGGTTTTTTCTGGAACAGGCGCGGGTTTAACGCTTGTTGACGGCGTCCTTGAACGCCTTGCCAGCCGTGAACTTGACCGTCTTGGCTGCCGGGATCTTGATGGTTTCGCCCGTCTTCGGGTTGC
The DNA here is from genome assembly GCF_002223255.1 of Burkholderia sp. AU17457. Classification (NCBI taxonomy): domain Bacteria; kingdom Pseudomonadati; phylum Pseudomonadota; class Betaproteobacteria; order Burkholderiales; family Burkholderiaceae; genus Burkholderia; species Burkholderia sp. AU17457. The sequence continues at coordinate 54,214 of NZ_NKFB01000001.1, forward strand.
GGCCCGTACGTGCTGCGCGCTTGCCCGAACCGAAGCTGCCGAAGCCGATCAGCTGAACCGCATCACCCTTCGACACGGCCTTCTTGATGACTTCGAGCAGCGTGTCCAGCGTTTCGCCGGTTTGAGCCTTGCTGGCGCCCGTTTGGGCGGCGACGGCGTCGATCAGTTCCTGTTTGTTCATTAAGGTTCCTTTATCAGGTTAGGTTGACACGAACAGCGCGAACGCGCCGATTATACGTGCGCGAACCGTGCCGTCGAGAGTCAGACTCCGACGACACAGCGCCGAATCCTGGCCCGCGCGACGCGCCCTCCGGCTTGCCGGCGGCCACCCCGCGGTACGGCGTTGCTATGATAGCGCAGCGCAAACCCAATAACGACAAGGGTTTCAAAGATTTTCATCGGTATTTCGCCGAATGAATCGTCGATTGCCCGTTTTTTGACCTGCGCCAACCGGACAGGACACGCAGCGTGGTCCGCCCATGCGCCGCCCCGTTGCCCTTTTCCAACGGCCGGCCGGACGGCCTCCCGCAATCCCTTGCCAGGCTTGGCTGCCACGTTTTTTGTTTCGCATGCCCGACCGACTTGTTTACGCCACGCTCGCGCTTCGCGACGACGGCACGCTCGTTTCGCCCGAGTTCGGCGAGCTTCATCGCGGCGCATCCGGCACGCTCGCGCACGCACATCGCGCGTTCGTCTCCGGCAACGGGCTGCCCGCGCGCTGGCAGCGCCGCCGGACGTTCACGATCGTCGCGACCGAATTCGGCGCGGGCGCCGGCTTCCTTGCGGCGTGGGCCGCGTGGCGCGACGATCCCGCGCGCTGCGAGCGGCTGCATGTCGTCGCGGTCGAGTCGCATCCGTTCTCGCGCGACGACCTGCGCCGCGCGGTTGCGCACATGGTTGCGGACACAACCATATCGGCAGACGTCGACGCGTTGATCGACGCATGGCCGATGCGGGTACCGGGCGTTCACCGGCTCGAATTCGACGAAGGGCGCGTGGTGCTCACGCTCGCGTTCGGCGAAGCGATCGACCTGTTGAAAAAGCTCGTCGCGCGCGCCGATGCGTTTTTTCTCGAGGGCGCCGCGATATCGAGCGACGGGATCCGCGCACTCGCGAAACTCGCCGGCGAAAACGCGACGTTTGCGACACGTGCAAAGTCCGACGACGTGAAGCACGCGCTCGGCGACACAGGTTTCACATTCCGCGAAGTCGACGATCGTCTCGTCGGCGAATATGCGCCGCGCTGGCGCGCGCGCCGGCACGAGCCGCCGCGTGCGCTGCCCGTTGCAGCGCGCCGCGCGATCGTGATCGGCGCGGGCCTCGCCGGCTGCGCGGTCGTCGAACGTCTGGCCGCGCGCGGCTGGGACGTCACGCTGATCGAGCGGCACGAACGGATCGCGAGCGAAGCGTCGGGCAATCCGGCCGGGGTTTTCCACCCGCTGATGACGCGCGACGACAACGTCGCGAGCCGGCTCACGCGCGGCGGCTTCCTGCACGCGATCGCACGCTGGCGTGCACTCGAACACGCAGGACATGCATTCGCACGCAGCACGCGCGGGATGATCCATCTCGCCGAATCGGCCGACGATTTCGCGCGAATGCGCGACGCCTTCGATGCGTTCGGCGCGCCATCCGACTACGTGGCGCTGCTCGATGCCGATGCCGCGCGCGCGCATCTGAATCTGCCGGTCGCGCACGGCGGCCTGCTGTTCCCGCACGGCGGCGCCGTCTGGCCGGCCGGGCTGTGCGCCGCCCAATATGCGGCGGCCGGCGAGCGCGTGCGCCTGCTCGCGTCCACCTGCGTCGCACGGCTCGAACGGCGGGGCGACACCTGGCATGCGCTCGACGATACGGGCGCCACGCTCGCCGAGGCACCCGTCGTCGTGCTCGCGAACGCGGGCGACGCCGCGCGTCTTGCCGGGCTGCGGCATGTCGCGCTGCAACCGGTACGCGGCCAGCTCACGCTGCTGCCGCCGGGCACGACGGCGCCGCTGCCGTGCCCGGCGATCGGCGACGGTTACGCGGTGCCGCTCGAAGACGGCACGCTGCTGATCGGCGCCACGTTCGAACCCGACGACACCGATCCCGCGATGCGCGCGGCCGGCCACGCCGAAAACCTCGACCGCGTGCGGCACCTGCTGCCGGGCCTGATCGGCGACCTGCCGGATCCGGCCACGCTGCGCGGCCGCGTGGCGTTCCGCTGGGTCGTCGGCGACCGTCTGCCGCTCGTCGGCCCGCTCGCCGACGAAGCGCAGGCCACCGCGAACGCACGCGCGCTGGGCGGTGCGCAGGCGCGCGACCTGCCGCGCACGCCGGGCCTCTACGGCGCATTCGGCTTCGGTTCGCGCGGCCTCGTATGGGCTGCGCTCGGCGCCGAGCTGATCGCGTCGCAACTCGAAGGCGAGCCGTGGCCGCTCGAGCGTGAACTCGCCGACGCGGTCGATCCCGCCCGCTTCCTGATCCGCGCACTGCGCGCCCGCCGCGTCGGTTCGACCGGCTGACCGGCCGCGCGCATCCGTCACAGTCTCCCGATTGTTCCGCGCAAGGTTATCCACGCGACGCTGTGGATAACCGCGCGGAATCCGCGCGCACTTCGTGTGCAATCACAGTGGACGTAAACTGGGCAACTCGGCACGGCTGTGATGCGACCCGAAAGTTGCTCAACTCAAACCGCTGTGCGCGAACAGCCTGTGCAACCGGTTATGGTTTCGCCAACACCTTGATCTGCCAGCGTAAACCGGAGTTATCCACAGAACTGTGCGCCCTTTGTTAACTTCTACTACGTATATATACAAGTAAACCTTTGAAACCAAAGGCCTGCCGTGCCGCACAGCACCTCGAGTGGATTCAATCGGTTCCGGAGCGAAAAAGCTGTGGCACAATCGGTTTCCTTCGCGTTCGTTCGGCCAAGCGCCGGGCATGCTTCAATGGAACGGTCGGCACGATTTCGAATCTGAATCTTCGAGACTGCGCAGTCCGTTCACACACCAGGCCGACAATCCAGATCGGCAACCTGAACGACGTTCCGCCTTGTGGCGGAACAGGCGGACCCCATGTACCGCCATCGTCGAGCACAACAATCACATTCGGGGCAATACCCAGCCGGCGCGCATCCATTCCTGTCGCTTGACCCGCGTCGCTGGCGGTTGCTTCCAAAGGAGAAGTCACCACGATGAAGTCGGCGTTCTCATTCCTGCCCAACTGGCCGCTCGCGCCGGATGCCGTGTTCTGGGCCGGGCTCGCGCTGTTCGCAGCCGGCCTGTGCGGGGAGCTGTGCTATCGCGCGTGGCGCCTGCCGCGCATCACCGGCTATGCCGTGATCGGCCTGATCGCCGGTTCGTTCGGATTCGGCGTGATCGACACCAGCACCGACGAAACCTCGCGGCTGCTGATGGACGTCGCGCTCGGCCTGCTGCTGTTCGAACTCGGCAGTCGCCTCGACCTGCGCTGGATCCGGCGCAATCCGTGGCTCGTTGCGTCCAGCCTCGCGGAAGCCACGCTCACGTTCGTGCTCGTGCTGTTCGTGATGCTCGCGCTCGGCGTATCGGGGATGGTCGCGCTGGTGCTGTCGGCGATTGCGATCGCGACGTCGCCGTCGATGGTGATCCAGCTCAAGACCGAACTGCGCGCGGAAGGGCAGGTGTCGCAACGCCTGATCACGCTCACCGCGCTCAACAGCGTGTACGCGATCGTGCTGACCAAGCTCGTGACGAGCTGGCTGCACCAGGAAGCGTACGGCAACGTTTTCGCGACGATCCTGCAACCGCTCTACCTGCTCGCCGGTTCGTTCATCGTCGCGTATCTCGTCGCGCGTTCGTGCAACTACCTGTTCCGTCACATGACCGCGACGATGCGCGACGAGCATTCGTTCGTCGCGCTGTTCGGGCTCGTGATGCTCGCGATCGCCGTCGCGCAGGCGCTGAAGCTGTCGACGCTGCTCACGCTGCTGCTCGCCGGCATCATCGTGAAGAACCTCGAAGCGCGGCCGCAGCTGTGGCCCGAGCACTTCGGCACGGCCGGCTGGCTGCTGACGGTGGTGCTGTTCGTGCTGACGCTCACGTCGTTCACGTGGGGCGACATCGCGCTCGGCGGGCTGCTCGCGATCGTGCTGATCATCACGCGGCTCGCCGCGAAGCTGGCCGGCGTCGTCGCGTTCGCGAAGCCGAGCGGCCTCGGGATGAAGCAGGGCATCGCGCTCGGCATCGCGCTCACGCCGATGTCCGCGCTGTCGTACCTGCTCGTCGACGATACCTACCAGCTCTATCCCAATTTCGACCCGCACCTGCGCGCGATCGTGATGTGCTCGATCGTGATCCTGCAGCTCGTCACCCCGTTCGTCGTCTATCGCTGCCTGTCGGCGGTCGGCGAACGCAGCGACGGCAACTGATTCCGGAACCTGCCATGGCACTCGAAACCTTCGTCAATTCCGAACCGTTCACGTTCGGCGTCGAACTGGAGATCCAGGTCGTCAACACGCACAACTACGACCTGACCAAAGCGGCGTCCGACCTGATGCGCCTGATCCAGGGCGAGACCTTTCCCGGCAACATCACGCCGGAAATCACCGAAAGCATGATCGAACTGTCGACCGGCATCTGCCATTCGCACGAGCAGGCCGTCAGCGAACTGCATGCGATCCGCGACGTGCTCGTGAAGGCGGCCGACCAGCTCAACGTCGGGCTGGCCGGCGGCGGCACGCATGCGTTCCAGCAATGGAGCGACCGGCAGATCTACGATGCGCCGCGCTTCCAGTACATCTCCGAGCTGTACGGCTATCTCGCGAAGCAGTTCACCGTGTTCGGTCAGCACGTGCACATCGGCTGCCCCGATCCCGACAGCGCGCTGTTCCTGCTGCACTCGATGTCGCGCTTCATTCCGCACTTCATCGCGCTGTCCGCGTCGTCGCCGTTCGTGCAGAACGTCGACACGGGCTTCCATTCGGCACGCCTGAATTCGGTGTTCGCGTTCCCGCTGTCGGGCCGCGCGCCGTTCGTGCTGACCTGGGATTCGTTCGAGGAGTACTTCACGAAGATGGTGAACACCGGCGTCGTCAACTCGATGAAGGACTTCTACTGGGACATCCGGCCGAAGCCCGGCTACGGCACGATCGAGGTGCGCGTGATGGACACGCCGCTGTCGGTCGACCGCGCGGCGGCGATCGCCTGCTACATCCAGACGCTCGCACGCTACCTGCTGACCGACCGGCCGCTGAAGCTGTCGGAGGACGATTACCTGGTCTACACGTTCAACCGTTTCGAAGCGTGCCGTTTCGGGCTCGAGGGCACCTGCGTGAATCCTCAGACGGGCGAGCGCCGCACGATCGCGGAGGACATCCTCGATACGCTCGACCGGATCGCGCCGCATGCGGCCGCGCTCGGGTCGCGCGCGGCGCTCGACGAGATCGGCGCGCTCGCGAAGGCGCGCGTGAACGACGCATCGTGGTTGAGAACCGTTTTCAAACAGGAAAAATCGCTGAACGAGACGGTCCGGCAGCAGTGCTTACGTTGGCGCGAGTGAAAAAATGTTTTGCAGATTGCAGGATCGACCGCGTCGCGATTCGCTGAACGATTATCGGCGCCCTGTCGCGCCGAAATCGTTGCCAGGCGCCGTCGAAATCTGTGGATAACCTGATATTCCGCTGCAAAGTCAATGGTCTGCAGGCAGGATAACCCGGTGGATCATTCCCGCGCGGCCGATGACTGATCCGAACAGGAAAATACCGGCACGCCCCGTTTCGCGGGCGCGCGACATTGCGCGCACAACGAAAAATTCCGGTTATCCAGCGATTTTCCACAGCATGCGGGGGATAACTTAGCTGTGCGATTTTCCGCTCTCGCTTAGAATGTCGGCTTTGCGGACACCGGAACGATGCGTGTCTCTCCGGTCGCCGCGAACGCGACCGCCGCGTGTGCCTCGCGACGGCCGTGCTGACGCACTCGAGAGAGGGCGTCTGTTTTGAGATAGATTCGATCTCCACACTACGGCCGCTCGGCCATCCGGGCGGCGGCAAAGCGAAAAGACTATGAGCGAAGGCGTTTACGGGAACCAGGCTGCGGGACGTGTGACCCACAGCCTGCTGCGGTTGAGCACGGCCATGCGGAGCGAGGCATGGGATTGGGCGGAAGGCGCTGGCCTCACGCCGACGCAAGGCGAGATTCTCGTGCTGCTGCTGCAGCGCAAGGGCCCGATGCGGCTCGGCGAGATCGCGCGCGAGACGCAGCTCACCGCGGCCACCACGAGCGATGCGGTCAGCACGCTCGAGACGAAGGGGCTCGTCGAGAAGCGCCGTGCGCTGGACGACGGCCGGGCACTGGCCGTCCGCCTGTCGGCGCGTGGCCGCACGGCCGCGAAGAAGGCGCTGCAATGGCCTGAATTCCTGACGAAAGCGGTCGGCAAGCTCGGCGCGGACGAGCAGGGCACGCTGTATCGCGCGCTGCTGAAGACGCTGCGCGAGCTGCAGGTGGCCGGCGCGACGCCGCCGCAGCGCATGTGCCTGACGTGCACGCATTTCCAGCCGGGCAAGCCGTCGAAGAAGACCGTGCATCACTGCGCGGTGCTCGACATCGCGATGTCCGACAGCGATCTGCGTCTCGACTGCTCGGTGCAGGAAGAAGCCGACGCGGCGACGCAGAAGAAGACCTGGAAGATTTTCGCAGGCTGACGTCCGTCGATCGACCGGGAGGCCGATGATGAACGCTGAAGTCGTGGCGATCCGCCACGTGCATTTCGAGGATCTCGGAAGCTTCGAGCAGGTGCTCGGCGAACGCGGTCGACGGGTGCGCTATGTCGATGTCGGATCGTCGCGGGTCGAAGTCCTCGACGTGCTCGAGCCGTCGCTGCTCGTCGTGCTCGGCGGGCCGCTCAGCGTGTACGACGACGCGCAGTATCCGACGATCGCGCCGCTCCTGGCGCTCGTGCGCCAGCGCATCGACGCGGGGCTGCCGATCCTCGGCATCTGCCTCGGTGCGCAGTTCATCGCGCGGGCGCTCGGCGCACGCGTCTATCCGGCCGCGCGGCACGAGCTCGGCTGGGCGCCGCTGACGCTCACCGACGCCGGCCGCGCGTCGCCGCTGCGCCATCTCGACGGCGCGACGACGTCGATGCTGCACTGGCATGGCGATACGTTCGACCTGCCGGGCGGTGCGATCCATCTCGCGTCGACGCCGGCTTGCCGCCATCAGGCGTTCGCATGGGGGCAGCACGTGCTGGCGCTGCAATGTCATCCCGAGATCCGTACCGATCGCTTCGAACCGTGGCTGATCGCGAACGCCGGCGAAATCGCCGCGACGCCCGGTATCGACGCGCGCCAGTTGCGCGCCGATACCGCGCAGCACGGCCCCGCGCTCGAGACGGCCGCCCGGAGCATGTTCGCGGAGTGGCTCGGCGGCGTCGGACTCTGACGTCGCGGGCGGCCCCGCCCCGCCGCAAAGGCGGGCCTGCCTGCGTCCGTCGCGTGCCGGCGCATCGCCGTCCATTGCCCATTCCGTTTGTTCCACGCCCCGCCGGCGTCCGGCCGGCCATACCTGACCATCCGCTTACTGCCGAGCGCGCCGTCTGCACGCTTCAGGCGTGCGTGCTACGCTCGTCCGCTCTTTCCCTTTCCTGGCGAGCGGCTTCCATGACTGCGCTGTTTTCTCCGTTCACGCTGCGCGGCGTGACCCTTCCGAACCGGATCGTGATTTCCCCGATGTGCCAGTACTCGGCCGAACGCGGCGAAGCGACCGACTGGCACATGATTCATCTCGGCCATCTCGCGCTGTCGGGCGCCGGGCTGCTGTGCATCGAAGCGACCGCGGTGGAACCCGATGGACGCATCACGCAGGGCGACCTCGGCCTGTGGGACGACGTGACCGAAGCCGCGCTGAAGCCGGTGCTGGCCGCGATCCGCAAGCATTCGCCGATCCGCATCGCGATGCAGTTGTCGCATGCGGGGCGCAAGGCGTCGAGCGCGGCGCCGTGGGAGGGTGGCCAGCTGGTGCCGGTTGCCGACGGCGGCTGGCTGCCGCATGGCCCGTCGCCCGTGCCGCACAAGGACGGCGAGACGCCGCCGCTCGCGCTCGATGCGGCGGGCTTGAACCGGATCCGCGAAGCGTTCGCGGCGTCGGCCCGACGGGCCGCGCGGCTCGGTATCGATGCGATCGAAGTGCACGCGGCGCACGGCTACCTGCTGCATCAGTTCCTGTCGCCGCTCGCGAACCGGCGCACCGACGAATACGGCGGCTCGCGCGAGAACCGGATGCGGTTTCCGCTCGAGATCTTCGAGATCGTGCGCGCCGCGTTTCCGGAGGATCGGCCGGTCGGCGTGCGCGTGTCCGCGACCGACTGGGTCGAAGGCGGGTGGGAGCTCGACGATACGATCGCGTTTGCGCACGAACTGAAGCGCCGCGGCTGCGACTGGATCGACGTGTCGTCCGGCGGCGTGTCGCCGCTGCAGAAGATTCCGCTGTCGCCCGGCTACCAGGTGCCGTTCGCGCAGGCCGTGAAGCGGGCGGTCGGCATGCCGACGATCGCGGTCGGCCTGATCAACGAACCCGAGCATGCGAACCGGCTGATCGAGGCCGGCGATGCCGATTTCGTCGCGATGGCGCGCGCGATGCTGTACGACCCGCGCTGGCCGTGGCATGCGGCGGCCGAGCTGGGCGCGCAGGTGACGGCGCCGCCGCAGTACTGGCGTTCGCAGCCGCGCGAGCACAAGGCGCTGTTCGGCGACGTCTCGTTCGGCCAGCGCTGAGCGCATCGCGCAATATTGCGCGCGATGTTGAACGAAGCAATCTTGAACGTGTAGGATGCGGATGATTCGCCGCATGACCCGACGCGGCACCGACCGGTGCCGCGTTTTCGTTTGGCGCGGCGCCCGGCCGCGATCGCGGTCGCTTCCGTTCAAGTCGTCTTCACAAGGATTGGTTCGATGAGTTCACGCAGGATCGCGGTGCGCCGCTCGGGAGTACACGGCAAGGGCGTGTTCGCCGTGGCGCCGATCAAGGCCGGCGAACGCGTAGTGGAATACAAGGGCGAGCGAATCTCGTGGAAGGAAGCGCTGCGCCGCCATCCGCACGACCCGAGCGAGCCGAATCATACGTTCTACTTCGCACTCGACGAAGGCGGCGTGATCGACGGCAAGGTCGACGGCAACAGCGCACGCTGGATCAACCATTCGTGCGCGCCGAACTGCGAAGCCGAGGAGGTCAAAGGCCGCGTGTACATCCACGCGCTGCGCGACATCAGCCCGGAAGAAGAGCTGTTCTACGACTATGGCCTCGTGATCGACGCGAAGCTGACGAAGAAGCTCAAGCGCGAATACGCGTGCCACTGCGGTGCGGCGTCGTGCCGCGGCACGTTGCTCGCGACGTCCGACGAAGGCGGGAAGAAGAAAAAGAAGAAGGACAAGAAGGACGGCAAGCCTGCGTCCGGTTCGAAGGACAAGAAGAACAAGAAGTGATGCAGGCGGCAGCGCATCGCGCGCTGCCGCTGTCGCTCAGCCGGCGGCTGCCGCGTCGTGGCGGCCGTCATTCGCTTTCCGTCTTTCCGTTCTTGTTCTGGCGGGGCGCCTCGGGTCGACGGGCCAGCGATTGCCCGCCGCGACTCGGTCGGTGGCCGTTCAGTGCGTCGGCGCCGCAGCCGGCGTTTCGCTGGCCGGCTTTTCCGTACGCATAGCGAGCGGCACGCGCACTACGAAGCGCGAGCCGCCTTCCGGTGCATCCTCGTACGACACGGTGCCGCCGTGCATCGCGATGATGTCGTGCACGATCGCGAGTCCCAGCCCGGCGCCTGTTTCGACACCGTTGCCGCTTTGCGCGTCGCCGCGGAAGAAGCGCTTGAACAGGTCGGCCTGCTGGTTCGCGGGCACGCCGGGGCCGTTGTCCTCGACGACGATCTCGGCGGCCGGCTGGCCGTCCTCGAGCGCGGCGCGCGCGACGTTCACCGTGATCCGCGCGCCGTCCGGCCGCGCGAGCGGCACGTACTTCAGCGCATTGTCGAGCAGGTTCGCGATCACCTCGCGCAGCAACACCGGGTTGCCGCGCACGATCAGCTTCTCGTCGTCGCCCGGCTCGTCGCTGCGCTGGAAGCCGAGGTCGACGTGCGATGCGAGCGCGCGCGGCACCCATTCGGCGCCGGTCTCGAACGCCATCGCCGCGAGATCGACGTCGACGAAGCGCGCGGCCTGTTCGCCCGGCTCGGCCCGCGCGAGCGACAGCAACTGATTGGACAACCGTACCGCGCGGTCGGCGGCCGCGCGCAACTCGCGCACCGCGGCGAAAGTCTGCTGCGGGTCGCGCGCGACGGCCGCCTGCTCGGCATGCAGCTTCACCGCGGTGAGCGGCGTGCGCAACTGGTGGGCGGCATCGGCGATGAACTTGCGCTGTGCGTCGAGCGCGGTTTTCAGGCGGCCGAGCAGCGCGTTCATCGCGCTGGTCAGCGGCCGGATCTCCAGCGGTACATCGGTTTCGTCGACCGGTTCCAGCGACGTGTGGGTTTGCCGGTTCAGCGAATCGGCGAGATGCGTGAGCGGGCCCAGCTGCTGGTTCACGACGCGCCACACGATGCCCCAGCCCGCGAGCAGCAGCAAGAGGAGCGGCATCATGATCGCGACGAGGAATTCGGCCGCGATCCGGTAGCGGTGCCGCACCGGCTGCGCGACTTCGACGACCATCGGCCGGCCGCCCTCGACGTTGTCGACGCGCACCTGCGCGACCCGCACCGCGCGGTTGTCGTATTCGGCCTCGAACACGTACGCGTGATGCATCCGGCGCACGTTGATGCCCTGCAGCGGCAGCTTCGGATCGCCGGCGAGTTCCTCCTCGCCGTCGCTGATCCGGTATATCAGCGCTTCGGCCGGATCCGAGAACATCGCCTGCGCGAGCGGCGGCACCGTGAACGGCGCGTCGGGGCCGGCGATCTGAATCTGCTTGGAGATGGCGGTCGCAAGGTCGGCGAGCGAGCGGTCGATCACGTGCTGCGTGTATTGCCACGCGAGCCAGTAGGCGATCAGGCCGCTCATCAGCGCGAGCATCGACAGCGGGGCGGCGAGGCGCCGGAGCAGCGAGCGGCGCAGGCTGGTGGTCACAGCCGGATCAGAAGACATTTCGACGGGCAAAGGGATAAGCGCCGCTCACGGGGAGCGGCGCGGTCGTGCGCCGGGAACGGCAACGCGAAGCGGCATGCATGGCGCCGGCGGCACGCGGCCGGCCGGCGCGGCGTCGCTCAGCTCAGACGCTCGCCGTCTGGCGGATTTCCTGCAGCAGGTAGCCGAAGCCGCGGACCGTGACGATTTCGACGCGGCACTGCTCGAGCTTCTTGCGGACGCGGTGTACGTAGACTTCGATCGCGGTGTCGCCGAGATCGCCGCCGAAGTGCGTGAGGTGATCCTGCAACTGCGCCTTGCTGACGACGCGGCCGTGACGCAGCAGCAGCATTTCCAGCACCGCGAATTCGCGCGGCGACAGTTCGAGCGGCTTGTCGTCGTTGAAGATGCGGCGGTCGACGCCCGACAGGCGGACGCCGCCGAGCGACACTTCGGGACGCGGCATGTCGCTGTGCGGGCCGCTGCGGCGCATCACCGCGCGGATGCGCGCCTCGAGCTCGGCCGGCTCGAACGGCTTGAGCATGTAATCGTCGGCGCCGGAGTTCAGGCCCTGGATCCGGTCGTTCAACTCGTCGCGGGCGGTCAGCACGATCACGGGCGTGTGGCGGTTGGTCTGGCGAAAGCGCGTGAGCAGCGTCATGCCGTCGATGCCCGGCAGGCCGAGGTCGAGGATCACGAGTTCGTGGCGGTTCTGTGCCAGCGCCTGTTCGGCAAAGATGCCGTCATGCACCATGTCGACGGTGAAGCCAGCCTGCTCGAGGCTGCTCTGGATACCGCGTGCGATGGGGCGGTCGTCTTCGATCAGAAGGAGTCGCATGAAGTTCGCTCAAGTACAATGGGTTGGCGGTTCAGGCACGCGGACAGCACGAAGCCGTTTCCACAGGAACGCCGCATCGCCTGACATCAAGCATGGCGGCCAGCGAACGATTAAATCCAATCATGTCCGATATTTCGATCCACGACCTCGAAGCCGCGATCAATTTCTGGCGCGCCCGCTCGCCGTCGAGCGGCGACGAACTCAAACTCTGCGAAGAGGCCAGCGCGCTCTCCAAGCCGTATGCGCTGCTGATTGTACAGCGCGAAAGCGCGCTGCAACTGGAAGGATTGGACCCCAAGGCGAGGAAAGCGTACGAGACTTACGTGCGCCTTAAGGATGGCTTGGAAAGCTGAAGGCTTTCGCTGAGTACATCCTAGAAAACGTTCAGCGAAATGAAAAGTTGACGCGCCGCGCACCGGAAGGCGCGCGGCGGCGGAGGCGGGACTCAGGCGCCCGGTTGCGCGTGCGCGGCGGCGCCGTCGATGAACCGCGCGAGTTCGATGTCGCGTTCGGTCAGGCCGTCGGCGTCGTGGGTCGACAGCGTGACGTCGACGCGGTTGTACACGTTGAACCATTCCGGATGGTGGTTCATCTCCTGCGCCTTGATCGCGACACGCGTCATGAAGCCGAATGCCTCGTTGAAATCGGCGAAGCGCAGGCGGCGCTGGATCGCGTCGCGGCCCGGCACGGCCGTCCACTGCGGCAGGCCTTCGAGCCGGGTCTTGCGTTCTTCGGATGTGAGCTTGTGGATCATCTTGCACCTCTCGTTCGGTAACGGCGCCCGCGCGCGGCTGCGCCGCGCGGCGAAGCCGGCATCGTTCATTGTTCCATAGTTGCGGAAAGGGCGACGGGCGGCCGGCCGACGGTCGTCGGCACCCCGTGCCGCGGCGCCCCGCGCGTTATGCGTCGGCGTCGTCGGGCCACCCTTCGCCCGTGCCGCGATGCAGCACACGATCGGTGTCGAGCACCGCGCCGGCCGCGAATTCGGGCAACCCCGCGAGCCGGTCGGCCAGCGCGCGGCCATCGACGTCGGCGAGCGCGAACAGCTGCGCGAAATCGTCGATCACGAAGTAGGTCTTCTGGAACGTGTCGATCCGGTACTTCGTGCGCATCACGCGCTCCAGGTCGAACCCGAGCCGGTTCGGCGCCGCGCTTTCGAGGCTGTACAGGCTTTCGCCCTTGCTCGACACGATCCCGGCGCCGTAGATCGACAGCCCGTTCGTGCCGCGCGGGTCGCGGATCAGCCCGAATTCCACCGTATACCAATAGAGGCGCGCGAGCCGCGCCAGCGCCCCTTCGTCGTCGGCGACCGCGAGGGCGGTGCGGCCGTACGCCTGCATGTAGTCGGCGAACACCGGGTCGATCAGCAGCGGCACGTGGCCGAACAGGTCGTGGAAGCAGTCGGGTTCCTGCAGGTAGTCGAGCTGGTCGGGACGGCGCATCCACCAGGTGACCGGGAAACGCCGGTTCGCGAGATGCGCGAAGAACACGCGGTCGGGCACGAGGCCGGGCACCGCGACGATTTCCCAGCCGGTCGCGGGCTTCAACTGGCGATTCACGTCGGCGAACGACGGCACGCGATCGGCCGGCAGCTCGATCTTGCCGAGCCCGGCGACGAACGCGTCGCACGCGCGGCCGCGCAGCAGCGCCGACTGGCGCGCATAGAGCTGCTTCCACACCGCGTGGTCGACCTGGCCGTAGCGCTGCAGCGGCTGGTCGATGGTGATATCGGCGCGGGTTTCGAGGCCCGCGTCGAACTGCTCCTGCAGTTTCGCGGTGACGACGGTGGACATGATCAGGCTCGGCACGCTGTGGTTGGGACCATGCAAGTGTAGAGCGGACGACGCGCGGATTGGGCGCATAGTTGGCATAAATTCGCTTGATGATGCGATAATCACGCATCAAATCACGGATCAATGCGGAGAATGCTCATGCTGGAACTCGATCACTTCGATCTCGCGCTGCTGGACGTGCTGCAGCGCTTCGGTCGCGCGACGCATCAGCAGTTGGGCGAGGAGGTGCCGCTGTCGCCGTCGCAGATCGGTCGGCGGCTGCAGCGGCTGGAAGCGGCCGGCGTGATCGAAGGCTACCGCGTGATGCTGCGGCCCGAAAAACTCGGGCTCGGCGTGACCGCGTTCACGAGCCTGAAGCTCAAGCATCACGGCGATTCGATCATCGAGCAGTTCCAGCAGCAGATCGACGTGCTGCCCGAAGTGCTCGAATGCCATGCGGTGGTGGGCGATGCCGACTACCTGCTGCGGATCGTCGCGCCGGATCTGAACGCGCTGTCGCAGTTCGTGATGAAGAAGCTGATGCGCGTGCCGGGCGTCGACAGCGTGCGCTCGAACATCGTACTGACGACCTTCAAGCGCAACGGTGCGTTGCCGCTCGCGCATCTGGCGCCGGGCGCCGCGTGACAGCGAGGCGGCCACGGCATCGGCGCTGAAGGCGGCACGCGCGGTACCACCTTCGACGGGGCCGGATCAGGCCGTTTCGGGCTGGGCGTCGGCGTTCAACAGATCGACGTACGCGACCGCGACGAGATCGTCCTGCGCGACGCCGAGTTTCGCGAACACCTCGTGCGCTTCGGCTTCGCCGCCCGCTTCGTCGTCGTCGGGGCCGAGCACGACTTCGAGCTCGATGAAATCGCCGAGGCCGTCGACGCGGTCGAGGTGGATACGCGTGCGGCCGGTGAGGTACACGTGCCGCTCCTTCGTCACGATCCCGCGCGTGGTCAGCGCGGTCGCGAGCAGCGAATGCATCGCGTCGGGGTTCGTCACCGGGCTGCGCGTGTAGTACGACGCCTTCGGGCCGTCGCGATCGTCGCGCTGGTAGAAGATCAGCTCGGCCGGCGTGCCGTCCTCGAAGCGGCGCAGCTTGAGCCGCCCGCGCGGCACGTCATAGAAGAAATCCTGCTGGCGGTAGAAGAGCGGGGCTTCGGTCGCGAGCTGGGCCGCCCGTTCGCGCAGGCGGTCGAATTCGCGGGCGCGGGCTTTGATCTCGATGTTGCGGGCCATGCGGGTCTCCTTCAATCGGGGTCTCGCGGTGTGCGAACGCACAATCTAGCAAAAAGCCTGCGGTGGTGGCGTGACGCGCGGACGGGACGCGGCGACACGACGCGGGGCACGCGATTCCGCTCCCGACGGCGATCCGCCGTATGCGTCAGGTGCCGAAATCCGCTGCGTAACCGGCCGCATCGACATCAGCCACGCTCATATCGCCCACTGCGCGTCGATCAACCGCAGCGCGGCCGCGATCGCCGGCTCGTCGCGCCGCTCGGCGAGCGTCACGAACGTCAGTTCGGTCGGCACGGTCACGCGTTCGACGATCGTCAGCGCATGCGCGTGCGCCTCGGCCAGCGCGGTCGAATCCCGCGCGAGCGTCAACCCGATCCCCGATTTGACGAGATCGAGCATCGATTGCTCCTGGTCGACCTCGGCGACCTTCATCGGCTGCGCGCCGGCCGTCGCGAAGCGGCGCGACAGCAGCCGATGGTGCGCGGACGCGGGCGGCGTCCAGATCCACGGCAGCGCGGCGAGCGCGCGCCAGTCGTGCGCGCGCTGTACGCGCTCCTTCCAGCCGGCCGGCGCGAGCACGCGGTATTCGAAGCGCGTGAGCGTGACGGTGTGGAACAGCGCGCCGTCGCGCGGCGAATCGTCGTCGGGCCGGCCGATGTAGTAGCCGACGTCGAGCGCCTGCGCGCGCACCTGTTCGAGCACCCAGCCCGACATCCCGTGGCGCAGCGCCGTTTCGATCTGCGGATGGGTCTCGACCAGCGCGCGCAGGAAGCCGCCGAGCCGCAGGAAGCCCGGATCGAGGATCGTGCCGATCCGCAGCCGGCCGCGCACCTCGTGCCGCAGCGCGGCAGCGGCCCGCTGCACGTCTGCCGCTGCGGCGAGCGCGCGCTCCGCGTGCGGCAGCAGCGTCTGCCCGTCGCGCGTGAGCGCGAGCCCGCGCGACGTGCGCGTGAACAGCACGATGCCGAGCGTTTCCTGCAGATGCTTGATCTGCAGGCTGACGGCCGGCTGCGTCAGATGCAGCTGCACGGCGGCGCGCGTCAGGTTGCCTTCGCGGGCGACCGTCGCGAACGCGCGAAGCAGGGTGAGATCCATCGTCGTGATATGAGCGTGGCTTATAACGCAGTTCAGCATAACTCATTGGATCGGCGGCCGGGCGCGGGAGTACGCTGCTTCGATCGCGTCGTCCGCGACGCACTATGCTGAAAGCGACGCGCGGAATCGATGCGCGGTACACAACAAATCAGGAGACACGCCGTGAGTACTCAACGCACGCTCGAGGGCGAATTCGACTATGTGATCGTCGGCGCGGGCACCGCGGGCTGCGTGCTCGCGAACCGCCTGACGGAGGATCCCGACATCAGCGTGCTGCTGCTCGAAGCGGGCGGCAAGGACGACTATCACTGGATCCATATCCCGGTCGGCTATCTGTACTGCATCGGCAACCCGCGCACCGACTGGCTGTACAAGACGCAGCCCGAGGCGGCGCTCAACGGCCGCGCACTGTCGTATCCGCGCGGCCGCGTGCTCGGCGGCTGCTCGTCGATCAACGGGATGATCTACATGCGCGGCCAGCGCGAGGATTACGACAACTGGGCGCACGAAACCGGCGACGCCGGCTGGTCGTGGGACAGCGTACTGCCGATCTTCAAGCGCAGCGAGGATCACCATGCGGGCGCAAGCGATGCGCACGGCGCGGGCGGCTACTGGCGCGTCGAGAAGCAGCGGCTGCGCTGGGAGATCCTCGAATCGTTCGCGCAGGCCGCGCAGCAGACGGGCATTCCCGCCACCGACGATTTCAACCGCGGCGACAATGCCGGGGTCGGCTACTTCGAAGTGAACCAGAAGCGCGGCGTGCGCTGGAATACGTCGAAGGCGTTCCTGCGGCCCGCGATGGCGCGCCCGAACCTGACCGTGATCACCGGCGCCCATGCGCAGCGCGTGATCTTCGACGGGCGGCGAGCGGTCGGCGTCGAGTACCGCGGCGGCGGCGCCGATTACGTCGCGCGGGCACGCTCGGAAGTGCTGCTGACGTCGGGCGCGGTGAATTCGCCGCAACTGCTCGAACTGTCGGGTGTCGGCGACGGCCGGCGGCTGCAGGCGCTCGGCATCGACGTCGTGCAGGATCTGCCGGGCGTCGGCGAGAACCTGCAGGATCACCTGCAATTGCGGATGGCGTTTCGCGTCGACGGCGTGCGCACGCTCAACACCCTGTCCGCGCACTGGTGGGGCAAGCTGATGATCGGCGCCGAATATGCGCTGCTGCAGCGCGGTCCGATGTCGATGGCGCCGTCGCAGCTCGGCGCGTTCGCGAAATCGGATCCGGACGATCCCGCGCTCACGCGCCCCGATCTCCAGTACCACGTGCAGCCGCTGTCGCTCGAACGCTTCGGCGAGCCGCTGCACGGCTTCAACGCGTTTACGGCGTCAGTCTGCCATTTGCGGCCGACCTCGCGCGGCAGCGTGCACGTCACGAGCGCCGATCCGGGCAGCGCACCGACGATCGCGCCGAACTATCTGTCGACCGATCACGATCGTCACGTCGCCGCGAACGCGCTGCGCCTCACGCGCCGGATCGCATCCGCGCCGGCGCTCGCGCGCTATCGCCCCGAGGAAATCCTGCCGGGCCTGCAGTACCGGACCGAGGCCGAGCTGATCGACGCGGCCGGCGTCGTCGGCACGACGATCTTCCATCCGGTCGGCACGTGCCGTATGGGGCGGGCGGAGGATGAACGCGCGGTGGTCGACAGCCGGCTGCGCGTGCGCGGCATCGCGGGGTTGCGGATCGTCGATGCGTCGGTGATGCCGTTCATCACGTCGGGCAACACCAATTCGCCGACGCTGATGATCGCCGAGCGCGCGAGCGACATGATTCGCGCCGACCGCCGTGCGGCGCGCGAAACGACGTCGGTGCGAACCGAGGCCGCGGCGACGGCTGCATGACGGCTCGCTGACCCGCGCGCCAGCGGGCCGCGACGCGGATGCCCGCTGATTCGCTATGCGAAACAAGCTGCCGGCGCGTCCGCTCGAACGGCAAGATCCGTGCAAGCCGCGCCGTCGCGCGGCTTTTTTCATCGCGCGCGTGCCAGGCCATGCAGCAGTCAACGCGTGATGATGCACGTATCAAAAAAGCACGGTGAATGACCGCGCGCCGTCGCGTCCGATAGGGCGGCGACCCCTATAAGTGCAAATCCCGATGATTGCACTGCACCAACGGCGCGACAATGTTGCGCAATGTGCATACGCGTCGGCGCGGGAGACCACCCTCGAGGCGTACCACGGCGCCCGGGGCAGCCCGCTGATCCGCTGACCTGTTCGCGGCCGCTTGCGCCAGGCTTCCCGGTGCTTCGCCTGACTTCGTACGGAAGGGAACATGATTCTCGGCGACACGATTCTGGAAACACGCGGACTGACGAAGGAATTCAGGGGCTTTACCGCCGTGAACGGCGTCAACCTGCGTGTGCGTCGCGGCGCGATCCACGCATTGATCGGGCCGAACGGCGCGGGCAAGACCACCTGTTTCAACCTCCTCACCAAATTTCTGACGCCGACGGCCGGCCAGATCGTCTTCAACGGCATCGACATTACCGACGAGCGGCCCGCGCAGGTCGCGCGGCGCGGCATCATCCGCTCGTTCCAGATCTCGGCCGTGTTTCCGCACCTGACCGCGCTGCAGAACGTGCGCATCGGCCTGCAACGCGCGCTCGGCACCGAATTCCATTTCTGGCGCAGCGAACGCACGCTGAAGCGGCTCGACGATCGCGCGATGGACCTGCTCACGCAGGTCGGCCTCACCGATTTCGCGCACGTGCCGACCGTCGAGCTGGCCTACGGCCGCAAGCGCGCGCTCGAGATCGCGACGACGCTGGCGATGGAGCCCGAACTGATGCTGCTCGACGAGCCCACGCAGGGGATGGGCCACGAGGACGTCGACCGCGTGACCGCGCTGATCAAGAAGG
Source organism: Burkholderia sp. AU17457 (assembly GCF_002223255.1). Classification (NCBI taxonomy): domain Bacteria; kingdom Pseudomonadati; phylum Pseudomonadota; class Betaproteobacteria; order Burkholderiales; family Burkholderiaceae; genus Burkholderia; species Burkholderia sp. AU17457. The sequence continues at coordinate 73,090 of NZ_NKFB01000001.1, forward strand.
TCGCGAGCGGCCGCACGATCCTGATGGTGGAACACAACATGAACGTGATCGCGGGGATCTCCGACACGATCACCGTCCTGCAACGCGGCGAGGTGCTGGCCGAAGGCTCGTATGCGGAAGTGTCGAAGAATCCGCTCGTCATCGAAGCCTACATGGGCAGCGCCGACGCGGCGCTCGCGGGGGCGCACGCATGAAGCACAGCGAACGGGAGGAACGCGAATTGAGCGGCGTCGAGAGCGGTACGCCTGCGCTGGAAATCACGGGCCTGGAGGCTTGGTACGGGGAATCCCACATATTGCACGGCGTCGACCTGACCGTGCATCGAGGCGAGGTCGTCACGCTGCTCGGCCGCAACGGCGCGGGCCGCACGACGACGCTGCGCGCGATCATGGGCCTCACGGGCCGCCGCAGCGGGTCGATCAAGGTCGCCGGGCACGAGACGATCGGCCTCGCGACGCATCGCATCGCGCATTACGGCATCGGCTATTGCCCCGAGGAGCGCGGGATCTTCTCGAGCCTGTCGTGCGAGGAGAACCTGATGCTGCCGCCGCTGATCGGGCCGCGCGAGCATTCGATGTCGCTCGACGAGATCTACGCGATGTTCCCGAACCTCGCGTCGCGCCGGCAGAGCCAGGGCACGCGGCTGTCCGGCGGCGAGCAGCAGATGCTCGCGGTCGCGCGAATTTTGCGCACCGGCGCGAACCTGCTGCTGCTCGACGAGATCTCCGAAGGCCTCGCGCCGGTGATCGTACAGGCGCTCGCACGGATGATCGTCGCGCTGAAGGCGCGCGGCTACACGATCGTGATGGTCGAACAGAATTTCCGCTTCGCCGCGCCGCTCGCCGACCGCTTCTACGTGATGGAGCACGGCAGCATCGTCGAGCATTTCCGCGCATCCGAACTGGAAGGCAAGATGCCGACCCTGCACGACCTGCTCGGAGTGTGACGCCGCGTCGTTTCCCTTGCCGCTAGCCGTGGCGGCCCTCGAACAACCACAACGCATCAGAACAACAGGAGACGTCAATGAAAATGAAGACCCTCGCACAGGCCTGTGTCGCGCTCGCGACCGCCGCGTTCGCCGCCGGCGCCGCGCACGCCGCGGATACCGTGAAGATCGGTTTCGTTACCGACATGTCGGGGCTTTATGCGGACATCGACGGCCAGGGCGGTCTCGAGGCGATCCGCATGGCGGTCGCCGACTTCGGCGGCAAGGTGCTCGGCAAGCCGATCGAGGTCGTGTACGCGGATCACCAGAACAAGGCGGACATTGCCGCGTCGAAGGCGCGCGAATGGATCGACCGCGGTGGGCTCGACCTGCTCGTCGGCGGCACGAATTCGGGGACGGCGCTGGCGATGGCCAAGCTCGCCGCGGAGAAGAAGAAGGTCTACATCAACATCGGCGCGGGCGCGGACACGCTGACGAACGAGGAGTGCACGCCGTACACGGTGCACTATGCGTACGACACGATGGCGCTCGCGAAAGGCACCGGCTCGGCGGTGGTGAAGCAGGGCGGCAAGACGTGGTTCTTCCTGACCGCGGACTACGCGTTCGGCAAGGCGCTCGAGAAGAACACGTCGGACGTCGTGAAGGCGAGCGGCGGACAGGTGCTGGGCGCGGTGCGGCATCCGCTGTCCGCGTCGGATTTCTCGTCGTTCCTGCTGCAGGCGCAATCGTCGAAGGCGCAGATTCTCGGCCTCGCGAACGCGGGCGGCGACACGATCAACTCGATCAAGGCCGCGAAGGAATTCGGCATCACGAAGACGATGAAGCTCGCCGGGCTGCTGATGTTCATCAACGACGTGCACAGCCTCGGCCTCGAGACGACGCAGGGCCTCGTGCTGACCGACAGCTGGTACTGGAACCGCGATGCGGCATCGCGCCAGTGGGCGCAGCGCTACTTCGGCAAGATGAAGAAGATGCCGTCGAGCCTGCAGGCGGCCGACTACTCGTCGGTGACGACCTACCTGAAGGCCGTGCAGGCCGCCGGGACGACCGACTCCGACAAGGTGATGGCCGAGCTGAAGAAGATCAAGATCAGCGACTTCTACGCAAAGGGCTATATCCGCCAGGACGGCAGCATGATCCACGACATGTACCTGATGGAAGTGAAGAAGCCGTCGGAATCGAAGGAGCCGTGGGACTACTACAAGGTGCTCGCAACGATTCCGGGCGAGCAGGCGTTCGGCACCAAGCAGGAAACGCGCTGCGCGTTGTGGAAGTAAGCATCGGATAGCGGCGCGCACCGGCGCGCCGCACGGTGGCGGTGGCAGCGATGTGCCCGCTGCGCCGCCCGCGTGCGGGTGGCTCAAAGTTGCGTACGCAACGAAACTCATTCTGACGGCTAAGTCGATGGAAATCTTTGGCATTCCGTTGCCGGCGATGCTGAGCCAGTTGCTGCTCGGGCTCGTCAACGGCTCGTTCTACGCGATCCTGAGCCTCGGGCTCGCGGTGATCTTCGGGCTGCTCAACGTGATCAACTTCGCGCACGGTGCGCTGTTCATGCTGGGCGCGATGCTCGCGTGGATGGGGCTGTCGTATTTCGCGCTGCCGTACTGGGCGATGCTCGTGCTCGCGCCGTTGATCGTCGGCGCGTTCGGGATCGCGATCGAGCGCTCGATGCTGCGCTGGCTGTACAAGCTCGATCACCTGTACGGGCTGCTGCTCACGTTCGGCCTGACGCTCGTCGTCGAAGGCGTGTTCCGCTCGATCTACGGCGCATCCGGCCAGCCGTACGACGTGCCGTCGCAGCTGTCCGGCGCGACCAACCTCGGCTTCATGTTCCTGCCGAACTATCGCGCGTGGGTCGTCATCGCGTCGCTCGCGGTGTGCCTCGCGACGTGGTTCGTGATCGAGAAGACGCGCCTCGGCGCGTACCTGCGCGCGGGTACCGAGAACCCGAAGCTCGTCGAGGCGTTCGGCGTGAACGTGCCGATGATGATCACGCTCACCTACGGCTTCGGCGTCGCGCTCGCCGCGTTCGCGGGCGTGCTGGCGGCGCCGGTGATCCAGGTGTCGCCGCTGATGGGCCAGCCGATGATCATCACCGTGTTCGCGGTGGTCGTGATCGGCGGAATGGGCTCGATCCTCGGATCGATCGTCACGGGCCTGCTGCTCGGCGTGATCGAGGGCTTCACGCGCGTGTTCTATCCCGAAGCGTCGGCCACCGTCGTGTTCGTGATCATGGCGATCGTGCTGCTGTTCCGCCCGGCGGGCCTCTTCGGCAAGGAAAAATGATGCAGAGAAAAGTGCTCTACGGCGTACTGCTCGCCGCACTGCTCGCCGCGCCGTTCATCGGCGCGTATCCGGTGTTCGTGATGAAGGTGCTCGCGTTCGCGCTGTTCGCGGCCGCGTTCAACCTGCTGATCGGCTATACGGGGCTGCTGTCGTTCGGCCATGCGATGTTCCTCGCGACGGCCGGCTATGCGACCGGCTATTCGATGCAGACGCTCGGTTTCACGCCGGAGCTCGGCGTGCTGGCCGGCACCGTCGCCGCGACGCTGCTCGGGCTCGTCGTCGGGCTGTTCGCGATCCGCCGGCAGGGCATCTACTTCGCGATGATCACGCTCGCGTTCGCGCAGATGGTCTATTTCATCTATCTGCAGGCGCCGTTCACGCACGGCGAGGACGGCCTGCAGGGCGTGCCGCGCGGCCGCCTGTTCGGGCTGCTCGACCTGTCGAACGACGTCACGCTGTACTACGTCGTGCTGGCGGCGGTCGTGGCCGCGTGCGCGTTCATCGTGCGGGTCGTCCATTCGCCGTTCGGCCAGGTGCTCGTCGCCATCAAGGAGAACGAAGCGCGCGCGATCTCGCTCGGCTACGACACCGACCGCTTCAAGCTGCTCGCGTTCGTCCTGTCGGCCGCGCTCGCGGGGCTGGCCGGCTCGTTGAAGGTACTGGTGCTCGGCTTCGAGACGCTGTCGGATGCGTACTGGACGATGTCGGGCCTCGTCGTGCTGATGACGCTCGTCGGCGGGATGGGCACGCTGTTCGGGCCGCTGCTCGGCGCCGCGCTGATCGTCGCGCTGGAAGACCGGCTCGGCGACATCGGCGAATGGCTCGCGTCGACGACCGGCGTCGCGTGGTTTCATTCGCTGGGCGAATCGACGACGATCGTCACCGGGCTGATCTTCATCGCATGCGTGCTGGCGTTCCGGCGCGGCATCGTCGGCGAGATGGTCGCGAGGATCAAGCCGCTCAGGGCGTCGTCGTGAGCATGCCGTGCGCGTCGCCCGCGTTGATGCGAAGCACCATCCGGCGCACGTCGGAAGGGCGTCGCCGCGGGCTCGGGCCATCGCCGCGCGGCAGGCTGGTGCCCCATTTTCGTGCGGCAATGCACCATAGGGGTAAATGCTAAGTTGTCGTGGTGCTTAAGCCTCTTTAAGATTCACCCTAGTTCTGATGCACCGCGAAACGAATTTGCAGGTGGAGAACGAGGAGACAATCGAGGCACAAAGTGCCCGGACCCCAAAGCGCTGTTGGACGGAATCCAACAGCGCTTTTTCATTTGCGTGCACGAATTCCCTCGATGGTGCATCGGCCCGCATGCCGGCCGATGGGGCTGCCTTCCGCGTTTGCATTCGCACCGCGTCTTTCCGCGCTTCGCCGCGTTCCTGTTGTTCCGTTTCCCGCGATCCGTTCGCAGATGATGCGCAATCCTGCACAGGCGCTCCGGGCTTACCCGGTTGGCGTGCGCGAAAGGCGTCCGTTACACTCGGCTTTCGCCGACCGTGCGGTCGGGAAAATCGGTCGGCAGTTCTCCTACAAGCAAAATGCAGAAGAGGGAGTACGGTTGGATGAGCAGCGCAGCACGGTGGACCGGGGCAGGAGACGCGGCGGGCGCCGTTCGTTCGTCATGGGTTGCCCGATGGGTCATCGGGGCATTTCCGAGCCGTTCCGCGGCCTGTATGCGCGTCCCGGCGCCATCGCGGGCCGTTGCGCTCGCGTCCGTCTCTGCATCCGTATGCGCAATCGCATGAGCGGCCGGCTTTCCGATATGTCATCGCTTGCCGCGCGTGCCGACCATCGATGCGCGCGCAACGAGCTTCCGCACGCTTCCTCATTTCTTCGCTTTCTTCATCCTGACGACACCGCTGCTGCGCATCGTGACGGTCGAACGGCCGTTTCAATCGGCGCGCCGCGCATGGTGGCGTGTCGCGGGAAAACGAGCGTAGGCGCGGTCAGGCGAGATAGTTAAATTATTAACTTGTTTTGGGAACCGGGAGCCGCCCGAGCGACCCGTGGCTTTTTCGAGCAGCGTTTGGAGACAACGTAAATGAAGATGAATCGATGGATGGAGGCCCTGCTTGCCGCGGGCCTCGTGTGTGCGGCGGCCACGGCGTCGGCGCAGGTGAAGATCGGCGTGACGCTGTCGGCCACCGGGCCGGCCGCGTCGCTCGGGATTCCGGAAAAGAACACGATCGCACTGCTGCCAAAGGAGATCGCGGGCAAGAGCGTGCAATACATCGTGCTGGACGACGCGTCCGACACGAGCCGGGCGGTGCAGAACGTGCGCAAGCTCATCGACGAGGACCACGTCGACGCGATCATCGGCTCGTCCGTCACGCCGAACTCGCTCGCGATGCTCGATCCGGTGTCGCAGGGCAAGACGCCGACGATCTCGCTCGCGGCGAGCGCGCAGATCATCGCACCGATGGACGCGAAGCGCGCATGGATGTTCAAGGTGCCGCAGAACGACCAGTTGATGGCCGACGCGATCGCCGGCTACATGGCAAAGCACGGCGTGAAGACGGTCGGCTTCATCGGCTTCGCCGATGCGTACGGCGACAGCTGGTACAAGACGTTCGACGCGGCGGCCGCGAAGAACGGGCTGAAGCTCGTGTCGAACGAACGTTACAACCGGACCGACGCGTCGGTGATGGGACAGGTGCTGAAGCTGCTGGGCTCGAACCCGGACGCGGTGCTGATCGCCGGCTCCGGCACGCCGGCGGCGCTGCCGGCCAAGACGCTGAAGGAGCGCGGCTACAAGGGCAAGGTCTACCAGACGCACGGCGTCGCCAACAACGATTTCCTGCGCGTGTGTGGCAAGGATTGCGAAGGCGAGATCCTGCCGGCCGGCCCCGTGCTCGTGACCGACCAGCTGCCCGATTCGAATCCGGTGAAGAAGCCGGCGCTCGGCTACAAGGCCGCGTACGAGAAGGCTTACGGCGCGGGTTCGCTGTCGACCTTCGGCGGCCATGCGTGGGATGCGGGTCTGCTGCTGCAGCGGGCGATCCCGGACGCGCTGAAGAAGGGCCAGCCGGGCACCGAGGCGTTCCGCGAAGCGCTGCGCGCGTCGATCGAAAGCGTGAAGGACCTGCCCGTCTCGCACGGCGTGATCAACATGACGGCGACCGATCACAATGGCTTCGATACGCGTGCACGCGTGATGGTGCAGATCGTCGACGGCAAGTGGAAGTTGCAGGGCGAGTAAGCATCACGTGAAACCGGCACGCGGGGCGCGAACGGCGCCGCGCATGCCGTCGGCAGGGCGGCGCGCGTCACGGCCGCATCCTTGCCGCCTGGAACGGCCGGGGCCCGCCGCGCGCCCCGGCCGTTTCCGCCTTTCGTTTCTCCGCAGCATTCTCTCGATACACGAAACGTATGGATCTCTCGATTGCGGCGATCCTCGCGCAAGACGGCATCACGACCGGCGCCATTTATGCATTGTTGTCGCTGGCGCTCGTGCTGGTGTTTTCCGTCACGCGGGTGATCTTCATTCCCCAGGGCGAATTCGTCGCCTACGGTGCGCTCACGCTGGCCGCGTTGCAGGCGCAGAAATTTCCCGCCACCTGCTGGCTGCTGTTCGTGATGGGCATCGCATGCTTCCTGCTCGAAGCCGGCGGCCTGATCCGACATCGCGAACGCCGCCATCAGCTCGGCCGCACGCTCGCGACGCTCGGCAGCCGCTATATCCTGCTGCCGCTCGCGGTGTTCGCGATCACGCGCAGTTTTGCCGCGCAGCCGATGCCGATGCTCGCGCAGATCGCGCTGACGCTCGCGATCGTCGTGCCGATGGGGCCGTTCGTCTACCGGCTCGTGTACCAGCCGATCGCCGAAGGTACGACGCTGCTGCTGCTGATCGTGTCGGTCGCCGTCCATTTCGCGATGGTCGGCCTCGGCCTCGTGATGTTCGGCGCGGAAGGCTCGCGTACCAACGGGTTCTCGGACGCGTCGCTCGCGATCGGCAGCATGGCGGTGTCGGTACAGAGCATCCTGGTCGTCGTCACGGCACTCGTGCTGATCGGCGCGCTCTACGTGTACTTCGGCCGCACGATCGCCGGCAAGGCGCTGCGCGCGACGTCGGTGAACCGGCTCGGTGCACGTCTCGTCGGCATCGGCACGACCGAAGCCGGGCGGCTCGCGTTCACGTTCGCGGCGGGGCTCGGCGTGCTGTCCGGGATCCTCGTCGGCCCGCTGACGACGATCTACTACGACTCGGGCTTCCTGATCGGCCTGAAGGGCTTCGTCGGCGCGATCATCGGCGGGCTCGTCAGCTATCCGCTCGCGGCCGCCGGCTCGTTGCTCGTCGGCGTGCTCGAATCGTATTCGTCGTTCTGGGCGAGCGCCTACAAGGAGGTGATCGTGTTCACGCTGATCATTCCGGTGCTGCTGTGGCGGAGCTTCGTGACGCCGCATGCGGAAGAGGAAGAGGAGTGACGCGATGAAGACGATGGTACGCAACAAGACCTTCTGGCTGTTTCTCGTGGTGCTGTTCGCATTGCCGGTGCTGCCCGGCGCGCTGCAGGTGCCCGAATACTGGATCACGCTGCTGAACTACATCGGCTTGTACGCGATCGTCGCGATCGGGCTCGTGCTGCTGACGGGCGTCGGCGGGATGACCAGCTTCGGGCAGGCCGCGTTCGTCGGCATCGGCGCGTATGCGACCGCGTTCCTGACGACGCGCTACGGCGTATCGCCGTGGCTCGCGCTGATCGTCGGCGTCGTGCTGACGGCGCTCGTCGCGCTCGTGCTCGGCGCGGTGACGATGCGGCTGTCCGGGCACTTCCTGCCGCTTGGCACGATCGCGTGGGGCCTTGCGCTGTTCTACCTGTTCGGCAACCTCGAACTGCTCGGCAAGTACGACGGGATCAACGGCATTCCGGCGCTGAACCTGTTCGGCATCGTGCTCGAAAGCGGCCGCAGCCTGTATTTCCTGATCTGGGCCGTGGTGCTGGCCGCGATCGTGTCGGTGCAGAACCTGCTCAACAGCAGGCCCGGCCGCGCGATCCGCGCGCTGCGCGGCGGCGGCGTGATGGCCGAGGCGATGGGCGTGAACACCGCGTGGATGCGCGTGGTGATCTTCGTCTACGCGGCCGTGCTCGCGGCGGTATCGGGCTTCCTGTACGCGCACCTGCAGCGCGCGGTGAACCCGACGCCGTTCGGCCTGAACCACGGGATCGAATTCCTGTTCATGGCCGTGGTGGGCGGCGTGTCGCACGTATGGGGCGCGGTGCTCGGCGCGGCGATCCTGACCGTGCTGCAGGATTACCTGCAGACGCTGCTGCCGAAGCTGCTCGGCTCGGAAGGCAACTTCGAGATCATCGTGTTCGGCGTGCTGATGGTGCTGCTGCTGCAGTACGCGCGCCAGGGCGTATGGCCGTTCGTCGCGAGGCTGTTCCCGCGCGGGCCGCGCGCGCATGTGCCGGAGCAGGCCGACCCGCTGCCGCAGCGCGCGAAGCCGGTGGCCGGCGAGCCGCTGCTCGTCGTCGACAACGCACGCAAGCAGTTCGGCGGCCTCGTGGCCGTGAACGATGTCAGCTTCGACGTGAAAGCCGGGCAGATCATCGGGTTGATCGGCCCGAACGGTGCGGGCAAGTCGACGACGTTCAACCTCGTGACCGGCGTGCTGAAGCCGACCGGTGGCGCAATCACGTTCCGCGGCGAGCGCATCGACGGGCTGACGTCGCGTCAGATCGTCCGCCGCGGCATCGGCCGCACGTTCCAGCACGTGAAGCTGCTGCCGACGATGACGGTGCTCGAGAACGTCGCGATCGGCGCGCATCTGCGCGGTCATACCGGCGTGTGGCGCAGCATTGCGCGGCTCAATGCGCACGAGGAAGCGCAGCTGCTGGCCGAAGCCGCACGCCAGATCCGCCGTGTCGGACTCGAGACGCACATGTACGACGAAGCGGGGAGTCTCGCGCTTGGTCAGCAGCGGATTCTCGAAATCGCGCGGGCGCTGTGCTGCGATCCGACGCTGCTGCTGCTCGACGAGCCGGCCGCAGGGCTGCGTTACCAGGAGAAGCAGCAACTCGCCGACCTGCTGCGGCGGCTGAAGGCCGAAGGGATGAGCGTGTTGCTCGTGGAACATGACATGGATTTCGTGATGAACCTCACCGATCGGCTGGTGGTGATGGAGTTCGGCACGCGGATCGCGGAAGGGCTGCCACAGGATGTACAGCAGGACCCGGCCGTGCTTGAAGCGTATCTGGGCGGGGTGGAGTGATGACGGACACGACGATGCCGATTCTCGAGGTGCGCGGGCTGGCGGTGCGGTACGGGAAGGTGGAAGCGCTGCACGGTGCGGCAATCAAGGTCGGGGCGGGGCAGATCGTCAGCGTGATTGGCCCGAACGGCGCCGGTAAATCGACGCTGCTGAACGCGATCATGGGGGCGCTGCCGGTCACGGGGCACGCGTCGGGCGCGGTCGTGTATCGCGGCAACGACGTCAGCGCGTTGCCGGTCGAGCAGCGCGTCGCGCGCGGGATGTGCCTCGTACCGGAAAAGCGCGAGCTGTTCAGCACGATGACGGTCGAAGACAACCTCGTGCTCGGCGCGTACCGACGCAAGCAGGCGGGGGAATCGAACTTCCTCGATCAGATCGATCACGTGTTCGCGCTGTTTCCGCGGCTCAAAGAGCGCCGCAGGCAGGCGGCTGGCACGCTGTCCGGTGGGGAACGGCAAATGCTGGCGGTCGGCCGTGCGCTGATGGGCAAGCCCGACCTGCTGATGCTCGACGAGCCGAGCCTCGGGCTGGCGCCGCTGATCGTGAAGGAGATCTTTCATATCATCAGCGCGTTGCGCGGCACCGGCGTGGCGACGCTGCTGATCGAGCAGAATGCACGGGCGGCGCTGCAAATCTCCGACTACGGCTATGTGCTGGAAACGGGCGAGTTTGCACTGGAAGGGCCGGCGGCCGAGCTTGCGCAGAATCCGCGTGTGATCGAGACGTATCTTGGGTTAGCGAAGAAGACGGCTTGATTGCTGGTGCGGCGGACGCGAAGCGGGCGGCGTGTTTCACGTGAAACACGCCGTTTTTGTTTGCGAGCCGGGCGCAGTTTCGCGTCTACGGTTCAAGGCCCGGGATAAGTCGGGCGGGAACAGGTGGAAGCGCTGTGCGGTGCCGCGCAGACGGGTTCCACTGGTCGACGGTGCGCCGCACTTCAGTGGACAAGTGCCGGGACAATCGACGGAAATGCTGTGTGGATGGCACCGGGTCTCGGGTCCGGAGTGCGGGGCCGGTCCACAGACATTGGGCGGTTCGGCTGGGGCACACATGCTTTGCACAGGCTCGACGATGTGCGTTGAATCGTTCATCGGCCACGCTGAACCGGACCTGCGACGGCAAATTTGCGTGTTCCCGACTAAAAAATCGCCGAAATGCACAGGCCCTACCATTCGGACGGCCTTCGGGCGAAAAGCGAACCCGCTATAATTCGGCCCATACATTTCTCAGATAGGTTCGTGCGCAGCTCCGCGTACGGAATCCACCATGCTTTTTCCCACAGAATTTGACGTCATCGTCGTCGGTGGCGGCCATGCCGGCACGGAAGCCGCGCTGGCGTCCGCCCGTATGGGCGCAAAGACACTGCTGCTGACCCACAACATCGAAACGCTTGGGCAGATGAGCTGCAATCCGTCGATCGGCGGCATTGGCAAGGGCCATCTGGTCAAGGAAGTCGACGCGCTGGGCGGTGCAATGGCCGCCGCGACGGATGAAAGCGGTATTCAGTTCCGGATCCTCAATTCGTCGAAGGGGCCGGCCGTGCGCGCGACGCGTGCACAGGCCGATCGCATCCTGTACAAGGCCGCGATCCGCCACCGGCTCGAAAACCAGCCGAACCTGTGGCTGTTCCAGCAGGCCGTCGACGATCTGATGGTCGAAGGCGACCGCGTGGTTGGCGCCGTCACGCAAATCGGTATCCGCTTCCGCGCCCGTGCAGTCGTGCTGACGGCCGGAACGTTCCTCGACGGCAAGATCCACGTCGGCCTGAACAACTATACGGGCGGTCGCGCGGGCGATCCGGCGGCCGTGTCGCTGTCGTCGCGCCTGAAGGAACTGAAGCTGCCGCAGGGCCGGCTGAAGACCGGTACGCCGCCGCGTATCGACGGCCGCACGATCGACTTCTCGAAGCTCGACGAGCAGCCGGGCGACCTCGATCCGATTCCCGTGTTCTCGTTTCTGGGCCGCGCGCAGCAGCATCCGCAGCAACTGCCGTGCTGGGTTACGCATACGAACGAGCGCACGCACGACATCATTCGCGGCGGTCTCGACCGTTCGCCGATGTATACAGGCGTGATCGAAGGCGTCGGGCCGCGCTATTGCCCGTCGATCGAGGACAAGATCCACCGGTTCGCATCGAAGGAATCGCACCAGATCTTCCTAGAACCGGAAGGGCTGACGACCAATGAGTTCTACCCGAACGGGATCTCGACGAGCTTGCCATTCGATGTTCAACTGGAGCTCGTGCATTCGATGCGCGGCCTCGAAAACGCGCACATCCTGCGCCCCGGTTACGCGATCGAGTACGACTACTTCGACCCGCGTGCACTGAAGGCGTCGCTCGAGACGAAGGCGATCAACGGACTGTTCTTTGCGGGTCAGATCAACGGGACGACCGGCTACGAAGAAGCGGCGGCGCAGGGTCTGCTGGCCGGCCTTAATGCGGGCCGCTACGTGCAGGAAAAGGATGCGTGGTGCCCGCGTCGTGACCAGGCGTATCTGGGCGTGCTGGTCGACGATCTCGTCACGCGCGGCGTGGCGGAGCCGTACCGGATGTTCACGAGCCGGGCCGAGTATCGCCTGAGCCTGCGCGAAGACAATGCCGACATGCGCCTGACCGAAATCGGCCGCGAGCTTGGGCTGGTGGACGATGCACGTTGGGACGCCTTCAGCCGGAAGCGCGACGCTGTTTCACGTGAAACCGAACGCCTGAAGTCCACGTGGGTTACGCCGAAGACGCTGCCTGCCGAGGAGGCAGCCGCGCTGCTCGGCAAGGCGATCGAGCACGAGTACAGCCTCGCCGAGCTGCTGCGCCGCCCCGGTGTGAGCTACGACGGCGTGTGCGGGCTGAAGGGTGGCGAGTGCGGCCCTGCGGAGCCGTTGACCGACGATCCGGTGCTGCTCGAGCAGATCAAGGAGCAGGTCGAGATCGGCATCAAGTATCAGGGCTATATCGAGCGCCAGGCATCGGAGATCGAGCGCAACGATGCGAACGAGAACACGCGCCTGCCGGACGGTATCGATTACCGGGAGGTTCGCGGTCTGTCGTTCGAGGTGAGCCAGAAGCTCAACGAGTTCCGGCCGGAAACGATCGGGCAGGCGTCCCGCATCTCGGGCGTCACGCCGGCGGCAATCTCGTTGCTGATGGTGCACCTGAAGCGTCGCGGCCTGGGCCGCCGTAGCGGCACGGCTGCAGAGGCCGCTACGGCCGCGGAGCAGGGGGACGACACCGTCCCGACGCAACAATGACGGCGCGTCGCGCGCCGGCGGTTAATCGGGACGTACTGGAACAGATGCTCGTCGAAGGTACGGCGGCACTCGACCTCACGCTGACGGATACGCAACGCAACCAGCTGCTCGACTATGTCGCGCTGCTCGGCAAGTGGAACGCGGTCTACAACCTGACTGCGATCCGCGATCCGAAGCAGATGCTGATCCAGCACATCCTCGATTCGCTTTCCATCGTTCCGCATCTGCGCGGCCGTGCGTCCGCGCGTGTGCTCGACGTCGGCTCGGGCGGCGGGCTGCCCGGTATCGTGCTGGCGATCGTCGAGCCGGGCTGGCAGGTCACGCTGAACGACATCGTGCAGAAGAAATCGGCGTTCCAGACGCAGACGCGCGCGGAGCTGAAGCTCGCGAACCTGTCGGTCGTTACCGGCCGGGTCGAATCGCTGCAGCCGAGTGTCGACGTGCCGGAAAAATTCGACATGATCGTATCGCGCGCTTTCGCGGACCTGTCCGACTTCGTTAAACTTGCTCGACATCTGGTCGCGCCAGGCGGATCGATCTGGGCAATGAAGGGCGTTCACCCGGACGACGAGATTGCACGGTTGCCGGAAGGCAGCCGCGTGAAGCAGACGATCCGGCTGGCGGTGCCGATGCTCGATGCGGAGCGGCATCTGTTCGAAGTGGCCGTCGACGACGCGAATTGAAGGCGCGCGGTAGCGCGCCGTTTGTTTGAAGGTAAAGGGAACACACCAACGATGGCAAAGATCTTCTGCGTTGCGAACCAGAAGGGGGGCGTCGGCAAGACGACGACATCGGTCAATCTCGCCGCAAGCCTTGCAGCGCAGGAGCAACGAGTCCTGTTGATCGATCTCGACCCTCAGGGCAACGCGACGATGGGCAGCGGGATCGACAAGGCCGCCTGCGAAGCAACCGTGTACGAAGTGCTGGTCGACGGCGTGTCGGTCACCGACGCGCGTGTGCGTCCGGAAGGCGTCACGTACGACGTGCTTCCTGCGAACCGCGAGCTGTCCGGCGCCGAGATCGAACTGATCAGTATCGACAACCGCGAGCGCCGGCTGAAGGCCGCGCTCGAGCACGTGGCCGACGACTATGATTTCGTGCTGATCGATTGCCCGCCGACGCTGTCGCTGCTGACGCTGAACGGCCTGTGCGCGGCGCATGGCGTCGTGATCCCGATGCAGTGCGAGTACTTCGCACTGGAAGGGTTGTCGGATCTCGTCAACACGATCAAGCAGGTTCACGCGAACATGAACCGCGACCTGAAGATCATCGGCTTGCTGCGCGTGATGTTCGATCCGCGCATCACGCTGCAGCAGCAAGTTTCTGATCAACTGAAAGCGCACTTCGGCGACAAGGTGTTCGACGCGGTGATTCCGCGCAACGTGCGCCTGGCGGAAGCGCCGAGTTACGGGTTGCCGGGCGTGGTGTTCGATCGCAGCTCGCGTGGCGCGCAGGCGTATATCCAGTTCGGTGCCGAGATGATCGAACGCGTGCGCGCGTTCGAGGTGTCGTGATCCGGACATGAGCGAAGCGAGGAAGAAAGACATGAACGCGGTACCAAAGAAGAAGGGCTTGGGACGTGGCCTCGAAGCGCTGCTCGGCGGCAGTGCCGATATCACCGAAGCGGTGAAGATCGAAGGCGCACCGAACACGCTCGCGCTCGGCAAGCTGCAAGCCGGCAAGTACCAGCCGCGTACGCGGATGGACGAGGGCAGCCTGCAGGAGCTTGCGGCAAGCATTCGCGCGCAGGGCGTGATGCAGCCGATCCTGGTACGGCCCATTTCATCAGACAAATACGAGATCATCGCGGGCGAGCGGCGGTTCCGCGCGGCGCGCCTGGCCGGCCTCAATGAAGTACCCGTGCTGGTGAAGGACGTATCCGATCAGGCCGCCGCCGCGATGGCGCTGATCGAGAACATCCAGCGCGAGGACCTGAATCCGCTTGAAGAGGCGCATGGCATCCAGCGCCTGCTCGACGAGTTCGGTTTCACGCACGAACAGGCCGCCGAATCGGTCGGACGCTCGCGCAGTGCGGTGTCGAACCTGCTGCGCCTGCTGAACCTCGCGTCGCCGGTGCAGACGATGCTGCTGGCCGGCGATCTCGACATGGGGCACGCACGCGCGCTGCTCGCCGTCGATGCGGCCACGCAGATCGCGCTCGCGCACCAGGTGGTCAACAAGCGCATGTCGGTGCGCGAGACCGAGAAGCTCGTCGCACACACGACGAAGGAAGCGCCGGCCGTGAAGGCGCGTGCGAAGGACGATGGCGGTCGCGATACGCGTCGCCTCGAGGAGGAGTTGTCCGACCTGCTCGCGTCGACGGTGAAGATCAAGCTCGGCCGCCGCGGGCGAGGGCAGGTGCTGATCGACTTCGGCAACCTCGATGCGCTCGAGGGCATTCTCGCGCGATTGCGCGGTAACGTCGCAACAGAAGAATAACGGGGCAGGTATGCAGGAAACGGGCGCACCGGCGCCGCGCCGGTGGCTCGGCTGGCTTGCGCAGGAACCGGTACTGGCGGTGCTCGCACTTGGGCTGATCGTGCTGCAATGGGTGCGTCCGCAACCATTTTCGGTCCTCGCCGAACGCGTCGACTGGCAGACGGTCGCGACGCTCGCGGGCTTGCTGATGTTGACGAAGGCGCTCGAGCTGTCTGGCTGCCTGATGTGGCTCGCGCATCGCATCGTGCATCATGTGCATTCCGAGCGCGGGCTCGCGATGCTGCTTGTCGGCTTCGCCGCGGT
The DNA here is from genome assembly GCF_002223255.1 of Burkholderia sp. AU17457. NCBI lineage: Bacteria > Pseudomonadati > Pseudomonadota > Betaproteobacteria > Burkholderiales > Burkholderiaceae > Burkholderia > Burkholderia sp. AU17457. The sequence goes on from NZ_NKFB01000001.1 coordinate 88,524, forward strand.
GTTGTCGATGTGGCTCACCAACGACGTCGCGCTGTTCGTCGTCGTGCCGTTGATGGTGTCGCTGCGCGCGCTGACGCCGCTGCCGTTCCGGCGGCTCGTGATCGTCGTCGCGCTGGCCGTCAATGCGGGGTCCGTCGCGACACCGCTCGGCAATCCGCAGAATCTTTTCCTGTGGCAATTGAGCGGCGTGTCGTTCGGCCGCTTCGTCGTCACGCTCGGACCGCTCGCCGTCGCGCTGATGGCGCTGTTGCTGGCGCTGACCGCGGTGATGTTCCGCGCGAAGCCGCTGGACCTGTCCGGCGACGCGGCGGCCTTTCCCGTACAACGCATGCACGCGCTGATCGCGGCGGTGCTGTTCGCCGCGTTCGTGCTGCTCGCCGATGCGCATCATCCGCTGCCGGGCCTCGTCGGAGTCGCGATCGTGCTGCTCGCCGTCAAACGCGACGCAGTCCTGAAGATCGACTGGCTGCTGCTGCTGATCTTCGTGCTGATGTTCGTCGTGTTGCGCAGCGCGGCTGCGCTGCCCGTCGTGCACGACGCGATCGCGCACGCGCAGATCGATTCGCCGCTGCGCGTCTATGCCGCCGGCGCCGTGCTGTCACAGGTGATCAGCAATGTGCCGGCCGCGATCCTGCTGTCGGAATTCACGCACGACTGGCGCGCGCTTGCCTTCGGCGTGTCGGTCGGCGGCTTCGGTTTCGCGATCGGTTCGCTCGCGAACCTGATCGCGGTGCGTCTCGCGAAGGAGCCGCGCATGTGGCTGCCGTTCCACGTCGTTTCGATTCCGTTCGCGCTGGTGAGCGCGGCGCTCGGCGCGTGGCTGCTCATGCACGGTTGAGCGAGGCCGGTGCATGCGGCACAGGCGTGCCGTTCGGGTGCGGTGCGGGGCGCACAGCGTCCGTGGTGATCGACCGTTGTGGACAAGTGTTGTCATCCACAGTCGAACGTCTGTGGCGGCGCGACAACTGATTGGATGAATCGATGCGCGAACATCCGGTCGAATTTCGCGCGTCGCGTGCGGTGATCCGGTCGCCGCGCGGTGCTTGTTCCGGAGCGTCGCGCCGAGTCGTTCCCGATTGCGGCATTGCACCGAATTCCCGGCGTCGATCGTGCGCGTCCTCCTGGCCCGCCTCGGGCATCGTTTCCCCGCCATTTGCCCCGTCGCCGGACTTTTTCGCGCAAGAAATACCGCTGCAAGAACTCGACCTTACAACTGTCATCGTACGTCGTCGAATCGGGCGTTTTTTCACATCATGAGGCGTCGTTTTACGCAGGTTTTTGTCGCGTCTAAAGCCTTGAATCACTTGCAACTATCGCTTACAATCGCCCGGATTTGTTAGCTAGGCACCCCTGAAAGCTTTCAGAAAGCTTGGGGTCGGGTTCAAGGATTTCAGCGGAAGATTGCGATGGCGGGTCAGGCGCCGGACGACAGGCACGATGATCAGCGCACGCAACGCACCGCTTCGGCGGCCGGCGAGCGGCGTGAATCCGACGATGACTGGGATGTCGAGCAGCAAGATAACAACATCGTTCCGCTGACGCGGGCCGAGGCCGAAAGGCTGTTCGGCCCGAACGTGAGCAAGCCCTCGCGCGTGACCCCCTACAAGGTGGTGTTCGCGCAAGTGGTCCTGTCCCTGGTTGCAACGCTGGCGTGGTGGCTGTTTTCGAAGTCGCCGGGCGCCGCTGCGCAATCCGCGTTTCTGGGCGGAGCGATCGGCTGGGTGCCCAGTGCGGTATTCGTGGCGCGACTGAAGGCAGGTGGCTCGGCCACCGTGATGAGCTGGGTGATGGGCGAAGCCCTGAAACTCGCTCTGACGATCGGGATGTTCACCGCGGTGGCGTTCGGCTGGGCCGGCGTGCACTGGGTGCCGTTCCTCGTCACGTACCTCGTCGTGCTGAAGACGTACTGGATCGCGCTGGCCTGGCGGTAAGGAACAAGCAGCGTGCGGTTTCGACAACGAACCGCACCGGCCCGTTCCCGCAATAGCGTGTTGCGGAACGGGGCAAAACGATTTTCGACAATTTGGGTGGCATTAACGATATGGCAGCTAGCGAAGGCACGCGCGGTCCGGATCCGTCCGAGTACATTGCGCACCACTTGCAGAATTTCTCCACCTCGCATCAGACGTCGATTTTCGACATCCACGTCTGGAATCTCGACACGCTGTTCTGGTCGATCGTTTGCGGCATCGTGACGATCGTCCTGCTGCGTCTGGCCGCCCGCAAGGCGACGTCGGGCGTGCCGGGCCGTTTCCAGTGCGCGATCGAAATGCTCGTCGAAATGGTCGAAGACCAGTCGAAGGCCATCGTCCACGGCAATCGCACCTTCATCGCGCCGCTCGCCCTCACGGTGTTCGTGTGGGTCGCGCTGATGAACTCCCTCGACTTCCTCCCGGTCGACCTGCCGGGCCGCGTGATCGGCCTGCTCGGTCTGTCGGACGTGATTTCCCACCATCGCATCGTCCCGACGGCCGACCTGAACGGCACGCTCGGCATCGCGCTCGGCGTGTTCGTCCTGATGATCTACTACAGCATCAAGATCAAGGGCGCGGGCGGCTTTGCGCATGAGCTGCTGTCGGCCCCGTTCGGCGGCCACCCGGCGCTGTGGATCCCGAACCTCGCGCTCAACATCGTCGAATACGTTGCAAAGACCGTTTCGCTCGGCATGCGGCTGTTCGGCAACATGTACGCGGGTGAGCTGTTGTTCCTGTTGATCGCCCTGCTCGGCAGCATGTGGAGCTTCGGTGGCGACGCAACGTTCCTCGGCTTCGTTGGTCATGTGATCGCGGGTAGCGTCTGGGCAATCTTCCACATCCTGATTGTTCTGTTGCAGGCATTCATTTTCATGATGCTGACGCTGGTGTATCTCGGCCAGGCGCACGACACGCACTAAGCGCGACGTGCAACAAAGAGTCTTCGTTTTAGTTTTTTAAATCTCAGTTCCAAGTCTTTTCACAAAGGAGTGATCATGCAAGCTTACATCGCCAACATCCAGGGTCTGACCGCCATCGGTATCGGCATCATCATCGGCCTGGGTGCAATCGGCGCCTGTATCGGTATCGCGCTGATGGGTGGCAAGTACATCGAAGCCTGCGCACGTCAGCCGGAACTCATCAACCCGCTGCAAACGAAGATGTTCCTGCTGGCTGGTCTGATCGACGCTGCATTCCTGATCGGCGTTGGTGTCGCAATGCTGTTCGCGTTCGCGAACCCGCTCCTGTCGAAGCTCGCAGGCTAAGGTTCCTCGGAAATATGCGTCCGGCGTGAGCCGGCGCAGGGCGGAACGGAGACTTGGGGCGCTGATCGAATGCAACTCGATGAGCGCCTTACCGTTTCATTTTTCCGGAATAGCAGATAAGGAAACACCGTGAATCTCAACGCAACTCTGTTTGCGCAAATGGTCGTGTTCCTGGTCCTCGCGTGGTTCACGATGAAATTCGTGTGGCCGCCGTTGATCAACGCCCTCGACGAACGTTCGAAGAAGATCGCCGACGGCCTCGCCGCCGCGGAGAAGGGCAAGGCGGAACTCGACGCAGCGCACAAGCGCGTGGACCAGGAACTCGCGCAGGCCCGCAACGACGGCCAGCAGCGCATCGCCGACGCTGAAAAGCGTGCCCAGGCGGTCGCCGAGGAAATCAAGGCCAACGCCCAGGCTGAAGCCGCCCGCATCGTCGCCCAGGCGAAGGCGGAAGCAGAACAGCAAATCGTGAAGGCGCGCGAAGCGCTGCGTGGCGAAGTCGCCGCGCTGGCCGTGAAGGGCGCCGAGCAGATCCTGAAGCGCGAAGTCGATCAAACGGCCCACGCCCAACTGCTGAATCAACTGAAAGCCGAGCTCTGATCATGGCCGAACTTGCAACCATCGCCCGCCCTTACGCAGAAGCGCTGTTCCGCGTGGCCGAGGGCGGTGACATCGCCGCCTGGTCCACGCTCGTGCAAGAGCTGGCCCAGGTTGCGCGTCTGCCGGAAGTGCTGTCGGTCGCGTCGAGCCCGAAGGTGACGCGCACGCAAGTAGCCGAGTTGCTGCTTGCTGCGGTGAAGTCGCCGGTCGCGGCCGGCGCCGAAGCGAAGAACTTCGTGCAGATGCTGGTCGACAATCATCGCATCGCGCTGCTGCCGGAAATCGCCGAGCAGTTCGAGGCGCTCAAGAACGAACGTGAAGGTGCAGCCGACGCCGAGATCGTGAGCGCGTTCCCGCTGAACGGCGCGGATCTCGAAAGCCTCGTCTCGGGCCTCGAACGCAAGTTCAAGCGCAAGCTGAAGCCGACGGTCGAAGTCGATTCGTCGCTGATCGGCGGCGTGCGCGTGACGGTCGGCGACGAAGTGCTCGACACCTCGGTTCGCGCGCGCCTCGCATCGATGCAGGCTGCCTTGACCGCCTGAGCGCCACGCCGGCACGCAACAGAATTGACTATCAGGAGCGAATAATGCAACTCAATCCCTCTGAGATCAGCGAGCTGATCAAGAGCCGGATCCAGGGCCTTGAAGCGAGCGCAGACGTTCGCAACCAGGGCACCGTGATCTCCGTGACCGACGGTATCGTGCGTATCCACGGCCTGTCGGACGTGATGCAGGGCGAAATGCTCGAGTTTCCGGGCAACACGTTCGGCCTCGCGCTGAACCTCGAGCGCGACTCGGTCGGCGCGGTGATTCTCGGCGAATACGAACACATCTCGGAAGGCGACATCGTCAAGACGACGGGCCGCATTCTCGAAGTCCCGGTTGGTCCGGAACTCGTCGGCCGCGTGGTCGATGCGCTCGGCAACCCGATCGACGGCAAGGGCCCGGTCAACGCGAAGCTGACCGACGCGATCGAAAAGATCGCCCCGGGCGTGATCTGGCGTAAGTCGGTGTCGCAGCCGGTGCAGACGGGCATCAAGTCGATCGACGCGATGGTGCCGATCGGCCGTGGCCAGCGTGAGCTGATCATCGGCGACCGTCAGTGCGGCAAGACCGCGGTGGCGCTCGATGCGATCATCAACCAGAAGGGCAAGGACCTGATCTGTATCTACGTCGCGATCGGCCAGAAGGCTTCGTCGATCATGAACGTGGTTCGCAAGCTCGAAGAAACGGGCGCGATGGAATACACGATCGTCGTCGCCGCTTCGGCTTCGGATTCGGCAGCGATGCAGTACCTCGCTCCGTACGCCGGCTGCACGATGGGCGAATACTTCCGCGACCGCGGCCAAGACGCGCTGATCATCTATGACGACTTGACCAAGCAGGCTTGGGCATACCGTCAGATCTCGCTGCTGCTGCGCCGCCCGCCGGGCCGTGAAGCATACCCGGGCGACGTGTTCTATCTGCACTCGCGTCTGCTCGAGCGTGCGGCTCGCGTGTCGGAAGAGTACGTCGAGAAGTTCACGAACGGCGAAGTGAAGGGCAAGAGCGGCTCGCTGACGGCGCTGCCGGTCATCGAAACGCAGGCAGGCGACGTGACCGCGTTCGTTCCGACGAACGTGATCTCGATTACCGACGGCCAGATCTTCCTGGAAACCGACCTGTTCAACGCAGGCATCCGCCCGGCAATCAACGCCGGCGTGTCGGTGTCGCGCGTCGGTGGCGCCGCTCAGACGAAGGTCGTGAAGAAGCTGTCGGGCGGTATCCGTACCGACCTCGCGCAGTACCGTGAACTGGCCGCGTTCGCGCAGTTCGCATCGGACCTCGACGAAGCGACCCGCAAGCAGCTCGAGCGCGGCCGCCGCGTGACGGAACTGCTGAAGCAGCCGCAGTACCAGCCGCTGCAGGTCTGGGAACTGGCCGTGTCGCTGTACGCCGCGAACAACGGCTACCTCGACGATCTCGACGTCAAGCAAGTGCTGTCGTTCGAGAAGGGCCTGCGCGACAACCTGAAGACCAGCCACGCTGACCTCATCAAGCGCATCGAAGACACCAAGGATCTCTCGAAGGACGACGAAGGCGCGCTGCGCGCGGCGATCGAATCCTTCAAGAAGTCCGGTGCCTATTGATCCGCGAGTGACACACCGAGGCCGCGCGGGGGCTGATGTGCCCGCGCCGCTTCGGTGAGCGATGCATGAGCCCCGAGTAAGCGCGAAAGCGCTAACTCGGGGCGCAAAGGAGCAAGCTATGGCTGGAATGAAGGAAATTCGCGGCAAGATCAAGAGCGTGCAGAACACGCGCAAGATCACGAAGGCGATGGAGATGGTCGCTGCATCGAAGATGCGTCGCGCGCAGGAACGCATGCGCGCCGCTCGTCCGTATGCAGACAAGGTCCGTGCCATCGCCGCGCACATGAGCCGTGCGAACCCGGAGTACCGCCACCCGTTCATGGTGGCGAACGACGGCGCGCAGACGGCCGGCATCATCCTCGTCACGACGGACAAGGGTCTGTGCGGTGGTCTGAACACCAACGTGCTGCGTGCGACGGTGCAGAAGTTCAAGGAGCTGGAAGAGAAGGGCCAGAAGGTCGAAGCCACCGCGATCGGCGGCAAGGGTCTCGGGTTCCTGAACCGCTTCGGCGCGAAGGTGATGTCGCAGGTCGTGCACCTCGGCGACACCCCGCACCTGGACAAGCTGATCGGCGCCGTGAAGACGCAGCTCGATCTGTACTCGGAAGGCAAGCTGTCGGCGGTTTATATCGCTTACACGCGCTTCGTCAACACGATGAAGCAGGAAGCCGTGATCGAGCAGCTGCTGCCGCTGTCGTCGGAACACTTCGAAGCCGATGACGGTACGCCGGCGACGTCGTGGGACTACATCTACGAGCCGGACGCGCAGGCAGTCGTCGACGAACTGCTCGTGCGTTACGTCGAGGCGCTGGTGTATCAGGCCGTCGCGGAAAACATGGCGTCCGAGCAATCGGCGCGCATGGTCGCGATGAAGGCCGCGTCCGACAACGCGAAGACGGTGATCAGCGAACTGCAGCTCGTATACAACAAGAGCCGTCAGGCCGCGATCACGAAAGAACTGTCGGAGATCGTCGGCGGCGCAGCCGCTGTTTAAGCGCGCGCCCGGGACGACAACTGCGCCTTTGCGCGAGTAAAGAATCAGGTATTTAAAGGAAAAGCGATGAGTACTGCTGCTTTGGTAGAAGGCAAGATCGTACAGTGCATCGGCGCCGTTATCGACGTGGAATTCCCGCGCGACAGCATGCCGAAGATCTACGACGCGCTCATTCTCGATGGCTCGGAACTGACGCTCGAAGTCCAGCAACAGCTGGGCGACGGCGTGGTCCGTACCATTTGTCTGGGTGCATCCGACGGCCTGCGCCGCGGCCTGACCGTGAAGAACACGGCAAAGCCGATTTCGGTGCCGGTCGGCAAGCCGACCCTCGGCCGAATCATGGACGTGCTCGGCCGTCCGATCGACGAAGCCGGCCCGATCGAAAGCGAACATACGCGCTCGATCCACCAGAAGGCACCGGCGTTCGACGAACTGTCGCCGTCGACCGAACTGCTCGAAACGGGTATCAAGGTCATCGACCTGATCTGCCCGTTCGCGAAGGGCGGCAAGGTTGGCCTGTTCGGCGGTGCCGGCGTGGGCAAGACCGTCAACATGATGGAGCTCATCAACAACATCGCGAAGGAACACGGCGGTTACTCCGTGTTCGCGGGCGTGGGCGAGCGTACCCGTGAAGGGAACGACTTCTACCACGAAATGAAGGACTCGAACGTTCTCGACAAGGTCGCGCTGGTGTACGGCCAGATGAACGAGCCGCCGGGCAACCGTCTGCGCGTCGCGCTGACCGGCCTGACGATGGCCGAGCACTTCCGTGACGAAGGCCTCGACGTGCTGTTCTTCGTCGACAACATCTACCGTTTCACGCTGGCCGGTACCGAAGTGTCGGCACTGCTCGGCCGTATGCCGTCGGCAGTGGGCTATCAGCCGACGCTGGCTGAAGAAATGGGCAAGCTGCAAGAGCGCATCACGTCGACCAAGAAGGGCTCGATTACGTCGGTCCAGGCCGTGTACGTCCCTGCGGACGACTTGACCGACCCGTCGCCGGCGACCACCTTCGGCCACCTGGACGCAACCGTCGTTCTGTCGCGTGACATCGCTTCGCTGGGTATCTACCCGGCGGTCGACCCGCTCGACTCGACGTCGCGCCAGATCGACCCGAACGTGATCGGTGAAGAGCACTACTCGATCACCCGTCGCGTTCAGCAGACGCTGCAGCGCTACAAGGAACTGCGCGACATCATCGCGATTCTGGGCATGGACGAACTGTCGCCGGAAGACAAGCTGTCGGTCGCACGTGCGCGTAAGATCCAGCGTTTCCTGTCGCAGCCGTTCCACGTCGCAGAAGTGTTCACGGGCTCGCCGGGCAAGTACGTGCCGCTGAAGGAAACGATCCGTGGCTTCAAGATGATCGTCGACGGCGAGTGCGACCACCTGCCGGAACAGGCGTTCTACATGGTCGGCACGATCGACGAAGCCTTCGAAAAGGCCAAGAAGATCCAGTAACGGCTTGAGTGAGTCGCAAGCCGGCGTGTGCCGGCCGGAGCAATAAGTCAGCAATGACTTGTATGCCGGCCGCCCGCGCCGGCCGCAATACGCTCAACCCGTGGATGAGATTGGAGTCGATATGGCAACCATCAAAGTAGACGTCGTCAGCGCGGAAGAGCAGATCTTCTCGGGCGAGGCGAAATTCGTCGCGCTGCCGGGCGAAACGGGTGAGCTGGGCATTCTGCCGGGCCACACGCCGCTCATCACCCGGATTCGTCCGGGTGCGGTGCGCATCGAAGTCGAGGGCGGCAACGACGAATTCGTGTTCGTCGCGGGCGGCATTCTCGAAGTGCAGCCGGGCGCCGTGACGGTGCTCGCCGATACCGCGATCCGCGGCAAGGACCTCGACGCGGCGAAAGCCGAGGAAGCGCGCAAGCGTGCCGAGGAAACGCTGCAGAACGCGAAGTCGGACCTCGACCTCGCAAAGGCGCAATCCGAGCTCGCGACCGCGATGGCGCAGCTCGAGGCGATCCAGCGTCTGGCGAAGATCCGCAGCCGGCACTGAGCCGCGCGCGTATCCCGCGAAAGAAAGCAGCCTTCGGGCTGCTTTTTTTTCGCCCGTCGTTTTCGTCTGTTTTTTTGCGGGCCGGACCGTATCGTCCGGTCGTGCTATTCCACCCGGCCGCCGCGATTCGATGTCAGAGTGTCGTCAGCCGCGCACGGCATCATCCGCGGAGAGGCTATCCGTCGCGACGGCGGCGGAGCGGACCCGCGCGAGCCGCGTGTCGGGCCGATCAGACGAAAACGGACGGAGACATCGATGGCAGCAGACCTTGGCAAGGGGGCGCTGATCGCGCCCGAAAACGGACTGTCGTACGTGCGCGGCGCGACCGACGTGCCGCTATCCGAAGCGACGATCAGCCGGTTCCTGCTCGACACGGCCGGCCGTTTTCCCGATCGTCCGGCCGTCGTGTTCCGCGAACAGCAGATTCGCTGGACCTGGCACGAATTCGCACACGAGGTCGACGTGCTGGCCGCGGGGCTCGCCGCGCTCGGGATCGTGAAGGGCGACTGCGTCGGCATCTGGTCGCCGAATCGCAGCGAATGGCTGCTCACGCAGTTCGCGACCGCGCGGATCGGCGCGGTGCTCGTCAACATCAACCCGGCCTACCGGCTGTCGGAGCTCGAATACGCGCTGAACAAGGTCGGCTGCAAGGCCGTGATCGCGGCCGAGCGCTTCAAGCGTTCCGCATACGTCGAGATGCTGCAAACCATCGCGCCGGAGCTCGCGACCGCGACGCCGGGCGAGCTGCACGCGGCGCGCGTGCCGAGCCTGCGTACGATCGTGTCGATGGGCGAGACGGCGCCCGCCGGCATGTTCCGCTTCGCGGACGTGATGGCGCGCGGCCGCCGGGCCGTCGATCCGGCGCTGCTCGATGCGATCGGCGCGACGCTCGACGCCAACGATCCGATCAACATCCAGTTCACGAGCGGCACGACCGGCAGCCCGAAGGGCGCGACGCTCACGCACCGCAACGTCGTCAACAACGCGCGCTCGATCGCGATGGCGATGCGTTTCACCGAACAGGATTCGCTCTGCATCCCGGTGCCGCTCTATCACTGCTTCGGGATGGTGCTGGCCGTGCTCGCCTGCGTGTCGACGGGCGCCGCGATGGTGTTTCCCGGCGAAGCGTTCGACCCGGTCGCGACGCTCGCGGCGGTGGCCGAAGAACGCTGCACCGCGCTGCATGGCGTGCCGACGATGTTCATCGCGGAGCTCGATCACCCGGAATTCGCGACATTCGACCTGTCGACGCTACGCACCGGGATCATGGCCGGCTCGCCGTGCCCGATCGAGACGATGAAGCGCGTGGTGGCGCAGATGCATCTGTCCGAAATCACGATCGCGTACGGGATGACGGAAACGAGCCCCGTGTCGTTCCAGAGCTCGACCGACGATCCGCTCGAAAAGCGCACGACGACGGTCGGCCGCATCCAGCCGCATCTCGAAGTGAAGATCGTCGATCCGAGCGGCAACATCGTGCCGGTCGGCGCGACGGGCGAGCTGTGCACGAAGGGCTATTCGGTGATGCTCGGCTACTGGGACGACGACGTGAAGACGCGCGAGGTGCTGGTCGACGGCTGGATGCATACGGGCGACCTCGCGACGCTCGACGAGGACGGCTATTGCAACATCGTCGGCCGCCTGAAGGACATGGTGATTCGCGGCGGCGAGAACGTCTATCCGCGCGAGATCGAGGAATTCCTGTTTCGGCATCCGAAGATCCAGAGCGCGCAGGTATTCGGCGTGCCCGATGCGAAGTACGGCGAGGAGCTGTGCGCGTGGATCGTGCTGCGCGCTGACGAGCAGATGACCGAGGACGACGTGCGCGCGTTCTGCAACGGGCAGATCGCGCACTACAAGATTCCGCGCTATATCCGCTTCGTCGACGAACTGCCGATGACGGTGACGGGCAAGGTGCAGAAGTTCGTGATGCGCGAGCGGATGATCGAGGAACTGAAGCTCGACGTGCAGAAGACCGCCTGAAGCGGGACAGCGCGGGAAAAACATGGCGGCCTGCGGGCCGTCCCGTGTAGCCGGCTACGTTTTCGACGGACGAAAAAAAGCGGGCTTATTAGCCCGCTAAAAACCACACGCTACGGGGTTAGCGCGAGGAGACCAAAGATGAAACCGGATCCGGCGGGGGGCCGGAAACGACTCCAACAGGGATGCCCCTCGGAAGGGCTTCGGTACGTGACCGACTGGCTCGCAGCGCTTCGCGTCCGCTCACACTTGGCACACGAGACCGCATCCGTGTTGAAACCGTTGAGGCCCATTGTGGGCGAATTAATGACCCGTGGCGGTAACAAAGTGTTTCAGGTTGTAACGCCCGCCAGATAAGGCTTTCCGGGATTTTTTGCTGTTTTCGGGGTCCTGAAAAAGGTCATATTTACCCATCTTTTCCGCTGCGTTTTCAAGGTATGCGCGCGATGGGTTTTTCACGCGTATCGGGCGCGATGAATTGCCGATTTTCACGCGAGAAAGTGCATGGCGCGACCGATACCGCGCATGACGATTCATTCGTCAGAAAGATTTTGAAACGTGATCGGAATGCGTGGAAGTCGGCCATTCGGCCAATTCGGCGGGTTTCGCGCCGCCGGAAGGCCCGGCGCAGCGACGGCAATGTGTAACGGCGGCATGCCGACCGCCGCTCCATGCGGGATGTCGGGACCCAGCGGCCGCGGGGCGATGCCCGTGATCGGCCGCCGTGGCACAGGTCCGCTTACTTCAGCCACTTGTCGGCAATTGCCTGGTATTCACCCGTCGACAGCGCGAGATGCAGCCACTGGTCGACGTATTGCTGGAACACGACGTCGCCGCGCGGCACCATGTACGCTTTCTCGCCGAACTGGAACGGTTTGTCCGGATGCACCGAGCAGAGGCCCGGATTCAGCTTTTGCTGCAGCAGCGTCTCGGACGCATCCGTCACCATCACGTCGGCCTTGCCCGCGAGGATCTGCTTGAAGATCGTCACGTTGTCCGGATAGACGCTCAGGTTCGCATGCGTGAAGAACTGCTTCGCGAAGCGCTCGTTGGTGCCGCCCGGATTCACGATCACGCGCGTGTCGGGCCGGTCGATCTGCGCGACGGTCTGGTACTTGTCCGCATCCGCGCAGCGCACGATCGGCGTCTTGCCGTCGACCACGTACGGCTGCGTGAAGAACACGCGCTTCTGGCGCTCGAGCGTCGTCGACACGCCGCCCACCGCGATGTCGCACTTCGCGACGAAGTCGTGGGTGAGGTTCGGCCAGCTCGTCTTCACGTAGTCGGTCTTCACGCCGAGCGATTTCGCGAGCGACTCGGCCATGTCGATGTCGATGCCCTCGAAGCGGCCGTCCGCGCGGTAGTACGAATACGGCTTGTAGTCGCCCGTCGTGCACACGCGCAGCGTGCCGCGCGCGAGCACGTCGTCGAGCCGTGAGCCGGCGGCCGCGGCGCTCGCGGGCGTGGCCGGGGTCGCCCCCTGCGCGTGCGCGGCAGCGCAGCAAAACGCGGCGGCAGTGGCGAGGGCGGTAAGCGTGGCGAATGTCTTCATCGGTCTCCTCCTTCGTTTCGTTCGATATGAGCGTCCGATCATAACGGAGCCATCGCGCGCGTCATATGGCCGCCATCGCATCGGCATGCGCAGCCCGAGCACGGCTGTCCGGTAAAATGCCGGTTTGCCTTCGCATCGTCGCTCCTACCGTGGCCCATAACCTGCTCAACGACACCTTCCTGCGTGCGCTTCTGCGCGAGCCGACCGACTACACGCCGATCTGGCTGATGCGCCAGGCGGGCCGCTACCTGCCCGAATACAACGCGACGCGCGCGCGCGCCGGCAGCTTCCTCGGTCTCGCGAAGAATCCCGACTACGCGACCGAAGTGACGTTGCAGCCGCTCGAGCGCTTCCCGCTCGACGCCGCGATCCTGTTCTCGGACATCCTGACGATTCCCGACGCGATGGGGCTCGGCCTCGACTTCCAGGTCGGCGAAGGGCCGAAGTTCGCGCATCCGGTGCGCACCGAGGCCGACGTCGCGAAGCTCGCGGTGCCGGACATCGAGGAGACGCTCGGCTACGTGACCGGCGCCGTGCGCGAGATCCGTCGCGCGCTCATCGACGGCCAGGGACGGCAGCGCGTGCCGCTGATCGGCTTCTCGGGCAGCCCGTGGACGCTCGCGTGCTACATGGTCGAAGGCGGCGGCTCGGACGATTTCCGGACGGTGAAGTCGATGGCGTATTCGCGCCCGGACCTGATGCATCGCATTCTCGACGTGAACGCGCAGGCGGTGGCCGCGTACCTGAATGCGCAGATCGAAGCGGGCGCGCAGGCGGTGACGATCTTCGATACGTGGGGCGGCGCGCTGGCCGACGGCGCGTACCAGCGCTTCTCGCTCGACTATATCCGCCGCGTGGTGTCGCAGCTCAAGCGCGAGCACGACGGCGAGCGCGTGCCGGTGATCACGTTCACGAAGGGCGGCGGGCTGTGGCTCGAAGAGATCGCGGCGACCGGCGTCGACGCGGTCGGGCTCGACTGGACCGTCAACCTCGGCGCCGCGCGCGAGCGCGTCGCGGGGCGCGTCGCGCTGCAGGGCAATCTCGACCCGACGATCCTGTTTGCGCCGCCGGCCGCGGTGCGCGAACAGGCGCGCGCGGTGCTCGACAGCTACGGCAACCATCCGGGCCACGTGTTCAACCTGGGGCACGGCATTTCGCAATTCACGTCGCCCGATCACGTCGCCGAACTCGTCGACGAAGTACATACCCACAGCCGCGCGATCCGTAGCGGAGCGGCGCGCTGAACGCAAGCGCCGTCATGTTGCACTGCGGGATGGTGATGTTTCGTTTTTGAAACTAAACAGGACGCAACCCCGCTCCCGTTGGCGATTCGGTGCTTGTCAAGACTTGACTTATACACATTTTCCACGTTGCAGCGCGGTAGAGCCCCGTATCGGTCAATTTGTCTCGCTATGGTGGGGTAATTTGAATAGCAGCCTTATGGAATAAGGCTTCGCGGGGCACCGCCGGAAGCGGCGAAAAACAGCGGAAAGCACGGCCCGGCGCGCGTTGCGGCCATTGAGCGGCGAGTTCTCAACAAAGTTATCCACAGGCTGGGCAGGGTATACGGCGATTCCTAATGCGAATCCAAAACTTAGCGCCGAATCTGACGTTTTACTTTAAGTTCGCCGTCGCGATACGGGCGCGGCTGCAGGTCGTCCGTATGCTGTGGATCGCCGCTGCCGGAGCGCGTGGATGAGCGACACCTACCTGCGCGTGGCGCTCGACCACCCGCTCGCGACCCTGTTCGACTATCGCTGCGACGCGCAGCCGGCACCCGTGCCCGGCACGCTCGTGCAGGTGCCGTTCGGCAAACGGCAGGCCGTCGGGCTCGTCTGTGAAGTCACCACTCATACCGATGTACCGCCGTCGCGGCTGCGCGCGGTCGATACGATCTGCACGGAGCTGCCGCCGCTGTCGGCGGACTGGCTCGCGCTCGTGTCGTTTGCCGCCGACTACTATCAGCGCGGGCGCGGCGAAGTCGCGTTACCGGCGCTGCCGCAGGCGCTGCGCGATGCCGGGCGCTGGGGGCGGCTGCTCGCGCCGGAAGTGCGCTACCGGCCGACCGAAGCCGGCCGCGCGGCGCTGCCCGACGCATTGCCCGCGCGCGGCGCCGCGCTGCGCCGGCTCGCGCAGGCGCTGGTCGATACCGGTTCGCTGGCGCTGCCCGACGCGCGTGCGCTGCATCCGAAGGCGGCCGCGACGCTCGACGACTGGGCGGCGCGCGGCTGGGTCGACGTCGAGGAGATCGGCTGGGCCGATGCGCCTGTGGTCAACCCTGTGGATAACCTGTCGACAAGCAGTGGACGCGCTGTGCCGCCGGCGTTGACGGACCAGCAGGCCGAAGCGCTCGATGCGATCCGCGCGGCGCAGGGCTTCGCGCCGTTCCTGCTGCACGGCGTGACGGGCAGCGGCAAGACCGAGGTCTATCTGCATGCGCTTGCGTCGCTGCTCGACGCGCGGCCGAATGCGCAGGCGCTCGTGCTCGTGCCGGAAATCAACCTGACGCCGCAGTTCGAGGCCGCGTTTCGCGCGCGCTTCGCGGGCGCGCTCGCCGACGATGCGATCGTCACGCTGCACAGCGGGCTCGCCGAGGGCGAGCGGGCGCGCAACTGGCTCGCCGCGCACACGGGCCGCGCGCGGATCGTGCTCGGCACGCGGCTCGCGGTGCTCGCGTCGATGCCGACGCTCGCGCTGATCGTCGTCGACGAGGAACACGAGCCCGCGTACAAGCAGCAGGAAGGATTGCGCTATTCGGCGCGTGACCTGGCGGTGTGGCGCGCGAAGCAGCTCGGCATCACTATCGTGCTCGGCTCGGCCACGCCGTCGCTCGAAAGCTGGTGGCAGGCCGAGCAGGGCCGCTACACGCGGCTCACGCTGTCGCGCCGCGCGGTGGCCGACGCGACGCTGCCGACCGTGCGGCTGATCGATCTCGAAGAGGAGCGGCGGCGCGGGCGCGCGTCGATGGGCGGGCTGTCGGGGCCGCTCGTCGCGGCGCTGAAGGCGCGGCTCGAACGCGGCGAACAGAGCCTCGTGTTCCTGAACCGACGCGGTTACGCGCCGCAACTCGCGTGCGACGCATGCGGGTGGGTGGCCGGTTGCCCGCGCTGCAGCGCGTACGTCGTGCTGCACAAGCCCGAGCATGCGCTGCGCTGCCATCACTGCGGCTGGGAAGCGCGGATTCCGCGCTCGTGTCCCGAGTGCGGGAACGTCGACATCGCGCCGCTCGGGCGCGGCACCCAGCGCATCGAGGAGGCGCTCGCGGAGGCCGTGCCGGGCGCGCGGATCCTGCGGATCGACGCGGACAGCACGCGCCGCAAGGGCAGCGCGCAGGCGCTTTTTTCCGACGTGCACGCGGGCGAGGTCGACATCCTGGTCGGCACGCAGATGATCGCGAAGGGGCACGACTTTCAGCGCGTGTCGCTCGTCGGCGTGCTCAATGCCGATACCGCGCTGTTCTCGCACGACTTCCGCGCGAGCGAGCGGCTGTTCGCGCAGCTGATGCAGGTGAGCGGCCGCGCGGGGCGCGCCGGCCTGCCGGGCGAGGTGATGGTGCAGACGCGCTACCCGCGCCACGCGCTGTACCACGCGCTCGGACGGCAGGACTATGTGGGCTTCGCGAATTCGCAGCTCGGCGAGCGTCGCGACGCCCACCTGCCGCCGTTCGTCTACCAGGCGCTGCTGCGCGCCGAAGGGCGCACGCTCGATGCGGCGCTCGCGTTCCTGCTGCAGGCCGCGGCCGCATTGCCGGGGTTGCCCGGCGCCGATCGCGTGACCGTGTACGACGCCGTGCCGATGACGATCGTCAAGGTCGCGAACGTCCACCGCGCGCAGTTGCTGCTCGAAAGCGCGTCGCGGGCGGCGTTGCAGCATGCGCTGCGCGCATGGCAGCCGGAGCTGCGCGCGCTGAAGGGCGTGCTGCGGTGGAGCGTCGAGGTCGATCCGCTGGATATCTGAGCGGCGCCCGCGCGGCCGTCGCGCGGCGTCGCCGGATATCGGGCCGCCGGATAGCCGAACCCTCGCCCGGCGCGCAAACGTCCGGCGCGTGCCGGATCGGGCCACCGGCGCCGTCGGTGCCCAACCTTTCTCCCCGTCGCGTACCCGCCGCCGGCCCCTCGCTACGTCACCCCAGTGCAACCCATTTTCGGCCGCTTCCGCGCATGCCGAGGGTTGCACGCGCGTGCCGGGCCAGCCGATCAGGGAAAACACCGAGCCCTCGACCACGGGCAACCCCTAGGTTGCAACCTCATAAGTGGCTGATTATATTGACTAACTTCTGGGTGCAACCCACCTCTCAATTTGGTTGCACCTTTTTATTGCGTGCCGTAGGATTTCGCGCATCCTCTTACACCACACTGCCGGGCTCGCACCGGCGCACGAACCCACCATGGCAAGCACGACTCTCGGCGTCAAAGTCGACGACCTTCTCCGCTCGCGCCTGAAAGACGCGGCAACGCGTCTCGAGCGCACTCCCCACTGGCTGATCAAGCAGGCGATCTTCGCGTATCTCGAGCGGATCGAGCACGGCCAGTTGCCGCCCGAGCTGTCGGGCCACAGCGGCGTGACGGAGCTCGCCGACGGTCAGGCCGCGGACGGCGACGACGACAACTCGCCGCATCCGTTCCTCGAGTTCGCGCAGAACGTGCAGCCGCAATCGGTGCTGCGCGCGGCGATCACGGCCGCATACCGCCGTCCGGAACCGGAATGCGTGCCGTTCCTGCTCGGCCAGGCGCGTTTGCCGGCGAATCTGCAGGCGGACGTGCAGGCGCTCGCGACGAAGCTGGTCGAGGCGCTGCGCGAGAAGAGCTCGGGCGGCGGCGTCGAAGGGCTGATCCACGAGTTCTCGCTGTCGAGCCAGGAAGGCGTCGCGCTGATGTGCCTCGCCGAAGCGCTGCTGCGCATTCCCGACCGCGCGACGCGCGACGCGCTGATCCGCGACAAGATCAGCAAGGGCGACTGGCGCTCGCACGTCGGCCACGCGCCGTCGCTGTTCGTGAACGCGGCGACCTGGGGGCTGATGATCACCGGCAAGCTCGTGACGACCAACAGCGAAGCCGGCCTGTCGTCGGCGCTCACGCGCCTGATCGGCCGCGGCGGCGAGCCGCTGATCCGCAAGGGCGTCGACATGGCGATGCGCCTGATGGGCGAGCAGTTCGTCACCGGCGAAACGATTTCCGAAGCGCTCGCGAACAGCCGCAAGTACGAAGCGCGCGGCTTCCGCTACTCGTACGACATGCTCGGCGAAGCGGCGACGACCGAAGAGGACGCGCAGCGTTACTACGCATCGTACGAACAGGCGATCCACGCGATCGGCAAGGCGGCCGGCGGCCGCGGCATCTACGAAGGCCCGGGCATCTCGATCAAGCTGTCGGCGCTGCATGCGCGCTACTCGCGCTCGCAGCAGGACCGCACGATGAGCGAGCTGCTGCCGCGCGTGCGCGCGCTGGCGTTGCTCGCGCGCCGCTACGACATCGGCCTGAACATCGACGCGGAGGAAGCCGACCGTCTCGAACTGTCGCTCGACCTGCTGGAAGCGCTGTGCTTCGACCCGGATCTCGCGGGCTGGAACGGCATCGGCTTCGTCGTGCAGGGCTACCAGAAGCGCTGCCCGTTCGTGATCGACTACCTGATCGATCTCGCGCGCCGCAGCCGTCACCGCCTGATGATCCGCCTCGTGAAGGGCGCGTACTGGGATACCGAGATCAAGCGGGCGCAGGTCGACGGCCTCGAAGGCTATCCGGTCTACACGCGCAAGATCTACACCGACGTGTCGTACCTCGCGTGCGCGAAGAAGCTGCTCGCGGCGCCTGACGCCGTGTATCCGCAGTTCGCGACGCACAACGCGTACACGCTGGCCGCGATCTATCACCTGGCCGGCCAGAACTACTACCCGGGCCAGTACGAATTCCAGTGCCTGCACGGAATGGGCGAGCCGCTGTACGAGGAAGTCACCGGCCGCGACAAGCTGAACCGTCCGTGCCGCGTGTACGCGCCGGTCGGCACGCACGAGACGCTGCTCGCATACCTCGTGCGCCGCCTGCTGGAAAACGGCGCGAACACGTCGTTCGTGAACCGCATCGCCGATAAGACCGTGTCGGTGAAGGAACTGGTCGCCGATCCGGTCGACGAAGCGTCGAAGGTCGTGCCGCTCGGCGCGCCGCATGCGAAGATTCCGCTGCCGCGCAACCTGTACGGCGACGAGCGTCCCAATTCGATGGGCCTCGACCTGTCGAACGAACACCGTCTCGCGTCGCTGTCGTCCGCGCTGCTCGCGAGCGCGCACCACCCGTGGCGCGCGGCGCCGATGCTCGCCGACGACGCGCTCGCCGACGCCGCGGCGCGCGACGTGCGCAACCCGGCCGACCAGCGCGACGTGGTCGGCACGGTCAGCGAAGCGACGGCCGAACACGTGAGCGCGGCGCTCGCGCACGCGGTGGCCGCCGGGCCGATCTGGCAGGCGACGCCGGTCGATGCGCGCGCCGATTGCCTGGTGCGCGCGGCCGACCTGCTCGAAGCGCAGATGCACACGCTGATGGGCCTGATCGTGCGCGAAGCCGGCAAGTCGCTGCCGAACGCGATCGCCGAGATCCGCGAAGCGGTCGACTTCCTGCGCTACTACGCGGCGCAAATCCGCGGCGAATTCTCGAACGATACGCACCGTCCGCTCGGCCCCGTGGTCTGTATCAGCCCGTGGAACTTCCCGCTCGCGATCTTCATGGGCCAGGTGGCCGCGGCGCTCGCCGCCGGCAACACGGTGCTCGCGAAGCCGGCCGAACAGACGCCGCTGATCGCCGCGCAGGCCGTGCGCCTCTTGCGCGAGGCCGGTGTGCCGGCCGGCGCGGTGCAACTGCTGCCGGGCACGGGCGAAACCGTCGGCGCGGCGCTGGTCGCCGATCCGCGCACGCGTGCGGTGATGTTCACGGGCTCGACCGAAGTCGCGCGCCTGATCAACAAGACGCTGTCCGCGCGCCTCGATCCGGACGGCAAGCCGATTCCGCTGATCGCCGAAACGGGCGGCCAGAACGCGATGATCGTCGACTCGTCGGCGCTCGCGGAGCAAGTGGTCGCGGACGTGATGCAGTCGTCGTTCGACTCGGCCGGTCAACGGTGTTCGGCGCTGCGCGTTCTGTGTCTGCAGGACGACGTCGCGGACCGCACGCTGACGATGTTGAAGGGCGCGATGCACGAGCTCGCGCTCGGCAACCCGGACCGGCTGTCGACCGACGTCGGCCCGGTGATCGACGCGGAAGCGAAGCAGACGATCGACACGCACGTCGCGGCGATGAAGGACAAGGGCCATGCGGTCACGCAACTGCCGATGCCCGACGCGTGCGCGCACGGCACGTTCGTGCCGCCGACGCTGATCGAGATCGGCAGCATCGACGAGTTGAAGCGTGAAGTGTTCGGCCCGGTGCTGCACGTGGTGCGCTACCGCCGCAGCCAGCTGGACAAGCTGCTCGAGCAGATCCGCGCGACCGGCTACGGGCTGACGCTCGGCATCCACACGCGGATCGACGAGACGATCGCGCACGTGATCTCGAATGCGCACGTGGGCAACATCTACGTGAACCGCAACGTGATCGGCGCGGTGGTCGGCGTGCAGCCGTTCGGCGGCGAAGGGCTGTCGGGCACGGGCCCGAAGGCCGGCGGCGCGCTGTACCTGCAGCGGCTGCTCGCGACGCGTCCGTCGGGCCTGCCGCGCTCGCTCGCGCAGTCGCTGGTGGCGGACGGCGCGACCGAAAGCGATGCGCGCGGCAACCCGGCGGCGGCGCTCACGACGCTGCGCGACTGGCTGATCGAGCAGCGCGAGCCGGCGCTGGCCGCACGCTGCGACGGCTATCTCGCCCAGGTGCCGGCCGGCGCGACCGCGGTGCTGACCGGCCCGACGGGCGAGCGAAACACGTATACACTCGGCCCCCGCGGCACGGTGCTGTGTGTCGCGGCCACGCCGGGCGGCGCGCGCGCGCAGTTCGCGGCGGTGCTGGCGACGGGCAACCGCGCGTTGTTCGCCGGCGCGGCGGGCGAGGCGCTGGTGGCCGCACTGCCGGCGTCGCTGAAGGTGCACGCGGCCGTGCGCAAGCAGGCCGATGCGCCGTTCGACGCGGTGCTGTTCGAGGGCGACAGCGACGAGCTGCAGACGCTCGTGAAGGACGTCGCGCAGCGCCCGGGCCCGATCGTATCGGTGCAGGGCGTGTCGGCGGGCGCGTTCGAGAACGGCGACGCGGAAGACTACGCGCTCGAGCGGTTGCTGACGGAGCGCTCGGTGAGCGTGAATACGGCCGCGGCGGGCGGCAATGCGAATTTGATGACGATCGGCTGATCATCCTTGCCGTTCGGATCAAACAAAGGAAGCGGCCAGGCGATCCCGAAGCCGCTCCATTTACCCTGGTACCAAGGAGATGCTATGCAACACACGATGAAAAAAGTGGCAGGCGCGACGTTCGTCGCGGTCATGTCGCTGGCGGGGACGGCCCATGCGGACGACGTGAAGATTGGTTACGCAGGGCCGATGACGGGCGCGCAGGCGCACTACGGCAAGGATATGCAGAACGGGATCGTGCTCGCGCTGGAAGACTTCAACGCGACGAACCCGAAGATCGGCGGCAAGGCCGTGAAGTTCGTGCTCGACACGCAGGACGACCAGGCCGACCCGCGCACGGGTACGACGGTCGCCCAGAAGCTGGTCGACGACGGCATCAAGGGCATGCTCGGCCACTTCAACTCGGGCACGACGATTCCCGCTTCGCGCATCTACGCGAACGCGGGCATTCCGGAAATCGCGATGGCGACGGCGCCGGAATACACGCAGCAGGGTTACAAGACGACCTTCCGCATGATGACGTCCGACACGCAGCAGGGGTCGGTGGCTGGCACGTTCGCGTCGAAGGATCTCGGCATGAAGAAGATCGCGATCGTCGACGACCGCACGGCCTACGGCCAGGGTCTCGCCGACCAGTTCGAGAAGGCCGCGAAGGCCGGCGGCGCGACGATCGTCGACCGTGAATTCACGAACGACAAGGCTGT
The DNA here is from genome assembly GCF_002223255.1 of Burkholderia sp. AU17457. Classification (NCBI taxonomy): domain Bacteria; kingdom Pseudomonadati; phylum Pseudomonadota; class Betaproteobacteria; order Burkholderiales; family Burkholderiaceae; genus Burkholderia; species Burkholderia sp. AU17457. Next base: position 110,048 of record NZ_NKFB01000001.1, read on the forward strand.
CGACTTCAAGGCGATCCTGACGAAGCTGAAGGCGGCGAAGCCGGACCTCGTCTACTACGGTGGCGCGGATTCGCAGGCAGCGCCGATGGTCAAGCAGATGAAGGCGCTCGGCATCACCGCACCGCTGATGAGCGGCGAAATGGTGAAGACGCCGACGTTCCTGAAGATCGCGGGCAACGCGGCCGAAGGCACGATCGCCTCGCTGGCCGGCCTCCCGCTGGAAGAAATGCCGGGCGGCAAGGCTTACGCGGACAAGTACAAGAAGCGCTTCGGCGAAGACGTGCAGACGTACTCGCCGTACGCGTACGACGGCGCGATGGCGATGCTGAACGCGATGAAGAAGGCCGATTCGACCGATCCGGCGAAGTACCTGCCGGTGCTCGCGAAGACCGACATGGCCGGCGTCACGTCGACGCACGTCGCGTACGACGCGAAGGGCGACCTGAAGAACGGCGGCATCACGATGTACAAGGTCGAGAAGGGCGACTGGAAGCCGCTGAAGAGCATCGGCGGGAAGTAAGTAGTTTGATGTGGTGTGACGTGTGGGCGGCGTTGCGACGCGTCGTCCCGCGCTTCATGCGAAAAAGCCACCGGGTCCGGTGGCTTTTTCTTTGGTGGGACACGGCCGACGGGCATAGGGATCTTGCAGGCAGGGGCGCCGCGTGCGTACATCGAGACCGCATCGCCATGATCGGCTGCGGTGTGGCGTTACTTGCCGTCGCAGCACTTGTTAGGGCAATCGGGCAGGAAGGAAATTTCCACGCGCCGCCCATTGTCCACGTCGCCATGCGAATAGACGCGGACGCTCTTCTTGATGGCTCCACGTAAAAAACCGAGTTGCTCCAGCAGTGCATACGCGGTTTGCAATCTTGATTGCGCAAGGGCCAGTGCTCCCGGTTCACTTTCCTCGGCATGGCCGCTGATCAGTGTTGTCTCCTTGGTTAGGTGATTTGCGTAATTGAGCTTTTGGTCGGCTGTCCATTTTGCAATGCGAGCGATTTCGGCGTTCGATATGTGAGAGCTATCTCTCGAAAAAAAGATGTCGACGTTCTCGCTGGCGATGCATGCGAATGCCGGACTGGAAGTGATCAGGCATAGGCCAATAATAAATTTAGGCATGTAAATGACGTGTCTTGCAATGCTGTCGGCATTGTTGATGGTCGCCGTTGCTTGACCGCGGCCCTGTCTCGGTAAATGGAATGTCCTGTCCGGAGACGCTATTCCAGATAAGAAGCGTTGATCAATCGGACAAGTATGATTCGCTATCCGCAATTTCTTATGCGAGGAGAATATGAGTGCGCGGATTGTAAGCACGCAGACCCAATCCTGGGTACTTAGTCACTACGATGGACGCGCAGCAGAAACTTCTGCAACTTGCCCGTCGGCGTGCGCGGCAACGCCTGCACGAACGTGAATTCGCGCGGGACCTTGTACGCGGCGAGCCGCTCGCCGCAGAACGCGCGCAGCGCATCCGCATCGGGCGCCGCGTTCGCCCGCATCACCACGTGCGCGACGACCGTCTCGCCCCAGTCCGGATGCGCGACGCCGACCACGGCCGCCTCGGCGATGTCCGGGTGCGCGCCGAGCACGTCCTCCACTTCCTTCGAATAAACGTTCTCGCCACCGGTGACGATCATGTCCTTCAGCCGGTCGACGATGAACAGATAGCCATCCTGATCGATCCGCGCGAGGTCGCCGGTGCGATACCAGCCGCCCGGCGCGAACGCGGCGCGCGTCGCGGCCGCGTCGTCGAGATAGCCGAGCATCATGCTGCCGGTCTTCAGCCAGATCTCGCCGGTTTCGCCCGGCAGCGCATCGACGCCGTCCGTCCGCACGACCCGCAGGTCGACGCCCGGGCCGCCGTGGCGGCCGATCGAGCCGGCCTTCGCGATCTGCTCGTCCGGATACAGCGTCGTGCCGGCCGGCCCGGTTTCGGTCATCCCGTACACCTGGAAGAACGCGCGGCTGCGATACGCCCGCGCAAGCCGTTCGGCCTGTGCGGCGCCGGTCGGGCCGCCGCCGTACAGCCACGCGCGCACGCTCGACAGGTCGAACGCCGCGAAACCGTCGACCGTGTCGAGCGGCAGCGTGTACGACACCGGCGCGCCGAAATACAGCGTCACGCGCTCGCGTTCGACGGTCTGCAGGAAGCGCAACGGATGGTAATCGCGCAGCAGCACGACGGTGCCGCCCGCGACCAGCGTGCCGCCGAACCAGTTGTTCAGCGGCGACGAATGCCAGATCGGCATCGCCATCAGCGTGCGCTCGTTGCGGTCGATCCCGATCGCGAGCGCCGCCTGCATCGCGGCGAGCGTCACCGTGTGATGACTGTGCACGCAACCCTTCGGGCGGCCGGTCGTGCCGGACGTATAGAGGATCTGCGCGACGTCGTCGTCGGCCGGTTCGATGCCCGCGAGGCCGTCCATCGTCGCGCACATCGTGTCGAAGTTCGGCACGCCGTCGAGTTCGCCTTCGGTCACGAGCCGCCGCGCCGGATGCACGATCCGCTCGACCACCGGTGCGAGCGCCACGTCGAACAGCAGCGCGGTGCTGCCGCTGTGTTCGAGCACGTAGTCGACTTCCGGCGCCTGCAGCTTGTGGTTGACCGGCACGAACGCCGCGCCGAGGCGCCATGCGCCGAACATCAGGTCGACGAAGGCCGGCGTGTTGAAGCACATCGCGGCGACGCGGTCGCCGGCCGCAACGCCGAGCGCGCTCAGCACGGCCGCCGCGCGGTGCGAACGCAGGCGCGCGGCCGCATACGTGATCGTCGCGGATTCGCTGACGAGGAACGGTTTGTCGGGCGTCGCACGGGCGGCGCGGTCGAGGGCGGCGACGAGGTTCATCGAGGCTCCGGGCGGGCGAACGAACGGGAATTCGGGTGAACGGGCCGGCGTCAGGCCGGGTACGCGCGCTGCAGCAGCGCGGCCACGTCGATCGCGCGCGGATCGAAGCCGCCCGCGATACGGCCCCAGTCGGGCGCGGCGAGTCGCGTCGCGACGAACGCGTCGGCGACCGCTGCCGGCGCATCGCGACGCAGCAGGCACGCCTGCGCGACGAGCGCGAGCCGCTGCGCGAACACGCGGCCCGACGCTTCGAGCGTGTCGGCCGGGGCGGCGAGCATCGCGCGCAACGCGTCGAGCGCCGCGCGGACGCGCGGCTCGCCCGCGCCGAGGTCGGCGAGTTCGTCGAACAGCGCGGCGGCCGCGTCGGGCTCGCGCGACACCGCGCGCAGCACGTCGAGACACATCACGTTGCCCGAGCCTTCCCAGATCGAGTTGACGGGCGCCTCGCGGAACAGGCGCGCGATCGGGCCGTCGTCGACGTAGCCGTTGCCGCCGAACACTTCCATTACCTCGCCGGTCAGCTCGACCGCGCGCTTGCAGACCCACAATTTCGCGGCGGGCGTGACGATCCGCTTCCATGCGCGCTCGCGCGGCGAGTCGTCGCGCTCGAACGCGTCGGCGAGCCGCATCGCGAGCGACAGCGCCGCCTCGCTTTCGAGCGCGAGATCGGCGAGCACGGTGCGCATCAGCGGCTGCTCGGCGAGCGCGCGGCCGAATGCGTGGCGCTGGCGCGTGTAGGCGATCGCCTGCACGACGCCCTGGCGCAGCATCGCCGCGCTGCCGAGCACGCAGTTCAGCCGCGTGTAGGTGGCCATCTCGATGATGGTCGGAATGCCGCGGCCTTCGTCGCCGAGCATGATCCCCCACGCGTCGTTCAGCTCGATCTCGCTGCTCGAGTTGCTGCGGTTGCCGACCTTGTTCTTCAGCCGCTGGATCTCGACCGCGTTCTTCGTGCCGTCCGGCCGCCAGCGCGGCACGTAGAAGCACGACGGGCCGCCGGCTTCGGTGCGCGCGACGACGAGGTGCGCGTCGCACATCGGCGCCGAGAAGAACCACTTGTGGCCGCGCAGCCGGTATTCGCCGCCGCGGCCGCCCGCGCCGGCCGGCGTGGCGAGCGTCGTGTTCGCGCGCACGTCGGAGCCGCCCTGTTTCTCGGTCATGCCCATGCCGAACCAGATCGCGCGCTTGTCGGCGATCGGCACGTCGCGCGGGTCGTAGTCGTCGCTGTAGAGCTTGTCGCGCAGCAGCTCCCACAGCGCGGGCTCCTTCTGCAGCACGGGAATCGCGGCCTGCGTCATCGTCGCCGGGCACAGCGTGCCGGCCTCGATCTGGCCGTGCAGGTAGAAGCCGGCGGCCGTCGCGGCCCAGCGGCCGCGGCGCGACTCGCGGAACGCGAGCGACACGAAGCCTTCGTGGCGATACTGGCCGAGCAGCGCGTGCCAGGCGGGATGGAAATCGACGCGGTCGATGCGCCGGCCGCGCCGGTCGAACGCGTTCAGTTCCGGTGTGTGGCGGTTCGCTTCGTCGGCGAGCCGCGCGGTGTCGGCGCTGCCGAGCCGCGCGCCGTACGCGTCCAGCTGCGGCACGGCCCAGTCGGCGCCCGCCCGGGCGAGCGCGTCGCGCAGCGCGAGATCCGTCGCGAAGAGGTTATAGTCGACGAGTTCGTCGAACTGGTTCGTGACGGCGTGAGTCGAGTCGGTCATCGCGGTTGTCTCCGGTCTCGTGCTGCGCGGTCAGCCGGCGTCATGCCGCGCGAAAGGGCGCGTCGGCGCGGGTTCCGGCTTCCGGTAAAACGTATTCCCTGCTGAATTCAGAGTAGCAAATATGCCGCCGCGACATGTTCAGGTTCCGGCGCCGCCCGGCTCGCCGGCGGCGCAACCCGCGCCCGCGTTGCGCCGCCGGCCGCGCCAGTCGCGCGCGCAGGCGAGCTCCGACGCGCTGCAACAGGCGTTCGTTCAGCTTTTGCTCGAACGCGGCTACGCGAAGGCGACGATCCGCGAGATCGCGGCCGTCGCGGGCGTCAGCATCGGCACCTTCTACGAGTATTTCGGCGACAAGCAGAGCCTCGCGGCGCTCTGCATCCACCGCCGCGTGCTGGCACTGGCCGACCGGCTGCGCGACACGGTGCAGCGGTTGCGCGGCGCGCCGCGGGCCGCGCTCGCCGGCGCGCTGGTCGATCTGCAGGTCGATACGATCGCCGCCGACGCGGCGCTGTGGGGCGCGCTGTTCGCACTGGAGCGGCAGGTGTCGCCGCTGGCCGCCTATCGCCGGCATTACGACGCCTATGTCGCGCTGTGGCGCGACGCGCTGGCCCACGCGGCCGATCCGCCGCCGGCCGCGCGGCTCGACGGGCTCGCGCGGATGGCCCACACGATCTGCTACGGCGGACTGTCGCAGGCGCTGCTGACGCTCGGGCCCGCGCTCGATTTCGCCGCGCAACGCCGCGAATTGCGGGCCGTGCTGCTCGCGTACCTCGCGGCGGCGGACGCCTAGCCTTTCGTACGGAAAATGCCCGATTTGCATGCCGGCCGGTCTAGCCGGCCTTGCCGTGGCGTGCTTCTCCCGGCGGGCCATGAGAAAAATGCATGGCCGCCATGACGAACTTTCGATTGTCCGCCGATATTGGCTCGGGCTAAATCATGCGGCAGATGCAGGGTTGCGCAGGGCGCGCCCCGCCCGAAGGACATCAGGAGGAGGAGTCATGCGAAGCGCCACCGCGCCCCGTTCGAAACTGCCCGACGTCGGGACGACGATCTTCACGGTGATCGGCCAACTGGCTGCTCAACACGACGCGCTGAACCTGTCGCAGGGCGCGCCGAATTTCGCGCCCGATCCGGCGCTCGTCGAAGGCGTCGCGCGCGCGATGCGCGACGGTCACAACCAGTACGCGCCGATGGCCGGCGTGATCGCGCTGCGCGAGCGGCTCGCCGAGAAGACGGAGGCGCTGTACGGCGCGCGCTACGATCCGGCGACCGAGATCACGGTGATCGCGAGCGCGAGCGAGGGGCTGTATGCGGCGATCAGCGCGCTCGTGCATCCGGGCGACGAGGTGATCTATTTCGAGCCGTCGTTCGACAGCTATGCGCCGATCGTGCGGCTGCAGGGCGCGACGCCGGTCGCGATCAAGCTGTCGCCCGAGCATTTCCGCGTGAACTGGGACGAGGTGGCCGCGGCCATCACACCGCGCACGCGGATGATCATCGTCAACACGCCGCACAACCCGACCGCGACGGTGTTCTCCGCCGACGATCTCGAGCGGCTCGCGCAGCTCACGCGCGACACGGGCATCGTGGTGCTGTCCGACGAAGTCTACGAGCACGTCGTGTTCGACGGCGCGCAGCACCAGAGCGTCGCGCGCCACCGCGAGCTGGCCGAGCGCAGCGTGATCGTGTCGTCGTTCGGCAAGTCGTTCCACGTGACCGGCTGGCGGGTCGGCCATTGCCTCGCGCCGGCCGAACTGATGGACGAGATCCGCAAGGTGCACCAGTTCATGGTGTTCTCGGCCGACACGCCGATGCAGGTCGCGTTCGCGGAGATCCTCGCGCGGCCCGACAGCTATCTCGGCCTGTCGGCGTTCTACCAGGCCAAGCGCGACCTGCTCGCGCGCGAGCTGGCCGATTCGCGTTTCGAGCTGCTGCCGAGCGAAGGCTCGTTCTTCATGCTCGCGCGCTTTCGCCACTTCTCGGACGAAAGCGACAGCGATTTCGTGCTGCGCCTGATCCGCGACGCGCGTGTCGCGACGATTCCGCTGTCGGCGTTCTATACCGACGGCACCGACGCCGGCGTGATCCGGCTCAGTTTTTCGAAGGACGACGCGACGCTGGTCGAAGGCGCGCGGCGGCTGCGTTCGCTGTAAGACAACCGGCGACGGGGACGTCGCATCGACCGGACACTTGGAGATCACGATGAAACACACGGCTACCCTGAAACTCGCGTTCGCACTCGCGTGCGCGATCGGCGCCGGCGCGGCGCTCGCCGATGCGCCGACGCTGCGCTTCGGCCTCGAAGCGCAATACCCGCCGTTCGAATCGAAGGCGCCGAACGGCGACCTGCAGGGCTTCGACATCGACGTCGGCAATGCCGTCTGCCAGACGGCGAAGCTGTCGTGCAAATGGGTCGAGACGTCGTTCGACGGGCTGATTCCGGCACTGAAGGGCCGCAAGTTCGACGCGATCAACTCGGCGATGAATGCGACCGAGCAGCGGCGCCAGGCGATCGACTTCACGACGATCATCTATCGCGTGCCGACCCAGCTGATCGCGCGCACGGGCAGCGGGCTGCTGCCGACGCCCGAATCGCTGAAGGGCAAGCGCGTGGGCGTGCTGCAGGCGTCGATCCAGGAAACCTTCGCGAAGGCGCACTGGGAGCCGGCCGGCGTCGCGGTCGTGCCGTACCAGGACCAGAACCAGGCGTATGCGGATCTGGTCGCGGGCCGCCTCGACGCGACGCTCGTGCTCGCGCCGTCCGGCCAGCGCGGCTTCCTGTCGCGCCCGGACGGCAAGGGCTTCTCGTTCGTCGGCCAGCCGGTGCACGACGACAAGATCCTCGGCAGCGGCATCGCGTTCGGCCTGCGCAAGGGCGACGACGCGCTGAAGGCGAAGCTCGACGCGGCGATCGACAAGCTGAAGGCGGACGGCACGGTGAAGTCGCTCGGCCTGAAGTATTTCGGCGATATCGACATCTCGACGAAGTAAGCGGGGCCGCGCACGATGCCGACCCCGAACCCGAGCGCCGCGGGCAGCGAACCGGGCGGCAGGCCGCTGCCGGACGATGCCGTCGATGCCGTGCTGGCCGCCGAACTGGGCGACGCGCTCGTCACGCGCGCGGCCGATATCGATCCGCGTTACTTCACCGCGTACAACGAGCCGGCCGGCGTGCGGCCGCGTGCGCTGGTGCGCCCGCGCAGCGTCGACGACGTGTCGCGCACGCTCGCGTTATGCATGCGGCTCGGTCAGCCGGTCGTGCCGCAAGGCGGACTGACGGGGCTCGCGCGCGGCGCGGTCGCGCTGGGCGGGGAGGTCGTGCTGTCGATGGAGCGCTTCGCGGGCATCGAGGCGCTCGACGCGGCGGCCGGTACGATCACCGTGCGCGCGGGCACGCCGCTGCAGGCGGTGCAGGAAGCCGCGGGAGCGGCGGGCTTCACGTTCGGCGTCGATCTCGGTGCGCGCGGCTCGTGCCAGATCGGCGGCATGCTCGCGACCAACGCGGGCGGCACGCGCGCGATCCGCTACGGGATGATGCGCGAGCAGGTGCTCGGGCTCGAGGCCGTGCTCGCGGACGGCACGGTCGTGTCGTCGATGAACCGGATGCTGAAGAACAACGCGGGCTACGACCTGAAGCAGCTCTTCATCGGCAGCGAAGGGACGCTCGGCGTCGTCACGCGCGCGGTGCTGCGGCTGCATCCGTTGCTCGCGGCGCCGGCCACGGCGCTCTGCCGCGTGCGCGACTACGGGGCGGTGGTCGCGCTGTGGAACCGCGTGCGCATGCTGCCGGAAGTCGTCAGCTTCGAGGCGATGTGGCCGGCGTTCTACGACTATGTCGCGCGCCATACGCCCGGTGTGTCTGCGCCATTTGTCGGCGATGGCGGTTTCGCGGTGTTGATCGAATGCGCGACGAGCGCGCCGGGCGGCGATGCGCACCGGGCGCTCGAAATGGGGCTGGCCGCCGGATTCGATGCTGCGCTCGTCGACGATGCGGTGCTCGCGGCCTCCGAGCGGCAGGCGCGCGATTTGTGGACGCTGCGCGAAGGGCTTGCGATCGATGCGCTGCCCCATCTCGTCAACTTCGACGTGAGTCTGCCGACGGGCGAACTCGGCGCGTTCGCCGAACGCTGCGAGGCGGCGTTGCGGGCGCGCTGGCCGGCGCTCACGTGCCTGTTCTTCGGCCATGTCGGCGACGGCAACGTGCACATCGGCGTGTCGCTGGCCGGGATGACCGACGCGGATGCCGATGCGCTCGATCGCTGCGTGTATGCGGTGGTGCGCGACATGGGCGGCTCGGTGTCGGCCGAGCACGGGATCGGCGTACTCAAACGCCCTTATCTGGCGCACACGCGCAGCGACGCGGAAATCGGGTTGATGCGGCGCCTGAAGGACGCGCTGGACCCGCGCGGCATCCTGAATCCCGGCAAGGTGCTTTGACGCGACCGACGCCCGTCGCCGACGGGAAACGGCCGGCGCGATGCATCAGCCGTCCACCCAGCGCAGCGCGCCGATCTTCAGGTGTTCGACGACGCTGCGCGCCCAGTCGAGCTCCGCATTGAGCAGCACGAGCGCATATTCGTTCTGCAGCAGGAACAGGCGCGGCACCTGGTCGGCCTGCGCGGTGGCGCGCAGCGCTTCGAGCCGCTCGCGCTCGGCGTCGAGCCGTGCGATGCGCAGCTCGAGCTGGCGACGCGCATCTTCCGCATCGAGCAGCGGCAGGAACGCGAGGCCGGCGCCGAATGCCGGAAATTCACGCGCGGGCTCCGCGAGCAGCGCATGCAGCCACGCCTGCCCCGCCGTGTGCCCGGCTTCCGTCAACGCATACAGCGTGCGCTCCGGAAACGCGCCGTCGCGCTCGGTGTCGTGCACGACGATCAGCCCGTCGCGCAGCAGCCTGTCGATCGTCTGGTAGAGGCTCGTGCGCTGTCGCACGTTGACGACTTCGTCGTAGCCGCGGGCCTTCAGTTGCTGCAGCATCCCGTACGGATGCATCGGCGTTTCGGTGAGCGTCGCGAGGACGGCCAGCGCGAGCGGGGACGGTCGGCTCGTAGACATGAATAGTTAAAGTATATCTAGTAATAATATAACTATTATCTATCAGACTATCATGTTTGACAAGGGTTTCAGCCGAGATGCGAGCGCTTCGCGGCCGGGGCGACGGTTTCCATCGTCGCAAGACCGTGCACGATGCCGCAATCCTCGACCGAGTGCTCGCCGACGCACTGGCGGCGCAATTCAGTCAGCTGGTCGCGCAGGTGCGTGAGTTCCGCGAGGCGCGCATCGACGTGTCCAATGTGATCGTCGAGCAGCGAATTGATCGAATCGCAGCGGTCGGCCGGCGTGTCGGTGAGCCGCAGCAGCGCGCGGATTTCGTCGTGCGCCATGTCGAGCGCGCGGCAATTGCGGATGAAGCGCAGCCGTTCGACGTGCACGTCGGTGTAGTTGCGATAGTTCGAATCGGTGCGCTCCGCATCGGGCATCAGGCCCTCTTTCTCGTAGAAACGGATCGTCTCGGGCGTGCAGCGGGCTGCTTTGGCCAGTTCGCCGATCTTCATGTCGTGCTCCCGTGTAAGGGTTGACCTTGTAGTGGCTTCAGGGTGTTAACTCTACACCGTCAAGCCACAAAAGGAGGTTGTCATGACCGACGCCCAGCGTCCCCACGACCCACGACACCGTCATGCCGGCGGCGCCGATGCCTGCTGCGCCGATGCGCGCGACGCGCAGACGGTGACCGTGGCCGATGCGGCGCCGGCGGCCGGCGAGCGCGCGCACGGCCATGATCATGACCACGATCACGATCACGACGAAGCTGGTGGCGATACGCATCGCCATGGCGCCGCGTGTTCGCCCGACCATGCCGACCACGACCACGACCACGACCACGACCACGACCACGACCACGACCACGACCACGACCACGACCACGACCACGACCACGACCACGACCACGACCACGACCACGCGGCCGGCGACTGCTGCGCGCCCGCCGCGCTGACGCTCGCGCCGCTGCCGGTCGCGCAGGCGACCGCGTCTGGCCACGTGCGCTCCGCGTTCCGGATCATGCAGATGGACTGCCCGACCGAGGAAACGCTGATCCGCAAGAAGCTCGGCGGCATGCAGCAGGTATCGGCGCTCGAATTCAACCTGATGCAGCGGATGCTGACCGTCGAGCACGTGGCCGGCGCGCAGCCGGCGATCGAAAGCGCGATCCGCACGCTCGGGATGACGCCTGAGGCCGCCACGACGGCCACGGCCGGCGGCCCGGCGGCGCGCGTCGCCGACGCGCCGGCCAAACCGTGGTGGCCGCTGGCGCTGGCCGGCGTCGCCGCGATCGCGTCCGAAGGCGCGACCTGGGCCGGGCTGCCTGTGTGGCTGTCGGCGGCGCTCGCGCTCGCCGCGGTGCTCGCGTGCGGGCTGACGACGTACAAGAAAGGCTGGATCGCGATCCGCAACGGCAACCTGAACATCAACGCGCTGATGAGCATCGCGGTGACGGGCGCGATGGCGATCGGCCAGTGGCCGGAAGCCGCGATGGTGATGGTGCTGTTCACGATCGCCGAGCTGATCGAGGCGAAGTCGCTCGACCGCGCGCGCAATGCGATCCAGGGGCTGATGCAGCTCGCGCCGGACACCGCGACCGTGCAGCAGGCCGACGGCGCGTGGCGCACGATCGAGGCCGCACAGGTCGCGCTTGGCGCGGTCGTGCGCGTGAAGCCGGGCGAGCGGATCGGGCTGGACGGCGAAGTCGTCGCCGGCCGCTCGACGGTCAACCAGGCGCCGATCACCGGCGAGAGCCTGCCCGTCGAAAAGGCGAGCGGCGACGCCGTGTACGCGGGCACGATCAACGAATCGGGTTCGTTCGAATACCGTGTGACGGCCGTCGCGGCGAACTCGACGCTTGCACGGATCATCCATGCGGTCGAGGAAGCGCAGGGCGCGAAGGCGCCGACGCAGCGCTTCGTCGACCAGTTCGCCCGCGTGTATACGCCGATCGTGTTCGCGGTCGCGCTGCTGGTCGCGGTGGTGCCGCCGCTCGCGATGGGCGGCGCGTGGCACGACTGGATCTACCGCGCGCTCGTGCTGCTCGTGATCGCGTGCCCGTGTGCGCTGGTGATCTCGACGCCCGTGACCATCGTGTCGGGGCTCGCGGCCGCGGCGCGGCGCGGGATTCTCGTGAAGGGCGGCGTCTATCTGGAAGAAGGGCGCAAGCTCGCGTGGCTTGCACTCGACAAGACCGGCACGATCACGCACGGCAAGCCGGTGCAGACCGACTTCGACGTGCATGCGGACGACGCCGATGCGGCGCGCGTGCGGCACCTCGGCGCGAGCCTCGCGGCGCGCTCCGATCACCCGGTGTCGCAGGCGATTGCCGGGGCGGCCCGCGACGCCGGCACGACGGCATTCGCCGACGTGCAGGACTTCGAAGCGATTGTCGGGCGCGGCGTGCGCGGCACGATCGACGGCACGCGTTACTGGCTCGGCAATCACCGGCTCGTCGAGGAGCTGCAGCGCTGCTCGGCGGCGCTCGAGGCGAAGCTCGACGCGCTGGAGCGGCAGGGCAAGAGCGTCGTCGTGCTGGTCGACGCAACGCGCGTGCTCGGCATCTTCGCGGTGGCCGACACGATCAAGGACACGAGCCGCGATGCGATCGCCGACCTGCATGCGCTCGGCATCCGCACCGCGATGCTGACGGGCGACAACCCGCATACCGCGCAGGCGATCGCGCGGCAGGCCGGCATCGACGATGCGCGCGGCAACCAGTTGCCGGAAGACAAGCTCGCGGCGGTCGACGAACTGTCGGCGGGCGGCGCGGGCGCGGTCGGGATGGTCGGCGACGGGATCAACGATGCGCCGGCGCTCGCGCGCGCCGACATCGGCTTCGCGATGGGCGCGATGGGCACCGACACCGCGATCGAGACGGCCGACGTCGCGCTGATGGACGACGACCTGCGCAAGATCCCCGCGTTCGTGCGGCTGTCGCGCGCGACGCACCGCGTGCTGGTGCAGAACATCGGTTTCGCGCTCGGCGTGAAGGTCGTGTTCCTCGGCCTCACGGTCGCGGGGCTCGGCACGATGTGGATGGCGGTCTTCGCCGACGCGGGCGCGAGCCTGATCGTCGTGGCCAACGGTTTGCGGCTGCTGTCGTCCTCCGGCGCGTTCGGTGGCGCCCAGGCCGCGCGTTGAGGAGCCGGCGATGAGCTTTCTGAAACGGATTCTCGGCGGCCACGGCGGCCATGGCGGCGGGCACGGCAATAGCGGGAACGGCGGCCACGGCGGCGGGCATCACGGCGGCCCGCGCCAGGGCGGGCACGGCGGCCACGATGCGCGCGGCCGCGATCGCCACGGCTGGGGCCGGCAGGCGCCGGCCGACGCGGCCAACGGTGGTCAGGGCGGCAGGCTGGCGCCGAGCCAGCTCGCGTGCGCGGGCTGCGGCGCACTCTACGCGGCCGATGCACGCTTCTGCGCGCAGTGCGGCGCGGCGCAACGCGGCAAGGCCTGCAGCCGCTGCCACGCGGCGCTGGCGGCCGACGCGCGGTTCTGTCCCGGCTGCGGAACGCAGGCGGCTTGAAGCTATCCGCGTGTTCGTGCCGGCTGCGCATCAGCACAGGCCGGCACGCTTCGCTCGACGGCCGGCGCACCGGCATGCCCGATGCCGTCCCGGGCATGCTCGCACCCGCAATATCGTCGCGGTCCGTCCAGATACACGGCGCCGCGACACACCCGTCGCTCAGCGCAGCGGCAGGTGAATTTCGGTGCGCAGGTCGGCCGGCGCCGTATCCATCGGCGTATTGAGGTACAGCTCGAACGGCGGCGCGTCGGCGGCTTCGCGCCCCGAGTGACGCAGCCAGTCGCCGTAGAGCCACTGGTAGGCCGTCTTCAGGTCCGCATACGGCCCGGTATGCAGCAGCACCGCGTAGTCGCCGCCTGCGATCGTCGCACGCTCGACCGGCGGCGCGGGCGCGACGTCCGGCGCGCCGTCGGCCGGCATGATGCACGCTTTCGCGCGCAACTGCGCTTCGGGCGTCGTGTCCGGATCGTCGTAGAAAATCCCGATCATCTTCGCGCCCGGGCCGAACAGCCCGTTCTGCGCGGCCCACGCGCCGATCCGGCCGAACGCGTCGCCCACCTTCAGGTATGCGCCGGTATGCGTCACCGCGTAGCCGCTCAGTTCCGGCAGGCGCCGGATCTCGACCTCGTGCTTGAACATGTCTTCCTCTCCTCGCTGTAGTGGATAAATCGGCCGGTGGACGCCCGTGCGCCGGTGCTGCGCGGGCAGCACGCCGTACGCGTCGCGAAACGCCCGCGCGAACGCGTGCGTCGAACCGTAGCCCGCGCGCCGTGCGATCTCGTCGAGCGGCCGCGTGGTACAGACCAGATCCTCGGACGCCCGCACGATCCGCATCCGCCGCACCGTCAGCACGATCGATTCGCCGTACAGCGCGCGGTAGACGCGCTGCCAGTGATACGGCGACAGGCACGCGACTTCGGCGAGCCGGTTCAGATCGAGCGGGCCGTCGAGATGCGCGCCGATGTACGCATGGACGCGCGCCACGCTGGCCGCGTAGCGCACCCATGCGGGCGGGTCGGGTTTCGTTTCGGCTGGGGGCATCGACGTGTCCGGGCTGGAACCGACGCCACGGTAGCACGGGCCGAATGGACAAATCTTGCGGAAATGCCGGACACCGGACGATCAGCCCCTTTTTGATTTCAACGAAATGGGGTCTTGCCCCTCCGGGATCTCGAACTAAAGTTAAAGACGGTGAAATCGGGTGAACGCGTCATTTTTCTCGGGTAAGTTGCTCGGACGGGGCAGCACGCATTTCGAATTACGCAGGTCGTTCGTCGATGTTCAATCGCCACACCACGTTTTCGGGAGAAGAAGAAATGGATGCTTCCAGCTTCATCACGTCGCTGCAGGCCACGCTAGGCGGATACCTGCCCAAGATCGCCGGCGCGATCGGCATCCTGGTGATCGGCTGGCTGATCGCCGTTGCGGTGCGGGCCGGCGCGCTCCGGCTGCTCAGTGCACTGAAGGTCGATCAGCGGATCACCGACAGCACGGGCCAGGGCGCGTGCGTCGAACGCATCATCGCCGGCGGCCTGTTCTGGCTCGTGCTGCTCGTCACCGCGGTGGGCATCTTCAACGTGCTCAACCTGTACGCGGTCTCCAATCCGTTCTCGCTGCTCGTCACGCACATCGTCAACTACCTGCCGAACCTGATCGGCGGCGCGGCGCTGACGCTGATCGCGTGGCTGATCGCATCGCTGCTGCGCAGCCTCGCGAACCGCGCGCTGAAGGCGAGCAAGGTCGACGCCACGCTGTCCGAAAGCGCCGGCATGCAGCCGATGAGCGGCTATCTCGGCGACGTGCTGTTCTGGCTCGTGATCCTGATGTTCCTGCCGGCGATCCTCGCGTCGTTCGCGCTGTCGGGCCTGCTCTCGCCGGTGCAGGGCATGGTCGACAAGCTGCTCGCGATCGTGCCGAACCTCTTCGCGGCCGCGGTGATCGGCTTCGTCGGCTGGGTCGTCGCGCGCGTGCTGCGCGGCCTCGTGACGAACCTGCTGGTCGCCGCCGGCGCCGACCGCCTCACGCAAGGCATCGACAGCCCGACGCCGGTGCGCGTGTCGAGCCTGGTCGGCACGATCGTCTACGTGTTCGTGTTCGTGCCGACGCTGATCTCCGCGCTCGACGCGCTGAAGATCGACGCGATCTCGATCCCCGCGACCAACATGCTGAACCAGTTCCTCGGCGCGGTGCCGGACATCGTCGCGGCGATCGTGATCGTGCTCGTCACGTTCTACTTCGCGCGCTTCGTCGCGTCGCTCGCGCAGAAGCTGCTGGAAGCCGCCGGCGTCGACGGGCTGCCGGCCGTGCTCGGCGTCGAGCGCGTGTTCTCGGGCATCCTGCAGCCGTCGGTGCTGGTCGCGCGGTTGATCGTGTTCTTCGCGATGCTGTTCGCGTCGGTCGAGGCCGCGAACCGGCTCGGCTTCACGCAGGTGCGCGACATCGTCACGCTGTTCATCGAATTCGGCGGCCACGTGCTGATGGGCGGCGTGATCCTCGTGATCGGCGTGTGGCTCGCGGGCCTCGCGCGCCGCGTGATCGAGCAGGCCGACCGCGAGCACAGCGTGCTGTTCGCGCGCATCGCGCAATTCGCGATCCTCGGCCTCGTGTTCGCGATGGGGCTGCGCGCGATGGGCATCGCGAACGAAATCGTCCAGCTCGCGTTCGGCCTCGTGCTCGGCGCGATCGCGGTGGCCGTCGCGCTGTCGTTCGGCCTCGGCGGCCGGGAAGCGGCCGGCAAGCTGCTCGACCGCTGGTTCAACCAGCGCGGCGGCGGCCAGTAACGCCGGCCGGCACGGCCGCTCCGGCCCGCATCGCGCGGGCCGGAGCGGCGTGGCAACGCGCGCGGCCGGCGTCGCCGCGAGCGTTACCGCGAGCGTTTCCGCAAGCGAAATGTCAGCCGCGATCTTTGCCGAATTTCGATAACACGTCGTTTAATGACTCTCTAGCATCGATTCTCAGTCGCGCGGGCCCGCAGGTCCGGCGCCTTTGAGGAGAGAGTCCGATGAAAGCAGAGTCGAATGGCCGGCCCGCCGCCGGCGTCAAGTCCTCCGGCCAGCCCGCGCTGCAGCAGACGCTCGGGACCTGGCAACTGTGGGGCATCGCGGTCGGCCTCGTGATTTCCGGCGAATACTTCGGCTGGAGCTACGGCTGGGCCAGCGCGGGCACGCTGGGTTTCGTGATCACCGCGCTGTTCGTCGCGGCGATGTACACCACCTTCATCTTCAGTTTCACCGAGCTGACGACGTCGATCCCGCACGCGGGCGGCCCGTTCGCGTATGCGCGCCGCGCGTTCGGCCCGACCGGCGGTTATCTGGCCGGTGCCGCGACGCTGGTCGAGTTCGTGTTCGCGCCGCCCGCGATCGCGCTCGCGATCGGCGCGTACCTGCACGTGCAGTTTCCGGGGCTCGAACCGAAACACGCGGCGATGGGCGCGTATCTCGTGTTCATGGCGCTGAACATCGTCGGCGTGCAGATCGCCGCGACCTTCGAGCTCGTCGTCACGCTGCTCGCGATCTTCGAGCTGCTGGTGTTCATGGGCGTCGTGTCGCCGGGCTTCGCGTGGAGCAATTTCACGAAGGGCGGCTGGTCGGGCGCCGATCACTTCAGCATGGGCGCGTTCCACGGGATGTTCGCGGCGATTCCGTTCGCGATCTGGTTCTTCCTCGCGATCGAAGGTGTCGCGATGGCCGCCGAGGAAGCGAAGAACCCGAAGCGCTCGATTCCGATCGCGTACGTGGCCGGGATCCTGACCCTCGTCGCGCTCGCGATCGGCGTGATGGTGTTCGCCGGCGGCGCGGGCGACTGGACCAAGCTCGCGAACATCAACGATCCGCTGCCGCAGGCGATGAAGTACATCGTCGGCGCGAACAGCGGCTGGATGCACATGCTCGTGTGGCTCGGGCTGTTCGGGCTCGTCGCGTCGTTCCACGGGATCATCCTCGGCTATTCGCGCCAGATCTTCGCGCTGGCCCGCGAAGGCTACCTGCCCGAATGGCTCGGCAAGGTGCATCCGCGCTTCAAGACCCCGCATCGCGCGATTCTCGCGGGCGGCGTGGTCGGGATTGCCGCGATCTACAGCGACGAGCTGATCCAGTTCGGCGGCCAGACGCTCACCGCGAATATCGTGACGATGTCGGTATTCGGTGCGATCGTGATGTATATCGTCAGCATGGCGGCGCTGTTCAAGCTGCGTCGCTCGCAGCCGAACATGGCGCGGCCGTTCCGCGCGCCGCTGTACCCGATCTTCCCGGCCTTCGCGATCCTGGCGGCGCTCGTCTGCCTCGGTACGATGGTGGTTTTCAACGGGCTGGTCGCGCTGGTGTTCGTCGGCTTCCTCGCGGTCGGCTACGCGTACTTCCTCGCGACCCGTTCGCAGCGCGCGAGCGCGCCCGGCGACGCGCTGCTGGAGGAGTAAGCAGGGTGACGACGGTGAACGAGAAAGGCCGTTCCTGACGGCATCCGGCGCGCCCCGTCGAACGGGCGCGCCGTCGGCTTTTGGCAAGGAGATTCGCACGATGTCCTATACGGAGACGATCGGTCCGCGCACGTACCGCTTCGCGGACCTGAAGACGCTGCTCGCGAAGGCGAGCCCGCTGCGTTCCGGCGACCAGCTCGCCGGCGTCGCGGCGGCGAGCGAGGAGGAGCGCGTCGCCGCGAAGATCGCGCTCGCGGGCGTGCCGCTGAAGGCGTTCCTGAACGAAGCGGTGATCCCGTATGAAGACGACGAGGTCACGCGCCTCATCATCGACGATCACGACGCGCACGCGTTCGCGGAGATCTCGCACCTCACCGTCGGCGATTTCCGCAACTGGCTGCTGTCGCCCGCGGCCGACGGCGCGGCGCTCGAACGGATCGCGCCCGGCCTCACGCCCGAGATGGTCGCGGCCGTGTCGAAGCTGATGCGCAACCAGGACCTGATCGCGGCCGCGCGCAAGCGCCGCGTGGTCACGCGCTTTCGCAACACGGTCGGGCTGGCCGGCCGGATGTCGGTGCGGCTGCAGCCGAACCACCCGACCGACGACGTGAAGGGGATCGCCGCGTCGATGCTCGACGGGCTGATGTACGGCTGCGGCGACGCGATGATCGGCATCAACCCGGCCACCGACAGCCTCGCGGCGATCGTGAAGCTGCTCGCGATGATCGACGGCTTCCGCGAGCGCTACGGCGTGCCGACGCAGTCGTGCGTGCTCACCCACGTGACCAACACGATCGCGGCGATCGAGAAGGGCGCGCCGGTCGATCTCGTGTTCCAGTCGATCGCGGGCACCGAGAAGGCGAACGCGAGCTTCGGGATCTCGCTCGCGCTGCTCGGCGAGGCGCGCGAGGCCGCGCTGGCGCTGAAGCGCGGCACGGTCGGCGACAACCTGATGTATTTCGAGACGGGCCAGGGCAGCGCGCTGTCGGCGAACGCGCACTTCGGCGTCGATCAGCAGACCTGCGAAGTACGCGCGTATGCGGTCGCGCGCAAGTTCGAGCCGTTTCTCGTGAACACGGTGGTCGGCTTCATCGGGCCCGAATACCTGTACGACGGCAAGCAGATCATCCGCGCAGGGCTCGAGGATCACTTCTGCGGCAAGCTGCTCGGCGTGCCGATGGGCTGCGACATCTGCTACACGAACCACGCGGAAGCCGACCAGGACGACATGGACACGCTGCTGACGCTGCTGGGGGCGGCCGGCATCAACTTCATCATGGGGATTCCGGGCGCGGACGACGTGATGCTCAACTATCAGAGCACGTCGTTCCACGACCAGCTCTACGTCCGCGAGGTGCTCGGCCTGCGCCGCGCGCCGGAATTCGAGGAATGGCTGGAGACGATGGAGATCGCCGACGCGCACGGCGCGCTGCGCGCGGCGTCGGCACGCGTGCCGCTGCTCGCGGGCGCGAACGACTGGATGGGGATTTCCGCATGAGCGACGCCGTCGAGAAGAATCCGTGGGGGCAGCTGAAGTCGTTCACGAACGCGCGGATCGCGCTCGGCCGCGCGGGCAACAGCCTGCCGACCGCGCCGCTGCTGGCCTTCAACCTGTCGCATGCGCAAGCGCGCGACGCGGTGCACCAGCCGCTCGACGCGGATGCGCTGCGGCGCGAGATCGAGGCGGCCGGCATGCTGCCGACGCTGCGTGTGCAGAGCGCCGCGCCCGACCGCGACCACTACCTGCGCCGGCCCGATCTCGGCCGCAAGCTGTCGGACGACAGCCGCGGGCTGCTGGCCGGTTACGGGGCGGCGCTCGACGACGCGCCCGATGTCGTGTTCGTGGTCGGCGACGGGCTGTCGGCGTTCGCGGCCGCGAAGCAGGCGCTGCCGCTGTTGCAGGCCGTGCGGCCGCGGCTCGACGCGGACGGCTGGCGGATCGGCCCGGTGGTGGTCGCGACGCAGGCGCGCGTCGCGCTCGGCGACGAGATCGGCGAGCTGCTGCGCGCGAAGGTGGTCGCGATGCTGATCGGCGAACGGCCGGGGCTCAGTTCGCCGGACAGCCTCGGCGTGTACCTGACGTGGGCGCCGAAGGTCGGCTGTCACGACGCGCTGCGCAACTGCATCTCGAACGTGCGGCCCGAAGGGCTGCCGCACGCGGCCGCCGCGCACAAGCTGCATTACCTGATGACGCACGCGCGCCGTCTCGGGCTGACGGGCGTCGGGCTGAAGGACGACAGCGACGCGCTGCTGCCACCGGCGGAAGCGGAGCGGATCGGCGCGACTACGTGAACAGCCGTTCGCACAGGAAATCGACGAACACGCGCAGCTTCGGCGACAACTGCCGGCTTGACGGCCACACGATCGAGAATTGCCCCGGTGCGATCCGGTAGGCGTCGAGCACGGTGACGAGCGCGCCGTGTTCGAGCGCGTCGCGCGCGAGGAAGTCGGGCATGTAGCCGATGCCGAGCCCCGCGAGCACGGCGCCGCGCAGCGCTTCCATGTTGTTGCAGGTCATCGCGGTGCGCAGCGTGAGCGGCGTGCCGTCGTCGGCCGCGAGCGCCCAGTCTTGCAGCTTGCCGGTGGTCGGGAAGCAGTAGCGCACGCAGTCGTGCGCTTCGAGTTCGCGCGGCGTGCGCGGCGTGCCGGCCCGCGCGAGATACGCGGGCGTCGCGCACAGCACGAACGCGAACGGGCCGAGCCGCCGCGACATCAGGCTCGAATCGGACAGCGGGCCGCTGCGGATGACCGCGTCGAAGCCGCCTTCGACGACATCGACCATCCGGTCGTTGAAATCGAGATCGAGCTCGACGTCCGGATAGCGCTGCCGGAACTCGGGCAGCACCGGCAGCAGGAAGCGGTAGCCGATCACCGGCAGGCTCACGCGCAGCTTGCCGCGCGGGCGCTGCGCGGAGGCCGTCACGGTCGCCTCCGCGTCGCGGAAATCCTCGAGGATCCGCTGGCAGCGCTCGTAGAAATGCCGCCCCTCGTCGGTGAGCGTCACGCGCCGCGTCGTGCGGTTGAACAGGCGCACGCCGAGCGACTGCTCGAGTTTCGCGATCGTCTTGCCGACCGCCGACGCCGAGATGCCGAGCGTGCGGCCGGCCGCGACGAAGCTCAGCGCTTCGGCGGTGCGGACGAACGCGACGATGCCGGTGAGGTTTTCCATCGAATCGAACGGTGCGCGGGCGACGCACGCTGGCGGGGTAATTACGGAATTTTAGTCCGTTATATACGGAGCTTCGCGTGGTTTTTCGCGGATTGAATCCGATTTATCTTCTGTCGCTCTGATGGCGCATCCGCGCCGGCTTTTTCGAGGAGCGATGATGGATCACCCTGTTTCAGCCGTTTCTGCCCACGCGGCGCGCCGGCGCGCATGGGTGCTGGCCGCCGTCTGCATGGCCGCCGTCGCGCTGCCGCTGTCGTTTTCGGGCGGCGCGGTCGCGACGCCGGCGATCGGCCGCGACCTGCACGGCAGCCCGGTCGCGATGAACTGGATCACCAACGCGTTCATGCTCGCGTTCGGCAGCTTCCTGATGGCGTCGGGCGCGCTGGCCGACCAGTTCGGCCGCAAGCGCCTGTTCGCGATCGGCGTCGGCGGCTTCACGCTGATGTCGGTCGCGCTCGCGTTCGCGCCGTCGATACTCGCGGTCGATCTGCTGCGCGCCGCGCAAGGGCTCGCGGCGGCCGCGGCGCTCGCCGGCGGCACGGCCGCGCTCGCGCAGGAATTCGACGGCCCGGCGCGCACGCGTGCGTTCAGCCTGCTCGGCACGACGTTCGGGATCGGGCTCGCGTTCGGGCCCGTGCTCGCCGGCGGGCTGATCGGGCATTACGGCTGGCGTGCGATCTTCGTGACGAGCGCGGTGGCCGGCGTGCTGTCGCTCGCGTTCGGGCTGCCGCGCATGCACGAGTCGCGCGATCCGCACGCGACGGGGCTCGACTGGCCCGGCACGGCCGCGTTCACGGCCGCGCTGACGCTGTTCACGTTCGGTGTGATCGAGGCGCCCGCGCGCGGCTGGTCGAGCCCGCTCGTGATCGCGCTGCTGGCCGGCGCGGCGCTCGGCGCGTGCGCGTTCGTGACGATCGAGACGCGCGTCGCGCGGCCGATGCTCGATCTGTCGCTGTTTCGCATCGCGCGCTTCGTCGGCGTCCAGGTGCTGCCGGTGTCGACCTGTTGCTGCTACATCGTGCTGCTCGTCGTGCTGCCGCTGCGCTTCATCGGCATCGACGGCTTCAGCGAGATCGACGCCGGCTGGCTGATGCTCGCGATCTCCGCGCCGATGCTGGTCGTGCCGCTCGTCGCGGCGACGCTCACGCGCTGGCTGTCGGCCGGCGTGATTTCCGGGCTTGGGTTGCTGGTCGCCGCGGCGGGGCTCGTGTGGCTCGGTATCGCGCTGCGCGGCGGCGCGGGGCCGGCGGCGATCGCGCCGATGCTCGCGATCGGCGTCGGCGCCGGCATGCCGTGGGGGCTGATGGACGGGCTGTCGGTGAGCGTCGTGCCGAAGGAGCGCGCGGGGATGGCGACGGGCATTTTCAGCACGACGCGCGTGGCCGGTGAGGGGATTGCGCTCGCGATCGTCGGCGCGGTGCTGGCCGCGCTCGCGCAAACGGGGCTGGCGCGGGCGGTGGGGGCCGCCGGCACGCCGGACGCGACGCTGCGGGCCGCCGCGCGGCTCGCGACCGGCGATCTCGCGGGCGCGGCTGCCGCGTTGCCGGGCGTCGGCCGTGCGGCGTTGATCGCGAGCTACGCGCGCGCGTTCGACCGGCTGTTGATCGCGCTGGCCGTCGTCACGGTGCTGTGCGCGGTGGTGGTGTTCGGGTTTCTCGGCGGGCGGCCGGCCGTCGACGAAGCGGGCGACGAGATGGACGGCCACGCGCAGGCCGATACGTCGGTGCGCAGCCGGAGCGAACCGGCGTGTGCGGAGATGCACGGGCGCTGAGGCGAACGGGCATGCGCAAGCCGATGCGTCGGCGGGCAGTCGGCGTGAACCGGCGTGTGTGGAGACGCACGGGCGTCGAGCATTGCATCGTGGTGCTCGGATGCTTCGATGTTTTCGGTGCTTGGTGCTCGGTGCTCGGTGCTCGGTGCTCGGTGCTCGGTGCTCGGTGCTTGGGTACTTCGGTATTTCGGTCGACGCAGCCGCCGCGCCCGCGTTACCCATTCGTAAAGCCTCACCCGCCGCGCGTCACGCCAGCACGAGCGGCGGCAGCCCCGCCTCCGCGCGCGCTTCTGCACATTCCACATCGATCACCAGATAGCGCAACGCATCCGGCCACAGCTGGGTACGCGCTTGCGTATCCTCGTCCAGCATCGCACGCCCCTGCACGTGCCAGGTCGTCTGACGCACGAAATCGACGAACAGCAGCGCGATGGCCGGATTCACGAGCAGGTTGCCGATCGTGTTGAGCAGGTTGTTGCCCGCGAAGTCGGGCAGTACCAGCGTGCGGCGGTCCGGGATATCGACGAGCGGCGCGAACGAGCCGTCGGCGCGCGGCTGGCGGCCGCGGTACGAACAGTCGGCGTTGCCGGCTGCATCGGCGGTTGCGACGATCAGGAAAGCCTGTTCGCGGATGAATGCGATGGCGTCGTCGGTCAGCGGGCCGCGATCGTTCATGGTGTCGGTCGGCGCGTTCGCCGTGGCGTGTGGATCCGCGATTCGCACGCAAGCGACATGCCACGCGGCGCGGCGCGCGTTCGCGGGCAGCGCGGCGGCGCGCACTGTGGAAATTCCGAACACCGGCCCCATTGCTGCGCACTCGCGGTGTTCAGAATCGGTACACCGGCCGTGTTGCGGACGTGAACACCGCGCGGTGCGAACCCGCGCCGGCCGCGATCGACGTGCGCCCGCTCCCGCCCGTTCCGTTTGGCACGCATGTTGCATGAACGGGATCAGCGCATTCCAACCGGCGCTGTACTCACACAAGCACGATGAACAGGAGACATGTATGAACCCGTTTGACCTGAAACAACTGGGCCTCGACGTCGAATACCCGTACCGTCAGCAATACGACAACTACATCGGCGGCAAGTGGGTTCCTCCGGTGAAGGGCGAGTATTTCGAGAACGTGTCGCCGATCAACGGCCAGCCGTTCTGCCGCATCCCGCGCTCCGGTGCCGACGATATCGAGCTCGCGCTCGACGCCGCGCATGCCGCGCGCCGCAAGTGGGGCAAGACGTCCGTGGCCGAGCGCTCGAACCTGCTGCTCGCCGCCGCCGACCGGATGGAAAAGAACCTGAAGCTGCTGGCCGTGGCCGAGACGATCGACAACGGCAAGCCGCTGCGCGAGACGATGGCGGCCGACCTGCCGCTCGCGGTCGACCACTTCCGCTACTTCGCGGGCTGCATCCGTGCGCAGGAAGGCGGCATCTCCGAGATCGACGACAACACCGTCGCGTACCACTTCCACGAGCCGCTCGGCGTGGTCGGCCAGATCATCCCGTGGAACTTCCCGCTGCTGATGGCCGCGTGGAAGCTCGCACCGGCGCTCGCGGCCGGCTGCTGCGTGGTGATGAAGCCGGCCGAGCAGACGCCCGCGTCGGTGCTCGTGCTGATGGAGCTGATCGGCGACCTGTTCCCGGCCGGCACGATCAACATCGTGAACGGCTTCGGCAAGGAAGCGGGCGAAGCGCTCGCGACCAGCAAGCGGATCGCGAAGATCGCGTTCACGGGCTCGACGCCGGTCGGCAAGCACATCCTGCGCGCGGCGGCCGACAACCTGATCCCGTCGACGGTCGAACTGGGCGGCAAGAGCCCGAACATCTTCTTCGCCGACGTGCTCGACCAGGACGACGCGTACCTCGACAAGGCGCTCGAAGGCCTCGCGATGTTCGCGCTGAACCAGGGCGAAGTGTGCACGTGCCCGTCGCGGATCCTGATCCAGGAATCGATCTACGAACGCTTCATCGAGAAGGCCGTCGCGCGCGTCGAGCGCATCAAGTCCGGCCACCCGCTCGACCTGCAGACGATGATCGGCGCGCAGGCGTCGCAGCAGCAGCTCGACAAGATCCTGTCGTACATCGACATCGGCCGCGACGAAGGCGCGCAATGCCTGACG
This sequence comes from Burkholderia sp. AU17457, assembly GCF_002223255.1. Lineage (NCBI taxonomy): Bacteria > Pseudomonadati > Pseudomonadota > Betaproteobacteria > Burkholderiales > Burkholderiaceae > Burkholderia > Burkholderia sp. AU17457. The sequence goes on from NZ_NKFB01000001.1 coordinate 134,636, forward strand.
GGCGGCGAGCGTACGGCGCCGGCCGCCGACCTCGGCACGGGCTACTACGTGAAGCCGACGATGCTGCTCGGCAACAACAAGATGCGTGTGTTCCAGGAAGAGATCTTCGGGCCGGTCGCGTCGGTGATGACGTTCAAGGACGAGCAGGAAGCGATCGAACTCGCGAACGACACGTTCTACGGGCTCGGCGCGGGCGTGTGGACGCGCAGCGGCACGCGCGCGTACCGGATGGGCCGCGAGGTCGAGGCCGGCCGCGTGTGGACCAACTGCTACCACCTGTACCCCGCGCATGCGGCGTTCGGCGGCTACAAGCAGTCGGGGATCGGCCGTGAGACGCACAAGATGGCGCTGTCGAACTATCAGCAGACGAAGTGCCTGCTGGTCAGCTACCAGGCCGAGGCGCTCGGGTTCTTCTGATCGCCGAAGCCGGGGCGACGTGCCGGGGCCGGTTGGGCCCGGCACGTCGCCCGGTTCGATTTCCCTGTTCGACAGCCGGCGCCGGTCGCGCGTTCTTGCGCAGCGGGCGCCGGCAACGCTGCCGGCCGCCGCGCACGCGTGGCGGCACGGCGCGCCGATGCGACGCCCCCCTCAGCATGGCAGAACCGCCCCGATCCTTTCCCCGTCACCCGGTCTTCCATCCGGGCGAACTCGACGCGCAACACCGCTTCGGCGTCGCCGACGAAGCCGAGCGCATGAGCGACGTCGTGACGACCCGATTGAGCGTCGGTGTGCGGCAGTTCGTCGAATCGCAGCCGTTCATGTTCGTCGGCATGGCATCCGCCGCGGGTGCCTCGATGACCTGCGACATCGTGCAGAGCCGGCGCGACGCGAACGGTGATCTGCTGCCGGTGGTGCGCGTGATCGATACGAAGACGCTGCGGTTCGCGTTGCCGGCCGCGCCTGACGGCGGCGGCCGGATCGACGCGGCCGCCTGCGACGGCCGTGGCGTCGGATTGCTCTTCGTCGATGTCGTGCGCGGCCTGCGCTACCGGATCAACGGTCGCGCCACGCTGCGCGCCGATCTGCCGGAAGCGGACGCGGCGCCGTGGGCGGCGGGCAGCGCGATCGTCGAACTGGCGATCGCGCAGGCATACGGCAATTGCGGCACGCGGGTCGTGCGGCTGAAGCCGGCCCGGTAGCCGGTATCCGGGCGCGGGCGGCGGCGCGCATGCGCGCTCGCCGCGCGGATCGCACCGGCGGCGTGCGCGGCATGCCGCCTTCGGGTGCGCCCGCATGGCGCGCATCGGCCGGACAGCGTGCAATGGCGGCTTGCTCGCCGGGCCGTGCGGTTCGGCACGGGACTTGCGTGACACGCAGGGTTCCGCGCAGGTGAGGGAGGACACGATGAATCAACACGTGGCGTATACGGAAGAACCGACCGCCGAGGACACGCGGCGCAGCGCGCTGGGCGACGACGCGTTCGCCGGGCAGGCCGTCGTCAGCGTCGCGCACGATGCGGACGAGCAGGCGCGCAACCTGATCGGCTGGCGGCAAACCTACGACCAGCTCGCGGCCGGCCGCTTCGTCGGCACGCTGACCGAGCTGCCGCTCGATACGATGAAGCTGTTTCGCGAATCGACCAGCCACCTGCTGCGCCAGGCGTGCGAAGTGCGCGGCGACGCGTACTGGTTCGGCATCCCGCTTGTGTGCGACGGCTCGGCGCGCGTCGATGCATGCCGCATCGGCCCCGGCGCGCTCGCGTTCCGGCCCGGCAACGTCGAATTCGAACTCGTGACGCCCGCGCAGTTCTCGATCTACGGCGTCGTCGTGCGCGGCGACGTGCTGCGCCGCTACGCGGAGGAAGTCGAGCACCGCGCGCTCGACGAGCGGCTGTTCACGCAGCGCGTGATGCAGGTCGGCGACGCGCGGCTCGCGCGCCTGTGCGCGCTGCTCGGCCGCCGGCTCGACGGCGCGGTGGCGATGGCCGGCCCGCTGCCCGATGCGCAGCGCGACGACCTGCAGGCCGAAGTGCTGGCCGCGCTGTTCGATGCGTGCGCGCAACCGGCCGACGACGGCGGCGGCGCGGCGCCGTCGACGCGCCGCTGGATCGTCGACCAGGCGCGCGACTACGTGCTCGCGCACCGCACGCGGCCGGTCGGCGTGCCCGAGCTGTGCGAGCAGTTGCACGTGAGCCGGCGCACGCTGCAGTACTGCTTCCAGGACGTGCTCGGGATGGCGCCCGCGACCTACCTGCGCACGCTGCGGCTGAACGGCGCGCGGCGCGACCTGTGCGGGCGCGCGGCCGGCTCGGTGCAGGACGTCGCGGAGGCGTGGGGCTTCTGGCATCTGAGCCAGTTCGCGACCGATTACCGGCGCCTGTTCGGCAAGCGGCCGTCGGAGACGCTGCGCGATCGCGCGTGAGGGCCTCGGCGCGGTGAGCCGGGCGGCCGGAGCGGCGTTGGCGGTTCGACCGTTCCGCTTGCCGCCGCGCCCACTTCGCTCGCGTGGCCGGTAAAAGCCTGGCGGGATCAGACGGGTGGGCGAAGCGGCACCGGTGCCGGCGCGGCGTGCGGGCTGCCGCCGGTTCGATCGTCGCGCCTGCGCCGCGCCGCTTTGCTCAGATGATTGGCGCTGCCCCGTCGCGCGGGGCGGGCCACGCCAGCGCGTCCCAGTCGATTGCGCGGTACGCAGCTTCGACCGCCGCGAGATCGTCCGGCCGCTCGCTGCGATGCAGCCCGTGCAATGCGGCCGGCACGTCGAGCGTGACCGGCACGCAATGCGGATAGTCGCGCACGCGCAAGGCCGGCCCGATCGTCGTGAAGCATGCGATTGTCGGCACGTCGAAACCGTCGGCGAGGTGCACGGCCGCCGTGTCCGGCGCGAACAGCAGGCTCGCGCCCTTGACCCACGCGATGAAGCGCGCGGTGTCGGTCGCGTCGCGGCTCACATCCACGTAAGCGGGATGCGCGATCGGGCCGAACCCCACCACCGGCAGCCCGTAACGCCGCGCGAGCCGTTCCACGAACGCGACGCGCAGCGCGGGCGGCACGCTGCGCACCGCGGTGCTCGCATTCGGGCAGAACAGCACGTACGGCCGCTGCCACCTGGCCGGCAGCGCGGGCAGCGATAGCCGCGCGAGCCAGCGATTGCGCTTCGCGGCGGCCGGCACGGCGTCTGGATCGACGCCGAGCGCGTCGAGGAAGAAATCGATCATCGGCAGCCGCGCGAACGCGGGCCAGTACAGGTGATTGCCGACGTCGATGCAGTGCGCGTCGGCGGGCAGCGCGTTGGCGGGGCACGGCAATGCGCATGACGGCGCGACCACGTCGGCCGCGAGCGCATACAGCGCATCGACGTAGCGCGGCGCGCGCGCCGGCCGGTACAGCGTGAAGCGGAGATCCGCATGGGTCGCACGCAGCGCGGCGACGGCCGTCAGCCCGATCACCGAATCGCCGAGCGCGACACCCATCCCGTTGATCACGTGCACGTGCCGCTTATCGCCGTGATCGAGCCGGAACGGCCGGTGCGCGGCGTGCAGCAGGCCGAGCGCCGGCGCCGCCGCCACGTAGCCTTCGGCGCGCACGTCGCCGTATTCGAGGTCGTACGGCGCGACGAGCGTGCCGTCGGGCGCGAGCAGCGTGCCGGGGCAGGCCAGCGCGTCGTCGTGCGACAGCGCGGCGACGGGCGGCGCGGCGTGCATGTTCACCATCGTCATGCGCCGCGCGCGCGGCGGCCCTGCTCGCGGATCTGCTCAAGCGTCGCGGCCGGCGTGCTGGCGTCTTGCGGGATGCGGATCTCGATTACCGCGGGCAGCCCGCAGGTCAGCGCGCGTTCGAGCGCGGGCGCGAAATCGGCGGTGCGCTCGACCGTCTCGCCATGCGCGCCGAACGCACGCGCATACGCGGCGAAATCCGGATTCGTGAGCCCCGTGCCGTGCACGCGGCCCGGGTAATTGCGCTCCTGATGCATGCGGATCGTGCCGAAATGGCCGTTGTTGACGACGATCGCGACGATGTTCAGCCCGTATTGCATCGCGGTCGCGAGCTCGTTGCCGGCCATCATGAAGCAGCCGTCGCCGGCGAGCGCGACGACGGCGCGCTGCGGATACAGCGACTTCGCGGCGAGCGCGGCCGGCAGCCCGTAGCCCATCGCGCCGCTCGTCGGCGCGAGCTGCGAGCGGAAATGCCGGTACGCGAAGTGGCGATGCAGCCAGATCGCATAGTTGCCCGCGCCGTTGGTCAGGATCGCGTCGTGCGGCAGGCGCTCGCGCAACTGCACCATCACGTCGCCGAGCTGCACGTCGCCGGGCATCGGCAGCGGCGCATGCCATTCGCGGTACGCGCGGTGCGCGTCGGCGGCCGCACCGGCCCATGCAGGCCGCTCGGGCGGTTCGAGCGCGGCCAGCGGCGCGGCGATCTCGGGCATGCCCGACACGATCGGCAGGTCGGCGGCGTACACGCGGCCGAGCTCGTCCGCGCCCTGATGCACGTGGATCAGCGTCTGGCGCGTTTTCGGGATGTCGAGCAGCGTGTAGCCGCCCGTCGTCGCTTCGCCGAGGCGCGGCCCGATCACGAGCAGCAGGTCGGCGTCGCGGATGCGTTTCGCGAGCGCGGGGTTGATCCCGAGCCCGACGTCGCCCGCGTAGTTCGGGTGCGCGTTGTCGATCGTGTCCTGGAAGCGGAACGCGCATGCGACCGGCAATTGCCAGCGTTCGACGAAGGTGCGCAGGTTCGCGCACGCGTCCGGCGTCCAGCCGCTGCCGCCGACGATCGCGAACGGCCGCTCCGCGCGCGCGAGCCGCTCGCGCAGCTCGTCGAGCTGCGCGGCCGACGGCGCGGCCGCGATGCGTTTCGCGGCCGGCACGACGGGCTGCGGCGCGCATGCGTCGGACAGCACGTCCTCGGGCAACGCGAGCACGACCGGGCCGGGCCGGCCGGACGTCGCGACGTGGAACGCGTGGCTCAGGTATTCGGGGATACGGCGCGGGTCGTCGATCTGCGCGACCCATTTGGCCATCTGGCCGAACATCCGGCGGTAGTCGATTTCCTGGAACGCTTCGCGGTCGAGGTGTTCGCGTGCGCACTGGCCGACGAACAGGATCATCGGCGTCGAATCCTGGAACGCGGTGTGCACGCCGATCGACGCATGGGTCGCGCCGGGCCCGCGCGTGACGAACGCGATGCCGGGGCGGCCGGTCAGCTTGCCGACCGCTTCGGCCATGTTCGCGGCGGCCGCCTCGTGGCGGCAGACGACCGTCTGGATGCGGGCGGTGTCGTCCGCGAGCGCATCGAGCACGGCGAGGAAGCTCTCGCCCGGCACGCAGAACACGCGTTCCACGTGATTGGCGAGCAACGCATCGACGAGCAGTCGCGCACCGGTGGTGGCGCGCGGCTCGAGATCCTTGGAATGCGACATGGGCTGCCGTCTCCCTGGGTAGCGGGACGTACAGCTTACGCCGGTTGGCCGTGGGCCGGTGCGACGGCGGCTGAAAAGTGTCGGAACGCTGGGCGGTTCGGGGATTGCGTGCTGGCTTCGGTTGGCCATCCGGCCAGCTTGTGCATGCTTGTGCGAAGACGGAAAGTGAGCGCTATGGATGGCGGGCTGGCGCTTGTCTCGATCCGAAAAGAGGGCATCCCAAATAACAATAAAGTGGGGTTCCGTTCAATAGTAAAATTTCAGCGAACGAGTGGAGAAGGGGCGAGAGCCATGACGACCGAAACGATCGATCAAAAGACGCTGACGGAGCTGATCGAAGCCGGCGCGGTGCGTGCGGCCCGCGTGGTCGGTTGCGGCAACGGCTGGGCGCTGTCGGCCCGGTGCGGCGCGCACGAGCGCTTCCTGTCGGCCAAGCGCGGCGACGTGCGGGTGTTTCGCCGTTTTGAAACGCTGGTCGGCTTTCTGCGCGACATCGGCATCAACCGGTTCGATGTGGATGCGTCGGCATTCGACCCGGACGCGGCCGGGCGGGCGACCCGACCCGATCGTGCGGCGGCGTTGAAGGCGGCACACGAGGCGGTGGCTCACGATCGCTGGTTTCGCGAGCAGGTGCAGCAGGCGCTGGATGACCCGCGTGCGTCGATTCCGGACGCCGAAGTCAGCGCCGACTTCGCATCGCGCCGTGCGGCGTTGCGTGAGCGGCTTGCGGGCAAGCGCGGGGATGCTTCTTGACCCTCGCGTTGCACTGGAATCCGAAGGCGTACGAGGATCGCGCCGCGATCATGGAATACATCGCCGAGGACGACCCGTTGGCCGCGCTCGAACTCGACGAACTGCTGGAAGAAAGGGCGGCGGCGCTACCGGCCCATACCGAGTTGTATCGGCAAGGGCGGGTGGCCGGCACGCGCGAGCTGGTGATCGCGCCGAACTATGTGCTCGTCTATCGCCTCCGGCCGGCCGAGGGCATCGTGGAGATTCTCCGCGTGCTGCATGCGCGGCGGCAGTGGCCGTGATGTGCGTATTCATTGCCGGCTCGTCAGCCGAAGGAGTACCTGTTATGTACACACATGGATTTACATCTCGGCCCGCATCGGATAATGTACATACAATGTACATCCGATCGGAGATCGACATGCATACCACGAGGGTATTCAGGAACGGCAACTCGCAGGCCGTGCGTATTCCTGCGGACCTTGCCTATGAGCGCAGTGATATCGAACTGGAAATCGAGCGCGTCGGTGACGAAATCCGCATTCGGCCGATGCGGCGGCCTTTGACTCAGGTACTGGAGAAGTTCGCGAAATTCGGGCCGGACTTCATGACAGAAGGACGCGGCGACCAGGAGCAGGCCGAACGCGAGGGTTTGTGATGCCGCGCTTCATGCTCGACACCAACATGTGCATCTATCTGATGAAAAATCAGCCGGAGCAGGTCGCGAGACGATTTGCGCAGTGCTACACGGGCGACGTCGTCATGTCGGCGATCACCTATGCGGAACTCGAGTACGGCGTGACCGCATGTGCGAGCCCCACCCGGGAGCGCCGCAATCTCGCCGCATTGATCGAGGACATTCCCGTCGCGCCTTTCGACGCCCCGGCAGCGCAAGCGTATGGTCCGATCCGGGAGGCGACTCGCGAGCGGAAGAAGGATCACCTCGACAAATTGATCGCCGCGCATGCGGTGTCGCTCGATGTCGTCCTCGTCACCAACAACGAGCGGGATTTCGTCAGCTATCCGGGGTTGCGACTGGAGAACTGGCTGAACGACTAGCGTCGGGCGCCATGCCCGGCGGCAATGCGGGGTATCGATCCACCCCGCGCCACCGCCGGGCCGGACATCAGCACTCGACGATATTCACCGCCAGCCCGCCGCGCGACGTTTCCTTGTACTTGGTCTTCATGTCGGCGCCCGTCTCGCGCATGGTCTTGATCACGGAGTCGAGCGACACGTAGTGCGAGCCGTCGCCGCGCAGCGCCATGCGCGCCGCGTTGACGGCCTTCACCGACGCCATCGCGTTGCGCTCGATGCACGGGATCTGCACCATCCCGCCGACCGGGTCGCAGGTCAGGCCGAGGTTGTGTTCCATCCCGATCTCGGCCGCGTTCTCGACCTGCTGCGGCGTGCCGCCGAGCACGGCCGCGAGCGCGCCGGCCGCCATCGAGCAGGCCACGCCCACTTCACCCTGGCAGCCTACTTCCGCGCCCGAGATCGATGCGTTGAGCTTGTAAAGGATGCCGATCGCGGCGGCCGTCAGCAGGAAGTCGATCACGCCCTGTTCGTTCGCGCCGGGCGTGAAGCGCGTGTAGTAGTGCAGCACGGCCGGGATGATGCCGGCCGCGCCGTTGGTCGGCGCGGTGACGACGCGGCCGCCGGCCGCGTTTTCCTCGTTGACCGCGATCGCGTACAGGTTGATCCAGTCGATCATCGACAGCGGGTCCTGCAGCGCGCGCTCCGGGCTGCCCGTCAGCGTGCGGTACAGCTGCGGCGCGCGGCGCTTGACCTGGAACGGGCCGGGCAGGTTGCCGTCGGCGTCGGGATTGCCGATCCCGCAGCCGCGCGACACGCACGACTGCATCACGGCCCAGATCTTCAGCAGCCCGTCGCGCGTTTCTTCGTCGGTGTGCCACGCGCGCTCGTTTTCCCACATCAGCTGCGCGATCGACTTGCCGGTCGACGCGGTCAGCGCGAGCAACTCCGCGCCGGTGCGAAACGGGTGCGTCATCTGCTCGGCCGCGCTCAGCACCTTGGTGTTCGGGGCGCCGGCCGTCACGACGAAGCCGCCGCCGACCGACAGGTAGGTGCGCTCGACCAGCACCGCGCCGTTCGCGTCGCTCGCGCGCAGCTTCATCGCGTTCGGGTGTTCGGGCAGCGCCTGGCGGTAGAACGCGATGTTCTCCTTCAGCACGAACGGCACCGGATGCGTGCCGAGCAGCGCGAGTTGCTTCGTCTTGCGGACATCGTCGAGCCGCGCGTCGATCGTGTCGGGATCGACGGTGTCGGGCGCGTCGCCGAGCAGGCCGAGCATCACGCCGCGGTCGGTGCCGTGGCCCTTGCCGGTGGCGCCCAGCGAGCCGTACAGCTCGACCTTCACGTGGGCCGTCGCGTCGAGCAGCCCGTCGCGCTCGAGGCCCTGGACGAACATCAGCGCCGCGCGCATCGGTCCCACCGTGTGCGAACTGGACGGACCGATGCCGATCTTGAAGAGGTCAAACACGCTGACTGCCATTTCGATACCTGCCTTGCTGTAAGAATGGTGCTAGCGCGCCTGCAATGGCAGGCACGCGGCGAGCCATGCGGGCGGCGTTGGGGAAAGCTGCTGCGCGACGCGGGCGTAGCGCCCGTCGAGCCGCGCGGCCAGATGAAAGAGTTCGGTGGCGTTTTTCGGGTCCCACTGCCCCGTGTAGCCCGGCAAGCCGGCCTCGCGGCGCTTCGCGTCGAACGGCACCGGCGAATTCACGAATTCCTCGTGGGTTTTCTCGCCGAGCGCGTACGGCACGAGCCAGTCGAGCGCGGCCGCGAGCGTCGCGCCGTTCGCGCCGCGCTCGCGCAGCCAGTTGCGGTTGAAGCGGCGCGCGGCGAGCGCGGCCGTCACCAGCGGCTGCAGATCGTAGACCGCGTAATGCAACGCGTCGCGTTCCTCGAAATCCCAGGTCTTGCCGTCCGGGCCGATGTTGTCGGCGAGATGCTCGACGAACAGCCGCTGCGCGGCGTTCATCATCTTGCGGTCGCCGAGCGTGAACGCGGACAGCGCGATCAGCTTGATCCGGTGGCTCTGCCAGTTGTTGCGCCAGGTGCCGGTGAGCGGGCGCTTCTGCGCGTCGACCTGCGCGACATAACCGGCGCCGAGCTTCGCGATGAACGCGGCCGTCGCGTTGCGCGTCTTCACCGGCAGCGCGCTCGCGGTCATGTCGTACGCGACGATCAGGCTGTCGAAGCGCGTCTCGTCGATCGGGTTGAAGCTCGGCTGGTAGGTCGAGACCCACGCGGACAGGAAGCGGTCGACGAGTTGCAGGTAGCGCGGCGCGTTCGTCACGCGCCACGCGAGCGCCGCATCGCGCATCAGGTCCATGTCCTTGAGCGCGGCTTCGCTCTGGTCGTAGATGCCTTCATGCGGCAGCGTGCCCTCGGTGTGCACGCGCGCCATCGCCTTCGGCTGCTCGCCGATACGCGCGTCGACGCTGCGAATCAGCGCCTGCACGCCTGGCTCGGCGTGCGTCGTCTCGCTCGACTGCAGCGCCGGCGCCGCGCAGAAATTCATCGCCGCGCGCGCATTGCCGGACACGCCGAGGCCGGCAGCGGCCAGCGACAGCGCGGCGACGAGCATCGGCGCGTAGCGGCCTGCGCGCGGGCGCGGCCGCCGCGCCGCTGCACCTTGGCCCGGAAACATCGGACGCACCATGCGGAACTCCTTCATTGGCTGGATCGCGTGTGATGTTAGCCGGATTGGCGGGCGAGCGTGAAACGGTTGGCCGGGCGGCGAACGTAAAAACCGCACGCAACCGGCGGCTGCGTGCGGTGGGGTCACGGTCGGACGCTCCGGCGCGGGACGGGCGTTATGCGTAGTCCGACATCGGCACGCACGAGCAGAACAGGTTGCGGTCGCCGTACGCGTTGTCCGCGCGGCCGACCGGCGGCCAGTACTTGTTCGTGCCGAGCGACGCGACCGGGTACGCGGCCTGCTCGCGCGAGTACGCGTGCGGCCATTCGTTCGCGGTGACGACGGCCGCCGTGTGCGGCGCGTGACGCAGCGGGTTGTCCTCGCGATCGGCCCGGCCTTCCTCGACGGCGCGGATTTCCTCGCGGATCGCGATCATCGCGGCGATGAAGCGGTCGAGTTCTTCCTGCGATTCCGATTCGGTCGGCTCGACCATCAGCGTGCCCGGCACCGGGAAGCTCATCGTCGGCGCGTGGAAGCCGTAGTCCATCAGGCGTTTCGCGACGTCGTCGACGCTGATGCCGCTCGTTTCCTTGATCGGACGCAGATCGAGAATGCACTCGTGCGCGACCAGCCCGCCCGGGCCCGAATACAGCACCGGATAGTGCGGCGCGAGGCGCTTCGCGATGTAGTTCGCGTTGAGGATCGCGGTTTCGGTCGCGGCGGTCAGGTTCTTCGCGCCCATCATCGCGATGTACATCCACGAGATCGGCAGGATCGACGCCGAGCCGTACGGCGCGGCCGACACCGCGCCGATGCCGTCTTCCGCCCGCGCGTAGCCGGTCGAGCGCTGGTTCGGCAGGAACTTCGCGAGGTGCGCGCCGACCGCGACCGGGCCGACACCCGGGCCGCCGCCGCCGTGCGGGATGCAGAAGGTCTTGTGCAGGTTCAGGTGCGACACGTCGCCGCCGAACTGGCCGGGCGCGGTCAGGCCGACCATCGCGTTCATGTTCGCGCCGTCGACGTACACCTGGCCGCCGTGCGCGTGGACGATCTCGCAGATCTCGCGGACGTTCTGCTCGAACACGCCATGCGTCGACGGATACGTGATCATGATCGCCGCGAGGTTCGCCGAATGCTGCTCGGCCTTCGCCTTCAGGTCGGCGATGTCGACGTTGCCCTGCGCGTCGCAGGCGACGACCACGACCTTCATGCCGGCCATGTGCGCGGACGCCGGGTTCGTGCCGTGCGCGGATGCGGGAATCAGGCACACGTCGCGATGGCCTTCGCCGCGCGATGCGTGGTACGCGTGAATGATCAACAGGCCCGCGTATTCACCCTGCGAGCCCGCGTTCGGCTGCAGCGACACGGCCGCGTAGCCGGTGGCCGCGACGAGCATCTGTTCGAGCTGGTCGATCATTTCGCGGTAGCCGACGGTCTGCTCGGCCGGCGCGAACGGGTGGATGCCGCCGAACTCGGGCCACGTGACCGGCAGCATTTCCGACGTCGCGTTCAGCTTCATCGTGCACGAGCCGAGCGGGATCATCGAACGGTCGAGCGCGAGATCCTTGTCCGACAGGCTGCGCAGGTAGCGCAGCATTTCGGTTTCGGAATGGTGGCGGTTGAACACGGGGTGCGTCAGGTACGCGCTCGTGCGCTCGAGGCCGGCCGGCAGCGCGGCGACGCCGGCGAGGCCCGCGTCCAGCGCATCGACGGCCGGCGCGGTGCCGCCCGCGGCCTGCGCGAACACGTCGAGGAGATCGGCGAGGTCGTCGCGCGTCGTCGTTTCGTCGACCGATACGCCGACTTGCGTGTCGCTCACGCGGCGCAGGTTGATGCGCTTCGCCTTCGCGAATGCGTGAATCTGCGCGGTACGCGCGCCGGTATCGATCGTCAGCGTATCGAAGAACGTGTCGTTGACGGTCGCGAAGCCGAGCTGCTTCACGCCGGCGGCGAACAGCGCCGCGATGCGGTTCACGCGCAGTGCGATCGTCTTCAGGCCGTGCGGGCCGTGGTAAACCGCGTACATGCTGGCCATGATCGCGAGCAGCGCCTGCGCGGTACACACGTTCGACGTCGCCTTCTCGCGGCGGATGTGCTGTTCGCGCGTCTGCAGCGCGAGACGCAGCGCGGGCTTGCCTTGCGCATCGACGGTCACGCCGACGAGGCGGCCCGGCATCTGGCGCTTGAATTCGTCGCGCACGGCCAGGTAAGCGGCGTGCGGGCCGCCGAAGCCCATCGGTACGCCAAAGCGCTGCGTGTTGCCGATCGCGACGTCCGCGCCCCATTCGCCGGGCGGCGTCAGCACGGTCAGCGCGAGCAGGTCGGCCGCGACGACCACGTGGCCGCCGGCCGCGTGGATCGCTTCGGTGAGCGCGCGGTAGTCGCGCACGTCGCCGTTCACGCCCGGGTACTGCAGCAGCACGCCGAATGCGTTCGCCTGTGCGGCGTCGGCGGCCGGGCCCGTCTTCACGTCGATGCCGATCGGCAGCGCGCGCGTACGGATCACTTCAAGGGTTTGCGGCAGCACGTCGTCGGCCACGTAGAACACGTTCGACTTCGGCTTGCCGGTGCGCTGCAGCAGCGTCATCGCTTCGGCCGCGGCGGTGGCTTCGTCGAGCAGCGATGCGTTCGAGATCGCGAGACCCGTCAGGTCGGCGACCATCTGCTGGAAGTTCAGGAGCGCCTCGAGGCGGCCCTGGGAAATTTCGGGCTGGTACGGCGTGTAGGCCGTGTACCACGCCGGGTTTTCGAGCACGTTGCGCAGGATCACGGCCGGCGTATGCGTGTCGTGATAGCCCTGGCCGATGTACGAGCGGAACACCTGGTTCTTGTCCGCGAGCGCACGCAGCGCGGCGAGGGCTTCAGCCTCGCTCTTCGGCTGCGCGAACGGGCCGAGCGGCAGCGTTTCGGCGCGGCGGATCGAGGCCGGGATCACGGCGTCGATCAGCGCGGCGCGCGACGCGAAGCCGAGCGTGTCGAGCATGGCCTGCTGGCTGGCGGCGTCGGGGCCGATGTGGCGTTCGGCGAACGCGTCGTGCGTTTCGAGCGCGGCGAGCGAGAGGGGCGTGCGGTTCATCAGGCGGTCCGGGTGTTCGAGCTTCATGGCGTGACTCTGGTCCCGCGCGGGCCGGCTGCCCGGCCGCGCGCGGTTCGGGTAAGGAAAATTAGTCGATCAGCTTGCTGTACGCGTCGGCGTCGATCAGCTTGTCGGTCGATGCGCCGGCCGCGAGCTTGATCTTGAACAGCCACACGCCGTATGCGTCGCCGTTCACTTCTTCCGGCGCATCGGTGGCGGCTTCGTTGACGGCGACGATCTCGCCGGACACCGGCGAGTAGATATCGGATGCCGCCTTCACCGATTCGACGACGCCGACGGCGTCGCCCGCGGTCACCGACTTGCCGACTTCGGGCAGCTCGAGGAAGACGATGTCGCCGAGCGTGCTCTGCGCGTGATCGGTGATGCCGACCGTCAGCGTGCCGTCCGCCTCGGTGCGGATCCACTCGTGTTCGTCGGTGTACTTCAGATCGGCCGGGACGTTGCTCATCGGATGCTCCTGGATAAAAGGGTGTGTTCGTTTTGCTGGCGCGCCGCCATGGTGCGCCGGATGGGGTTGCGCCGGGCGCCATCTCCCGGCAGGCCGGGAGGCGGCGCCGGCCGCCTCCCGGTCGTTACGCAGCGAGGACCTTGCCGTTGCGCACGAACGGCAGTTTTACCACGCGCGCGGGAAGATTCTTGTCTCGAATTTGCACCTGGACGGTGTCGCCGATCTGGACGGCCGTCGGCACGCGCGCGAACGCGATCGATTCCTGCATCGACGGCGAGAACGTGCCGCTCGTGATCTCGCCTTCGCCGTGCGGCGTGACGACCTTCTGGTGCGCGCGCAGCACGCCGCCCGCCTTGCCGTTCTCCTTCTGCAGGATCAGGCCGACGAACGCGGCGCGCGTGCCGTTGGCTTCCAGCGCGGCGCGGCCGACGAAGTCGCGCGGCGCGGTGAGGTCGACCGTCCACGCGAGGCCCGCGTCGAGCGGGGAGACGGTGTCGTCCATGTCCTGGCCGTACAGGTTCATGCCGGCCTCGAGACGCAGCGTGTCGCGCGCGCCGAGCCCGCACGGACGCACGCCGTTTTGCCGCAGCGCATCCCACAGCGCGACGACGTGCACGGCCGGGACGATCACTTCGAAGCCGTCTTCGCCGGTGTAGCCGGTGCGTGCAACGGTGAGGTCGCCGAACGGCGTGCCGGCGACCTGCGCGGCGTTGAACGGCTTGAGCTCGCTGGTGGCGGCGCGCGCGGCGGGCACCGTCGCCCAGACCTTCTCGCGGGCGTTCGGACCCTGGACGGCGACGATCGCGAAATCGCGGCGCGGCGCGATCGTCAGGCCGTAGCCGCCTTGCTCGTTCAGCTGGTTGAACCACGCGATGTCTTTCTCGGCGGTGCCGGCGTTGACGACCACGCGGAAGAATTCTTCGGTGAAGTAGTAGACGATCAGATCGTCGATGACGCCGCCCTGCGGGTTGAGCAGGCACGAGTAGAGCGCCTTGCCGGGCGTCTTGAGCTTGCCGACGTGGTTCGCGATCGCATGCTCGAAGAACGCGCGCACGCGGCTGCCGGTGAAATCGACGACGCACATGTGCGATACGTCGAACATGCCGGCGTCGGTGCGCACGGCAGCGTGTTCTTCGATCTGCGAGCCGTAGTTGACGGGCATGTCCCAGCCGCCGAAGTCGACCATGCGGGCATTGAGCGCGCGGTGCGCGGCGTTGAGCGGGGTGTGATTCAGTGCAGTCATCGAGGCCTCAGGCAAGGCGCTTGCGCGCGGATCAGAACGGCCATGTGCCGACCGCCGCGGCCGATGGCCTCGAGCGATCCGTTACATGCCCCTCTGTCCTCGATACCTGAGAGATTGCGCTGCGGGCAAAGCCCGGCGAACGCGCGCCCCTTCGGTGGGCAGCTTGCCCGCGCAGCCAATGCGCTGCGGGCTACTGCCGCTCTCCAGAGTGCGGGGAGTGTCGTGCGCGCAGTGCGCGGACGCGGTTCCCCGACGCGGTCGGTCCTTTTGCCTGAGAGTTTGCGGGTGTGCCCCTTCGGCGGCGCAACCGGTGTCGGAACGACCCGGTCACACGCTCTCCCGACGCGTGCGGGCGACTGTACGCGAGCGGGTCGGCATTGTCAATTTGAGCAAAAGAATGTCGCTTCGCGACAAGCGGCGGCGGCCGGCGCCGCCGCTTCATCCGTGCCGGCAGGCGCCGGGCGCGTTACTCGCCGATCGCGCGCGCGGCCGTGTCGAGTTCCTGGTTCAGCACCCGCTGCTCGTCGCCGGACAGGCCGCCGTTGTGCTGGGCCGACATGTCGTTCGCTTCCTGGCGGATCACGTCGAGGCGGTGGTGAAGCTGCGCGCCGTACGGCGGCGGGTAGTAGCCGCCGTTCACGCGCGCGTCGATGCGGCGATGCAGGTTGTCGATCCGGCCCTGGACCTCCTGCATGCGGTCGTTCGCGACGACCTGCGGATTCGGTCGCGGCGGCGGAGGCGCCTGCCGGGCCGGCCGCTGCGGCTGCACGATACACGCCGCGAGCGAGGAAACCAGGACGCAGCATGCCGCTGCGCGAATCAACCGTTGCATCACATTCTCCTGACGGATAAGTGTCGAATCGACTTTTTGAGAAACGCGTCAGACCGGACGACCGCTGACTTTCGTTCCCGCACCATTTGTAACGGAATGTTGGGGGCTGGGCTGGGCTGGGCCGGGCCGGCCGGCGGTCGGTGTGGCGGCAGACCCGGCGCCGCCGCCGACGCGGGGCGGCGTGGCGCGGTGGGCGGCCGGGCCGACACCGACCCGGCCGGCGGCCATCAGACGGTACGGCGCACGAACGGCACCCGGCGGCCGTCGTGTTCGCTCTGCGCGGCGAGCTCGATGATCGTCATCACGTCGACCGCGTCCTGCGCGGTGACGGGGAACGGCGCGCCGTCGCGGATCGACGCGGCGAGCGCGCGGTAGAACTCCGCGTACTGGCCGTCGAGCGTCGGTACCGGACGTTCGACTTCAAGGTCGCCGTCGAGCACGCGCAGCAGGCCGGGCGGGTTGCCGCCGCCGAATTCGACGTCGTCCGCGGTGAGGCCGGCCTTGAGCTGGTCTTCCTGCGTGTCGAGCCCGAACTTCTGATAGCTGCCGCGCGTGCCGTGCAGCGTGAACCGCGCGGGCTCGATCGCCGCCAGCGCGCTTGCATGCAGCGCGATGTCCTTGTCCGGATAGCCGAGCAGCAGGTGCACGAAATCGGGCGCCGTGCCGTTGTCGCGGCGCGTCTTGACGGTGGCGCTCACCGTGTCCGGTGTGCCGAACAGCGCGAGCGCCTGGTCGATCAGGTGCGGGCCGAGGTCGAGCAGCAGGCCGCCGCCGCGGGCCGGCTCCTCGCGCCAGCGCGTGCGCGGCGTCGGCCGGAAGCGGTCGAAGTGCGACGCGAAGTAGGTGACGCGGCCCAACTCGCCCGATTCGACGACGCGGCGCACGGTGAGGAAATCGCCGTCCCAGCGGCGGTTGTGGAACGGCGCGAACAGCCGGCTGCGCGCGTTCGCGAGCCGCGCGAGCGCGAGCGCCTCGTCGGCGGTGAGCGTGACCGGCTTGTCGACGACCACGTGGCGGCCCGCTTCGAGCACCTGGCGTGCGAGCGTGAAGTGCGTGTCGTTCGGCGTGGCGATCACCACGCACTCGATATCGTCGAGGCCGAGCAGCGTGTCGAGATCGGGGACGATGCGCGCGCCCGGATACGCGGCGTGCGCGCGATCGGACTGACCCGTCGCGATCGCGGCGACTTCAGTGCGGCCGCTCGTGGCGATCACGGGCGCGTGGAACGTCGCGCCGGCGAAACCGAAACCCATCAAACCAATCCTGAGCAATGACGACATGGCAATTCCTGGCTGCGAAGGAAACTAAAGGATGGCGCGCCGGAGCGGCGCGAAGACGACTGGCTATTTTGGCATGGCGCCGCGGCTTGCACAGACGCGTCGGGCGAAACGCGCGAGGCGATGCGGCAACTGCGCAAGGGGTGCGGGCGTTTGCGCGGGACCGGGCGCCATGCGCGCGACTATCCGGCTTTCGGCTTTCGGCTTTCGGCCCTCGGCTCCGCTCGCGGCTTTCTGCGCCGCGCGCCGCGCGGCAAGCCGCGGCGGCCGAATCGCCGACCGCCAGCACGCTCAGCGGCGGGCCGCCGCCGGCGACGCCGTCGCGCGGGCCGGCCGCCTCGGGCAGCCGCGGCGTGACGCGGCGCACGTAGCGCCCCTGCGCGAACAGCAGCGGGCCGAGGGCGGCGATGGCGAACGGGTATCCCATGAGGTCGATCCGGTGACGGTTCAGGCGAATTGAAGCGGGCCGGCGCGGGTGGTGCCGGGGGAGTGCGTATTGTGTCCGATCGCCGCGCGGACGGGGCCAGATTGGCCGAGCGGACAGGCACGACCCCGCCGAACGGACAGGGGGCGCCCGCTCGGCAAGCCTGCGCGCGCCCGTCCGGCCGCGCGCCCGAAACACGCGCCGCCGACGTGTTAACATGCGCGTCCTGCCCGCGTGTCCGCCTGCTTCGCCAGCCTGTCGCGTACGGCATCCTCCCGGCATTCCGCCGTCAACCAGCAACACCATCCGCCATCATGTCCGCAGGCCTCAATCCCGCTCAGAATGAAGCGGTGCGCTACCTCGACGGTCCCTGTCTCGTGCTCGCCGGCGCGGGCAGCGGCAAGACTCGCGTGATCACGCAGAAGATCGCGCACCTGATCGAAGCGAAAGGCTTCGAGCCGCGCCATATCGCCGCCGTCACGTTCACGAACAAGGCGGCCGCCGAAATGCGCGAGCGCGTGTCGAAGCTGCTGGAAGGCAAGACGCTCACCACGCCCGGCAAGGAAGGCCGCAAGGTGCCGGTCAACCAGCTCACCGTCTGCACGTTCCACTCGCTGGGCGTGCAGATCCTGCGCCAGGAGGCCGAGCACGTCGGCCTGAAGCCGCAGTTCTCGATCATGGATTCGGACGACTGCTTCGGGATGATCCAGGAGCAGCTCGGCACGACCGACAAGGGGCTGATCCGCAAGATCCAGAGCATCATCTCGCTGTGGAAGAACGGCCTGATCATGCCCGACGAGGCGATGGCGATCGCGGCCAACGAGGACGAGCACCAGGCCGCGCTGGTCTACCGCAACTACGTGGCGACGCTGCATGCGTACCAGGCGGTCGACTTCGACGACCTGATCCGCCTGCCCGCCGAGCTGTTCGCGAAGAACGAGCCGGTGCGCGACCGCTGGCAGAACAAGCTGCGCTACCTGCTGATCGACGAGTACCAGGACACCAATGCGTGCCAGTACGAGCTGCTGAAGCAGCTCGCGGGCCCGCGCGCCGCGTTCACGGCGGTCGGCGACGACGATCAGGCGATCTACGGCTGGCGCGGCGCGACGCTCGAGAACCTCGCGCAGCTGGGCAAGGATTTCCCGAAGCTGCACGTGATCAAGCTCGAGCAGAACTACCGGTCGACGGTGCGAATCCTGACCGCCGCGAACAACGTGATCGCGAACAACCCGAAGCTGTTCGAGAAGAAGCTGTGGTCCGAGCACGGGATGGGCGACTCGATCACCGTCACGGCGTGCAACGACGAGGAGCACGAGGCCGAATCGGTCGTGTTCCGGCTGTCCGCGCACAAGTTCGAGCGGCGCGCGCAGTTCCGCGACTACGCGATCCTGTATCGCGGCAACTTCCAGGCACGCATCTTCGAGCAGGTGCTGCGGCGCGAGCGGATCCCGTACGTGCTGTCGGGCGGCCAGTCGTTCTTCGACAAGGCCGAGATCAAGGATCTGTGCGCGTACTTGCGGCTGATCGCGAACGCCGACGACGATCCCGCGTTCATCCGCGCCGTCACCACGCCGCGCCGCGGCATCGGCAACACGACACTCGAGGCGCTCGGCTCGTTCGCGGGGCAGGCGAAGGTGTCGCTGTTCGAGGCCGTGTACATGGGCGGCATCGAGGCGCGGCTGTCGGCGCGCCAGGTCGAGCCGCTGCGGATGTTCTGCGACTTCATCCAGCGCCTGACCGAGCGCGCGGACAAGGAGCCCGCGACCGTCGTGCTCGACGACATGATGGAGGCGATCCACTACGAGGCGTACCTGTACGACGCGTTCGACGAGCGGCAGGCGCAGTCGAAGTGGCAGAACGTGCTCGAATTCCTCGAATGGCTGAAGCGCAAGGGCACCAAGCCCGAGACGGAGGCCGTCGACGGCGAGGCCGACGGCTTCCACAACGCGGACGGGCTCGCCGATACGGGCAAGAACCTGCTCGGGCTGATCCAGACCGTCGCGCTGATGTCGATGCTCGAAGGCAAGGACGAGGATCCGGACGCCGTGCGGCTGTCGACCGTCCATGCGTCGAAGGGGCTCGAGTATCCGCACGTGTTCCTGGTCGGCGTCGAGGAAGGCATCATGCCGCACCGCGGCGGCAGCGAGGACGACGGCCCGATCGACAACGAGCGGATCGAGGAGGAGCGCCGGCTGATGTACGTCGCGATCACGCGCGCGCAGCGCAGCCTGCACCTGAACTGGTGCAAGAAGCGCAAGCGGGCGCGCGAGACGGTCGTGTGCGAACCGTCGCGCTTCATCCCGGAGATGGGGCTCGACGAAGCGCCGCCGCCGACGCCGGAAGAAGCGCCGATGTCGCCGAAGGACCGGCTCGCGAGCCTGAAGGCATTGCTGCAGAAGTGACGCGGCGGCGCTGCCGCGAGCACGATGGCGCGCCGAACCGGCAACCCCAAAACGAAACCCCCGCGATGCGCGTGCGTCGCGGGGGTTTTTTACGGACGGCCGTGCGGGCGCGTTACTTCGCCGCGTTGACCATGTAGTCGACGGCCGCCTTCACGTCGGCATCCGACGCGTTCGACCCGCCCTTCGGCGGCATCGCGCCCTTGCCGTGCAGCGCGTAGTTGTAGACCGTATCCATCGATTCCTTCAGGCGCGGCGCCCAGTCTTCCTTGCTGCCGAACTTCGGTGCGCCGAGCACGCCGGCCGCATGGCAGGCCTGGCAGGTCGACGCGTACAGCGCCTTGCCGGCCGTTGCCGCATCGGCGCCGGCCGGGGCGGCCGCGGGCTTTTCGCCGGCCTTCGGGATCGCGGCGATCGCGGCCATGGCCGCGGCGGCCTGCGCGTTCGATGCGTCGGCGCCCGACGCGGGCGCGCCGCTGGCGGGCTGCGCCGCGTTGGCGGCCGGCGCGGCCGGTTCGGGGAAGTTCGCGCCGTCGTTGTTCGCCATGTAGACGATCGCGCGGGCGATTTCATAGTCGCTGACGTCGTCGGGGCTCGTGCCGCCGCGCGCCGGCATCGCGCCCTTGCCCGCGAGGGCCGTCTTCAGCAGCGTGTCGAAGCCTTGCGAGATGCGCGGCGCCCAGTCGTCCTTGTTGCCGAACTTCGGCGCGCCGGCGGCGCCGGTGCCGTGGCAGGTCACGCAGACGGCCTTGTAGACTTCCTCGCCGGTCTTGTACGTGCGGGGCGCGTTGGCGTCCTTCACGTCGACCTTCGCGATCGGCGCGATACGGGCGGCGACCTGCTGGTCGGATAGCGCGTCGGTGCCGGCGCCGGAACGGAATGCATGGTTCGCGTAATTGGCGAACAGGACGATCAGGACGATCGGAATCGCGAACGACGCGATGATGACGGCAATCAGCTGCCCGGGGGTTTTGACGGGAGATTCGTGGGGTGCTTCGCTCATGCTTGCCTCGTCTCCGTGAATAGGAATTGTGAGCGCGGTGCAACGGCAAAATGGCAGTCCAATGAAGCACGGACGATTATAGACGGAACGTTTACATCACGGCGAGCGGCGCGATGGCGCGTGTTTACCCGCACGCAGGGCCGTCCGGCGGCGATTCGACGGGCAAGGTGGACGCTTCTCGGGAAACCGGGTATCCTTGCCGTCTTGCCAATCGTGGGCGGCCTGTATATGGGGTCGCTTCACTGTCTCACGCGCCCGTAGCTCAATGGATAGAGTACTGCCCTCCGAAGGCAGGGGTTGCTGGTTCGATCCCAGCCGGGCGCGCCAAATAGCCTGATTCCAGGCGTCGAATTCCCCAATCCGTTTTCCTGAAATCGCCAAGCGTAGCGTCACCCCACGGTATCGCATCGCCATCTTCCGCACCGCTTCCCCCGCTTTCCCATTGTGCGAGAATCGCCCGCACCGACAACTCCAAGCGTCGATCGCGGCGGCCGTCCGCGCATCGCGCCGACTCCGATGGCTGCCATTCCATCCACCTCGACCGCAGTCGCTGCCTGCGCGCTGACCGATGCGCAGCAGGCGCTGCTCGCGCGTCTGCGCGCATATTCCCCCGACGATCCGCACGCGCCGCTGCCGTACAGCCGGCGTCTTGCCGAAGCCGAAGGCTGGTCGCATGACCACGCGCTGGCCGTAATCGACGAATACAAGCGCTTCGCGTTCCTCGCGCAGGTAACCGGCCATCCGGTCACGCCGTCGGTCGCGGTGGACGCCGCATGGCACCTGCACCTGCAATACACGCGCGAATACTGGGACGTGTTCTGTGCCGACGTGCTGCGCGCGCCGCTGCATCACGTGCCGGGCGCGGGCGCGCCCGGCGAGGCCGCGCAGTACGCGTGGCACTACCGGCAGACGCTCGACAGCTACCGCAGGCTGTTCGGCTGCGAGCCGCCCGAAGCGATATGGCCGCGCCCCGTGGCCGAGCCGGCCGTGCCCGCCGACGCCCCGGTGCAGCGCGCGGCACTGCGCGACGGCCCTTCGAGCGCGCCCGCCGCGCGCCCGCGACTCTGGCGGCGCTTCGCGAAGTTCGCGTGGCCAACGGCGGCGATCAGCGTCGCGGCGACCTGCGCGAGCGCGAGCGATTTCAATGTGCTGGACTTCTCTGGGCCGGACTTTCTCGGATTGTTCTACGTGCCGCTCTGCATCGCCGCGCTGCTGCTGATCGCCGGCCTGCAGTGGATCGAATACCGTCACCGTGCGTGGGGAACGCGTGCCCCCGAATCGTCGCCCGACCTGAGCGCGGAGGAAGCGGCGTATCTCGCGGGCGGCGGCGCGCGGATGGCGCAGGTCGCGATGCTGTCGCTCGCGCATGCCGGTGCGATCGAGCTGCGGATGAGCAAGGTCCACGGCGCGCGGGTGCGGATCGACGATCCGCGACATGCAGGCGCTTATGGCGCCGATTGGGAATGGCTGAGGAGGCAACCTGGCGGCGAGACGAGCTGCCACGCGTTCGGTCAGCGTCTCGCGTGGCGCGAAGCCGACTGCGCCGCAGCGTTGCAGCGCAAAGGCTGGCTCTGGGCGCCGGGCGAGATGCGGGCGACGCGGATGGCCGCGCACGCGATCCTGCTGCTCGTGTTCGGCGCGGGCGCGGCGAAGCTCGCGGTCGGCCTGACCCGCGGCCGGCCCGTGTTGCTGCTGATGATTTTCATGGCGGCGTTCATGGTCGCGTACCATTTCATGGTCGGACGCCTGCCCGGCTTCGGGCGCGGCGGCATGACGCGCGGCGGCGAGGCGGCGCTCGCCGCGCACCGCGACGAACGCCGGGGCGACCGCGCGACGCCGGACGGGCTTTTGTGGACGGCCGCGCTGTTCGGCGCCGGCGCGCTCGCCGGCACCGTGTGGGCCGCGCATTCGAACGTGCTGATGGCGCCGCCGCCCGTCGCCGTGAACACCGGCGGGTCGAGCGGTTCGTCCGACTCCGGCGCCGGGGACGGCAGCAGTTCGAGTTCGTGCAGTTCGTCGAGCTCATGCAGCTCGAGCAGTTGCGGCGGCTGTTCGAGCAACTGAGCACCGGGCGCGCTGCCGGGATAGCGCGCCGGGCCGCCAGCGTCAGGCAAGCGGCACGGCGCGCGTCGAACTATGCGATCGCGGCATCGGCGGGCGTTCGTGCCTGCGCGGCACGCCCGTCGCCCGCCTCGACGATCAGCGTCCAGTCGAACGCCGGCAGTGCGCAGAGCTGCTCGACGGTGGCCGTGTATTCGTGCGCGGGCGCGTGCAGGTAGCGCACCTTGTCGGTCCATTCGGGCAGCGTCGCCTGCGACGTGGTCAGCACGACCGCCAGCAGATCCTGTTCCGGCCGCCTTGCGATTTCCTGCAGGCTCAGCCGGACCTTGTCGAGGTCACCCTCGGCGTCCAGGATCAGCGCGCCGGGGATCGGCGCATCCGGCCGGCCGGGCGGGTTGCCGACAGCGCCTTTGTCGATGCACTGCTGATACACATGGCGATAGCGCGGCAGCGCCTGCTGTAGCGCGTGATGCTTGCGGACCTTCGCCTGCGCCGTGCGCGCGAGCCCGCGGCGCAGCGCCGGGTTCGCGATCAGCCGGTCGAGCGCATCGACCCAGGCCTGCGGCTCATCCGGGACCAGCAGGCCGTCGCAGCTGTCGTGCAGCGCGAGGCGATAGGCTGGCCGGTCGCTGACGATCGAGGCGATGCCGGCCGCCGCGTATTCCTGCCACTGTATCGTGCTCGTGCCGGCGTTGTAGTCGTGGTCGGCGAGCGGCAGCAGCGCGATGTCCCAGCACCGTTCCGGCAGGCGTTGTGCGTGCGCGTCGTAGTCGTGAAGCTCGGGCTCGCACCCGGCGTCCGGGTGGCCGGCCCAGCCTGGGGGGACGTCCGCGCCGACGAAACTCACCTTCACCTTGCCGGGATGGCGCGCGCAGATCGCCTGCAGCGCCGCGTCGACGAGCGCGAAGTTGTCGGCGCGCAGCGACGCGCCAGCGATGCCGATCGTCACGCAGTCGTCGCCGCGCGCCGTCACGGGGCGGTAGAACCGGTCGAAGTCCACGCTGTCGGGCAGCACGTGAACGCGCGGGTGCGACAGCCGGTAGCGGCTGGCGATGAACGGCGTGGATACGATCACGGCGTCCGCGTTGCGCAGCACGAGCTCGATCCCCGCGCGGGCCATCCCGCCTTGCGCGGCGAGCCGGTGCGCGGCCGGCAGGTCGGTCAGCAGGTCGTCGGTCTCGTAGATCACCGGCTTTTCATGCTTGAAGATCGTATACAGGTCGTTGCCGGTCAGGATGCCGGGCGTCAGCCGGTGCAGCAGGATGGCGTCGGCCGTGGCCAGCACGCTGCTGTCGATCTGGCCGTCCCGGATGCCCGGGACGAGTTCCCATTCGTCGTTCAGCAGACCGAACGGCAGCGTGAGGCGAATTCGCGATGACGCGCACGCGTCCGGATCGATCGAATACACGATCAGGCGCTTGCGGCGCGGTGCGGCGTCCGCAATCGCGGCGACGGGCGCCCGCGTCCGGTTCTCCGCGAGCAGCCGCGCGTACAGCACGCCGTGGCGCGCGGCGTTGCGGCCGATGTCGTGCTGCGCACGGATCGCATCCTGCGCGGCCGCGGCGAGTCGCGCGCGGGTTTGCGGATGCTCGATCAGGTGCGCGATCGCGTCGACCCACGCGTCGGCGGTGTCGGCGACGAGCCAGCCCGTGCGGCCGTGGACAACCGAGCAACCTTCCGCCGGCGTGGCGACGAGCACCGTGGCCGCGCCGGCCGCCGAGCATTCGAGCCATGCGCGCGGCGGCGCATCGTCGCGCAACGTGACCGGCGACGCGACCAGCGCGATGTCGAGGTCCGCGCGCTTCAGCGCGTCGGCGTAGCTGTCGTAAGGGGCAGGCTCCGCGATCAGCGTGACGTCCGGTTCGCGGTCCCAGCCGGCCGGCAGCGCCGCGCCGACAAACGACACCCGGAGCTTCCCCGGAAACCGGCGGCGGAGCTCGGCCAGCGCGTGGCGGACCTGCTCGAGACGCGCGCGGTCGAGACCGGTGCCGGAAACCGCAAGGTTCACGTGGTCGCGCACGCCGGGCGCCGCGCGGTGCAGACGCTCGAGATCGACGCCGGTCGGCAGCACGTGGACCGATGCGTTGACATGACGGTACTGCCGCACCAGCGCTTCCGACGGCACGACGAGCGCATGCGCACGCTGCACGGCGCTGCGGATGCCCGCCTTGCGGCGCGCGTTGTCGGCCGCGCCGGGGATGTCGGCGAGCAGCGTGTCGAGCGGCGCGTCGATCTCGAGGACGACCGGCTTGCCGAGCGAGAACAGGTGTTCCAGCGTGGCGGGGGACAGCAGGCCCGGCGTGTCGCCCTGCAGCACGATCAGGTCAGCGCGCTGCAGCGCGTCGGGATCGATGCCGGCCGGCGTGACAGGGAACGTCAGTGCCCATTCGCGGTCCAGCCGCGCGAACGGCTGCGCGAAGCGCAGGCTGGTGCGCGCGTGGTCGGCCGGTTCGGCGGTGACGACCGCGATGCACGAGCGCGGCGCGGACGCGGGCTGTCCTTGGGCGGCGGCGCCCGTCGCGACGGCCTGCGCATCCAGCTTGTCCGCGTGTGCCTGGGTTCGCTCGACGAAGTTCTGCAGCTGCTGCCAGAACGCGTCCTCTTCCTTCAGGTAGACGCCGCGCGCTTCGTGAACGGTGGCCTTCGCGTGCGCGATCTCGTGTTCGTCGAGCCCCCACGCGATGCCCTTGCCGTCCATCACCCACCGGGTCGGCTCCGACAGCGACGCGTCATTCATGATGCACACGACCGGGCAGCCGCACAGCAGCGCTTCGAACACGGCGGTGGACCATTCGTACATGTACACGCACTCGACCTGTCGGAACAGCGCCGCGAGTTCGTGCGCCGAACGTTCCGGCACGCGGGTCGAGATTTCGATCGACTCGGCGGTGACCGGATGCAGCGTGCCGCCGCGCCGCAGGTGGCGATTGATGAAGACGGCCGTGCCGTTGCGGCGTGCGTCATCGACACCGTCGCTGTTGAAGATGCGCGTGTCGACCAGCGGTATGCGCAGCAGGTCCGCCTTCCATTCTTCGGGCACCAGCGACGGCCCGAACGTGAAGATGAGGTCGTTCGGCTGCAGGGTAATCGGTTCGCCGTTGATGCGGCCGGGCTCGGCCAGCAGGTAGCGTACGACGCAGCGCGCGTTGAACGGATTGCCGGTGACGACGTCCGGGTAGACGACGATCGGGCTGCGATTCGCGCGGGCGTGCGCCTGCACGATGTCGTCGGTCAGCGGCGGCGTGCGCAGGTCAGGATGCACGACCGGCGTGCAGACGTACGCTTCCTGGCCGAGCAGGTTCAGCACGTGGCACAGATAGTGCATCGCGCGGATCCCGCCGGAGGTTTGCCGGAAATTCGGCGCGAGGATGTAGTACGGGTGGCCGAGTCGCGTAAAAATGCGCGAACCGCCGTGCGCCAGGCCAGGTTTGGGAGTCGTCATCGTTATCGGGTGCGGTAGAAATCGAAGACCACGTCGAGGATGCGATCCTGTTCGGCTTCGGTCATGTCGTGGTACAGCGGCAGCCGGACGAGCCGGTCGGCGACGAGGTCCGTCACCGCCATGCCGGACCCGCAGCGCCCATAGCGCTGCCCGGCCGGCGAACTGTGCAGCGGCACGTAGTGGAACACCGCGTTCACGCCCACCGCGCGGATCTGCTGCAGCAGCTCGGTGCGTTCGGCGAGGTCGCGTGCGAGGAAATAGAACATGTGGCCGTTGCCGCGCTCGGCGAGCGAAATCGCGGGCAACTCGATCAGCCCGTCCGCGTGCAGCGGCCGCAGCGCGTCCTGGTAGCGCTGCACGGTCGCGCGCCGCTGCGCGGTGATCACGTCCGCGTGCTCGAACTGCGCGTACAGGAACGCCGCAATCAGCTCGCCCGGCAGGAACGACGAGCCGACGTCGACCCATGTGTACTTGTCCACCTGCCCGCGGAAGAACTGACTGCGGTTGGTGCCCTTCTCGCGGATGATCTCCGCGCGCTCGACGAGGCGCGGGTCGTTGACCAGCAGCGCGCCGCCTTCGCCCGAGATCACGTTCTTGGTCTCGTGGAAGCTGAGGCACGCGAGGTGGCCGAGGCTGCCGAGCGGCTTGCCGTTCCACGACGACTGCAGCGCCTGAGCGGCATCCTCGATCACCCACAGGTCGTGGTCCGCCGCGAGCTGCCCGATCACGTCCATGTCGCATGCGACGCCCGCGTAGTGCACCGGCACGATCGCGCGCGTGCGCTTGGTGATCGCGGCGGCGATCTGCGTCTCGTCAAGGTTCAGCGTGTCGCGGCGGATGTCGACGAACACCGGCGTCGCGCCGCGCAGCACGAACGCGTTGGCGGTCGACACGAACGTGTAGGACGGCATGATCACTTCGTCGCCGGGCTGCACGTCGGCGAGGATCGCGGCCATCTCGAGCGCGGCCGTGCACGAGTGCGTGAGCAGCGCGCGCTGGCAGCCGATGCGCGCTTCCAGCCAGCGGTGGCAGAGCTTCGTGAACGCCTGGTCGCCGGCGAGGCCGCCCTGCTCGACCGCTTTCGCGATGTAGTAGAGCTCCTTGCCGACCACGAACGGGCGGCCGAACGGAATGACGTCGAGATTGGGTGGGCCGAACATGGTCAGGCTCCGCAGTAAGGGGGACGTTCGGCCGCGCGGCTCGCGCGCGGCACCGCTCAGATGTCCTTGCGGACGAGAATCGTGAATTCGTACAGGCCGTAGTCGTGCAGCAGCGCGACGTGACGCGAATAGCGGCGCTTGCAGCGATCGAACAGCGCGCACGGATCCGCGTAGTACAGGAGGTCCGGGCGCATGAACGGCGGATCGGAATACGACGTCAGGCAGTTGAACGCGAAGCCCAGTCGGCTCGTCGCGTGCAGCGTGTCGAGCGTCGCGTGGATGTAGTCGAGCCATGCGTCGTCGCCGTGACCGCGCCTGACGTTGAAGATGCCGGATGCGATCCCGTAGTCCGACGCGGCCTGCGGCACCGCGCCGACATGAAATGCGACGTTCGCGTCTTCGCGATAGCGCTGCCGCGCGGCGTCGACCATATCGGACGAGATGTCGTAGCCCGCATACGCGAAGCCGTCCGGTAGCGCACGCGCCTTCAGGAAATCGACCAGCGCGCCGTAGCCGCAGCCGATGTCGTTCACCGAGTGGCCGCCGGACTCGGGCAGGATCTTCGTCAGTTGTTCGAAGCGCAGGAACTGGCTGGTTTCGCCGTTCCAGTCGACGCCGCGCGCGGTCGCGCCGTGCTCCGCCAGCCGCGCGCTGTAGTACGCGGCCACTTCTTCCAGCAGGCTCGCATGCCGGGATTCGCTCATGGACATCGCCTCAGTCTTTCGAGGTCAGCGCGTACCGACGCGCTTCGGGACCGCAGTTGAACAGCACGTCGAGCACGGTCACGCCGTGGACGAAGTCGCCCCACTGCTGCGGATACTCGGGATAGCTCGGATAGTCGAACCAGCGCACCGCGACGCCGGCATCGGCGAACAGGTTCTCGTCGAGGTAGCTGCGCGCGGCCGGGCCGGACAGGTACTCGGACGCGCCCGCCTGCACGCACAGGTTCAGCAGCTTCTCGGTGCGGTCGCCGTGGAGCGCATAGTCCGACGTCGACGACACGCGCGTGCCGATCTCCAGTTGCCGCAGGACCCACGTCAGCATCGCGAAATTCAGCTCGCTCAGCATCCCGTAGGTGCGACCGGTGTAGAGCGCTTCGAGCTCGTCCGCATAGCGCGCGAAGTGCGGTGCGCGCGCGTAGTTCTGCTGCAGGGCCTTCCAGTGCAGCGGCGCCCAGTCGGCGCCGTCGATTTCGGTTTCGCGGATCGACTGGTGATACTTGCCCTTCACCTTCACCGGTACGCTCAGCCATTGCACGCCCTGCGGCGTCTTGATCTGGTTGCGGTTGCGCCAGTCGCGGCGCGTGTACTGCGCGTCGTCGTAGAGGATGAACTCGTCGCTGGCGGCGATCAGGTCGAAGTAGCCCTTCCACGGAATGTAGTTGGACTGCACGATCGCCACCCGCTTCGCGTCGCGGTTCATGGTCGCACCGCTCATGCCGGAATGTGACCGTACCGGTACATGTCGACGAGCTCGGGCGGAATGCCCCAGTCCGTTGCGCCCAGCTTGTCGTGCAGCGCCTCCAGGTCCGCGCGCATCGCGTTCCGAAGCTGTTCGACCATGCGATTGCGCGCCGGTACGAAGTCGTGCTGGTACGCGGCATTGATCTGATGGCGTACCGTCTTCGCGATCGCGGCCTCGCGCGTCATGTTGCGGATCAGCGGGCGTTCGGGCGCGAGTTCCGCGTAGCGCGGATCGATCGGCTCGCCGCGCATCGCCGCGACGAGATCGCGGCACAGCACCGGCGACAGGTGGAAACCGTCGCGCTTGGTGCCGCCGAGAATCCACAGGTCGCGCACGCTGGTTTCGCCGAACAGCGGATACAGGTCGGACGTCGTCGGTCGCCAGCCGACGTTGACGTTGACCAGGTTCGCGCGCGAGAAGCGGGTATTGATCTGGTCCATCGCGGACTTGAGCAGCGTGTACGCGCTGCCGGCGTGGCCGTACTCGTGCGGCACCGGGCTGATGTAGTTGCTGGCGCCGACGAGGGTCCGGTCAGGCCCGTACGGCGCCGAATACACACCGCACGCGAGGCCGCGGTTGGTCGTGCGCACGCAGTGCGTGTGCACGTTCTCCGTGCTCTGCAGTTCGATCGACATGCCGATGCCGTAGAACATCCGCTGCACCGGCAGATCGGGCAGGCTCGCCTGCAGCACGCGCGTCACGTTGGCGCCGTTGCAGAGAATGAAGCGGTCCGCGCCGAGCACGCTGCCATCGGACAGGCGCGCCCCGGTGACGCGTCCGGCCGCGGTGTCGAGCCGCTCGACCTCGGCGTCGATGAAGCGCACGTTGCCGGCTTGCGCGACCGACGCGGTCAGCGCGTCGAGAAACTGTTTCGGATTGACCCAGCCTTCGCGCTTCAGGAAGACCGCCTTCAGCGCGCGATAGCGCGGGTCCGGATGATAGTTCGGGATACCTGACGGATCGACCGTCTCGCAGGGCTCTTCGAATTCGCGGCAGAACCGCTGCATGGCCGCGAAGTTCTCGTCGTCGAGCGCGTCGGTCGCCGCGTTGTTCAGCACGAAGGTGCCGAAGCCGTGCGCGACCGCGCGCTCGGGCGTGCAGATTTCAGCGAATACGGCGGGCCAGGCCGCCGTCGCGCCGCGGCTCAGCTCGAACTTGAAGCGGTCGATCGGCGTGCCGAGCGAGTCGCCTTCCAGCTCGGTGAACGAATTGAGCATCGCCGCCGCAGCGCGCGTGGCCGAGCCGGGCCGATGCGCGTGGCCGACGATCACGAGTTCGACGCCCGCGTCGGCCTGCTGCCATGCGCGAGCCGTCATCAGGCCGAGAATGCCGTTGCCGAGGATTGCGATTTTCATTTGCGTGTGCCCCCACCTTCCGGGAATGACAGGTAGCAGAGCGACGGATAGGCTGCAGCCTTGTGGATCTGGTGCGGACGGTTGCCGAGCAGGTCGCGCAGGTAATGGACGCCTTCCGCGGGCAGCTGGCCGCCGCGGGTGAGCTGCCAGAACGCGACGACGCCGCCGGGCACCAGCCGCTCCATCACCGCGTTGAACGCGTGCCGGGTCGGCTCGATCACGTTCAGGTCGAACCACGCGAGCGCGACCATCTCGCCGGGATGCGCTTCGTCGAACGCCGCCAGCGTGTCGCGGCAGTCGCCTTCCCACACGTGGTGCTTGTCATGCACGTGTCCCATCGCGTTGCTGCGCTCGTGCAGGTTCAGCAGCTTGCGCAGCAGGTCGGCGTACTCGCCGGACAGCGAGTACGTGCCGTCGGAGAACAGCTTGCGGTCGCGCGTGTCGTGCTCGGCGAAGCCCGTGTAGCCCGTGAACGTATCGAATGCGTGGATCCGGCGCTGGAAGTTCAGCGGCTCGAGAATCGCGCGGAAGTTCTCGCACAGCACGGCGGTCTGCCCGCGCCACGTGCCGAGATCGAGGATCGCGCCCGGCAGCGGCACGATTTTTTGATAAATCTCAAAGGTCGCGAGAATGCGTGCGAGGAGCGAGCCGCGCACGAACAGGCCGAGCGACCGTTCCAGTTCCTCGCGCGTCGCGGGGTAGGTCTGCATCAGGTCGAACAGTTCGCGGCGCGCCGCGAGCTGATCGCCATCTGCGTTGGTGATGATCGCTGATTCGTGCATACACAGGGCTCCAGGCACAAAGGGTGTGACCGGACGAGCGCGTGTCGGCGCGGTGGCATCGGAATGCGCAACCGTCCTGGCGTCGCAGGTCGGACATCTTTCTACGATCAAGTCTAGCGAGCGCCGCCAGGATCGAATGTCGGATTAGCGGGTGGTTTCACCCCGCATTTCGATGGATGCGCGCGTGTCCGGCGCGAATTCGAGGCGCCCGCGGGTGCGGCTTGCAGTCGTGGGAATAGCGACCAATTCCAGCACCTGCTCGCCAAATTGGAACGCGGCGTGCGCGTGGAGAATTCGGACACGTCGGAGACCGTCGGTGCGTGCGTCCGCGGGCGAAGGCGTGTGCCGACGCAGCGGCGCCGGCCGCGATTCGAATCCCGTATTGGCTACCAGGACGACATAGCTCATGATGCCCACCTCCCCCGCCGCCGCCACGATCGAACAGGCGCTGGCGCACCATCAGGCCGAACGGCTGGAAGAGGCCGAGACGCTGTACCGGCAGATCCTTGACACCGATCCCCGGCACGCGGACGCGCTTCACCTCCTCGGCCTGATCGGCCATCAGTACGGGCGCTATCAGGAGGCATCCGACCTGATCATGGCGGCGATCGAGATCCGGCCGGACGCGATGTACTACTACAACCTCGGCAACGTGATGCAGGCGGACAACCGTCACGCCGCCGCCGTCGAGTGCTTCCGTCTCGCAATCGAGCTGCGACCCGACTACGTCGATGCGTACAACAACCTCGGCAACGCGCTGCGGCTCGCCGGCGACGTCCGCGCGGCCGTCGATGCGTTCTGCCAGGCCATTGCGCTGAAGCCGGACAACGGCCAGGCCTACAACAATCTTGCGAATGCGCTGTTCGACCTGAACGAGATTCCGGCCGCGCTCGAGGCTTACCGGCACGCGGTCGCGCTGCGCCCCGAACTGCCGGAGCCGCGCAGCAACCTGCTGTTCGCGAGCCACTGCAGCGAAGCGTTCGACCACGACGCCTATCTCGCCGAGGCCGCGCGCTACGACGCACTCGTCACGCGGTGCGCGAAGCCGTGGACGGACTGGCTCGTCGACCTGGCTCCCCGGGTCGGGCGGCCGCTGAAGGTCGGCATCGTGTCGGGCGATCTGAAGTCGCATCCGGTCGGCTATTTCATCGAGAGCATGCTGAAGCATCTCGACGCGAACCGGATCGAGATGCATGCGTACCCGACGCGCGACGTCGAGGACGACGTGACCGCCCGCATCAAGCCGGCCTTCTCGACATGGACCAGCATCGCCGGCCTGAGCGACGAAGCGGCGGCTGCGCGTATCCGCGCGGACCGCATCGACGTGCTGCTCGACGCGGCGGGCCACACGGTCTACAACCGCCTGCCGCTGTTCGCGTGGAAGCCGGCGCCGCTGCAGGCGAGCTGGCCCGGTTATTTCGCGAGCACCGGCGTGGGCGCGATCGACTACGTGATCGGCGACCGTCACGTGCTGCCGCCCGCCGAGGCCGCGCATTTCACCGAACGGCCGTGGCATCTGCCGGACAGCTATCTGTGCTTCACGCCGCCGGCCGAGCCTGTCGACGTCGGCGCGCTGCCGATGCTCGCGAACGGCCATCCGACCTTCGGCTATTTCGGCAAGCTCGCGAAGATTACCGATCACGTCGTCGCGGTCTGGTCGCGCGTGCTGCAATCGGTCACGGGCGCGAAGCTGTTCGTGAAGGCCGAGCATCTCGACGATCCGCGCGAGCAGCAGGCGCTTGCCGCGCGCTTCGCGGCGCACGGCATCGACGCGCAGCGCCTGATCCTCGAAGGCCGCTCGCCGCGCGCCGAATACCTGGCCGCGTACGGGCGTGTCGACCTGATGCTGAGCCCGTTCCCGTATCCGGGCGGTACGACGACCGCCGAAGCGCTGTGGATGGGCGTGCCCGTGCTGTGCCGGCGCGGCGAGCGCTTCCTGTCGCACATCGCCGAGAGCCTGCTGCATTCGGCGC
This sequence comes from Burkholderia sp. AU17457, assembly GCF_002223255.1. Classification (NCBI taxonomy): domain Bacteria; kingdom Pseudomonadati; phylum Pseudomonadota; class Betaproteobacteria; order Burkholderiales; family Burkholderiaceae; genus Burkholderia; species Burkholderia sp. AU17457. Next base: position 167,350 of record NZ_NKFB01000001.1, read on the forward strand.
GGCTGCCCGAGTGGATCGCGGACGACGACGCCGCGTATGTGGCGAAGGCCGTCGCGCAGGTCGGCCAGCCCGCCGAGCTGGCGGCGCTGCGCACGACGCTGCGTGCGCAGGTGCTCGCGTCGCCGCTGTGCGACGCGCCCCGCTTCGCGCGCCACTTCGAGGACGCACTGCACGGCATGTGGGCGCAGCACGTCGCATCCGCGTGAGGCCGCTCACGACTTGACGTGCATGGGCCTTTCCACGTTGGCGGCAAGCGGAACATGGCGTCCCTCGCGCTGAGCACCGCGCCGCCGTCGTCGGGATGGCGCGCGATGGGATTGCGGCGCCGGCCGTGATGATCGGGCACGGCGGCAGGCTGATCGACTTCCGACGCGAACCGCATCCCTATTGAGCAGGACAGACGAGATGGACGGAACAGGACAGGCATTGCAGGCGGCGCTCGCGCATCATCAGGCGGGGCGTCTCGCGGAAGCGAAGACACTGTACGACGCGATCCTCACCGCGCAGCCGGGCCAGCCGGATGCACTGCATTTCCTCGGGCTGCTGGCATGCCAGCTGAAGCAGTACGACGCGGGGCTCGCGCTGATGGAGCAATCGCTCGTCGAGCGGCCGGATGCGTCGTACTTCAACAACCTGGGCAACATGCTGCGCGAAAGCGGCCGGCTGGACGACGCGATCGCGCACTACCGGCGCGCGGTGGGGCTGCGACCGGACTATCCGGAGGCGCACAACAACCTCGGCAACGCGTTGCGTGACGCACGCGAGCCGGCGGCCGCGATGCAGAGCTGCGCGCGCGCGATCGAGCTGCGCCCCGGTTACGCGGAGGCGTACAACAATCTCGGCAACGCGCTGCAGGACCTGGGTGACCTCGATGGCGCCGCCACGCATTACGGCCGCGCGATCGAGCTGGATGCGTCGATGGCGATGGCTCACGCGAACCTGAGCGCCGTGCGTCACAAGCAACTGCGCTGCGCGGAAGCGCTCGCGCATGCGCAGGACGCGATCCGGCTCGCGCCGAACCTCGGCGACGCACATAACCACGCGGGCAACGCGTATCACGGACTGAACCGGCTCGAGGATGCGCAAGCGAGCCATCGCATGGCCGTCGCGCTCAATCCGGCGGACGCCGGCGCATGCCACAACCTGTCCGTCGTGCTGCTGAAGCTGCAGCGGCTCGACGAGGCGCTCGTGTATTGCCGGCAGGCGTTGCAGGCCGGTCCGCCGGCCGTGTTGATGCACGTCAATCTCGGCGATATCCTGCGCGCGCAGGGCAACGTCGATGCCGCGGTCCAGGCCTATCGCGACGCGCTCGCGCTGGTGCGCGACGATGCCGACGACGTGGCGGCGACCGTGCTGAACCGGCTGCTGTTCAGCGCGGCGGCGTCCGCTTGCGTGAGCCCCGCCGACTATCTGGCCGACGCGCGACGCTACGGCCGGCACCTGGCCGGGCGTTCGACGCGCCATGTGCACGATCCGCGCGAGCGGGACGCGCGCGCGCAAGGGCGGCCGCTGCGCGTCGGCTTCGTGTCCGGCGACCTGCGCCTGCACCCGGTCGGGATCTTCCTGGAAAGCGTGCTCGCGCACCTCGAGCGCACGCGCATCGACCTGCGCGTGTACGTGACCACGGACGAGGAGGACGCGATCACCGCGAAACTGAAGCCGCACGCGAACGGCTGGCGCTCGATCGCCGCGCTGGGTCCGGACGTGGCCGCGCGGATGATTCACGACGACGAAATCGACGTTCTCGTCGACCTCGCCGGCCATACGCAGTCGAGCGGGCTCCCGGTGTTCGGCTGGAAACCCGCGCCGGTGCAGGCGAGCTGGCTCGGTTTCTTCGCATCGACCGGCTGCGACGCGATCGACTACTTCATCGGCGACCGCTACACGCTGCCGGACGCCGAAGCGCATCACTTCGTCGAGAAGCCGTGGCGGCTGCCGGACAGCTTCCTGTGCTTCACGCCGCCGGCCTGCGACGTCGAGGTCGGCCCGTTGCCGATGGCGGCGAGCGGCCATCCGACGTTAGGTTGCTTCGGCCAGCTCGTGAAGATCGGCGACGACGTCGTGCGCGCATGGTCGCGCATCCTGCACGCGCTGCCGAACGCGCGGCTGCTGCTCAAGGCGCACGAACTTAGTCGCGAGGGCGTGCGCGACACGACCGCCGCGCGCTTCGCGCGGCATGGCATCGACGCGGACCGGCTGATCCTCGAGGGCGGTTCGCCGCGCGCGGAATACTTGGGCGCATACAACCGCATCGACGTCGCGCTGAGCCCGTTCCCGTACCCGGGCGGCACGACCACGGCCGAAGCGCTGTGGATGGGTGTGCCGGTGCTCGGCATGAAGGGCGGGCGCTTTGTCACGCACATCTGCGAAAGCGTGCTGCACGCGGCGGGCATGGGCGAATGGGTTGCTGACGGCGAGGACGGCTATGTCGCGAAGGCGATTGCGGCGGTGCACGATCGCGAGCGCCTCGCGGCGCTGCGCGCGAGCCTGCGTGCGCAGCTGCTCGCGTCGCCGTTGTGCGACGCGCGCCGGTTCGCGGCGCATCTCGAAGCGGCGTTCCTCGCCATGTGGCAACGCTATACGAACCCGGAGCAGGAAGCATGAACGATATCCACGACACGCTGCAGTCCGCGCTCGCGCATCATCAGGCGGGGCGTCTCGCGGAAGCGAAGACACTGTACGACGCGATCCTCACCGCGCAGCCGGGCCAGCCGGATGCACTGCATTTCCTCGGGCTGCTGGCATGCCAGCTGAAGCAGTACGACGCGGGGCTCGCGCTGATGGAGCAATCGCTCGTCGAGCGGCCGGATGCGTCGTACTTCAACAACCTGGGCAACATGCTGCGCGAAAGCGGCCGGCTCGACGACGCGATCGCGCACTACCGGCGCGCGGTGGGGCTGCGGCCGGACTATCCGGAGGCGCACAACAACCTCGGCAACGCGTTGCGTGACGCACGCGAGCCGGCGGCCGCGATGCAGAGCTGCGCGCGCGCGATCGAGCTGCGCCCCGGTTACGCGGAGGCGTACAACAATCTCGGCAACGCGCTGCAGGACCTGGGCGAGCACGAAGCGGCGGCCGCGAGCTACGCCAAGGCCGTCGCGCACCAGCCGCAGTACGCGGATGCGTACTGCAATCTCGGCAACGCGCTGCATGCGCAGGAGAAATTCGACGATGCTGCGGATGCCTATCGTCGCGCCATCGCGCTGCAACCGGGCTTCCGTGTCGCGCACCGGGGGCTGAGCGCGACGCTGCGCGCGGCCGGCGATCTGCAAGGCGCGATCGACCATGCGCGCGAGGGGCTCGATCCGGGCGACGCGGACGCGCACTGCGTGCTGGCAAGGTTGCTGCAGCGCATCGGCGATTTCGACAAGGCGCTCGAACTGCTCGAGCAGGCGGTCGCGATCGACCCCGCGCATGCACAGGCATGGGCGTGGCTCGGCGATTTGCGCAACCAGCAGGGCGAATACGGGCAGGCGGTGAAGGTGTGCCGGCGTGCGATCGAGCTCGATCCCGAACTGGCCGACGCATACAACTTCCTTGGCTTCGCGTATCACAACCTCAACTTGCTGGCCGCCGCGGAGTTGAGCCACCGGCATGCGATCGACTTGAACCCGGACGATGCCGACGCGCATCACAACCTCGCCGCCGCGCTGTTTCGGCTCGAGAAGCTCGACGAGGCGATGAAGCACACCGAGATCGCGAGGGCGCTCGGCATCGATCCGCTGAAGGTCCAGATGACGCTCGGCGACATCCTGTGGGCGAAAGGGGATCTCGCCGGCGCGCTGGATGCGTTCCGCTCGGCGATCCGGCACGACCTGCATCGCGCGTACTCGCGGATGCTGTTCAACATGTCGAGCTCACCCGCGTTCGAGCCGCAGGAGTGGGTCGCTGAAGCGCGCCGCTACGGCGAGCATCTCGAGCGCGACGCGCATCCGTTCGAGCACGACCGCGCGCAGCGCGTCGCGCAGGCGCAGGGGCGGCCGCTGCGCGTCGGCTTCGTGTCGGGCGACCTGCGGCAGCACCCGGTCGGCATCTTCCTTGAAAGCGTGCTCGCGCGGATCGACCGGTCGCGCATCGAGCCGCATGCCTATGTGACCTTCGTCGGCGAGGACGACGTGACCGCGCGGCTCAGGCCGAACTTCGCGAGCTGGAAGAAGGTGGTCAGCCTGGGCCGCGAGGAGGCCGCGCAACTGATTCGCGACGACGGCATCGACATCCTGATCGATATGGCAGGCCATACCAACTGGAGCGGCTTGCCGATCTTCGGGCACAAGCCCGCGCCGGTGCAGGCGAGCTGGCTCGGTTTCTTCGCGACGACCGGTTGCCGCGCGATCGACTATTTCATCGGCGATGCGCATACGCTACCGGCCGACGAGGCGCATCACTTCACCGAGCGGCCGTGGCGGCTGCCGGACAGCTACCTTTGCTTCACGCCGCCGCCGTACGATGTCGCGGTCGGCCCGCTGCCGATGGGGGCTCATGGCGGCGTCACGTTCGGCTGCTTCGGCAAGCTGATCAAGATCAGCGACGAGGTCGTCGCGCTGTGGTCGCGCATCCTGCACGCACTGCCGGACGCACGCCTGCTGCTGAAGGCCCATGAGCTCGGTGCCGGCGACGTGAACCAGGCGACGCTCGAGCGCTTCGCGCGGCACGGCATCGGCGCGGATCGGCTGATGCTCGAAGGCGGTTCGCCGCGTGCGGAGTACTTCGCCGCGTATAACCGCATCGACATCGCGCTGAGCCCGTTTCCGTACCCGGGCGGCACGACCACGGCCGAAGCGCTGTGGATGGGCGTGCCGGTGCTCGGGATGAAGGGCAGCCGGTTCGTCACGCACATTTGCGAAAGCCTGCTGCACGCGGCGGGCATGGGCGACTGGATCGCGGAAGACGAGGATGCGTACCTCGCGAAGGCCGTCGCGTTCGCGCGCGACCGCGACGGGCTCGCGACGCTGCGTGCAACGCTGCGCGAGCGCGCGCTGGCGTCGCCGCTGTGCGATGCGTCGCGCTTCGCACGCAACCTCGAGGACGCGCTGCACGGCATGTGGGCCCGCTACGTGGCCGGCGAGACGGCACCCCGGGACGCGTGACGAGCGGGATCGCGCCACGGCTGGAAGCCGCGCTCGCGCATCGTCGGGCCGGCCGCCCGAGATGATCGACGCGGCCGTCGAGCGGGCGACGCGGGCGTAGCCGGCGCGATCCGGCGCGCGCTCCCGCCTGCAGGCGAAAAAAAAGCCGCATTGAAGCGGCTCGACGGTACGGCGACAACGGACCGCTCGACTGGCGGCGTCTTTTAATTCGAAATGCGCGGCGGGCGAGACGCCCGGCCGGTCACAGCATGCCGGCTTTCTGGTACTGGCTCGCGGCCTCGATCCGCTCCCGGGACTGCGCAAATTCCGCGGCCAGGCGGTCACGGTCCGTCTGCGCATGCTCCGTGATCGACGCGTCGATCGCCATGATCTGCCGCACCTGGTCCAGCACGTCCGGGGTCTGCTCGCCGGACAGGTTCATCAGCAGCGGCGAGCGTTCGTCGGCGAGGGCCGCGACGCGCACCCAGTCGCGCGCATCGGCCGCCGACTGCATGGCACGGGTCAGGTCGAAGGCGCGGGACAGCGTGTCGTTCGTCATGGTTCTGCTCCGAAGGGGGGCGGCCAACGCTTACTTGTTGTTGGCCATCGCGCCGGCGCTGTTCTGGCCGCCGAACAGCTGGGTCAGGTAGCGGGTGTTGTTCGCCATCGTCGCCATCAGCGTGTTCAGCGCGGTGAACTGCGCATTGTATTGCTTGGTCAACTGGTCCGAGTAGCTCTGTAGCTGCGTCGCCTGACCCTGCACACTCTTCAGGTCGGCGTTGATCGCGTTGGTGCGCTGGTCGATCAGGCCGGACGTCTGCGTGTACGAGTTGATGTTCGCATTGAGCGCCTGGGCGATGCCGTTCGTCTGGTTGAAGATCGCCGTCACCGCGGAACTGTTCGACTTGAGCGCGGTGGTCAGCGCGGCGGTGTCGACCGACATCGCGCCGGTCGAGTCCACGTTGATGCCGATGCTGCCGAGCGCATAGGTCGTGCCGCCCGTCGTGACGCCGCTGCTGAGCGTCGTCGCGAGTGTGTTCCTGATCGTGTTCAGCATCGCGTCGCCGAGCAGCGGGCCGGCGGTCTTCGCGGTCGAGTCGTAGCTCGACAGCGATTTCGCGGTATTCACGAAGTTGGTATACGCGGTCGCGAAATTGTTGATCGCGGTCGTCGCCGCGGCCGTGTCTTGCGACAGCGTGATGGTTTGCGTCGTGCCGACCGCGGCCTGCGACAGCGCCAGCGTGACACCCGTCAGCGCGCCCGACACGTTGTTCGACGCGCTCGACACCGGCGTGCCGTCGATCGTCAGCTTCGCATCGGCGGCCGGCGTGACGGTCGTGTACCCCGACGTCAGTTTCGAGTTGACGCCTGTGCCCGTGATCGAGATCGTGCTGGCTGCACCGGTGAGGTTCGACTGCATCACGAGATGCTGGCCGTCCGAACCGGTGATGACCGACGCGGTGACGCCGGCATTGCCGGACGCGGAGTTGATCGACGACGCGATGTCGGACAGCGACGCGCCGGCCGCCACGTTGACGTTGAACGCGGGGTTGCTGCCGAAGGTGATGCTCAGCGAGCCGGCCGAGATCGTGTCCGCCGACGTCACGCCGGCCGACGACAGCTTGTTGGCGGTCGCGAGCTGCGTGACATTGACCGAATACGAACCGGCCACCGCGCCGCTGCCGCTCTTGATCGTCGTCGCGATGCCCGTGCCGCTCGCCGTCGCGGCCAGGCTGCCGAGCGCGGTGCCGTCCGAGAGGCCGGTGAGCGCGGTCTGCAGCGCGGACAGCGCGCCCTTCAGCTGGCCGATCGCGGACAGCTGCGTATTGTCGTTCGTCTGCCGGGTCTGCAGGGCCTGCAATTGCCCGGCCGTCTTCGCGTTCACCAGCGTCGTGACGAGCGTATTGACGTCGAGCGTCGAATTGGTCGCGCCGCTGATGATCGATTGACCTGCATTCGCCAGGATGGTGCTGATGTCCGTGCTGCTGACGGGGGTCGTGGTGGCCATGCCGTTGCTCCGGTCGTCCGCGCAATCAACGTGCGCGATGCGGCGGGGCGCCGCGGTTCAATGCAAAGAGGGAGGCGTGCCTCCCTGAAGAATTCCGGTCCGGGCGGTTTCGGCGGCGTCGCGATGCGTCGCATGGCGACGCCGCCGTGCCCGGAGGCGGGCGGGCACGTGGCCCGCCGCGGGTGCTGCTCGATTAGCCGAGGAGCTTCAGGACTTGCTGCGGCAGCGAGTTCGCTTGCGCCAGAACCGAGATACCAGCTTGTTGCAGCACTTGCGCCTTGCTCAGGTTCGCCGTTTCCGTCGCGAAGTCCGCGTCGGTGATCTGCGAGCGAGCGGCGGTCATGTTGGTTGCCTGGGTTTGCGTCGTCGAGATCGCAGCCTGGAACGTGTTCTGTGCTGCGCCCAGCGTTGCCTGGAACGTGTTGACTTGCTTCAGTGCCGCGTCGATCGCCGTGATCGCCGATTGCGCGCCCGACTGGGTGGCGACGCTCAGGCTGTTCACGCTCATGCCCGTGCTGTTCCAGTTCGCCGTGCCGAAGTCGACGGTAACGACCTGGTTTGCTGCTGCGCCGATCTGGAACGTGACGCTGCCGGCGCCGCCCAGGATGGTCTGGCTGTTGAACGTCGTTTGCGATGCGACACGGTCGATTTCGCTGAGACGCGTCGTCACTTCAGCTTGCAGGTTCGCGCGGGCGCTCGAATCCAGCGAGCCGTCGCCCGCTTGTTGTGCCAGCGTACGGATACGCTGCAGGTTGTCGACCGTCGATTGCAGCGCGCCGTTGGCGGTCTGGATCATCGAGATGCCGTTGTTCGCGTTTGCAACACCTTGCGTCAGCGCATTGATTGCCGCCGTTTGCGACGTCGAGATCGCCAGGCCTGCTGCATCGTCAGCAGCGGTGTTGATGCGCTTGCCCGACGACAGGCGGTTGATTGCTTGCGACAGTGCGCTTTGCGAGCCCGACAGATTCGTCTGCGTCGTCAGCGAAAGGATGTTGGTGTTGATGTTCAGCATTTGCTTCCTCGTTTTGGAAAATGCCTGAGATACAGACAGGTTCTGATTTCGGCGTGGCGCTTTTTTGCGTCTGGCGCTGCCCGCCTTTCCTGGTTGACGGCGGCACCCGGCGAAAACTTTAGAGGGATGTTCGAGGAAATTCGGGACGGAAGGACCGGTTTCGCCGGGAAGGCGCACGGGGCATGGCGGGCGGCGTGGCGGCCGTGGCGCGAGAATCGCGCGGTTGGGCGGAACGCTCGCCCGCGATCGACAAAAGGGTGGTTTTGTCTGTGATTCTCTGCTATGATGGCGGGCTGAATTGAGATTTTCTGTCACGCCTTTGCCGGTTTCGGCATGTCTGCTGGCAGTCAAACGCGGCGCTGCACGCGGTTGTGAAGCGTACTCGCGGTGCTTTCCGCCTCTCTTTTCCGGCCTCCGAGGCCGTATTTCCGCTCGTTTCGCCTGTTGTGGGGACGCTCGGATGGCCGGTGCGTGGCGCTTGGCCGCTACGTTTTTGACCGTTTAAGCAATTTAGGAACGACATGACGACGATTCTTCTGAAAGAAAACGAGCCGTTCGAAGTGGCGATTCGCCGCTTTCGTCGCGCTATCGAAAAAAATGGCCTGATCGCTGAACTGCGTGAGCGCCAGTCTTACGAAAAGCCGACCGCAGTCCGCAAGCGCAAGAAGGCAGCAGCCGTCAAGCGCCTGCACAAGCGTCTGCGCAGCCAGATGCTGCCGAAGAAGCTCCACTAAGCGCGTCTGACGGTTCGCCGCGAAACGGCGGAGTGTGCCTCGACAGAGGCCGCTCCGCCGTTTTGCTTTTGCGGGCCGGGAAAGCCCCGATGTCGCGACGGCCGAGGGGCCGCGCGATGGTTTCGGCCCACGTCCGGCGGTTTTCGACCGGCGGACGCGGCGTTCAGAAGTCGATCTTCGCGCTCAGGCTCACCGTGCGCGGGTCGCCCGGCTTCACGTAGTCCGCGTACTGGTATTCCCAGTAACGGCGGTTCAGCACGTTGTCGATCGACGCGCGCAGCGTCACGTCGTGGCGGCCGACCCGCGTCAGGTAGCGCGCGCCTGCGTTGACGACGAGAAAGCCCGGCGCGTCGAGGCCGCCGGCGGCGCGCAGCGGCGTCGCGCCGGTGAATTTCGCGTCGACGCCGAGCGTCAGCCCCGGCACGCCCGGCACCGCATAGCCGACGTCGCCGGCGAGCACGAAGCGCGGCGCGCCGGCAACACGGTTGCCGTTGTTGCCGATCCCGTTCGCGTACCACGCGTCGAGCAGCATCGCGTCGACGCCCGCGCTCCAGCGCGCGCCGAATTTCGCGCGCGCGCCCACCTCGATCCCCTGAATGACCGATTCGCCGTCCTGCACGTAGACGTTCGCGGCATTCGCATATTCGGCGCTGCGCTCGATGCGAAACAGCGCGGCCGTCGCGCTCCAGCGCGCGTGCCCGCTCTTGATCCCGAGCTCGTACTGCCTGCTGCGCAGCGGCTCGAGCACCTGGCCCGCGTTCGCGTAGACGTCGTTCACGCGGCTGCCGGGCTCGAGCGATTCGGCATAGCTCGCGTACGCGGTGGCCGTCGGCGCGAGCTTGAACATCACCGCGAAGGTCGGCGTCACCACGCCGTTCTGGCGATAGCCGGGATCCTCGGCGCCGCTCGCCTGGAACGCGCGCTGCGCGTAGTTCATGTAGCGCACGCCGGCCAGCACCGACCAGCGCTCGGTCAACTGCACGGTGTCGCTCGCGAACAGCGATTTCTGCACGATCTCGCTCGTGCGGTACTGGATGAAGCCGTGCGGACTCTCGTAGCGGTACGGATTCGGCGCATAGAGGTTGCCGGCGCCGAGCGGCACGAATACGCTGTTCGCCGAATAGTCGTTCGCCTGCTTCTGCCACGACGCGCCGAGCACGATCTGGTGGCCGAACGGGCCCGTGCGCACCTTGCCCTCGACCATCGCGCGCCACTGGCTGAAACGATGATCCTCCATGCCGACGTAGCGGCTGTCGGTGTAGTTGCCGGCCGCGTCCTGCAGGTATAGCGTGCTTTCGTTGCGGCGGCGCGTCGCCTTGCTGTAGCTGTACGCGACGTCGAGCTGCCAGTCGGGGGCGAGCTGGTATTGCAGCCCGGCCGTATAGAGCTGCAGGTTCGTGTTCAGGTACTGGTCCTTGCCGCCCAGGTTCGTCGACCCGCCGCTGATCGTGGCGGGCAGCGCGCCGCCCGGATAGCTGCCGGTGAAGATCGACGGCGTCTGGCCGGTCGTGCGGCGATCCTGGTACAGCGCGCCGAACGACACCGAGAGGTCGTGCGTCAGGTTCGCCTGCAGCGCGACCGACACGCTGTCGCGGCGGATGTTGCCGTCGTTGTACGTCTTGCCTTCCTCATGCGTCGCGTTCAGCCGCGCGCCGAACATGTTGTCTGGCCCGAAGCGCTGGCCGAGATCGACATGCTCGGTCCACACGCCGGTGCTGCGGTAGCCGATGTCGACGCCGCGTACCGGTTCGGCGCCCGGCTGCTTCGTCACGTAGTTGACGACGCCGCCCGGCGTCACGAAGCCGTACAGGAAGCCGCCGAGCCCCTTCAGCAGCTCGACGCGTTCCAGTTGCTCGTACGGCATCGTGATGCCGTACGTGACGAACGGCAGTCCGTCGATCTTGTAGCCGTTCTGCCAGTCGAGCTGCATGCCGCGCACGGTCATGTAGCTGGCCCACGCGCTGTACGCGCCGCTGTTGTCGGACACCGACGCGTCGTTCGCGAACACGTCGCCGAGCTTGTACGGCTGGCGCGCCTCGAGCTCTTCCGACGTGACGATCGTCGTCGAGAACGGCGTGTCGAGCTGACGGCGTGTGCCGAGCGCACCCGTCGAGATCGTGTCGGTCAAGTGTTGCGGCGAATCGTGCGCGGCCGTGATGTCGAGGGCGGGCAGCACCGCGGCGTCGCCGGGCGAATCGTCCGCATGCGCGAGCGACGCGGCAACGCAGGCGAGGGCGGCGGCCACGCGGCGTGGACGGACAGGAGGGCGGGCGAGGCTGACGGTCATGGCGAGCGAGCAAAAATGCGAGTAAGAATCATTCGCATTGAGTTAAAATGTCGCGCATCGTATCAAAACCTGCTGATCGCGCAACAATTCCACGCCGCGTACAAGGGCATCCGGCCTCGCCTGATCGGGCCGGACGACCGCCGCGCGGCGCCCGGACATCCAATGAACTGCATCCCGTCGAATCGGGGCCGCCGCTCGTGCCGGCCCGCTTTCCGTTCGCTGCGCACGCGATGAATGCGTTCGTGCGACCGTTTCTCGTGCGCCTGCACCGCTGGTTCGGGCTCGCCATCGCGCTGTTCCTGTTCGTCGCGGGGCTCACCGGCGCGCTGATCGCGTGGGACCACGAGCTCGACGCGGCGCTGAACCCGGATTTCTATACCGCGCGCAGCGGCGGGACGCCGCTTGCGCCGCTCGAACTCGCGACGCGCATCGAGGCCGCCGATCCGCGCGTGCAGGTGACCTATCTGCCGCTCGCGGTCGAACCGGGGCACACGCTGCAGGCGGGCGTGATGCCGCGCCTCGATCCGGCGACCGGCCAGCCGTACGCACTCGGTTTCAGCCAGATCGCCATCGATCCCGCGACCGGCGCGGTGCAGGGCCGCCGCGAATGGGGGGCGCCGTCGCTCGCGCGGCTCGACCTGATGCCGTTCATCTACCGGCTGCACTACTCGCTGTTCCTGCCCGTGTATGGCGGGATCAATTTCGGGTTCTGGGTGATGGGCGTCGTCGGCATCGTGTGGGCGATCGACAGCCTGATCGCGCTCGTGCTTGCGTTTCCGAACCTGAAAAGCTGGCACAAGTCGTTCGTGTTTCGCGTGCGGCGCGGCGGCTATCCGCTCGTGTTCGACCTGCACCGCTCGGGCGGCGTGTGGGTGTGGGGGCTGCTGCTCGTCGTCGCGGTCACGTCGATCTCGATGAACCTCGCCGTTCCGGTCGTGCGCCCGCTGGTGTCGCTGGTTTCGCCGCTCGCCGAAACGCCGTATACGAATCCCGAACATTTCCCGCCGGCCCGGCCGGGCAGCCAGGTGCTGCCGCGCGAACGGATCGTCGAGATCGCGCGCTCGGCCGGCCGCGACGCGGGGATCGTCGCGCCGCCGGGCGCGCTGCTGTTCGCGCCGGCGATGAACGCCTATGCGGTCGGGTTCTTCACGCCGGGCAACGACCATGGCGACGTCGGGCTCGGCAATGCGTGGCTGTACTGGAATGCGGTGACCGGCAAGCCCGTCGCGGCACAGGTGCCGGGCCGCGGTTCGGCCGGCGACCTGTTCATGCAGGCGCAATTCCCGCTGCACTCGGGGCGCATCGCCGGGGTCGCCGGACGGGTCGCCGTCAGCATGCTCGGCATCGTGATCGCGATGCTGAGCGTGACGGGCGTCTGCATCTGGGTGAAGAAGCGCAGCGCACGCGTGCGGGCCGGGCGGAGCGCGCGACCGGTCGTGCCGGCGGCGTCTTCGTCGCGCGCCGCGCGGTAAAGGTCAGGCGGCAAGCGGCAAGCGGACGGCGCCGCCGCCGCGGGGCAGCAGCGCGGCGCCGATGCCACGTTTGGGCCGGCGCCGTCAGCCCGCCTTGCGCCGGCGTGCCGGCTGCTTGCCGCCGAGCGCCGCGCACTGCGCGTGGCACGGGCAGCCGGCTTCGTGATCGTTGACCATACCGGTTGCCTGCATCAGCGCATAGCAGATCGTCGAGCCGACGAACTTGCAACCGTACGCTTTCAGCGCCTTGCTGAGCGCGTCGGACTGCTCGGTCGATGCGGGCGCGTCGCGGTACGACTGCCACGCATTCTGGATCGGCGTGTCGCCGACGAACGACCACAGGAACGCGGCGAGCGACCCATGCTCCTCGCGAATGCGCTGCACCGCGCGCGCGTTGGTCACCGCCGATTCGACCTTCGCGCGGTTGCGTACGATGCCCGGGTTCTCCAGCAATTTCTCGATGCGCTTGGGCGTGAAGCGCGCGACGGCATCGACGTCGAAATCGGCGAACGCTTCGCGATAGCCCGCGCGCTTGTTCAGGATCGTCGACCACGACAGCCCGGCCTGCGCGCCTTCCAGGATCAGCATTTCGAACAGGTGGCGATCGTCGTGCGACGGCACGCCCCACTCGGTATCGTGGTAGTGAGCGTCCGCTTCCGTCTTCACCCAGTTGCACCGCTGCGACATCGTCTGCCTCGTTTTCAGTATCGATTCGATCGCGCCAGCATAGCGGAAGCCCTTTTGGCGGAATAGTCGGCCGAACGGCAGATGGGCGCGCGGCGCCGATCCGGTTAAGCTTGGCGCCTGTTCGAATCAGCGGGATGAAGGCATGGCGGCATTACTTTTTGCGATCGGCATCGACGGCGGCGGCACGGGCACGCGCGCGGTGCTGGCCGATCGGCACGGGCGCGAGCTCGCGCAGGGGCGCGGCGGCCCGTCCGGGCTCGGTCTCGGCATCGAGCGCGCATGGGCGTCGATCGGGGCGGCGTGCGCGGACGCGTTCATGCACGCCGGCCTCGCGTTCGACTGGTCGCAGTGCGCGCTCGGCTGCGGGCTCGCCGGCGTCAACAACGCGGCATGGCTCGCCGCATTCCGCGCGCAGGCGCCGCTCGGCGCGCTCGCGATCGAGAGCGACGCGTATACGACCGTCGTCGGTGCGCATGGCGGCGCGCCGGGGCTCATCGTCGCGCTCGGCACCGGCAGCATCGCGGCGGCGCTCGATGCGGACGGCGCGTGCCGGATCGCGGGCGGTTTCGGCTTTCCGTCCGGCGACGAGGCGAGCGGCGCGTGGCTCGGCGTGCGCGCGCTCGCCTATGCGCAACAGGCGCTCGACGGCCGCGTGCCGCGCGACGCGTTCGCCACGGCCCTGCTCGCGGAAACGGGCGCGCAGGATCGCGACGCGCTCGTCCAGTGGTCGTGCGACGCGAACCAGACGATCTACGCGCGTCTCGCGCCGATCGTGTTCGCGCACCGCACGCATCCGGTCGCGAGCGCGCTGATCGCGCAGGCCGGCGACGAGATCGGCAAGATGATCGACGCGCTCGATCCTCAGCAGGCGCTGCCGGTCGCGCTGTGCGGCGGGCTGGCGGACGCGCTTGCGCCCGCCGTGCCGGCGCGGCACGCCGCCCGGCTGCGCGCGCCGCTCGACGATTCGGCACATGGTGCGCTGCGGCTCGCGCTGCGTGCGTTGCGGACGACGGAGGGTGGCTGAGCTGAGCGCGAGCGGGATGGATGCCGCGCCGCAGCAGCACCTCGGGCCGCGTGGCCGGCAACCGTCCGGCGCGCGGCGGGGCACGACGTTAAAATGACGCTTCCTCCGTGCCGCGAGCGCCGCTCTCCCGTCCCATGTACAAAGTCATCGCCACCGATCTCGACGGTACGCTGCTGAACAGCGACCACCAGCTCGACCCGTACACGATCGACACCGTTCGCCGGCTCGACCGCGACGGCGTGCAGTTCGTGATCGCCACGGGGCGCCACTATGCGGACGTCGCCGGCATTCGCGACGTGCTGGGCATCCGGCCGTACCTGATCACGTCGAACGGCGCGCGCGTGCATGCGCCGGACGACACGACGATCCATTCGCAGGACGTCGACGCAGCGATCGTTCGCCGCCTCGTGCAGCCGGAAGTCGTTGGCGCGCATGGCCGCGTGATCGTCAACCTGTTCACCAACGACGGCTGGCTGATCGACCGCGAAGCGCCGCACCTGCTCGAATTCCACCAGGATTCGGGCTTCCGGTACGACGTGATCGACATGGCCGCGCACGACGGCGCGAATATCGCGAAGGTGCTGTATATCGGCGAACCGGCCGATCTGGCGGTCGTCGCCGAGCAGATGCGCGTGCGGTTCGGCGATACGCTGTACGTCACGTACTCGCTGCCCGACTGCCTCGAAGTGATGACCGCGAACGTGTCGAAGGGGCGCGCGCTGCGCACCGTGCTCGCGCGGCTCGGCGTCGATACCGGCCACTGCATCGCGTTCGGCGACAACATGAACGACATCGACCTGCTCGAAACCGCCGGTCATGCATTCATGATGAACAACGCGAACCCCGACCTGGTGGCGCGGCTGCCGCACGTCCCGCGGATCGGCAACAACTTCGACGCGGGCGTCGCCCGCCACCTGCGCACGCTGTTCTCGCTCGAAGACGACGTCGTCGCGTCCTGAGCGCCCGCCCCGGCGCTGTTTCCGTACGCGGAAATGAAAAACGGGCGCCGCAGGGGCGCCCGTCGAAATGACTTGCCTCGTGTTCTTCGACAGCGTGAGGCTCGCTGCTCTGCTCGCTTGACCCCGTAGTGTTTTATTCGCTTGTGCGAGCGGATGCGGGCAGCAGGTCGACGGCGTCGTCACGTCCGGCGACCAGCGGGTAGATGATTCCGGCGAGTACCGCGCCGATCAGCGGCGCGACCCAGAACAGCCAGAGCTGGCCGATCGCGTCGCCGCCGACGAACAGCGCCGGGCCGGTCGAGCGCGCCGGGTTCACCGACGTGTTGGTGACCGGGATCGAGATCAGGTGAATCAGCGTCAGGCACAGCCCGATCGCGATCGGCGCGAAGCCGGCCGGCACGCCGCGCTTGTCGGTCGCACCGAGGATCACGAACAGGAAGAAGCCCGTCATCACGACCTCGCAGATGAACGATGCGGCGAGCGAGTAGTGGCCGGGCGAGCGATCGCCGAAGCCGTTCGTCGCAAAGCCGCTGCCGACCACGTCGAAACCCGGCTTGCCGGTTGCGATCAGGTACAGCACGAATGCGCCGAGCGTGGCGCCGACGACCTGCGCGACGATGTACGGCGCGAGATCGCGTGCCGGGAAGCGGCCGGCGACCGTCAGGCCGACGCTGACCGCCGGATTCAGGTGGCAACCCGAGATGTGGCCGATTGCGAATGCCATCGTCAGCACGGTCAGGCCGAAGGCGAGTGCGACGCCGGCAAAGCCGATGCCGAGGCCCGGAAAGGCGGCGGCCAGCACGGCGCTTCCGCACCCGCCGAGCACCAGCCAGAACGTGCCGAATACCTCTGCAGCGAGACGCTGAGAAAGATTCATGTAAGGACCTCGTCCAAGTGGATTGAAGACCCGGGGCGGCGCACCGAATTTATTGCGCTACCGGGAATTGGTCTGGATTATAGGAAATGAATCGGGCGCGGGAGGGTAAACGATTGTTAAATTTGAATGGCTGACGAATGCCTTTTATTAGAATAAGTCCGCATTCTCGATATAGGCGATTCGGTTAAAGATGGCAGCATTAATTTCGAAGGGCAGGGCGGCAGTGCGGATGACGTAACGGATGTTGGTGTCCCGGCCGGATTCGCCGGGGCCGCATCATCGAAAAGGGGAGTCGAAAAATGTCTCAATACGCGAAACTCAAGGCGCAGATCGCCGATCTGCAAGCGCAGGCGGACGACGTGCGGCGCCAGGAAGTGGCGGCGGTGATCGCCGATGTCCAGCGAATGATTGCCGAATATGGCCTGACGGCCCAGGATCTGGGCTTCGCGGAGCGAGCGCGGCGCGGGCGTCCGCCGAAGAAGGCGCCGCTGCCGCCGAAATACCGCGATCCGAAGTCGGGGGCAACCTGGAGCGGGCGCGGCAAGCCGCCGAATTGGATCGTCGGCAAAAACCGCGATCGTTTCCTGATCGAGTGACGGAAAGCCAAATGGAAAGAGCCGCATCGACGATGCTGCTCTTTTGTTTTGCGCGTCGATTTCCGCGCGGATTTACCACCGATTTCCGCGCGGATTTCCGTGTCAGGCGCCCGCGACCCGGCGCAATGCCGGTTGCTTGGTTGCCGCGCAAAGCGATTCGTAGGTCTCGACGTAGCGCTGCGCCATTGCCTTCGAGCTGAACCGCGTGTCGAAACGCGCGCGGATCGCGGGGCGCGACAGGCTGTCGATCCGGTGCAGCGCGCCGACCGCGCCCTGCACGTCCTCGACGATGAAGCCGGTCACGCCGTCCTCGATCACTTCCGGCACCGAGCCGCGGTTGAACGCGACGACCGGCGTGCCGCAGGCCATCGCCTCGATCATCACCAGGCCGAACGGCTCCGGCCAGTCGATCGGGAACAGGAGCGCCTTCGCGCCGGACAGGAACGCGGGCTTTTGCGCTTCGTTGATCTCGCCGATGAATTCGACATGCGCCTGGCCGAGCAGCGGCTCGATCACTTCCTTGAAGTAGTCGGCGTCGGCCTTGTCGACCTTCGCGGCGATCTTCAGCGGCAGCCCGCTTTGCGCGGCGATCCGGATCGCGGTGTCGACACGCTTTTCGGGACAGATCCGGCCGAGGAACGCGAGGTATTCGGGCTTCACGTCCGGCTGCGGCGTGAGCAGGGTGTCGGGCAGCCCGTGGTACACGGTGCCGGCCCACGCGGCCTGCGGGAGCGGCTTGCGCTGGTTGTTCGAGATCGACACGACGGGCGAATCCGGGAACGCGTCGAACACCGGCTGCAGCTCCGGCAGGTCGAGACGGCCGTGCAGCGTCGTCACGTACGGCGTGTCGAGGCGCGACATCAGCGGGAACGGCAGGTAGTCGAGGTGGAAGTGCAGCACGTCGAATTCGTGCGCGGCCCGGGCGACCTGCTCGAGCAGCCGCATATGGGGCGCCATCGAATCGCGGACCGACGGGTCGAGCCGCAGTGCGCGCGGCCACGCCGCCTCGAGACGGGCCGACGTGACGGAGTCGCCGCTGGCGAACAGCGTCACGTCATGGCCGAGTTCGACGAGCGCCTCGGTGAGGTAGGACACGACTCGCTCGGTGCCGCCGTAGAGTTTCGGCGGAACGGCTTCGTAAAGCGGCGCGATCTGGGCAATTCGCATGGGTGTTCTCCTGTGTCGATCCGAGCGCGCGACGGCGCCGATGCGGATCCCGTACAAGGTTGCGGAACTTGCCGACGCACGCGGTTCGCGCTACGTGGCCGGGCCCTGGGCGGGGTGCGCGGAGCGCCGGACGGCAAGCTGCGGGGCGGGCCGGCACGGCTCGCGCCGCCGCCCATTGGAGTCCATTATCGATATCGCCCTGAGGGGTTCGAGTGTTTTTTCAAACACTTAAGGCTTGTTACACGATGAAATACGCAAAAACCCCGAGAAAAAGGGCACGGAATCGTGAATCGCGACAGCCATAACTATTGTTGCGCTATCGTGAAAAACCACTATAATTTTTACCGATCCGATTGCCGGCGCCTTGCCGGCAAGCCTTCCGCCACCGGCGCGGCGGCGATCGGGCTCCCCTCGCAACCGAATCCGCGTTGCACCCCGTTTTTCCGATGGCCCCTTTCAATTCGCCTTGTCGGAAAAATTCCTACACGGTTTACAGACAAATCCTGCATGGCATACGCCACTTCGCTGATACCGACATAAATCCCGTTTGGCCAAAATTCGCCCTGTAAGACTATAAACGAGCCGACTGAGCGCCCGGTGCGCGCTGATCGAGCAAACGTTTTCATAACATGAATGGCCAAAGCACAGCTTTTTAACGGGGGAATCATGAGCGCTACCAGTGAAATGCTCAGTGAGATCAAAGAGGTCAACCTGTCGTACCTCCTCCTCGCGCAGCGACTGCTGCGGGAAGACAAGGCGATGGGCATGTTTCGCATGGGCATTTCCCAGGAACTCGCCGACGTGCTCGCCAACCTCACGCTCGCGCAGACCGTGAAGCTGGCCGCGTCGAACCAGATGCTGTGCCGCTTCCGCTTCGACGATCACGCGCTGCTCTCGTCGCTCGCCGACAAGGGCCGCAGCGATGTCGTCGCGCACGCCCACTCGGCCATCCTGATGGCCGGGCAGCAGGTCGAAGGCGTCCGCTGATCCATCCCGCCTTGCGTGTGTCCCGGCGTGCCGCGCCGGCCGGCAGCGTATTGGCCATTCATTCGCATAACGTCAAGCGGACGGTTATCACCATGGCAAGCAAAAGCGTCGTGATCGAGGTGAAGGAAATCACTCTCGCCATCGAACTCATCGAACTGGGCGCCCGGCTGCAGCTGCTGGAGGCGGAGACGAGCCTGTCGCGGGACCGTCTGATCAAGCTGTACAAGGAACTGAAGGGCGTGTCGCCGCCGAAGGGGATGCTGCCGTTCTCGACCGACTGGTTCATGACGTGGCAGCCGAACATCCACTCGTCGCTGTTCTACAACATGTACCGGTTCATGCAGGACCACGGCCGCTGCGAGCCGATCCAGTCGATCGTGAAGGCGTACCGGCTGTATCTGGAGCACGTGAACCTGTCCGGCGACGAGGCCGCGCTGAGCCTCACGCGGGCATGGACGCTGGTGCGCTTCTTCGATTCGGGGATGCTGCAGATGACGCCGTGCACGCGCTGCGGCGGCCACTTCGTCGCCCACGCGCATGATCCGCATCAAGGTTTCGTGTGCGGCCTGTGCCAGCCGCCGTCGCGCGCCGGCAAGACCCGCAAGGCCGCCGCCGCGCGCGCCGAACTGGCCGCCGCCGTGGCCTGAGCGCCGGCCCGGCAGGGCCGGACGGGCCGCGAGCGGCGCGCGAGCGACGTCCGCGGGCCGCGCGAATCGTCCGCGCATTGCTGGTAAACACCGTCGGGCCGCCGCCGGGCGGCCGCGAAAGTTTTCCTGCCGACTGCCGTAAACCTGTTTAACGGCGGTCTTCCCGCCGGTCTTTCGTGAGGGACAGGCAGTGCTGATTATCGTGGGAACACTCGTGACGCTGTTGTCCGTCTTCGGCGGTTATGCGCTGGCAGGCGGGCATCTGGGCGCCCTGATCCAGCCCATCGAGATCCTGATGATCGTGGGTGCCGGCGTCGGCGCGTTCATCCTCGGCAACGGCGGCAAGACCATCAAGGCCACGCTGCGCGTGCTGCCGACGCTCTTCAAGGGCTCGAAATACACGAAGGACGTCTATATGGAGCTGATGGCGCTTCTTTACGTGCTGCTCGCGAAGGCACGCAAGGAAGGCACGCTGACGCTCGAGGCCGACATCGACGATCCGGAAAAGAGCCCGATCTTCACGCAATACCCGAAGATCCTCGCCGATCACCATATCGTCGAATTCCTGACCGACTACCTGCGACTGATGGTGGGCGGCAACATGAACGCGTTCGAGATCGAAAGCCTGATGGACGAGGAGATCGAGACGCACCACACGGAAGGCGAAGGCCCGGCGCACGCGCTGATGCGCGTCGGCGACGCGATGCCGGCGTTCGGGATCGTCGCGGCCGTGATGGGCGTCGTGCACACGATGGCCTCGGCCGACAAGCCGCCCGCGGTGCTCGGCGCGATGATCGCGCAGGCGCTGGTCGGCACGTTCCTCGGGATCCTGCTGTCGTACGGGCTGATCGGGCCGCTCGCGAGCCTCGCGGAGCAGCGCGTGGCCGAGTCGACCAAGATGTTCCAGTGCATCAAGGTGACGATCCTCGCGACGCTGAACGGCTATGCGCCGGCGATCGCGGTCGAGTTCGGCCGCAAGGTGCTGTTCTCGACCGAGCGTCCGTCGTTCTCCGAGCTCGAAGAGCACGTGCGCCGCGTGAAGGCGAAGTGATGCGGAGCCACTGATGAGCAAGAGCAAGGATCGCGCGATCGTCGTCAAGCGGGTGGCCCCGGCGAAGAAGGGCCACCACGGCGGCGCATGGAAGCTCGCGTACGCGGACTTCATGACCGCGATGATGGCGTTCTTCCTGCTGATGTGGCTGCTGAGCTCGGTCACGCCGGTGCAGCTGAAGGGGATCGCCGAATACTTCAACATGCCGCTGAAGGCCGCGATTCTCGGCAGCGGCGACCGCAGCTCGCAGGATTCCAGCATCATCAACGGCGGCGGCCGCGACCTGTCGAGCACGGATGCCGGCACGCTGCGCCGCACCGACGGCACGACGTCGCTCGCCGAGCGCCTCGCGAAGGCGGGCGACGAGCATTCGCGGTCGCAGGCACAGGGCGCGCAGGACCGGCTCGAGCAGACGCGCCTGCACGACCTGCAGATCAAGCTGATGGCCGCGATCGAGGCCAATCCGACGCTGCGCCAGTTCAAGCAGCAGATCCGCATCGATTCGACGCTGATGGGGCTGCGCATCGAGATCGTCGATTCGCAGAAGCGACCGATGTTCGCGATGTCGAGCGACCACGTCGAGCCGTACATGCGCGACATCCTGCGCGAGATCGGCAAGACGCTGAACGACGTGCCGAACCGGATCATCGTCCAGGGCCACACCGACGCCGTGCCGTACGCGGGCGGCGAGGGCGGCTACAGCAACTGGGAGCTGTCGGCCGATCGCGCGAACGCATCGCGCCGCGAACTGATCTCCGGCGGCATGGACGAGGCGAAAGTGCTGCGCGTGCTGGGCCTCGCGTCGACGCAGAACCTGAACAAGGCCGATCCGCTCGATCCGGAAAACCGCCGGATCAGCGTGATCGTGCTGAATCGCAAATCCGAAGAAGCGCTGATGCGCGACGACGCGACGACGACGACGCTGTCCGCCGACGCGGCCGGTTCGAAGCTGCTCGCGCAGCAGCTCGGCGGCCCGACGCCGGCGGCGCGTCCGGTCGTGGCGAGCGCCGTCGCCGTGGCGCCGAAACCCTGACGTTTCCGAGACAGACATGATCCGAACCATTCTCGCCATCGACGACTCCGCGACCATGCGTGCGCTGCTGCAGGCCACGCTCGCGCAGGCCGGCTACGACGTGACGGTGGCGCCGGACGGCGAAGCCGGCTTCGACATGGCGGCCACGACGCCGTACGACCTGGTCCTGACCGACCAGAACATGCCGCGCAAGAGCGGGCTCGAGGTGATCGCCGCGCTGCGCAAGCTGACCGCGTACGCGGACACGCCGATCCTCATCCTGACGACCGAAGGCAGCGACGCGTTCAAGGACGCCGCACGCGACGCGGGCGCGACCGGCTGGATCGAAAAGCCGATCGACCCGGGCGTGCTGGTCGACCTGGTCGCCACGCTGTCCGAGCCGGCTGCCTCCTGACATGAACGCGACGATTTCAACCGGTGACCGGGCATGACTCTCGACATCACTCAGTTCTACCAGACCTTTTTCGACGAAGCGGACGAGCTGCTCGCGCAGATGGAGCAGCTGCTGCTGAACCTCGACGTCGATTCGCCCGATCCCGAGGATCTGGCGGCGATCTTCCGCGCCGCGCATTCGATCAAGGGCGGCGCGGCGACGTTCGGCTTTTCCGCGCTGACCGATACGACGCACATCCTCGAATCGCTGCTCGACCGTGCGCGCAACCATGAGCTGACGCTGACCAAGGAGATGGTCGACGCGTTCCTGGAAACCAAGGACGTGCTGTCCGACCAGCTCGTCGACTACCGCGCGAGCGCCGAGCCGGACGCGGCCGCCGCCGCGGCGATCTGCGCGAAGCTCGAACGGCTGAAGGCCGAAAGCGGCGCAGGCGCGCCTGCCGCCGCCGCGCCTGCGCCGGCCGCACCTACGCCGGCCGCGCCGGTTGCCGCCGCCGTCGCGCCGGCTGCCGCGCCCGCCGTCGGCGGCGACCGTGCGCCCGACCATGTGGTCGAGCAGGCCGTCGCGGCCGCGCATCCGGCGGCCGACGCCGATGCCGATGCCGACGGCCCGCATCTGAAGATCACGCTGGTCGGCATCGACGCGAAGGACCAGGCGCTGCTCACCGAGGAACTCGGCAACCTCGGCCGGATCGTCGGCCGCGAGGAAGTGGGCGCGGACCTGACGCTGTGGGTCGAATCGGACGTGCCTTCCGACGACATCGTCGCGGTGTGCTGCTTCGTGATCGACGAAAGCCAGATCCGCGTCGCGCGCGGCACGGCGCCGGCTGCCCAGGCGGCGCCGGCCGTCGCGCCGGCCGCCGCAGCCGTGGCGGCCGAAGCTCCTGAACCGGCCGCCGCCCCGCAGCCCGCGCGCGTCGAGGTGTTCGCGCCGCAGGCAGCCGCGCCGCAACCGGCTGCCGCGGCGCCCGCCCCGGCGCCGGCCGCCGCAGCGCAGCCGCAGCCGCAACCACCCGCTCAGCCGCAGCCGGCCGAACACGCGGCGCCGGCCGCCGCCGCGCATCACGACGACAAGCGCGCGCGCCCGGCCGCCGCGGCGGCAGGCGGCGCCGAAGGCAGCTCGATCCGCGTCGGCGTCGAGAAGGTCGACCAGCTGATCAACCTCGTCGGCGAACTGGTGATCACGCAGGCGATGCTGGCCGAGACGGCCAGCGCGTTCGATCCGGCGCTGCACGACCGCCTGTTCAACGGGATGGCGCAGCTCGAGCGCAATGCGCGCGACCTGCAGGAAGCGGTGATGTCGATCCGCATGATGCCGATGGACTACGTGTTCAGCCGCTTCCCGCGGCTCGTGCGCGACCTCGCCGGCAAGCTCGGCAAGCAGGTCGAGCTCGTGACGTTCGGCCAGGCGACCGAGCTCGACAAGAGCCTGATCGAACGGATCATCGATCCGCTCACGCACCTGGTGCGCAACAGCCTCGACCACGGGATCGAAACCGTCGACAAGCGCGTCGCCGCCGGCAAGGACGCGGTCGGCCAGCTCGTGCTGTCGGCCGCGCATCACGGCGGCAACATCGTGATCGAGGTGAGCGACGACGGCGCGGGCCTGAACCGCGAGCGGATTCTCGCGAAGGCCGCGAAGCAGGGCATGCAGATCTCCGAGAACATCAGCGACGACGAAGTGTGGCAACTGATCTTCGCGCCGGGCTTCTCGACCGCCGAGACGGTGACCGACGTGTCGGGCCGCGGCGTCGGGATGGACGTCGTGAAGCGCAACATCCAGTCGATGGGCGGCCACGTCGAGATCTCGTCGCAGGCCGGCCGCGGCACGACCACGCGGATCGTGCTGCCGCTCACGCTCGCGATCCTCGACGGGATGTCCGTCAAGGTCGGCAGCGAGATCTTCATCCTGCCGCTGAACTTCGTGATGGAGTCGCTGCAGCCGTCGAACGACGACATCTACACGGTCGGCAACGGCGAGCGCGTGGTGCGCGTGCGCGGCGAATACCTGCCGCTCGTCGCGCTGCACGAGGTGTTCTCGGTCGACGACGCGCGCACCGACCCGACCCAGGGGATCGTCACGATCATGGAAACCGAGGGGCGCCGCTTCGCGATGCTGATCGACGAGCTGGTCGGCCAGCAGCAGGTGGTCGTGAAGAACCTCGAAACCAACTACCGCAAGGTGCACGGCATCTCGGCGGCGACCATCCTGGGCGACGGCAGCGTCGCGCTGATCGTCGACGTCGCGGCGCTGAACCGCGAAACCCGTGCGACGCACGGCGCCCGAGCGGGCGCCGAGCTCGCCGTCTTCTGACTCTCGCCATTCAACCGATTGGGGGCAAACGTGTCTGCTGAAGTCCAAATGATCAATACGGCCGCGGCGAACGCGGCGGCGACCAGCCGCCGTGACGCCGAACACGGCGATGCGACGGGCCAGGAATTTCTCGTCTTCACGCTTGGCGACGAGGAATACGGGATCGACATCCTGAAAGTGCAGGAAATCCGCGGCTACGACAGCGTCACGCGGATCGCGAACGCGCCCGAGTTCATCAAGGGCGTGATCAACCTGCGCGGGATCATCGTGCCGATCGTCGACATGCGGATCAAGTTCCACCTCGGCCGCGTCGAATACGACCACCAGACGGTCGTGATCATCCTGAACGTGTCGAACCGCGTGGTCGGGATGGTGGTCGACGGCGTGTCGGACGTGCTGACGCTGCAGACCGACCAGATCATGCCGGCGCCGGAATTCGGCGCGACGCTGACGACCGAGTACCTGACGGGCCTCGGCACGGTCGATGGCCGGATGCTGATCCTGATGGACATCGAGAAGCTGATGTCGAGCCGTGAAATGGCGCTGATCGAGACGCTCGGCGGGTAAGCGCGCCGCGCGCGCAGCAATTTCGGGAGAATCTGCAATGTTGCATAACTGGTCGATCCGCACGACGCTCACGGCGGTCGGACTCATCCTCGTGTGCCTGACCGCCGCGGTCGGCGGGCTCGGCCTCTACGCGCTCGATCACGCGAGCCGCTCGCTCGACGAGATCGCGCACGTCGACCTGCCGGCGATCCACACGCTCGACGACACGGCCGCGCAGCTGCTGCGCTCGCGCGTCGCGCTCGATCGCTTTCGCACGCTGACCGAAGGCGGCAATGCGGCCGACGCGACGAAGGTGCTCGACCGCGCGCAGGAGCTGTATGCGAAGTCGAACCAGAACTGGCAGGCGTTCCAGTCGACGCCGAAGCTCGGTGTCGATCAGGCGCTGCTCGACGAACTCGCCGCACGGTACACGACGATCGTGAAGGAAGGCGTCGAGCCCGAGTTCGCCGCGGCGCGCGCGGGCGACATGGCCGCGTACCACGCGGTCGCGGACACGAAGATCAGCCCGATGTTCGTCGCGTTCGACCAGACGGCGGCGGCCGTGATCGCCGCGCTGCAGAAGCGCGCGCAAGACCGTCAGACCGAGACGCAGTCGCAGATCTCGATGATGATCGCGCTGATCGCGGCCGGCATCGCGATCGCGTTCGTCGTCGTGATCGCGATCCGCTTCGTGCTGCGCGGGCTGATCGTCCAGCCGATCGAGGACGCGATCGCGCATTTCGAGCGCATTGCCGGCGGCGACCTCACGCAGCCGGTCAACGTTTCCAGCACGAACGAGATCGGCCGCCTGTTCGGCGGCATCAAGCGGATGCAGGACGCCGTCACGACGATGGTGCAGGCCGTGCATCGCGGCACCGAATCGATCGACGTCGGCGCGCGCGAGATCGCGACCGGCAACATCGACCTGTCGCAGCGCACTGAGGAGCAGGCCGCGTCGCTGCAGGAAACCGCGTCGAGCATGGAGCAGCTGACGGGCACCGTGCGGCAGAACGCGGAGAACGCGCGGCAGGCGAGCCAGCTCGCGGTGAACGCGTCGGACATCGCGACGCAGGGCGGCGACGTGGTCGGCCAGGTCGTGTCGACGATGCAGGACATCGCGGCGAGCTCGGGCAAGGTCGTCGACATCATCGGCACGATCGAAGGCATCGCGTTCCAGACCAACATCCTCGCGCTGAACGCGGCCGTCGAGGCGGCGCGGGCCGGCGAGCAGGGCCGCGGCTTCGCGGTGGTCGCGGGCGAGGTGCGCTCGCTCGCGCAGCGCAGCGCGAGCGCCGCGAAGGAAATCAAGCAGCTGATCGGCGATTCGGCCGAGAAGGTCGACAGCGGGTCGGCGCTCGTCGCGCGCGCCGGCTCGACGATGGAAGAGATCGTGCAGGCCGTGCGCCGCGTGACCGACATCATGGGCGAGATCAGCGCCGCGTCCGACGAGCAGTCGACCGGCATCGAGCAGGTCAATCGCGCGGTCGGCCAGATGGATGCGGTCACG
Organism: Burkholderia sp. AU17457; assembly: GCF_002223255.1. NCBI lineage: Bacteria > Pseudomonadati > Pseudomonadota > Betaproteobacteria > Burkholderiales > Burkholderiaceae > Burkholderia > Burkholderia sp. AU17457. The sequence goes on from NZ_NKFB01000001.1 coordinate 193,717, forward strand.
CAGCAGAACGCGGCGCTCGTCGAGCAGGCGGCGGCCGCGGCCGCGTCGCTCGAGGAGCAGACGCGCCAGATGAAGGCGATCGTGTCGGGCTGGCGCGTCGCGGGCGGCATCGCGCTCGCGCCGGCGCGCAGCGTCGCGCGGCCGGTCGCGCACGAACCGGCGGCGCTGCCGTCGGCGTCGCGCCACGATGCGCCGGTCGCCGCGCTGCCGGCGCCGCAGCCTGCGGCCCAACCGGCGGCACGGCGCGCCGCGCCGGCGTCGCGTGCGGCTGCCTCGGGCGCCGCGGCCGCCGCGTCCGAACCGACGCGTGCGACCGATGCCGCCGCGCGGACGCAGAAGGATGCACCGGCCGCCCGTGGCGGCACCGCCGCGGGCGGCTACGGCCCGCGTCTCGCGAAGACGGCCGCGCCGGCGGACAAGCCGGCCGCGAAGCCCGCGCTCGTGCGCCCGGCGCTGAACGGCGAGAAGCCGGCGCCGGCGACCGCCGGCGCGTCCGACGACGACTGGGAGACCTTCTAAGCCATGCAGCACGCGCGCGCGCCGTTTCGACCCGATGCACCGGATGCCTCGCCTCGCGCGGGCGAGCCGGGGCGCGACTTCGCGTTCACCGGCGCGGATTTCGCACGCATCCGCGCGCTGATCCATCAACGCGCGGGCATCTCGCTGTCCGAGCACAAGCGCGACATGGCCTACAGCCGGCTCGCGCGGCGGTTGCGGGCGCGCGGCCTCGACACGTTCCGCGACTACCTCGACCTGCTCGAGCAGGAAGACGACCCGCTCGAGTGGGAAGCGTTCACCAATGCGCTGACGACCAACCTGACCGCGTTTTTCCGCGAGTCGCACCATTTCCCGATCCTGGCGGAATTCGTGAAATCGCGGCCGGCGCCGGTCTCGGTCTGGTGCTCGGCGGCGTCGACCGGCGAGGAGCCGTACTCGATCGCGATCACGCTGATCGAGGCGCTCGGCGAAACGGCAGCGCGCAACGCGACGATCCTCGCGACCGATCTCGACACGCAAGTGCTCGCGAAGGCCGAAGCCGGCATCTACACGTACGACCAGGTCAAGCACCTGTCGCCGGAGCGGCTCAAGCGCTTCTTCCTGAAGGGCACGGGCGCGCAGGCCGGCCGCGTGAAGGTGCGCCCCGAGCTGCGCGCGATGATCCGCTTCGAGCAGCTGAACCTGACCGATGCGGACTACGGGATCGCGAAGCCGTTCGACGCGATCTTCTGCCGCAACGTGATGATCTATTTCGACAAGCCGACGCAGGGGCAGGTGCTGTCGCGCTTCGAGCCGCTCGTGAAGCCGGGCGGGCTGCTGTTCGCCGGCCATTCGGAGAACTTCACGTACGTGACGCAGGCGTTCCGGCTGCGCGGGCAGACGGTGTACGAACTGACGCGCGACGCCGAACAGGGTGCGCGCTCGCGCGGCGCGCAGGCGAGCGCGGCGGCCGCGATGCCGTCGCCCGGCCGCGCGCGGGCCGTGGGCGGCGCGCCCGCCTATGGAGAGCGCGGATGAGCGCACTGCCGATCGCGACCAATCGCTACTTCGACAATCACTTCGAGCGCCCCGGCGTGAAGCTGTTGCCGAACGAGTTCTACACGACCGCCGAGGACATGGTGCTGATGACCGTGCTCGGCTCGTGCGTCGCCGCGTGCCTGCACGACCCGTACGCGGGCATCGGCGGGATGAACCATTTCATGCTGCCGGACGACGGCGCCGACCCGGGCGCGGCCGCGTCGGAATCGATGCGCTATGGCGCGTATGCGATGGAAGTGCTGATCAACGAGTTGATCAAGGCCGGCGGGCGCCGCGAGCGCTTCGAGGCGAAGGTGTTCGGCGGCGCGGCCGTGCTGGCCGGGATGACGACGATCAACATCGGCGATCGCAACGCGGATTTCGTGCGCCGCTACCTCGCGCTCGAGCGCATCCGCATCACCGCGGAAGACCTGCAGGGCGTGCATCCGCGCAAGGTCGCGTTCATGCCGCGCAGCGGGCGCGCGATGGTGAAGAAGTTGCGGCTGCAGGTGCCGGGCGTGACCGAGCGCGAGGCCGCGCTCGCACGCGAGGCCGAGCGCGAGCGCCGCGCGCACGTCGAGCTGTTTGCCGCGAAGCGGCCTGCCGCGCCGCAGCCGGCGCGCCCGCGCATCGAGCTGTTCGGCGGGCGCGGTGCCGCGCCGGCCGGCAGCGGTAGCGCGGCGCTCGCCGGCGCCGCGCGGACGGCGAACCTATCAAGAAAGCAGGAGGCATGACCGCAGTGCAGAAGATCAAAGTGTTGTGCGTCGACGATTCGGCGCTGATCCGCAGCCTGATGACCGAGATCATCAACAGCCAGCCCGACATGACGGTGGTCGCGACCGCGCCCGATCCGCTCGTCGCGCGCGAGCTCATCAAGCAGCACAACCCCGACGTGCTCACGCTCGACGTCGAAATGCCGCGCATGGACGGGCTCGACTTCCTCGAGAAGCTGATGCGCCTGCGGCCGATGCCGGTCGTGATGGTGTCGTCGCTGACCGAGCGCGGCTCGGAAATCACGCTGCGCGCGCTCGAACTCGGCGCGGTGGATTTCGTCACGAAGCCGCGCGTCGGGATTCGCGACGGGATGCTCGACTACGCGGAGAAGCTCGCGGACAAGATCCGCGCGGCGTCGCGCGCGCGCGTGCGCCAGGCGCCGCAGCCGCAGGCCGTTGCCCGCACGGCGGACAGCGCCGCGGCCGCGCCGATGATCAACAACCCGCTCGTCAGTACCGAGAAGCTGATCATCATCGGCGCGTCGACGGGCGGCACCGAGGCGATCCGCGAAGTGCTGACGCCGCTGCCGCCGGACGCGCCGGCCGTGCTGATCGCGCAGCACATGCCGCCGGGCTTCACGAAATCGTTCGCGCAGCGGCTGAACGGCCTGTGCCGGATCGCGGTGAAGGAAGCCGAGCACGGCGAACGCGTGCTGCCGGGCCATGCGTACATCGCGCCGGGTCATGCGCACCTGTTGCTCGCGAGAAGCGGCGCGAACTATATTGCGCAACTGTCGGACGAGCCGCCGGTGAACCGGCACCGCCCGTCGGTCGACGTGCTGTTCCGCTCGGCGGCGACGCACGCGGGCAAGAACGCGATCGGGGTGATCCTCACCGGGATGGGCCGCGACGGTGCGGCCGGCCTGCTGGAAATGAAACGCGCGGGCGCTTACACGTTCGCGCAGGACGAGGCGAGCTGCATCGTGTTCGGAATGCCGCGCGAGGCGATCGCGCTCGGCGGTGCGGACGAGGTCGTGCCGCTCGCCGACATGAGCCGCCGCGTGATGGCGCGCCTGGCGACGATGGGCGACCGCGTGCAGCGCGTGTGAATGGACTGTCACGGGGCGCGTGCCACGATACGCGTCCCGACGGAAACGAATCTGGAAAGGAACGACGATGGACAAGAGCATGAAAATCCTGGTGGTGGACGATTTCCCGACGATGCGCCGGATCGTCCGCAACCTGCTCAAGGAACTGGGCTACACGAACGTCGATGAGGCCGAGGACGGCGCGGCCGGCCTCGCGCGGCTGCGCGGCGGCGGCTTCGACTTCGTGATCTCGGACTGGAACATGCCGAACCTCGACGGTCTCGCGATGCTCAAGGAAATCCGCGCGGACGCGACGCTCACGCACCTGCCGGTGCTGATGGTCACGGCCGAGTCGAAGAAGGAGAACATCATCGCGGCCGCGCAGGCCGGCGCGAGCGGCTACGTCGTGAAACCGTTCACGGCCGCGACGCTCGACGAGAAGCTGAACAAGATCATCGACAAGATGGCCAAGGCCGGGAGCTGAACGTGAACGAGCCGATCCATGCGGCGCTCGCCGGCGCGGCGGTCAATGCCGACGGCCATGCCGAAGGCGCCGATTACGCGAGCGACCGGATCCTCGCGCGCATCGGCCACGTCACGCGCACGCTGCGCGATTCGATGCGCGAACTCGGGCTCGACAAGCATGTCGAGCGCGCGGCGGAAGCCGTGCCCGATGCGCGCGACCGGCTGCGCTACGTCGCGACGATGACCGAACAGGCCGCGGTGCGCGTGCTGAATGCGATCGAGATCGCGAAGCCGATGCAGGAGCGCGTGCAGAACGAGGCCGAGGCGCTTGACGCGCGCTGGGCGCAGTGGTACGCCGCGCCGATCGAGCACGCGGAAGTGCGCGAGCTGATGGACGACACGCGCGCGTTCCTGCGCACGCTGCCCGAATCGACGGCGGCGACCCGCGCGCAACTGCTCGAGATCATGCTCGCGCAGGATTTCCAGGATCTGACCGGGCAGGTGATCAAGAAGATCATGGACATGGTCTACCTGATCGAGCAGCAGCTCCTCACCGTGCTCGTCGAGAACATCGCGCCGGAGCGGCGCGAGCAGTTCGCGGCCACCGCGGCGGCATTCGCGGCCGAAGCGATGAGCGCGACCGGCAGCCCCGAGTCGTTGCTGAACGGCCCGCAGATCGCGCCGGAAGGCAAATCCGACGTCGTTCAGGACCAGGGGCAGGTCGACGACCTGCTCGCGAGCCTCGGCTTCTGATCCTGCCGCCGCGCATCCGCGCGCCCGTTGCCGGGTGCCCCATTGCCGGGCGCCCCGTTCCGCGGGGCAGCCCGATGCGCGCATCCCCGTCGCGGTCTCGTTTCCTCCGCCCGCCGCCGCTGCGCGGCGCAGCGTGATCCTGCGCCGAATTGACACTTCGACACACTCCGCAGGCATACTACGCGTCAGCAGCAATGTAGCGTCATTCGTACGATTCATAAGTGGGCAGGCGGCGCGGGCCGATGGCGGCGCCGTCGGCACCGAAGCCAGTCCCTTGGGGGGGAACGTGAAGCTGAAACGCTTGGGCTGGACCGTCGCGCAGGCGACGGCTGCAATGGGTGTGCTGTGGGCCGTCCACGCACACGCGGAACTGGGCGGCGCGCCGATGTCGCCGCCGGCGGACGATCAGGCCGCCACCGTGCGCGCGCTGCAGCGCGCGATGCGCTCGGCGCACGGCGTGCAGGCGAGCACGGCCGCCTATACCGTGCGCGAGATCACGCTCGGATCGGGCACCGTCATCCACGAATACACGTCGGCCGCCGGCAGCGTGTTCGGCCTCGCGTGGCGCGGGCCGACGATGCCGGATCTCGCGTCGCTGCTCGGCAGCTATTTCCCGCAGTACACCGCCGGGGTCCAGGCGGCGCACCGGGCGCGCGGCTGGCGTGCGCCGGTGGCCGTCGAGACGAGCGGCCTCGTGATCCGGACGGGCGGCCACATGGGCGCCTTCTCCGGCCAGGCATGGCTGCCGTCGGCGCTGCCGGCCGGCGTGGCCGGCACCGATATCCAGTGACAGCGGGAGAGCGATCTTGAGCATGACTCGTACATTCAAGCGCTGGTTCGGCGTGCTGGGCCTCCTGGCCGCGACGGCCGTGCTCGTGACGGCCTGCGGCGGCGGCGATGACGGCGGCAGCAGTTCGGGCAACGGCGGCAACAACGGCTCGGGCGGATCCGACGGCAACAGCGGCAACACGGCCGTCGTCACGGTCGCCGCCGGCGCCGCGAACGTGATCAACATCCCGACCATCAGCGTGAAGGTTTGCGTGCCGGGCACGTCGAACTGCCAGATCGTCAACAACGTGCTCGTCGATACCGCGTCCTACGGGCTGCGGCTCGTCGGCAGCGCGGTGGCCGGCGTGCACGACAGCCTGCCGCAGGTGAAGAGCGGCGGCGCGCCGGTCGCCGAATGCGGCAAGTTCGTGTCGAGCTACACGTGGGGATCGGTGCGCACCGTCGACCTGTCGATCGGCACCGAGCAGGCTGCGTCGCTGCCCGTGCAGATCATCGGCGACCTCGGCACGACGAACGTGCCGAGCTCGTGCACGAACGGCGGCGCATCGGCCAACTCGACGAGCGCGCTCGGCGCGAACGGGATCCTCGGCATCGGGCCGGCGCCGTACGACTGCGGCACGACCTGCGCGACGTCGACGTCGACGAGCAACAACTACTACGCGTGCCCGAACGGCGATAACGCGAGCTGCACGGTGGCGCTCGTGCCGCTGGCGCAGCAGGTGGCCAACCCGGTGCACCGGTTCGCGAACAGCGACGGCGTGAGCGTGCAGATGCCGGCCATCTCGAACAACGGGCAGGCAAGCGCGACCGGCACGCTGACGTTCGGCCTGCCGAACCTGAGCGGCAAGACCGTGCTGACGTCGACCACGACCGGCGACGTCAGCGCGACGTTCCAGGGGCGCAACGTGACCGCGTTCTTCGACACGGGCTCGAACGCGTATTTCTTCAACGATTCGGCGCAGACGGTCTGTTCGAGGAATACGGAGTTCTACTGCCCGTCGGCGACGACGACCTACTCGGCCACGCTGAGCGGCCAGAACGGCGCGTCGGGCACCGTGTCGCTGCCGGTCGCGAACGCGGATTCGCTGTTCTCGAACTCGTCGACGTTCGCGTTCAACGACATCGCGGGGCCGTTCGGCTCGTCCAACTGGCTCGACATCGGCATGCCGCACTTCTACGGCAAGACGATCTACTTCGGGATGGACAAGACCGCGAGCGGCGGCGCGCAGCCGTTCGTCGCGTTCTGACGCGGCGTCGCCGGACGCCGGACGCGGGAGCGAGGGGGCGAGCGATCGCCCCCTTTTTTATTCCGGCGCGCCATGCGCGCGCGACGGACCGGATCGCTGCCACGCGCCGGCATAGCGCCTACGATGTAAGACCGGCACCGGTGCCGGCACGACATCGAAGGAGACAGCGCATGAACCCGCGTATCCAGCGCATCACGCCGTTCCTGTGGTTCGACCGCGACGCCGAGGCGGCGGCCGGTTTCTACGTATCGGTGTTCGACAACGCGCGCATCGTGCACGTCGCGCGCTACGGCAAGACCGGCGCGCACGCGTCCGGCAACGCCGAGGGCGCGGTGATGACCGTTGCGTTCGAGCTCGACGGGCAGGCGTTCGTCGCGCTGAACGGCGGCCCCGTGTTCCAGATGACGCCGGCCGTGTCGTTCGTCGTCAACTGCCGCGACCAGGACGAGATCGACCATTACTGGGCGCGCCTGTCCGAAGGCGGCGACGAGCGCGCGCAGCAGTGCGGCTGGCTGCGCGACCGCTTCGGCGTGTCGTGGCAGGTCGTACCCGTGCAGATGGCCGAACTGATGACGGGCGACCCGGCCCGCGCCGAGCGCGTGATGGCGCAGGTGATGACGATGAAGAAGCTCGACCTCGGCGCGTTGCAGCGGGCGGCGGCCGGCTAGGTCGCCGGACGGTCGGGCCATTCGGGCCGGCGAGGGTCGGCCGGCCCGTCCCGACGCCGGAGCGTGCGATTCGGATGGAATGGCGATGCCGACAGGCGCCGCGGCCGGCGCGCCTGCGTATCGCCGGCCGGTTGGTTAATCGAATGCCGGACACTCGAGTCGATTATCGATTCGTGCGATTTCATTCGGGTGTAATCAAGGCCGGATTATTCGCGGCTGTCGTTTCTGTCAGATCTTCACGATTATTAAAATGACGCGGCATGCAAGTCGGGCACGCCGAAATCCGTTCTTGCAGCCGTTCCTGCGTCATATGGGCGCTTGCTGCGGCCACCTGCGCGTATTGTCCGGTCTGCGAAAAGAGATGGAGTCCGCCGAAATTCAATCATATAATTCCGGCGTTGTTTCCGGGGCGTCAATATAAAACAGGAGGGTAATAAAATGAATTTTTCCGAAGCCGTTCGTGCCGCACTGAATAAATACGCGACATTCGAAGGCCGTGCGCGTCGTGCCGAATACTGGTATTTCGCGCTGCTGACCTCCGTGCTGTCGGTCGCCGGTCAGATCGTCGGCGCGGCCGGCCGCGATGCGGGCCTGATCACGCTGCTGCTGCTCGGCGTGATCTTCCTGGTGTCGCTCGCGCTGATCATTCCGGGCATCGCGGTCAGCGTGCGCCGCCTGCACGATACGGGCCGCTCGGGCTGGTTCCTGCTGCTCGCGCTGATTCCGATCGTCGGCGGCATCCTGCTGCTCGTGTGGATGTGCTCGCGCGGCACCGAAGGCCCGAACCGTTTCGGCGCGGACCCGATCCCGGCGGCCTGACCGCCGCCTGCCCCGACCGACGCGCGACGTCGTTGCGTCGGGGCCTGCTTGCCCCGCTTCTCGCGTTTCTCCCGCCGCTCGCGCTTCTCCCGCTTTTCGCGTTTCTCCCGTCTTTCCCGCCCGTCGTTTCACCGTTCCCCGCGCATGCCGCCGCTGCCGTCCCGCTTGCGGCCGCCGTCTCGCCAATGCGCCGGCCGGCCCCGTATTTCGCCACGCCGCGTGTCGTTCCGCCCCCGTTCCAGCCGCGTTCGCGGGCGCTCGCCCGATTCCCCGAAATACCCCCCTTTCCCGGCTTTGCTCGACCGATCGGCGTTTGACGCCTCCATGAATAATCGGTGTCACTGGAAAGCGGCATTCCGCCGTACCCGACTGGAGGCCCCGTGGCAGACGAGAGCGATCTCGACAAGACCGAAGCCGCCACTCCCAGGCGCCGCGAGAAGGCGCGCGAGGAGGGGCAGGTCGCGCGTTCGCGCGAGCTGGCTTCGTTCGCGCTGCTCGCGGCGGGTTTCTACGGCGCGTGGCTGCTCGCGGGCCCGTCCGGCGGGCATCTGCAGGCGATGCTGCGGGGCGCGTTCACGTTCGATCGCGCGACCGCGTTCGACACCCACCGGATGCTGTCGGCGGCCGGCAGCGCGAGCCTCGAAGGCTTCGCCGCGCTGCTGCCGCTCCTCGCGCTCACCGGCGTCGCCGCGCTGCTCGCGCCGATGGCGCTCGGCGGCTGGCTGATTTCGCAGAAGACGTTCGAGCTGAAGTTCGACCGCCTGAACCCGATCTCGGGCCTCGGCCGGATCTTCTCGATCCAGGGGCCGATCCAGCTCGGGATGTCGATCGCGAAGACGCTGGTCGTCGGCGGGATCGGCGGCATCGCGATCTGGCGCAGCAAGGACGAACTGCTCGGCCTCGCGACGCAGCCGCTCGGTGCCGCGCTGCCCGATGCGCTGCATCTGGTCGCCGTGTGCTGCGGCACGACGGTCGCCGGGATGCTGGTGGTCGCCGGGCTCGACGTGCCTTACCAACTCTGGCAGTACAACAAGAAGTTGCGCATGACGAAGGAAGAAGTGAAGCGCGAGCATCGCGAGAACGAAGGCGATCCGCACGTGAAGGGGCGGATCCGCCAGCAGCAGCGCGCGATCGCACGCCGCCGGATGATGGCGGCCGTGCCGAAGGCCGACGTGGTCGTCACGAACCCGACGCACTTCGCGGTCGCGCTGCAATACACGGACGGCGAGATGCGCGCGCCGAAGGTCGTCGCGAAGGGCGTGAACCTCGTCGCCGCGCGCATCCGCGAACTCGCGGCCGAACACAACGTGCCGCTGCTCGAAGCGCCGCCGCTCGCGCGTGCGCTGTATCACAACGTCGAACTCGAGCGCGAGATCCCCGGCTCGCTGTACTCGGCCGTGGCCGAAGTGCTCGCGTGGGTCTACCAGCTCAAGCGCTTCCGCTCGGAAGGCGGCGCGTTCCCGGCGATGCCGGTCGATCTCGACGTGCCGGCCGAACTCGACAAGGGCACGTCGGTCGCCGCCGACGACGAACGTGAAGAAGCCGAGGACGCCCTCGGCCAGCAAGGGAACGCAGCATGAGCACCCCGACCACCGGCCTGTTCGCGAAGCGCCCGAACCTGCTGGCAGGCACGAACCTGCGCGCGCTCGCGGGCCCGATCCTCATCTGCATGATCCTGGGGATGATGATCCTGCCGCTGCCGCCGATGCTGCTGGATCTGCTGTTCACGTTCAACATCGCGCTGTCCGTGATGGTGCTGCTCGTCAGTATGTACACGATGAAGCCGCTCGACTTCGCGGCGTTCCCGAGCGTGCTGCTGTTCTCGACGCTGCTGCGCCTGTCGCTGAACGTCGCGTCGACGCGCGTCGTGCTGCTCGAAGGCCACACCGGGCCCGACGCGGCCGGTCAGGTGATCGAGGCGTTCGGCCACTTCCTCGTCGGCGGCAACTTCGCGGTCGGCATCGTCGTGTTCGTGATCCTGATGATCATCAACTTCATGGTGATCACGAAGGGCGCGGGGCGGATCGCCGAAGTGTCCGCGCGCTTCACGCTCGACGCGATGCCCGGCAAGCAGATGGCGATCGACGCCGACCTGAACGCGGGCCTCATCAACGAGGAACAGGCGCGCAAGCGCCGCCTCGCCGTCTCGCAGGAAGCCGAGTTCTACGGGTCGATGGACGGCGCGTCGAAGTTCGTGCGCGGCGACGCGATCGCCGGCCTGATCATCATGGCGATCAACGTGATCGGCGGGCTGATCGTCGGGATGGTCCAGCACGACATGAGCTTCGCCGCGGCCGGCACCAACTACACGCTGCTGACGATCGGCGACGGCCTCGTCGCGCAGATCCCGTCGCTCGTGATCTCGACCGCGGCCGGCGTGATCGTGTCGCGCGTCGCGACCGACGAGGACATCGGCACGCAGATCACCGGCCAGCTGTTCACGAATCCGCGCGTGCTGAACATCACCGGCGCGATCATCGTGCTGATGGGGCTGATCCCGGGCATGCCGCACTTCGCGTTCCTCGCGCTCGGCGGCGGCGCGATCTGGCTCGCGCGCACGCAGACCAAGCGCGCGGCGGCCCGCAAGGCGGCCGGCGACGTGACCGACATCGCGCCGCCCGCCGTGCTGCCGGCCGACAGCCACGAAGCGACCTGGGACGACGTGCAGCTGATCGACCCGCTCGGCCTCGAAGTCGGCTACCGGCTGATCCCGCTCGTCGACAAGAACAGCGACGGCGAGCTGCTCAAGCGCATCAAGAGCATCCGCAAGAAATTCGCGCAGGAAATCGGCTTCCTGCCGCCGGTGATCCATATCCGCGACAACCTCGAACTGCGGCCGAACGCGTACCGGATCGCGCTGAAGGGCGTCGAGGTCGGCTTCGGCGAAGTGTTCCCGGGCCAGTGGCTCGCGATCAACCCGGGCCAGGTGACGGCCGCGCTGCCGGGCGCCGTCACGCAGGATCCGGCGTTCGGGCTGCCGGCCGTGTGGATCGACGTCGCGCTGCGCGAGCAGGCGCAAGTTTACGGCTACACGGTGGTCGACGCGAGCACGGTCGTCGCGACGCACCTGAACCATCTCGTCGTCCAGCATGCGGCCGAGCTGCTCGGCCGCCAGGAAGTGCAGGCACTCGTCGAGCGTACCGGCAAGGACGCGCCGTCGCTCGTCGAGGACCTGGTGCCGAAGACGATCTCGCTCACCACGCTGCAGAAGGTGCTGCAGAACCTGCTCGAGGAAGGCGTGCCGATCCGCGACATGCGCACGATCCTCGAGGCCGTGTCCGAGCATGCGGGCCGCGGCGACGCGTTCGAGATCACGGCCGCGGTGCGGCTCTCGCTCGGCCGCGCGATCACGCAGCAGTGGTATCCGGGCAACGGCGAAATGCAGGTGATGGGCCTCGACGCGAACCTGGAGCGCGTGCTGTCGCAAGCGCTCGCCACCGGCGCGAACCCGGGCCTCGAACCCGGCCTCGCGCACAACCTTCTGACCGGCACGCAGCAAGCGATGCTGCGTCAACAGAATCTCGGGCTGCCGCCCGTGCTGCTCGTGCAGCACGCGCTGCGCGCGATGCTCGCGCGTTTCCTGCGCCGCAGCCTGCCGCAACTGAAAGTGCTGTCGTACGCCGAAGTGCCGGACACACGCACGATCAAAGTCGTTAACGTCATCGGGGGTTCCGCTTGAACATTCGCAAATTCACCGGCGCAACGAGCCGCGACGCACTTCGTCTCGTGCGCGAGGCGCTCGGCGCCGACGCGGTCGTGCTGTCGAACCGCACGCTCGATGACGGCAGCGTCGAAATCGTTGCACTCGCCGACTCGGATCTCGCCGCGGTGGCGCCGCCGGCCGCGCGTTCGCGCCTTGCCACGTCGCGCGTGCCGGAATCCGTGCCGGCCGCCGCCGTGCCGGGCATCGTGTCGCGCCCGGGCATCGCTTCGCGCCCGGCCGTCAATCCATATGCGGCGGACGAAGGCGGGCTGCCTGACGTGTTCTCGTCCGTGTTCGGCGCGAGCGCCGACACGCAAGATGCGGATGCGCACGCTGCGTCGCTCGATGCGGACGCGCCCGCGGCGGCAGCGCCGTCGAGCGCGGCATCCGTCGCAGTGGGATCGCGTGCCGCCGGGTCGCCGGCCGCCGGTTCGCCGGCCGCCACTTCCGAACCCGCGCCGTGGCTGGTCGAGCACGCGAAGCGCCTGACGCAGCAGCGCGACGCGCTGATCGCCCGTGCGCAGGCACCCGCCGAGCCGCAGGCGGCCGCGCCCGCGCCGCAAGCCGCCGCCCGCGCGACGCCGCCCGAATGGGCGCGCGACATCGTGCGCGACGCCGAACGCCGGATGCCGGCCGCCGCAGCGCCGGCCGCGGCGAAGCGCGCAGCCGACACGGGCGCCGCGTACGGCGCCAGGGCGACCGAACGCACGCGCCTGTCCGCCGACGCGGCCGCCGTGGTGGCCGATGCGGTGAAGTCGCGCATCGAGCGGATCGTCAACGACACGGTGATGCAGGAGCTGGGCGAGCTGCGCGGGATGATGGAAGAGCAGTTCGACAGCCTGATGTGGCACGACCGCCAGCGTCGCAGCCCCGTCCACGGCGCGCTGACGAAACACCTGTTCGCGGCCGGCTTCTCCGCGCAGCTCGTGCGGATGCTGGTCGACAACCTGCCGTCCGGCGACGGCGCGCAGACGTTCGAGCAGGCCGCCGAATGGGCGCAGTCGGTGCTCGCATCGAACCTGCCGGTGCTCGACAGCGAGGACGCGCTGATGGAGCGCGGCGGCGTGTTCGCGCTGATGGGGCCGACGGGCGTCGGCAAGACGACCACCACCGCGAAGCTGGCCGCGCGCTGCGTGATGCGCTTCGGCGCGAGCAAGGTCGCGCTGCTGACCACCGACAGCTACCGGATCGGCGGCCACGAGCAACTGCGCATCTTCGGCAAGATCCTCGGCGTGCCGGTTCACGCGGTGAAGGATGCGGGCGATCTCGCGCTCGCGCTGTCCGAGCTGCGCAACAAGCACATCGTGCTGATCGACACGATCGGCATGAGCCAGCGCGACCGCGCGGTGTCCGACCAGATCGCGATGCTGCACGGCGCGAACGCGCCGGTGCAGCGCCTGCTGCTGCTGAACGCGACGAGCCACGGCGACACGCTGAACGAAGTCGTGCAGGCGTACCGCAGCGCGGGCGAGCACCCTGATCTCGCGGGCTGCATCCTCACGAAGCTCGACGAGGCGACCCACCTCGGCAGCGTGCTCGACACGGTGATCCGCTACAAGCTGCCGGTCCACTACGTGTCGACCGGCCAGAAGGTGCCGGAGAACCTGTACGTCGCGTCGACCAAATTCCTGCTGAAGAGCGCGTTCTGTGTGCCGCGCGACGGCTCGCCCTTCGTGCCGCAAGACGAGGACATGCCGACGCTGCTTTCCGCACTGACCGCACGTTCCACCGCCGAGCTGCACGAGGTGCGATTTGGATAAACGGATCATCGACCAGGCCGAAGGGTTGCGGCGCCTGCTGGCCGGGCGCGCGTCGCGCATCGTCGCGGTGACGGGCGGGCCGGCCGGCGTCGGCTGCACGTCCACCGTGGTGAACCTCGCGGCGGCGCTCGCGTCGCTCGGCAAGGACGTGCTCGTCGTCGACGAGCGCGCCGACGTGCATTCGGCCAGCGCGACGCTCGCCGGCGCGTGGCTGCGCGACGGCGAACGCACGCGGGTGGCGGCCGGCTTCGGGCTGTGCGGCGCCGCGCGGCTCGCGCGCGCCGGCTACAGCGACGCGCAGCTGAGCGACTTCATCGACGGCCCGGCCGACATCGTCCTCGTCGACGCGCAGCTCGGCGCCGACGGATCGTTCTCGGCGCTCGCGCGCGAAGCGCACGACGTGCTGATCGTCACGCGGGTCGCCGTGCAGGCGATCACCGAGGCGTATGCGTGCATGAAGCGGCTGCATTTCGCGCACGCGTTCGCGCAGTTTCGCGTGCTGACCAATCAGGTCGGCAGCCATGCGGACGCGAAGACGGCCTTCGACAACCTCGCGGGCGTCGCGAGCCGCTACCTGACCGTGTCGATCGCCGACGCGGGCTGCGTGAGCGCCGATCCGCTCGTCGAGCACGCCCGCGAACTGATGCATGCGGTGGTCGACGCGTTTCCGTCGTCGGCTGCCGCGCGCGACTACCGGCAGATTGCCGCCGACCTGTTGTACTGGCCGATGCGCCCGGGTTCGGGCGCGGGCCGCGCGGTCCATGCCGGCGGCAAGCCGTCGTATGAGGCGGGCGCGGCACACGCCGCGTGAGCGCCACCCGAAGGAGGGAGCCATGATGTACAACGCTCAAGGAAAGATGTCCCAGGCCGACGTGCTCGCGCAATATGCGCCGCTCGTGCGCCGCCTCGGGCTGCAGCTCGTCGCGAAGATGCCGGCGAGCGTCGATCTCGACGACTTGATCCAGGCCGGCATGATCGGCCTGATGGACGCGGCCGGTCGCTACAAGGAAGACCAGGGCGCGCAGTTCGAGACCTACGCGACGCAGCGCATCCGCGGCGCGATGCTCGACGAGCTGCGCAGCAACGACTGGCTGCCCCGCAGCCTGCGCAAGACGTCGCGCGAGGTCGAGCACGCGGTGCACCAGGTCGAGCAGCACCTCGGCCGCTCGGCGAGCGAGACCGAGATCGCGCAGCACCTGAACATGCCGCTCGACGAATACCAGGGGATGCTGCAGGACCTGCACGGCAGCCAGCTCATCTACTACGAGGATTTCGATCGCGCGGCCGACGACGAGCCGTTCCTCGACCGCTATCGCGTCGATCATGCCGATCCGTTGTCGGCGCTGCTCGACGAGCACCTGCGCGAGGCGCTCGTCGAGGCGATCGAGCGGCTGCCGGAGCGCGAGAAGCTGCTGATGTCGCTGTACTACGAACGGGGTCTGAATCTGCGCGAGATCGGCGCGGTGCTCGAGGTGAGCGAATCGCGTGTGTGCCAGCTCCACAGCCAGGCCGTCGCGCGCCTGCGCGCGCGGCTGCGCGAACAGGCGTGGGTCGGCGCGGAGTCCTGACCCCGACGTCCTGCCCCTTCGGCCACGGCCCGCCCGCGACCGCGCCGCGCGCGTCTCGGGCCGACGCGTCGTCGTTGCGCATTTCGCGCGCCGATTTGCTACAATCCCCTCCGTTTTCCGAGGAGCGTTGCGACGGACCGTCTGCGTCCGCCAGGCTCGGAAGGCTTCACCAAGCAGCCGTGCGTCGATCGTTTTTAGCGACCGTCGCGCCGGCCCCGCTTCCTGAACGGCGCTCACGTCACCAATCTAGAAACTTTTTAGAAAGGAGGGCGTGATGAACGCCATTATCGATTCCAAGGCTTCCCGCGATTACGTCGTCGCCGACATGGCGCTGGCCGGCTGGGGCCGCAAGGAACTGAACATCGCCGAGACCGAAATGCCGGGCCTCGTGCAGATCCGCGACGAATACAAGGCGCAGCAGCCGCTGAAGGGCGCGCGCATTGCCGGTTCGCTGCACATGACGATCCAGACGGGCGTGCTGATCGAGACGCTGAAGGCGCTCGGCGCGGACGTCCGCTGGGCGTCGTGCAACATCTTCTCGACGCAGGACCACGCGGCGGCCGCGATCGTCGAAGCCGGCACGCCGGTGTTCGCGTTCAAGGGCGAGTCGCTCGACGAGTACTGGGAGTTCTCGCACCGCATCTTCGAATGGCCGAACGGCGAATTCGCGAACATGATCCTGGACGACGGCGGCGACGCCACGCTGCTGCTGATCCTCGGCTCGAAGGCCGAGAAGGACCGTTCGGTGATCGCGAAGCCGACCAACGAGGAAGAAGTCGCGCTGTACAAGTCGATCGCGGCGCACCTCGACGTCGACGCGAACTGGTACTCGAAGCGCCTCGCGCACATCAAGGGCGTGACCGAAGAAACCACGACCGGCGTGCACCGCCTGTACCAGATGGAAAAGGACGGCCGCCTGCCGTTCCCGGCGTTCAACGTGAACGATTCGGTCACGAAGTCGAAGTTCGACAACCTGTACGGCTGTCGTGAATCGCTGGTCGACGGCATCAAGCGCGCGACCGACGTGATGATCGCGGGCAAGGTCGCGGTCGTCGCGGGCTACGGCGACGTGGGCAAGGGTTGCGCGCAGTCGCTGCGCGGCCTGGGCGCGACCGTGTGGGTCACCGAAATCGATCCGATCTGCGCGCTGCAGGCGGCGATGGAAGGCTACCGCGTCGTGACGATGGAATACGCGGCCGACAAGGCCGACATCTTCGTGACGGCGACCGGCAACTACCACGTGATCAACCACGATCACATGAAGGCGATGCGCCACAACGCGATCGTCTGCAACATCGGTCACTTCGACTCGGAAATCGATGTCGCGTCGACGCGCCAGTACCAGTGGGAAAACATCAAGCCGCAGGTCGACCACATCATCTTCCCGGACGGCAAGCGCGTGATCCTGCTGGCCGAAGGCCGCCTGGTGAACCTCGGCTGCGCGACCGGCCACCCGTCGTTCGTGATGTCGAATTCGTTCGCGAACCAGACGCTCGCGCAGATCGAGCTGTTCACGCGCGGCGAGCAGTACGAGAACAAGGTGTACGTGCTGCCGAAGCATCTCGATGAAAAGGTCGCGCGCCTGCACCTCGCGCGCATCGGCGCGAACCTGTCGGTGCTGTCGGACGAGCAGGCTGCGTACATCGGCGTGCAGAAGGACGGCCCGTTCAAGCCGAACCACTACCGCTATTGATGCGCGGCCGCCGCCGCACCGTGCGCGCCCGTTGCGCTCGCACGGCGCGGCGGCGCTCACCGATCGTACCGATCGACAACCGAACCGGAGCCCTCCATGAGCGTCATCCTCACCTGGGTCATCAACGCGCTCGCGCTGCTGATCATCACGTACCTCGTGCCGTCGATCCACATCAAGAGCTTCGGCACCGCGCTGATCGTCGCGGTCGTGCTCGGGCTGATCAACACGGTGATCCGGCCGGTGCTGATCCTGCTGACGCTGCCCGTCACGATCGTCACGCTCGGGGTGTTCATCCTCGTCGTGAACGCGCTGTGCTTCTGGTTCGCGTCGTCGCTGCTGAAGGGCTTCGAGGTGTCGGGGTTCTGGTCCGCGTTCTTCGGTTCGATCCTGTACAGCATCGTGTCGTGGCTGCTGTCCGCCCTGATCTTCGGCCAGCGCGACATCGGCTGAACGCGGGCGGGCGCGGGCCCAACCCCATCGAATCATGAAACCGATCGAACTCTCGTTTGAATTCTTCCCGCCGAAGACGGCGGACGGCGTCGAAAAGCTGCGCGCCACGCGCGCGCAGCTGCTGCCGCTGAAGCCGAAATTCGTCTCCGTGACGTTCGGCGCCGGCGGCTCGACGCAGCAGGGCACGCTCGATACCGTGCTCGACATGCAGAAGGACGGCCTCGAGGCCGCGCCGCACCTGTCGTGCATCGGCTCGTCGCGCGACAGCCTGCGCGCGATCCTCGACCAGTACCGCTCGCACGGCATCCGGCACATCGTCGCGCTGCGCGGCGACCTGCCGTCGGGGATGGGCGAGGTCGGCGAGCTGCGCTATGCGTCCGAGCTCGTCAGCTTCATCCGCGCCGAGCATGGCGACTGGTTCCACATCGAAGTCGCCGGCTACCCGGAGTACCACCCGCAATCGCGCTCGCCGAAGGCCGATCTCGAGAACTTCGCGCGCAAGGTGAAGGCCGGCGCGAATTCCGCGATCACGCAGTACTTCTTCAACGCGGATGCGTATTTCCGCTTCGTCGACGACACGCGCAAGCTGGGCGTGGACGTGCCGATCGTGCCGGGCATCATGCCGATCACGAACTTCTCGCAGCTGATGCGCTTCTCCGAGATGTGCGGCGCCGAAGTGCCGCGCTGGGTCGCGCGCCGGCTCGAGAGCTTCGGCGATGATCGCGAGTCGATCCGCGCGTTCGGCGCGGACGTCGTCACGAGCCTGTGCCAGCGCCTGATCGACGCGGGCGTGCCGGGGCTGCACTTCTACACGCTGAACGCAGCGGTCGCGACGCGGACGATCTGCGAACGGCTCGCGGTGTAACGAGCGCCGTCACGCGGTTGCATGCGTGAAAGCCCCGCCGGTTTGCGCCGGCGGGGCTTTTTTATCGTGAAGCGCCGCGCATGCCGCGTGGCGCAAGCCGCCGAATCAGCGCTGCGCCTGCATCAGCGGCGGGCGGCGGTCGAACCACGGCCGCGCCTGTTCGAGCTGCCGCGCGAGCCGCAGCAGCAACGCGTCGTCGGCGTGGCGCGCGGCGAACTGCACGCCGATCGGCAGCCCGCGCGCATTCCAGTACAGCGGCACCGACATCGCCGGCTGGCCGGTCAGGTTGAACAGCTCGGTGCAGCCGGCCCACGCGAATGCCTTCTCCGACGATTTCGCGAGCATTTCCTTCAGCAGCGGCTTCACCGGCAGCGCGGCGAGCAGCTTCATCTGCGCGGATTCGAACGGCGTCGGCTGCAGTTCGCCGATCTTCACCGGCGGCCCCGCGAGCGATGCGCACAGGATCGCGTCGTAACGCGACACGAGACCGGCGACCTGCACGGTGAGCTGGCGCTGCCATTCGAGCACGTCCGGCAGCCGCGTGCGCGCGAGACGCCGGCCGACCACCGCCATCGCCCACGTCGCCGCCTCGAATTCGCCGCGCCGCGGCGTGCGGCCGGTCAGCGCGCGCGCGCCGAGCACCATGTCCTCGGCGATCGTCGCCCACAGCGTCAGGAAGGTTTCGGCCGCGCGCGCGTAGTCGATCGGCAGCGTCGCCGGCTCGACGTGATGGCCGAGCGATTCGAGCAGCGCGGCCGCGTCGTCGAGTGCCGCGCGCGTGTCGTCGGCGAGCGCCGGCGCGAGCATCGGATCGACGACGAGGCCGATCCGCAGCGGGCCGGGTGGCGTATCGAGCGCGCCGAGGAAGGTGCCGGGCGCGCCGGGCGGCAGTGTCTGGCCGGTCGTCACGTCGAGCAGCAGCGCACTGTCGCGCACGCTGCGCGACACCGCGTGCTGGACGACGAGTTCGCCGTTCGACGGCAGGTCGACGAGCACCGGGTTGCGGCTCGGCTTCAGCCCGAACAGCCCGCAGCACGACGCCGGAATGCGAATGGAGCCGCCGCCGTCGGATGCATGCGCGAGCGGCACGATGCCGGCCGCGACGGCCGCCGCCGCGCCGCCGCTCGACCCGCCGGGCGTGTGGTCGAGATTCCACGGGTTGCGGCACGCGCCGAACAGTTCCGGTTCCGTGTACGGCATCTGGCCGATCTCGGGCGTGTTGGTCTTGCCGAATACGTTCAGGCCAGCCGCGCGGCTGCGCGCGATCACCGGCGAATCGTCGGCCGGCACGAAGTACCGGTAGTGCCGGCTGCCCATCGACAGCGGCAGCCCGGCGACCGCCGCGCCGAGATCCTTGACGAGATACGGCACGCCCGCGAACGGCGCGTCGGCGCCGGGTTGGGGCGCGGCCGCCGCACGCGCGCGCGCGGCTTCGTAGTCCTGCAGCACGATCGCGTTGATCGCGCCGTTCACCGCTTCGGCCTGGCCGATCGCGGCGTCCAGCAGTTCGCGCGGGCTGGCGTGGCGGTCGCGCACGAGCGCGGCGAGGCCGATTGCGTCATGCGCGAGATAGTCCGAGTGCATCGCGGTCACCCCCGTTGTGACTCGTGGCGATGGTGCGAGCATAACGCGGGCCCGGCGTGGCGGGCCCGCGGCAGGGCCTGTTTAGAGATGCTCGGCGAGGAAGGTCAGCGTGCGGCCGTGCGCGAGCGCCGCGGCGCGCTGGTTGTACGAGGCGCGATCCGTGCAGTTGAAGCCGTGCTCGGCGCCCGGGTACACGTGGAACGACGCGTTGCCGCGGCCGGCGAATGCGGCTTTCACCTGGTCGACGGCCGTGAGCGGAATGCCGTGGTCGTTTTCCGCGTAGTGGAACAGGATCGGCTGCGTGACCTGGCCGGCGAGGTCCAGCGCGTTCTGGATGCCGCCGCCGTAATAGGCCACCGCCGCGTCCAGCTTGCCGGTCGCGGCCGCGCGATACGCGAGCTGGCCGCCGAAGCAGTAGCCGATCGCGGCGAGCTTGCCGGCCACTTCGGGGCGCGCGCGCAACGCGTCGGCCGCCGCGACGATGTCCGCGACCGCGAGACCCACGTCGGTCTTCTTCAGCAGCTCGATGCCCTTGTCGCGATCCGCGCCCTCGTAGGTCAGCTCGACGCGCGGCTGCGTGCGCCAGAACACGTCCGGCGCGAGCGCGACGAAGCCGTCGGCCGCGTACTGGTCGGCGACCGCGCGGATGTGCGCGTTCACGCCGAAGATCTCCTGGATGATGATGACGGCAGGGCCCTTGCCGCGCTTGGGCAGTGCGAGATAGCCGCCGAAGCTGTCGTTACCGGTCGGGATGTCGATCCATTGGGCAGTCACGTTCTGAACTCCTGGCGTGCGGGGTGCGCGAGGCGCCCCGAGGTGAAAAGAGGCGGCCTAGTGTGCCACCAATCGCCCGCTGCTGCAGCGCACGCGGGCACTTCTCGCGCAGCGATCGTTTCGATCTCGATTTTTCATTTTTCGGCGCCGCGCCGCTTCGATAGAGTCGATGCGTCGGCCTTTACAAAGCGCTTTCGCGCATCGTCATCGAAGGATTCGCCATGTCTGCCCGCTCGTTTTCCACCCCCTTTTCCGAACGCTTCGGCCTGCGCCTGCCGCTCGTGCAGGCGCCGATGGTCGGCGCGACCACGACCGCGATGGTCGCCGCCGCGTCGAATGCCGGTGCGCTCGGCAGCCTCGGCGCCGGCGCGCTCGCGCCCGAACGTATCGAGGCCGAAGTCGCCGCGATCCGCGCGGCGACCGGTCGTCCGTTCGCGATCAACCTGTTCGTGTTGCCCGATGAAGCCGCGCCCGACGCGGCGACCGTCGCGCGCGCGCTGGCGGCGATCGACCCGCTGAATGCCACGCTCGGCTTGCCGCCGGGCACGGCGCCCGCGCGCTACGCACCCGATTTCCGCGCGCAACTCGATGCGCTCGTCGCGCTGCGCGTGCCGGTCGCGAGCTTCACGTTCGGCGTGCTCGACGCGGCCGACGTCGCACGCCTGAAAGCCGCCGGCACCTATGTGATCGGCACCGCGACGCACGTGGCCGAAGGGCTCGCGTGGCAGGCGGCCGGCGCCGACGCGATCTCCGCGCAGGGCGCCGAGGCGGGCGGCCATCGCGGCACCTTCATCGGTGCCGCCGACGACGCGCTGATCGGCACGCTCGCGCTCGTTCCGCAGCTCGTCGACGCGACGGGCCTTCCGGTGCTGGCCGCGGGCGGCATCATGGACGGCCGCGGGATCGCGGCCGCGCTCGCGCTCGGCGCGCAGGCCGCGCAACTCGGTACCGCGTTCCTCACGTGCGCGGAAAGCGCGATCGCGGCGGACTGGAAGGCGCGCCTGCTCGCGAGCGCCGATACGTCGACGCAAGTGACGCGCGCGATCACCGGCCGTCACGCACGCGGGCTGCGCAACACGCTGATGGCGCGGCTCGGCGAGCACGCGGCCGACGTCCCACCGTATCCGGTGCAGAATGCACTGACCCAGCCGCTGCGCCAGGCGGCCGCGCGCGCGAACGACGGCGACTACCTGTCGCTGTGGGCCGGCCAGGGCGCGCCGCTCGCGCGGCGGCGCGGCGATGCGCTGACGACGTCGCAGCTGGTCGCCGCGCTCGATGCGGAATGGCGCGCATCGGCTGCCTGAACACCGTGTCCGCCGCTTGAACCGTCCATGTCGGGCGACGAAACGCGCGGGGGTGTCACGCGCGTTTCATTCAATGATCCAGGTCACAAAATACCGAATCGAAATACCCGCGCGAATCGATTGAGACAACCTTTCGACAGTGTGTCGAAATTAGCGGAAACCCTTATCCGCCGGGGCTTACAGCGCGATTCGAGACATCCTTCCAGCGCGCGCATATCGGTAGTGTTACCACTATCCTAAAAAAGTCCCACAAATTAATTTGATCACCTACACTTGCGCGCAAGTACGAGCGGGCGGCTGCTAAAAGCGGCGGTTTTCACGTGCTTGAGGCCAAGTGCATGAAGGATGCAACCGGCGAATCGTCCAGTGATTGCAAACACGGGGATGGCAGCGGGGCACCGGGCGATGGCGTTTTTTGGGACCGAACTGGAGACTTACATGAATATCAAGATGCAAAAGCTGTTGCCGATCACCGCAGCGGCAATGCTGTGCGCTGCAGCTGCAAGCAACGCGTCCGCCGATCAAGTCGTCAAGATCGGCCACGTCGCGCCGTTGACGGGCGGCATTGCACACCTGGGCAAGGACAACGAAAACGGCGCGCGTCTCGCAGTCGAGGAGATCAACGCCAAGGGTCTCACGATCGGCGGCCAGAAGATCACGCTGCAACTCGACCCGCAGGATGACGCCGCCGACCCGCGGCAGGCGACGCAGGTTGCGCAGAAGCTCGTCGACGACAAGGTCGTCGCGGTGGTCGGCCACCTGAACTCGGGCACGTCGATCCCGGCCTCGAAGATCTACAGCGACGCGGGCATCGTGCAGATCTCGCCGTCGGCGACCAACCCGGCCTACACGCAGCAAGGCTTCAAGACCACGTACCGCGTGGTGGCGACCGATGCGCAGCAGGGCCCGGCACTGGCGAACTACGCGCACTCGAAGGGCATCAAGAGCGTGGCGGTGGTCGACGATTCGACCGCGTACGGCCAGGGTCTCGCGAACGAGTTCGAGAAGAAGGCGAAGGCGCTCGGCCTGAAGGTGATGTCGCATGACGCGACGAACGACAAGGCGGTCGACTTCCGCGCGATTCTGACGAAGATCAAGGGCGAAAACCCGGACGCGATCATGTACGGCGGCATGGACGCCACCGGCGGCCCGTTCGCGAAACAGGCGAAGCAGCTCGGCCTGCGCGCGAAGATCTTCGCGGGCGACGGCGTGTGCACGGAAAAGCTGGCCGACCTGGCCGGCGACGCGACCGACAACATCGTGTGCTCGGAAGCCGGTGCCTCGCTCGAGAAGATGCCGGGCGGCGCAGCGTTCAAGGCGAAGTACGAGAAGCGCTTCGGCCAGCCGATCCAGATCTACGCACCGTTCACGTATGACGCCGTGTACATCATCGCCGACGCGATGAAGCGCGCGAACTCGACCGACACGGCGAAGATCCTCGCGGCGATGCCGGCGACGAAGTACACGGGCGTGATCGGCACGACGACCTTCGACTCGAAGGGCGACCTGCAGCACGGCGTGATTTCGCTGTACAACTACAAGAGCGGCAAGAAGTCGCTGCTCGACGAAGTGAAGATGTAACGCACCAGCGGTCGACAGAAGGGGTGAAAGCGCGCATGCGGCAACGCATGCGCGCTTTCTTTTTGGGCCCGGCTTGTGCCGCCGCGCCGTCAGATCTTCAGGTGTGCGAGCACCCGGGGTGCGACGAGCGCGACGAGCGCCGCGCACAGCGCGACGACCGACAGGCCGATCGTCAGGTTCGCGGCCTGTGCGACCGCGCCGATCACGACCGGACCGAACAGCAGTCCGAAATACGCGAGCCCGGCCACGTGCGCGAGCCCTTCGGCCGCGTGGATGCCCTTCACGCGCGCGGCGGCCGCGAACAGTACCGGCATCATGTTGGCCAGCCCGAGGCCCATCAGCGTGAAACCGGTCAGCACCGCGACCGGATTCGGCAGCAGCAGCGCGCCGATCATCCCCGCGCAGGCGAGCGACGCGCTCGCGAACACGAGCTGCGGCGCGCCGAAGCGGGCGCGCACCGCGTCGCCCGCGAAGCGCGCGATGGCCATCCCGCCGGAGAACGCCGCGTACGCGGCGCTCGCGAGCGCGGGGCTCGCCGCGACGACGTCGCGCATGTAGACGGTCGCCCAGTCGTACATCGCGCCTTCGGCGATCAGCGCGATCAGCGCGATGCCGCCGAGCATCCACAACGCGGGCGAGCGCCAGCGGTTGCCGCCGCCGTGCGCCTGTTCGTGGTGCGGCACGTGCGGCAGCACGGCCGGGCTCGCGGCCACGAGCACCGCGGCGCTCGCCGCCGCCGCGAGCGCGAGATGCGCGACCGGCGCCATGCCGGCCGACAGCAGCGCGCCGCCGGCCGCCGCGCCGGCCATCCCGCCGATGCTGAACATCCCGTGCAGCGACGACATGATCGGCTTGCCGAGCGCGATCTCGACCGCGCTGGCCTCGGCGTTCATCGCGACGTCGAGCGTCGCCATCGAGAAGCCGAACAGCGCGAGCACCACGAGCAGCATCCAGTAGTCGGGCACGACGAGGATCAGCGCCGCGCACGCGGACATCACGAGCCCGCCGGCGAGGCACGCGGTGCGCGAGCCGACGCGCGCGATCCAGCGCGCGATGGTCAGCATCGCGGCGATCGACCCGCCGGCGACCGCGAACAGCGCGATCGACAGCAACCCGGGGCTCAGCGCGAACTTGTCGCGCACGGTCGGCACGTGCACGCCCCACGACGCGTACATCATGCCGGCGACGAAGAACAGCGCCATCGACGCCGTGCGCGCGCGCTGGCGGGCCGGCAGCGGCAGCACGCGATGCGCGTCGGGCGGCGCGGCGAACGGGGACGGCGATTCGGAGGAAGAGGATTCGGACACGGGAAGGCTCGTCAGGAAAATGCGCGGGCGCACGCGGCGCCGTCGGATTTGTCCGATTCTATCGAACCGCTTACGATCCTGCCGGGCGATGGCCGTTCGGCCGATGCGCGAGCGATCGGGCCGTCCCGCGGCAGCGGCCCCGTGGCGCATTGGCCGTTTGGCCGATGCGCGGCGTGCGGCGCCCGCGGGTAACATCGAAACCCTGGCCGACGCGCCGCCTTTCGACCGCAGGAGTCACCTTGAACATCGATCCCGCCCTCGCCCTGCATCTGCTGCACCGCTGCACGTTCGGCACGCTCGCCACCCATGCGCGCGAACCGCAGGGCTTTCCGTATCCGACGGTCGTGCCGTTTGCACCCGATGCAAGCCATCGGCCGGTGATCCTGGTGAGCGGCCTGGCCGAGCACACGCGCAATCTCGCCGCCGATCCGCGTGCGGGTTTCCTCGTCGTCGACGCCAGCGACGGCGATGTGCTGAACGCCGAGCGCGCGACGCTGCTGGGCCGGTTCGCGCCGCTCGGCGACGATCCGCACGTCACCGCGCGTTACCTGCGCTACGAACCGGACGCCGCGCGCTATCTCGCGCTCGGCGATTTCGCGTTCTGGGCGCTCGAAATCGAGCGGCTGCGCCATATCGTCGGGTTCGGGCGGATGGGCTGGGTCGACGGCGCGCAGCTCGATGCGCTGCCGCCGCTCGCGTTCGACGACGAACGGGCGCTGTGGGCGGCATACGACGCGGGCGACGCACGCCGCGACGGGCTCGACCTGCTTGGCGTGGATCGCCATGGCGCGGACTGGCGATGCAACGGCCGCCGCGTGCGCACGCCGTTCGACGCGCCGTCGGCCGACATCGGTGCGCTGCGCGAACAACTGATCGCCGGCGCAACGGATGTGACGTGACGTCACGGGTCAGTGATTTGTTCGTTTAGCAAACCGCGTCATGCGGTTTTCGCGAAACTATCGTCCGATGAAAGCTTTGTTTTTTTGAATGCAGGGTAATTGCGTATGTTGAAAGACCTAATAGCCAATCGCTAATGTCCTAATCTCTATGGAGGAGCGTAAAAATTTGAGAAAAGGCCGCGGCCGGTCAAAATGACATGTACGAATTTCAATTGACCTCGGGATTTTCATGAATCCCGCTTCTATCAAATCTTTTTTGTGCTAATCTCTGCCTTCAAAAATCCGAGGCACATATATTTCATGAATGGTGAGCTGGCTGCAGACCGGCGCCATTGGTCAGATAGATAGAAAGGGAAACTATGTCTTCTTACAAGGACCTGCTGGCCCAGCGGGAGAAGCTGGAGAAGCAAATCGAAGAAGCGAAGTCGCGTGAATACGCTGAAGTGCTGAATGACGTGAAGCAGAAAATTGCCGACTACGGCTTTTCGCTCGCCGAACTCGGCCTCAGCCGCGCGAAGGCCGGCAAGGTCGGTCGTCCGCGCGCAGGCGTGGCGGCCAAGTACCGCGATCCGGAAACGGGCGCGACGTGGTCGGGGCGTGGCAAGCCGCCGCGCTGGATCGCCGGCAAGAACCGCGACCAGTTTGCGATTTAAACGTTCGTTTAGGTTGCCCGCTCTTCGAAAGAGCCGCGTGTCCGTCGAGGAGCGCGGCTTTTTTGTTTTCCGGACACCGGCGGGCCCGGCCGCGCCGTCATGAAACTGTAAGCATGTCGAGTGAATGAAAATGCGACACGTTCGCATAAGCGATTGATTTAAATGAGAAATTTGTGGGTATTGGAAGGGCTTGCGGGGCGCCTTTGATAGAATTGCGTACCGCACACCGATATCTCATATTTCATGTCCACGTTTTCCGGCGACGCGCAGAGCGCAGATAAGCACGCTGTTGCGCGCAAGAGCACGCTCGTCAGTATTGTCCTCAATGTCGTACTTGCGACATTTCAGATCGTCGTCGGTGTGATTGCGCATTCGCAAGCATTGATTGCGGACGGTGTGCATTCGATTTCCGATTTGATCTCGGATTTTGTCGTGCTGGTTGCGAATCGGCACAGCGGCGCATCGCCGGATGCCGACCACAATTACGGCCATAGCCGCTACGAGACGGTCGCATCGCTGTTTCTCGGCGCGATCCTGATCGCGGTCGGGATCGGCATGCTCTGGCGTGCCGGCGACCGCCTCGTTAATCTCGAAAACATTCCGGCCGTGCATTTTTCCGCGCTGATCGTTGCGCTGACGGTGCTCGTGTCGAAGGAAGCGCTGTTTCGCTACATGCTGCGCGAAGCGCGGCGCGTGCGCTCCGCGATGCTCGTCGCCAACGCATGGCATGCGCGTTCGGATGCGGCGTCGTCGCTCGTCGTCGCGATCGGCATCGTCGGCAGCCTGGCCGGTGTGCGGCTGCTCGACCCGATCGCGGCGGCGATCGTCGGCTTCATGGTCGCGCGCATGGGCTGGACGTTCGGCTATGACGCGTTGCAGGACCTCTCCGACCGCGCGCTCGACACGGCCGACACGGCCGAGATTCGCGCGTTGCTCGTCGCGACGCCCGGCGTGCGCGACGTGCACGACCTGCGCACGCGCAAGATGGGCGATGCCGCGCTCGTGGACGCGCACATCCTCGTCGATCCGAAGATCTCCGTCTCCGAAGGGCACTACATCGCCGAGACCGCGCGGGCGCGCGTGCTGTCCGACCCGCGCGTGCTCGATGCGCTGATCCATGTCGATCCGGAGAACGATGCGGCGCGCCGTCCGGCGCTCGCGCTGCCGCCGCGCGGGGAGCTCGCGGCACGGCTCGAGGCCGCGCTCGCGCAGCGCGGGCTGCATGCGGCGGCGATCAACCTGCATTACCTGAGTACCGGGCTCGAGGTCGACGTGACGCTCGACGGCGACCCGCGCGACACCGATGCGGCGCTCGCCGGCCGGCTCGACATCGACACGCTGAAGCGTGAGTTCGGCGCGCGCCGGATCGGCTTCACGCGCACGCTGCCCGTGCAGACGTGACGGCCGCGAACGCGGCCCGCCGCAGGGCAGGTCCGCGCGTTACAGCGGCAGTTGCGTGTCGAACTTGATTTCGCGCAGCACGACGCTCGTGCGCACCTGCGACACGGCGGGGATCTTGAAGATGCGTTCGTGCAGGAACACGTCGTAGGCCTTGATGTCCGGCGCGACGATCTTGAGGATGTAATCGGCTTCGCCGGTCGTGCTGTAGCACTCGGTGACTTCCGGGCAGGTCGCGATCTCGCGCTCGAACTGCTCGACGCCGCCTTCGTTGTGCCGCGTCAGGTGCACATGCGCGAGCGCGCAGACGTGCAGGCCGAGTTTCTCTCGATCGAGCAGCGCGGTGTAGCGCTGGATCACGCCCGACTGTTCCATGTCCTTGATGCGGCGCCAGCACGGCGTGCTCGACAGCCCGACCTGGTCGGAGATTTCCTGAACGGAGCGGCGCGCGTCGAGCTGCAACAGGCGAAGGATTTTTTGCGAAAAGGAATCGAGCGTCACCTGCGCCTCCATGCGGCAGCTACAACACGCTGAATGTTAGAGGGCCGGGGAAGGAAAGGCAATCTGGCGACGCGCCGTTGAGCGAGATTCGCTAATTTGCTCGCGGATCCGTGGGATTTTGTCCCGCCCCCGCGCTTTCCGACCGATCGGTATCCGACACCGCCAGGCCCGCCAGCGCGGCCTGCTGCCGACGCAGGTCGGCGAGCATGTTGCAGAACAGCGCGCCTTGCTCGATCGCGTCGTCGAGCGCGACGTGCGTGTGCGGATGATCGTCGAACCAGTGCTTCGGAAAGCGCGGCTTGATCGCCTTGCGGTACGGCAGGCCCGTCATCGCGAACGCGAGCGTCTTGATGTCGAGCGCCGACCACGAGAACGGGCAGCGCCCCGCGAACCGCATCATGTACCAGAACATGAACGTGAAATCGAAGCCGGCCGGCATCGCGACGAACACCGGCTTGCCGGGCAGCGCCTCGACCCATTCGACGTAGGCGACCAGCGCCGCGTCGGGCGCCTGCAGGTCGCGCCGGCAGGCGGCCCAGGCTTCCGGCTCGGTCTTCCACCACGCTTCCTGCACCGGGTGCGCGTGCGCGCCCGGCAGCGTCTCGAGGTTCGCGGAGAACGTCGCGATCAGCTGCTTGTCCTCGGTATAGGCGGCCGACGCGAAGCTCAGCATCGAATGCGGGCCGGGAATCGGGCCGTCGGCTTCGACGTCGGTGCTGACGTAAATCTCCGGGATGGCGGTCTGGTTCATCCGAACACCTTGTCGGACACGAACGGGTTCGTGCGGCGCTCGTCGCCGAACGTCGACACCGGGCCGTGACCGGGCACGAACGTGACGTCGTCGCCGAGCGGCCACAGCTTTTCCTTGATCGAACGGACGAGATCCTCGTGATTGCCGCGCGGGAAATCGGTCCGGCCGATCGAGCCCGCGAACAGCACGTCGCCGACGATCGCGAGGCGATGCGCGCGGCTGAAGAACACGACGTGGCCGGGCGTGTGGCCCGGGCAGTGATAGACCTCGAGCGTCTCGTCGCCGAACCGCACGGTGTCGCCGTCGTTCAGCCAGTGGTCGGGCTCGAACACGTCGGCGGCCGGAAAGCCGAAGCGCTCGCTCTGCGTCGGCAGCTTCTCGATCCAGAAGCGCTCTTCTTCCTGCGGCCCCTCGATCGGCACGCCGTAGCGCGTCGCGAGCGTCTTCGCGCCCGCGCAGTGATCGATGTGCCCGTGCGTGAGCAGCACCTTCTCGACCTGCACGTTCTGCCGCGCGACTTCCTGTTCGATCCGGTCGAGATCGCCGCCCGGATCGACGACGGCGGCGCGGCCCGTCTTCTCGCAGACGAGCAGCGAGCAGTTCTGCTGGAACGGCGTGACCGGAATGAGCGTGACTTTCATGGAGGCACCGGCGGCTAAAAGGAGCGATTGTACCGGTCGCGCGCGCGGCCTGCCGGGCGTGCGATGCATGCCGCGGCACGCGGATCAGGGCATTCCCGGAGCATGCCGATTGTTACAACCATAGCGAGAATCAATGGCCCGCCGGGGGCCCTTTTCGAGACAAGGTTTTGATTTATGTATAATGCGCCCCATTGCGCGTGAATTTCACGCCATTCGCTGGTGTATCGGCCCCGTTAAACGAGGCGTCCGATTCACCGTCAAGCATCAGCCGCCGGGGAGTCCGGCGGTGTATCCAGCACCGAGCAGTCGGTGCTCACGTCTTGTCCGGCCGGGTGCTGCGCGCCCGCCTGCGGCCCTGCTGCCGCGCCGCCGGATGAGGCCTGTGCCGCCGTTCCTGTGCGTTGGTCGTAGCGACGCGCGCGAACGTGGAGCCATGTTCGATGGCGGCATGTGGGGTCTGGTCAGGCTGTTGGGGACAGGTTGCGCCAGACGTGAAAGCTAATCAGGACGGTTGCGGCCTAGACGAACGCCGCGCCCATGCTAGCCGCCTGCTCGCATTCGAGCGGGGCGTGCACGCATTTGCCGTCCGGGCCGCTGTGTCTGCGTTGTGAAGCAGCGTTGTATCGATGCGGCCCGAACCAGAAGGCGACACGTCGATGAATTTACGTTTTCCGAGCCGATTCGGAACCATTGCATTGTTTTTTGCGCTGACGGGCTGTGCGGTGCCATCCAGCCAGACCACCGGCAGCGTGAGCCAGAAGAAGGCGGTCGACAAGACCGCCGCTGCCGCGAAGGCGGACGACGACAAGCAGCCGCTCAATTTCGATTCCGCGCTGGCATCGATGCCGGCTGCCGACAGCAAGGACGCGAAGAAGTCGTCGCTGGCGGACGCCGAGCCGATCGACGGCAAGGATGTGTCCGATTTCCGCCAGAGCGGCCGCGCATCGTGGTACGGGCGGGATTTCCACGGCCGCCGCACCGCGAACGGCGAACGCTTCAACATGAACGCGTTCACCGCCGCGCACCGCACGCTGCCGCTGTCGTCGTACATCAAGGTGACGAACGCATCGACCGGCAAGTGGGTCGTCGTGAAGGTCAACGATCGCGGGCCGTTCAAGCGCGGCCGCGTGCTCGACCTGTCGTATGCGGCGGCCAAGGTGATCGGCCTCGTGCACGCCGGCACGGGCCGCGTGAAGATCGAAGGGCTGTCGCCGCGGGAAGCGCGCGAGGCGCGTGACGAAATGTTCGCGTCGATCTCGGCGAAGTAACGCGGCGCAACAATCCGGCGTAACCACCCGGCGGCTCGTCCGCTCATGCGCAAAGGGCTGCCTTCCGGCAGCCCTTTGTCGTTTCCGCGCGGTGTCGTCGCGTCAGTCTTCCTTGCCTTCCTTCAGCACGAGCGCACGTGCATACAGCATGTTGCGCGATGCGCCCGTCAGCGCGGCCGCGAGCTTGGCCGCGCTCTTTACCGGCACCTCTTCCAGCAACAGCCTGAGCAATGCGTCGTGCGCGGTGTCGTCGGCTTCGCCGCTTGTCGCCGGCGCGCCTTCGACGACCAGCACGAACTCGCCGCGCTGCCGGTTCGCATCGCCGGCGAGCCAGCTCTGTCCTTCGGCCAGGGTGCCCTGGAACAACTGCTCGTGTAGCTTGGTGAGTTCGCGCGCGATCAGCAGCCGGCGCGCGGGGCCGAATGCGTCGGCGAGCGCGTCGACCGTTTCGGCGATCCGGTGCGGCGCTTCGTAGAACACCAGCGCGTACGGGTGCGACGCCAGCGCCTGCAGCGCGGTCGCGCGCTGTTTCGCCTTCGGCGGCAGGAAGCCCGCGAACGTGAACGCGCCGGCCCAGTCGCCGGCCACGCTCAGCGCGGCCACGGCCGCGCTCGCGCCCGGCAGCGGAATCACCGCGAACCCGGCCGCGCGCACGGCGTCGACGAGCCGCGCGCCGGGGTCCGAGATGCCCGGCGTGCCGGCGTCCGACACGTAGGCCACGCGTTCGCCGCCACGCAGCAGTTCGATCACGCGCTGCGCGGCCTCGCGTTCGTTGTGCTCGTGCACGGCCACGAGCGGTTTCGAGATCCCGTAGCGGGCGAGCAGCTGGCCCGTGTTGCGGGTGTCTTCGGCCGCGATGCGGTCGGCGAGGCCGAGCACGTGCAGCGCGCGCAGCGTGATGTCGGCCGTATTGCCGATCGGCGTGGCGACCACGTAGAGCGCGGCGTCCGGGTAGTGCTGCGTACGCGCGAGTTCGAGGAGGGCAGTCATGGCAGGCAATGCACGCAATCGCGGCACGAGCGGAACAAGGACGGCATTGTGCCACGCGGCGCCGGCGCGGCCGGATGGCGCGCGCGGTCGGCCGCGTTCGGGCGACAACTTTTCCGGCGCGGCGCGATCCAAACCGGTCGGCGCCGCGTTCGAGCAGCGCGCGCGGCAGTTTCTCGAGCGCCGCGGCCTCGCGTTCGTCGCCGCGAACGTGACGATGCGCGGCGGCGAGCTCGATCTCGTGATGCGCGAGCCCGACGGCATGCTCGTGTTCGTCGAAGTGCGCGCGCGGCGCAGCACCCGGCATGGCGGCGCGGCCGCGAGCGTCGGCTGGCGCAAGCGGCGGCGTCTGGTCGCGGCCGCGCTGCAGTTCTGGTCGCGGCACGGCGGCGGCGCCGCGTGCCGTTTCGACGTCGTCGCGTTCGAGGCCGGACGGCTTGCGTGGCTGCGCGACGCATTTCGTACCGACGATGCATAGCCGCGAGCTGTGACGAGATGTAAAGAGTTCTCGCCGGACCCCCGGAGAGGGCGCCGGAGTACGGTAAACTCGCCGCACCCACGATGTCGCGCGCGTGGTGCCGCGCGCCCAGTTCACCAGGAATCGATGTCAGTCGAACGTATTCAGCAACAATTCCGCGACAGCGCCGCGCTTCACGCCGAAGCGGCCGACGCGTTGTCGCTGCCGATCGCAGCCGCGGTCGATGCGATGTTCGCCGCACTGGCGAACGGCAACAAGATCGTCGCGTGCGGTGACGGCCCGTCGGCCGCCGCCGCGCAGTACCTCGCCGCGTCGCTCGTCGGCGGTTTCGAGCGCGAGCGTCCGGGCCTGCCCGCGATCGCGCTGGCCACCGACGCATCGCAGGCCGGCCTCGCGGGCGCGGCGGCGGCCGAGCAGTTGTTCGCGCAGCAGGTGCGCGTGCTGGGCCAGACGGGCGACATCCTGCTGGTGCTCGACGCGCTCGGCGCATCGCCGCGCGTGCTCGCGGCGATCGACGAGGCGCACGAGCGCGAGATGACCGTCGTCGCATTGACGGGCGGCAACGACCACACGGTCGCGGCCGCGCTGTCCGATACCGATATTCCGATCAGCGTGCCCGCCGTTCGCGCGGCGCGCATCCACGAAGTCCATCTGCTGACCATCCACTGCCTGTGCGACGGCATCGACGCGATGCTGCTGGGTGAGGATTGAACGAAGGAGAGCCGTCGATGAATCAAAGCCGCGTCAAACAGACGCTCGTCAGAACCACGCTGCTCGCCGCGCTGACGGCGGGCCTCGCCGTGTCGCTGCAGGGTTGTGTGCTCGGGGTCGTGGGCGCAGCGGCCGGCGGCGGCGCGCTGATCGCGACCGATCGCCGCACGCTCGGCGCGCAGACCGAGGATCGCGAGATCCAGGTCAAGTCGCTCACGCAGATCAACAACGGGCTGCCGGACCAGTCGCACGTGAACGTGACGGTGTTCAACCGCCGCGTGCTGCTGACGGGCGAAGTGCCGAACGATGCGTCGAAGCAGCGCGCCGAGGAAATCGTGCGCGGCATCAACAACGTGAACGGCATCGTCAACGAGCTGTCGGTCGGGCCGGCGTCGTCGCTGTCGTCGCGCGCGAACGACTCGTACCTCGAAGGGCGCGTGAAGTCGGAGCTGATCGCGACGAAGGGCATCTCGGCGAACTACTACAAGGTCGTCAGCGAACGCGGCAATCTTTACCTGATGGGGCTCGTCACGGTGGACGAAGGCAATCGCGGCGCGGAAGCCGCGAGCCAGGTGCCGGGCGTCGAGAAGGTCGTGAAGGTGTTCCAGTACGTGAAGCCGCAGGACGCGCAGGCGCTGCAGGACGCGTCGCCCGCGAGCGGCGCATCCGGCGCACAGGCGGCTGCCGCCCCGGCGGACAGCGCGACGGTGGGCGCGGTGCCCGATGCGTCGGTGCAGTCCGCACCGCTGCAGCCGCCCGCGCCGATCTCGAATTCGTCGAGCGTGCATCTGGGCAATCCGAAGGCGAAGGCGCAATGACGGGCAGGCAGATGAAGCAGATCAAACGATGGATCGCGCAGGGCGCGGCGGCCGCGGCGCTCGTGGCCGGCACGCTGGGTGCCGCGCACGCGGACGTCGGCGACGGCCTGAAGGTTGCCCGCAGCAACGCGTGCATGGGCTGCCACGCGGTCGACCGCAAGCTCGTCGGCCCGTCGTTCAAGGATATCGCGGCGCGCTACAAGTCCGATCCGCAGGCGGTCGCGAAGCTGTCGAAGAAGGTGAAGGACGGCGGCTCGGGCGTCTGGGGCGCGATTCCGATGCCCGCGCATCCGCGCATGAGCGACGCCGACGTCCGGTCGGTGGTCGAATGGGTGCTGGCCGGCGCGCCGTCAAAATAACGCGTCGGGGTGACGTAACCCCTATTGCCAAGCGCGGAAATGCGTGTGTATGATGATCGACTGTTGGGGCGGTAGCTCAGCTGGGAGAGCGTCGCGTTCGCAATGCGAAGGTCGGGAGTTCGATCCTCCTCCGCTCCACCAACGGAATTCGAAAGGCCCGATCGCGAGATCGGGCCTTTTTGTTTTTCGCGTGACCTTGACCGACGCGCTAAGTTGCCAGCGCGTGGATCAATCTGAACGTCGGCACCGACAACACGGCGAACCCCACCGTCATGACCGCGAGCACCGCGGTCCTCTTCCGCAGCAGCACGCAGAGAGCGATCGACAGCCCGCAGAACGCGCAGGTCAGAATGACGATCCACCACAGCGCCGCATAGCCCGCCCCGCCTTCGAAGTTCGATACGTTCTGCGTGATCCGGGTCGCGACATACCCGGCGACGGTCATGCTCGCGGGCAGGCACAGCACCGAATACAGCACGAAGACGATGATCTGCCGCGGTGTCGGATCGGATGACGTCATGAAAAGCGTTCTTGTGCGGAGGGAAGAGGGCACCCGACCGTCCGCCGCGCGGGCCGAGCCAGGCAGCCGGCAGGATGCGACCGTTTTCCGCGTTTGGCAACCGCCACCCGTCAGCCCACCCGCCACCCCGCCCTAAACCCGCCCCAGACTCGGCCGCTTCGGATCATAAGTCCACCCCGGCACCAGATACCGCATCGCGACCGCATCGTCGCGCGCCGTACCACCCACCGCGTTGTACAGCGCATGCGCGGCCTCGATCTGCGCCATGTCGAGCTCGATCCCGAGCCCCGGCCGTTCCGGCACGGCCACCTTGCCGCCGACGATCGCGAGCGGCTCGCGTGTGAGCCGCGCGTCGCCTTCCTGCCAGATCCAGTGCGTGTCGATCGCGGTGATCGTGCCGGGCGCGGCCGCCGCCGCATGCGTAAACATCGCGAGCGATACGTCGAAGTGGTTGTTCGAGTGCGAGCCCCACGTGAGCCCCCAGTCGCGGCACAGCTGCGCGAGCCGTACCGAGCCCTGCATCGTCCAGAAATGCGGATCGGCGAGCGGAATGTCGACCGCCTGCAGCCGCACGGCATGATCCATCTGCCGCCAGTCGGTCGCGATCATGTTGGTCGCGGTCGGGATCCCCGTCGCGCGGCGGAATTCGGCCATCACCTCGCGGCCCGAATAGCCGCCTTCCGGCCCGCACGGATCTTCCGCGTACGCGAGCAGGTGGCCTTGCCCGCGGCACAGTGCGACGGCCTCGTCGAGCGACCACGCGCCGTTCGGGTCGAGCGTCGTGCGCGCGTCGGGAAAGCGCGCCTTGATCGCCGCGATCGCCTCCATCTCGTCGGCGCCGGCCATCACGCCGCCCTTCAGCTTGAAATCGGCGAAACCGTAGCGTTCGACCGCGGCTTCGGCCTGTCGCGCGATCGCGGCCGGCGTCAGCGCCGCCTCGTTGCGTAGCCGGAACCAGGCATCCGATGCGTGAGCGTCGTCGCGATACGGCAAATCGGTGCGACGTCGGTCGCCAAGATAGAACAGGTACGCGAGCATCGGTACCGCATCGCGCTGCTGGCCTTCGCCGAGCAGCGCCGCGACCGGCACGTCGAGGTGCTGGCCGAGCAGGTCGAGCAGCGCGGCTTCGATCGCCGTGATCACGTTGTCGAGCCGCAGGTTGATTTCGTGCGGCTGGCGCAGCACGGCCGCCTCGCCGGCAGACGTCACTTCATGGCGGATCGTGCGGCCGGCACCGGCGCCCGCGCCGGACAGCGCCGCGCGCACCGCGTTGAGCGTCGCCTGGTAGCGCCCGATCGACTGGCCGACCACGAGATCCGTCATGCGCTCGAGCGCGTGGCGGATGCCTTCGCCGCCCGGCACTTCGCCGACGCCCGTATGCCCGCTACTGTCGTCGAGGATCACGAGGTTGCGCGTGAAGTACGGCGCGTGCGCGCCGCACAGGTTGAGCAGCATGCTGTCGCGGCCGGCGACGGGAATCACCTGCATGCGCATGACGCGCGGGGTGCCGGCACGGCTGGGTTCGGACATCGGTTCGCTCCTGGTTCCGGTGGCGTGCGGGCCGCCGGACGCGCCGGCGCGGCCCGCGCCGTTCATTGAAGCTCGACGCGGCGGATCTCGCCGACGACGAACAGGTAGCAGATCACGGCGACGAGCGCATGCGCGACGACATAGACGAGCGCGCCGTTGAACGAGCCGCTGCGGTCGACGATATAGCCGATCGCGATCGGCGTCGTGATGCTGGAAAGATTGCCGCACGTGTTGAGCAGCGCGCCGCTCAGGCCGGCGATCTGGCGCGGCGCGGTGTCGGCGTTGACGGCCCAGCCGAGCGCGCCGAGCCCCTTGCCGAAGAACGACAGCGCCATGAACAGCACGACGAGCACGTGCGAATCCGTGTAGTTGCAGACGATCATCGACATCGACAGCAGCATGCCGATCACGATCGGCACCTTGCGCGCGACCGACAGCGACCGGCCCTGCTTGAGCAGCGCATCGGACACGACGCCGCCGAGAATTCCGCCGAGGAACCCGCACACGGCCGGGATCGACGCGACGAGCCCCGCGTTGAGGATCGACATCCCGCGCGCCTGCACGAGATAGACGGGAAACCACGTGATGAAGAAGTAGGTGAGCGCGTTGATGCAGTACTGCGCGACGTACACGCCGACCAGCATCCGGTTTCTCAGCAGCGCCTTCACGTGACGCATCGACGGGCCGTCGGCGCGTGCGCCCGTCGCCTGATCGATGTTGACGAGCGCACCGCCTTCGGCGAGGTAGTCGAGTTCAGCGCGGTTGATGGTCGGGTGCGCCTTCGGGTCGTACATCGTGCGGTTCCACACCAGCACGAACGCGAAGCCGAGCACGCCCATCACCGCGAACACCGACTGCCAGCCGAACGCGTGCACGAGCCAGCCCATCAGCGGCGCGAACACGACGGTCGCCGCGTACTGCGCGGCGTTGAAGATCGCCGACGCGGTGCCGCGTTCGGCGGCCGGGAACCACGCGGACACGATCCGGCTGTTGGCCGGGAACGACGGCGCCTCGGCCGCGCCGACCAGGAAGCGCAGCCCGAACAGCAGCGCGAACGCCGCCGCGCCGCCGAAGAAGCCGATCCCGCCCTGCAGCAGCGTGAACAGCGACCAGAAGAAGATGCTGAATGCGTAGACGATCCGCGAACCGAAGCGGTCGAGCAGCCAGCCGCCCGGCAATTGCGCGATCACGTACGACCAGCCGAACGCGGAAAAGATGAAGCCCATCTGCACGTGGCTCAGGTGCAGCGCGCGGGCGAGGCTCGGGCCCGCGATCGCGATCGCCGCACGATCCGCATAGTTGATCGTCGTGACCGCGAACAGCACGGCCAGCACCAGCCAGCGCACGCGGGTGCGCCGGGCCGTTGCCGACGCGGACGTCGGCAATGCGTGAAGCGGATTCATGACCTGTCTCCTCCGAAGGGCGGAAGGCGCCGTCGTGCGGCAGGCGCGTCGGGTGCGCGCGTAATGTGTGGATGCCGCCGGCGGAGGCCGGGCACCGGACGCCGAGGCGGGCAGGGCGTCCGGGCCATTCTGTCATGTCGGTATTTGCGCTTTCATGCCAATTGCTGACTTGATCGATTCAGCATTTGAATCGATCGATGAAGGGCGCGGTCACGCGCGCGCGTCGTCCGCGCCGCTGCCGTGATGGCGCGCCACGTGCTGCGCGAGAAACTCGACGGCGGCGCGTACGCCGGGCAACTGGCCGCGCCGATGCGGCATCAGCAGCGTCGTCGTGACGGTGCCGGCGCGCCAACCGGGCAGCACGCGCACGAGCGCGCCGGACGCGAGCCCGGTATCGGCGATCCAGTCGGGCAGGCACGCGAGGCCAAGGCCGGCGGCCGCCGCCTGCAGCAACAGCGTCGATTCGTCGGCCTGCAGCCGCAGGCGCGGCGTCACGTCGACGGTATCGCCGCCGCGCTGCAGCCGCCATGGCTGCGTGCCCGGGTGGAGCCCGTCATGCTGCGCGAGATCGGCCGGCGTGTCGGGCGTGCCGGCCCGCGCGAGATAGGCCGGCGCTGCCACGACGACGATCGGCGACGCCGCGAGTGGCCGTTGCACGAGCGCGGAATCGGGCAGCGGCGCGAAATGGCTGCGCACCGCGATGTCGAAGCCTTCCTGCGCGATGTCGACGAGGCGGTCGCTCGCATGGATCTGCAGCAGCAGCTTCGGATGCGCGATCGCCAGCGCCGGCAGGCACGGCGCGAGGATGTGCTGCGCGACCGGCACCGAGCTCGTGATCCGCACGACGCCGGCCGGCTCGGCGGTTTGCCGCAGCACCGCGTCGCGCGCGCTGTCGGCCTCGATCACGGCCGCGCGCGCATGCTCGAAGAATTCGGCGCCGACCGGCGTGAGCCGGAAGCTGCGCGACGTGCGATGCACGAGCCGCGCGCCGAGCGTGCGCTCGAGTTCGGCCACGCGCTTGCTGACCGTCGATTTCGGCAGGTCGAGCCGGCGCGCGGCCGCCGACATGCTGCCGGCATCCACCGCCTGCACGAACAGGTAGAGGTCGTTCAGATTCACTTCCAGCGTCCATATGGAGAAACGACGGGTTTCGATTTTAGCGGCTACTGCGCCATCGTTCGCCGTGGGAGCATGACTGCTCGTTCAACTTCCGCGGAATTCCCCGATGTCTCCGATCCTTCTCTACGGTATTCCCGCCGGCTGCTCGTTCGGCTCGATCGTCGCGCTCGAATGGACCGGCCGCCCGTACCGGCTGTCGCGCATCACGATGCCGGGCGCCGTGACGAGCGACGCCTTCGTCGCACTGAACCCCGTCGCCGAGACGCCGGCGTTCGTCACCGCGGCCGGCGACGTGCTGACCGAAAGCATCGCGATCCTCGGCCATATCGGCGCGCAGGCGCTCGACAGCGGCCTCGCGTTTCGACAGGGCAGCGCGGATTTCGACCGGCTGAACCGGATGCTGGCGTGGCTGAACACGACGTTCTTCAGCGCGTTCGGCGCGCTCTGGTACGTGTACGAACACGGCGCCGAAGGCAGCGAGAAGGCGGCGCTGCAGGCGTACGGCCGCGGCAAGGTGCTGAAGGCGCACCGGCAGCTCGAAGCGCTGCTCGAGCGTGGCGAAGGGCCGTGGCTGCTGGGCGCACGGCGCACGCTGGCCGACGCGTACTTCACGGGAATCGCGCGCTGGGCCGACTATCACGCGGTGTTCGAGCGCGATGCGTTCCCGCGCGTCGCCGCGCTGCGCGCGCGGCTCGCCGACGATGCCGGCGTGCAGTTCGCGCACGCGATCGAGGAGAACCTGCCGCCGCCGGCGTCGTCGGCGTTCGAAGGGCATGTGTCGCTCGACGACGCGCTGGCCAGCGCGCGCGGCATCGTGGCGCCGGTGCGGGCGGCCTGATCGGCCGCGCCGGTCGCCCGCACAGGATGGAATTCTGTAGTGACGATATTTTTTACCCGGATAATATTGACATCCAATTAATACCCGGATAAAAATAGCGCCATTCCGATTCCACCCTGCGGGCGATCACGATGACCTCTTCCACGCTCCTTCCTTCTTACACGGCCTTCGACGGCCATCGGCGGCTCGCGTCGGGCCCGCTTGCGACGGTCGCGCTCGCGGTCCGGCAGGCGGCCGGCGACGCGACGCCCGGCACGATCCTGATCTTCGACGACGCGACGGGCCGCTCGATCGACCTCGACTTGCGCGGCACGGCGGACGACATCCGTGCGCGCTATGCGGCGCCGTCGGGCGACGCATCCGGCGGCGCCGGCGAGCCGGCAGGTGCAGGCGCAGGCGAACAGCGCGGCCGAGGCCGGCCGAAGCTCGGCGTGGTGTCGCGCGAGGTCACGCTGCTGCCGCGTCACTGGGAATGGCTCGGCGCGCAGCCGGGCGGCGCGTCGGTCGCGCTGCGCAAGCTCGTCGAGGACGCGCGACGCACGCATGCGGCAGCCGACCGGCACCGCGACGCGCAGGCGCGCGCGTACCACTTCATGTCGGCGATGGCGGGCGACCTGCCCGGTTTCGAGGAAGCCGCGCGGGCGCTGTATGCGAACGATCCGGCGCGGCTGGCCGAGCTGATCGCCGGCTGGCCGGACGACGTGCGCGACCATGCGCTCGCACTGGCGCGCGGCGATTTGCCGCCGGCCGCCGACGACTGCTGACGGAGCGCCGACGCGATGACCGTATTCGACCTGAACCGCGGCGCGATCGCGCCGGTCGCCGACGAAGTCGATATCGTCGAGCTGCGCGTGACGGGCGCCATTCCGCGCGAACTCGACGGCGCGTTGCTGCGCAACGGCCCGAACCCGCCGGGCGGCCGCTTCGAAGGCAACGACGTGCTGTCGTGGTGGCCGGAGGCCGCGATGCTGCATGCGATCGCGTTCGACGGCGGCCGCGCGGCCGGCTACCGGAACCGCTGGGCGCGCACGCGGCGCTGGGCTGCCGTCCACGCACCGGGGCAAGTGCCGCATCTTCCCGACACCAATCCGAACGTGAACGTGCTGCAGCATGCGGGCGAACTGCTCGCGCTGGCCGAGGGCGGCGCGCCGCTCGCGATCACCGCCGCGCTCGATTCGTTCGGCGTGCCGGCGCGGCACGCGGGGTTCGACGGAGCGATGACCGCGCATCCGAAGGTCGACCCGGTAACCGGCGAGCTGATCCTGTTCCGCGCGGACTGGCGCGCGCCGTGGCTGCGCTACGGCGTCGCGGATGCGCACGGCGTGCCGCGCGTCGATCTCGAGATCGAGCTGGGCGCGCCGTCGATGATGCACGACCTCGCGATCACCGAAACCCGCAGCCTGCTGCTCGACCTGAACGTCGGCTACGACTTCTCGCTGCTGAAGCAG
Organism: Burkholderia sp. AU17457; assembly: GCF_002223255.1. Taxonomy (NCBI): domain Bacteria; kingdom Pseudomonadati; phylum Pseudomonadota; class Betaproteobacteria; order Burkholderiales; family Burkholderiaceae; genus Burkholderia; species Burkholderia sp. AU17457. The sequence goes on from NZ_NKFB01000001.1 coordinate 234,685, forward strand.
GGCCACCGGATGCCGCTGCGCTGGCACGACGACCGGCCCGCGCGCATCGGCGTGCTGCCGCGCCACGGCGGCGACGTGCGCTGGTTCGGCGTCGAGCCGTGCTTCATCCAGCACGTCGTGAACGCGTACGACTGCGACGCGTCGTGCATCGTGCTCGATGCGGTGCGCTATCCGTCGTTCCTGCGGCTCGACGCGCGCACGGGCCGCTTCGCCGACAACCCGGTCGGCGAGCTGTGGCGTTACGTGATCGACACCGCGAACGGCCTGATCGACGAAGGGCCGCTCGCCGAAGGCGGCATCGAGCTGCCGCGCATCAACGAAAGCCGGACCGGGCGCCGCTATCGCTATCTGTATGCGGCCGAGCAGCCGAATAACGCGGAAATGCGCGGCGTGATGCGCTTCGACCATGTGCGCGGCACGACGATGCACTACGCGGTGCCGGCCGGCGACCAGAACGGCGAGCCGGTGTTCGTGCCGCGCCCCGGCGGCGCGGACGAGGACGACGGCTGGCTGCTCGTGATGGTCTACCGCGCGGCGACGGATACGAGCGACGTCGTGATCCTCGATGCGCGCGCGATCGACGCGGGGCCGGTCGCGACCGTGCACCTGCCGCGCCGCGTGCCGGCCGGGTTCCACGGCGCGTGGGTGCCGCGCGAACGTTGAACGTGTGCGTCGGCGGTGCGCGTCACTGCGCGCGCAGCGCGTCGACGATTTTCAGCCGCGCGGCGCGCATCGCCGGCAGGAACCCGCCGACGAGCCCCATCACGAGCGAGAACAGGAGCGTCTTCACGACGATCGCGGGCGTCAGCACGAAGCGGAACGACAGGTCCGAGAAGGTCTGGAAGTTGGTCGTCGAGAACGACGCGAACTGCATCAGCGACGCGCACGCGAGCCCCGCGACGCCGCCGACGAAGCCGAGCAGCAGCGCCTCCAGCAGGAATGCGGCGAGCACGTTGGTGCGCTTGAAGCCGAGCGCGCGCAACGTGCCGATCTCGGCCACGCGGTTCGCGACCGACGCATACATCGTGATCATCGCGCCGATCATCGCGGCGATCGAGAAGATCGTCGACAGCGTGATGCCGAGGATGTTGATGAACGTCGACAGCGCCTTCGACTGGTCGCCGTAGAAGGTCTGCTCGCGCTTCGCCTCGTCGGTCAGCCGCGGGTCGACGTCGATGTCGGCCTTGAAGCGCGCGAATCCGTCGGTGCTCGGGATGCGCAGCACCATCGACGAATAGCTGGTGCGGCGGAACGACTGCATCAGCTGGTCGACGTCGCCCCAGATCTCCGAATCGAAGCCGCTGCCGCCCGCGTCGAAGATGCCGACGATGGTCCAGTCGCGCTGCGCGAAGTGCAGGCTGTCGCCGAGCTGCGTGCCGCTGAAGCCTTTCGCGATCGCGCTGCCGACGACGATCTCCGACGAGCCGGGCGCGAACGGGCGGCCGGCCACGAGCTTCACGTGCGGCCGCAGCGCGAGGCCGGCCGGCGACACGCCGCGGATCACGACGTTCGACGGCTTGCCGGTCGACGTTTTGACGAGCGAGATCAGCACCACGGCCTCCTTCGACACGAGCGGCCGTCCGTCCGGGCCGAGCGCGACGGCCGGGTGCATCTCGAGCGCGTTGGCCTGCTGATGGTCGATCGAACTCTGGATCTCGGTCTCGGCGCCCTTGCGGATCACCACCGCGTTGTCGGGTTCGCCGGTCGACACGAGCGTTTTCGTGAGGCCGGCATCGAGCATCTGCACCGTCGCGAACACGAAGATCACGAGCGCCATCCCGCCGGCGGTGAGCGCGGTGGTGAGGCGCCGGGTCCACAGATTGCGTGCGATGTAGGTGAGCGGGATCGCCATGCGCGCCTTACCCGATCGCCCGCAGGCCTTCGACCACGCGCACGCGCGCGGCCTGCCACGCCGGCACGAGCGCGGCCGCGAGGCCGACCGCGACCGAACACGCGGCCTGCAGCACGACGGTTTCGGTCGACACCTTGAATACCGGGAAAATGCCGCCCGCCGCCTGCTTGAACAGGCTCGCGGCGGGCGGCGTCGCGAGAATCCCGAGCCCGCCGCCGATCACCGCGATCACGACCGATTCGCCGAACACGATCAGCGCGAGGAACCCGGGGCCGAAGCCGAGCGCCTTCAGCGTCGCGTATTCGGCCGTGCGTTCGCGCGCGCTCATCGCCATCGCGTTGGCCATTACGGCCATGATGATCAGGATCACCACGTACGACACGAGGCGGATCGCCGCGATGATCTGGTTCGACATCGCGACGAAGCCGAGCTGGAACGCCTGCTCGGTTTCGGTCAGCGTTTCGGCGAGCGAGTTCTTGAATACCGCGTCGACGTTGCGCGCGATCGACGCGCCATCGTCGGGGTTCGCGACGCCGAGCACGAACACGCCGACCTGGTCGGCCTGCTTCGGCGTGCGCTTGCGCACCGTCTCGTTCAGGTAATCCCAGTGGAACACCAGTTGACGCGTGATCGTCGAATCGTCGCGGCCGTCGAGGATCCCGCGCACGACGAAGTCCCACGTGCCCGGGTAGATCGTGCCCTTCAGCGGAATCACGTCGCCGACCTTGAAGCCGAACTGCGTCGCGAGCTGGCGGCCGACGAGGCAGCCGCGGCGGTCGCGGTCGTAGTCGGCGCGCTGCTGTGCCGGCAGGATGAATTCCGGATACAGGTCGAGATAGTTCTCCGACACCGCGAAGCTCGCGAAGAAGTTCTTCGGGTCGCGGTAGATGCCGCCGAACCAGTTCGAGCGGACCACGGCCGTCACGCCGTCGACGCCGCGAATGCGGTTCTCGTAGCTGACCGGCAGCGGAAACACCAGCGAGATCGCGTTGCGCGTGACGAGCCGCCCGCTGGACGCGGCCGCCGCGCCCGCGTACCACGCGTCGACGACGGTGTGCAGCAGCCCGAACGCGAGCACGGCGATCGTGAGCCCGAGCACGGTCAGCAGCGTGCGCAGCCGGTGCCGCAGCGCGTTGCGGGCGATCAGCTTCAGCACGTACATGGCGCGCGCCCCCGCTGCCGGTCAGCCGGCGTGCCCATCGATCAGTTCCCCTTTTTCCAGATGGACGAGCGAGCGCGCGGCGCCGGCCGCGTGCGCGTCGTGCGTCACCATGATGATCGTCTTGCCGAGCTCGGCGTTCATCCGCTGCAGCATCGCGAGCACGTCGGTGGCCGATGCGCGGTCGAGGTCGCCGGTCGGCTCGTCGGCGACGATCAGCACCGGATCGGTGATCAGCGCGCGCGCGATCGCGACGCGCTGCTGCTGGCCGCCCGACAGCTCGGACGGGTAATGGCTCGTGCGATCGCCGAGATTCACCATGTCGAGCACGAGCTCGACGCGTTCGCGTCGCTCGCGGCGCGACAGGTGCGTGAGCATCAGCGGCAGCTCGACGTTCTCGAACGCGGTGAGCACGGGCATCAGGTTGTAGAACTGGAAGATGAAGCCGACGTTCGCCGCGCGCCATTCGGCCAGTTGCGCCTCGGCGAGTTGCGAGATGTCGAGGCCGCCGACGCGCAGCTCGCCGCTGTCGGGCCGGTCGATGCCGGCCACGAGGTTCAGCAGCGTGCTCTTGCCGGAGCCCGACGGCCCCATCAGCGCGACGAAGTCGCCTTCGCCGATGTCGAGCGTGATGTCGGTCAGCACGGGCACGACCTGGTTGCCGCGCCGGTACGACTTCGCGACGTGGCTGAGCTCGACGAGGGGCGGCCGGGCGTCGTTCACGCGCGCTACTTCTTCGCGACGGCCACTTTCGCGCCGTCCTTCAGCTTCGCGCCCGGCGCGAGCACGACCGTGTCGCCGGCCTTCACGCCGCGCACCGCGACGAGCTCGCCGATCCGCGCGCCCTTCGTCACGGCCACCGCATGCACGGCGTCGTCCTTCACGACGAACACGACCGGCCGGCCGTCGCGCTCGACCACCGCGCTCGCCTGCACGGCCGTCACCGGCTGCCGGTCCTGCGGCGACGCGGGCTTCGACAGGAACGCGATCTTCGCGCTCATGTCGGGCAGCACGCGCTCGTCGCGGTCGACGAAGCGCACCTTCACGAGCACGGTGGCCTTCGAGCGGTCGACGGTCGGCACGATGCGCGACACGCGGCCGGCGAAGCGCATGTCGGGCAGCGCGTCGAGCTGGATCTCGCACGGCTGCTCGGCGCGGATCTTCGCGATGTTCGATTCGGCGACGTCGGCCTCGACCTCGAGCGTCTCCATGTCGGCGATCGTCACGACCGCGCCCTTGCTGTCCGACGCGGACGAGAACGGCGTGATGTTGTCGCCGACGTTCGCGTGCTTCGCGAGCACGATGCCGTCGAACGGCGCGCGGATCACCGTCTGGTCGACCGCCACCTGCGCGGCCTGCGCGTTCGCTTCCGCCGACGCGATCGCGGCCTGGTCGCTGTTGAGCGTCGCGCGCGCCTTGTTCACGCGCGCCGTGTCGGTGTCGAGCTGCGCGGCCGGTACCGCGCCCTTCGGCGCGAGCGCGGCGGTGCGGCGCAGCGCGATTTCGGCGTCCTTCAGTTCGGCCTGCGCGACGCCGAGGTTTGCGCGGGACACCTGCACCTGCGCGCGCGCCTGGGCGAGCGACGCCTGCACGTCGCTGCTTTCGAGCCGCGCGATGATCTCGTCCTGCTTCACGCGCGTGCCTTCGAGCACGCCGAGCCACTCGACGCGCCCTTGGCCCTTCGACGCGACCGCGGCCTTGCGCTGCGGCACGACATAGCCGGTCGCATTGAGCTGCGTGTCGTTCTGGTACGGGTAGGCGGACGTGACGGACGTGGTGTCGACGGTCGGCCGGCCGGTGAGCGCGAGGCCGGCGACGATCGCGATGACGACGAGCGCGGCGGCGACTGCATAGCGCGCCCAGCGACGCCGGCGTGGCGCCGGGGCGATCGGACGCCGGTCGATTTTCAGTTTGTCCAGATTGTGATCGGGCAATTTGAGCGCCTCGAGACGGCGGCGGTCGTGCGACCGGCCGCGCCCGGTTTCCGGGGAAAGGGACGGATGGACGCCAGTATAAGCGTCGCTCCGGCGCCGCGCGAGCCGGTTTGCGGTGCCGCGCGGCGGCGGCCGACGCGGCCGCCCCCGGGGAAACCCGAGGATGCACGCAACGTGTCAACTTGCGGCGAACGCGGTGCGTTATGGAACGAGTGCGCCAGGTTTTGTCGCGACGGAACGGCGAAAGCCGGCCTCGCGGCCTGGGGCTCCGGTGCGAATGCCTCGCATCTCTCATTACCGGTACGTTTGATTTTTTCTCCGCTAAAGGAAGAACAATGAAGAAGACGCTCGCTTCGATCATCGCCGCAGCATTCGCTCTCGCATCGGTTTCGGCATTCGCACAGGCGTCCGCGCCGGCAGCCGACACGTCGGCCGCCGCTTCGGCACCGGCCAAGAAGGATCACAGCAAGCCGAAGCACCAGCTGAAGCACCACGGTTCGAAGAAGGGCCAGGCGAAGGCGGCAGCCGCATCGGCAGCCGGCACGAACGACGCAGGCACGCAGAACTAAGCGGCTCGCGGCCACGGCCGGCGTTGCCGGTCATTGGTCGGCCAACCCCGCATGCTCCGGCATGCGGGGTTTTGTTTTTTTCAGGCGCCGGTGCGCACCGCGCCCGGCCGGCGGCAGGCGCTGCAGCGCGCCGGCATCTGTGTTTAACTCGCGGCTTCACGGAGCGAAGGAGCGGGACATGGATCTCGGGTTTATCGGGCTGGGCGAAATGGGGCAGGCGATCGCGACGAACCTGCTGAAGGCGGGCCACACGGTGCGGGTCTGGAACCGGTCGCGCGAGCGGGCCGAGCCGCTCGCGGCATTCGGCGCGCTGATCGTCGACACGCCGGCCGACGCGTTTCGCGGCGATGCGGTGTTCTCGATGCTTGGCGACGATGCGGCCGCGCGCGCGGTGTTCGACGACGCGCTGCTGGCCCAGGCGCCGCGCGGGCTGATCCACGTGAACATGGCGACGGTGTCGGTCGCGCTCGCCGAATCGCTCGCGCACGCGCATGCGTCGCGCGGCATCGACTATGTCGCCGCGCCGGTGATGGGGCGGCCCGACGTTGCGGCCGCCGCGCGCCTGACGATCATGGCCGGCGGCCCGGCCGAGGCGATCGACCGCGTGCAGCCGCTGTTCGATGCGATCGGCCAGAAGACCTGGCGGTTCGGCTCGCTGCCGCAGCATGCGAACGTCGCCAAGATCGCCGCGAACTTCACGCTCGCGTCGGCGATCGAGACGCTCGGCGAGGCGTCCGCGCTGCTCGGCGCGCACGGCGTCGCGATGCGCGATTTCCTCGACGTGATCACCAGCAGCGTGTTTCCGGGGCCCGTCTACGAAGGCTACGGCGCGATGATCGCCGAGCGGCGCTACGAGCCCGCGCGCTTCAAGGCGCGGCTCGGGCTGAAGGACGTCCGGCTCGCGCTGGAGGCGGGCGACGCGACGTCGGTGCCGCTGCCGGTGGCGAGCGTCGTGCGCGACAGCCTGCTCGATGCGCTCGCGCACGGCGGCGGCGACCAGGATTTCGCGGTGCTCGGCGAGGCCGCGCTGCGCCGCGCCGGCCGCTGACACGCCAGAAGCGCGCTGCGCACGGCATAATCGACAGTCCGTTTTCCCTACATTTATTTCAGGCAGAGGCAGTCATGAACTTGCATACGTGGTGGCTTTTCGTGGCGACGGTGTTCGTCGTGTCGGCGATTCCGGGCCCGAACATGCTGCTCGTGATGACGCACGGCGCGCGCCACGGGCTGCGGCGCTCGTCCGCGACGATGGCCGGCTGCCTGAGCGCGCTGGTGCTGATGCTCGCGGTTTCCGCGGCCGGGCTCGGCGCGGTGCTCGAGGCATGGCCGGCGACGTTCGATGCGTTGCGCTTCGCGGGCGCGGCCTACCTGATCTATCTCGGCGTGAAGGCGTGGCGCGCACGGGTGGACGACGCGCCGGCGGCCGACGTCGATGCGGTGTCGCAAGCGGCATCGGCATCGGCATCGCGCGTCGCACTGTTCCGCAACGGCTTCCTGGTCGCGGGCAGCAACCCGAAGGCGATCCTGTTCGCGGCCGCGCTGCTGCCGCAGTTCATCAATGCGGCCGAGCCGACGCTGCCGCAGTTCGGCATCCTCGTCGTCACGTTCGCGGTGATCGAGGTGAGCTGGTATCTCGTCTACGCGTCGTTCGGCACGCGCATCGGCGCCACGCTGAAGAGCCAGAGCGTCGCGAAGGTGTTCAACCGGCTGACGGGCGGGCTGTTCGTCGGCTTCGGCGCGATGATGGCGCTGGTCCGGCACTGATTCCCGGCCGACCCCGGCGTACCGAACGCCCCGTCCCTCGCGAGAGGGCGGGGCGTTCGGCTTTTGGGCGCCGCTTCACCGGTGCGTGCTCACGCACGCGGCCGATCCAGCGCCGCCGCGCCGGCCCCGCGTCCGGTCGCCAGCCCGAACACGGCTGCCGCGCCGGCGAACGCGAACCCGACACCACACACCGCGCTCCAGCCGCCCGATGCCCACGCGCTGCCCGCGAGCGCCGCGCCGAGCGCGCCGCCGACGAAGAACAGCCCGACGAACAGCCCGTTCAGGCGGCCGCGCGCGGCCGGGTTCAGCAGGTTGATCGCGCGGCGACCGATCGTCTGGTCGACGATCACGCCCGCATCGAGCAGCGCCGCGCCGCCGGCCAGCAGCGCGAGCGCGACGCCGCGATGCGCGTGCGTATCGAAACCGAACCAGCCTGCGCCGGCGACGCCGAGCACGACGAGCGCCGCGAGCATCGTGCCGTGCGCGAGCCGCTGCGCGGCCGGGCCGTGGCCGCGGTCGCCCGCGCGGCCGGCGAGCGGCGTGACGATCGCGCCGCTCGCGCCGGCGAACGCGAACAGCGCGATGCCGTGCAGATCGAGCGCGAACGGCGGCTGTGCGAGCCGCAGCCCGACAGCGGTCCAGAACGCGCTGAACGCGGCCATCGCGAGCGCGGCCGACAGCGCATGCCGGCGCAGCACCGGCTCGTCGGCAAGCAGGCGTCCCATCGACGTGAGCAACGCGCGGTAGCTGGCCGTGATCGACGGCGTGCGCGCCGGCAGGCGCAGCGCGAGCACGACGGCGATCGCCGCGTTCGCGAGCGCGGCCAGCAGATAGAACGCGCGCCAGCCGGCCGACCCCGCGATCAGGCTCGCGAGCGGCCGCGACAGCAGGATCCCGAGCATCAGCCCGCTCATCACGTTGCCCACCGCGCGGCCGCGCTGCGCGTCGGGCGCCATCGACGCGGCCATCGGCACGAGCATCTGGATCACGCTCGACGCCGCGCCGGCCACCAGCGTCGCAAGCAGGAACACGGTACCCGACCGCGTGAAGGCGGGCAGCGCGAGCGCGGCCGCGCAGACGGCGAGCGTCGCGACGATCAGGCGGCGGTTCTCGAGCAGGTCGACCAGCGGCACGAGCAACGCGAGCCCGGCCGCGTAGCCGAACTGCGGCAGCATCGCGACGAGGCCGGCGAGGCCGGGCGGCAGGTGCAGGTCCACGCTGATCGGGCCGGTCAACGGCTGCGCGGCGAACAGGTCCATCACGATCACGCCGACCGTCGCGGCGAAGAACAGCGTCATGCCGGTGCTCAGTGCGGGCTGCGCGGCGACGGACGGAGAAGCAGGTGCGGAGCAACGATGGGCAGGGCAGTTCATTGCAAACCAAGTGGAGGTCGAAGGAACTCCCATCGTAGGTGCGCGATGTTTATGCGACAATTGAAATATGTCTAACATGATTATGCGAGTTTGTTTTGAATACGCGTGATCTCCAGGCGTTCGTCGCGGTCGTCGACAGCGGGTCGATGGTCGCCGCGGCCGCGAAGCTCCACCTGACGCAGCCGGGCCTGACGCGGCGCGTGCAGAACCTCGAAACGCTGCTCGGCGTGCCGTTGCTCGAACGGCAGAGCAAGCCGCTGAAGCCGACCGCCGCCGGGCGCGACGTCTACGCGCTCGCGCGCAACGTGCTTGGCGCGGTCGACGAGCTGTTGGCGGCGGGCACACCGGACAGCGAGCCGTCGGGCGAGCTGCGCATCGGCGTGCCGCCGTTTCTGTCCGAACTGGCGCTGGAGCGGCCGGTCGACCGGCTGCGCGACGCGTTTCCGCGCCTCACGCTGCGCGTGACGGCTGGCTGGTCGCCCGCGCTGGTGCAGGGCATCGAGCGCGGCGCGCTCGACGTCGCCACCGTGATGGTGCCCGCGAGCGCGGCGCTGCCCGACGCGCTGACGGCGACGCTGCTCGCCACGCAGCCGACGGTGCTCGTCGCCGCGCGCGATTTTCCGCTGCCCGACGGCCCGCTGTCGCTCGACACGCTATCGGGCTTTCCGTGGGTGCTGAGCCAGGACGGCTGCGGGATGCGTTCGGCGCTGAGCCGTGCGCTCGGCGCGGCCGGGTTGCCGTTCGACGTCGCGGTCGAGGCATTCGGCTCGGAACTGCAGTTGTCGCTCGTCGCGCGCGGTGCCGGCATCGGCATCGCGCCGCCGAACGCGCTGGCGCGCAGCGCGCATCGCGATGCGCTGAGGGTGGTGGAAACGGCGGGGCTGGAAACGCGGATCAACGTATGGATCGTGCACGGCACGTTGCCGGGCCGCCTCATGCGGCCGGTCGCGCTGCTGCGCGACGCGCTGGGCGAAGTGCTCGACCGGGAGAATGAAAAGGGGTCAGGCGCCGTCACGGCGGGCTAGAGGCCGCATTCGAGGGAAAATCCTTATTTTCTCTACGGAAATGTTGCATTGCGGAAACCGATTCGCTATGATTGCACCTGTCTCCTCCATGTCTCCTCTGATATGGATTCAGCCCGCCGATCAGGCGGGCTTTTTTTTGCCTGCGATCGTGTCGCGGCATGCCATTCGCCGGCGGTCGCCGCGCTCAGAACTTGTACGTCATCCCGACGTAGCTGATGATCGGGTCTGCCTTCAGGTCCGATTTCGACTCGGCGAGCACCGAGCCGTCCGCCGCCTTGATCGTCACCGTCGACGTCGTCTTCAGCGGGATGTAGGTCACCGACGCGACCAGCCCGAAGTGTTCCGTCATGTTGTATTGCAGGCCCGCGTTGAACACCGGCTGCCACGACGACGACGCCTTCGCCTCCACCGAGGTCGTGCCCGGCTTGCCCGCGCCCGCCGCGAGGATCGCGCCGAGGTTGTCCTGCGTCTGCTTGATGAAGTTCGTGTTGAGCTGCAGGTCGCTGAACCAGTTGTACGACACGCCGAGGCCGAGGAACGGCCGGAACTTCGCGGTCGCCTGCCCGAAGTAGTACTGCAGGATCACCGCCGGGCTCCACTGCCGCACGCTCTTCACGATCGGATTGACCGAGGCCAGCCCGATGTTCTGCGTGCCGAGCGCGCCGGCCGGGCCCGGCGGCTTGATCGTGCCCTGGCCCGACACCTTGAACACCGGCGGCACGCCGGCCACCGACGTGACCGCGATGTGGTCGGTCAGGAAGTGGCTGACCGTCAGGCCCACCGTGTCGGCGCCGCTCGTGTGCAGCCCGGTGCCGGCCGACGTGAACGACGGCGGCAGCCGCAGCGGCGTGTTGATCGGCGTCGGCGCGACGTGGGTCGTCATCGGCGTGCTGCTCTGCTGCGGCATGATGTGGAACCAGCCCAGCGTGACGACGTTGCTGCCGGCGCTCTGCGCGTGCGCGGCGAGCGGCGCCACGGCGGCGGCGCCGGCCGCCGCGCAGAGAAGGGTTTTCTTCATCACGGCTTTCCCCTCCGCTTACTGGACGAATGCGCCGATCGTGAAATACGGCGTCGATCCCGCGTTGTCGAGGAAACCGAACACGCCACCCGAGAAGATGAACTTGCCGGTCGGCGACGTGCTGCCCGAACCCGTATGGATCGTCGTGACCGTGCCCGGCACCTTCTGCGTGTAGTCGAGGTCGAGCACTCTCGTGAGCGACGCCTGCGACGGCTGGAACGGATCGAGCAGTGTGGCCTGCTTGTCGATCAGCGCGGTGGTCCGGTAATCGAACTGGCTGTCGACGCCGATGTATTCGCCGTTCTGCGAACCGGCCGCGACGGCCGTCTGCGGCGCGAGGATCGAGATGCTCGATTCGTCGTCGGCGGTCAGGCCCGGCACGCCGTTGCTGTCCGGCGTCGGGTTCGGGTTCGCGACCCCCGTGCGCACGAGGATCGGCACGAGCTGGTTGCGCAGCTTGCCGACGACCATGAAGCCCTTGCCCTGCGGCGTGGCCGACAGCGTCGGCTTCAGCTGGCTCGCATAGTTGTTCGACTGGAACGCGCCGCTGCCATCGGCCGACTGCACGAAGTTCGTCCCCTGCTGCGTGCACGCGCCGCCGGCGAACTGGCCGGTCGTGTCGCACTTGGTCCACGTGCCGTCCGCGTTGATCGTCACCTTCGCGTCGATCGACGCCGGCCCGAATTTCTGCGACGGCACTTCGCCGAAGCCGATGTGGCTGTACGTGCCCGCGACCTTCGTGATGTCGGTTTCGATCGACGAGAAGCCGATGAACGGGTAGTACGGGAATTTCGTGTCGGGCACCGCGGCCTGGCCGAGCACGCCGTCGAACTGGATCTCCTTGCCGGGAATCGTGCCGCCCGCGACGCCGAAGCCGACGAAGATGCGCGCCGGACGCGACGCATCGAGGCTCGCGCCGTTCAGGCGAAATGCGCACTGGTTCAGCTTGTTGGTCGGCAGCAGCGTTTCCTGCGTGAGCGTGCCGCTGTCGACGGTACCCGCGCGGGTCGGCGTGACGGTGCCGGTCTTTTGCGGCACCGCCGATTCGACATAGGTGACCTGCCAGGTCATCTTGGTCGTGTCGAGCTGGACCTTCGCGAGTTCGCCGCTGCCCGCGCCGCCCGTAAACACGGTGTTGTAGTCGAGCGTGGCAGGGCAAAGCCGCTCTTCGACGAGCGGCGGCGGGTTGTCGCTGCCGCCGCCGCAGGCGGAAAGAAGGGGGGCGGCAAAGGCCGCCGCCAGAACGAGGTTGCGCTTCATGTTGCTCCTCCAGATTTGTCTTGTGCGGCGGCCAGCTCCCTGTCGGCCGCTTCTGTTGGTCGTGCTCGTCTTGTTTGCGCCGTGCCGGGCGCCTTCGTGCCTTCCCTGCGTCACGCGGCGGCAGGCCGGCCGCCGCGTCCTCGATCGCTACTTGCTGATTTGCGCGCCCACGCCGAAGTACGGGGTCGACGACGTCGTCGCATTCGCCGACGTCGACGTGACGCCGCCATTCACCGTGCCCTGGATCAGCGCCGCGTACAGCCCGCCCGTCGCGATCACCACGCCCGAGGCGGACGGATAGCTCGCGCCGCTCGGCGGGGCGGTCTTCGCGTTCAGGAGGCCCGGCGTCGTCTGACCGTAGTCGAGCGTGAAGCCGTCTTCCTCGGCCTGCGTGGACGGATTGATGAACGACGCGTTGCCGCTGCGGATCAGCGCGGCCGTGTATTTGAAGTTCGAGTCCGCGCCTGCGTAGCCGCCGTCGATCGCGCCCGACGTGATCGCCGTCGCCGCACCGAGCACCGCGATGCCCGATTCGTCGTCGACCTGCGCATCGACGTGCAGCGGCGGCGTGCCGAGGTTCACGTTGCCCGTGCGCACGATCACCGGAACCGTCGCGCCGTTGAGCTGGCCGATCACCATGTGTGCGCTGGCCGACTTGCCGGTCGCGCCGACGATCGGCAGTTGCGTCTGCGGCAGCGTCTGCGGCGCCTTCGTGCTGTCGAAGTAGCCGCCCTTCGCGCTCGTTTTCCACGGATCGCCGGTCGTCTGGCAGCCGCCCGAGCCGCTCGACGTGCACGCGCCGTTCGCGTCGAACGTCTCGCTCGAGTTCGAGCCCTTCGTCGCGTAGTTGCCCGACGGCACGAGGTGGTAGAGCAGTGCGTTGTACGTGCCCGGCAGCTTGGTGAGGTCGGTCGTCGTGTTCGCGAAGCCGAGGAACGGATAGAAGTCGAAGTGACGGTTCGGCACCTGGCCCACGTTCTGGACGACGCCCGGGATGATCGTCAGCCCGTCGTACTGGATCGTCGCGCCGGGAATGCCGCCGCCCGCGACGCCCATCCCGACCAGCAGCATCGGCGGGTTCGCCTGGTTGAAGTCGGCGGCCGTCGAATAGGTCGAGCCGTCCGGCGCGGGGCCCGTGCCCGGCGTGAGGACGAACGCGCAGCGCGTCTGCTCGGCGGTCGGCAGCGTGCCGGTCGGCGGATGGATGACCTTGCCGGTGATGGTCGTGCCGACGCGGCTCGGCGTGACGGTGCCCGTCTTCAGCGGAATCGGCGATTCGAGCCACTTGAGCGTGTAGGTCATCGCGACCGCGTCGATGTTGACGCTGACGATCTCGCCGCTACCCGCGCCGCCGAGATACGTGCTCTTCACGATATCCGCGTTGGCCGGGCACAGTGCGCCGTTGATCGGCTGCGAAGGCGGCTGCCCTTGCGTGCCGCAGCTCGAGCCGGAACATTGGGGCGCGTTGATCGGCGCGAGCGCGCCGCCTGAGTCCCCCCCACCACATGCAACCAGGAAAGGGGCAATGGCAAAGGCCGTTGCCACCCCCTTCGATAAGGTGTGCGACATGCCGCTGTCTCCAATCGTTTAATTGTGCGAGCTAATGTCGCTGCCTGGGTTTTTGCTGTCAATTGATGAACCCGTCTAAAAAAGGCGATTGAAACGGGATCTGCGAATTGAATGCTTGCCCAATAAGGAAAACGGTAAGAATTTAAACGCGGGACGGGCTGCCGAAAGCTGTCGCAGTGGGGGATGCGCGACGCCCGGCACGCTCTCTCGTAGCGCCTTCCGGCGTATGACGGCGACGTTTAAATCGACGGTATCCGGTTTATCCCTATTCGGGATTGACTGGATCGGGAAGGGGCTGAATTAATCCACTTGTAATCGCGCAATCGAAAGCTTGTAAATATTTGTAAATACGCGGGGTGGCGTTTTTATATATTGCCTGATACGGGCAAATAAAAAGCCGGCCAATGGCCGGCTTTGCATGGCATGCGATGTTGAATCAGCGTTTGAGGCCCGCGTCCTCGGCCGCGCCGATGTTGAGGTTCATGCACTGGATCGCGGCGCCCGACGCGCCCTTGCCGAGGTTGTCGAGGCGCGCGACCGTGACGAAGCGTTCCGCGTTGCCGAACACGAACAGGTCGACACGGTTCGTATCGTTGTTCGCCTGCACGTCGAAGAAGCCGCCGTCGAGGTTCGCGTCCGCATCGAACGGTGCGACGCGCACGAACGCTTCGTCCGCGTAGTACTCGGCGAACACGCGCTGCACGTCCTGCGGCGTCGCGCGCTTCGCGAGCTGCTCGGGCGTGAAGTAGGTCGTCACCGCGAGGCCCTTCAGGAACGGGCCGACGATCGGCGTGAAGATCGGCGCGTGCGCGAGGCCCGTGTGCGCGGCCATTTCCGGCAGGTGCTTGTGCGCGAGGCCGAGCGCGTACGGGCGCGGGCTCGCGAGCTTGCCGCCCGGCGCGGCGCTTTCGTATTCGGCGATCATCGACTTGCCGCCGCCGCTGTAGCCGGTGATCGAGTAGCTGTGCGCGGCGAACGTCGGCGCGACGATGCCCGCATCGACGAGCGGACGCATCGCGAGCACGAACGCCGACGCGTGGCAGCCGGGCACCGCGATGCGCTTCGACGTGCGAATCTTCTCGCGCTGCGCGCGGGTCAGCTCGGGCAGGCCGTAGGCCCAGTCGGCGCTGGTGCGGAACGCGGTGCTCGCGTCGATCAGCGTGGTGTCCGGGTTCTCGACGAGCGACGCGGATTCGCGCGACGCGACGTCCGGCAGGCACAGAAACGTGACGTCCGACGCGTTGATCAGGCGGCGGCGCTCGTCGACGTCCTTGCGCTTCGCTTCCTCGATGCGCAGGATCTCGATGTCGCTGCGTGCCGACAGGTATTCGAAGATCTTGAGGCCGGTCGTGCCTTCCTGGCCGTCGACAAAAACTTTGGTGCTCATTTCGCTCTCACTGAATGAAACGGGAGCCGCGGCGCCCTGAAACCGCCATTTTAAGACGTCATCCGGCGGCACTGCAGCGCGCGCGGCGAAAAAAGACGGCCGGCGGGCCGTCTTCATGTCCGTCTTTGTGTCCCTTTGACGCTCGCCGGTACGCGCGCGGGCCGGTGACGAGGCATGCTCAGCGGGCGCCGGCGTCCCAGCGGGCGGTCGCTTCGGCGACGCGCCGGCCGAATGCCTTGCCGGTCTCGAGGTCGCCCGGCAGCGGCCCCTCGTCGGGCGTCGCATCGGCCGGCGATTGCGCGAGCAGGCCCGTGGAGCCGCCGAGGTAGTTGATGTCGTTGCGCGTGGCCGCCTTCGAGTTCGCCGGCATCAGGCTCGTGCCGACCCACACCATCCCATGCTGCATTGCCAGCGTGACGAAATATTGAATCGTCGAGAACTTGTCGCCGTTCATCGTCGCCGAGTTCGTGAAACCCGCGGCGATCTTGTCCTTCCATTTCTGCGTGAACCACGCCTTCGACGTGGCATCGGCGAATTGCTTGAACTGCGCCGACGGGCCGCCCATGTAGGTCGGCGCGCCGAAGACGATCGCGTCCGCCGCGTCGAGCGCGGCCCAGCCTGCGTCGTCGAGATCGCCGACGGCGATCAGGCGCACGTTCGCGCCGGCGTCCTGCGCGCCGGCGTGCACGGCTTCGGCCAGTTTCTGCGTGTGACCGTAGCCGCTGTGATAGACGATGACGATGTTCGACATGAAGCGTTCTCCGGAAAGGGACGGGAACGGCGGGCCGCCGGCTCGCCGCGTCACGCGTCGCCGGCAGGCGGCGCGACGGTCGCGCGGCACGGGATGCCGCGACCGGTGAGAACGAGTCTAGCAAGCCGAAATGACGAGACGACGTGTGCGTGCGGCGCACCGAAATTCGCGGCGGCCGGCAATCGCGGCGCCGCCGCCCGGCGGGAGGCGGCGCGGCTACTGGCCGTAAGTGACCGTGAGTTGCGCGGTGCCGATCGCGAGCGTGCCGATCTCGTGCTCGAACATCGGCGCGGGGCGACCCTGCGAAATGCGCAGGTCGGTGCCTTTCAGCGCGTAGACGGTGATCACGTAGCGATGCGGCTTGCCGGGCGGCGGGCACGGGCCGCCGTAGCCGTCGATCCCGTAGTCGTTGCGCGCCTCGCTCGCGCCGATACGGCGCAGGAAGCCGGATGCGCTCGCGTCGGCCGGCAGGCTTGTGACGGTCGCCGGAATGCCCGCGACGGCCCAGTGCCACCAGCCATGCCCGGGCGCATCGGGATCGAAGATCGTGACCGCGTAGCCGCGCGTGCCGGGCGGCGGGTTGCGCCATGCGAGTTGCGGCGAGCGGTTCGCGCCCTTGCAGTCGCCGCGGTCGAACACGTTCGCGGCCCGCACGCGGGCGCCGGGCGTCAGGTCGTCGCTCGTCACGGTGAACGGGCCTTCCGCATGCGCGGGCAGCGCCGCGAAAACGGCAGCGCACAGGAGGGCGGGGAGGCGGAACGCAGACGGGCGGCCCGATGGCGCAGGCGGAGTGATCCGGCGATCCACACGCATATGGCGCTTCTCCCGTCACGTGGGCCGGGCCGCGGCGCCCGGCATTGTTGGCGTTGTGTGTTGCCCGCGCCGCTGGGGGCGGCGATGGGTCAAGTCTAGCATTAGGGTTCGATGAGGGGTTCGATGAGCGACGCACACCGGCGCCCGCGATTGCGATCGGTCAGCGCGCCCGGCCGGCGGACGAAAAAAAGCCGCCTGCGATGAAGCAGGCGGCTTGTTCAGCCAGCGCGCCGGCACGCGTGCCGGCGTGGCGTCATTCCTTCGGGGCCGTCGCGCCGCCGTGCGCGGCCGACCATTCGGCCGGTGCGTGCAGGAATTTCTCGACTTCGTCGAGCGTCTTCGTCTCGAAGTAGCCCGACGCCTTCGCGACGCGCAGCACGTCCCACCACGTGGCGAGCGCGTGCAGGTCGACGTCGATGTCCTTCAGGACCGACACGCTTTCCTTGAAGATGTCGTAGTGGAACAGCACGAAGCAGTGGTTCACCGTCGCGCCCGCGGTGCGCAGCGCGTTGACGAAGTTGATCTTGCTGCGGCTGTCGGTCGTCAGGTCTTCCACCAGCAGCACGCGCGAGCCTTCCTCGAGATGGCCTTCGATCTGGGCGTTGCGGCCGAAACCCTTCGGCTTTTTGCGCACGTACTGCATCGGCACCATCATCCGGTCCGCGATCCATGCCGCGAACGGGATGCCGGCCGTCTCGCCGCCCGCCACCGCGTCGATCTGCTCGAAGCCGATGTCGCGCGTGATCGTCGTTTCCGCCATTTCCATCAGCGCACGGCGCACGCGCGGATACGAGATCAGCTTGCGGCAGTCGATATAGACGGGGCTTGCCCAGCCGGACGTGAAGATGAACGGTTTTTCGGCATTGAAGTGCACCGCCTGCACTTCGAGCAGGATTTTGGCGGTCGTATCCGAGATCGACTGACGATCGTAGCCTGTCATGGGCATTCCTTGGGTGATGAGCGAGGAGCGGGCGCGGGCCCGATGGCGCAGCAAGGGGAACCTGCCCGGAGGGCCGGGGCGCGATCGGCGGGCCAATCGCATCGCTGCGCGCGTAGCCCGCTATTTTACCCGATCCAGGCCGGTTTTCGGCGGAATTCGTGCGGTTCGGTGCGCGGCTCGCCACCGGCGAAACAAACGGGGCGCGACCAGTCCGACGCAGAGGCCGGGGATGCGGCGGTGCACCAACGGAGGTCATTTAGGGGGTGTACACTAGGCGGCCCTAAGAAATCGTTCAGTACTTTGTACTTTCCTCTTGCCATCCGCCAAGGTTCGATGGCGTGCCGATCCGGCGCGTCGCGGGCCGTCTCTCAGTCGACCATCCCCTCGATTCAAGCAGACGCGGCCGAAGGTGCTGTGTACTGAGTCGTCAATATTTCGCATGTCTCTCGCAGGTCAATCATGGACGAACAACTGAAGCAGGCCGCTCTCGCTTATCACCTGAACCCGAAACCCGGCAAGATTTCGGTCACCCCGACCAAGCCGCTGTCGAACCAGCTCGATCTGTCGCTCGCGTATTCGCCGGGCGTCGCCGCCGCGTGCGAGGCGATCCACGCCGATCCGCTCGACGCGCAGAAATACACGTCGCGCGGCAACCTCGTCGGCGTGATCACGAACGGCACGGCCGTGCTCGGCCTCGGCAACATCGGCCCGCTCGCCGCGAAGCCGGTGATGGAAGGCAAGGGCTGCCTCTTCAAGAAATTCGCGGGTATCGACGTGTTCGACATCGAACTGTCGGAGTCCGACCCCGACAAGCTCGTCGAGGCGATCGCGATGCTCGAGCCGACGCTCGGCGGCATCAACCTCGAGGACATCAAGGCGCCGGAATGCTTCTACATCGAGCAGAAGCTGCGCGAGCGCATGAAGATCCCCGTCTTCCACGACGATCAGCACGGCACCGCGATCATCGCGTCGGCCGCGATCCTGAACGGCCTGAAGGTCGTCGGCAAGAAGCTCGCCGACGTGAAGCTCGTGTGCTCGGGCGCCGGCGCGGCCGCGATCGCGTGTCTGGACCTGCTG
Organism: Burkholderia sp. AU17457; assembly: GCF_002223255.1. Lineage (NCBI taxonomy): Bacteria > Pseudomonadati > Pseudomonadota > Betaproteobacteria > Burkholderiales > Burkholderiaceae > Burkholderia > Burkholderia sp. AU17457. The sequence continues at coordinate 253,176 of NZ_NKFB01000001.1, forward strand.
GTGAACCTCGGCCTCACGAAGTCGAACATCCTCGTCGCCGATTCGAAGGGCGTGATCTACGAAGGGCGCGGCAACCTCGATCCGTCGAAGCAGCGCTATGCGGCGAACACCGACGCGCGCTCGCTCGCCGACGCAATCGTCGGCGCGGACGTGTTCCTCGGCTGTTCGAGCGCGGGCGTGCTGAAGCAGGACATGGTCAAGACGATGGGCGAGCGCCCGCTGATCCTGGCGCTCGCGAACCCGGAACCGGAAATCCGCCCGGAAGACGCGAAGGCCGTGCGCCCGGACGCGATCGTCGCGACCGGCCGTTCGGACTACCCGAACCAGGTCAACAACGTGCTGTGCTTCCCGTTCATCTTCCGCGGCGCGCTCGACGTCGGCGCGACGACGATCACGGAAGAAATGAAGCTCGCGTGCGTGCGCGCGATCGCCGAGCTGGCCCAGGAAACCGACCAGAGCGAGGAAGTCGCGAAGGCGTATGAAGGCCATTCGCTCGAGTTCGGGCCGGACTACCTGATTCCGAAGCCGTTCGATCCGCGCCTGATCATCAAGATCGCGCCGGCCGTCGCTCAGGCCGCGATGGATTCGGGCGTCGCCACGCGCCCGATCCAGGACATGGACGCGTACCGCGAGCAGCTCGGCGCGACCGTCTACCGCACCGGCATGGTGATGCGCCCGGTGTTCGCGACCGCGAAGCAGAAGGAGGCCCGCATCGTGTTCGCCGAAGGCGAGGACGAGCGCGTGCTGCGTGCCGCGCAGTTCGTGCTGCTGGAAAAGATCGCGAAGCCGATCATCATCGGCCGTCCGTCGGTCGTCGACATGCGCCTCGCGAAGATCGGCTCGAAGCTGAAGGCCGGCACCGATTTCGAAATCGTCGATCCGGAAGACGACGCGCGCTACCACCGCTACTGGCAGGCGTATCAGGAGATCGGCGCGCGCGACGGCGTGACGCCGGAAGTCGCGAAGGCCGCGATGCGCAAGTTCAACACGCTGATCGGCGCGATGCTCGTGCATCTGGGCGATGCGGACGGGATGATCTGCGGGATGATCGACACGTTCCACAGCCACCTGAAGTTCATCGAGCAGGTGCTGGGCCGCGCGAAGGGCGCCGAGCACTTCGCCGCGATGAACCTGCTGATGCTGCCGGGCCGCAACCTGTTCGTGTGCGACACGTACGTGAACGAGCTGCCGAGCGCCGACCAGCTCGCCGACATGACGATCCAGGCCGCGGCCGAGATCGAGCGCTTCGGCATCACGCCGAAGGCCGCGCTGCTGTCGAACTCGAACTTCGGCAGCGCGCCGTCGGCGTCGTCGCGCCGGATGGCCGAGGCCCGCAAGCTGATCGTCGAACGTGCGCCGAACCTCGAAGTCGACGGCGAAATGCACGGCGACGCGGCGCTGTCGGAACTGATCCGCAAGCAGGCGTTCCCGGGCACGACGCTGTCGGGCGAGGCGAACCTGCTGATCATGCCGAACGTCGAAGCGGCGAACATCGCGTACAACCTGCTGAAGATGGTCGGCGGCGAAGGCGTGACGGTCGGCCCGTTCCTGCTCGGCGCGGCCAAGCCGGTCCACATCCTGACGCCGGCCGCGACCGTGCGCCGGATCATCAACATGACGGCCGTTGCCGCCGCGAACGTGAACACGAAGTAAGTCCACGCTCGCGTGTGCCGCGCGTCACGCGCGGCGCAATGAAAAACGCCACGGAACCTGCGTTTCGTGGCGTTTTTTTTGCCTGAACCCGAAGGGGCGACGGCGGCGCGGGCAGCGCGTCCGGGGGAGGGCCGTCCGGACCGCGACCGCCCGCCGCGCCGCGCGCCGTGACTTACGCGACCTGTTGATGCGACTGGCCGCCTGCCGGCGAACGCCACTTCGCGAGCAGCGTGTCCCACTTCTGCCGCACCGCGCGCAGGTTGTTCTCCTTCACGTGGCCGTAGCCGCGAATGCCGTCCGGCAGCGCCGCGAGCTCGAGCGCGAGCGGCCGGTTGGCCGCGTTCAGCTTCGCCAGCACCTCGCCGATCAGCGCTTCGTATTCGCCGATCAGCGCGCGCTCGGTGCGGCGCTCCGCGGTGCGGCCGAACGGATCGAGCCCCGTGCCGCGCAGGAACTTCGCCTTCGCGAGCAGCCGGAACGCCGACATCATCCACGGGCCGTACGCCTTCTTCACGAGATGGCCGTGGGCGTCCGTCTTCGCGAACAGCGGCGGCGCGAGGTGGAATTTCAGCTTCCAGTCGCCTTCGAATTGCGCGGTCAGGCGCGCGAGGAACGCGGGATCGGACTGCAGCCGCGCGACCTCGTATTCGTCCTTGTACGCCATCAACTTGAACAGGTTGCGCGCGACCGCCTCGGTCAGCGGCTCCTGCACCGTGTCGCCGTCCGCCAGCGCGCGCTCGGCGGCGCGCACCTTGTCGACGAATGCCGCATAACGCGACGCGTACGCGGCGTTCTGGTACGCGGTGAGGAATTCCACGCGCTTCGCGATCAGCGCGTCGACCGCCTTCTTCGTATGCAGCGAGATCACCGTGGCGCCTTGCGCGGGGCGGGCGTCGCCGGCCGCGGCCTGCTTCACGCTGGCCAGGTCGTACGCGGCGCGGCGGCCCCAGTCGAACGCCGCGCGGTTCTTGTCGACCGACACCGCGTTCAGCTCGATCGCGCGTTCGAGCGACGCGAGCGTCAGCGGCAGCCAGCCCTTCTGCCATGCGTAGCCGAGCACGAACGGGTTCGTGTAGATCGCGTCGCCGAGCAGCGCGACCGCGAAGCGGTTCGCGTCGATGAAGTCGACCGATTCACCTGCCGCCGCGCGGATGTCGTTCTCGGCGGACAGGCCGGGGAACGCCCAGTTCGGGTTCTTGATGAACTCGGCGGTCGGCGTCTGCGCGCTATTGACGACCACGCGCGTCGTGTCGTGCCGCATCCGCGACGTGCATTCGTCGCCGGCCGTGACGATCGCGTCGCAGCCGATCACGAGATCGGCTTCGCCCATCGCGATCCGCGTCGCATGGATGTCGGTCGGCGCGTGCGAGATCTGCACGTGGCTCATCACCGCGCCGCCTTTCTGCGCGAGGCCGGTGACGTCCAGCACGGTCACGCCCTTGTTTTCCAGGTGCGCGGCCATCCCGAGCAGCGCGCCGATCGTGACGACGCCCGTGCCGCCGACGCCGGTGACGAGCACGCCGTATGCACGGTCGATCGCCGGCAGCGCCGGTTCCGGAATCGGCGGCAGCGCACCGCCGTCGACCGCCACCGCCTTCGGCTTCTTCAACTGGCCCCCCTCGACCGTGACGAAGCTCGGGCAGAAGCCCTTCACGCACGAGAAGTCCTTGTTGCAGCTCGACTGGTTGATCTGGCGCTTCGTGCCGAATTCGGTTTCCAGCGGCTCGACCGACAGGCAGTTCGACTGCACCGAGCAATCGCCGCAGCCTTCGCACACCGCGTCGTTGATCACGACGCGTTTTGCCGGGTCCGGATACGTGCCGCGTTTGCGGCGACGGCGCTTCTCGGTCGCGCAGGTCTGGTCGTAGATCAGGATCGTCGTGCCCTCGATCTCGCGCAGCTCGCGCTGCACGTCGTCGAGCTGGTCGCGGTGATGGATCGTCACGCCCGGCGCGAGCAGCGCCTTCTGGCTGTCGTACTTTTCCGGCTCGTCGGTGACGATCACGATCTTCTTCGCGCCTTCGGACGCGAGCTGATGCGTGATCTGCGGCACCGTCAGCACGCCGTCGACCGGCTGGCCGCCCGTCATCGCGACCGCGTCGTTGTAGAGGATCTTGTAGGTGATGTTCGCCTTCGACGAGATCGCCGCGCGCACCGCGAGGAGGCCCGAATGGAAATAGGTGCCGTCGCCGAGGTTCGCGAACACGTGCTTCTCGTCCGTGAACGGCGCCTGGCCGATCCACGGCACGCCTTCGCCGCCCATCTGGCTGAAGGTGCTCGTGCTGCGGTCCATCCACACCGTCATGTAGTGGCAGCCGATCCCGGCGATCGCACGCGAGCCTTCGGGCACGTTGGTCGACGTGTTGTGCGGGCAGCCCGAGCAGAACCACGGCTTGCGCTCGGTCTGCACGTGCGGCTTCGCGAGCGCCATTTCCTTCGCGTTGATCACCGCGAGCCGCGCGGCGATGCGCGCGCGCACGTCGGACGGCAGCTCGAACTTATCGAGGCGCGTCGCGATCGCCTTCGCGATGATCGCGGGCGACAGCTCGTAGTGCGCGGGCAGCAGCCAGTTGCCCATCGGCACCGACCATTCGCCGCCGGCGCCGTCCTTCTCGTCGAACTTGCCGAACACGCGCGGGCGCTGCGCGTCGGGCCAGTTGTACAGCTCTTCCTTGATCGCGTATTCGAGGATCTGGCGCTTTTCCTCGACGACCAGGATTTCGTCGAGGCCGCGCGCGAATGCCTGCGCGCCCTGGGCTTCGAGCGGCCACACGCAGCCGACCTTGTACAGGCGGATGCCGATTCGCGCGCAGGTTTCGTCGTCGAGGCCGAGGTCGATCAGCGCCTGGCGCACGTCGAGGTACGCCTTGCCGCCGGTCATGATCCCGAAGCGCGCATGCGGCGAGTCGATCTCGATGCGGTCGAGCTTGTTCGCACGCACGTAGGCGAGCGCCGCGTACCACTTGTAGTCGAGCAACCGCGCTTCCTGCACGAGCGGCGGATCGGGCCAGCGGATGTTCAGCCCGCCTTCCGGCAGGATGAAGTCGGTCGGCAGCACGATCTCGGTGCGATGCGGGTCGATGTCGACCGACGCCGACGATTCGACGACGTCCGTCACGCACTTGAGCGCGACCCACAGGCCCGAGTAGCGGCTCATCGCCCAGCCGTGCAGGCCGAAGTCGAGATATTCCTGCACGTTGGACGGGAACAGCACCGGCAGCCCGCAGGCCTTGAAGATGTGTTCGGACTGGTGCGCGAGCGTCGACGATTTCGCCGCGTGGTCGTCGCCGGCCAGCACCAGCACGCCGCCGTGCTGCGACGAGCCGGCCGAGTTCGCGTGCTTGAAGACGTCGCCGGTGCGATCGACGCCCGGGCCCTTGCCGTACCACATGCCGAACACGCCGTCGTACTTCGCGCCGGGGTACAGGTTCACTTGCTGGGAGCCCCACACCGCGGTGGCGGCGAGATCTTCGTTGAGGCCGGGCTGGAAGACGATCTGGTGGGCGGCCAGATGCTGCTTGGCTTTCCACAGCGACAGATCGAGGCCGCCGAGCGGCGAGCCGCGGTAGCCGGAGATGAAACCGGCCGTATTGAGACCGGCGGCGCGGTCGCGTTCCTGCTGGAGCATCGGCAAGCGCACGAGGGCCTGGATGCCGCTCATGTACGCGCGGCCGCGTTCCAGCGTGTATTTGTCGTCAAGCGTGACGGACTTCAGCGCGGCTTCTAGCGACGCGCGTTGGTCTGCGTCTAGCGGGGCATTCATTAACTGTCTCCTCCACCCGGTCTGGGATCACCAAAACTTCGGTTGCGTCGGCATCTTTTGGACGCGTCTGCAGTGGCCGGCATGTTCGCCGGTTTTAAGGGATGGTAGCACTGGGGCAAACCCGCCGCCCATCGGTCGCAACGCGGGGGAAATGGCGGCCACGCACGATGAAACAGGGCGAGATGATGCGTTACATCATGTAAAAGCATGTAAAGCGGCGTTGATCTGCGGGCAAATGCCGTTAATCTTGTCGGCCTGCCGGAGGTGCCCGGCCGCGTGGGTTCGTTCCGACGCAGTCGGGGAGGCGCCGGCAGTTTTACAGGAGGTGCAATGAACACACGTCATATCCAGAGTTTCCTGATCGTGTCCGCCGCGTTTTTCGCGACGACCGGCCCGGTGCACGCGCGCGGCGCGAGTGCACTGGCGGCAGCCGGCGCGCAGATGCGTCAGATCGTGCCGGCCCAGGACGCCGCGGCACAGCCGTCGCTCGAGCGTGCCGCCGAGTCGAAGGCGAACGTGCGTTGATGCGGTCGCGCGGCCTGCGGGCTGCGCCGGCATGCAAAAAGGGCGGGAATCCTCGGATTCCCGCCCTTTTTCTTTGGGCGGCCGGATCGCGCGGCAGCTGCTGGTTGCCCGGAGCCGCTGCCGCGCGGCAGGTGCGTCAGGCCTTGTCCTGCACGACGCCGCGGCGGATCTGGTCGAGCTCGATCGATTCGAACAGCGCCTTGAAGTTGCCTTCGCCGAAGCCCTGGTTGCCCTTGCGCTGGATGATCTCGAAGAAGATCGGCCCGATCTGGTTTTCGGTGAAGATCTGCAGCAGCAGGTCGTCGCGTGCGCCGTCGATCAGGATCTTGCGCTTCTTCAGCTCGTCCAGCGATTCGCCGTGGTTCGGCACGCGGCGGTCGACCAGTTCGTAATACGTGTCGATCGTGTCGAGCAGCTTCACTTCCTTGCTGCGCAGCCCGTCGACCGCCTGATAGATGTCGCTCGCGCCGAGCGCGATGTGCTGGATGCCTTCGCCGTGATACGCGTCGAGGTATTCCTGGATCTGGCCGGCCGTGTCCGAGCCTTCCTCGTTGATCGGGATGCGGATCTTGCCGCACGGCGACGTCATCGCCTTCGACTTCACGCCCGTCACCTTGCCTTCGATGTCGAAATAGCGCACTTCGCGGAAGTTGAACAGGCGCTCGTAGAACTCCGCCCATTCCTGCATGCGGCCGCGATGCACGTTGTGCGTCAGGTGGTCGATGTAGGTGAGGCCGTGGCCGACCGGGTTCGGATTCGCACCGGGAATCGGCTCGAAGTCGACGTCGTAGATGCTGATGTCGCCGATCGCGCCCGGCTGCGCGCCGTTCTTGCCGCGCCAGCGGTCGACGAAGTAGATCAGCGAATCGCCGATGCCCTTGATCGCCGGGATGTTCAGCTCCATCGGGCCCGTCTTGTTGTCGAAGCCCCATGCGCCGAGCTCCAGCGCGTGCTTGTAGGCTTTTGCGGCGTCCTGCACGCGGAACGCGATCGCGCAGATCGACGGGCCGTGCAGCCGCGCGAAGCGTTGCGCGAACGAATCGGGTTCGGCGTTGATGATGAAGTTGATGTCGCCCTGGCGGTACACCGTCACGTCCTTATGGCGGTGGCGCGCGATCGCGGTGAAACCCATCCGTTCGAACAGTTGTCCGAGTGCTTTCGGGTCCGGCGCCGTGTATTCGATGAATTCGAAGCCGTCGGTGCCGACGGGGTTGTCCCAGGTGGGGATCTGCATGTCGTGTCTCCTGTGCGGGGCGATCGGCCGGGGCGGCGTGTGCGTGCCCGGCGTGGTTCGAGGTTCGACGGCCGCGCCGGCGGTGAGCGGGCGCGGCAAGCCGAGACATGCGACAGAGTGTAGCGGGCGGCCGCGAGCGGAAACTTGCGAACTTAATCGCCCACGCCTACGATGGCGCAATTTCCAGTCTCGAAATAATCAATGGAGGGCAGAAGATGGCGCAAGCCGAATTGGATGCCATCGACCGGCGAATTCTCGCGATTCTTCAGGAGAACGGGCGCCTGTCGAACCAGGAGATCGCCGAGCGCGTGAACCTGTCGCCGAGCCCGTGCCTGCGGCGGATCCGGCGGCTCGAGGAAATCGGCGTGATCACCGGCTACGTCGCGCTGCTGAATCCGCAGAAGCTCGGGCTCGACCTGCTCGCCTACGTGAGCGTGCGGCTCGAAAAGCGGGGCGGCCTCGCGCCGGTCCGGGCCGACGAGACGTCGGCGCGCGCGGGCGCGACCCACGCGGAACTGTTCCGCGCGGCCGTGCAGACCTGGCCGGAAGTGGTCGCGTGCCATGCGATGACGGGCGACATGGATTACCTGCTGCGCGTGCAGGTCGAGGACATGGCGCATTTCTCCCGCTTCGTGCAGGAGCATCTGCTGCACCACCCGTCGGTGATCGACGTGAAAACGAGCTTCTCGCTCGATTGCTTCAAGGAAACGACGGCGTTGCCGATTCGTTCGGTGCGCTAGCGGGGAAGGGGGGCGCCGGGCGCGCCGCAGGCGCGGCCCGGCTGGCCGACGTCAGGCCGTCAGCGTGGCCGGCATCAGCGATTCGATGAACTTCGTCGTGCGGCGCGCCTGACGCTTCATCGCATAGTCGAACACCGCAGCCTGTTCCTGCAGCATCTCGGCGATGATCGTCGAGTGGTCGGCCGGCGGCAGCGACAGGTACGCATCGGCTTCGCCGTACGCGTACTCGATCCGCATTCCGGACTTCTTCGCGATGTGCATCATCGTCGCGTTGCGCGACAGGCAATGCATGTACAGCATCGTCACGTGCGTGTTGCGGCTGCGGATCGCCGCGCGCTCGAACAGCTTCGAGCCGACGCCGCGGCCGCGCGCGCTTTCGAGCACCGACACGCCGAATTCGGCTGTGCGCGTGTCGCCCTCGGCCGGCAGATAGGCCAGATGGCCGACGCCGATCAGTTCGAGGTCGTGGTCGAACACGCCGAACACCGTATCGCGACCGAAGTCGATCGTGCGGACATAGTTCTCGATCACGTGGTCGGGCACCATCTGGCCGAAGCGCAGCAGGCGGTCCTCTTCGTCGAGCGAGAGAAAGTGGGTGAGCATCTGCTCACGATCTTTGGAAGCCAGTTCCCTGACGAGAACCGGCGCAGTACCGACCTTGCCGACAGCATCGGCACGGTCGTTGAATTGCGTGTTCATCGTGGGTTCCTCAGTGTGGGTGCACAAACGGGTTGTGCAATGCAGCAGCATTTTACCCGAGCGAGGTTGGGGAAAACCCGTATTTGACGTTGTTTGTGCTGAGGAGGAATTCTAAATCCGCTTAGTTCATTCCATAACTTATTGATTTTTAACGGATTTAAAATTCATCATATGAAATGTGCGGCATGCGGCCCCCTGTGCCCGTCACGCAACGCATGCTGCTGCGCGGCAATCAGGCCGCCGTCGACAGCCCGTGCTCGATCAGGTCGATCACCTGTTCGGCGAAGTCGCGGTAGCCGAGGCGGCCGCCCGGCTTCAGCCACGTGAAGGTCCAGTTGATCATCCCGAACACCATCATCGTCACCGACGTCTGGTTTTCCTTGGAGATGCGGTCCGGGTACGCGCGCGCGAGTTGCCGCGTGAACGCCGCGACGATGTCGCGCTGGCGGTCGAGCACGATTTCACGCTGCGCGTCCTCGAGATACTTCACGTCGTTGAGCAGCGCGACGTGGCGGCTGTGCGACGTCTCGTATTCGGCGAGGAACGCGCGCACGAGTTCGGCGAACGCGTCGCGCTCGCTGAGACCGCGCCGCTGGCTCGCGCCCTCGACCTCGGCGATGATCAGCATCAGCCGTTTCGTGTAGCGGTCGAGCAGGTCGAACAGGATCGCTTCCTTGCTCTCGTAATAGTGATAGAGCCGCGCCTTCGACGTGCCGCTCGCGGTCGCGAGATCGGACATCGACGTGCTCGGGTAGCTCGTCTGCGCGAATTTCTCGGCGGCCAGGTCGAGGATCTGCTCGCGCTGGGATTCGTGGTCGGGCGCTCGGGTTCGGGCCATGGTCGAATGCGGAAGATTAGCGGTGCGCGGCGGCGCGCACCTGCGTGGAAGAGAGGGCGTCGGGCGCGTCGTCCTGCAGCTCGAGCCGGCCGGCGGTCGCGAGTTCGCGGCAGCGCCACCACGCGATCGAGTCGCTGACGAACAGCCCGCCGCGGTCGGCAGCGGCCATGATGCTGCCGACGAGGCGCCGCGCCGGCTGCCAGTCGGCTTCCGCGCGCGCGACGATCAGTGCGTCGAGATCGGCGTAATGGCCGCTCTTGATCGTGTTGCTGACCCAATAACGCAATTCGGCGTTCAGGTGCTTCGCCTCCTGCCATTCCAGCGCGAGGCGGCCGATACGCAGGACCGAGACCGGCGCGGCCGCCGGCCGCTTGCGCGCCAGTTCCGCGGGCGAGAACATCCCGGTCGCGCAGGCCTGGTCGGTGCGCGACAGCGCTGCGCGCTGCGCGGCATCGAGATCGGCGGCCGACAGCCGCACCTCGTTCAGGCGCTGCGGCACGTTGCGCAGGTGATAGGCGACGCGGCGCAGCAGCAGTTTGTCGCCGACGCTCGGCGCGTGCCACACGACGACCTGGCCGGTCTCCGTCGCGAGCTGGTCGAGGCGTGCGAATTCGCTTTCGATTTCCGCGTTCCAGTCGGGAATCTGGTCGCCGAGCACGTGCTGCCAGAAGGTGGCGCGCGTGTCGGGCGTCTCGTCGGCGCCCTTCAGCGGCCCGACGCCGAGATCGTCGAGCAAACCGACGACGCGCTCGTCGCGTCCGGCTTGCGCGAGGGCCTCGCGCAGCGACGCGGCGGCGGTGCCGCCCTGAATCACATGAATGGTACTCATCGGCCTGTCGTCAACAAAAGAAAACCGCCGGCCGGGCGGACGTTGCGATGTCCAGCCGGCCGGCGGCCCCTAGTGTAAGCGAGATGTGTGACGGCGAGAAACCTGTGCGCAGCGACGGTCCGACGCCGCTCAACGCTCGTCGAAGCTCACGACGACCTTGTCGCTGATCGGGTGGCACTGGCACGTGAGCACGAAACCGTCCTTTACCTCGTGCTCCTCGAGCGTGTAGTTCTTCTCCATCCGCACTTCGCCTTCGACCACCTTCGCGCGGCACGTGCAGCACACGCCGCCCTTGCACGCGTACGGTAGCGCAAGGCCCGCGCGCAGGCCTACGTCGAGCAGGCTTACGCCTTCGTACGGCAAGCGCAGCTTGCGCTTCTTGCCGTCGAGCACGATCTCGAGGTCGGCGGCCGGCGTCTGGTCGGTGATCTCGACGACCGGTGCGCCGGCCTGCGGCAGCGGCGTGCCGAAGCGCTCGACGTGCACCTTCGCCTGCGGCACGCCGGCCGCCTTCAGCGCGGCTTCGGCCGCGTCCATCATCGGCGCCGGGCCGCAGATGAACGCCTCGTCGATCGCGTCGGCCGGCGTCAGCGTCGCGAGGAATTCCGCGCATTTCGCCTGGTCGAGCACGCCGTTGAACAGCTCGACGTCCTGCAGGTCGTCCGACAGCACGTGATAGAGGACGAAGCGGTTCATGTAGCGGTTCTTCAGGTCCTCGAGCTCCTCCGCGAACATGATCGCGTCGACGCTGCGGTTGCCGTAGATCAGCGTGAACGTGCTGCGCGGCTCGAGCTCGAGCGTCGTCTTCACGATCGCGAGCACCGGCGTGATCCCCGAGCCGCCGGAAAACGCGACGTACTGCTTGCCGTGGTCGGCGTTCAGGTGCGTGAAGAAGCGGCCGTCCGGCGTCATCACGTCGATCGTGTGGCCGGGCTTCAGCGTGTCAAACGCGAAGTTCGAGAAGCGGCCGCCGCGCACGCGCTTGATGCCGATGCGCAGTTCGCCGTCGCGATCGTAGTCCGTCGTGCCAACGCAGATCGAATACGAGCGGCGCGTCTCCTCGCCGTCGATGTGGGTCTTCAGCGTGACGAACTGGCCCTGCGTGAAGCGGTATGCGTCGCGCAGCTCGGGCGGCACGTCGAACGAGACGGTCACGGCGTCGGCGGTCTCGGGCCGCACGTCGCGGATACGCAGCGGGTGAAATTGCGGGGTCGCCATATTCAGTAGGGTTTGAAGTAGTCGAAGGGTTCGCGGCAGTCGACGCAGCGATACAGCGCCTTGCACGCCGTGGACGCGAATTGCGCGAGACGTTCGGTGCGCGCGGACCCGCAGCGCGGGCAGGCAGGCGCCGCGGCCGGCCGCGGCACGAAGCGCACGACGTTCTCCCGCGGCGCGGCGCTGCCGCACTGGCCGGCCGGCGGCGCGATGCCGTACGCGCGCAGCTTGTCGCGCGCTTCCTGCGTGATCCAGTCGGTCGTCCACGCGGGGGCGAGCACCGTCTCGATCCGATGCGGCGGCAGGTCGGCGGCCTGCAGCGCGGCGGCGATGTCCTCGGCGATCTGCGACATCGCCGGGCAGCCCGAGTAAGTCGGCGTGATCACGACTTCGAGCCGGCCGTCAGCCGCGCGGCGGACGTCGCGCAGGATGCCGAGCTCGCGGATCGACACGACCGGGATCTCCGGATCGGGCACGGCCTCCAGCACGTCCCACGCGCGAGCGAGCAGCGGATCGTCGCGGTGCGCGGCGGCGTTGTGGGCGGGGGCGGCGGTCTGGGCGGACATCGTCGGGCTCCGTGGCGTGGGCCGGTTACCAGCTCGCGCCGGGGTGCTGACGCGCGAGGCTCTGCATTTCGGCGAGCAGGTAGCCCATGTGTTCCGAATGCTCGCCCTGCTTGCCGGTCGTCACATGCTTCACCGGCGCCGGCAGCGCGAGCGTGGCCTCCGCGAGCGCGTCGTCCACGTCCGCGCGCCACGCGGCCTCGATCGCGGCCGGCGCCGGGCCGATGCCAGCGGCGACGATCGCGTCGTCGATCGCATCGGCGGCGAAGCATTCGCGCGTGTACGGCATCAGGTAGTCGAGCGCGGCCTGCGCGCGGCGGTGCGATTCGTCGGTGCCGTCGCCGAGGCGCACGAGCCATTCGCGCGCATGCTGGACGTGATAGCGGGTTTCCTTCACCGATTTCGCGGCGATGGCGGCGAGCTGCGTGTCGGTCGACGTTTCCAGCGCGCTCCACACCTGCAGCATCAGCGCCGCGTACAGGAAGTTGCGCACGATCGTCACCGCGTAGTCCTTGTCGGCGTGCGCGGTGCCGGAGACCGGGCCGTAGTGCGGCAGTTCGGCGAGCGTGAAGTTCGCGAACTCGCGCTCGGTGCGGAAGTACGCGTAATCGTCTTCCGTCTTCGCCGCGCCGGTCAGCTGGCGCTCGAGCTCGGCCGCGTGCGTATAGAGCATGCGCGCCTGGCCGATGAGGTCGAGGCTCATGTTGGTGAGCGCGATGTCTTCCTCGAGGATCGGGCCATGGCCGCACCATTCGGCGTTGCGCTGACCGAGGATCAGCGCGTTGTCCGCGAGGCGCAGCACGTAGGAGAGGTGTTCGGGCGTGGTCGTCATGGCGCGGGCGTTACATGTGGTTGACTTCGTCGGGCAGCGTGTAGAACGTCGGGTGACGGTAGATCTTGTCGCCTGCCGGCTCGAACAGTTCGGCCTTCTCGCTCGGATCCGACGCGGTGATCGCCGACGACGGCACCACCCAGATGCTCACGCCTTCCTGGCGGCGCGTGTAGACGTCGCGCGCCATGCGCAGCGCCATCGTCGCGTCGGCGGCGTGCAGGCTGCCGCAGTGCTTGTGGTCGAGGCCCTGCTTGCTTCGCACGAACACTTCCCAGATCGGCCATTCCTTGTTCATCGCTTTCTCCTGATTCCTGAATTCGGGGGATGCCGCTCAGGCGGCGTGCTGTTCGGCGCGGGCGCGGCGTTTCGCTTCGTGCGCGAGCGCGGCTTCGCGCACCCAGGCGCCGTCCTCATGTGCTTTCACGCGAGTCGCGAGGCGTTCCTTGTTGCACGGGCCGTCGCCATTGACCACGCGCCAGAATTCGTCCCAGTCGATCGCGCCGTAGTCGTAGTGGCCGCGCGCCTCGTTCCATTTCAGGTCGGGGTCGGGCAGCGTCACGCCGAGCACCTTTGCCTGATCGACCGTCGCGTCGACGAATTTCTGGCGCAGGTCGTCGTTCGAGATCCGCTTGATGCCCCATTTCGCGGACTGACTGCTGTGGACCGAATCGGCGTCGCTCGGGCCGAACATCATCAGCACCGGCCACCACCAGCGGTCGACGGCCTGCTGGACCATCGCGCGCTGCGCGTCGCTGCCCTTCATCATCGACAGCAGCGCATCGAAGCCCTGGCGCTGATGGAACGACTCTTCCTTGCACACGCGGATCATCGCGCGCGCATACGGGCCGTACGTGCAGCGGCACAGCGGGATCTGGTTCATGATCGCGGCGCCGTCGACGAGCCAGCCGATCACGCCGACGTCGGCCCAGGTCGGCGTCGGGTAGTTGAAGATGCTCGAGTATTTCGCCTTGCCGGCGTGCAGCGCGTCGATCAGCGAGTCGCGCGATACGCCGAGCGTTTCGACCGCGCTATACAGATAGAGGCCGTGGCCGGCTTCGTCCTGCACCTTCGCGAGCAGGATCGCCTTGCGCTTCAGGCTCGGCGCGCGCGAGATCCAGTTGCCTTCCGGCAGCATGCCGACGACTTCCGAATGCGCGTGCTGCGAGATCTGGCGTACCAGCGTCTTGCGATATGCGTCGGGCATCCAGTCCTGCGGTTCGATCTTGCCGTCCGCGGCCATCACCGCATCGAACCGCGCCTGCTCGGGCGACTCGGCTGCGGCGTCGAGCGGCGCGACGTTGCCGGGGATGTCGAGGGATTGCGTGTACATGGCGAAAGCTCTCGTCCGGTTGAATGTGTGCGAATTATAAACCAACCGACCGGTCGGTTAATAAATTTGTTGCGGATTTGCGATGGGGTTCGGGTAAACGAGGCAGGCCGGGGCGCGATCAGGTCGCGCAAGTGCGCCCTCGCGCGTGGATTTCGCGTCTTCTGCGGCACAATGCCTGCTTTCCGACGAGGATTTTTGCCGATGTCATTTCGAAGCAGTTTCGCCGCGGCCGTGCTGGGCGCGGCCGTTTTCGCGTCGCCGCTCGCGGCGTCGGCGGCGTCGGCCGCGCCGGGCGGTTGGGTCGCCGCGTGGGCGACCGCGCTGCAGCCGATTCCCGACCTTGCCGCACCGCCGCCGCTCTACCGCGCCCCCGACGTGGCCGGGCGAACCGTTCGGCAGATCGTCTACCCGACCGTGTCCGGGCGAGCCGCGCGGATTCGCGTAAGCAATGCATACGGACGCACGCCGCTGGTCGTCGAGGCCGCGAGCCTCGCGCGGGCCGGCGAAGGGGCGGCGCTCGCCGGCGGCGCGGTCGTGCCGGTCCGGTTCGGCGGCAGCGCGTCGGTGACGCTCGCGCCGGGCCAGGCGCTCGAAAGCGATCCGGTGTCGATCGACGTGACGGCCGCGCAGCCGTATGCGATCAGTCTCCAGATGGGACCGAACCAGCGGATGACGGTCTGGCATCGGGTGTCGAACCAGTTCAACTATGTGTCCGCGCCGGGTGATCATGTGGGCGATCCGGGCGCCGGCGCGTTCCGCACTCGCTTTACTCAATATGCATGGGTGACGGAGCTCGCCGTCGAAGCCGGCTCCGCGCGCGGCAGCGTCGCCGCAATTGGCGATTCGATCACCGACGGGTTGCGCTCCAGCGTGAACCGGAACCGTCGCTGGCCCGACGCGCTCGCACGCCGGTTGGTGGCGTCGAGCGCCGGTTCGATCGGTGTCGTGAATCTCGGTATCAGCGGTAACCGGCTGCTCAGCGATTCCGCGTGCTACGGCACGTCGCTGGCGTCGCGATTCGAGCGTGACGCGCTGTCGCGCTCGGGCGTGAAGGCGGCGATCGTGCTGATCGGGATCAACGACATCAACTTCGCGGCGATGCCGCCGCGCGCGGGGCTCGATTGTGATCACCCGCATACGCAGGTGACGGCAGCGTCGCTGATCGACGGCTATCGTCGGCTGATCGAGGCGGCGCATCGCCAGGGCGTGAAGGTCTTCGGCGCGACGCTGACGCCAGCGGCATTGCCGGCCGGACGCGAAGCGATCCGGCTCGAGGTGAACCGGTGGATTCGGAGCGGCGGCGGGTTCGACGGCGTGGTGGACTTCGACGCTGTGTTGCGCGACCCGGCGCGCCCGAGCGTGCTGCAGCGCCGATACGATAGCGGCGACGGCATCCATCCGAGCGATGCGGGCTACACGGCGATGGCCGACGCGGTGCCGGTCGAGCAACTGCAGGCTGCGGTGGGCGGCAAGTGACGCGCCTCTATATATAGAGGGAAAGGTTGCCGACGGCCTGCGGGCCGGCGGCGCGAGATCGGTCATCGAGCCCAAAGCCTCCGTGCGCGTCAGCGCCCGGAGGCTTTTTCAAACTTTCTTCACAAAGAGCTTGCGCGGATGGGGGCAGGTGCTTAGAATCACGCCTCTTTCGCGCTAACGGAAACGCGGCGCGGGAGGAAGGGAAGCGGTGCTGTCGGGGTTCG
>NZ_NKFB01000002.1:0-191935 GCF_002223255.1 Burkholderia sp. AU17457
CCCTCTTTGCCTGATGACCATAGCGAGTCGGTCCCACCCCTTCCCATCCCGAACAGGACCGTGAAACGACTCTACGCCGATGATAGTGCGGATTCCCGTGTGAAAGTAGGTAATCGTCAGGCTCCCTAAGCCAGAAACCCCCGCCCGAAAGGCGGGGGTTTTTGCATTTCGGCGTCCTCAAAAGCATGTGGCGAAGCGTTCCGAGGCGACGTACGCCGGGCTCCTCTGCGGCAAACCATTGCAGCATCAAACTCTTCTACTCGCTTCCATCTTCGGCGATTCCACCGATTATTGATCGTATCTTCGATCAAATCGCGATTTGCTCTCGCAAACGCATATCGACAAGCGCGATTGCGTGACCCGCCTTCCGCTTCCTGCACCCGCCACCTCGTCTCTGCTCCATCTTCGATCAAAGCGATCGGACCAAGGGGGCAGCGCCGTACGCGTATAGCGGCTCGGACAAGATCAAAAATCGGCGCGGTTCCTTTCGATGTCTGTCATTGACCGTCCTGTAACGCGTAGATTTCCTCGATGCGTGAATGGGCTCCACCACCTACGTGGTCTCGTTCATCACCCGTAGGCGTGAATTATGTGCTGCCTGCGCCGACGCCTGGCGGCGTTCGGCGCGTATCGTATCCGGATCGTCGAATGGAGAGTCTCGGGCAAGCGAAAGCTGGTGCATCGTGTTTTGGCCTTGATCCCGCGCCAGCTGAGCATTGCCGGACAGCGCATGCTGGATGTCGATGCTCTGCCGCCATATATCGGCTTTATAACGGCTCCGGGTGCGTGAGGTACGGCAAAGGCGCTTGCGTCGAATCCGGCACGGATAGTCGCGTTCAACCGGGCGAGGCGGGTGCGGAACACGAATAGTAGCGATATCGACTGTTTGCGAAGATTTGCTGCGATAAGCCGGCCGCTGATGTTAGGCGGTTTCCACGAAGGGGCGTGGGGTCGCCGAGCGTAAGGACTACTCGATGCGGCGGCAGTGAGGTTATGGAGGCGGCTGGACCTATACGCACGTCGTCGCCGAGTAGCGGCTGTGAGCATCGCAGGGGCCTGCAGAATCGCCGGATTCATCCTGCGGGACGTCGTCGGACCGGCACGTGCCGATTCATCGGTTGTGCGCGCCCTAGCCGGCGAAATCCCGAACCCGCGTACCCCGGCATCGAGTGATGCCTTCAACTGTTGACGCGCCCCAGGCGCCAGGCATGCTCTTGGGCTCCGCGGTGACGCTGTCAGCCAGAACGTGCGTCGAACCTCCCTGACCGGGCTCGTGCGGCACCGGGGTGCTTGCCGGAGCCGTGGCACGTGCAGTTGCAACCGCGAAGAATGTCGCTGCGGGCCAAGCGGGCGCCTAGAGGCTTGTACTGGCGTAGGAGAGCGACCACACACGGAATCGTGCGTTCCAATGAAGCTATCGAACACAGCAAGGAGCGTCCGAATTCGGTGATGGAGCCGGCTTGCTGCAATCGCCAGAAGGGCGAAGTTCTGGTCCATACACGAGCCCCAGCATTGAGGTCAGGCTGCCTGCAGTGCCGGCCGCAGAGCGTCTATTCCGCGCCGGAAGCACCGTCGACGCTCCCGTGGACAACCGCCAGCCGGCTCTCCAAACCCGCCCGGCACGAAATTTGCCGAAATTTTGTGTCTACCCGCTTGGCATTGTGCGAAAGAGGCCGTATGATGGCGGTCTTTCGTTTTTAGCGCAGATGCAGATCGGCGTTGAAGGCGGAGTCTGACGAAGATGTGGCGCCGGTCGGCAACATCTCGCGCTTGCCTTAGCCGGGCGAGGGCAGGGATCGGCGGAAAGCGGAAGTCGGGAAGAAAGTGAAAATAATCTTCCGGATGTGCTTGACAGGAGTGCGATGCACCCCCATAATCGTCAGTTCTCTACGGAGGGGTGCCCGAGTGGCTAAAGGGGGCAGACTGTAAATCTGTTGGCTTACGCCTACGTTGGTTCGAATCCAACCTCCTCCACCAAGATATCAGCGCAGTGAGCGGTAAGGAATCGTTAGTGGCCCATGCGGGTGTAGCTCAATGGTAGAGCAGAAGCCTTCCAAGCTTACGACGAGGGTTCGATTCCCTTCACCCGCTCCAGACCGCTAAGTTGAAGCGTAGCGCCCATGTGGCTCAGTGGTAGAGCACTCCCTTGGTAAGGGAGAGGTCGGCAGTTCGATCCTGCCCATGGGCACCAGCAGTAAAAAAGTCAGTGTCTTGTTTGCGCGCGGCGCAACCTGTGAAATTCCTTTTGGGAGTTGAAAATGGCCAAGGAAAAGTTTGAGCGGACCAAGCCGCACGTGAACGTTGGTACGATTGGTCACGTTGACCACGGCAAGACGACGCTGACGGCAGCGATCACGACGGTTCTGACGAAGAAGTTCGGCGGCGAAGCGAAGGCGTACGACCAGATCGACGCGGCACCGGAAGAAAAGGCGCGCGGCATCACGATCAACACGGCACACGTCGAGTACGAAACGGCTAACCGCCACTACGCACACGTCGACTGCCCGGGCCACGCTGACTATGTGAAGAACATGATCACGGGCGCAGCGCAGATGGACGGCGCGATCCTGGTTTGCTCGGCAGCAGACGGCCCGATGCCGCAAACGCGTGAGCACATCCTGCTGGCGCGTCAGGTTGGCGTTCCGTACATCATCGTGTTCCTGAACAAGTGCGACATGGTGGACGACGCTGAACTGCTCGAGCTGGTCGAGATGGAGGTTCGCGAACTGCTGTCGAAGTACGACTTCCCGGGCGACGACACGCCGATCGTGAAGGGTTCGGCCAAGCTGGCGCTGGAAGGCGACACGGGCGAGCTGGGTGAAGTGGCGATCATGAGCCTGGCCGACGCGCTGGACACGTACATCCCGACGCCGGAGCGTGCAGTTGACGGCGCGTTCCTGATGCCGGTGGAAGACGTGTTCTCGATCTCGGGCCGCGGTACGGTGGTGACGGGTCGCGTCGAGCGCGGCATCGTGAAGGTCGGCGAGGAAATCGAAATCGTCGGTATCAAGCCGACGGTGAAGACGACCTGCACGGGCGTGGAAATGTTCCGCAAGCTGCTGGACCAAGGTCAGGCAGGCGACAACGTGGGTATCCTGCTGCGCGGCACGAAGCGTGAAGACGTGGAGCGTGGCCAGGTTCTGGCGAAGCCGGGTTCGATCACGCCGCACACGCACTTCACGGCAGAAGTGTACGTGCTGAGCAAGGACGAAGGCGGCCGTCACACGCCGTTCTTCAACAACTACCGTCCGCAGTTCTACTTCCGTACGACGGACGTGACGGGCTCGATCGAGCTGCCGAAGGACAAGGAAATGGTGATGCCGGGCGACAACGTGTCGATCACGGTGAAGCTGATCGCTCCGATCGCGATGGAAGAAGGTCTGCGCTTCGCGATCCGCGAAGGCGGCCGTACGGTCGGCGCCGGCGTCGTCGCCAAGATCATCGAGTAAGCCAGTTATTCGTTGATCGACAGTTTTGGGGCTGGCATCAGCCGGCCCCAGCATGGTTTAGGGGTATAGCTCAACTGGCAGAGCGTCGGTCTCCAAAACCGAAGGTTGGGGGTTCGATTCCCTCTGCCCCTGCCAAAAATCGCCACGTGTCCCACGTGGCATTTGTTTTAAGGTGTTATGGCGAATCCATCCGTCGAAACTGTAAATACCTCCGGCGATAAGCTGATGCTGGCCCTGGGCGTATTGCTGGTGTTGGCCGGATTCGTGGGCTTCTTCTGGCTGGCCAATCAGCAGTGGTACGTCCGCGGTGCCGCGTTGGCGGTAGGTATCATCGCCGGCGTGGCCGTCGGGCTGATGTCCGCCCCTGGCAAGAGCCTCATCGCGTTTGCCAAGGATTCGTACAAGGAAGTCCGTAAGGTCGTATGGCCCACCCGCAAGGAAGCAACGCAAACCACACTCGTCGTGTTCGGTTTCGTGCTCGTGATGGCGATTTTCCTCTGGTTGAGTGACAAATCGATCGAATGGGTGATTTTCTCGGCGATTCTGGGTTGGAAATGATATGAGCGATACTCCGGCATCCCCGAGCGGAAAGCGTTGGTACGTCGTGCACGCCTACTCCGGTATGGAGAAGAGCGTGCAACGCGCGCTTCAAGAGCGCATCGAACGTGCTGGCATGCAGGACAAATTCGGTCAGATCCTGGTTCCGACCGAAGAAGTGGTCGAAGTCAAAGGCGGCCACAAGGCTGTGACCGAGCGTCGTTTCTTCCCCGGCTACGTGCTGGTGGAAATGGAAATGACGGACGAAACGTGGCACCTCGTGAAGAACACCGCGAAGGTCACCGGTTTCGTCGGCGGTGCGCGTAACCGCCCGACCCCGATTTCCCCGAAGGAAGTCGAGAAGATCATGTCGCAGATGCAGGAAGGCGTCGAAAAGCCGCGCCCGAAGACCCTGTTCGAGGTCGGCGAGATGGTGCGTGTCAAGGAAGGCCCGTTCACGGACTTCAATGGCACCGTCGAAGAAGTCAACTACGAGAAATCGCGCGTGCGTGTGTCGGTCACCATCTTTGGCCGCTCTACCCCGGTCGAACTCGAGTTCGGTCAGGTCGAAAAAGTTTGATCCCGATTCGGTGGGCAGCCTCGGCTGCCCACCTTCGCGCTTACGGCCCGCGTCATGGTCGTTGAGGAGCGTCAGTAGCCAGCGGCGAAAGCGCGTTATCACTCACCGAACGCCTTCTCCGGCGTTCCAATGAGGTTTCAAATGGCAAAGAAGATTATCGGCTTTATCAAGCTGCAGATCCCTGCAGGTAAAGCCAACCCGTCGCCGCCGGTCGGTCCGGCACTGGGCCAGCGCGGCCTGAACATCATGGAGTTCTGCAAGGCGTTCAACGCGCAGACTCAAGGCATGGAGCCGGGTCTGCCGGTGCCGGTGGTCATCACGGCATTCGCTGACAAGAGCTTCACGTTCGTGATGAAGACGCCGCCGGCAACCGTCCTGATCAAGAAGGCGGCCAAGGTGGACAAGGGCTCGAGCAAGCCGCACACCGACAAGGTCGGTTCGATCACGCGCGCTCAAGCCGAAGAAATCGCGAAGACCAAGATGCCGGACCTTACGGCAGCTGATCTGGACGCAGCCGTTCGCACCATCGCTGGTAGCGCACGCTCGATGGGTATCACTGTGGAGGGCGTGTAAATGGCTAAGATCTCCAAGCGCCGTCAGGCATTTGCCGCCAAGGTCGACCGTCAGAAGCTGTACGCGATCGAAGACGCACTGAGCCTCGTGAAGGAATGCGCGAGCGCGAAGTTCGACGAGTCGATCGACGTCGCAGTCCAGCTCGGCATCGATGCGAAGAAGTCGGACCAGGTCGTTCGTGGTTCGGTCGTTCTGCCGGCAGGTACGGGCAAGTCGGTTCGCGTTGCCGTGTTCGCGCAAGGCGAAAAGGCCGAGCAGGCGCGTGCAGCAGGCGCGGAAATCGTCGGCATGGAAGACCTGGCCGAGCAGATCAAGGCTGGCCAGATGGACTTCGACATCGTGATCGCTTCGCCGGACACGATGCGTATCGTCGGTACGCTCGGCCAGATCCTCGGCCCGCGCGGCCTGATGCCGAACCCGAAGGTCGGTACGGTCACGCCGGACGTCGCAACCGCCGTCAAGAACGCGAAGGCTGGTCAGGTGCAATTCCGTGTCGACAAGGCCGGTATCATCCACGCGACCATCGGCCGTGCATCGTTCGAGCCGACCGCGCTGCGTTCGAACCTGTCGGCGCTGATCGACGCGCTGCAGAAGGCAAAGCCGGCAACGAGCAAGGGCGTGTACCTGCGCAAGATCGCACTGTCGAGCACGATGGGCGTCGGCGTGCGTGTCGACCAGGCTACGCTGGCAGCACAGTAAGCAAGTATTCGGGCCGCCTCGCTCGCGAAGCGGCCTATATGGGCTTTGGGCGGTTGTTCGTGCAGCAAGGCGAACAACCGGTTATCAAAGACCGTTGGTGGGGCGCAGCAGTCAGGCGATCCCTTAATTCAAGCCAACGCAGATGGCGAACCCGAAAAAGTTTTGCAGTGGTGAAGCCGCAGGCCGAGAAGCGATTCGCGGCGTGAGGTGGAAATACTCCTAACGAGGTCGGACGCCGTTGTTGAACGAGGTACGTGAGGTTCCGGTCATACCGGCCGCGCCGGACGTATCGTTTCTGGAGGCTAACCGTGCCGCTTAATAGAGAAGACAAGCAAGCCGTCGTCGCTGAGGTTTCCGCGCAAGTCGCGAAGGCCCAGACCGTTGTGCTGGCTGAGTATCGTGGAATTGCGGTTGGCGATCTGACCAAGCTGCGCGCGCAAGCGCGTGAGCAGAAGGTTTACCTGCGCGTGTTGAAGAACACGCTGGCGCGTCGCGCCGTCGAAGGTACGCCGTTTGCTCCGCTGGCAGAGCAGATGACTGGTCCGCTGATCTACGGCATCTCGGAAGATGCAATTGCCGCTGCTAAGGTCGTCAACGACTTCAGCAAGGGCAATGAAAAGTTGGTCATCAAGGCTGGTTCGTTCGATGGCAAGGTGATGGACAAGGCTGGCGTGCAAGCGCTGGCAAGCATCCCGAGCCGCGAAGAACTGCTCTCGAAGCTGCTGTTCGTTATGCAATCGCCTGTTTCGGGCTTCGCGCGTGCTCTCGCCGCGCTGGCCGAGAAGAAGCAAGCGGAAGCTGCGTAAGCGAACGTGCATCAGCGTTACTGATCGCTGGCTGTATCCGAATTCAATTTAGGAGTATTTCAAATGGCAATCGCAAAAGAAGACATCCTGGCAGCAGTCGAAGGGATGACCGTTCTGGAACTGAACGAACTGGTCAAGGCGTTCGAAGAGAAGTTTGGCGTGTCGGCAGCTGCAGTGGCAGTCGCTGGCCCGGCAGGCGGCGGCGCAGCTGCTGCAGCAGAAGAGAAGACCGAATTCACGGTCGTCCTGGCTGAAGCCGGCGCCAACAAGGTTTCGGTCATCAAGGCCGTTCGCGAACTGACGGGCCTGGGCCTGAAGGAAGCGAAGGACCTGGTTGACGGTGCACCGAAGCCCGTCAAGGAAGGCGTCGACAAGGCTGCTGCTGAAGAAGCCAAGAAGAAGCTGGAAGAAGCTGGCGCGAAGGTCGAAGTCAAGTAAGTTTCGGCGCGCTGTGCGAAGGCTGGCGGTATTTTCACCGCCGGCCTTTTTGTGCTTTGTGGGGTCGTTATTCTGGCACTCATTCGGGAGCCCGAATAATCGGCCCCAGAAGCCAAAGAAAACCGCCTGATCGTTGTGATGGATCACTCACGACTGGCGGTTCTCTTTGTCTTCTGAAGCGACTGCAGAAGGCAAGTTTGGTCGGGTAGCGGGCAACACAGGCATCCGCTGCCGTCAGCCAGCGGTTGGTAGCGGCCAACCACCAAGCTTCTCGGCTCGTTCAAGCCGTCGAACGGCCATCGGGTCTCAGTCGGTGAACACTCGGGTTTGAAACGTCCAGGTATTCCGCCTCGATAGCACCCGCCGTGATTCGGAGATCGTATGCAATATTCCTTCACCGAGAAGAAGCGCATTCGCAAGAGTTTCGCGAAGCGCCCCATCGTTCACCAAGTTCCGTTCTTGCTGGCTACCCAGCTTGAATCATTCAGCACGTTTCTGCAAGCCGATGTGCCCGCGACGCAACGTAAGCCTGAGGGTTTGCAGGCCGCGTTCACATCGGTATTTCCCATTGTTTCGCACAACGGTTTCGCGCGCCTCGAGTTCGTGAGCTATGCGCTGTCCTCGCCGGCATTCAACATCAAGGAATGCCAGCAGCGTGGCCTGACGTACTGCTCCGCGCTGCGCGCGAAGGTCCGCCTCGTCATCCTCGACAAGGAATCGCCGAACAAGCCGGTCGTCAAGGAAGTGAAGGAGCAGGAAGTGTACATGGGCGAAATTCCGCTCATGACGCCGACGGGCTCGTTCGTCATCAACGGCACCGAGCGTGTCATCGTCTCGCAGCTGCACCGTTCGCCGGGCGTGTTCTTCGAACACGACAAGGGCAAGACGCACAGCTCGGGCAAGCTGCTGTTCTCGGCACGGATCATTCCGTACCGCGGCTCGTGGCTCGACTTCGAATTCGATCCGAAGGACATCCTGTATTTCCGCGTCGACCGTCGCCGCAAGATGCCGGTCACGATCCTGCTGAAGGCCATCGGCCTGACGCCGGAACAGATCCTCGCGAACTTCTTCGTGTTCGACAACTTCACGCTGATGGACGAAGGCGCGCAACTCGAGTTCGTGCCCGAGCGCCTGCGTGGCGAAGTCGCGCGTTTCGACATCACGGATCGTGATGGCAAGGTGATCGTCCAGAAGGACAAGCGGATCAACGCGAAGCACATTCGCGACCTCGAAGCCGCGAAGACCAAGTTCATCTCGGTGCCGGAAGACTATCTGCTCGGTCGCGTGCTGGCGAAGAACGTCGTCGACGGCGACACCGGCGAAGTGATCGCGAGCGCGAACGACGAAGTCACGGAAAGCGTGCTCGAGAAACTGCGCGAAGCGGGCATCAAGGACATCCAGACGCTCTACACGAACGATCTGGACCAGGGTCCGTACATCTCGTCGACGCTGCGTGTCGACGAAACGACCGACAGGACGGCCGCGCGCATCGCGATCTACCGCATGATGCGCCCGGGCGAGCCGCCGACCGAAGAAGCGGTCGAGGCGCTGTTCAACCGTCTGTTCTACAGCGAAGAAGCGTACGACCTGTCGAAGGTCGGCCGTATGAAGTTCAACCGCCGCGTCGGCCGTGACGAGATCGTCGGCCCGATGACGCTGCAGGACGACGACATCCTCGCGACGATCAAGATCCTCGTCGAGCTGCGCAACGGCAAGGGCGAAGTGGACGACATCGACCACCTCGGCAACCGTCGCGTGCGTTGCGTCGGCGAACTGGCGGAAAACCAGTTCCGCGCGGGTCTCGTGCGTGTCGAGCGCGCGGTCAAGGAACGCCTCGGCCAGGCCGAAAGCGAAAACCTGATGCCGCACGACCTGATCAACTCGAAGCCGATTTCGTCGGCGATCCGCGAGTTCTTCGGTTCGTCGCAGCTGTCGCAGTTCATGGACCAGACCAACCCGCTGTCGGAAATCACGCACAAGCGCCGTGTTTCCGCACTGGGCCCGGGCGGTCTGACGCGCGAGCGCGCAGGCTTCGAAGTCCGCGACGTGCACCCGACCCACTACGGCCGCGTGTGCCCGATCGAAACGCCGGAAGGTCCGAACATCGGCCTGATCAACTCGCTCGCACTGTACGCGCACCTGAACGAGTACGGCTTCCTCGAGACGCCGTACCGCAAGGTCGTGGACAGCAAGGTGACCGACCAGATCGACTACCTGTCGGCGATCGAGGAAGGCCGCTACATGATCGCTCAGGCGAACGCCGCGATCGACGAGAACGGCCAGCTGATCGACGAACTCGTGTCGTCGCGCGAAGCCGGCGAAACGATGATGGTCACGCCGGATCGGATCCAGTACATGGACGTCGCGCCGTCGCAGATCGTGTCGGTGGCAGCATCGCTGATCCCGTTCCTCGAACACGATGACGCGAACCGTGCACTGATGGGTTCGAACATGCAGCGTCAGGCCGTGCCGTGTCTGCGTCCGGAAAAGCCGGTCGTCGGTACGGGCATCGAGCGCACCTGCGCGGTCGACTCGGGTACGACGGTCCAGGCGTTCCGCGGCGGTGTGGTCGACTACGTCGACGCGGGCCGTATCGTGATTCGCGTGAACGACGACGAAGCGGTCGCGGGTGAAGTCGGTGTCGACATCTACAACCTGATCAAGTACACGCGTTCGAACCAGAACACGAACATCAACCAGCGTCCGATCGTGAAGATGGGCGACAAGGTCTCGCGCGGCGACGTGCTGGCCGACGGCGCCTCGACGGACCTGGGCGAGCTCGCGCTCGGCCAGAACATGCTGATCGCGTTCATGCCGTGGAACGGCTACAACTTCGAGGATTCGATCCTGATCTCGGAGAAGGTGGTCGCGGACGATCGCTACACGTCGATCCACATCGAAGAGCTGAACGTCGTTGCACGCGACACGAAGCTCGGGCCGGAAGAAATCACGCGCGACATCTCGAACCTGGCGGAAGTCCAGCTCGGCCGTCTCGACGAATCGGGCATCGTGTACATCGGTGCTGAAGTCGAAGCGGGCGACGTGCTGGTCGGCAAGGTCACGCCGAAGGGCGAGACCCAGCTGACGCCGGAAGAGAAGCTGCTGCGCGCGATCTTCGGCGAGAAGGCTTCGGACGTGAAGGACACGTCGCTGCGCGTGCCGTCGGGCATGAGCGGCACCGTGATCGACGTCCAGGTGTTCACGCGTGAAGGCATCCAGCGCGACAAGCGTGCGCAACAGATCATCGACGACGAACTGAAGCGCTACCGTCTCGACCTGAACGACCAGCTGCGCATCGTGGAAGGCGACGCGTTCCAGCGTCTCGCGCGCATGCTCGTGGGCAAGGTCGCGAACGGCGGTCCGAAGAAGCTCGCGAAGGGCACGAAGATCGACCAGGCTTACCTGGAAGATCTCGACCACTACCACTGGTTCGACATCCGCCTCGCGGACGACGAAGCAGCGGCATCGCTCGAAGCGATCAAGAACTCGATCGAAGAGAAGCGTCACCAGTTCGACCTCGCGTTCGAAGAGAAGCGCAAGAAGCTCACGCAAGGCGACGAACTGCCGCCGGGTGTGCTGAAGATGGTCAAGGTGTACCTCGCGGTGAAGCGCCGTCTGCAGCCTGGCGACAAGATGGCAGGCCGCCACGGTAACAAGGGTGTCGTGTCGAAGATCGTCCCGATCGAAGACATGCCGTACATGGCCGACGGCCGTCCGGCAGACGTCGTGCTGAACCCGCTCGGCGTGCCGTCGCGGATGAACGTGGGTCAGGTTCTGGAAGTCCACCTCGGCTGGGCCGCGAAGGGCCTCGGCTGGCGTATCGGCGAAATGCTGCAGCGTCAGGCGAAGATCGAGGAACTGCGTACGTTCCTGACGAAGATCTACAACGAGTCGGGCCGCCAGGAAGATCTGGAAAGCTTCACCGACGACGAGATCCTCGAACTCGCGAAGAACCTGCGCGAAGGCGTGCCGTTCGCGACGCCGGTGTTCGACGGTGCGACCGAGGAAGAAATGGGCAAGATGCTCGACCTCGCGTTCCCGGACGACATCGCCGAACAGCTCGGCATGAACCCGTCGAAGAACCAGGTCCGCCTGTACGACGGCCGCACGGGCGAGATGTTCGAACGTCGCGTGACGCTCGGCTACATGCACTACCTGAAGCTGCACCACTTGGTCGACGACAAGATGCACGCGCGTTCGACCGGCCCGTACTCGCTCGTCACGCAGCAGCCGCTGGGTGGTAAGGCGCAGTTCGGTGGTCAGCGTTTCGGTGAAATGGAAGTGTGGGCGCTCGAAGCGTACGGCGCGTCCTACGTGCTGCAGGAAATGCTGACGGTGAAGTCGGACGACGTGACCGGCCGGACGAAGGTGTACGAAAACCTCGTCAAGGGTGATCACGTGATCGATGCAGGCATGCCGGAATCCTTCAACGTGCTCGTGAAGGAAATCCGCTCGCTCGGTATCGATATCGATCTCGACCGCAATTAATCGGACTACGGAGAGAAAGCAATGAAAGCTCTGCTCGATCTATTCAAGCAAGTCCAACAGGAAGAAGTTTTCGACGCGATCAAGATCGGTCTGGCCTCGCCCGACAAGATCCGTTCGTGGTCGTTCGGCGAAGTGAAGAAGCCGGAGACCATCAACTACCGTACGTTCAAGCCGGAACGCGATGGTCTGTTCTGCGCGAAGATCTTCGGGCCGATCAAGGACTACGAGTGCCTGTGCGGCAAGTACAAGCGCCTGAAGCACCGCGGCGTGATCTGCGAGAAGTGCGGCGTCGAAGTGACGCTGGCGAAGGTGCGTCGCGAACGGATGGGCCACATCGAGCTGGCCTCGCCGGTCGCGCACATCTGGTTCCTGAAGTCGCTGCCGTCGCGTCTGGGCATGGTGCTCGACATGACGCTGCGCGACATCGAACGCGTGCTGTACTTCGAAGCGTACGTGGTGATCGAACCGGGCATGACGCCGCTGAAGGCGCGGCAGATCATGACCGAAGAGGATTACTACAACAAGGTCGAGGAATACGGCGACGAATTCCGTGCCGAGATGGGCGCGGAAGGCGTGCGTGAACTGCTGCGCGCGATCAACATCGACGAGCAGGTCGAGACGCTGCGCACCGAGCTGAAGAACACCGGCTCGGAAGCGAAGATCAAGAAGTACGCGAAGCGCCTGAAGGTCCTCGAGGCATTCCAGCGCTCGGGCATCAAGCCCGAGTGGATGATCCTCGAAGTGCTGCCGGTGCTGCCGCCGGAACTGCGTCCGCTCGTGCCGCTGGACGGCGGCCGTTTCGCGACGTCGGACCTGAACGACCTGTATCGCCGCGTGATCAACCGTAACAACCGGTTGAAGCGTCTGCTCGAGCTGAAGGCGCCTGAAATCATCGTCCGCAACGAAAAGCGGATGCTGCAGGAAGCCGTCGACTCGCTGCTCGACAACGGTCGTCGCGGCAAGGCGATGACGGGCGCGAACAAGCGTCCGCTGAAGTCGCTCGCCGACATGATCAAGGGCAAGGGCGGTCGTTTCCGTCAGAACCTGCTGGGCAAGCGCGTCGACTACTCGGGCCGTTCGGTCATCGTGGTCGGCCCGACGCTGAAGCTGCACCAGTGCGGTCTGCCGAAGCTGATGGCGCTCGAGCTGTTCAAGCCGTTCATCTTCAACAAGCTGGAAGTGATGGGGGTAGCTACGACCATCAAGGCGGCGAAGAAGGAAGTCGAGAACCAGACGCCGGTGGTGTGGGACATCCTCGAAGAGGTGATCCGCGAGCACCCGGTGATGCTGAACCGTGCGCCGACGCTGCACCGTCTCGGTATCCAGGCGTTCGAGCCGGTCCTGATCGAAGGCAAGGCGATCCAGCTGCACCCGCTCGTCTGCGCGGCGTTCAACGCCGACTTCGACGGTGACCAGATGGCCGTTCACGTGCCGCTGTCGCTCGAAGCGCAGATGGAAGCGCGTACGCTGATGCTGGCGTCGAACAACGTGCTGTTCCCGGCCAACGGCGATCCGTCGATCGTGCCGTCGCAGGATATCGTGCTGGGTCTGTACTACGCGACCCGCGAAGCGATCAACGGCAAGGGCGAAGGCCTGTCGTTCACCGGCGTGTCGGAAGTGATCCGCGCGTACGAGAACAAGGAAGTCGAGCTGGCCTCGCGCGTCAACGTGCGGATCACCGAAATGGTCCGCAACGAGGACACGTCGGAAGGCGCGCCGGAATTCGTGCCGAAGATCTCGCTGTACGCGACGACCGTCGGTCGCGCGATCCTGTCGGAGATCCTGCCGCACGGCCTGCCGTTCTCGGTGCTGAACAAGCCGCTGAAGAAGAAGGAAATCTCGCGCCTGATCAACACGGCGTTCCGCAAGTGCGGTCTGCGCGCGACGGTGGTGTTTGCCGACCAGCTGATGCAGTCGGGTTTCCGTCTCGCGACGCGTGCCGGCATCTCGATCTGCGTGGACGACATGCTCGTGCCGCCGCAGAAGGAAACGATCGTCGGCGACGCCGCGAAGAAGGTGAAGGAGTACGACCGCCAGTACATGTCGGGTCTCGTCACCGCGCAGGAACGCTACAACAACGTGGTCGACATCTGGTCGGCAACGTCGGAAGCGGTCGGCAAGGCGATGATGGAGCAGCTGTCGACGGAGCCGGTGATCGATCGCGACGGCAACGAGACGCGCCAGGAGTCGTTCAACTCGATCTACATGATGGCCGACTCGGGCGCCCGGGGTTCGGCGGTTCAGATTCGTCAGCTGGCCGGTATGCGAGGCCTGATGGCGAAGCCGGACGGCTCGATTATCGAGACGCCGATTACCGCGAACTTCCGCGAAGGTCTGAATGTGTTGCAGTACTTCATCTCGACCCACGGTGCACGTAAGGGTCTGGCTGATACGGCACTGAAGACCGCGAACTCGGGTTACCTGACGCGTCGTCTGGTCGACGTCACGCAGGATCTGGTCGTCGTGGAAGACGATTGCGGCACGTCGAACGGCGTCGCGATGAAGGCGCTGGTCGAAGGCGGTGAAGTCGTCGAAGCGCTGCGCGACCGTATCCTCGGCCGCGTCGCGGTCGCGGACGTCGTGAACCCGGAAACGCAGGAAACGCTGTACGAATCGGGCACGCTGCTCGACGAAACGGCGGTCGAGGAAATCGAACGCCTCGGCATCGACGAAGTGCGCGTGCGCACGCCGCTGACCTGCGAAACGCGTTACGGCCTGTGCGCGGCCTGCTACGGCCGTGACCTCGGCCGCGGCTCGCTCGTGAACGTCGGCGAAGCGGTCGGCGTGATCGCGGCGCAGTCGATCGGCGAACCGGGCACGCAGCTGACGATGCGGACGTTCCACATCGGTGGCGCGGCATCGCGTGCGGCAGTGGCTTCGTCGGTCGAAGCGAAGAGCAACGGTATCGTCCGCTTCACGGCGACGATGCGCTACGTCACGAACGCGAAGGGCGAGCAGATCGTCATTTCCCGTTCGGGCGAAGCGATGATCACCGACGACTTCGGTCGCGAGCGCGAGCGTCACAAAGTGCCGTACGGCGCGACGCTGCTGCAGCTCGACGGCGCGACCATCAAGGCCGGCACGCAGCTCGCCACGTGGGATCCGCTGACGCGCCCGATCATCACCGAGTACGGTGGTACGGTGAAGTTCGAGAACGTCGAGGAAGGCGTGACCGTCGCGAAGCAGATCGACGACGTGACCGGCCTGTCGACGCTGGTCGTGATCGACGTGAAGCGCCGCGGTTCGCAGGCTTCGAAGAGCGTGCGTCCGCAGGTGAAGCTGCTCGACGCGAACGGCGAGGAAGTGAAGATCCCGGGCACGGAACACGCCGTGCAGATCGGCTTCCAGGTCGGCGCGCTGATCACCGTGAAGGATGGCCAGCAGGTGCAGGTCGGTGAAGTGCTTGCACGTATCCCGACCGAAGCGCAGAAGACGCGTGACATTACCGGCGGTCTGCCGCGGGTGGCGGAACTGTTCGAAGCGCGTTCGCCGAAGGATGCCGGCATTCTCGCGGAAGTCACCGGTACGACGTCGTTCGGCAAGGACACGAAGGGCAAGCAGCGTCTCGTCATCACGGACCTCGAGGGCAACCAGCACGAGTTCCTGATCGCGAAGGAAAAGCAGGTTCTGGTTCACGATGCCCAGGTCGTCAACAAGGGCGAAATGATCGTGGACGGTCCGGCCGATCCGCACGACATCCTGCGTCTGCAGGGTATCGAGGCGCTGTCGCGCTACATCGTCGACGAAGTCCAGGACGTGTACCGTCTGCAGGGTGTGAAGATCAACGACAAGCACATCGAGGTGATCGTTCGCCAGATGCTGCGTCGTGTGCAGATCACCGACAACGGCGATACGCGCTTCATCCCGGGCGAACAGGTCGAACGTTCCGACATGCTGGACGAGAACGATCGCATGATCGCCGAGGGCAAGCGTCCGGCTTCGTACGACAACGTGCTGCTCGGTATCACGAAGGCGTCGCTGTCGACCGACTCGTTCATCTCCGCGGCATCGTTCCAAGAAACGACCCGCGTGCTGACCGAAGCGGCGATCATGGGCAAGCGCGACGATCTGCGCGGCCTGAAGGAAAACGTGATCGTCGGCCGTCTGATTCCGGCCGGTACGGGTCTCGCGTTCCACAAGGCACGCAAGGCGAAGGAATCGTCGGATCGCGAGCGTTTCGACCAGATCGCAGCGGAAGAGGCATTCGACTTCGGCACGCCGAGCGCGCCGGCGGAAGAGCCGCAACACCCGGCAGCCGAGTAAGCGCGGCGCGGCGCAAGCCGCGTTGCCTTGCTATCATCGCTGTCGCCGAAACCGCCCGGTTCTGCCGGGCGGTTTTTTTTCATCCTTCGTTCCC
Organism: Burkholderia sp. AU17457; assembly: GCF_002223255.1. Classification (NCBI taxonomy): domain Bacteria; kingdom Pseudomonadati; phylum Pseudomonadota; class Betaproteobacteria; order Burkholderiales; family Burkholderiaceae; genus Burkholderia; species Burkholderia sp. AU17457. Next base: position 15,928 of record NZ_NKFB01000002.1, read on the forward strand.
GCGCATGACGTGCCTGTGCCGCGCCGGCGCATGCCCCGCGATCGCCTTCGGCATGACCGCGACAGGCCCGTGACGCACGCGAACGAACCCTGACCGAATGGCCAACATCGTGCGATTCGCCACGCGTCGCGCGAGCGGGTTGTTAAAATTGCGGTCATCGCTTAGCCGTCCCTGGTCTCATTCATGTCCCGCGCCCTCGAAATACTCGACGAAGTCTTTGGTTACTCCGCCTTTCGCGGCCAGCAGGGCGAGATCGTCGAGCACGTCGCCGGCGGCGGCGATTGCCTCGTGCTGATGCCGACCGGCGGCGGCAAGTCGCTGTGCTACCAGATTCCCGCGCTGCTGCGCCGCGAGGCCGGGGAGGGCGCCGGCATCGTCGTGTCGCCGCTGATCGCGCTGATGCAGGACCAGGTCGCCGCGTTGAGCGAAGTCGGCGTGCGCGCGGCCTACCTGAATTCGACGCTGTCGGGTGCCGAGGCCGCGGCCACCGAGCGCGCGCTGCGCGAAGGCGAGATCGATTTGCTGTACGTCGCGCCGGAGCGGTTGATGACGGGCCGCTTCCTCGACCTGCTCGAGCGCGCAAAGATCGGCCTGTTCGCGATCGACGAAGCGCACTGCGTGTCGCAATGGGGGCACGATTTCCGCCCGGAATACATCCAGTTGTCGGTGCTGCACGAGCGCTTCCCGTCGGTGCCGCGCATCGCGCTGACCGCCACCGCCGATGCGATCACGCGCGACGAGATCATCCATCGTCTCGCACTCGACGACGCGCGCGTGTTCGTGTCGAGCTTCGATCGCCCGAACATCCGCTACCGGATCGTCGAAAAGGACAACGCGCGTTCGCAACTGCTCGACTTCATCCGCGCCGAGCACACGAATACAGACGGCACGACCGACGCCGGCGTCGTCTATTGCCTGTCGCGCCGCAAGGTCGAGGAAACGGCCGAATGGCTGAAGGCGCAGGGCGTGCGCGCGCTGCCGTATCACGCGGGAATGGAGTTCGAGGTGCGGCAGAAGCACCAGGAAATGTTCCAGCGCGAGGAAGGCATCGTGATGTGCGCGACGATCGCGTTCGGGATGGGCATCGACAAGCCCGACGTGCGCTTCGTCGCGCACCTCGATCTGCCGAAGAGCGTCGAAGGCTACTACCAGGAAACCGGCCGCGCGGGCCGCGACGGGATGCCGGCGAACGCGTGGATGGCGTACGGCCTCGGCGACGTCGTCCAGCAGCGCAAGATGATCGACGAGTCGGATGCGGACGACGCGCACAAGCGCGTGCAGACGTCGAAGCTCGACGCGCTGCTCGGGCTGTGCGAGACGATCTCGTGCCGCCGCGTGCGGCTGCTGAACTACTTCGGCGAGGCGAGCCAGCCGTGCGGCAACTGCGACACGTGTCTCGAGCCGCCCGATTCATGGGACGCGACGCGCGAGGCGCAGATGGCGCTGTCGTGCGTGTTCCGCGCGCAGCGCGCGAGTGGCTTCAACTTCGGCGCGAGCCATCTGATCGAGATCCTGCGCGGCGGCCGCACCGAGAAGGTGCTGCAGCGCGGCCATGACCAGTTGAGCACGTTCGGTATCGGCGCAGCGCTGTCCGAGCCCGAGTGGCGCGCGATTTTCCGGCAACTGGTCGCGTACGGCTACCTGGCCGTCGATCATGGCGGCTTCGGCGCACTGGTGCTTACCGAGGCCGCGAAGCCGGTGCTGAAGAACGAGGAAAAGGTCACGCTGCGTCGCTACGTGAAGCCGCAGCGCACGCGCCAGTCGTCGAGCCGCAGCGGCACGCGCGTCGATCCGACGGCCGGCATGGGCGCCCGCGAGCGCGCACGGTGGGACGCGCTGCGCGCCTGGCGCGCGGAAACCGCGAAAACGGACGGCGTGCCGGCCTACGTGATCTTTCACGACGCGACGCTCGCCGAAATCGCGCGCAACGCGCCGGAGACGATCGAGGACCTGCGCCATATCCCCGGCATGGGCGTGCGCAAGCTCGAGCGCTTCGGCGACGAGATCATCGACGTCGTCGAATCGGCCTGACACAGCGTTCCGACCCCTGCTGTAAACCACGCGATCGGCCGGCAAATCACGCAAGCCGTTGACTTAGTTGGCATTTCCGCAATATCATGCTGGGTTCCGGTATTCGGTGGGCCGAGTCGCGTTCGACAGTTCGCACCCGATTCGCCGGTTCGGAAGTCAACTGTGCGTCGATTCTCGCTTTGCCCGAAATCGATGTGCAGATTTTGTTCAATTTCAGGAATAAACAATGCCAACCATCAACCAACTGGTTCGCAAAGGCCGTCAGTCGGAAACGACGAAGAGCAAGAGCCCGGCCCTGCAGGACTGCCCCCAGCGTCGCGGCGTGTGCACCCGTGTGTACACGACGACGCCGAAGAAGCCTAACTCGGCACTCCGTAAGGTCGCCAAGGTTCGTCTGACGAACGGCTTCGAAGTGATTTCGTACATCGGCGGTGAAGGCCACAACCTGCAGGAACACTCGGTTGTGCTGATCCGCGGCGGCCGTGTGAAGGACTTGCCGGGTGTGCGTTACCACATGGTTCGCGGCTCGCTGGATACCCAGGGCGTCAAGGACCGTAAGCAAGCGCGTTCGAAGTACGGCGCGAAGCGTGCAAAGGCTGCCAAGTAAGCAGTTTTTGATCAGGGATCGCCGCAGGGCGGTCAAGGCGGGAGTGCCGGATTGCCGGTGCTGTCGAGTAAGTGGTCACCCGGCCAAGCTGGTTAGTCGTGAAGATGTGATCGGGTTTGTTGGTGGCCGCGGAGCTGGATCCAGCTCCAACTGAACAAGTAAAGGAAGAATCATGCCGCGTCGTCGCGAAGTCCCCAAGCGGGAAGTGTTGCCGGATCCGAAGTTCGGTAACGTTGATGTTGCCAAGTTCATGAACATGCTGATGCTGTCCGGCAAGAAGTCGGTCGCAGAGCGCATCGTTTATGGCGCATTCGAACAGATCCAGACCAAGGGTGGCAAGGACCCGCTGGAAGTGTTCACGGTTGCGCTCAACAACGTGAAGCCGGTGGTCGAAGTGAAGAGCCGTCGCGTTGGTGGTGCCAACTATCAAGTTCCGGTCGAAGTGCGCCCGTCGCGTCGTATGGCATTGGCGATGCGCTGGCTGCGTGAGGCTGCGAAGAAGCGCAGCGAGAAGTCGATGGCCCTGCGCCTGGCAGGTGAACTCTCCGAAGCGGCCGAAGGCCGTGGCGGCGCGATGAAGAAGCGCGACGAAGTTCACCGCATGGCAGAAGCCAACCGCGCGTTCTCGCATTTCCGTTTCTAAGCGCCTGGCTGGGCTGTTTGCGGAAATAAATTCCGGGCGGGTGCGCTTTTCAGGCGCCTCGCCCGTTTGTGTTGAGGCGTGATGCGGCAGGGCTGCATCACGTCATCCCAGTAGAGGATCAAAGTGGCTCGCAAGACTCCTATCGAGCGCTACCGCAATATCGGTATTAGCGCTCACATCGACGCCGGCAAAACGACGACGACCGAGCGCATTCTGTTTTACACCGGTGTGAACCACAAGATCGGTGAAGTCCACGACGGCGCAGCCACGATGGACTGGATGGAGCAGGAACAGGAACGTGGCATCACGATCACGTCCGCTGCTACCACGGCCTTCTGGAAGGGCATGGGCGGCAACTATCCGGAACACCGCATCAACATCATCGACACCCCGGGCCACGTCGACTTCACGATCGAAGTGGAGCGTTCGATGCGCGTGCTCGACGGCGCATGCATGGTGTACTGCGCAGTGGGCGGCGTGCAGCCGCAGTCGGAAACGGTGTGGCGCCAGGCGAACAAGTACAAGGTGCCGCGTCTCGCGTTCGTCAACAAGATGGACCGTACCGGCGCGAACTTCTTCAAGGTCTACGACCAGCTCCGTCTGCGCCTGAAGGCGAACCCGGTTCCGGTCGTGGTGCCGATCGGCTCGGAAGAAAACTTCAAGGGCGTGGTCGACCTGATCAAGATGAAGGCGATCATTTGGGACGAAGCGTCGCAAGGCACGAAGTTCGACTACGTCGACATCCCGGCCGAGCTCGCGGAAACCTGCAAGGAATGGCGCGAAAAGATGGTCGAAGTGGCTGCCGAAGCCAGCGAAGACCTGATGAACAAGTACCTGGAAGAAGGCGATCTGCCGGAAGCCGACATCGTCAAGGCGCTGCGTGATCGTACGATCGCGTGCGAAATCCAGCCGATGCTGTGCGGTACCGCGTTCAAGAACAAGGGCGTGCAGCGTATGCTCGACGCCGTGATCGACTTCCTGCCGTCGCCGGTCGACATCCCGCCGGTCAAGGGCGAGCTCGAAAACGGCGAAGAAGCAGAGCGCAAGGCGTCGGACGAAGAGAAGTTCTCGTCGCTCGCGTTCAAGATCATGACCGACCCGTTCGTCGGCCAGCTGATCTTCTTCCGGGTGTACTCGGGCGTCGTCAACTCGGGCGACACGCTGCTGAATTCGACCAAGGGCAAGAAGGAACGCCTCGGCCGTATTCTGCAGATGCACGCGAACCAGCGTGAAGAAATCAAGGAAGTCCGCGCAGGCGACATCGCCGCAGCGGTCGGCCTGAAGGAAGCGACCACGGGCGACACGCTGTGCGACCCGGCGAACCCGATCGTTCTCGAACGCATGGTGTTCCCGGAGCCGGTGATTTCGCAGGCAGTCGAGCCGAAGACCAAGGCCGACCAGGAAAAGATGGGCCTCGCACTGAACCGTCTGGCTCAGGAAGACCCGTCGTTCCGCGTGCAGACCGACGAAGAGTCGGGCCAGACCATCATTTCGGGCATGGGCGAGCTCCACCTCGAAATTCTGGTCGACCGGATGAAGCGTGAATTCGGCGTGGAAGCGACCGTCGGCAAGCCGCAGGTTGCGTACCGCGAAACGATCCGTTCGACGGCGAAGGATGTCGACGGCAAGTTCGTCAAGCAGTCGGGTGGTCGCGGCCAGTACGGTCACGCGGTCATCACGCTCGAGCCGAACGAACAAGGCAAGGGCTACGAGTTCTTCGACGAGATCAAGGGTGGTGTGATTCCGCGTGAATACATCCCGGCGGTCGACAAGGGTATCCAGGACACGCTGAAGTCGGGCGTGCTGGCTGGCTTCCCGGTCGTCGACGTGAAGGTTCACCTGACGTTCGGTTCGTACCACGACGTTGACTCGAACGAAAACGCGTTCCGCATGGCCGGTTCGATGGCGTTCAAGGAAGCGATGCGCAAGGCGAACCCGGTCGTCCTCGAGCCGATGATGGCTGTCGAAGTCGAGACGCCGGAAGACTACATGGGCAACGTGATGGGCGACCTGTCGGGCCGTCGCGGTATCGTCCAGGGCATGGAAGACATGGTTGGCGGCGGCAAGATCGTGCGCGCCGAAGTGCCGCTGTCGGAAATGTTCGGCTACTCGACGTCGCTGCGCTCGCTGACGCAAGGTCGTGCAACGTACACGATGGAGTTCAAGCACTACGCTGAAGCTCCGCGCAACGTTGCCGAGGCGATCATCAGCGCGAAGTCGAAGTAAATCTGTAGCTCTCAATCGATTATTTTTTGAAAGAAGAGAATCATGGCAAAAGAAAAGTTTGAGCGGACCAAGCCGCACGTGAACGTTGGTACGATTGGTCACGTTGACCACGGCAAGACGACGCTGACGGCAGCGATCACGACGGTTCTGACGAAGAAGTTCGGCGGCGAAGCGAAGGCGTACGACCAGATCGACGCGGCACCGGAAGAAAAGGCGCGCGGCATCACGATCAACACGGCACACGTCGAGTACGAAACGGCTAACCGCCACTACGCACACGTCGACTGCCCGGGCCACGCTGACTATGTGAAGAACATGATCACGGGCGCAGCGCAGATGGACGGCGCGATCCTGGTTTGCTCGGCAGCAGACGGCCCGATGCCGCAAACGCGTGAGCACATCCTGCTGGCGCGTCAGGTTGGCGTTCCGTACATCATCGTGTTCCTGAACAAGTGCGACATGGTGGACGACGCTGAACTGCTCGAGCTGGTCGAGATGGAGGTTCGCGAACTGCTGTCGAAGTACGACTTCCCGGGCGACGACACGCCGATCGTGAAGGGTTCGGCCAAGCTGGCGCTGGAAGGCGACACGGGCGAGCTGGGTGAAGTGGCGATCATGAGCCTGGCCGACGCGCTGGACACGTACATCCCGACGCCGGAGCGTGCAGTTGACGGCGCGTTCCTGATGCCGGTGGAAGACGTGTTCTCGATCTCGGGCCGCGGTACGGTGGTGACGGGTCGCGTCGAGCGCGGCATCGTGAAGGTCGGCGAGGAAATCGAAATCGTCGGTATCAAGCCGACGGTGAAGACGACCTGCACGGGCGTGGAAATGTTCCGCAAGCTGCTGGACCAAGGTCAGGCAGGCGACAACGTGGGTATCCTGCTGCGCGGCACGAAGCGTGAAGACGTGGAGCGTGGCCAGGTTCTGGCGAAGCCGGGTTCGATCACGCCGCACACGCACTTCACGGCAGAAGTGTACGTGCTGAGCAAGGACGAAGGCGGCCGTCACACGCCGTTCTTCAACAACTACCGTCCGCAGTTCTACTTCCGTACGACGGACGTGACGGGCTCGATCGAGCTGCCGAAGGACAAGGAAATGGTGATGCCGGGCGACAACGTGTCGATCACGGTGAAGCTGATCGCTCCGATCGCGATGGAAGAAGGTCTGCGCTTCGCGATCCGCGAAGGCGGCCGTACGGTCGGCGCCGGCGTCGTCGCCAAGATCATCGAGTAAGTAATATCGACGATCCGCGGATCCCTTCGGGGTCCGCGATTCCACGGTAAGCCGCGGTGTACCGTAGAAACCGGGTGCCCAGTTCGATCTGGCGCCCGGTTTTTCTTTGTGGTGTGCGAATCGCGCTATTGACAAACGCCCACCGCCGCGAATTTTCGTGTAGAATCGCGGGCTTAGCAATGGAAGTACTGTCCGGAACCTGATGCTTCGCTCCCCGCTGGCGTCATGTTTCACGTTCTTTTAGTGTCCGGCGATGCAACATCGCCTCGCTCTTTTCAAGGAATTGTCATGCAGCAACAGAAAATCCGCATTCGCCTGAAGGCTTTCGACTATCGTCTGATCGATCAATCGGCTGCCGAAATCGTCGATACCGCGAAGCGGACTGGCGCAATCGTCCGTGGCCCGGTGCCGCTGCCGACGCGCATTCAGCGTTTTGACATCCTGCGTTCGCCGCACGTCAACAAGACGTCGCGCGATCAGCTCGAAATCCGTACCCACCAGCGCCTGATGGATATCGTCGACCCGACGGACAAGACCGTTGACGCGCTGATGAAGCTCGACCTGCCGGCTGGCGTCGACGTGGAAATCAAGCTGCAGTAAGGCTTCCAGCGCCGATCGGCATGCCGGGCGGCGCTAAGTCTTTGTATTGCTTGCGGAAATCGAGAAGTCGGGCTATACTGCTTGGCTTTTCGCGTATTCGCGTAAAAAAGTTGGGCCTTGCGTGCCCGGCATTTTGTAAATCAGCCCCGACCAATCGCAGTCGGGAATGGAGAAAATGATGAGCCTTGGACTCGTAGGTCGCAAGGTTGGCATGACCCGTATCTTCACGGCTGAAGGGGATTCGATTCCCGTCACCGTGCTGGACGTGTCGGACAACCGCGTGACGCAGATCAAGACTGTTGAAACCGACGGCTACACGGCCGTGCAGGTTGCATTCGGCTCCCGCCGCGCATCGCGCGTGACGAAGCCGCTGGCAGGTCATCTCGCCAAAGCCGGTGTCGAAGCCGGTGAAATCCTCAAGGAATTCCGCATTGACGCGGCCAAGGCAGCCGAGCTGTCGAATGGCGCCGTGGTCGGTGCAGATCTTTTCGAAGTGGGCCAGAAGGTCGACGTGCAAGGCGTGTCGATCGGTAAGGGCTACGCCGGTACGATCAAGCGTTACAACTTCTCCTCCGGCCGTGCCACGCACGGTAACTCGCGCTCGCACAACGTGCCGGGCTCGATCGGTATGGCGCAGGATCCGGGTCGTGTTTTCCCGGGTAAACGCATGACGGGTCACATGGGTGACGTGACGGTGACGGTGCAGAACCTCGAAATCGCTCGTATCGACGCAGAGCGCAAGCTGCTGCTCGTGAAGGGTGCGATTCCGGGCGCGAAGGGCGGCAAGGTCTTCGTGACGCCGGCCGTCAAGACCAAGGGGGCGAAATAATGGAACTCAAGCTCCTGAACGAAAATGGTCAGGAAGGTGCAGTGGTCAACGCATCGGACGTCGTGTTCGGTCGTGACTACAACGAAGCGCTGATCCACCAGGTCGTCGTCGCTTACCAGGCGAATGCTCGCCAGGGTAACCGCGCACAGAAGGACCGTGAGCAAGTCAAGCACACGACCAAGAAGCCGTGGCGCCAGAAGGGTACGGGCCGCGCTCGTGCCGGTATGTCGTCGAGCCCGCTGTGGCGTGGCGGTGGTCGTATCTTCCCGAATTCGCCGGAAGAAAACTTCTCGCACAAGGTCAACAAGAAGATGCATCGCGCAGGTCTCTGCTCGATCTTCTCGCAGCTGGCCCGTGAAGGCCGTCTGTCGGTCGTCGAGGACATCATCCTCGAAGCGCCGAAGACCAAGCTGCTGGCCGACAAATTCAAGACCATGGGTCTCGACTCCGTTCTGATCATCACGGACACGGTCGACGAGAACCTGTACCTGGCTTCGCGCAACCTGCCGCACGTGGCGATTGTCGAGCCGCGCTACGCTGACCCGCTGTCGCTGATCTACTTCAAGAAAGTGCTGGTCACGAAGGCTGCGGTCGCCCAGATCGAGGAGTTGCTGTCATGAGCGAGATTCGCAAGAACGATCATCGTTTGATGCAGGTCCTGCTCGCACCGGTGATCTCGGAAAAGGCGACGCTGGTTGCCGACAAGAACGAGCAAGTCGTGTTCGAAGTCGCACCGGATGCCACGAAGCAGGAAGTGAAGGCGGCTGTCGAGCTGCTGTTCAAGGTTGAAGTTGATTCGGTCAACGTGCTGGTTCAGAAGGGCAAGCAAAAGCGCTTCGGCCGTTCGATGGGCCGCCGCAAGGACGTGAAGAAGGCGTACGTTTGCCTGAAGCCCGGCCAGGAAATCAACTTTGAAGCGGAGGCCAAGTAATCATGGCAATCGTTAAAGTTAAGCCGACATCGCCGGGTCGCCGCGCGATGGTCAAGGTGGTCAACAAGAACCTGCACCAGGGCAAGCCGTTCGCGGCGCTGCTCGACTCGCAGAGCTCGACCGCCGGCCGTAACAACAACGGTCGTATCACCACGCGTCACAAGGGTGGTGGTCACAAGCAGCACTACCGTATCGTCGATTTCCGTCGCACGAAGGATGGCATCCCGGCAAAGGTCGAACGTCTCGAGTACGACCCGAACCGCAGCGCGAACATCGCGCTGGTGCTCTACGCAGACGGCGAGCGTCGCTACATCATCGCCCCGAAGGGCCTGACCGTCGGCCAACAGCTGATGTCGGGTTCGGAAGCGCCGATCCGCGCAGGCAACACGCTGCCGATCCGCAACATTCCGGTCGGTACGACGATCCACTGCATCGAGATGCTGCCGGGCAAGGGCGCGCAAATGGCGCGTTCGGCTGGCACGTCGGCCATGCTGCTGGCACGTGAAGGCGTCTACGCGCAGGTTCGTCTGCGTTCGGGCGAAATCCGCCGCGTGCACATCGAGTGCCGTGCAACGATCGGTGAAGTCGGTAACGAAGAGCACAGCCTGCGCCAGATCGGCAAGGCCGGCGCGAACCGCTGGCGCGGTATCCGCCCGACGGTGCGTGGCGTTGCGATGAACCCGGTCGATCACCCGCACGGTGGTGGTGAGGGCAAGACGGCTGCAGGTCGCGACCCGGTGAGCCCGTGGGGTACGCCGGCTAAGGGTTACCGCACCCGCAGCAACAAGCGCACGACGACGATGATCGTCCAGCGCCGTCACAAGCGTTAAGGAGTAGGCAATGGCACGTTCTGTTAAAAAAGGTCCGTTCTGCGACGCCCATTTGCTGAAGAAAGTTGAGGCGGCTGCAGCTTCGCGCGACAAAAAGCCGATCAAGACCTGGTCGCGTCGCTCGACGATTCTGCCGGATTTCATCGGCCTGACGATCGCTGTTCACAACGGCCGTCAACACGTTCCGGTGTACATCTCGGAAAACATGGTCGGCCACAAGCTTGGCGAGTTCGCACTGACCCGTACGTTCAAGGGTCACGCAGCCGACAAGAAGGCCAAGAAATAAGGGGCAATCAAGATGGAAGTGAAAGCAATTCATCGCGGTGCCCGCATCTCGGCGCAGAAAACGCGCCTTGTGGCTGACCAGATCCGCGGTTTGCCGGTCGACAAGGCGCTGAACGTTCTGACGTTCTCGCCGAAGAAGGCGGCTGGCATCGTGAAGAAGGTTGTGCTGTCGGCAATCGCGAATGCGGAGCACAACGAAGGCGCTGATATCGACGAGCTCAAGATCAAGAGCATCTACGTCGACAAGGCTGCATCGCTCAAGCGTTTCACCGCGCGCGCCAAGGGCCGCGGTAACCGCATCGAGAAGCAATCCTGTCACATCACTGTGACGGTCGGGAATTAAGGAGCCATACGATGGGACAGAAAATTCATCCGACTGGCTTCCGCCTGGCTGTCAGCCGCAATTGGGCTTCGCGTTGGTACGCGAACAACAACAATTTCGCGGCGATGCTGCAGGAAGACATCGGTGTTCGTGAATACCTGAAGAAGAAGCTGAAGAACGCTTCGGTCGGTCGAGTCGTCATCGAGCGTCCGGCGAAGAACGCGCGCATCACGATTTACAGCTCGCGTCCGGGCGTGGTCATCGGCAAGAAGGGCGAGGATATCGAACAGCTGAAGACGGAACTGCAACGCCGCATGGGCGTGCCGGTTCACGTCAACATCGAAGAAATCCGCAAGCCGGAAACCGATGCTCAGCTGATCGCTGACTCGATCACGCAACAGCTCGAGCGCCGGATCATGTTCCGTCGCGCGATGAAGCGTGCGATGCAGAACGCGATGCGTCTGGGTGCCCAAGGCATCAAGATCATGAGCGCGGGCCGTCTGAACGGTATCGAAATCGCTCGTACGGAGTGGTATCGCGAAGGTCGCGTGCCGCTTCACACGCTGCGTGCTGATATCGACTACGCGACTTCGGAAGCGAAGACGACTTACGGGATCATCGGCGTCAAGGTGTGGGTCTACAAGGGCGATACGCTCGGCCGCAACGACGCACCGGTGGTGGAAGAAGTAGCCGAAGACAAGCGTCCGCGTCGCAATGCGCGTCCGGGCGACCGTCGTCCGCGCCGTGACGGCGAAGGCGGCGCTCCGGGTGCTCGTCGTGGCGCACCGCGCCGCGGCGCCGGCAAGCCCGAAGACGGCAAGACTGGAGAATAACGATGCTGCAACCGAAACGCAGAAAGTATCGTAAAGAGCAAAAGGGTCGTAACACCGGCAAGGCGACGCGCGGCAACGCAGTGTCGTTCGGTGAATTCGGCCTGAAGGCGATCGGTCGCGGTCGTTTGACCGCACGTCAGATTGAAGCGGCGCGTCGTGCAATGACGCGTCACATCAAGCGTGGCGGCCGCATCTGGATCCGGATCTTCCCGGACAAGCCGATTTCGCAGAAGCCGGCCGAAGTGCGTATGGGTAACGGTAAGGGTAACCCGGAGTACTACGTCGCCGAGATTCAGCCGGGCAAGATGCTCTATGAAATGGACGGCGTAACCGAAGAACTGGCACGCGAAGCGTTCCGTCTGGCCGCAGCCAAGCTGCCGCTGAAGACGGCATTCATCGTGCGCCAGCTCGGCGCCTAAGGAGAAAACATGAAGGCTTCCGAACTTCTCCAGAAAGACCAGGCCGCGCTCAACAAGGAGCTGGCGGACCTGCTGAAGGCGCAATTCGGCCTGCGCATGCAACTCGCGACCCAGCAGCTCACGAACACGAGCCAGCTGAAGAAGGTTCGTCGCGACATCGCACGTGTGCGGACCGTCATGACTCAGAAGGCGAACCAGAAATGAACGATAGCGTGAAAACCTCGCTGAAGCGGACGCTGGTCGGTCGGGTCGTCAGCAACAAGATGGACAAGACCGTCACCGTGCTGATCGAGCACCGCGTCAAGCACCCGATCTACGGCAAGTATGTCGTGCGCTCGAAGAAGTACCACGCGCACGATGAAGCGAACACCTACAACGAAGGCGATCTCGTCGAAATCCAGGAAACGCGTCCTGTTTCGAAGACGAAGGCCTGGACGGTGTCGCGCCTCGTCGAAGCTGCTCGCGTCATCTAAGCGGACAGCGCAGTAGGCAGTAACAGGCACTTCTCCACGAAGTGCTTGAAATCGCAAAGTTTTTGCTTGCGGGACCAGGATTATTTGTTATAATCCTGGTCTTCCCTCTTTATGGGAGCCCCGTCGCGGGCGAAGTTGGTGGGGGAAGCGGACTGGCGCCTGCCTGTCCGAAAGATTCACCGAATTGCGATGGCGGGTTTCGTTTGCCGTCGCTGCTGTTCCAACCCAAGCAGCCGATTGGCTGACGGGACCAAGACTGACCGAATGCATCATGGTGGTGCATCCGGATTAAGTTGGGAAAGACAAACCATGATCCAGACCGAATCTCGGCTCGAAGTAGCCGACAACACGGGTGCACGTGAAGTCCTGTGCATCAAGGTGCTCGGCGGCTCGAAGCGTCGTTATGCCGGCATTGGCGACATCATCAAGGTGAGCGTCAAAGAGGCAACGCCGCGCGGGCGCGTGAAGAAAGGCGAAATTTACAACGCCGTGGTGGTTCGCACCGCCAAGGGCGTGCGTCGTCAAGACGGCTCGCTGATCAAGTTCGACGGCAACGCCGCTGTGCTTTTGAATAACAAGCTCGAGCCGATCGGCACCCGTATCTTCGGGCCGGTGACGCGTGAGCTGCGTAGCGAACGATTCATGAAGATCGTTTCGCTGGCGCCGGAAGTGCTGTAAGGAGTCGCGATGAACAAGATTCGCAAAGGTGACGAAGTCATCGTCGTCACTGGCAAGGACAAGGGCAAGCGCGGCGTCGTGCTGGCTGTCGGTGCTGAACATGTGACGGTTGAAGGTATCAACCTCGTCAAGAAGCATGTGAAGCCGAACCCGATGAAGGGTACGACGGGCGGCGTGGAAGCGAAGACGATGCCCCTGCATATTTCGAACGTCGCACTGGTCGACGCGAATGGCAAGGCGTCGCGTGTTGGCATCAAGGTCGAGGAAGGCAAGAAGGTTCGCTTCCTGAAGACGACCGGTGCCGTACTGAGCGCCTGACGCAGCGGAGTAAAAAATGGCTCGTTTTCAAGAGTTTTACAAAGAAAAGGTTGTGCCCGGCCTGATCGAGAAGTTCGGTTACAAGTCGGTCATGGAAGTGCCGCGCATCACCAAGATCACGCTGAACATGGGTCTTGGCGAAGCGATCGCTGACAAGAAGATCATCGAGAACGCCGTTGGCGACCTCACGAAGATCGCCGGCCAGAAGCCGGTCGTCACGAAGGCTCGCAAGGCAATCGCAGGCTTCAAGATCCGCCAGGGTTACCCGATCGGCGCGATGGTGACGCTGCGTGGCCAGGCGATGTACGAATTCCTCGACCGTTTCGTGACGGTTGCCCTGCCCCGCGTGCGTGACTTCCGCGGTGTGTCGGGTCGTGCTTTCGATGGCCGTGGCAACTACAACATCGGTGTGAAAGAGCAGATCATTTTCCCCGAAATCGATTACGACAAGATCGACGCACTGCGTGGGCTGAACATCAGCATCACGACGACTGCGAAGACCGACGACGAAGCAAAGGCTCTGCTCGCCAGCTTCAAGTTCCCGTTCAGAAACTGAGGTTACCGTGGCTAAACTGGCACTGATCGAACGTGAAAAGAAGCGCGCCCGCCTGGTCGCGAAGTTCGCAGCAAAGCGTGAAGCGCTGAAGGCGATCGTCGAAGACCAAAGCAAGTCGGAAGAAGAGCGCTACGAAGCACGCCTGGAGCTGCAGCAACTGCCCCGCAACGCAAACCCGACCCGCCAGCGTAATCGCTGCGCGATCACGGGCCGTCCGCGTGGCACGTTCCGTAAATTCGGCCTCGCGCGTAACAAGATTCGTGAAATCGCATTCCGTGGCGAGATTCCTGGCCTGACCAAGGCGAGCTGGTAATAGGAGAAACGTAAATGAGCATGAGTGATCCTATCGCCGATATGCTGACTCGCATCCGCAACGCGCAGATGGTCGAGAAGGTATCGGTCGCGATGCCCTCGTCGAAGGTCAAGGTTGCAATCGCGCAAGTCCTGAAGGACGAAGGCTATATCGACGATTTCGCCGTGAAGGCGGAAGGTGCGAAGTCCGAACTGAATATCGCGCTGAAGTACTACGCAGGTCGCCCGGTCATCGAACGCCTCGAGCGCGTGTCGAAGCCTGGTCTGCGCGTGTACCGCGGCCGCAACGACATTCCGCAGGTCATGAATGGCCTCGGTGTGGCAATCGTGTCGACGCCGAAGGGCGTGATGACCGACCGCAAGGCGCGCGCTACCGGCGTCGGCGGCGAAGTCATCTGCTACGTCGCTTAAAGCCGAGGAGAGAGAAACATGTCTCGAGTAGGTAAGAGCCCGATCGCGCTGCAAGGCGCGGAAGTCAAGCTGGCCGACGGTGCGATCACCGTCAAGGGCCCGCTGGGCACCATCACGCAAGCGATCAATCCGCTCGTGAACGTGGCGAACAACGACGGCACGCTGAATCTGTCGCCGGTCGACGAAAGCCGCGAAGCAAATGCACTGTCGGGCACGATGCGCGCGATCATCGCGAATGCCGTGCACGGCGTGACCAAGGGTTTCGAGCGCAAGCTGACGCTGGTTGGCGTCGGTTACCGTGCGCAAGCGCAAGGCGACAAGCTGAACCTGTCGCTGGGTTTCTCGCACCCGGTGGTGCACCAGATGCCGGAAGGCGTCAAGGCTGAAACCCCGACGCAAACCGAAATCGTGATCAAGGGGATCAACAAGCAACAAGTCGGTCAAGTGGCTGCGGAAGTCCGCGGTTACCGTCCGCCGGAGCCCTACAAGGGCAAGGGCGTGCGTTATGCCGACGAGGTTGTGATCCTCAAAGAAACGAAGAAGAAGTAAGGGTGCGCAATCATGGATAAGACTCAATCTCGCCTGCGCCGCGCTCGCCAGACGCGTATCAAGATCGCTGAGCTGCAGGTCGCGCGTCTCGCCGTGCATCGCACGAACACGCACATCTACGCTCAAGTGTTCTCGCCCTGCGGCACCAAGGTGCTCGCCAGCGCATCGACGCTCGAGGCAGAAGTGCGCGCAGAACTGGCCGACAAGTCGGGCAAGGGCGGCAACGTCAATGCCGCGACGCTGATCGGCAAGCGTATTGCCGAAAAGGCAAAGGCTGCCGGCATCGAATCCGTCGCCTTCGACCGCTCGGGCTTCCGCTACCACGGCCGCGTCAAGGCGCTGGCTGAGGCAGCTCGCGAAGCTGGGCTCAAGTTCTAAGGAAGGAATTCGTCATGGCAAAGATGCAAGCGAAAGTTCAGGCTGACGAGCGCGACGACGGCCTTCGCGAAAAGATGATTTCGGTCAATCGCGTGACCAAGGTCGTGAAGGGTGGCCGTATTCTCGGCTTCGCCGCACTGACCGTGGTTGGCGACGGTGATGGCCGCATCGGTATGGGCAAGGGCAAGGCGAAGGAAGTGCCGGTCGCTGTCCAGAAGGCAATGGAACAAGCTCGCCGCAACATGTTCAAGGTGCCGCTCAAGAACGGCACGCTGCAGCACGAAGTGCACGGCAAGCACGGCGCATCCGCTGTCCTCCTCGCTCCGGCGAAGGCAGGTACGGGCGTGATCGCCGGCGGCCCGATGCGCGCAGTGTTCGACGTGATGGGCGTTCAGAACGTCGTGGCGAAGAGCCACGGTTCGACGAACCCGTACAACCTCGTTCGCGCCACGCTGGACGGCCTGCGCAAGCAGTCGACCCCGGCAGACATCGCGGCGAAGCGCGGCAAGTCCGTCGAAGATATTTTGGGCTAAGCCCGGGTGGTCACCATGTCTGAAAAAACTGTCAAGGTTCAGCTCGTGAAGAGCCTGATCGGGACCCGCGAATCGCACCGCGCGACCGTGCGTGGCCTGGGCCTGCGCCGACTCAACTCGGTTAGCGAGCTGCAGGACACGCCGGCGGTCCGCGGCATGATCAACAAGGTCTCGTACCTCGTTAAGGTCATCGCGTAAGCGGCCCTACGGATCAAGGAGTTGATATGGAATTGAATAACCTGAAGCCGGCAGCTGGCGCCAAGCACGCCAAGCGTCGCGTCGGTCGTGGCATCGGTTCGGGCCTCGGCAAGACGGCTGGCCGTGGTCACAAGGGTCAGAAATCGCGTTCGGGCGGCTTCCACAAAGTCGGTTTCGAAGGCGGTCAGATGCCGCTGCAACGTCGTCTGCCGAAGCGCGGCTTCACGTCGCTGACGAAGGAATTCGTCGGTGAAGTGCGTCTGGGCGACCTCGAGAAGCTGCCGGTCGACGAGATCGATCTGCTCGCACTGAAGCAAGCCGGCCTGGTCGGCGAGCTGACGAAGAGCGCAAAGATCATCGCGACGGGCGAACTGAAGCGCAAGATCGTCGTGAAGGGTCTCGGTGCCACCAAGGGTGCGCGCGCTGCGATCGAAGCGGCTGGCGGTTCGTTCGCCGAGTGACACGCGTAGCGCGTCGTCACTTGCATTCATCGGAGAAGGTACTTGGCTAACAGCCCGAGTCTTGCAAAACCCGGTCGAAGCACGGCGAAATTCGGCGATCTGCGCCGGCGAGCGATGTTCCTGCTCCTGGCGCTGATCGTCTATCGCATCGGCGCGCACATTCCCGTGCCGGGCATCGATCCGGATCAACTGGCCAAGCTGTTCCAGAGCCAGGCGGGCGGCATCCTGGGCATGTTCAACATGTTCTCGGGTGGCGCACTTTCCCGCTTCACGATCTTTGCGCTGGGGATCATGCCGTACATCTCGGCGTCGATCATCATGCAGTTGCTGGCGATCGTTTCGCCGCAGCTCGAGGCGCTGAAGAAGGAAGGGCAGGCAGGGCAACGGAAGATCACGCAGTACACGCGGTATTTCACCGTGGTGCTCGCGACCTTCCAGGCATTCGGTATCGCGGCCGCGCTGGAAAACCAGCCGGGCCTCGTCACCGATCCCGGCACGCTGTTCCGTCTGACGACGGTCGTGACGCTGGTGACCGGCACGATGTTCCTGATGTGGCTCGGCGAGCAGATTACCGAGCGTGGTCTGGGCAACGGTATCTCGATCATCATCTTCGGCGGGATCGCAGCAGGGTTCCCGAATGCCGTGGGTGGGTTGTTCGAGCTGGTGCGTACGGGTTCGATGAGCATCATTTCGGCGATCATCATCGTCGTTCTGATCGCCGCGGTGACTTACCTGGTCGTGTTCATCGAACGCGGTCAGCGCAAGATCCTCGTGAACTACGCGAAGCGCCAGGTCGGCAACAAGATCTACGGCGGGCAGTCGTCGCATCTGCCGCTGAAGCTGAACATGTCGGGCGTGATTCCGCCGATCTTTGCATCGTCGATCATTCTGTTCCCGGCAACGATTCTCGGCTGGTTCAGTACCGGTCAGCCGACGGGAAGCTGGATTTCCAATACGTTGCATAACGTTGCGGAAGCGCTGAAGCCGGGCCAGCCGGTCTATGTGCTGCTGTACACGCTGGCAATCGTGTTTTTCTGCTTCTTCTACACCGCACTGGTGTTCAACAGCAGGGAGACCGCGGACAACCTGAAGAAGAGCGGCGCGTTTGTTCCGGGCATCCGTCCGGGCGATCAGACCGCACGATATATCGACCGCATCCTCACGCGTCTGACGCTGGCCGGTGCGATCTACATCGTCTTCGTGTGTCTGCTGCCGGAATTCCTGGTGCTGCGCTGGAACGTGCCGTTTTATTTTGGTGGAACGTCGCTGCTGATCATTGTCGTCGTCACGATGGACTTTATGGCGCAGGTGCAGTCGTACGTTATGTCGCAACAGTATGAGTCACTGCTCAAGAAGGCAAACTTCAAGGGCGGCAACATCCCGATGCGTTGAAAGGACTATGGCCAAAGACGATGTAATCCAGATGCAGGGTGAGGTGATTGAAAACCTCCCGAATGCGACCTTCCGTGTGAAGCTGGAAAACGGCCATGTCGTGTTGGGGCATATTTCCGGAAAGATGCGGATGCACTACATCCGCATTCTGCCCGGCGACAAGGTGACGGTTGAGTTGACGCCTTACGATCTGTCTCGTGCGCGGATCGTGTTCCGGGCGAAGTGATTTGAAAAAAGGGTATTATCATGAAAGTGATGGCATCGGTTAAGCGCATTTGCCGCAATTGCAAGATCATCAAGCGCAAAGGCGTCGTTCGCGTGATCTGCAGCTCGGATCCGCGCCACAAGCAGCGCCAAGGCTGACCGCGCGTTTGTTTGCGCTTTTTGTTTGAGGAAAAACAATGGCTCGTATCGCAGGGGTTAACATCCCGAATCACCAGCACACCGAGATCGGCCTGACGGCTATCTTTGGTGTCGGCCGCACCCGTTCGCGCAGCATCTGCGTGGCAGCTGGCGTCGATTTTTCGAAGAAGGTCAAGGATCTGACCGACGCAGACCTGGAAAAGCTGCGTGAAGAAGTGGGCAAGTTTGTCGTCGAAGGCGATCTGCGCCGTGAAGTGACGATGAACATCAAGCGCCTGATGGACCTCGGTTGCTACCGTGGCGTCCGTCATCGCAAGGGCCTGCCGATGCGCGGTCAGCGTACGCGTACGAACGCACGTACCCGCAAGGGTCCGCGTCGTGCAGCGCAAGCGCTGAAGAAGTAAGCGGAACTGACAGTTACAGGAAAACGTAATGGCTAAGGCTTCGAACACCGCGGCGCAACGCGTTCGCAAGAAGGTTAAGAAGAACGTCGCTGAAGGCGTGGTTCACGTTCACGCGTCGTTCAACAACACGATCATCACGATCACCGATCGCCAAGGCAACGCTCTGGCATGGGCGACGTCGGGCGGTCAGGGCTTCAAGGGCTCGCGCAAATCGACGCCGTTCGCTGCTCAGGTCGCAGCCGAGTCGGCTGGCCGCGTCGCGATGGAATACGGCGTGAAGAATCTGGAAGTGCGGATCAAGGGCCCGGGCCCGGGTCGCGAGTCGGCAGTGCGCGCACTGCACGGCCTCGGCATCAAGATCACCGCGATTTCGGACGTCACCCCGATTCCGCACAACGGCTGCCGCCCGCCGAAGCGTCGTCGTATCTAAGGATGTGCTGGCACGTTCGTGCTAGCGCATTGCCTGTCGCCGCTCAGCGTCGACGGGCGTTGCTTTTTTGATTGACTAAGCCCACCGTTCGCCCCAAAGGGAGCGGACTAGCGCGGATTTCGATCCGCGTGACTGATTGATAAAGGAATGCAAAGTGGCACGTTATATCGGCCCCAAAGCCAAGCTGTCCCGCCGTGAAGGCACCGACCTGTTCCTGAAGAGCGCGCGCCGCTCGCTCGCCGACAAGTGCAAGCTCGACAGCAAGCCGGGTCAGCACGGCCGTACCTCGGGCGCACGTACGTCCGACTACGGTACGCAGCTGCGCGAAAAGCAGAAGGTCAAGCGTATCTACGGCGTGCTGGAACGTCAGTTCCGTCGCTACTTCGCTGAAGCCGATCGCCGCAAGGGCAACACGGGTGAAAACCTGCTGCAACTGCTCGAGTCGCGCCTCGACAACGTCGTGTATCGCATGGGCTTCGGCTCGACCCGCGCTGAAGCGCGTCAGCTGGTGAGCCACAAGTCGATCACCGTGAACGGCGTCGTCGCAAACGTCCCGTCGCAGCAAGTGAAGGCGGGTGACGTCGTCGCGATCCGCGAAAAGGCGAAGAAGCAGGCGCGTATCGTCGAAGCGCTGTCGCTGGCCGAGCAAGGCGGTATGCCGAGCTGGGTTGCAGTCGATGCGAAGAAGTTCGAAGGCACGTTCAAGCAAATGCCGGAACGCGCTGAAATCGCAGGCGACATCAACGAAAGCCTGATCGTCGAATTGTATTCGCGTTAATCCGATTGACGGCCGAGGTACCCCGATTGCGTTGCGCAAGGAGGGGCCTCGGCTGTTTATTTTCTGGTTGTTACCGGTCAGCCTTATCGGTGTAACGAGCCGAGGGTATTGAAAAGGAAAGCCCATGCAAACCAGTTTGCTGAAACCCAAGATCATCGCCGTGGAATCGCTGGGCGAGAACCACGCGAGGGTGGTCATGGAACCGTTCGAACGCGGTTATGGCCACACCTTGGGCAATGCGCTTCGCCGCGTGCTGCTGTCGTCGATGGTGGGCTACGCGCCGACCGAAGTCACGATCGCGGGCGTGGTGCACGAGTACTCGACGCTGGATGGCGTGCAGGAAGACGTCGTCAACCTGCTGCTGAACCTGAAGGGCGTGGTGTTCAAGCTGCATAACCGTGACGAAGTGACGGTTACGCTGCGCAAGGAAGGTGAAGGCGTCGTGACGGCCGGCGATATCGAGCTGGCTCACGATTGCGAAGTCATCAACCCGAATCACGTGATTGCGCACCTGTCGAAGGGCGGCAAGCTCGACGTTCAGATCAAGATCGAAAAGGGTCGCGGCTATGTGCCCGGCAACGTCCGTCGCTACGGCGAAGACACGGCCAAGATCATCGGCCGCATCGTCCTCGACGCATCGTTCTCGCCGGTTCGCCGCGTGAGCTATGCGGTTGAAAGCGCACGGGTCGAGCAGCGTACCGACCTCGACAAGCTCGTGATGAACATCGAGACGAGCGGCGTGATCACGCCGGAAGAAGCGATCCGCCAGTCGGCCCGCATCCTGGTCGACCAGCTGTCCGTGTTCGCGGCGCTGGAAGGTACGGAAACGGCAGCCGAGGCACCGTCGCGTGCACCGCAGATCGATCCGATCCTGCTGCGTCCGGTGGACGATCTCGAGCTGACGGTTCGTTCGGCGAACTGCCTGAAGGCCGAGAACATCTACTACATCGGCGATCTGATCCAGCGCACGGAAAACGAGCTGCTGAAGACGCCGAACCTCGGTCGCAAGTCGCTGAACGAGATCAAGGAAGTGCTCGCTTCGCGCGGTCTCACGCTGGGCATGAAGCTCGAGAACTGGCCGCCGGCTGGTCTCGACAAGTAAGCCCGGTCGTAGCCTAGCTATAGCTGTAGTTGGCAAAGATGCGGATTTTCCTTTAAAATCCGCATCTTGCTTTTTTTCGTTACCGGCCCGTGCGCCCGCCGAGGCGCGATAGAAGAGCTGGACCAAAACTTTGAATCAAGGAAACTGAAATGCGCCATCGTCATGGTCTGCGGAAACTGAACCGCACGAGCAGCCACCGTCTGGCTATGCTCCGTAACATGTCCAACTCGCTGATCGAGCACGAAGTCATCAAGACGACGCTGCCGAAGGCGAAGGAACTCCGTAAAGTCGTCGAGCCGCTGATCACGCTCGGCAAGAAGCCGTCGCTGGCAAACCGTCGCCTGGCGTTCAACCGCCTGCGCGATCGTGACTCGGTCGCGAAGCTGTTCGACGTGCTCGGTCCGCGTTTCGCGAACCGTCCGGGCGGCTACCTGCGCGTGCTGAAGTTCGGCTTCCGCGTCGGCGACAACGCACCGATGGCACTGGTCGAACTGCTCGACCGTCCGGAAGTCGACGAAACGGAAAACGTGCAAGAAGCCGAGTAAGCTTCCGGTACGCAGCAGGATCTGAAAGGGGCCGAGCGATTGCTTGGCCCTTTTTGTTTTTGAGATGCCGGCTGCGATCGATTGTCGCAGGCCGGTGCCGACAGCGTCGCGCGGGCTGCGCTACGATACGGGCAACCGGTGCGGTCCCTGAACGGGTAACCGGCGCCGGCAGACCAGCGAGGAGGCGGGATGATAGTGGTGCTGATGCTGACGACGGTCCCCGATGCGGCGACGGCTGCGACGCTCGCCGACGGCGCGCTCGACGCGCGGCTGGCCGCGTGCGTGTCGGAGATCGGCACGATCAAGTCGCGCTATCACTGGCAGGGCAAGGTCGAAACGGCCGACGAGATCCAGTTGCTGTTCAAGACGAGCCCGGTTCGGGCAATCGAACTGGAGCGATTTATTCTCGCGCATCATCCGTACGAGACGCCCGAAATCGTCTCGTGGCAGACGACGGCATCGCCCGCGTATGGCCAATGGATGATCAACGAAACTCAACGTCTATTTCATGTTTAACGGTATGGCGCCTTCGGTACGCGTGCGCGCGCTGCGGTTTCTTGCGGTCCTGTTGTCGTTCGTGCTCGTGCTGGGCGGGCTGTCCGCCGCGCGCGCGGCCGACGATTTCCTCGATCCGTCGGTTGCGTTCAAGTTCAGCGCGAGCGAATCGCCGGGACAGGTGGACGTCCGCTTCAAGATCGCCAACGGCTACTACATGTACCGCGAGCGGTTCGCGTTCGCGGTGAAAAGCGGCCAGGCCACGCTCGGCGAGCCGCAATTCCCGGCGGGCCACGTGAAGTTCGACCAGACGTTCCAGAAGGACGTCGAGACCTACCGCGACGAAGTCGTCGTTCACGTGCCGGTGAAGCAGGCGGCCGGGCCGTTCGAGCTCGCGGTGACGTCGCAAGGATGTGCGGACGAAGGGATCTGTTATCCGCCGGCCGAGCACGTGATGAAGGTTGATGGCGCCGCGCTTGGCGCCGCCTCGCCGCCCGGCGACAGGGCTGCCGCGGGCAACTGGCTCGACAAGGTCACGAGCGCCGATTTCGCGCAGTCCCTGCTCGAAGGCCACGGCTTCTTCACGATCGTCGCGCTCTATTTCGTCGCCGGTGTCGTGCTGAGCCTGCTGCCGTGTTCGTACCCGATGATTCCGATCGTGTCCGCGATCATCATCGGCCAGGGCACGCGCGCGACGCATGCACGCGGCTTCGCGTTGTCGCTGACCTACGTGGTCGGCATGGCGCTGGTCTACACGGTACTCGGCATCGCCGCCGCGCTGGTTGGCCAGAGCCTCGGCGCATGGCTGCAGAACCCGTGGGTGCTCGGCGCGTTCGGCGTGCTGCTGACCGCGTTCGCGGTGTCGCTGATTTCGGGCAAGGACATCGCATTGCCGGAGCGCTGGCAGAACGGCGCGGCCGAGGCATCGAGCGCGCGCCAGGGCGGCCACTTCGTCGCGGTCGCGGCGATGGGCGCGTTGTCGGCGCTGGTCGTCGGCGCGTGCATGACGGCGCCGCTGTTCGCGGTGCTCGCTTTCATCGCGCACACCGGCAATGCGTTGCTCGGCGGCGCGGCGCTGTTCGCGATGGGGCTGGGGCTCGGCGTGCCGCTGCTGGTCGTCGGCGTCGGGGCCGGGACGGTGCTGCCGCGTGCCGGCGCGTGGATGGACGGCGTGAAGGTGTTCTTCGGCATCGTGCTGCTCGCGGCCGCGCTGTGGATCGTGTGGCCGGTGCTGGCGGGCGGGCTGAAAATGGTGCTCGCGGCGTTGTGGCTGCTGATCGCCGCCGCGGCGCTCGGGTTGTTCACGCCGAATGCCGGCGCCGCGTCGATCTGGCGCCGCCTGGGCCGCGGCGTGGGCGCTGCGCTCGCGATTTGGGCCGCGACGCTGCTCGTCGGCCTGGCTGCGGGCTCGACCGATCCCGTCAAGCCGCTGGCCGTGCTGGCGGCGCGTACGGTGGCGTCCGGCGGCGCGGCGACGGCCGGCACGGCTGCGGCGCAGGACGGCCCCGCGTTCGCGTCGGTGCGTTCCAGCGGCGAACTCGACGCACTGCTGAAGACGTCGGGCCAGCCGGTGATGCTGGACTTCTACGCCGACTGGTGCGTGAGCTGCAAGGAGATGGAGCATCTGACGTTCACCGACGCGCGCGTGCAGGCGCGGCTCGCGCAGCTTCACCTCGTGCGCGCGGACGTCACCGCGAACAACCCGGACGATCAGGCGCTGCTCAAGCGCTTCAACCTGTTCGGGCCGCCGGGCATCATCTTCTTCGATCGCAACGGCCACGAGATCGGCCGCGTAGTCGGCTATCAGGCGGCCGACACGTTCCTGCGCAGCCTCGATCGGGCGGCCGTTCCGACGGTATGACGGCGGCCGGCTGCGGCGAACCGGCGAATGGAAGATCCGGGCCGGCTGACGGTCGAGATCGACGGTAAACAAAAAACGGCGGAACACCGAGGTGTCCCGCCGTTTTTGCTGGCGCCTGCCGGCGCGCGATCAGCGCTGCGCTTTCAGCAGGCGCGCGGCATCGAGCGCGAAGTACGTGAGCACGCCGTCGGCACCCGCGCGCTTGAACGCGAGCAGCGATTCGAGCACGACCTTGTCGTGGTCGAGCCAGCCGTTCATCGCGGCCGCCTTCAGCATCGCGTATTCGCCGCTCACCTGGTACACGTAGGTCGGGAAGCGGAACTCGTCCTTCACGCGGCGCACGATGTCGAGATACGGCATGCCGGGCTTGACCATCACCATGTCTGCCCCTTCGTCGATGTCGAGGCGCACTTCGCGCAGCGCTTCGTCGCTGTTCGCCGGATCCATCTGGTAGGTCATCTTGTTGCCCTTGCCCAGGTTGGACGCCGAACCGACCGCATCGCGGAACGGGCCGTAGAACGCCGATGCGAACTTCGCCGAATAGGCCATGATCCGCGTATGGATATGGCCGTCGCTTTCCAGCATCTCGCGGATCGCGCCGATGCGGCCGTCCATCATGTCCGACGGCGCGACGATGTCGACGCCGGCTTCCGCCTGCGCACGCGCCTGGTCGACCAGGATCTCGATCGTTTCGTCGTTGATCACGTAGCCGCTCTCGTCGAGCACGCCGTCCTGACCGTGGCTCGTGTACGGATCGAGCGCGACGTCGGTCAGCACGCCCAGTTCGGGGAAGTGCTTCTTCAGCTCTCGCACCGCGCGCGGGATCAGGCCTTCCGGATTGGCCGCCTCGCGGCCGTCGGGCGTCTTCAGCGACGGCTCGATGGCCGGGAACAGCGACAGCACGGGCACGCCCAGTTCGACGCATTGCTCGGCGACGTGCATCAGCAGATCGACGGACACGCGCTCGACGCCCGGCATCGACGGGATGGGCTGGCGTTGGTTGGCGCCTTCGACGACGAACACCGGGTAAATCAGGTCGTCGGTGGTCAGGCGGTTTTCGCGCATCAGGCGGCGGGAGAAGTCGTCGCGGCGCATCCGGCGCGGACGATGAAGCGGATGGAAGCTCATGGCGATTTGGCAGAAATCAGGGCAAGAAGGACCTTACGGAACCCTTAGGTCATTTTCGAGATCGTTGGTATATGATAGCGATCGAGCGGCACGCGTTGCGTGCAGCTCCCCGCTTCTCCTCCCTGAGCGGGTGCCTGTCGTTTTTCGATTAGGCTGTTTGACCCGCCGTTCAACGGCGGGTTTTTTTATGAGCCGGCCGAATCCGCAGACGCCGTCAGGTGCGCACGGCCGATCCCAGCCGCGCGTTGCCCGCTCATTGTGCTACAGGCTCGCTTTTTTCGTCGGCGACGGACGGCCGCAGCCAGCTCTCGATCAGTTCATGGGCCTCGTCGAGCCCCGTGCGCTTCAGCGCCGAGAACAGCTGGACCGTGAGCTTGCCCTTCACGCCCTGGTCGCGATACGCGTCGAGCCCCTTCTGCGTGTTGCGCAGCGCGTTGATGCTTTCCTGGCGCGTCAATTTGTCGCACTTGGTCAGCAGCGTGTGGATCGGCTTGCCGGTCGGCGCGAACCACTCGATCATGCGCCGATCGAGCTCGGTCAGCGGACGGCGCGAATCCATCATCAGGATCAGGCCGCAGAGCTGCGAGCGCGTCGCGAGATAGGACGACAGCAGCATTTCCCAGTGCGCCTTCGCGGCGCCGGGCACTTCCGCATAGCCGTAGCCGGGCAGGTCGACGAGGTTCGCGACGGGCTCGGCGGCCGGGCCGACGGAGAAGTAGTTGATATGCTGCGTGCGGCCGGGCGTCTTCGACGCGAAGGCCAGCCGCTTCTGGTTGCACAGCACGTTGATCGCCGTCGACTTGCCGGCATTCGAGCGGCCCGCGAACGCGATTTCCGGCTGGACCGTCGGCGGCAGGTCGCGCAGATGGTTGACGGTCGTGTAGAAGCGGGCTTGATGGAGCAGAAAGGCCATGGGAACCGGAAGGACGGGCGGCGCGAGCCGCTTGGTGGAGGCGGGGTAGCCCCGATAGGCGCGGGAGCTTTCAGCACGATATTGTACAATACGGCGGTTTTGCCGAAGGCCACCGGGCGCCTGCCTCGCGCTTTTATGTGGCTTCTGCGGTAGACTGAACGCCGTCGTTTTTTGCAGAACCTCAAATTCCCACAAGACGAAACAGGGTGTGCGAATGAATCGACTGTGCAAGTCTCTGATGGTGCTTCAGGTTGCAGCAGGGTTCGTAGGTTTCGTAGCGGAGGCAAACGCGGCAGATGCGGCCAAGCCGGATCTCGACCGCGGCAAGGCGATTGCCGGGCAGGTCTGCGCGTCGTGTCACGGCGCCGACGGCAACAGCGCGTCGGGCAGTTTCCCGAAGCTCGCCGGCCAGCATCCCGAATATCTGGTCAAGCAGTTGAACGACTTCAAGACGCAGCCGGGCGCGAAGGGGCCGGTGCGTAACAACGCGGTGATGGTCGGATTCGCGAGCGCGTTGAGCGCGGACGACATGCGCAACGTCGCCGCGTACTACGGGTCGCAGACGACGAAGCTCGGTACCGCACGCAATGCGGCGACGGTACCGGTCGGCCAGAAGATCTATCGCGGCGGCATCGCGGAAAAGGGCGTTCCCGCCTGCGCGAGCTGCCACGGGCCGACGGGGCAGGGAATCCCGGTCCAGTACCCGCGTCTGTCAGGGCAATGGGCCGATTACACGGTCGCGCAGTTGACCGCGTTCCAGCAGGGTGCCGGCGCGCGCAACAACAACGAGGCGATGCATCAGATCGCGTCGCGGCTGTCGGATACCGAAATCAAGGCCGTCGCGGATTACATCGCGGGCCTGCGTTGAGCGGTCAGCCGCGAATGGAATGACCGGGCGCCCGAAGGGCGGCCGGAGTCAGAACAAGAAAAGGGTGGGGCGCCGCGCCGTCGCGGTTGCCTCGCCCTTCTTTTTTGTCGGCACTCGCCGGGCCGAGCCGCGATGGCGCGGCTTGCAGGCGATGGGGAGCTGCGCTCCCCGGGCGAACATAGTGAGCGTGGGGGCTGTTTCCCCTTAGTCGGAGTTTGAATGAGCGTTACCACGTCGGGGTTGCAGTCGAAGTCGGGTCAGGGTGCGTCGAAACGTGCGGTCGAGCTGCTCAGCTCGATGCGCTTCGCGATCGCGCTGCTGGTGGTGCTGTCGATCGCGAGCATCATCGGCACGGTCCTGACCCAGGACGATCCGTATCCGAACTACGTGAACCAGTTCGGGCCGTTCTGGGCGGACATCTTCCGCTCGCTCGGCCTGTACAACGTGTACAGCGCATGGTGGTTCATGCTGATCCTGATCTTCCTCGTCGTGTCGATCTCGCTGTGCGTGATCCGCAATGCGCCGAAGATGCTCGCCGATGCGAAGAGCTGGAAGGACAAGGTTCGCGAAGGCAGCCTGCGCGCATTCCACCACAAGGCCGAATACACGGCGTCCGGCACGCGCGCGAGCGTCGCGGCGACGCTCGCCACGTTCGTCACGAAGGCCGGGTACAAGCACGTCGTGCGTGAAACCGACGGCGCGACGCTGATCTCCGCGAAGCGCGGCGCGATGACCAAGTGGGGCTACATCTCCGCACACCTCGCGATCGTCGTGATCTGTATCGGCGGCCTGCTCGACAGCAACCTGCCGATCAAATTCCAGATGCTGATGTTCGGCAAGAGCCCGGTCAACACGAGCGCGACGATCAGCGAGATCTCGCCCGACCATCGCCTGTCCGCGTCGAACCCGACGTTCCGCGGCTATGCGTGGGTGCCGGAAGGCCAGTTCGTGTCGACCGCGATCCTGAACCAGCCGAGCGGCTCGCTGATCCAGGATCTGCCGTTCTCGATCCAGCTCGACAAGTTCATCGTCGATTACTACACGACGGGCATGCCGAAGCTGTTCGCGAGCGACATCGTCGTGATCGATCGCGAGACCGGCCGGAAGATCCCGGCGCGCGTGGAGGTCAACAAGCCGTTCACCTACAAGGGCGTGTCGATCTACCAGTCGAGCTTCCAGGACGGCGGCTCGCAGATGCAGATGACGGCCTATCCGATGACGGGCAGCCACGCGGCGACCGTCCCGGTGAAGGGTACGATCGGCAGCTCGGCGCCGCTGCAGGTCCCGGGCGCGGACGGCGACACGATCGAATTCTCCGATTTCCGCGCGATCAACGTCGAGAACATGGCCGACGCGAAAGGCAAGCCGGACGTGCGCGGCGTCGCGACCACCAGCTCGCTGAAGGAAGTGTTCGACGAGCGGCTCGGCTCGGGCGCGAAGACGTCGAAGCCGACGCAGCTCCACAACATCGGGCCGTCGGTGCAATACAAGATCCGCGGCAAGGACGGTCAGGCGCGCGAATTCAACAACTACATG
The DNA here is from genome assembly GCF_002223255.1 of Burkholderia sp. AU17457. Taxonomy (NCBI): domain Bacteria; kingdom Pseudomonadati; phylum Pseudomonadota; class Betaproteobacteria; order Burkholderiales; family Burkholderiaceae; genus Burkholderia; species Burkholderia sp. AU17457. The sequence continues at coordinate 44,399 of NZ_NKFB01000002.1, forward strand.
CTGCCCGTCGACATGAACGGCGAGCGCGTGTTCCTCGCCGGCGTGCGCGCGAGCCCGAACGATCCGTTCCGCTACATGCGGATCCCGGCAGACAGCCAGGATTCGATCGGCGAATGGATGCGCCTGCGCGCCGCGCTCGAGGATCCGGCCGTGCGCACCGAGGCCGCCGCGCGCTTCGCGCAGCGCTCGCTGCCGGGCGACGCGTCGCTGCGCGGCCGCCTGCAGGACAGTGCGTCGAAGGTGCTGACCCTTTTCGCAGCGAGCGACGACAGCGTCGGACGCGGCGCGGACGGCCAGCCGATTGGCGGCTTCCAGGCGGTGGCGACGTTCATCGACCGCTCGGTGCCGAAGGGCGAGCAGGAGAAGGCCGCGAGCCTGCTGTTGCGGATGCTCGAGGGCTCGATGTGGGAGGTGTGGCAGATCGCGCGCGAGCGTGCCGGCGAGCCGGCCGCGCAGCAGGGCACCGACACGATCCGCTTCGTGCAGAACGCGATCAATGCGCTATCCGACAGCTTCTTGTATGGATCGCCGGTCTATTTGCAGCTTGACTCCTTCAAGCAGGTGCAAGCTTCGGTATTTCAGCTGACGCGCGCGCCCGGCAAGAATCTGGTGTATCTTGGCAGCCTGCTGCTGGTCGCCGGCATCTTCTCGATGTTCTATGTGCGCGAGCGGCGGCTCTGGTTCTGGCTGAAGGACGCCGGTTCTGGCGTCGAGGTGGTGATGGCAATGTCCACGGCCCGCAAGACCTTCGATTTCGAGAAAGAATTCGTGCAGACGCGCGATGCGGCCGGCGCCGCCTTGCACGCCGCGCCTCGCGACGCCGCACCGGCCGGTGCGGCTTCGACGGCCCGCCCGCCTGCCGGCGGCGGTTCCGATTCCGAGAATTCCACCCGGTAACATCATGGATCTCACGCAAGTTTCCTCTTCCCGTACGGCGCCGGCATCGTCGCCGCTGTTCGACGACCGTCCGTTCCTCGCGCGCCTGTCGCTGTTCGACTGGCTGTTCGCCCTGGCGTTGGTGGCGGGCGCGGGCTATGCGCTCGTGCACTACAACGCGCACATGGATTACTACGACAAGGCGGTGCTGATCGGCACCGTGCCGGCGCTCGTCACGCTCGGCTGGCGCTGGAAGCCCGCGCGGCTGATGATGGCGTCGATCGCCGTGCTGTCGCTGCTGTCGATCCAGATCTACCAGGGCGATCTCGCGCGCGCCGATTCGGCGTTCTTCCTCAAATACTTCCTGTCGAGCCAGTCGGCGATTCTGTGGATGAGCGCGCTGTTCGTGCTCGCGACGATCTTCTACTGGATCGGCCTGCTCGCGCGCGCCGAAACGGGCGCCGCGATCGGCCAGAAGCTCACGTGGGTCGCCGTGCTGATGGGCTTCACGGGGCTGATGGTGCGCTGGTACGAGTCCTACCTGATCGGTGCGGACGTCGGGCATATCCCTGTGTCGAACCTCTATGAAGTGTTCGTCCTGTTCAGCCTGATCACCGCGCTGCTTTATCTGTATTACGAAGGCCACTACGGCACGCGTTCGCTCGGCGCATTCGTGCTGCTGGTCATCAGCGCGGCGGTGGGCTTCCTGATGTGGTACTCGGTCGCGCGCGATGCGCAGCAGATCCAGCCGCTCGTGCCGGCACTGCAGAGCTGGTGGATGAAGATCCACGTGCCGGCGAACTTCATCGGCTACGGCAGTTTCGCGCTGTCGGCGATGGTGTCGGTCGCATATCTGATGAAGGAGCGCGGGATCCTCGCGGATCGCCTGCCGACGCTCGAAGTGCTCGACGACGTGATGTACAAGTCGATCGCGGTCGGTTTCGCGTTCTTCACGATCGCGACGATCCTCGGCGCGCTGTGGGCGGCCGAAGCGTGGGGCGGCTACTGGAGCTGGGACCCGAAGGAAACCTGGGCGCTGATCGTATGGCTGAACTACGCGGCGTGGCTGCACATGCGGTTGATGAAGGGCCTGCGCGGCGCGGTGGCCGCGTGGTGGGCGCTCACCGGCCTGCTGGTCACGACGTTCGCGTTCCTCGGCGTCAACATGTTCCTGTCCGGGCTGCACAGCTACGGCAAACTGTAAGGTTTCCGCCGCTCGTCCGACTATCGAACCGCCGGTGCACTGCGTGCCCGGCGGTTTTCTTTTGTAACGCGGCGGGCGAACCGGGCGTCGAACGGCGCGTGACGGGCCCGGTCGAACGTTGATGAAGCATGCGCGCCGCGCATGCGGGAGGAACTGCACGATGTGGATCAAACGCCCTTTGCGTGACGTACTGACCGGCGCGGATATCGCGCCGAGCGAGATCACCCCGCGCGCTGTGTTCGAGAACCGGCGGCGCGTCTTGCAGGCGGCCGGCCTCGCGGCCGCGGGCGGCCTGTTCGGCACCAGCGGCGCGGCGCTCGCCGCGTATGCGTCGCCCGACGCGCGGGCGGCGAAGCTCGCGGCAAAAACGAACCCGAAGTTCGTCGCCATCGACAAGGTGACGCCGTTCAAGGACATCACGTCCTACAACAACTTCTACGAATTCGGCACTGACAAGAGCGACCCGGCGCAGAACGCCGGCACGCTGCGGCCGCGCCCGTGGCGGGTGAGCGTCGAAGGCGAGGTACAGCACCCGAAGGTGTTCGATCTCGACGAGTTGCTGAAGCTCGCGCCGCTCGAGGAGCGCGTGTACCGGCTGCGCTGCGTCGAGGGCTGGTCGATGGTGATCCCGTGGATCGGCGTGCCGCTGTCCGAGCTGATCAAGCGTGTCCAGCCGACCGGCAACGCGAAATACGTGCAGTTCGTCACGCTGGCCGATCCGTCGCAGATGCCCGGCCTGTCGACGCCCGTGCTCGACTGGCCGTATTCGGAAGGGCTGCGCATGGACGAGGCGATGAATCCGCTGACGCTGTTGACGATGGGCGTCTACGGGCAGGTGCTGCCGAACCAGAACGGCGCGCCGGTGCGGATCGTCGTGCCGTGGAAGTACGGCTTCAAGAGCGCGAAGTCGCTCGTGAAGATCCGCTTCGTCGACAAGCAGCCGAAGACGAGCTGGAACACGTACGCCGCGAACGAGTACGGCTTTTATTCGAACGTGAACCCGAACGTCGATCATCCGCGCTGGAGCCAGGCGACCGAGCGGCGCATCGGCGAGGACGGCTTCTTCACGCCGAAGCGCAAGACGCTGATGTTCAACGGCTACGGCGATCTGGTCGCATCGATGTATCAGGGCATGGACCTGAAGAAGAATTTCTGAGCGTGACGGTGAGAAACGACATGCGTCCTTCGACGCTCACTTCCGAGCGCGCCGCGGGTGGCCGGTCGGCCGCACGCACCGCGCGCACCGGTGCTAGCCGTCCCGCCGCGCCGCGCTGGCTCGCACCGGCCAAGGTGCTGGCGTTCGCGGCCGGCCTCTATCCGCTCGCGCGCCTCGTGCTGTTCGGGCTGACCGACCGGCTGGGCGCGAACCCGATCGAGTTCATCACGCGCTCGACGGGCTTGTGGACGCTCGTCCTGCTGTGCGTCACGCTTGCCGTCACGCCGCTCAGGCGCATCACGGGCTTCGCGCCGCTGCTGCGCTTTCGCCGGATGATCGGGCTGTTCGCGTTCTTTTACGCGACGCTGCACTTCACGACCTACCTGTGGTTCGACAAGTGGTTCGACGTCGTGGCGATCCTGAAGGACGTCGGCAAGCGCCCGTTCATCACGGTCGGCTTCGCGGCGTTCGTGCTGCTGATTCCGCTCGCCGCGACGTCGCCGCGTGCGATGGTGCGCCGGCTGGGGCGCCACTGGGCGACGCTGCACAGCGCGATTTACGCGATCGCGCTGTTCGGCGTGCTGCACTTCTGGTGGATGCGGGCCGGCAAGCACAATCTCGCGCAGCCGAAGCTCTACGCGGCCATCGTCGCCGTGCTGCTCGGCTGGCGGCTGGTGGCGTGGGGATGGCGGCGCGTGCGCGCGTGACGCGGCGGCCCGGAAAAACAAAAGGCGATGACCGGGAAGTCATCGCCTCGTTGCGAGCGCCGCGCGGGCGGCATCGCGTCGTTACTTCGTGGCGGCCGGGCCCGATGCCGGGGCGGGCATGGTCGATGCGCTGCTCGACAGCTCGGGCGACAGCGTGAGCGGCGAGCCGGACGTGTCGGGCGTCTCCTCGGACGACGCGTTTTCGTCGGTCGGTTTCACGTCCGACGGCGGCGTGTTCTGTTGCTGGATCGGCTTGGGCATCGGGGGCACGGTGGGCAGATAGAGCGCGCCGCTTTGACCGCAGCCGGCAAGAATCGCCAAAGCCGCTACAATCGCGCTCATCCGGAAAACGACTCGCATGATCGTCCCTGAACAATTTAACCGATAGAGTTTAGCATGTCCGATACTGAATACCTGGCCCGTGCCGAGGCCGTGCTGGCGGCCGTCGAGCGTACCGTGGACGTCGCGAACGACGGCGATCACGACATCGACCTGGAGCGCAACGGCAGCGTGCTCACGCTGACGTTCGAGAACGGCTCGAAGATCATCGTCAATCTGCAGCCGCCGATGAAGGAGGTGTGGATCGCCGCGAAGGCCGGCGGATTCCACTACCGTTTCATCGACGGCGAATGGCGCGATACGCGCACGGGCACCGAGTTCTTCTCGGCGCTCACCGAATACGCGACCCAGCAGGCCGGCCTGCCGATCACGTTCGGCGCGTGACGGCCGGGGCACCGGCCCCCGAACGTCGTGCCCAAAGAAAAAGCGCCCCGCGGGGCGCTTTTTTCATGGTCGGGCCGCGGGTCAGTGGCCCTGGAACAGGTTCATGATGTCCTGCTTTTCCTGCTCGTCGACGTGCGGCACGGCCTCGTCGACGTTCTGCGCGGCCGGCGCCTGCGGCACGCCGACCGTCGACACGAAGCCGTGCCCCGGCGTGAACTCGGTGAAGTACAGCTCGCCGCCGAGCGATTCGACGCCGTCCGGCACCGTCGGCTTGAACTCCGGCACGCCCTTCAGCGCCGCACCCATGTAGTCGATCCAGACCGGCAGCGACAGGCCGCCGCCCGTTTCGCGATCGCCGAGGCTGCGCGGATTGTCGTAGCCGATCCACGCGATCGCGGCGAGCGTGTGCTGGTAGCCGGCGAACCAGGCGTCGTGCGAGTCGTTCGTCGTGCCGGTCTTGCCCGCGAGGTCCGTGCGCTTCAGCACATTGGTCCGCGCGCCCGTGCCGCGCTGCGCGACGCTCTGCAGCAGGCTGTTCATCACGTAGGCGTTGCGCACGTCGATCGCGCGCGGCGCGTTCTGCTCGGCGACGAGCGGCTGCGCGCGCGCGACGATCGCGCCGTTCGGATCGGTGACTTCGGCGATCAGGTACGGATTGACGCGGTAGCCGCCGTTCGCGAAGACCGAGTACGCGCCGGCCATCTGCAGCGGCGTGACCTGGCCGGCGCCGAGTGCCATCGGCAGGTAGGCCGGATGGCGCTCGGCGTCGAAACCGAAGCGCGTGATGTATTGCTGCGCGTATTTCGTGCCGATGTGGTTCAGGATCCGGATCGACACGAGGTTGCGCGAGCGCTGCAGCGCGGTGCGCATCGACATCGGGCCCTCGAAGCCGCCGCCGTAGTTCTTCGGCTCCCACGGCTGGCCGCCCGTTTCCGCGGCGCTGAAATACAGCGGGCCGTCGTTGATCACGGTGGCCGGCCCGAGGCCCTTGTCGAGCGACGCCGAGTAGATGAACGGCTTGAACGACGAGCCCGGCTGCCGCCACGCCTGCGTGACGTGGTTGAACTTGTTCTTGTTGTAGTCGAAGCCGCCGACGAGCGAGCGGATCGCGCCGTCCTGCGGGACGATCGACAGGAACGCGCCTTCGACCTGCGGCAACTGCGTGATCGACCATTTGCCGGCGTCGTTCTTCACGACGCGGACGATCGCGCCCGGGCGGATGCGGCGGTTCGGCTGCGCGTTGGCGGACAGCGCGCCCGACGCGAAGCGCAGGTTGTCGCCCTCGATCGTCGCGGTGCTGCCGTCGATGAACGCCACCGTGATCTGGCGCGGGCTCGCGGCCGTCACGACCGCGGCGATCAGCTCGCCGTTGTCGGGATGCTCGAGCAGCGCGTCGTCGATCGCCTGTTCACGGTCGTCGGCGCCGGCCGGCAGCTCGATGAAGCCTTCCGGCCCGCGGTAGCCGTGGCGGCGCTCGTAATCCATGATGCCCTTGCGCAGCGCGGTGTACGCAACCTGCTGGTCCGCGGAATCGATCGTCGTGACGACGTTGAAGCCGCGCGTGTAGGTTTCCTCGCGATACTGCGCGTACATCATCTGTCTGACCATTTCGGCGACGTATTCCGCGTGCACGCTGAAATCGCGCCCCGGACCCTTGACGACGAGCGGCTGCGCGGAAGCTTCGTCGTACTGTTCGCGCGTGATGAAGTTCAGCTCGAGCATCCGCTGCAGGATGTATTCCTGGCGCACCTTCGCGCGCTTCGGGTTGACGACCGGGTTGTACGCGGACGGCGCCTTCGGCAGCCCCGCGAGCATCGCGGCTTCCGCGAGCGTGATGTCCTTCAGGTCCTTGCCGAAATAGACGCGCGCGGCGCTCGCGAAGCCGTACGCGCGCTGGCCGAGATAGATCTGATTCATGTAGACCTCGAGAATCTGATCCTTCGTCAGCGCGCGCTCGATCCGGTACGCGAGCAGCATCTCGTAGATCTTGCGCGTGTAGGTCTTCTCGCTCGACAGGAAGAAGTTGCGCGCGACCTGCATCGTGATCGTGCTCGCGCCCTGCGACGCGTGGCCGTTCGTCAGCGCGACGAAGCCGGCGCGGATGATGCCGGTGAGGTCCACGCCGCCGTGATCGTAGAAGCGCGCGTCCTCGATCGCGAGGATCGCCTTCTTCAGCGAGTCGGGCACGTCCTTGAAATGGACGACGTCGCGACGTTCCTCACCGAACTCGCCGATCAGCACGTGATCGGACGTGTAGATGCGCAGCGGCACCTTCGGCCGATAGTCGGTCAACGCATCGAGCGACGGCATGTTCGGCCAGGCCACGACGAGCGCGTAGCCGAGCACGAGGCCGCCGGCCACGACGAGGGCCACGCACATCGCGGCGAAGCCGAGCAGGACTTTTTGCCACCAGGGCCGCTTCTTCGGCTCCGGGGCGGGAGGCGGGGACGTAGGAGTCGTGGATTGCATAGGCATACCGGAAAACAGTCCCGCGATTATAGCCGCCCGGTAAGACCGCTCCGGACGCGGGGGCCGCCCGTCGCGAAGCCGCGGGTCGGCGTGCCGTCAGCATAGTCCGTGCACGGCCGCCGTGAGCCAATGCTGGCCGTTTGGCCGACTGTCGGCCGCGCGCGTCGCTTTGCAGAATCAGGTCTCGGAAGCGCGGCGTGGGCCGCGACGATCTCGGGAGGCTGGGATGGCAGGACGATGGGTGGCGCGGTTTGCGCAGGGCAGGCACCGGTCGACGGGAATCGACGTCGGTGCGCACGAAGTGAGGGTGGCCGTGCTGAGCCGGCGCGGCAGGGAAGCGGAGGTGCGCGTCGAGGGGCTCGAGCGGGAACCGGTCGGACTGGCGGGCGGGCCGGAGGACGCGCGTTGGGCGGCGGTCGCGCGGTCGCTGGCGGCGGCCGTGGCGCGGCTGGCGGCGTCCGGCGTGCAGTGCGACGCGCGCGGCGTGATGGCGCTGCACGATGACGAGATGCGCACCGCGACGCTCGATCTGGCCGGGCGCGGCGACATCCCGGATGCCGCGCGGCAGGCCGCCGAGCGCATCTCGGGGCTCGCGCCGGACAGCCTCGCGTTCGACTGGCGGCACTACGGCGGCGCGCGGTCCGGCGAGATCGCGGTGGCGGTGGCGCCGCTGGCGCTGCTCGAGCGGCGAATCGACGTGGCCGCGCAGGCCGGTATCGACCTGACGGTGATCGACGGCGAGTCGGCCGCCGTGCTGCGCGCGCTGCGCTATGCCGCACAGTTCGAACTCGATGCGCAGGGCGCCTATGCCGTGCTCTGGTTCTGCGACGCGGGCGTGCGCGGCTGGCGGATCGAGGGCCCGTCGGCGATTCCGGTGCTCACCCTGTCCGGCACGTTGCCGGAGGCACTTCCCGATGCGCTGCGTCGGCGCGTGCTGGGGGCCGTGGGTTGCGTACTCGTCGCCGGGGACGCGCGATGTATCGCCCGCTTCGATACGTCGATCGCCGAGATCGGCGATGTGCTCGGCACGGCGGTGGTCCCGTTCGACTGCACGGGCTGGGACGGCCAGCCGTGCGCGTGCGCCGCCATGCCGGGCGGCCCGGCGTTTGCCGTCGCGTTCGGGCTGGCCTTGCGTGGGGTGCGGGAATGACGGCCGGTCACTTGGCGGCAAACGGGGACGCCGCGGCTGCGGCCCAGCAGGCCGTACAGGCGGTACTCGGCGACTTCAACCTGCTGCCGTACCGCGAGCGGCTGGCGCACGCGTTGCGGCGTCGGCGGGCCATGCAGTGCGGTGTCGCGATCCTGCTCGGCGTGCTCGGCGCCGGCCTGTGGACAGGCGCTGCCGTGTTGTCGCGGTGGCGGGTGGACGCCGAGCGGGCCGGCGTGGAGGCACGGCTGCGGCAGGTGCAGCCGCAGGTGGCCGTTGCGACGCGCGCGGCCGACGCAGCCGCCGCCGTCGCGCGGCGCGAAGCGCAGGCGACTGCGCTGGCCGCACCTTACCGGCGCGTGGCAGGGTTGCTGGCGACCCTGAAGCGGGTGCGCGCCGATCATATCCGGCTCGACGCGTTGCGCATGACGACGACCGGCGCCGTGCTCGAGGCGCGCGCCTCGAGTTACCGGGCGGCTGCGCGGTGGCTCGCCGCGATGGCGCGCGAGCAGCGCGACTGGCGGATCGATATAGATACGTTGAAGCCCGCGTCGGAGGCGCCGGCTTCGACGGCCGGGATGCCGTTCCGGTTCTCCGTGCAGTTGCGCTGGCACGATGCGACGTCGTCGCGGACGGTGTCGGGAGGTGGCGCATGACGGCGCTCGCGCATCGGCCGGCGCTGTGCGCGGGTGCCGGGACGGGCCGCATGCCGCGCGTGTCGGCGGCCGCCGCGCATGCCGCGGGTTGCGTGCTGGCGTTCGCGGTCGTGCTGGCGAGCGGCATTCATCTGGCGAATGCGGCCGACTGGAGCGGGCTGGCACATAGTCGCGCGTTGCTCGCCGCCGCGCAGGCGCGCGCTGCCGACGCGCAGCGCGTGCTGGCTTCCGCCGGACAACGACGCGACGGCCATCTTGCGTCAATGCGTGACGATCGCTCGCCACCTAAGCCGGAATGGGCCGCGCTGATGCTGGCGCTGGCCGATCTCGCCGCGTCGAGCGGGTTGCGCGGCGTATCGATCGAACCGCAGCGCGCCGATGGCGCGGCACCGGACGGCCGACGCACCGTGCACATCGTCGCGGACGGCGGCTTTCACGCATTGCTGCATATGGTTGGCGGGCTGGCGCGCTTCCCGGTGCTGGCGGTACCGTCGGCGCTGCGTATCGAGCGCGGCATGTCGGCGGCGCGGGTGGACATGTCGGTCGACGTGTTTCCGGCGCTGCCGGCGACAACGGCCGCAGCGGCCAACGTGCCGGTTCGCGCCGCTGCGCCCGCCGCCGATCCGTTCGACGAGGCGGGCCCGGCCGAAGCGCCGGGGGGCGCAGCCCGCCTTGCCGGCACGATTCGCAACGCGCGTACCGGTCTCGCGTTGTTCGACGACGGCGACGGCGTGTTCACGGTCGTCGCACCTGGCGAGGTGCTGGGGGCCGCGCGCGTGGTGCGGGTCGAGCGCGCGGCCGTGACGCTTGCGACGGCGGACGGATCGCAGCGGCTTGTTCTTGACGACGGAGGCCGGCCATGACGACGCACGGCTGTTGGGTACTCGCCATCTGGGCCGGCGTGACGGCGGCCGGCGCAAGCGCGTCGTTGCCGCCGCTGCCGGCGGTCTGGCCGGCCGGAGCCATGGATGTGTCCGTGCCGGGCCCGCCGCAGCCACCGCGTGTGGCCGACAGCGTGGGCAGCGCGGTAGCGGAGGACGCCGGCCCGCCGCCGTTCGATCAGGCGGCGCGCACGGCGCTGCAGACGGAAACCGCCGCACCGCTCCCCGCGCTGGAGGGGCCGCCGATCCCGCTGGCGCCGCCGGCCCGGATGAGCGACGCCGCGGCACGGCAACCCGGCGATGCGGACGACGCGCGGCGGATCTCGCTGAATCTGCAGGGCGTCGGGCTCGCGGCTGCATTCGACGCGATCGCGCGGTTCACGGGGCTCAATATCGTCGTCGGCGAACAGGTGCGCGGCACGGTCACGTTACGTCTGAACAATGTCGGCTGGCGTGACGCGTTCGACACGCTGCTCGATACGCACGGGCTCGCGATGTCCCGGCGCGGCAACGTGATCTCGGTCACACCGGCCGCCGAGCTGGCAGCACGCGAACGCGAGCGCTTCGACATGCATGCGCGGGCCGCCGATCTGGAGCCGCTCGCGAGCCGTACGTTCTCGCTGCACTATCCGCGCGCGCAGGACGTGCAGCGGCTGCTGGCCGGTGCGACGGGCCAGCGCCTGCTGTCGAAGCGCGGTGCCGCGGCGGCCGATCCGCGCACGAACCTGCTGTTCGTGACCGATCTCGCGCCGCGCATCGTGCAGATCGCGGAACTGATCGACGCGATCGACCGGCCGTCGCGGCAGGTCCGGATCGAGGCCCGCATCGTCGAAGGCGAGCAGGGTTTCTCGCGCAACCTCGGCGCGCGCGTCGCGCTGCGTGCGCAGGGGCGGCCGTCATCGGGCGAGGGTGCGTCCTTCACGGCGGATGCGCGTAACGCGCTGGATCTCGCCGCGCGCCCGCTCGGCGGCTTCGACGCGGCGACCGCCGGCTTCACGCTGTTCGCCGCGCCGCTCAGCCGCGTACTCGACATCGAGTTGAGCGCGCTGGAGGCACAGGGCCGGGGCCAGATCGTTTCGCGTCCGCGGGTGGTAACGGCCGACCGCGTGAAGGCCATCGTCGAGCAGGGCTCCGAGCTGCCGTACCAGGCGAAGGTGGGCAACGGCATGAGCGGCGTGCAATTCCGCCGCGCGACGCTGAAGCTGGAGGTCGAGCCGCAGATCACGCCGGACGGGCGCGTGGTGCTCGATCTCGACGTGACGAAGGACAGCGTCGGCGAGCCGACCGCGGCGGGCCCCGCGATCCATACGAAGCACGTGCAGACGCGTGTCGAGGTCGAGAATGGCGGGACGGTCGCGATCGGCGGCATCTATGAACAACTGAACCGGAACGATGTGACGCGGGTGCCGCTCTTGGGCAAAATACCGTTTCTGGGCGCGCTTTTCCGGCACCGCGTGCAGCGCGACCAGCGCAACGAGCTCGTCGTCTTCATCACGCCGACCGTCGTCGATGCGCGTTGCGGCGCACCCGGCGCGGGCGACGCGGATGCCGAGAAAACGGGGCCGGAAGCCGCCGGCGCAGGCTCGACAAGGCAGCCGCTTTGCCAGTAAGCTGCGCCACACACCAGCAAGATTGAAGCAGAGGAAGCCGTTGCAAGCGCGGGACCCACATGCAAACGTATTTTTCGTCGGCCTTATGGGAGCGGGTAAGACCACCGTGGGCCGTGCGGTCGCGCGTCGTCTCGACAGGACGTTCTTCGACTCCGACCACGAAATCGAGGCCCGTACGGGCGCGCGCATTCCGGTGATCTTCGAGCTGGAGGGCGAGGCCGGCTTTCGCGATCGCGAAACGCAGGTAATCGCCGAGCTCGCGCAGCGCGAGAACATCGTGCTCGCGACGGGCGGCGGCGCGGTGCTGCGCCCGGAAAATCGCGACAGCCTGAAAAGCCACGGCATCGTCGTCTACCTGCGTGCCAATCCGCACGATCTGTGGCTGCGCACGCGCAAGGACAAGAACCGCCCGCTGTTGCAGACCGAGGATCCGAAGGGGCGTCTCGAAGCGCTGTACGAAGTGCGTGACCCGCTGTACCGCGAATGCGCGGATTTCGTCATCGAGACCGGCCGTCCGTCGGTCAACGGTCTCGTCAACATGGTGTTGATGCAACTCGAACTGGCCGGCGTCATCGCCAAGCCGCTACAAGCATGATTACTGTCAACGTCGATCTGGGCGACCGCGCCTATCCGATTCATATTGGCGCCGGCCTGATCGGCCGCACCGAGCTGTTCTCGCCCCATATCAAGGGTTCGTCCGTCACGATCGTCACGAACACGACGGTCGATCCGCTCTACGGCGACGCGCTGCGCGCGGCGCTCGCGCCGCTCGGCAAGCGCGTGTCGACGGTCGTGCTGCCGGACGGCGAGGCGTACAAGAACTGGGAAACGCTGAACCTGATCTTCGACGGCCTGCTGACGGATCACGCGGACCGCAAGACGACGCTCGTCGCGCTCGGCGGCGGCGTGGTCGGCGACATGACGGGCTTTGCCGCCGCATGCTACATGCGCGGCGTGCCGTTCATCCAGGTGCCGACGACGCTGCTGTCGCAGGTCGATTCGTCGGTCGGCGGCAAGACGGGCATCAACCACCCGCTCGGCAAGAACATGATCGGCGCGTTCTACCAGCCGCAGGCCGTGATCGCCGACATCGGCGCGTTGACGACGCTGCCCGATCGCGAACTGGCGGCCGGCGTCGCCGAAGTCATCAAGACGGGCGCGATCGCCGATGCGGAGTTTTTCGACTGGATCGAGGCGAACGTCGATGCGCTGAACCGTCGCGAGCCCGCTGCGCTCGCGCACGCGGTGAAGCGTTCGTGCGAGATCAAGGCGAGCGTCGTCGCGGCCGACGAGCGCGAAGGCGGCCTGCGCGCGATCCTGAACTTCGGCCACACGTTCGGCCATGCGATCGAGGCCGGGCTCGGCTACGGCGAATGGCTGCACGGCGAGGCGGTCGGCTGCGGGATGGTGATGGCCGGCGACCTGTCGGTGCGGCTCGGCCTCCTCGACGAAGCGTCGCGGCAGCGTCTCGATGCGGTGATCGCGGCCGCGCATCTGCCGACCCGCGGGCCCGCGCTCGGCGATGCGCGCTACATGGACCTGATGCGTGTCGACAAGAAGGCCGAGGCCGGCGCGATCAAGTTCATCCTGCTGAAGCGATTCGGCGATACGCTGATCACGCAGGCGCCGGACGAAGCGGTATTCGCTACACTGGCGCGGACGACCCGCTAACGGCGGCCCGGATTCGCCGGCGCCCCTGACATGGAGGAGACGTGAGCGAGACATCCAGCAGCACACTGCCCGAAGCCGGCCGCGCGTCCGTCGCGCCGGTGGCCGAGCCGCCGACGCTGGCGGCGCTGGAAGCCCATCTCGCTCCGTATGCCGCGCACGCGTCGCAGTCGCGCGGCCGCCGCCATCCGGAAACCCCGCCGGCGGCGCGCACCGAATTCCAGCGCGATCGCGACCGCATCGTCCATTCGACCGCGTTCCGCCGGCTCGAATACAAGACGCAGGTCTTCGTCAATCACGAAGGCGACCTGTTCCGCACACGCCTCACGCACAGCCTCGAAGTCGCGCAGATCGCGCGCTCGGTCGCGCGCAACCTGCGACTGAACGAGGATCTCGTCGAAGCGATCTCGCTCGCGCACGATCTCGGCCATACGCCGTTCGGCCATGCGGGGCAGGATGCGCTGAACGCGTGCATGCGCGAGCACGGCGGCTTCGAGCACAACCTGCAAAGCCTTGCGGTGGTCGACGAGCTCGAGGAGCACTACGGCGCGTTCAACGGGCTGAACCTGTGCTTCGAGACGCGCGAAGGCATCCTGAAACACTGCTCGCGCGAGAATGCGCGCAAGCTGGGCGCGCTCGGCGAGCGCTTCCTGCAGGGCCGCCAGCCGTCGCTCGAGGCGCAGCTCGCGAACATCGCGGACGAGATCGCCTACAACAACCACGACGTCGACGACGGCCTGCGCTCCGGCCTGATCACGATCGAGCAGCTCGCGGAAGTCGCGCTGTGGCAGCGTCACTACGAAGCGGCGCTGGCCGAATTCCCGCACCTCGAAGGCCGTCGTCTCGTGCACGAGACGGTGCGCCGCATCATCAACACGCTGATCGTCGACCTGATCGACGAGACGACGCGCAATCTCGCCCGCGTCGTGCCCGCGTCGCTCGACGATGTGCGCGCCGCGCCGCCGCTCGTGTCGCACAGCCCCGAGGTTGCCGAGCAGGCAGCGGCCCTCAAGCGCTTCCTCTTCAAGAACCTGTATCGCCACTACAAGGTGATGCGCATGGCAAGCAAGGCGCAACGCGTCGTCACGGGGTTGTTCGACGCGTTCATCGACGATCCGCGCCTGCTGCCGCCGCCGTACCAGTCCGACGACGCGGCGCAGCAGCCGCGTCTCGTCGCGCACTACATCGCCGGCATGACCGACCGCTTCGCGCTGAAGGAATATCAGCGCCTGTTCGTCATCAACGACAACTGACTGTCACAAACGATCACTAGACTTCGCCGGTTCAATGGCGACGGGAATGTTGCACACGCTGTTGGTAACGTTTTCATAGGAGAGGTCGATGAAGAAGAAGCCTGCGGGGACACTGGTTCGTTCGATTGCGCTCGGCGGCGCGCTGATGTTCGGGGTGCAGCACGTGGCGCTCGCCGCGACGGAAATCCAGTTCTGGCATGCGATGGAGGCCGCGCTCGGCGAGCGGGTCAACGCGATCGCCGACCAGTTCAACGCGTCGCAAAGCGACTACAAGATCGTGCCGGTCTTCAAGGGCACCTACGACCAGGCGCTCGCGGCCGGCATCGCGGCCTATCGCAGCGGCAACGCGCCGGCGATCCTGCAGGTCTATGAAGTCGGCACGGCGACGATGATGCAGGCGAAGAAGGCGGTCGTGCCCGTCTACGACGTGTTCAAGCAGGCCGGCGTGACGCTCGACGAAAAGGCGTTCGTGCCGACCATCGCGAGCTACTACAGCGACGCGAAGACGGGCCACCTGGTGTCGATGCCGTTCAACAGCTCGACGCCGGTGCTGTATTACAACAAGGACGCGTTCAAGAAGGCCGGCCTCGATCCGAACCAGCCGCCGAAGACGTGGGCCGACGTGAAGGCCGATGCCGAGAAGCTGCGCAAGTCGGGGATGGCGTGCGGCTTCACGACCGGCTGGCAGGGCTGGATCCAGCTCGAAAACTACAGCGCGTGGCACGGGCTGCCGTTCGCGAGCCGCAACAACGGCTTCGACGGCACCGACGCCGTGCTCGAGTTCAACAAACCGCAGCAGATCGAACATATCGCCTTCCTCCAGCAGATGGCGAAGGACGGCACGTTCACGTACGCGGGCCGCAAGGATGAAGCGTCGGCGAAGTTCTACAGCGGCGACTGCGGGATCCTGACGACGTCGTCGGGCGCGCTCGCGAACGTGCAGAAGTTCGCGAAGTTCAGCTACGGCACGGGCATGATGCCGTACGACGCGAACGTGAAAGGCGCGCCGCAGAACGCGATCATCGGCGGCGCGAGCCTGTGGGTGCTGGCCGGCAAGGATCCGGCGACCTACAAGGGCGTCGCGAAATTCCTCTCTTACCTGGCTTCGCCGCCCGTCGCCGCGAAGTGGCACCAGGACACGGGCTACCTGCCGGTCACGACCGCCGCGTACGACCTGACGCGCCAGCAGGGCTTCTACGCGAAGAACCCGAGCGCCGAAACCGCGATCAAGCAGATGCTGAACAAGCCGCCGCTGCCGTACACGAAGGGGCTGCGGCTGGGCAACATGCCGCAGATCCGCACGGTCGTCGACGAGGAGTTCGAACAGGTCTGGGCGCAGAAGAAGTCGCCGAAGGACGCGCTCGATTCGGCCGCGTCGCGCGGCGACGAACTGCTGCGCCGCTTCGAGAAGTCGGGCGGCTGAGCACGCATCGCTCCGTGCCGCCGGCGGCGCCGCGCGTCAGCGCGTGCCGTCCGGCGGCGCGATTTCCCTTCCGTTTCGCCTGACCGGACACCCGCGATGCAATCCCGTTCCCGTTTCGGTACGAGCCCGGTGCCGTACCTGCTGATCGCGCCGCAGCTCGCGATCACCGCCGTGTTCTTCCTGTGGCCGGCCGGCGTCGCGCTGTGGCAGTCCACGCAGATGCAGGACGCGTTCGGCACGTCGAGCGAATTCGTCGGCTTCGCGAATTTCACGCACCTGTTCGCCGATCCGCTGTATCTCGATTCGTTCCGCACGACGCTCGTGTTCAGTTCGCTGGTCACGGTGAGCGGGCTCGTCGTGTCGCTGTTGCTGGCCGCATGCGCCGACCGCGTGATTCGCGGCGCGCGCGCGTACCGCACGCTGCTGATCTGGCCGTACGCGGTCGCGCCGACGATCGCGGCCGTGCTGTGGGCGTTCCTGTTCAACCCGAGCATCGGCCTGATCACGTATGCGCTCGCGAAGGGCGGTATCGTCTGGAATCACGCGCTGAACGGCGGCCAGGCGATGTTCCTCGTCGTGCTGGCGTCGGTGTGGAAGCAGGTGAGCTACAACTTCCTGTTCTTCTACGCGGGGCTGCAGGCGATTCCGCGCTCGCTGATCGAGGCGGCGGCGATCGACGGCGCGGGGCCGGTGCGGCGCTTCTTCAACATCGTGCTGCCGCTGCTGTCGCCGACGAGTTTCTTCCTGCTGGTCGTGAACCTCGTCTACGCGTTCTTCGACACTTTCCCGGTGATCGACGCGGCCACCGGCGGCGGCCCGGCGCAGAGCACCAAGACGCTGATCTACAAGATCTTCGCGGAGGGCTTCCAGGGGCTCGACATCGGCAGCTCGGGCGCGCAGTCGGTCGTGCTGATGATCATCGTCGTGGGGCTCACGGTGATCCAGTTCCGCTTCGTCGAGCGCAGGGTGCAATACGCATGATCGAAAATCGCAAGGGCTTCGACCTGTTCTGCCACGCGGTGCTGATCGCGGGTGTCGTGCTGATCGTGTTTCCCGTCTACGTCGCGTTCTGCGCGGCGACGATGAACGCGCAGGAAGTGTTCACGGTGCCGCTGTCGCTCGTGCCGAGCACGCACCTGTTCGAGAACATCGCGTACATCTGGGGGCACGGCAGCGGCGGCACGACGGCGCCGTTCGGCCGGCTGCTCGTGAACAGCTTCGCGATGGCGCTCGGGATCGCGGTCGGCAAGATCGCGGTGTCGATCCTGTCCGCGTACGCGATCGTCTATTTCCGCTTCCCGTTCCGCAATACGGCGTTCTGGCTGATCTTCGTCACGCTGATGCTGCCGGTGGAAGTGCGGATCTTCCCGACCGTGCAGGTCGTGTCGACGCTGCATCTGACGAACACCTACGCGGGGCTGTCGCTGCCGCTGATCGCATCGGCGACCGCGACGTTCCTGTTCCGCCAGTTCTTCATGACGCTGCCCGACGAGCTGATGGACGCGGCGCGCATCGACGGCGCGGGGCCGCTGCGCTTCTTCTGGGACGTCGTGCTGCCGCTGTCGAAGACGAGCATCGCCGCGCTGTTCGTGATCACGTTCATCTACGGCTGGAACCAGTATCTGTGGCCGATCCTGATCACGACGGAAGCATCGCTGTCGACGGCGGTGGTGGGCATCAAGACGATGATCGCGAGCGGCGACGCCGCGACCGAATGGCAATACGTGATGGCGGCGACGCTGCTGGCGATGATCCCGCCGCTCGTCGTCGTGCTGGCGATGCAGCGCTGGTTCGTGCGCGGCCTCGTCGATTCCGAGAAATGAATGACCGACAGTAACCGGGAGAAGGACCAGGTATGGCTGCGCTGAGCTTGAAGGGCGTCAGGAAATCCTACGACGGCAAGCAGCACGTGCTGCATGGCATCGACGTGGAGATCGCCGACGGCGAATTCATCGTGCTGGTCGGCCCGTCGGGCTGCGGCAAGTCGACGTTGCTGCGGATGATCGCGGGGCTCGAGAGCGTGACGGACGGCGAAATCGCGATCGGCGACCGGGTCGTCAACACGCTGGAGCCGAAGGACCGCGACATCGCGATGGTGTTCCAGAACTATGCGCTGTACCCGCACATGACGGTCGCGCAGAACATGGGCTACGGGCTGAAGATCCGCGGGATCGAGCGCGCGACGATCGATGCGCGGGTGGCCGCGGCCGCGAAGATCCTCGAGCTCGAGCCGCTGCTCGCGCGGCGGCCGCGCGAACTGTCGGGCGGACAGCGGCAGCGCGTCGCGATGGGACGCGCGATCGTGCGCGAGCCGTCGGTGTTCCTCTTCGACGAGCCGTTGTCGAACCTCGACGCGAAGCTGCGCGTGCAGATGCGGCTCGAGATCCAGCGGCTGCATGCGCGGCTCGCGACGACGAGCGTGTACGTGACGCACGACCAGATCGAGGCGATGACGCTCGCGCAGCGGGTGATCGTGATGAATCGCGGTTACGCGGAGCAGATCGGCGCGCCGGTCGACGTGTACGAGAAACCGGCGACGGTGTTCGTCGCGGGCTTCATCGGCTCGCCCGCGATGAACCTGATGCACGGCCGGCTGTCGGAAGACGGCGCGACCTTCACGGTCGCGGGCGGCGGCCCCGCGTTGCCGGTCGCCGGTGCGCCCGGCATCGGCCGCGAGATCGCCGTCGGGCGCGACTGGGTGCTCGGCGTGCGGCCCGAACACATGACGCCGCAGCCGGGCGTCGCGCAGGCGACGCTGCCGGTCGATTCGTGCGAGCTGCTCGGCGCGGACAATCTCGCGCACGGCC
Organism: Burkholderia sp. AU17457; assembly: GCF_002223255.1. Lineage (NCBI taxonomy): Bacteria > Pseudomonadati > Pseudomonadota > Betaproteobacteria > Burkholderiales > Burkholderiaceae > Burkholderia > Burkholderia sp. AU17457. Next base: position 62,979 of record NZ_NKFB01000002.1, read on the forward strand.
GCTGGGGCAATCACGACGTCGCGGTGCGCCTGCCGCACGCGGACCGCCCCGCGCGCGGCACGGCGCTGGCGGCTGCGTTGCCCGCGCACCGACTGCATTTCTTCGATCCCGAAACCGGCAAGCGTGCCGGCTGAAACCGTCCGACTGCCGAGAGACCGACGATGATCCCCCACACCGACTGGCCCTATCCGCGCGTCGTCGCCCATCGCGGCGGCGGCACGCTCGCGCCGGAGAACACGTTGGCCGCGCTCGACGAGGGCGCGCGGCGCGGTCACCGGATGGTCGAGTTCGACGCGAAGCTGTCGGCCGACGACGTGACGTTCCTGCTGCACGACGACACGGTCGACCGGACCTCGAACGGCCACGGCGCGGCGGCGGGCATGCGTTATGCAGCGCTGGCCGCGCTCGACGCGGGCGCGTGGCGCGATGCCCGCTTCGCAGGCGAACGGATGCCGACGCTGGAGGCGGCCGCGGCGCGCTGCATCGCGCACGGGCTGGCCGCGAACGTCGAGATCAAGCCGTGCCCGGGGCGCGAGCGCGAAACCGGGCAGCGCGTGGCGGCCGACGCGGCCGCGTACTGGCGCGATGCCGCCGTGGCGCCGCTGCTGTCGTCGTTCTCGTTCGACGCATTGCAGCAGGCGCGGGCGACCGTGCCTGGCCTGCCGCGCGGGATGCTCTACGAAGTCGTGCCGGACGACTGGCATGCGCAGGTGATCGATGCGCTGGACTGCGTATCGTTGCATGCTGACCACAACCGGCTCGACGAACCGCTCGTGCGCGCGATCAAGGCGGCCGGGCTGCGCATCCTGGTTTACACGGTGAACGACCTCGAACGGGCGCGCGAACTCGCGCGCTGGGGCGTCGATGCCGTGTGCACGGATCGCATCGACCTGATCGCGCCCGACGCGCTGGACGACATCGACGCCGTTTGATGGCGCCAGCCACGGTCCCGGCCGCGGCGGCGTCCGGCGAAACCCTTGCTCGGAACGTGCCTGACGCGAAAAAACGACGCCCCGACGGGATTCCCGCCGGGGCGTTTTGCATCGTGGAGACGTTACGCCAGGAAAATTCCGCTACAAATTGCAGCAGGATTAACCATTCCCCAAATATTCGACTACGCTTAGAAGCGATAGCCGACGTTCAGGTACGTGACGATCGGGTTCAGCGAGATCCTCGCCTTCGACGTTTCGGTCAGGGTGCCGACCGGCGTCCGGCGCGCCGTCGTGAAGGTTGCCGTCACCTTGACCGGGACGTACGAGAGCGACAGCCCCGCGAACCAGTGTTTCGTGAAGTTGTACGTGAAGCCGGCGTTGAAGACGGGCGCCCACTGGTTGCTGGTCGTCGCGCTGGTCGGGCCGCCGAGCACGCCGTTCTCGAAGCTGCCGTTCGTGATCTTGGCGCCGGTGAACCAGACGTACGTCGCGCCGACGCCGACATACGGACGGAACTTCGCATTGGCGTCGTTGAAGTGGTAGCGAAGCAACACGGCGGGGCTCCACTGGTACGCACGACCGAGTACGCCGAATCTTTCGAACTGACCCTTGCCGGTAATGTCGAACTTCGGCGGTATCCCCATCACGAGCTCGGTGGAGATATGGTCGGTGATGAAGTAGCCCGTTGCGAGCCCAAGCGTATCGGCGTCGTTGATGCCGGCGCCGGTGTTGGGAATGGATTGGTTGATGGGCGTGCCGCCTACGCGGTAGACGAACAGCGGGTCGCTGCTGTCCTGCGGCGAAAGGTGGAACCACCCGGTGCTGACGTAGAAGTCACCTGCGGATTGTGCATGTGCCGTACCGCCCGCGAATGCGAGCGCTGCAGCCCCCGTAATGGCCAGTTTTCGTTTCATTGTGTCTCCTCCGATCAAAGGCGTGCTCATTATGACGACTGCGTTTAAAACCAAACAAGCTCGTAAGTTAGAGTTTTCTCCCTAGGATTCGCACGACCGTACGCTTACGCGCGCCGCAGGGACAGGCATTCTACGCAGGTGCGCAATTTCGGACCTCCGGGTATTTCCTAACGCGTTCAAACGGACATTCAGCATGGCACGGTTAGCACGACTCTACGTTCCCGACCAGCCGCAGCACGTGATACTGCGCGGCCTGGATCAGCAACCCGCGTTCGTCGACGACCAGGACTACGAACTCTTCATCGATTGCCTGAAGGCCGCCGCACGCGATCACCACCTGTCGGTGCATGCCTACGTGCTGCTGCCGCGCCAGGTGCAACTGCTCGTGACGCCGAGCGACGAGGCCAGCCTGCCCAAGGCGATGCAGGCCGTCGGCCGCCGCTACGTCGCGCATTTCAACCGGCGTTATTCGCGGCGGGGCACCCTGTGGGAAGGCCGCTACCGGGCGACGGTGATCGAAGGCGAGCGCTATTTCCTGCTCGCGAGCCGCGTGGTCGAGATGAGCCCGGTGCGCTCGCAGCTCGTCGCGACGCCCGAAGCCTATCGCTGGTCGAGCTACCGGCATCACGTCGGGCTTACCGTCGACAGCCTGATCACCGACCATCCGCTCTACTGGGCGCTCGGCAACACGCCGTTCGACCGACAGCGTGCGTACAAGGAGCTGTGCGAGCAGCCGCTCGACGAGCGGCAGGCCGACCAGTTGCAGCAGGCGACGTTGAAGGGCTGGGTGCTGGGCGGCGAGAATTACCGCGAATGGGCGGCGCGCACCGCGAACCGGCGCGTCTCGCCGTTGCCGCGCGGACGCCCCAGAAAGGTGCGCGAGAACACGCCGCCGATCCAGCAGTAACGCCGGAAAGGCGGGCCAGAAGCGGCGCTCCGGGCGCCGCTTCTTTTTGCACCAAAACGATACGGCCCCAATAAAATGGCACCACATCAAGGCATTCATTTAATTGGGGTTCGATCAAGCGGTTTTTGTTGCTATTCCCTTGATTCGTCGCGTATATTCCGAATTCCGGTGGCCCGGGCGAAGCTTGCCCAACCACGGTCGGCCGCGCCGTCTCCCGCCGGGAGCGGGATCGATGGCAACAAGAAAACGGTTCAACGGCCTCCAGGCCCCCTTTACGACGGTGTCCCCATGAACGACCACCAGCAGCCGCTCGCCGCGGTGCCCGCCGCACAAGGTCTGTACGACCCGCAAAACGAACACGACGCCTGCGGCGTCGGCTTCGTCGCTCACATCAAGGGCAAGAAGAGTCACGAGATCATTCAGCAGGGTCTGAAGATTCTCGAGAATCTCGACCACCGCGGCGCGGTGGGCGCCGATCCGCTGATGGGCGACGGCGCGGGCATCCTGATCCAGATTCCGGACGCGTTCTATCGCGAGGAAATGGCGAAGCAGGGCGTGGACCTGCCGCCGGCCGGCGAATACGGGGTCGGGATGATCTTCCTGCCGAAGGAGAACGCTTCGCGTCTCGCATGCGAGCAGGAGCTCGAGCGTACGGTGAAGGCCGAAGGCCAGGTCGTGCTCGGCTGGCGCGACGTGCCGGTCGACCATGCGATGCCGATCTCGCCGACGGTCAAGGCGAGCGAGCCGCTGATCCGCCAGATCTTCATCGGCCGCGGCAAGGACATCATGGTGACGGACGCGCTCGAGCGGAAGCTGTACGTGATCCGCAAGACGGCGAGCCACCGCATCCAGGCGCTGAAGCTCAAGCACGGCAAGGAATACTTCGTGCCGTCGATGTCGGCGCGCACGGTCGTCTACAAGGGGCTGCTGCTGGCGGGCCAGGTCGGCGTGTACTACCGCGACCTGCAGGACCCGCGCGTCGTGTCGGCGCTCGCGCTCGTGCACCAGCGCTTCTCGACCAACACGTTCCCGGCATGGGAGCTGGCTCACCCGTACCGGATGATCGCGCACAACGGCGAGATCAACACCGTGAAGGGCAACGTGAACTGGCTGAACGCGCGTACCGGCGCGATCGCGTCGCACGTGCTCGCCGACGACCTGCCGAAGCTGTGGCCGCTGATCTATCCGGGCCAGTCGGATACCGCATCGTTCGACAACTGTCTCGAACTGCTGGTGATGGCCGGCTATCCGCTCGTGCACGCGGTGATGATGATGATCCCGGAAGCGTGGGAACAGCACACGCTGATGGACGAGAACCGCCGCGCGTTCTACGAATACCACGCCGCGATGATGGAGCCGTGGGACGGCCCGGCCGCGATCGCGTTCACCGACGGCCGCCAGATCGGCGCGACGCTCGACCGTAACGGCCTGCGCCCGGCGCGCTACATCGTGACCGACGACGACCTCGTCATCATGGCGTCGGAAGCCGGCACGCTGCCGATCCCCGAATCGAAGATCGTCAAGAAGTGGCGCCTGCAGCCGGGCAAGATGTTCCTGATCGACATGGAGCACGGCCGCATCATCGACGACAAGGAACTGAAGGACAACCTCGCGAACGCGAAGCCGTACAAGAGCTGGATCGACGCGGTGCGCATCAAGCTCGACGAGATCGAGCCGAAGGCCGAGGACGTCGCGGCCGGCCGCACGCAGGGCGCCGCGCTGCTCGACCGCCAGCAGGCGTTCGGCTATACGCAGGAAGACCTGAAGTTCCTGATGGCGCCGATGGCGCAGCAGGGCGAAGAGGCCGTCGGTTCGATGGGCAACGACTCGCCGCTCGCGGTGATGTCGAACAAGAACAAGACGCTCTATCACTACTTCAAGCAGCTGTTCGCGCAGGTCACGAACCCGCCGATCGACCCGATCCGCGAGAACATGGTGATGTCGCTCGTGTCGTTCATCGGCCCGAAGCCGAACCTGCTCGACACGAACAACATCAACCCGCCGATGCGTCTCGAAGTGTCGCAGCCGGTGCTCGACTTCAAGGACATCGCGAAGATCCGCGCGATCGACCAGTACACGGGCGGCAAGTTCAGCGCGTACGAACTGAACATCTGCTATCCGGTCGCCTGGGGCAAGGAAGGCATCGAGGCGCGCCTCGCGTCGCTGTGCGCGGAAGCCGTCGACGCGGTCAAGTCAGGCTACAACATGCTGATCGTGTCGGACCGCAAGACGGACGCGGAGCACGTCGCGATTCCCGCGCTGCTCGCCACGTCGGCGATCCACACGCACCTCGTCCAGCAAGGGCTGCGCACGAGCACGGGCCTCGTCGTCGAGACAGGCTCCGCGCGCGAAACGCACCACTTCGCGCTGCTCGCGGGCTACGGCGCGGAAGCCGTGCACCCGTACCTCGCGATGGAAACGCTCGCGAAGATGGCCGAAGGCCTGCCGGGCGACCTGTCGCCGGAGAAGGCCGTCTACAACTTCACGAAGGCGGTCGGCAAGGGCCTGCAGAAGGTGATGTCGAAGATGGGCATCTCGACGTACATGTCGTACACGGGCGCGCAGATCTTCGAAGCGCTCGGCCTGTCGAGCGACCTCGTCGAGAAGTACTTCAAGGGCACGGCGTCGAAGGTCGGCGGCATCGGCCTGTTCGAAGTCGCGGAAGAGGCGATCCGCCTGCACCGCGATGCGTTCGGCGACAGCCCGGTCCTGCGCGACATGCTCGACGCGGGCGGCGAGTACGCGTACCGCGTGCGCGGCGAAGACCACATGTGGACGCCGGATTCGATCGCGAAGCTGCAGCACGCGACGCGCAGCAACTCGTACCAGACGTACAAGGAATACGCGCACCTGATCAACGACCAGACCAAGCGTCACATGACGTTCCGCGGCCTGTTCGAGTTCAAGGTCGAGCCGACCAAGGCGATCCCGATCGACGACGTCGAGCCGGCGAAGGAGATCGTCAAGCGCTTCGCGACGGGCGCGATGTCGCTCGGTTCGATCAGCACCGAAGCGCACGCGACGCTCGCGGTCGCGATGAACCGGATCGGCGGCAAGTCGAACACCGGCGAAGGCGGCGAGGACCAGAAGCGTTACCGCAACGAACTGCGCGGCATTCCGATCAAGTCGGGCGAGACGCTGAAGTCGGTGATCGGCGACGAGATCGTCAGCGACATTCCGCTGAAGGACGGCGATTCGCTGCGCTCGAAGATCAAGCAGGTCGCGTCGGGTCGCTTCGGCGTCACCGCCGAGTACCTGGCATCGGCCGACCAGATCCAGATCAAGATGGCGCAGGGCGCGAAGCCGGGCGAAGGCGGCCAGCTGCCGGGCCACAAGGTGTCGGAATACATCGGCAAGCTGCGTTACTCGGTGCCGGGCGTCGGCCTGATCTCGCCGCCGCCGCACCACGACATCTACTCGATCGAGGATCTGGCGCAACTGATCCACGACCTGAAGAACGTGAACCCGAGCGCGAGCATCTCCGTGAAGCTCGTGTCGGAAGTGGGCGTGGGCACGGTCGCGGCCGGTGTCGCGAAGGCGAAGGCCGATCACGTGGTGATCGCCGGCCATGACGGCGGCACGGGCGCGTCGCCGCTGTCGTCGGTCAAGCACGCGGGCACGCCGTGGGAGCTCGGCCTCGCCGAAACGCAGCAGACGCTGGTGCTGAACCGCCTGCGCGGCCGCATCCGCGTGCAGGCCGACGGCCAGATGAAGACGGGCCGCGACGTCGTGATCGGCGCGCTGCTCGGCGCGGACGAATTCGGCTTCGCGACGGCGCCGCTCGTCGTCGAAGGCTGCATCATGATGCGCAAGTGCCACCTGAACACGTGCCCGGTCGGCGTCGCGACGCAGGATCCGGTGCTGCGTGCGAAGTTCAAGGGCCAGCCCGAGCACGTCGTGAACTACTTCTTCTTCGTCGCCGAGGAAGTGCGCGAGATCATGGCGCAGCTCGGCATCGCGAAGTTCGACGACCTGATCGGCCGCGCCGATCTGCTCGACACGCGCAAGGGCATCGAGCACTGGAAGGCGAAGGGCCTCGACTTCTCGCGCGTGTTTTACCAGCCGGAAGAGTGCGAGGACGTCGCGCGCCGTCACGTCGACGTGCAGGATCACGGCCTCGAGCGCGCGCTCGACCACGTGCTGATCGAGAAGGCGAAGGCTGCGATCGAGAACGGCGAGCATGTGTCGTTCATCCAGCCGGTGCGCAACGTGAACCGCACCGTCGGCGCGATGCTGTCGGGCGTGATCGCGAAGAAGCACGGCCACGACGGTCTGGCCGACGACGCGGTGCACATCCAGCTGAAGGGCACCGCCGGGCAGAGTTTCGGTGCGTTCCTCGCGAAGGGTGTGACGCTCGACCTCGTCGGCGACGGCAACGACTACGTCGGCAAGGGCCTGTCGGGCGGCCGGATCATCATCCGCCCGACCAACGACTTCCGCGGCAAGTCCGAGGAAAACATCATCTGCGGCAACACGGTGATGTACGGCGCGATCGAAGGCGAAGCCTTCTTCCGCGGCGTGGCCGGCGAGCGTTTCTGCGTGCGCAACTCGGGCGCGACGGCGGTCGTCGAAGGCACCGGTGACCACGGCTGCGAATACATGACGGGCGGCACGGTCGTCGTGCTCGGCGAGACCGGGCGCAACTTCGCGGCCGGCATGTCGGGCGGCCTCGCGTACATCTACGATCCGGAAGGCGCGTTCGCGGCCAAGTGCAACAAGTCGATGGTCGCGCTCGAGCCGGTGCTGCAGCAGGCCGAGCAGGAGCGCACGGTCGACCGCGCGCTCTGGCACGAAGGCACGACGGACGAAGCGCTGCTCAAGGGGCTCGTCGAGCGTCATTTCCAGTTCACGGGTTCGCCGCGCGCGAAGTCGCTGCTGGAAAACTGGGACGCGGCGCGCCGCCAGTTCGTGAAGGTGTTCCCGCACGAATACAAGCGCGCGCTGGGCGAGATCGGTGCGAAGAAGGCGGCGAAGGAAGTGCTGGCCGCCTGAGCGACGAACGACATAGCGAATGCCGCGCGCGCCTGACGGCCGCGCGCGGCTCCCCCACCCGATACACCGAACAGAAGAGCACCTTATGGGCAAGGCAACCGGTTTTCTGGAGTTCGAACGCCGCCACGAGGCGTACGAAGCACCGCTCACGCGCGTGAAGCACTACAAGGAATTCGTCGCGGCGCTGACCGACGCGGACGCGAAGGTCCAGGGCGCGCGCTGCATGGATTGCGGCATCCCGTTCTGCAACAACGGCTGCCCGGTCAACAACATCATCCCGGACTTCAACGATCTCGTTTACCGCCAGGACTGGCAGCAGGCGATCGAAGTCCTGCACTCGACCAACAACTTCCCCGAGTTCACGGGCCGCATCTGCCCGGCGCCGTGCGAGGCGGCGTGCACGCTCGGAATCAACGACGACCCGGTCGGCATCAAGTCGATCGAGCACGCGATCATCGACAAGGCTTGGGGCGAAGGCTGGGTGAAGCCGCTGCCGGCCGAGCACAAGACCGGCAAGAAGGTTGCGGTCGTCGGTTCGGGCCCCGCGGGCCTGGCCGCCGCGCAGCAGCTCGCGCGCGCCGGTCACGACGTGACGGTGTTCGAGAAGAACGATCGCATTGGCGGCCTGCTGCGTTACGGCATCCCCGACTTCAAGCTCGAGAAGTGGCTGATCGACCGCCGCATGCGCCAGATGGAAGCGGAAGGCGTGACGTTCCGCACCAGCGTGTTCATCGGCAAGGATCCGTTGCCCGAGTCGATCGGCAGCCTCGCGAAGGAAACCATTTCGCCGGATACGCTGAAGGAAGAATTCGACGCGGTCGTGATCGCCGGCGGTTCGGAAACGCCGCGCGACCTGCCGGTGCCGGGCCGCGAACTCGCGGGCGTTCACTTCGCGATGGACTTCCTGCCGCAGCAGAACCGCGTGAACGCGGGCGACAAGCTGACCGACCAGCTGCTCGCGAAGGGCAAGCACGTGATCGTGATCGGCGGCGGCGATACGGGGTCGGACTGCGTCGGCACGTCGAACCGTCACGGCGCGAAGCAGGTCACGCAGTTCGAGCTGCTGCCGCAGCCGCCGGAAGAGGAAAACAAGCCGCTCGTGTGGCCGTACTGGCCGATCAAGCTGCGCACGTCGTCGTCGCACGAGGAAGGCTGCGAGCGCGACTGGGCGGTCGCGACGAAGCGTCTCGAAGGCAAGAACGGCAAGGTCGAGAAGCTGATCGCGGTGCGCGTCGAGTGGAAGGACGGCAAGATGCAGGAAGTGCCGGGTTCCGAGTTCGAGATGAAGGCCGATCTCGTGCTGCTCGCGATGGGCTTCACGCAGCCGGCCGCGCCGGTGCTCGACGCGTTCGGCGTCGCGAAGGATGCGCGCGGCAATGCGCGCGCGGCGACCGAAGGCGATCGTTCGTACTACACGTCGGTCGACAAGGTGTTCGCGGCAGGCGACATGCGCCGCGGCCAGTCGCTCGTGGTGTGGGCGATCCGCGAAGGCCGCCAGTGCGCGCGCTCGGTCGATGCGTACCTGATGGGGCATTCGGAACTGCCGCGCTGAGCCGAATCGCGCGAGCGGGTTTCGATGAACGCCGGGCGTCCGAGAGGGCGCCCGGTTTTTTTATGCCCGGGCGGCTGCGTGCTGGCGCAGCCGCGTCATTTCCGCCAGGCGTCGCCTAATCTGATCAAATCAGGGATTCGTTGACAGGGACTCTGGAATGAACGGCGACCGGCTTCGTGCGTTCGTCGCGCTGATGCCCGATGCGGCGTCGCGCGACGCGCTGCACGCGTTGCCCGTCACGCGTGGCGCGCGGCGCACGCTACCCGCGCAACTGCACATGACGCTCGCGTTCATCGGCGCAATCGAGCGGGAGCGGTGCGACGCACTGGCCGCGCATCTGCCCGCGCTCGCGGCCGCGCATGCGCTGCCGCCGTTGCCGGTCGAGCGGATCGCGTGGTGGCCGAGCCTGCCGCGCGCGCGGCTGATCGTCGCGGAACTCGCGGCCGATGCCGCGTGCGTCGCGCTGAATGCCGGGCTGGTGGCGTTGCTGCGCGAACTCGGCGTGCCGACCGACCGGCGGCCGTTCCGGCCGCACGTGACGCTCGCGCGGCTGCCGCGCGATGCGGTCGGCCAGCCCGCGCACGGCGGCGCGCCGGGGCGGCCCGTCGAGGTGCGCGTCGATGCGCTGACGCTGTTCGAAAGCCGGCTGTCGCAGGCGGGCGTGTCGCATCGGCCGATCGTGTCGGCGCCGATCGCCGCGGCCGAAGGCCGATGGACGCCGCGGTAGCGACACGCGCGGACGGCCGCGCGCCATACCGGTCGCGGCCGCGCATCGATCGCATCGACGGTACTACCCCGCCGGCCGCACTACCGGTCGTAGCGCGCGAGCGTCAGCCCGGACAGATCGATCTCCGGTGCGCGCCCGGTGACGAGATCCGCGACCACCTTTCCCGATCCCATCGACATCGCCCAGCCCGTCGAGCCGTGGCCGACGTTGAGCCAGAGGCCGTCGATCCCGCTCGGGCCGAGCAGCGGCGGCCCGTCGGGCGTCATCGGCCGCCGGCCGACCCAGAAACGCGCCGATGCGCGGTCGGCCGCATGCGGGAACCAGTCGTCGAGCACCTTCATCAGCGTGTCGAGCGCCTGCTGCCGCAGCGTTGCGTGGCGGTTGCCGAGTTCCGCGGTGCCCGCGACGCGCAGCGTCGGGCCGAAGCGCGTGATCGCGGTCTTCAGCGATTCGTCCATCAGCGCGGCGCACGGCGCCTTTTCGTCGTCGACGACCATGAGCGTCGCCGAGTAGCCCTTCACCGGATACAGCGGCACGTCGATGCCGTGCGGTCGCAGCAGGCCGGCGCTGTCGACGCCGAGCGCGACGACGATCGCGTCCGCGGCGAGCAGTGCATCGCGTTGAATGGCCGTGCCTGCTTCGAGCGAGTCGACCCGCACGCCGCGCACCTGGCCGCCCGCGACATCCAGCGCTCGAATCGCGGTGCGGAATCGGAACGTCACGCCGTTCGCTTCGCACAGCGCCCGCAATTCGCGGGTGAAGCGCGCGCAGTCGCCGGCTTCGTCGTCGGGCAGGTAGATGCCGCCGACGGGGGCCTGCCGCGCCCAGCGCAGGCCCGGCTCGATCGCGGTACAGCCGGCCGCGTCCAGTTCGCGGAACGCGATGCCGGCGTCGCGCAGCACCTTCAGCGCGGGCTGCGCCATCTCGACGTCGAACGCGCCGCGCAGCAGTTGCAGGTAACCGCGGCTCGCGCCGTAGTCGAATGGATAGCGCTCGCGAAACGCATGCAGGCACGCGCGGCTGTAATACGCGATGCGCTGCATCCGCTGCTTGTTCACGCGGAACCGCCCGAATTCGCATTCGCGCAGCCAGCGCGCGATCCAGCGCCACTGGGCGGCATCGAGCGTCGGCCGGAAGATCAGCGGCGACGCGGGCTTGAACAGGTACCTGAGGATCTTGCCGGGCATCCCGGGCGCGGCCCACGGCGTCACGTAGCCGGGCGCGATCACGCCCGCGTTGCCGAGGCTCGTCGCTTGCGCGACGTCGGCCTCGCGTTCGATCACGGTGACGTCGCAGCCTGCTTCGCGCAGGTGCCACGCGGTGGTGACGCCGATCACGCCGGCGCCGAGAACGATCACGTGCATGCGGTGTCCGGGATGAAACGGTGGCTCACGACGCGACGGCCGGATCGTCGGCGAGCGACTTGCCGCGCGTTTCCGGCAGCACGAGCGCCGCGACGATCACGAGCAGGTAGCCGCCGCCCGCGACGAGGCCGATCGCTTTCACAAGCGACATCGATTGCGACAGCGCGCCGACGAGGATCGGAAAGAACGAGCCGAGCCCGCGGCCGAGGTTGTAGCAGAAGCCCTGGCCCGAGCCGCGGATCGCGCCCGGATACAGTTCCGACAGATACGCGCCGACGCCCGCGAAGATGCCTTGCACGACGATGCCGAGCGGAAAGCCGAGCAGCAGCATCGCGGTATCGGTGATCGGCAGCATCGTGTACGCCATGCCGAGCGAGAACGAGCCGATCGCGAACAGGATGAACGACGCGCGGCGGCCGAGCCGGTCGGACAGGATCGCGCCGACCACGTAGCCGACGAACGAGCCGACGATCAGCACGACCAGATAGCCGCTCGTGTTGAACACCGACAGGTGGCGCACGGTTTTGAGATAGGTGGGCAGCCACGTCGTGATCGCGTAGTAGCCGCCGAGCATGCCGGTGCACAGCGCGCTGCCGAACAGCGTCGCGCGCAGGTGCGGCGGCGAGAAGATCTCGAGGAAGTGGCCCGACACGCGGCCTTCGTCGCGCGCGCGGCGCGTGGCCGTATAAATATCGGGATCGCTGACGTTGCGGCGGATGTACAGGATCCACAGCGCGGGCACGATGCCGATCCAGAAGCACGCGCGCCACGCGACCTGCTCGGGCAGCAGCGCGAAGAACGCCCAGTAGAGGATCGCGGCCGCGCCCCAGCCGAACGACCAGCTGCTCTGCACGGTGCCGACGGCCTTCGCGCGATGCTCGGGCGAGCGGATCGTCTCGGCCATCATGATCGTCACGACCGACCATTCGCCGCCGAAGCCGAAACCCTGCAGCGTGCGCGTCGCGAGCAACTGCCAGAACGAATGCGTGAAGCCGGACAGGCACGTGAACAGCGCGAACGTCGCGATCGTCCACTGCAGCACGCGCACGCGGCCGTAGCGGTCGGCGAGGATGCCGGCGACCCAGCCGCCGATCGCCGACGAGATCAGCGAACTGGTCGCGATCATCCCGGCCTCGCTCTTCGTCATGCCCCAGGTGGCGATCAGCGTCGGAATCAGGAACGAATAGATCATGAAGTCGAACGCATCGACCGCATAGCCGCCGAAACCGGCGTACAGCGTCCGGCGCTCGCGCGTCGACAATTCGTTGAACCACTGGAATGCCTGCATGCTTGCCGCCCTCTCTCGTCTTGTCTCGTCCGGCGCTGCCGCGTCGCGGTTATTTTACGGGCGCGATTCGGCGCGCCAAAAAGGCGGATGCAGGGTCGTGCGGGAAAGCTGGCTGGCGGAAAGACGCGTCAGAGCGTCAGGCCGCCGTCGACGTGGATGACCTGGCCGGTGATTTGCCGTGCCGCGTCCGACAGCAGGAACGCGATCAGTGCGGCGACGTCGTCGGGTTCGGCGATGCGGCCGAGCGGCGTCGCCTGTTCGGCCTGCGCCCACGCGGCGGCGTTGCCGGCACTCGGCCCGTGGTCCTTGCGCGTGAAGCCCGGCGCGACCGCGTTGACGGTGATGCCGTGCGCGGCGAATTCGGCGGCTGCGGTACGCACCAGCGATTCGAGCGCGGCCTTCGCGGCGGCGGTCGCCGCGAATGGCGCATCGGCGCGGTAGCGGTGCGCGACGAACGAACTGACCGCGACGATTCGTGGTGCTGCCGACGCTTCGAGCAGCGGCCGCGCGCGGCCCGCGAGCGCGGAGAACGCACCGGGCATCGCCGCGAACGCGGATGCGAGTGCATCCACGGAGAGATCGGAAAAGGATTGCCGCGCGGCGAAGCCGGCGTTTGCGACGAGCTGGTCGAGCCCGCCGAAGCGGGCGGCGACGGCATCGACGAGCGCGGCCGCAATACCCGGCTCGCCGAGATCGCCGGTCAGCGTCAGGCATTCCGCGCCGGCCGCCGTGCACGCTTGTGCGACGTCGGCGAGCCGCGCGTGTGCCGCATCGTCCGCGCCGCGCGCATGCAGCGCCAGCGCGACGCCGGGTGCCGCGAGCCGCCGCGCGAGCGCCGCGCCGATCCCCGCACCTGCGCCGGTGATCAGCGCGATGCGCGCGAGGTGCGCGGCGCGTGGGCTCACGCGGCGACCTTGTCGTCGTCGTTCACGCGCTCGACATTGATCGTGCCGACGTGGAACGCGGCCAGCGACTCGCGGTGCGCGATGCTGACGATCGCGGCCTTCGGCAGCCGCTCGGCGAACAGGTGATAGAGGCGCGCTTCGTTGTCGGCGTCGAGCGCGCTGGTCGCTTCGTCGAGGAACAGGAAGTCGGGCTTGTGCAGCAGCACGCGCGCGCCGGCCAGGCGCTGCTGTTCGCCCGGCGACAGCACGCGGGTCCAGTGCGCGGTTTCGTCGAGGCGCTCGACGTAATCCTCGAGGCGGCACGCGCGCAGCGCATCGCGGCACGCTTCGTCGCTGAACGCGTCGGGTGTCGCCGGATAGGTGAGCGCGGCCTTCAGCGTGCCGATCGGCAAGTAGCTGGTTTGCGGCACGAACATCATCCGCGCGCCGACCGGCGCGTCGATCGCGCCGTCGCCGAACGGCCACAGGCCCGCGAGCGCGCGCATGAACGTGCTCTTGCCGGAACCCGACTTGCCGGTCACGAGCCAGCGCGAGCCGGGCTCGATCGTGACGTCGCCGATGTTCGCGAGCGCGTTGCCGTTCGGCAGCGCGAGCTTCAGCGACGACGTGGACAGCTTCGCGGCGTCGACGTAATGCAGGTTGATGCCGCCGTGCTCGGTCGCGGGCGACAGGCTTTCCTTCAGGTGCGACGTGCCCATCACGCGCTTGAATTCGCGCAGACGGTTGACGGTGGCGCGCCATTCGACGAGGGTCGAGTAGCTGTTGATGAACCACGAGAACGAATCGCTGACGGTGCCGAACGCGGACGAGATCTGCATCAGTACGCCGAACGAGAACGCACCGGCAAAGTAGCGCGGCGCGGCCACGACGAGCGGGAAGATGATCGCGATCTGCCCGTAGAAGCTCAGCACGAACGTGAGCCGCTTCGTGTACTTCATCACGCGCCACCAGTTGTCGCGGATGCGCATGAAGAGGGTCTGCGCGTTGCCGGTCTCGGTCTTCTCGCCGTCGTAGAACGCGATCTGCTCGGCGTTCTCGCGCACGCGGATCAGCCCGAAGCGGAAGTCGGCCTCGACGCGCTGCTGCTGGTAGTTGATCGACACGAGCGGATGACCGACCTTCTGGATGATCAGCGAGCCGACTACCGCGTACAGCGCGGCCGCCCACACCATGTAGCCGGGAATCGCGATCGGCGTCGCGCCGAGCGTGAACGTCAGCGCGCCGGCGAGCGACCACAGGATCGTGATGAACGACACGAGCGTGACGACCGTGGACAGCAGGTCGAGCGACAGCGCGAGCGTCGTGGTCGCGAACGACTGGAGGTCGTCGGTGATCCGCTGGTCGGGGTTGTCCGCGAGGCGGTCACGCTCGATCCGGTAGAACGCGCGATCGCCGAGCCACTGGCCGAGGAAGCGGTCGGTGAGCCACTGGCGCCAGCGGAAGCCGAGCATCTGCCGCAGGTAGCGGCCGTACACGGCGAGGATGATGAATGCGAAGGCGAGCGCGGAGAACTGCATCAGCAGGTTCGGGAAGTCGTGGACGTCCTTCGACTGCAGCGCGTTGTAGAACTGCGCGTTCCATTTGTTCAGCCGGACGTTGATCCAGACCACGCAGAGGTTGATCGCGATGATCGTGACCAGCAGGCCCCACGCGATTTTCCATTCGGACGATACCCAGTAGGGCTTGATGAGGCTCCATGCGGATACCGGGCGCTCGTCCTGCGGCGCGTCGGAGGCGGAGCGGACGGGATCGATCGATTGGGTCATGTGCTTCCTGATGATGAGCCGGCGCGCGGGCCGGGCGAAACCGGGCGCGCGCCGCGATACGGCATGCCGGGGCGCGGCGCCGACTGACGGCGGGCGTCCGGATGGTCGCCCGTGCGGCTTAAACGGCACTTAAAGACCGGCGGTGACGCGGCAACCGGCCGCTCGCGCGGCCGGCCTGCGGGCATTGTGCCAGAGCGGCGCGGCGCGCCGGCGAATTTGCCGCAAGGGGGACAGTTTGCGGCGCTTTCCGCTTTTATGGTCTAATGGCCGACGACGAAACAGGGGTGCTTCGTGGCGCGGCCGGCGGATGTTCCGGGCAGCGCGGCGAGGCTGAGAAAGACCCTTCGCACCCGATCCGGGTAATACCGGCGAGGGAAGTTTCTGATCCCGCCGGGCCGCGCTGGCCGCCATCCCACATGGTCAGCGCCCGAGTCCCGCCCGGCCGGCCTTTGCTGCCGGTTTCGTCCTTTTGGGTACGCGCATTGCGCGTTACGGAAGGAATGATGGCCGCACAATCTTCAGTCTTTTGCAGGGTCCCCGGCCCGATGCCGCGTGCGTTCGCATGTGGCGGCGCGTGCGCGTCGGCGTTCGTCGCGCGTGAGCGCGCGGAGGGCGTGCGATGAACGTCCGGGATGCACGGCCCGATTTCGCGGTGCTCGGCGGCGGTCTCGTCGGCCGCCTGATCGCGTGGCGCCTCGCCGGCGACGGGCATCGCGTCGCGCTCCACGAGCGCGGCGGCCCGGACGGCGAGCAGTCGGCCGCGTGGATCGCGGCCGCGATGCTTGCGCCGCTCGCGGAAGCGGCGAGCGCGGAACTGCTGATCACCGAGCTCGGCGCAGCTTCCCTCGCGCGCTGGCCGCAGTGGCTCGCGGAACTGCCCGAACCCGTCTTCTTCCAACAGCACGGCACGCTCGTCGTCTGGCATCACGCGGACCGCGCGGAGGCGCCATTGTTCGAGCGGCGCGTGCGCGCGAACGCGCCGGCCGAACTGTTCGATGGCGGCTTCGTGACGCTCGCCGGCGCGCAGGTCGACGCGGCCGAACCCGCGCTCGCGGGCCGCTTCGCGCGCGGGCTGATGCTGCCGCGCGAAGGGCAGCTCGACAATCGCCAGGCGCTGCGCGCGCTCGCGGCGGGCCTCGCCGAACGCGGCGTCGCGCTGCACTGGCACGCGCCGGTCGACGACGCGAACCTGCCCGCCGCCCATTTCACGATCGATTGCCGCGGGCTCGGCGCGAAACCCGCGCTGCCCGCGCTGCGCGGCATCCGCGGCGAAGTCGCGCGCGTGCACGCGCCCGGCATCGGGCTCACCCGGCCCGTGCGGCTGCTGCATCCGCGCTACCCGCTGTACGTCGCGCCGAAGCAGGACGATCTCTATGTGATCGGCGCGACCGAGGTGGAGGGCGAGGACATGTCGCCCGTCAGCGTGCGCTCCGCGCTCGAACTGCTGAGCGCGGCATTCTCCGTGCATCCGGCGTTCGGCGAGGCGCGCATCCTCGAACTCAACGCGCAGTGCCGGCCGACGCTGCCCGATCATCGCCCGGCGGTGATCTGGGACGGCGCGTCGACGCTCGCCGTCAACGGCCTGTACCGGCACGGCTTCATGATCGCGCCGGAAGTCGCGCACGCGGCCGTCGCGTTCGCGCAGGCCGCGCTCGGCGGCGCGCTCGGCAATCCCGACGCGTTCGCCGCGTGGCGCGACGCCGCCCGTTGGCCGACGCTGCTTCATCACCGCAACGACGCGCGCCAGCCGGCCTGACGCGCGCCGCCGACCGAATCCGACCCAGCCTCATGGATATCCAGATCAATCAACACACCCTGACGTTGCCCGACGGCGCGACGGTGGCCGACGCGCTTGCCGCGTACGGCGCGCGTCCGCCGTACGCGGTGGCGCTGAACGGCAACTTCGTCGCGCGCACGCAGCATGCGGCGCGCGCGCTCGCGGCGGGCGACAGGCTCGACGTCGTGCACCCCGTCGCGGGCGGCTGAGCGCCGCCGGTTCGTCCCCGCTCTTCCAGGAAAACGACATGACGTCCCACCCCTCCGCCGACGCGCTGACGCTGTACGGCGTCACCTTCGCAAGCCGCGTGCTGCTCGGCACGTCGCGCTATCCGTCGCTGCAGTCGCTGTCCGATTCGATCGCCGCGTCGCGTCCCGGGATGGTGACGGTCGCGCTGCGCCGCCAGATGACGGGCGGCACGGCCGAAGCCGGCTTCTTCGACCTGCTCAAGCGCCACGCGGTGCCGCTGCTGCCGAACACGGCCGGCTGCCAGACCGTTGCCGAAGCCGTGACGACCGCGCACATGGCGCGCGAGGTCTTCGATACCGACTGGATCAAGCTCGAACTGATCGGCGACGACTACACGCTGCAGCCCGACCCGGTCGGGCTGATCGAAGCCGCCGCGCAACTGGTCAAGGACGGCTTCAAGGTGCTGCCGTACTGCACCGAGGATCTCGTGATCGGCCGGCGCCTGCTCGACGTCGGCTGCGAGGCGCTGATGCCGTGGGGCGCGCCGATCGGCACCGGCAAGGGTGTCGTGAACCCGTACGGGCTGCGCGTGCTGCGCGAACGGTTGCCGGACGTGCCGCTGATCGTCGACGCGGGGCTCGGCGTGCCCTCGCACGCGTGCCAGGTGATGGAGTGGGGCTTCGACGGCGTGCTGCTGAACACGGCCGTGTCGCAGGCCACGCACCCGGAGATCATGGCGCGCGCATTCGCGCAGGGCGTCGAGGCCGGCCGCGCCGCGTATCTCGCCGGCCCGATGGATGCCCGCGAAACCGCGCACGCGAGCACGCCGGTCGTCGGGATGCCGTTCTGGCACCAGGATGGGGGCGGCGCATGAGCGCGCGCTTCGCCGATGCGTTCTGGCCGCCGGCCGACGAGCTGGCCGAAGCGGCCGAGCGAATTCGCGCGCGGCTCGGCGACTGGCCGGACGGCGCGGCGCCGTGGCGGCTCTGCGTGGCGGCGCCCGACGTGCCCGCCGATGGCGACGTGCTGATTGTGTCGGCCGGCGACCGTGCCGCGCAGGCGCGCGCGTCCGCCGTGTCGCGGCCTGCGTCGCCGGCGGTCGCGATCGAATTCAACGAGCAGGGCGCCGTGCTGCACGCGGCCGGCGTGCGCTACGCGCTCGATGCCGCGCATCCGCTCGCGGACGACTGGATCGCGGCGCTCGCCGCGTTCCTCGATTGCGGCTTCGCGCCGGTCGACGCGCTGGTGCTCGCGCTGGCGTGGCGCGACGGTGACGAGACGCGCGCCGCCGATGTGTGGCCGGTCGATGCCGCGCGGTTCCCGCGCGTCGCCGGGCTGCCGCCTGCGCCGGAACCGGCGTTCGCGCCGTGCCCTGCGCGGCTCGGCCTCTATCCGGTCGTGCCGAGCGCCGAATGGGTCGAGCGCGTGCTCGACGGCGGCGCGCGAACCGTGCAGCTGCGCGTGAAGGATGCGACCCCGGACGCGCTGCGCCGGGAAATCGCGCGAGCGGTCGCGGCCGGGCGCGGCTATCCCGATGCGCGCGTGTTCATCAACGATCACTGGCAAATCGCTGCAGAAGAAGGGGCGTACGGCGTGCATCTCGGCCAGGAGGACCTCGAAACGGCCGATCTGGCCGCGATCGCGCGCGCGGGCCTGCGGCTCGGACTTTCGAGCCACGGTTATTACGAGATGTTGCGGGCGCTGCATGAGCGGCCGAGCTATCTCGCGCTCGGCCCCGTGTACGCGACCGCCACCAAGGCCGTCGCCGCGCCGCCGCAGGGCCTCGCCCGGATTGCCCGCTACGCGCGCTTCGCCGGCGCGAGCGCGCCGCTCGTCGCGATCGGCGGGGTCGCGCTCGACACGCTGCCGGCGGTGCTGGCGACGGGCGTCGGCAGCGTCGCGGTGGTCAGCGCGGTCACGGGCGCGGACGACTATCGGGCGGCGCTTGTTGCGCTGCAGCAGTGCTTTGCCCGACAATTTGACAATCATTGACCGCAGGGCCCGGAACGGCGTCACGACATCATTCCAATGCAGGCCCTATAATTCGGCGTTCTGCGTAAAAGGACTGTCAGCTCCGTGAGCCCCACTCCTACCGAGACCCTGCTGGAACTTCGCGACGTCGACTTCGGCTACGGCGACCGCCTCGTCCTGTCCAACCTGAACCTGCGCTTCGGGCGCGGGCAGGTCGTCGCGGTCATGGGCGGCTCGGGTTGCGGCAAGACCACCGTGCTGCGCCTGATCGGCGGCCTCGTGCGCGCGAACCGCGGCCAGGTGCTGTTCGACGGCGCCGACGTCGGCGCGCAAACGCGCGACGGCCTGTATGCGCTGCGCCGCAAGATGGGCATGCTGTTCCAGTTCGGCGCGTTGTTCACCGACATGTCGGTGTTCGAGAACGTCGCGTTCGCGCTGCGCGAGCATACCGACCTGCCCGAAGACCTGATCCGCGACCTCGTGCTGATGAAGCTGAACGCGGTCGGGTTGCGCGGCGCGCGCGACCTGATGCCGTCCGAGGTGTCGGGCGGGATGGCGCGCCGCATCGCGCTCGCCCGCGCGATCGCGCTCGATCCGCAGCTCATCATGTACGACGAGCCGTTCGCCGGCCTCGATCCGATCTCGCTCGGCATCACCGCGAACCTGATCCGCACGCTGAACGAGGCGCTCGGCGCGACGTCGATCCTCGTCACGCACGACGTGCCGGAATCGTTCGCGATCGCCGACTACGTGTATTTTCTGGCCAACGGCGGCGTGCTCGCGCAGGGCACGCCCGACGAGCTGCGCGCGTCGACCGATCCGAGCGTGCGGCAATTCATCGACGGCGCGCCGGACGGCCCGTTCAAATTTCATTACACGAGCCCGCCGCTGGCGGCGGATTTCGGGCTCGGCGGAGGACGCGCATGATCAGCGCGATCGGACGTTACGTCATCGGCGGCCTCGAGCGCGCGGGCTACGGCACGCGCCTGTTCGTGCGCCTCGTGCTGGAATTTTTCCCGCTGCTGCGCCGGCCGCGGCTGGTCACGAAGCAGATCCACTTCCTCGGCAACTATTCGTTCGTGATCATCGCCGTGTCGGGGCTCTTCGTCGGCTTCGTGCTCGGCCTGCAGGGGTACTACACGCTGAACCGCTACGGTTCCGAGCAGGCGCTCGGCCTGCTGGTCGCGCTGTCGCTCGTGCGCGAGCTCGGGCCGGTCGTCACCGCGCTGCTGTTCGCGGGCCGCGCGGGCACGTCGCTGACGGCCGAGATCGGCTTGATGAAGGCCGGCGAGCAGCTCACCGCGCTCGAGATGATGGCGGTCGACCCGATCAAGAACGTGATCGCGCCACGCATGTGGGCGGGCATCATCGCGATGCCGCTCCTGGCCGCGATCTTCAACGCGGTCGGCGTGCTCGGCGGTTACTTCGTCGGCGTCGTGCTGATCGGCGTCGATCCGGGCGCGTTCTGGTCGCAGATGCAGGGCGGGGTCCAGGTCTGGGCGGACGTCGGCAACGGCGTGATCAAGAGCATCGTGTTCGGGTTCGCCGTGACCTTCATTGCACTGTTTCAAGGGTATGAAGCGAAGCCCACGCCCGAAGGCGTGTCGCGCGCGACCACCAAGACGGTCGTGTTCGCGTCGCTCGCCGTACTCGGCCTCGATTTCCTGCTGACCGCGCTGATGTTCAGCTAAGCCTCAGCCAAGCCAAATTTTGGGATGACGATGAAAAAGACTGCTCTCGACTTCTGGGTCGGCCTGTTCGTGGTGGTGGGCTTCCTTGCGGTGCTGTTCCTGGCGCTGAAGGTCGGCAACATGAGCTCGCTGTCGTTTCAGCCGACCTACTCGGTGAGAATGAAATTCGACAATATCGGCGGGCTGAAGCCGCGCGCGGCCGTGAAGAGCGCGGGTGTCGTGGTCGGCCGCGTGAAGTCGATCGGCTTCGACACGAACACGTACCAGGCGCTCGTCACGATCGACGTCGACGGCCAATACCCGTTCCCGAAGGATTCGTCGGCGAAGATCCTGACGTCGGGCCTGCTCGGCGAGCAATATATCGGCCTCGAGCCGGGCGGCGACACCGAAATGCTGAAGGCGGGCGATACGATCACGATGACGCAATCGGCGATCGTGCTCGAGAACCTGATCGGCCAGTTCCTGTACAGCAAGGCCGCCGATGCGGGCGGTGCGAAGCCGGCGGCCGGCGCATCGGGTGCGCCCGCCGCACCTGCCGCACCCGCACCGGTGGCGGTGCCGGCGTCGGCGGTGTCCGGTTCGGCCGGCCAATAACCACACGAGAGAAAACAAGAGGGAATGACCATGCACACGATCCGCATCAGGCACGCCGCGCTGGCGATGGCGGCAGTCGCCGCGTTGAGCGGCTGCGCGACCGTGCAGGCGCCGACCAAGGGCGATCCGCTCGAAGGCTTCAACCGGTCGATGTACAAGTTCAACGACACGGTGGACACGTACGCGCTGAAACCGGTCGCGAAGGGCTACCAGTACGTGGTGCCGCAGCCGGTGCGCGACAGCGTGACGAACTTCTTCTCGAACATCGGTGACGTGTACATCGCCGCGAACAACATCGTGCAGTTGCGGATCGCGGACGGCGTCGGCGACATCATGCGCGTCGTGATCAACACGGTGTTCGGCGTCGGCGGCCTGTTCGACGTCGCGACGATCGCGAAGCTGCCGAAGCACACGGCCGACTTCGGGATCACGATGGGCCGCTACGGGATGCCGTCGGGCCCGTATCTGGTGCTGCCGCTGCTCGGCCCGAGCACGCTGCGCGACACGGCCGGCCTCGGCGTCGACTACGTCGGCAACCCGCTCACCTACGTGAAGCCGGACGGTCTGAGCTGGGGCCTGTTCGGCGTGAACCTGGTCAACACGCGTTCGAACCTGCTCGGCGCGGGCGACGTGCTGGATGCCGCGGCGCTCGACAAGTATTCGTTCGTGCGCAACGCGTACCTGCAGCGTCGCCAGATGCTGATCAGCAACGCGCGCGGCGAGGCCGCCGCGACGTCGAGCAACGATGCGCTGCCGAAGTACGATCTGCCGGAAGACGGCGCGGCACCGGCGGCAGCCGGCGCGGCCGGTACGGCGGGCGCGGCAGCGGTGGGCGGCGCGGCGCCGGCGCCGGCATCGGGCGCGGCGGTTGCTGCGCCGGCCTCGGGCACGGCCGAATCGCCGAACCCGGCCAGCGAGACGAACGTGCCGGCGATGCAGGTGGCGCCGCCGTCGCCGGGCGGGCTCCGGTTCCCGAGCATCCGGCTGCACTGACGGATTTACATTCGTTACAGCCGGAAACGATTCAGTCGGTAGCGTATGCGAACTTGCGCGTAAGCTACCTGCTCCAACCTTCGCATCGACTCATTCATGCAGGCCACTATGATGAAAAAACTGTTCCTGATCCCCGTTTTCGCGGCGCTGTTCTCGTTCGGCAGCGCGGCTCACGCGCAAGTCGACCAGTCGAACCCGCAGGCGCTGATCAAGACGGCGACGCAGCAGGTGCTCGACGAAGTCAAGCAGCAGACGATCAAGCAGGGCGACACCAACCGCATCATCTCGATCGTCAACAAGGACATCCTGCCGTACACCGATTTCCGCCGCACCACGCAGCTCGCGATGGGCCGCAACTGGCGCACGGCGACGGCCGAGCAGCAACAGCAGGTTCAGGAGCAGTTCAAGCTGCTGCTGATCCGCACGTATTCGGGCGCGCTGGCGCAGCTGAAGCCGGACCAGCAGATCCAGTACCCGCCGTTCCGCGCCGATCCGGCCGATACCGACGTCGTGGTCAAGACGGTCGCGATGAACAACGGCCAGCCGGTCCAGATCGATTACCGCCTGTACAAGACGGCGAACGGCTGGAAGGTGTATGACCTGAACGTGCTCGGCGCGTGGCTGATCCAGACGTACCAGCAGCAGTTCAACGAAAAGATCCAGCAAAGCGGCGTGGAAGGGCTGATCCAGTTCCTGACGCAGCGCAACCAGCAACTTGCCGCCGGCAAGCAAGCGTCGTGAGCGGCTTCGAAGCCGGCTCCTCGCTGACCGTCGCGAGCGCGAAGTCCGCGCTCGCGGACGGTCTTGCGCGCATCGGCGCGGGCGCGACCGCCGTCGATTGCGCGGCGCTCACGCAGTTCGACTCGTCCGCGCTCGCCGTGCTGCTCGCATGGCAACGTGCCGCCAAGACGCGCGGTGCAGCCCTCGACATCCTCAATCTCCCTCCGAAGCTCGCCAGCCTCGCGCGCGCCTACGGCGTCGACGCGCTCATCGAAGGCACCGGCCGACATTGACCCTGTCCGATCGAAGCCTGCCGCGCCAGCCGGCGCGCGCACGCTTCGGGCCGCGCGCCGCCGGCGCCGGCTCCCCCAGCCGGTTTGCCCTATAATCAAGCGTTTTGCGGGGCAGCCAATCGGCGTCCGGCCCCCATTTTCTTTCGCAGCAAGCACAGAATAGGCGTCGCGGCCCTGGCGTCGCGCACAGTCATGTCAGCCATAGAAATCCGTCACGTCAAGAAGCGCTACAAGTCGCTTCAGGCGCTCAAGGGCGTCAGCCTGTCGGTCGAGGAAGGCGAGTTTTTCGGTCTGCTCGGCCCCAACGGCGCAGGCAAGACCACGCTCATCAGTATCCTCGCCGGGCTCGCCCGGGCCGACGAAGGCAGTATCTCGGTGCGCGGTCACGACGTCGTCCAGGACTTCCGCAACGCCCGCCGCTCGCTCGGCGTCGTGCCGCAGGAACTCGTTTTCGACCCGTTCTTCACCGTCCGCGAGACGCTGCGGATCCAGTCCGGCTATTTCGGGCTGCGCCGCAACGACGACTGGATCGACGAAGTGATGGCCAATCTCGATCTCACCGAGAAAGCCGACGCGAACATGCGCGCGCTGTCGGGCGGGATGAAGCGCCGCGTGCTCGTCGCGCAGGCGCTCGTGCACCGGCCGCCGGTGATCGTGCTCGACGAGCCGACCGCCGGCGTCGACGTCGAATTGCGCCAGACGCTGTGGAAATTCATCTCGCGCCTGAACCGCGAGGGTCACACGATCGTGCTGACCACCCACTACCTCGAGGAAGCCGAGTCGCTGTGCGACCGCATCGCGATGCTGCGCCGCGGCGAAGTCGTCGCGCTCGATCGCACCGACGCGCTGCTGCGCCGCTTCGCGGGCCTGCAGCTGTACCTGCGGTTCGCGACCGGCGCGCTGCCGGCCGAACTGCGCGGGCTGGAAACCGACCCGGCCGCGCGCGCGCCGGGCGAGCACCTGCTGCGCCTCGCGAGCTACGACGAGGTCGAACGCATCCTCGCGCAATGCCGCGCGGCCGGCTGCACGTTCGACGAGATCGAGGTCCGCAAGGCCGACCTCGAGGATGTGTTCGTCCAGGTGATGAACGGGGCCGAGGTGATCGAGGGTCTGGCATGAATCAACACTCCCCACGCGAACTGCGTTCGCTGCCGCTCGAAGGGGCGGCCCGGCGCGTGCCGGGAAGCGGGTTCCGCACGCTGTTCTACAAGGAACTGCTGCGTTTCTGGAAGGTGTCGTTCCAGACGGTGTGCGCGCCGATCGTCACGGCGCTGCTGTACCTGACGATCTTCGGCCACGCGCTGTCCGGCCGCGTCGAAGTGTATCCGGGCGTCGAGTACGTGAGCTTTCTCGTGCCCGGCCTCGTGATGATGAGCGTGCTGCAGAACGCGTTCGCGAACAGCTCGTCGTCGCTGATCCAGTCGAAGATCACCGGCAACCTCGTGTTCATGCTGCTGCCGCCGCTGTCGTACCGCGACATCTTCGGCGCGTACGTGCTCGCGTCCGTCGTGCGCGGGCTCGCGGTCGGCGCCGGCGTGTTCGTCGTGACGATCTGGTTTGTCCCGATGCACTTCGCGGCGCCGTTGTTCATCATGGCGTTCGCGCTGCTCGGCTCCGCGATCCTCGGCACGCTCGGCCTGATCGCCGGGATCTGGGCCGAGAAGTTCGACCAGCTCGCCGCGTTCCAGAACTTCCTGATCATGCCGCTGACGTTCCTGTCCGGCGTGTTCTATTCGACGCACTCGCTGCCGCCCGTGTGGCGCGAAGTGTCGCGTCTCAACCCGTTTTTCTACATGATCGACGGCTTCCGTTTCGGGTTCTTCGGCGCGTCCGACGTCAACCCGTTCGCGAGCCTCGCGATCGTCACCGGTTTCTTCGTGCTGCTCGCGCTGATCGCGATGCGGCTGCTCGCGACCGGCTACAAACTGCGTCATTGATATCGACAGGCCGCGGCCGCCGCAGGGCGGCGCGCGCCGACAGGAGCCTTACACCATGTTGCCGACTCCCGAACAGGTCAAGCAATACATCGCCGGCGGTCTCGCCTGCACGCATCTGGAAGTCGAAGGCGACGGCCAGCATTTCTTCGCGACGATCGTGTCGGCGGCCTTCGAAGGCAAGCGGCCGATCCAGCGGCACCAGCTCGTCTATGCGGCGCTCGGCGATCGCATGAAGCAGGAAATTCACGCGCTCAGCATGAAGACGCTGACGCCCGCCGAATGGCAGAACGCATAAACGGAAATCACTGAGTGCAAGTCACCGTCAACGAGCGCGACGCCGTCCAGAGCGTCGCCACGGCACACCCGGCCGCCAACGGGGAATCGCAGGGACAGGGGATGGACAAGCTCGTGATCGAAGGCGGTCGCCGGCTGTCGGGCGAGATCGTCGTGTCGGGCGCGAAGAACGCCGCGCTGCCGATCCTGTGCGCGGGGCTGCTCAGCGCCGAGCCGGTCGAACTCGACAACGTGCCGAACCTGAAGGACGTGCGCACCACGCTGAAGGTACTGAACCAGATGGGCGTGAAGAGCGAAACGGACGGCTGCCGTGTGCAGCTCGACGCATCGCGCGTCGACAACCTCGTCGCGCCGTACGAGCTCGTGAAGACGATGCGGGCGTCGATCCTCGTGCTCGGGCCGCTGCTCGCGCGCTTCGGCGAGGCGAAGGTGTCGCTGCCGGGCGGCTGCGCGATCGGCGCGCGGCCGGTCGACCAGCACATCAAGGGCCTGCAGGCGATGGGCGCGGAGATCAGCATCGAGCACGGCTTCATCGAAGCGCGCGCGAAGCGCCTGAAGGGCGCGCGCATCGTGACCGACATGATCACGGTGACGGGAACGGAAAACCTGCTGATGGCCGCGACGCTCGCCGACGGCGAGACGGTGATCGAAAACGCCGCGCGCGAGCCGGAAGTGAGCGATCTCGCACACTTGCTGGTCGCGATGGGCGCGAAAATCGACGGTATCGGCACCGATCGCCTCGTGATCCAGGGCGTCGAGCGGCTGCACGGCGCGCGCCATTCGGTGATCCCAGACCGTATCGAGGCCGGCACGTTCCTGTGCGCGGTCGCGGCGGCCGGCGGCGATGTGATGCTGACGGGCGTGCGCCCGCACATCCTCGACGCGGTGATCGACAAGCTGCGCGAAGCCGGCGTGTCGATCGAGGAAGGGGACAGCTGGCTGCGCGTGAAGATGGACCGCCGCCCGTCGGCGGTGACGATCCGCACGTCGGAATACCCGGCGTTTCCGACCGACATGCAGGCGCAGTTCATGGCCCTCAATACGGTCGCGACGGGCACCGCGCAGGTCGTCGAAACCATTTTCGAGAACCGCTTCATGCATGTGCAGGAGCTGAACCGGCTCGGCGCGAACATCACGATCGACGGCAACACGGCGCTCGTGACCGGCGTCGACAAGCTGTCCGGCGCGAACGTGATGGCGACCGACCTGCGTGCGTCGGCGAGCCTCGTGATCGCCGGGCTGCGCGCGGACGGCGAAACGCTCGTCGACCGCATCTATCACCTGGACCGCGGCTACGACCGCATGGAAACCAAACTGACCGCCGTCGGCGCGAACGTGCGCCGCCTCTCCGGGAGCCAAGCATGACCGCGCCGCTGACCCTTGCCCTGTCGAAGGGCCGGATCTTCGAGGAAACCCTGCCGCTGCTGGCCGCCGCCGGCGTGCAGGTGGCCGAGGATCCGGAAACGTCGCGCAAGCTGATCCTGCCGACGACCGATCCGAACCTGCGCGTGATCATCGTGCGCGCGAGCGACGTGCCGACCTACGTCGAATACGGCGCGGCCGATTTCGGCGTGGCCGGCAAGGACGTGCTGGTCGAGCACGGCGGCTCGGGCCTGTACCAGCCGATCGATCTGAACATTGCGCGCTGCCGGATGTCGGTGGCCGTGTCCGCCGGTTTCGACTATGCGAACGCGGTGCGCCAGGGCGCGCGCCTGCGGGTCGCGACGAAATACGTCGAAACGGCGCGCGAACACTTTGCCGCGAAGGGCGTGCACGTCGACCTGATCAAGCTGTACGGCTCGATGGAGCTCGCGCCGCTGGTCGGGCTGGCCGACGCGATCGTCGACCTCGTCAGCTCGGGCGGCACGCTGAAGGCGAACAATCTGGTCGAGGTCGAGGAGATCATGGCGATCTCGTCGCGCCTCGTCGTGAACCAGGCCGCGCTCAAGCTGAAGCGCGCGGCGCTCAAGCCGATCCTCGACGCGTTCGAACGCGCGTCGCAGAATGGCGGTTGAGCGCATCACCGTAACGGAACTCCCATGTCCATCACCATCCGCAAGCTCGATTCGACGAACGAAGGCTTCGGCGCCGCGCTGCGCGCCGTGCTCGCGTTCGAGGCGAGCGAAGACGAAGCGATCGAGCAGTCGGTCGCGCAGATCCTCGCCGACGTGAAGTCGCGCGGCGACGCCGCGGTGCTCGAATACACGAACCGCTTCGACCGGCTGAGCGCGGACAGCGTCGCCGCGCTCGAACTGCCGCAGGACGCGCTGCAGACGGCGCTCGACGGCCTCGCGCCGAAGGCGCGCGCGGCGCTGGAAGCGGCCGCGGCGCGGGTGCGCGCGTACCACGAGAAGCAGAAGATCGAGTGCGGCACGCATAGCTGGCAGTACACGGAAAGCGACGGCACGGTGCTCGGCCAGAAAGTCACGCCGCTCGACCGCGTCGGCCTGTACGTGCCGGGCGGCAAGGCCGCGTATCCGTCATCGGTGCTGATGAACGCGATTCCCGCGCGCGTCGCGGGCGTCGGCGAGATCGTGATGGTCGTGCCGACCCCGGACGGCGTGAAGAACGACCTCGTGCTCGCCGCGGCGCTGCTCGGCGGCGTCGATCGCGTGTTCACGATCGGCGGCGCGCAGGCGGTCGGCGCGCTCGCGTACGGCACGGCGACGGTGCCGGCCGTCGACAAGATCTGCGGTCCCGGCAACGCGTACGTCGCGTCGGCGAAGCGCCGCGTGTTCGGGACGGTCGGCATCGACATGATCGCCGGGCCGTCGGAAATCCTCGTGCTGTGCGACGGCACGACCGATCCGAACTGGGTCGCGATGGACCTGTTCTCGCAGGCCGAGCACGACGAACTCGCGCAGTCGATCCTGCTGTGCCCGGACGGCGCGTTCCTCGATCGCGTCGAGAAGGCGATCGACGAGCTGCTGCCGACGATGCCGCGCCAGGACGTGATCCGTGCGTCGCTCGAAGGCCGCGGTGCGCTGATCAAGGTGCGCGACATGGCCGAGGCGTGCCGGATCGCGAACGACATCGCGCCGGAACACCTCGAAATTTCCGCGCTGGAGCCGCAGCAATGGGGCCAGCAGATTCGCCACGCGGGCGCGATCTTCCTCGGCCGCTACACGAGCGAGAGTCTCGGCGATTACTGCGCGGGCCCGAACCACGTGCTGCCGACGTCGCGCACCGCGCGCTTTTCGTCGCCGCTCGGCGTGTACGACTTCATCAAGCGCTCGAGCCTGATCGAGGTCAGCGCGGAGGGCGCGCAGACGCTCGGCGAGATCGCGTCCGAACTCGCCTACGGCGAAGGGCTGCAGGCGCACGCAAGGAGCGCCGAGTTCCGGATGAAGGGCTGACCGCGCCGGGTGCGCGGGCCGGGCGGGCGCCGAGGTGCCCGCCCGGCCGCCCCGGATCGGGGCAGGGGACGAGCGCAGGGCGGCAGCCGCCGCCTTGCCGACCATTTGATGCCGGCGCGATGCACGCCGGCTTGAGACCATGACGACGCCACAAGACATCATCCGCCGCGACGTGCTCGCGATGACGAGCTATCCGGTTCCCGACGCGAGCGGGTTCGTGAAGCTCGACGCGATGGAGAATCCGTATTCGCTGCCGGAGCCGCTCGCGGCGGCGCTCGGCGAGCGGCTCGCGCAGGTCGCGCTGAACCGCTACCCGGCGCCGCGCCCGGCCGCGCTGCTCGACAAGCTGCGCCATGCGATGCGCGTGCCGGCCGGCTGCGACGTGCTGCTCGGCAACGGTTCCGACGAAATCATCAGCATGATCTCGGTCGCGTGCGCGAAGCCGGGTGCGAAGGTGCTCGCGCCGGTGCCGGGCTTCGTGATGTACGAGCTCTCGGCGAAGTTCGCGCAGCTCGAGTTCGTCGGCGTGCCGCTGAAGGCGGACCTGACGCTCGATGCCGACGCGCTGCTCGCGGCGATCGCCGAGCACCGGCCGGCGATCGTCTATCTCGCGTATCCGAACAACCCGACCGGCACGCTGTACGACGACGCCGATGTCGAGCGGATCG
Source organism: Burkholderia sp. AU17457 (assembly GCF_002223255.1). NCBI lineage: Bacteria > Pseudomonadati > Pseudomonadota > Betaproteobacteria > Burkholderiales > Burkholderiaceae > Burkholderia > Burkholderia sp. AU17457. Next base: position 92,809 of record NZ_NKFB01000002.1, read on the forward strand.
TCGCGGCCGCGCGGCACAGCCTGATCGTGATTGACGAGGCGTACCAGCCGTTTGCCGAGCGCTCGTGGCTGCCGCGCGCGGGCGAGTTCGACAACGTCGTCGTGATGCGCACGGTGTCGAAGCTCGGCCTCGCGGGCATCCGCCTCGGCTATCTCGTCGGCACGCCCGCGTGGCTGAACGAGTTCGACAAGGTGCGCCCGCCGTACAACATCAACGTGCTGACCCAGGCGACCGCCGATTTCCTGCTCGACCACCTCGACGTGCTCGACGCGCAGGCGGCCGAATTGCGCGCGGAACGCGCGCGCCTCGCGCAGGCGGTGGCCGCGCTGCCGGGCGCGACGGTGTTCCCGAGCGCCGGCAATTTCCTGCTGGTGCGCGTGCCGGACGCCGCGGCCGTGTTCGATGCGCTGCTCACCGAGCGGGTGCTGGTCAAAAACGTGAGTAAAATGCATCCGTTACTGGCCGAATGCGTGCGGCTGACCGTCGGTTCTCCCGACGAAAACGCCCGCCTGCTGGCCGCCTTGAAACTCGCGCTGCCCGGTTGAGCCCAGGGCGCGGCGGCGCGCGACGATCAATCCCCATTTACATCAGACTCAATCAAGGAATTGCCATGCGTGTGGCGGAAGTCGTTCGCAATACCAGCGAAACGCAGATCCGTGTGAAGCTCGATCTCGACGGCACCGGCCGGCAGAAGCTGGCCACCGGCGTGCCGTTTCTCGACCATATGCTCGACCAGATCGCGCGACACGGTCTGGTCGATCTCGAGGTCGAAGCGCATGGCGACACGCATATCGACGATCACCACACGGTCGAGGATGTCGGCATCACGCTCGGTCAGGCCGTCGCGAAGGCGATCGGCGACCGCAAGGGCATCCGCCGCTACGGCCATTCGTACGTGCCGCTCGACGAGGCGCTGTCGCGCGTCGTGATCGACTTCTCCGGCCGGCCGGGCCTCGAATTCCACGTGCCGTTCACGCGCGCGCGGATCGGCACGTTCGACGTCGACCTGTCGATCGAGTTCTTCCGCGGGTTCGTGAACCACGCGGGCGTCACGCTGCATATCGACAACCTGCGCGGGATCAACGCGCACCATCAGCTCGAGACGGTGTTCAAGGCCTTCGGCCGCGCGCTGCGCGCGGCGGTGGAACTCGACGAGCGCGCGGCGGGGCAGATTCCGTCGACGAAAGGCAGCCTCTAACTTCCGAACGGACGACGCCAAGGACAACCTCACGGCTTCGGCGCGGCGCGCCGGCTTGCGATGGATCTGCTCAAATCGTTCATTTCGCTGCTCGCGCTGATCAACCCGGTCGGCGCGGTGCCGTTCTTCCTGAGCCTGACGGCGCAGCAGACGGACGACGAGCGGCGGCGCACGATCCGGATCGCATCGGTGTCGGTGTTCTGCGTGATGACGGTGACCGCGCTGCTCGGGCAGCAGATCATCAACTTCTTCGGCATTTCGGTCGGGTCGCTCGAAGTGGGCGGCGGGATCATCATGCTGCTGATGGCGATCAACATGCTGAACGCGCAGATCGGCAACACGCGATCGACGCCGGAGGAACGCCACGAAGCCGAGCTGAAGGACAACATCGCGGTCGTGCCGCTGGCGATTCCGCTGCTCACGGGCCCCGGCTCGATCAGCACGGTGATCATCTATGCGGCGAACGCGCATCACTGGTATGAGCGGGCCGGGCTGGTCGCGATCGGCGCGGTCCTGGCTTTTCTGTGTTTCGTCGCGATGCGGCTCGCCGAGCCGATCGCGACCTGGATCGGCCGCACCGGCATCAACATCGCCACGCGGCTGATGGGTCTGATGCTGTCGGCGCTGGCGGTGGAATTCATCGTCAATGGACTGAGGGCGCTACTGCCTGCACTGAGATGAAAACTTCGATTGCGATTGTGGATTATGGGATGGGCAACCTGCGCTCGGTCGCGCAGGCGCTCAAGAAGGCCGAACCGGCCGCCGACGTGGCGATCGTCGACACGCCGGCCGCGATTCGCGCGGCCGACCGCGTCGTGCTGCCCGGCCAGGGCGCGATGCCCGACTGCATGCGCTGCCTCGGCGAATCGGGCTTGCAGGAGGCCGTGATCGACGCATCGCGCACCAAGCCGCTGCTCGGCGTGTGCGTCGGCGAGCAGATGCTGTTCGACTGGAGCGCGGAAGGCGACACGAAGGGTCTGGGCCTCCTGCCCGGCAAGGTCGTGCGCTTCGAGCTCGACGGCCGCGTGCAGGACGACGGCTCGCGCTTCAAGGTGCCGCAGATGGGCTGGAACCGCGTGCGCCAGGCGCAGCCGCACCCGCTGTGGGACGGCGTGCCCGACGACGCGTATTTCTACTTCGTGCACAGCTATTACGTGAGCCCGGACAACCCGGCGCACACGGTCGGCGAAACGGCCTACGGCGCGCCGTTCACGTCCGCGGTCGCGCGGGACAACATCTTCGCGACCCAATTCCACCCGGAGAAGAGCGCGGAAGTCGGGTTGCGTCTGTATCGCAACTTCGTACACTGGAAGCCGTAAAACGTGGCGCGCGAGCCACAGTCGACCTGGCCGAACGGCCTGTCGTGCATGGCGCGCGCGCTTAAGCACCGAAAGAGTTGTACTAAACTAGCGAGACGGCGCGGCACCGGTTTGGCCGGTACGCGCCTGATTCTTTTCATTTTCCACGACGACACCCGATTGCTATGTTGCTGATTCCGGCCATCGACCTCAAAGACGGTCAGTGTGTGCGCCTCAAACAGGGCGATATGGACCAGGCCACGATTTTCTCCGAGGACCCGGCGGCGATGGCCCGCAAGTGGGTCGATCTCGGCGCCCGACGGCTCCATCTCGTCGACCTGAACGGCGCATTCGCCGGCAAGCCGAAGAACCTCGAGGCGATCGAAGCGATCCTCGACGAAGTCGGCGACGAAATCCCGGTCCAGCTCGGCGGCGGCATCCGCAGCCTCGAGACGATCGAGAAGTATCTCGACGCCGGCCTGTCCTACGTGATCATCGGCACCGCGGCAGTGAAGAACCCGGGCTTCCTGCAGGACGCGTGCACCGCGTTCTCCGGCAGCATCATCGTCGGGCTGGACGCGAAGGACGGCAAGGTCGCGACCGACGGCTGGAGCAAGCTGACCGGCCACGAAGTGATCGATCTCGCGAAGAAGTTCGAGGACTACGGCGTCGAATCGATCGTCTACACGGACATCGGCCGCGACGGGATGCTGCAAGGCATCAACATCGACGCGACCGTGAAGCTTGCGCAGGCGGTCGGCATCCCGGTGATCGCGTCGGGCGGCCTGTCGAACCTCACGGACATCGAGAGCCTGTGCGAAGTGGAAGAGCACGGCGTCGAAGGCGTGATCTGCGGCCGGGCGATCTACTCCGGCGATCTCGATTTCGCGGCCGCGCAAAAGCGCGCGGACGAACTGAACGGCGAACTCGACAACGCGTAACCGCGATCGTCCCGTTCGCCGGGGCTGCCCGCGGGCGGCCCCGACCGGAAGCCTCGCGCGAGGCTTCCGCAACCGGCCGTCCCAGCGCGGCATTTGGCGCAACATCATGGCTCTAGCTAAACGCATCATCCCCTGCCTGGACGTGACCGCCGGGCGTGTCGTCAAGGGCGTCAATTTCGTCGAGCTGCGCGACGCCGGCGACCCCGTCGAAATCGCCCGCCGCTACGACGACCAGGGTGCCGACGAACTGACCTTCCTCGACATCACCGCGACGTCCGACCAGCGCGACCTGATCCTGCCGATCATCGAAGCCGTCGCGTCGCAGGTCTTCATTCCGCTGACCGTCGGCGGCGGCGTGCGCGCCGTCGAGGACGTGCGGCGCCTGCTGAACGCGGGCGCGGACAAGGTCAGCATGAATTCGTCGGCGGTCGCGAATCCGCAGCTCGTGCGCGACGCGGCCGACAAGTACGGCTCGCAGTGCATCGTCGTCGCGATCGACGCGAAGCGCGTGTCTGCCGACGGCGAGACGCCGCGCTGGGAAGTGTTCACGCACGGCGGCCGCAAGAACACGGGCCTCGACGCGATCGAATGGGCGCGCAAGATGGCCGAGCTCGGCGCGGGCGAGATCCTGCTCACGAGCATGGACCGCGACGGCACGAAGTCGGGCTTCGACCTCGCGCTCACGCGCGGCGTGTCGGACGCGGTGCCGGTGCCGGTGATCGCATCGGGCGGTGTCGGCTGCCTGCAGGATCTCGCGGACGGCATCAAGGACGGCCGCGCCGACGCGGTGCTGGCCGCGAGCATTTTCCACTACGGCGAGCACACGGTCGGCGAGGCGAAGCGCTTCATGGCCGACCAGGGCATCGCGGTGAGGCTGTGATGAATACCGAAACGAAATCGGTGCCCGCGTGGCTCGACAAGGTCCGCTGGGACGACAACGGCCTCGTGCCGGTGATCGCGCAGGAGGCGTCGACGAACGACGTGCTGATGTTCGCGTGGATGAACCGCGAAGCGCTCGCGAAGACGATCGAGACGCAGCGCGCGGTCTACTATTCGCGTTCGCGCAAGCGCCTGTGGTTCAAGGGCGAGGAGTCGGGCCACGTGCAGCACGTGCACGAGGTGCGGCTCGACTGCGACGAGGACGTCGTGCTGCTGAAGGTCGAGCAGGTGTCGGGCATCGCGTGCCACACCGGCCGGCATTCGTGCTTCTTCCAGAAATTCGAAGGTACGGTGGACAGCGGCGACTGGGTCGCGGTCGAGCCGGTGCTGAAAGACCCCGAACACATCTACAAATGACGCAATCGACCGAAGACACGCTGCTGCGCCTGGCGGCCGTGATCGACAGCCGCAAGGGCGGCGATCCCGATCAATCGTACGTATCGCGCCTGTTCCACAAGGGCGACGACGCCGTGCTGAAGAAGATCGGCGAAGAGGCGACGGAAGTCGTGCTGGCCGCGAAGGACGTGCGCCAGGGCGGCGCGCCGAGCGCGCTGGTCGGCGAGGTGGCCGACCTGTGGTTCCACTGCCTCGTGATGCTGTCGCATTTCGACCTGAGCCCGGCGGACGTGATCGCCGAACTCGAGCGCCGCGAAGGCTTGTCGGGCATCGAGGAAAAAGCGCTGCGCAAGCGCCGCGAGCGCGAGGAAAACGGCGGGTGACGAACAGGGCCCGCCGCGGTGGCAACAGTGCGGTAAGCTGTAAGAATTGTCATCTAACGGGGGTAGCATCATGAACGATACGTCGAACCAGTTTCCGACGCCGGCGGTGCCGGGAGCCGCGGATGCCGAGCGCCTGAACGGGCTGCGCACGCTGACCCACGTGCTGTACGGTCTTTATGCAATTCACTGGCTGACGGGCGGCGTCACGGGCATCATCGCGATCATCATCAACTACGTGAAGCGCGGCGACGTGGCCGGCACGCCGTACGCCGATCACTTCGAGTGGCAGATCCGCACGTTCTGGCGCGCGCTGATCGCGTACGTGATCGGGTTCGCGCTGATGTTCGTCGTGGTCGGATTCGTCGTGATGTTTGTCACGTGGATTTGGACGCTGTACCGTATCATCAAGGGTTGGCTGTACCTGAACGACAACAAGACGCTCGATCCGCAGGCGTGGTTCTGACCGGCCGCACGCGGGCGTTTGCAGGAGCAACATGAGTCACGATCCGAATTGCCTGTTCTGCAAGATCGCGGCAGGCGAGATCCCGAGCACGAAGGTGCACGAGGACGACGAATTCGTCGCGTTCCGCGACATCCGACCGGCGGCCGATACGCACGTGCTCGTGATTCCGCGCCGGCACCTGCCGACGCTGTCCGCGGCGGTCGACACCGATGCGCCGATGCTCGGCCGGCTGATGCTGCTCGTCGCGCGTCTGGCCGACCAGCTCGGCGTCGCGTATACGGGCGGCGAAACCGGTTTTCGCACGGTGATCAACACGGGCCCGGGCGGCGGGCAGGAGGTCTATCACCTGCACGCGCATATCCTGGCCGGCCCGCGCCCGTGGCAACGGATGGGTTGACGACGCGGGGCGTTTCCCCGCATCCGATAGTCGAAGCCGGCGCGTCGCCGGCAATTTACGCCGCACCGCGGCGTGGTTGAGGAGAGGTTTCATCATGGGTGGATTGAGCATTTGGCACTGGCTGATCGTGCTGCTGATCGTCGCGCTGGTTTTCGGTACGAAGAAGCTGCGCAACATCGGCAACGACCTCGGTAGCGCCGTGAAGGGTTTCAAGGACGGCATGAAGGAAGGCGAAACGCCGGCGGACGCGCAGCAACTGCCGCGTTCGGGCGCGGTCGACGTCAACGCGAAGGAAACGACGCGTTCCGATTCGAACAAGGCGTAACGCCGGCACGCTGAGGCATTCGCGATGCTGGATCTCGGTCTTTCGAAGATGGCGCTGATCGGCGTCGTCGCGCTCGTGGTGCTCGGCCCCGAGCGCCTGCCGCGCGTCGCGCGTACGGCAGGCGCGCTGTTCGGCCGCGCGCAGCGGTACATCAACGACGTGAAGGCCGAGGTCTCGCGCGAAATCGAACTCGACGCGCTGCGGACGATGAAGACCGATTTCGAATCGGCCGCGCGCAATGTCGAGACGACGATTCACGACAACCTGCGCGAGCACGAGAAGGAACTGAACGACACGTGGCATTCCGCGGTCGGCGGTCTCAACGAAGGCTCGGTCGATGCCGGCGTGCACGGTAGCGACACGCCCGCGGCGCCGTCGTGGCGTGGCGGCAGCACGGCCGCGCTTGCGCCGAAGCGTCGCAACTGGCGCATCAAGCAGGCGGCGACGCCCGTCTGGTACAAGCGCGCGACGACCCGCCGCACGCACGTGCAGTCGGGCGCCGCGCGTGTCGCGCGCCACCAGCCGGCCAGCCTGCGCCGGCCGACGCGCTTCTTCTGAGTCGAGCGCATGCTCGCTCGTCAATCCTACCGAGGGCCGGTGTGAGCGACCCCCAGCAGAACCCGGGCGACGCCCCGGAAGAAACCTTCATTTCCCATCTCGTCGAGCTTCGCGATCGCATCATTCGCGCGGGGCTGGCCGTGATCGTCGTGTTCGTCGGGCTCGTGTACTGGGCGCCGGACATCTTCAAGCTGCTCGCGCGGCCGTTGATGGAGAACTTGCCGAAAGACGGCAAGATGATCGTCACCGACGTCACCGGCTCGTTCTTCGTGCCGATGAAGGTCACGATGCTCGTCGCGCTCGTGATCGCGCTGCCGATCGTGCTGTACCAGATCTGGGCGTTCGTCGCGCCGGGGCTGTACCAGCACGAGAAGAAGCTCGTCACGCCGCTCGTCGGCAGCAGCTACGTGCTGTTCCTGTGCGGGATGGCGTTCGCGTACTTCCTCGTATTCCCGACGATCTTCCGCGTGATGGCGCATTACAACGCGCCGCTCGGCGCCGAGATGACGACCGACATCGACAACTACCTGAGCTTCGTGCTCGGGATGTTCATTGCGTTCGGGGTCACGTTCGAGGTGCCGATCGTCGTCGTGCTGCTCGTCAGGATGGGCGTGCTGTCCCTGAAGAAGCTGAAGGAGATGCGGCCGTACGTGATCGTCGGCGCATTCGTGGTCGCGGCGGTCGTCACCCCGCCAGACGTGTTCTCGCAACTGATGCTCGCGCTGCCGCTGATCGTGCTGTTCGAGATCGGCCTCTTGGCCGCGCGGTTCTTCGTGCCGAAGAAGCCGGTGGAAGAGGGTGAGGCGGGGAACGGCGAAGCCGCGAGTTGACGGCGGCGCCGCGACGGCTTTCCGGCCCGGCCGGGGGCGCCGGGTACCGCGTTGGGCCGCCAGCCGGCGCATCGCAAAGCTACCTTCCGCCAGACGCCGTTTGAAGCAAAGCAAAAAGGCAGCCAACCGGCTGCCTTTTCCCGTTTCCGCGTCGCATCATGACCGGCAGGCGGTGCGCTGCCCGCCGACCGTCATTCGCTATCGCCGTCCTGCTCGTCGAGCGTCTGCTTCGGCGGCGGCGGGCGCTTGCCGATCACGACGTTCACGTCGAACTGTTTGCCCTTGCGTACGACGTGTACCTTGGTCGGCGTGCCCGGCTTGATCTGTGCGACGACGTTCAGCAGCTTCGTCGTGTCGGTGATTTCCTCGCTATTGACGCTCACCAGGATGTCGCCCGGCTTGATGCCGGCCTTGTCGGCCGGGCCGCCTTGCAGCACGCCCGCGACGATCGCGCCCGATTTCTGCTGCAACCCGAACGACTCGGCGATTTCCGGCGTGACGTCCTGCGGCTCGACGCCGATCCAGCCGCGCGTGACCGAACCCGTCGTGATGATGCTTTCGAGCACCGTGCGAGCGGTCGAGACCGGAATCGCGAAACCGATGCCGAGCGAGCCGCCCGAGCGCGAGTAGATCGCCGTGTTGATGCCGAGCAGGTTGCCGTTCACGTCGACCAGCGCGCCGCCGGAGTTGCCGGGGTTGATCGGCGCGTCGGTCTGGATGAAGTTCTCGAACGTGTTGATGCCGAGGTGGTTGCGGCCGAGCGCGCTGATGATCCCCATCGTGACCGTCTGGCCGACGCCGAACGGGTTGCCGATCGCGAGCACGACGTCGCCGACGCGCGACTGGTCGGAGCGGCCGAGCGTGATCGTCGGCAGGTTCGTCATGTTGATCTTCAGCACCGCGAGATCGGTTTCGGGATCGCTGCCGATCACCTTCGCGGTGCCCGTGCGGCCGTCGGCGAGCGCGACTTCGATCTGGTCGGCGCCGTCGACGACGTGCTGGTTCGTTAGAATGTAACCTTCAGGGCTCACGATAACGCCCGAGCCGAGGTTGGCGGCCGGTTCGTCCTGCTGCTTGCGGGCGTTGCGGTCGCCGAAGAAGTAGCGGAACAGCGGATCCTTCGCGCGCGGGTCGGGCGGCAGCGAGCCGTCCTTGCTGGAGAACACGTTGACGACGGCCGGCATCGCCTTCTGCGCGGCTTCGGCATACGACGTGGTCGCCGGTGCGCCGCCGATGCCCGGCGCGACTTCGCGTAGCGCGACGATCGGCGTGGCGAGCTGCTTGCCGAGCTGTCCTTGCCGTTGCAGCCATTGCGGCTTGAGCGTCACGACGATGAACATCAGCGCGAGCAGTACGGTCACCGCCTGCGCGAAGAACAGCCAGAAGCGTCTAAGCATCTGAATGGATTAGAGGTTTATATGGATCGGATCGAACTCGAATTGTACTTGAACAATACCCTTGAAACCGCGCGCTTCAAGGACTATTGCCCGAACGGCCTCCAGGTCGAAGGGCGCCGCAAGATCGAGAAGATCGCCACCGGCGTGACGGCGTCGGTCGCGCTCCTCGAAGCCGCGCTCGAATGGGGGGCGGATGCCGTGCTCGTCCATCACGGCTATTTCTGGCGCAACGAGGCGCCGCAGATCACCGGCCGCAAGTATCAGCGGCTGAAGCTGCTGCTCGCGAACGACCTGAACCTGTTCGCGTTCCACCTGCCGCTCGACGCGCACCCCCAGTTCGGCAACAACGCGCAGCTCGGCGAAAAACTCGGCCTGATCGGCGAGCAGCGTTTCGGCGAAGGCGATCTCGGCTGGATGGCGACGCTGCCGATGCCCGTCACGCTCGAGCACTTCGTCGCGAAGGTCGAGCGCACGCTCGGCCGCACGCCGCTCGTGCTCGGCGATCCGGACACGCAGCTGCGCCGCATCGCGTGGTGCACGGGCGCCGCGCAGAGCTATTTCGACGCGGCGATCGACGCCGGCGCGGACGTGTTCCTGACCGGCGAGGTGTCCGAGTCGACCACGCATGCAGCCGCGGAGAGCGGCGTCGCGTTCGTTGCGGCGGGGCACCATGCGACCGAGCGCTACGGAATCCAGGCGCTGGGGCGCCACTTGTCCGAGGAATTCGATCTCGAACACCTTTTTATCGATATTCATAATCCGGTGTGAGCAACGAATTTGCGGCGGCGCATCGAAATTTCTCTATGTAGCACCTGCTTAAAAGAGAAATGATTTAATCGCTCCGATAGTGGGGGATAACCCTTAACTATCAAACACTTCGAAGGGATTTTCATCTCCGGGCCTTGTAAATGGCGACTCCATTCGCGCAAACTAGCGGCGGAATGGAAAGTCGTGACGGAAAATCCAACTCAGAAGTGGGGCGTGTGATGCGAGACAAGGAAGAGAAACGCGTCGACAGCGGCCGCCGTACCTGGCTGATTGCGACATCCGTAGCAGGTGGCGTAGGAGGCGTCGCCACCGTCATACCTTTCGCGGCGTCGCTTGCGCCGTCCGCGAAAGCGAAAGCGGCCGGTGCACCGGTCGAGGTCGATATCAGCGGCCTGAAGCCCGGCGAAATGGTCACCGTGCCGTGGCGCGGCAAGCCCGTCTGGATCCTGAATCGCACCGATTCGATGCTGGCCGACGTGGTCAAGGCCGACAAGGAAGTGGCCGATCCGACCACGAAATCCCCGTATTCGATGCCGTTGCCCGCGTATTGCGCGAACGAATATCGTGCACGGGCCGATCGCAAGAACATTCTCGTCGTGATGGCCGTGTGTACGCATCTCGGCTGCACGCCTAGCCAACGCTTCACGCCGGGTCCGCAGCCGAACCTGCCGGACGACTGGCCGGGCGGTTTCCTGTGCCCGTGCCACGGTTCGACCTACGACCTCGCCGGCCGCGTGTTCAAGAACAAGCCGGCGCCTCAGAATCTCGACATCCCGCCCTACATGTTCACGTCGGCGACGACCCTCGTGATCGGCAAGGACGAGAAAGGAGAAGCGTGATGGCCGCCGACAACAAGGAAGTCTCCACGACAGGTTTCACCGGCTGGATCGACCAGCGCTTCCCGCTCACGTCCACCTGGAAGAAACACGTATCCGAGTACTACGCGCCGAAGAACTTCAACTTCTGGTACTTCTTCGGCTCCCTCGCGCTGCTGGTGCTCGTGAACCAGATCGTCACGGGCATCTTCCTGACGATGAACTACAAGCCCGACTCGACGCTCGCGTTCGCGTCGGTCGAGTACATCATGCGCGAGGTGCCGTGGGGCTGGCTGATCCGCTACATGCACTCGACCGGTGCATCGATGTTCTTCGTGGTCGTCTACCTGCACATGTTCCGCGGGCTGCTGTACGGGTCGTACCGCAAGCCGCGCGAACTCGTCTGGATCTTCGGCTGCGCGATCTTCCTCTGCCTGATGGCCGAGGCGTTCTTCGGCTACCTGCTGCCGTGGGGCCAGATGTCGTTCTGGGGCGCGCAGGTGATCGTGAACCTGTTCTCGGCGATCCCGTTCGTCGGCCCGGACCTGTCGCTGTGGATTCGCGGCGACTACGTCGTGTCCGACGTCACGCTGAACCGGTTCTTCGCGTTCCACGTGATCGCGATCCCGCTCGTGCTGGTCGGACTCGTCGTCGCGCACCTCGTTGCGCTGCACGAAGTCGGGTCGAACAACCCGGACGGCATCGAAATCAAGGCGAAGAAGGACGAGAACGGCATTCCGCTCGACGGCATCCCGTTCCACCCGTACTACTCGGTGCACGATTTCCTCGGCGTGTGCGTGTTCCTGATGGTGTTCGCGCTGATCGTGTTCTTCTCGCCGGAGATGGGCGGCTACTTCCTCGAGGCGAACAACTTCGTCCCGGCGAACCCGCTGCAGACGCCGCCCGAGATCGCGCCGGTCTGGTACTTCACCGCGTTCTACGCGATGCTGCGCGCGACCACCGACCCGTTCAAGATCGTGCTGATGGTCGTGATCGCGCTGCTCGGCGTGCTCGCGCTGATCCGCGCGCGCGGCAAGTGGAAGGTCGGGCTGCCGGTGCTGGCCGCCGCGATCGTCGTGTTCATGTACCTGACGGAGTCGAAGTTCTGGGGCGTCGTCGTGATGGGCTCGGCGGTGATCTCGCTGTTCTTCCTGCCGTGGCTCGACCGCAGCCCGGTGAAGTCGATCCGCTACCGGCCGCTGTTCCACAAGGTGTTCCTCGGGATCTTCGTCGCGGCGTTCCTGACCCTCGCGTTCCTCGGCACGCGGCCGCCCTCGCCGGCGGCGACGCTGATCGCGCAGTTCTGCGCGTTGATCTACTTCGCGTTCTTCCTCGGCATGCCCGTCTGGACGCCGCTTGGCACGTTCAAGCAGCCGCCGGAACGGGTGCGCTTCAAGCCCCATTAACGTGAGCGAGGAGAGAACGACATGAAGAAACTGCTTTCGACACTCGCGCTGATCGGGGCGACCGCCTGTGCGCTGCTGGCGGCGCCGGCCGTGCGGGCGGAGGGTAATTTTCCGCTCGACCGGGCGCCCGATAACACGGAAAATCTCGTTTCGCTTCAGCACGGCGCGCAATTGTTTGTAAACTATTGCCTGAACTGCCACAGCGCGAACCTGATGCGCTACAACCGTCTGACGGATCTGGGCATATCCCAGAAGGAGATCGAAACGAATCTCCTGTTCACGACCGACAAGGTCGGAAACACGATGTCCGTGGCGATGCGGCCCGACGACGCGAAGAACTGGCTCGGCACCACGCCGCCCGACCTGTCGGTCGAGGAGCGTGCGCGCGGCCGCGACTGGCTGTACACGTATCTGCGGAGCTTCTACCGTGACGATACGCGGCCGACCGGCTGGAACAACGCGGTGTTCGAGAACGTCGGCATGCCCCATGTGTTGTGGCAGCTGCAGGGGCAGCGCGTTGCCAAATTCGAAGACAAGACGGACGAGGAGACGGGCGAGAAGGCCCACGTGCTCGTCGGCTTCCAGCAGGTCACGCCGGGCACGCTCTCGTCGCCCGACTACGATGCTGCGGTGGCCGACCTGGTGGCCTATATGACGTGGATGTCCGAGCCGGCCCAGCAGACCCGCAAACGCCTCGGCGTGTGGGTGCTGATCTTTCTCGGTGTCCTGACTTTCCTGGCCTGGCGGCTCAATGCCGCGTACTGGAAAGATATCAAGTAAACACGCCTGACCGGCGTGGGGCCGGCGCAAGGCGGAACCCGTGAAAGGGGTTGCGCCGCGTGCCGGCCCTCGGCTTTTTTGAGGAAACGCAAATATGATGGTTCTGTATTCCGGCACAACTTGCCCGTTCTCCCAGCGTTGCCGGCTGGTGCTGTTCGAGAAGGGCATGGACTTCGAAATCCGCGACGTCGACCTGTTCAACAAGCCGGAAGACATTTCGGTGATGAACCCGTACGGTCAGGTGCCGATCCTGGTCGAGCGCGATCTGATCCTGTACGAATCGAACATCATCAACGAGTACATCGACGAGCGCTTCCCGCATCCGCAGCTGATGCCGGCCGACCCGGTGCAGCGCGCTCGCGCGCGCCTGTTCCTGCTCAACTTCGAGAAGGAACTGTTCGTCCACGTCAGCACGCTCGAGAACGAGAAGGGCAAGGCGGCGGAGAAGAATCACGAGAAGGCGCGCCTCGCGATCCGCGATCGCCTGACGCAGCTCGCGCCGATCTTCGTGAAGAACAAGTACATGCTCGGCGAGGAGTTCTCGATGCTCGACGTCGCGATCGCACCGCTGCTGTGGCGCCTGGATCACTACGGCATCGAGCTGTCGAAGAACGCCGCGCCGCTGATGAAGTATGCCGAACGGATCTTCAGCCGCCCGGCCTACATCGAAGCACTGACGCCGTCCGAAAAGGTCATGCGTCGTTAATGTTGCAATGAAGGCATGACGGAGCGGGTGGCGGCGTGCCGCGCGCCCGCTCCGGGTTCGAGGATTGTGATGCAAGAGATTTCAACGAAGCCTTATCTGCTGCGCGCGTTGTACGAGTGGTGCACCGATAACGGTTACACGCCGCATATCGCGGTGAGGGTCGACAACTCGACGCGCGTGCCGCGTCAGTTCGTGCGTGACGGCGAGATCGTGCTCAACATCAGCTTCGAGGCGACGAGCCAGCTGCAGATGGGCAACGAGTGGATCGAGTTCACGGCCCGGTTCTCCGGGAAGGCGCACAAGATCGAGATTCCGGTGGCGAACGTGCTCGCGATCTACGCGCGCGAGAACGGGCAGGGTATGGCGTTCCAGGTCGATGCGGTCGCGGGCGAAGGCGAGGATTCGGGCGCGTTCGACGATGATGTCGTGCAAGCCGATGACGCGCAGCGTGACGAGTCCGTATCGCCGTTGGCGCCGGTCGTCGGCAGCGGCGCGAACGAGGAGCCTTCCGAAGGCGCCGACGAACCGCCGAAAACCGACGGCGACGGCTCGAAAGGCGGCAGCAGACCTCGCCTCAAGATCGTGAAATGAGGTAGAATCTCGCGCTACGCCGGCTTAGCTCATCTGGTAGAGCAGTTGATTTGTAATCATCAGGTGGCGGGTTCGAGTCCTGCAGCCGGCACCATATCCAGCAAGGGGTTACGCGATGTTTGCGTAACCCCTTCGCGTTTCCAAAGCACCCGTCACGTTTCCAAAAGACGCTAGACGGCGCCCTAAGACCAGCTCGTCCATAATGGGCGAGCGCGCACGAATAGACCGTCGTGCGAGGTCAAACTGCCGCCCGGCCGGCGCAGTCCACAACGACAAATCCAACAAAAATCGATCGTGAAGTCTTCCCGAATTCCCGAGCTGGATGTTCTCCGCTTCATCGCCGCCGTTGCCGTTGTGTTCTTTCACTACGCATTTCGAGGCTACGCCGCCGACGACCTGACGACCATGCACTATCCGGCGCTCAAGCCTGTCGCGCAGTACGGGTTCCTGGGCGTGCACCTGTTTTTTATGATCAGCGGTTTCGTGATCCTGATGACGGCGGGCGACGGAAGCATCAAGCGTTTCATCGCGTCACGGGCGTCTCGCCTGCTGCCCGCCTTCTGGGTCTGTTGCACGATCACCTTCCTCGTGACGCTCGCGATCGGCGGTGAACGCTTCGTCGCGACGTGGCCGCAATACCTCGTGAACATGGTCACGCTCGGCGGCGGCTTCGGTGCCGATCCAATCGATGGCGCGTACTGGTCGCTCGGCGCGGAGCTGCGGTTCTATCGCCTGGTCGGCATTCTACTCATCGTCGGCCAGATCCATCGCGCCGAGCGCTGGCTGTTCGTGTGGCTCATCTCCACCGTGCTCGTGGACCTATTTCCGTTCATCAAGCTCAAGGGTTTTCTGGTGACGGACTATGCCGGTTTCTTCATTGCCGGCGCTGCGTGTTTCCTCATTCGTGCACGTGGCCTGTCGTGGTCGCGCCTCGTACTCGTTTGCGCAGCCTGGATGCTGTCGCTCCATCACGAATTCCAGCTCCTGTCGTATTCCAGCGACCACTTCGAGAATGCACTGGACCCAGCGGTCGTGGCGGCCGTGATGACCTCTTTCTTCGTGGTTATGCTGGCGCTGGCACTGCGTCGCATGCCGATGCTCGCCAGCCCGCGGTGGGTCTGGTTCGGCGCAGTCAGTTACCCCCTGTACCTGATCCACCAGAATGTCGGTTACATGATTTTCAACACGGTCGGTACGGCTGTGAATCAGGTCGTAGTGTTCTGGTCGGTAATCGTTATGGTGATCGGAGCTGCGCTCCTGGCGCACGTTATAGTCGAGAAGCCGGTTGCGGGCCCGCTGAAGAGCGGCCTGTTACGCGTGCTCGATGCATTGCAGCGTCGCGCACCGAAGCTGCCGGCGTGTCGCCGCCGGCAACAAGGCAATCAACGCGATGGCTTTAGCGGCCGTGCGCCCCGTACGTAGCGCGCCGTCATCCCTGACCCGCTGTGGCCCACCAGGCGCTACCCTGCTTCGAGCCCTTCGTCGATCGTCTTGTGCGTTACGCCGCGCGCGCGAAGGTCGCGGAACTGAAACTGCGCCTTGTCAATGCCGGCTAACTCGCGCGCCTTATCAAATCGCGAGCGCAACTTGCCCTTCGTCGGCGGGTAGCCTTCCTCGTCGAGCAGCAGATACGGCGACATGTCGACCTTCGTGCCGCGCCACGCCAGGAGGCGCTCGATCCATGCAGCGAGGTCGTCAGGGATCTGGATGGTGACGAACGCGCCGGCCTTACGTGTGCGGAAGATCAGGTTGCCTTTGACGATGTTCGTCTTCAACACGTCGAGAACATCGGATGGCCGTTGCGCGCCTAGATCAGCCAGGTCCATCGCATTGCGAAGGGGTTGATCCGCAACAGCATAGACCGACGCATACAACTCGTCATCGATGGGGATGTTCTGCCGGCCAGTCTCCTTCTTTCCACGTACCCCTTGCGCACGGGTTCGCGATCGTTATCATGTTCCAGAGTCTGCCGCAGTTGAGTACGAGCGACAGCACGGATTTCGTGCGGTTTGCCGTCACGATGCCGCACTTCTCCGACGTCGCTCGCCAGATTTCTGCCACGTCTGTCGGCGTGATCGTGTCGAGCTCACGATCGCCGATAACGGCCGCGAGCCTCGACAGGAACAAGTCGTACATGCGCTGTGTCGCCGGAGGGACGCGTAAATTCAGTTGTGTCGGGACGGGCCACAACGAAAAAGCCCGCGGATTCTCGGTCCGCGGGCTTCAGCACTAGTGGCGTGATCCGACTCGAGCGCTGTGTATGAAGCGAAGGTCGGGGCGGCCTAAGTGAGGCGCGACTTTGATCGTCGTGTTATTCGAGGGTCTTGAGTTTGAACAGCGAGACCAATTTCCATTGCTGGGCGGGCGAGCCGTTGACCGGGTAGAGCCAGATCGGGTTTCCGTCCCGAACGACGCGGTCCTTGTCGTCGAGGCAGAGGTTGGGATCGGCGAAAGGCACGATGTATCCGGGCTTGTCGAAGAAATCCCAAGGTATTGCTTCGGAAGTCGGCTTGAGCTTCAGATACGCTTCCGGTGCGATCCGGTCCGCACCGATTGCCAGCACGTCGCCACTGCCGCTCAGCGCGATGATGCCGTTGTCAAAGTTGATATCCCAAATGCAATGACGCCCCGTCAGCCCCTTCTTGTTTCTGAGTACGACAGCACTTCCAGAAATTTGATCCGTGACAGCAAGCCGATAATCCGGATCTTGAGCGTACTCGATAATGTATTGGCCCATTTTTCCCTCGATTAATCGTTTGTTAAACTCAGACCCCGTTTTTTGGGGAGGTACCGAGATTGCATTGACTCGGCAGATGAATATTAGGATCTGTGGGGAAGTTTGCGACTGGTATATTTGCTGGGGTTAACCTTATTTAACAAGAATCGTGATTTTGGTAAATGAAATATGGTTTGATTTAATTTATGAAATTGCGGCGATATAAGGTGATATAAAGTACTGGTTTGTTCGAGTTTTCGATTTTGTAAAATTAATAAATTGATTATTTAATTTTACTGGACCCCATGGACGAAATATCGGTCGCCATTGGCATGGAATGTCCGTTTGGGAGTGCGAGAGGCAGCCGACCACACGGCCTTGAAATGAAAACCGGCCTGTGCGTCGCCCTACCGCGATAGAAAGTCGAGAACGCAGTCCTCAATGCGGTCGACGTCGGCCAGGCCGAGCAGCTCGCGCACTGGATACTGGACGATCGGCCCGTTGCGCTCGACGCACTTTCGAGGAAGCGCGCGGTGCGCAGCTTCGCGAACATCGGTCGTTGCCGGCTATTTTGTCCATCGCTGTCATTGCAGCGATCAAGAATCCGCCTGTTCCGCAGCATGTACGAGATAGCGGCGCGCCCGGCGCCGACGCCGACCGGTGAGATGCCGCTTGCCCGCTTCGACGAGTCGGCCTGACCGAAAAAGGAAAAGGAAAGAAGGGGAGCGCTGCAACCGCGCGTCACGCCTTCGCCGCCGCGAAAAGCGTGACGCATTGAACGCGCGGCGAACCGCTTACTGCGCGACCGGCACCGTCACGTCGCTGCCGAACCAGTGCGTCGAGATCTTCTTCAGCGTGCCGTCCTTGCGCAGCGAATCGAGCGCGTCGTTGATCGCCTTCTCGAACTTCGGGTTGCCCTTGCGGAACGGGATCGCCATCTCCTGCTTGCCGCCGTTCAGCACCGCACCCGAGCGCAGCGGCAGGTTCGACGTCTTGATCATGTACGGCAGCATCAGGCGGTCGTCGAGCGTCGCTTCGATCCGGCCCGCGGCGAGGTCGCGCAGCTTCTCCGGCGCGCCCGGATACGTCTGCACCTCGATGCCCGGCACGCTGCGCGCCATCTGGTCGTAGTTGGTGCCGAGCGTCACGCCGAGCTTCTTGCCCTTGAAGTCCTCGAGCGACTTGAAGTTGCGCGTGTCGTCCTTGCGCTGGATCAGTTGCGCGGCCGAGTACGTGTACGGTTCGCTGAAGTCGAGCGCCTCCTTGCGCTGCGGCGTGATCGTGACCTGGTTGACGATCACGTCGAACTTGCCGGCCTGCAGCCCCGCGATGATGCCGCTCCATTCGGTCGGGACGAACTGCGTCTTCACGCCGAGCTTGCCGGCGACCGCGTTCGCGACGTCGACGTCGAAGCCCTCGAGCTGGCCCGACGTGCCGCGCGAGTTGAACGGCGGATACGTGCCTTCGAGGCCGACGCGCAGCACGCCGGCTTTCTTCACGGAATCGAGCAGGTCGTCCGCGTGCGCGGCGACGGCCGTGAAGCCGAGGGCCGACGCGAGCAGCAGGCCCGACAGCAGGAACTTCGAACGTTTCATCGCAGATCTCCAGGGTTCAGTGTCGTGGTGTGAGCGCCGGGTATCGGTCGACCCGGGGCGGCCGGAATGCGGGCACGTAGACACTACTCGCAACCGCGCCGCGCCGGAAGTCGAATTGGCCCTGATTGCAATCGATTTCACCGAAAACCGGTGACGCGTTCGCGCATGCGAATAATCCGACGAAAACCGTCCGCCGGAGGACGCCGACATCATCTGGCCAGGAGCAGATGGACATGGATTCCGGATTTTTCGCCGACATCGCGACTGACAGGTTCGAGGACGGCATTCACGTCGTCGGCTTCGCGGATCGCGACCCGCCGACGAACTACGTGATCCTGCAGCGTGGAACCGAGGACGACGAACAGGACGAGGCGCTCGGCCTCGACACGTACTATGCGGAAGTGGGCGAGCGCGGCGTGGCCGGTTATGGCGGTGTCGAATCCGTCTCGCTGCGCGGAGAAATGCTGAATATCGAACTGGCGCCGGATGCGCGATGGGCGCAAGGGCTCGGCCTTGTCACGATCGCGTTGCGCGCGACGGACGGGCTCGAGCACGTGAAGCAGGGGTTGGCGGCGGTTTTTGCGGGGACCTCGGTCATGCTGCGCATCGACTGACGGGCGTTCGGCGGCGGGCGTGCGCGGAATTGGCATAATCACGGCCTGCCGCGGGTTGCTCGCGGCCGATGCAACGCAATCAATCCGGATACCACCGCAATACCCATGTCGCTCGATTCCACGACCGCAGTGTCGCTGCACCATATTCTCGAACGTCCCGGCGATTTCTCCGGGCGGCTTTACCTGCCGCCGATGCCGTGGACGCTCGACACCGAAGGGGTGTTTTTCGAAGATGCCGATGACGCGGAAGCAGACGCCGCTCCTGTCGTTGCGGTGCAGTCCAGCTGGAAAGTCACGCTCGACAGCGCGACGATCGAGGATATCGTGATCGACGCACACGACCAGATCGACGAGCCGAGCGTCGCACAATTGCTCGACGCGTTCGTCTTCTACGTCGAGAACGACGCGTTTATCCTGTTCTGAGACCGAGCCGGCGGCACGGCGGCATGTTTTAGTATGGACGGTGCGAAATTGGCATCGGTTTCGAACGAATGGACCACGCGTGATGTCGACGGAGGCACGATGCGCGACCGGGATCTGAAGTCGTTCATCGTCGCGATTCGCGACATGGCGGAGCCGAATGCAGGTATCGACACACGGGTGTGCGGTCATGCGTTACGGGCTGCATGCCGTCGAACCCGAAGACATGGTTGCCGTCGCGATGTCGACGCTCGGGCGCATGCCTGTCTACGGCACGCGCATCGCGCTGTCCGAAGGCGACAACGTCGGCTGGTTCTTTCATTGCGGCGAATACCCGGACGCCGCCGATTTCTATCAGCCGCTGCACGCCACGCACCTGTCGACCTACCTGCCCTCGGTTCTGCCCTATCTGCGGTTGCCGGCCGGCGCGCGCTTTCATCATCGACGATGTCGGTTATGAAGATCTCTGGACGGCGTGACGTATCGGTACGCGATCGATCTTTGCAGCGATCCAGAGGAAGCGGGGCAGAAACGAAAAAGGACCGCCACGCGGTCCTTTTCCATGAAGCGGCATTCGAAAAAACGCGCGCCTCTTACGGCAACGAAATCGTCAAATTCGCCGACTCCGGGCCCACCTTGATCACCTGCGAATAAGGCGCCAACGCCTGCAGCGTCTTGTCCTTGAGATAAGTATTGAGCCCGAGATACCCGAGCAGCGCAACGAGCGCAAACACCGCCCCGATCGCCCAAACCGGCACCTCCCGCTTCAACCGATGCGCGATCTGATCCGGCAGCGGCCAATGCGGAGCAAACGCAGCGCGCTTGCCCTTCATGTGCGCGATCTCGTCACCCAGCCGCGCGGTGAGATAAGCGAGCTTCTCCGGCCCCTCGAGCAGATACTTGCCCTGGAACCCGAGCAGCAGGCACATATGAAACACCTCGAGCGACTGCAACCGCGCCGCACCCTGCGCGCGACATTCCTCGAGATACTGGAAGAACTTCTCGCCCGCGAGCTGCTCGCCGAACAGCACGAGCTGCAGCGGCCGGCGTTCCCAATCCGCGCGGATCTTGAACTGCGACGACAGCACCATCTCGTCGATCGCCGCGCAGAACGCGAACTTCGCGCCGTACACGTCTTCGGCGGCGATATTCAGCTTCTTCGCGCCGCGCTCGAAATCCGACAGGAATTCCTGGATTCGCGTGCTGAACTCGCTGGCGCTGTCCGGCTCCCGCTTGTTCTTGAGCAGGAACAGCATGAAGAACCCGTCGTACAGCAGATCGAGCAGCGAACGGGCCTGGAACGCGGAGTCCGTCGACGCCGGGCTATGCAGGGGCGGCGGCACGTTGTCGCCGAACAGGGAAGGCGCGTAGCTCATGATGTGACCGCGATCAGTTCGAATTTCAGGTCATTGATGCCAGTCGGCGCATAGATCATCGCGGACTGGGCCTGCAGCATGCGCTCGTACAGCGGGCTGCGCGAATCGAGCGCGAAGTAGCACGCGCCGGGGCGCACCGGAATCGCGGGCGGCACCTGCGGCGTGTACGACAGCCGCACGCCGGGCATCGCCGACAGCACGAGTTTGTCGACGTCGTCGGGCGCGCCGACCTTGAAGCGGGCCGGCACCGCATCGACGAGCTCGACGCTCGGCATGTCCGCGGACACCGCGAGGTAGAACTCGGTCTTGTCGTCGATCTTGCCGGAATCGAGGCGGCCGAGGTGGAACGACGGGCGCACCTCGTCGAGCGTGATCGCGAAATAGCGCGTCGAGATCACCGTGTCGAGCAGTTCGCGCAGCATCAGGTCGAGACGCGCGAAGCTCGGGCCCGGATCGTCGTGGCGATACACGGGCAGGTCGGCGAGCGTATAGCCCTTCGAGAACGTCATCAGCTGGCCCGCGAGGCGCAGCAGTTCCTGGAACAGCCGTTCAGGATGCAGCGCCGCGTGCTGGTGCAGGTGCGCGAGCGTCGCGAATGCGGCGTTCGCCGTGTGCAGCAGCCAGAACGACGCGATGTCGCCCGAGCGGAATTCGATGATGTTCTTCGACGGCTCGCGGTGGAAGCCGTACAGCGCGTTCACCTTCGCCTGCAGCGCGTCGACCAGCTGGCGCAGCCGCTGGTGCAGGATCGGCGACGCTTCGATCGCGAGGCACGGCGGCACGAAGCTGTCGTCGATCTCGAAGCCGGACGTCGCGGTGCGGCGCACGCGCACGAGCGGCACCGACAGCAACTGGTCGCGCGGCTCGCTGTGCGCGATCAGCTTGACCTGCGTCTTCAGGAACGTGATGTCGGCTTCGGCGGCGTCGGTGAAATTGTCGGCGACGCTCGTCTGCTCGCTGACGAATCGCGTCATGAAGCCGGCGGCCGGATCGTCGCTGTAGTTGGTGCCGTTCTCGCGCAGCGGATGCAGCGCGAGATAGAACACGAATTCGTTGATGCCGTCGGGCAACGTATCCAGCGCGATGGGCGGCGGCAGATCGTCGGCCTGCGGCGCAGCATACAGCGCGCCGTCCGGGAACACGAGCGCGAGCTCGGCCACGCGCAGCACGTTGCTGCCGAGCGCGTCGCGATCGATGCGCACCGAGCGCACGCCCCAGTTGTACGGCTGGATCGCCTGGATGGACTCGAACAGGCGCGCCTCGTGGTACGCGTCCTGTCGTTGAAAGTGTTGAGGCCGAAGGAACAGTCCTTCCCCCCACAGCACCTTGGCCGAATAACTCATGTCAAATCCGGTTAATGTGGCGTTGCGACGTAATCGATTTGTTCGTGCCCGAATTAAATCGCCAATTGTTAACTCTTGTTAATTGACATTCGTGCGTCATGTTTAACCGCAGGACACCGAAGACAGCATATTCAGCGGTTGCGAAGGCGCACCCTGTTGCGGTGCGATGACCGTCCCGTCGGTGACCGTCATCGCGCAGTTATGCAGGCCGATGATTATGCCGGATTTCTCCGACTTCGCCGGATCGAACGTCAGTTTCCATCGTTGCAGTGCGGGATCGCGGAACAGCGCGACAATACCGAATGCCTGCGCCTCGCGCGACACCTTCTCGGTTGCCGTATAGCGCTGACCCGGAATCAGCGTGATTTCGCGCACGTTCAGCAGATCGGCGCCGAGTGCGGCTTTTTCCTTGGTCGGATCGGTAAAGGCGTCGAACGGCGCCTGCTGGAACGAAGTCGGGTCCTTCAGCGCATAGAGCCGGACGACGAGCGCGAGCGGCTTGTGGTCGGTCGCGGCATTCAGGTTCTGCGCGGCGGCCAGCGTGAGCCCGATGTTGCGCGGCGGCTTCTGCGCGTCGGGCACCTCGGGCTTGCCGATGCCGGCCGCGGACATCACGGCGCTCGCGGCCGAGCCGAGCAGCGGGGCGGCCGCGCATCCGGCCAGAAGGGTGCACGCAAGCAGCGGCAGCGCGTAGCGAATCATGGACGATCTCATCGTTTTTCCGGCGTGCCGCCTTTATCCCTGTCAAAACTGCCGGGCATTGCCGCGTTCGCTGCGTATCCCCGACGTTGCATCGCTCAACTATTAGGCACGCCTGCGTCGTGGCAAGCGCTCGGAAATTTTTTCCGCCGCCCCGGCGGCGCGTCGCGCGATCAGTAAAACTTGCACTTTCCAGCCCGACGGAAAACCGCTGCGAGCCCGCAACGAGAAGCCATTCGAGGGGGTAGCGCCCGGTTTTAAAAGGAATTACTCTTCACACGACGATTGAATTATGAAAAATTGATCGGTACTATACCCGCGCGCTTCTTGCAAAGCAAAAGAACCAGATTCTCAACGATTTAAAACTCACGCGCCGGTGGATATAACGATGAAAGACCGTCTGTTCGCAAAACTGTCTGGGGTGGTGGTGGCTTGCGGCGTGATCGCCGGCTGTGCGAGCCAGCCTTCCGCGCCGCCGACTGCGGAAGTGTTCAACAAGTCGCTGGCCGATGCAGACGCCGTCGCGAAGGCGGGGGATCAGGACAAGGCGCTGGGCCTGTACCAGCAGCTCGCGAAGTCGGATCCGACGCGCGAGGAGCCGTGGTCGCGCATCGCGCAAATCCAGTTCGCACAAAACCATTACGGGCAGGCGATCGTCGCCGCCCAGGAAGCGCTGCAGCGCGACGCGACCGATCGTCAGGCGAAGAGCGTGCTGGCCGTCGCCGGCCTGCGGATCGCAACGCAGTCGCTCGGCGAGCTGCGCCAGGATGCATCGCTCGCGGGCGACGCGAAGTCCGACGCGCAGGCGCTCGCGAAGCAGCTGCGCGACACGCTCGGCGAGTCGGCGCTGTTCCCGCCGGAGCAGCGGGCGCAGTCGAAGAAGTACACCGGCCGCCGTCCGGTTCATCGTCCGAAGGCGGGGGCCGCGCCGGCCGCGGACACGGCGGCGAGCGCCGCGCCGACCCCGACGCCGCCCGCCGCGCAAAAGGGCAGCGCGGATCCGTTCGGCGCACTGCGCAACTGAACCCGCAACTGACGCGATAACCACAACTAACCTGGGAGCCGTCGAGATGGCCAAGAAAGAAAGCATTCAGAAAAGCTTGCAGAAAATACGGCCGCCGCGCGTCCAGCTGACCTACGAGGTCGAGAAGGGCGATGCGATCGAGGTGAAGGAACTGCCGTTCGTCGTCGGGGTCGTCGGCGATCTGGCGGGCCAGTCCGAAATCGAGCAGCCGAAGCTGCGCGACCGCAAGTTCGTCAATATCGACCGCGACAATTTCGACGACGTGATGAAGGCGATCGAGCCGCGTGCCGCGTTCCAGGTGGAAAACCGCCTGAGCCCGGAAGGCGGCAAGTTCGCGGTCGACCTGAAGTTCCGCTCGCTGTCGGATTTCAGCCCGGACGACGTCGTCGAACAGGTCGAGCCGCTGCGCCGCCTGCTCGAGGCGCGTTCGAAGCTCGCCGACCTGCGCAACAAGCTCGCCGGCAACGACAAGCTCGAGGATCTGCTGTCCGAGGTGCTGAAGAACACGCAGCAGCTGCAGGAGCTCGCGAAGGGCACCGGCGGCGACAAAGACGGCGAATGACGACGGAGTGTTGAGATGAACCAGCAAACGGCTGCGGCCCAAGCGAGCGGCGCGGAATACGCCGCCGGGACTTCGCTGCTCGACGACATCGTCGAGAA
The DNA here is from genome assembly GCF_002223255.1 of Burkholderia sp. AU17457. Classification (NCBI taxonomy): domain Bacteria; kingdom Pseudomonadati; phylum Pseudomonadota; class Betaproteobacteria; order Burkholderiales; family Burkholderiaceae; genus Burkholderia; species Burkholderia sp. AU17457. The sequence continues at coordinate 117,387 of NZ_NKFB01000002.1, forward strand.
GAGCAAGGTCGCGAAATCCGATTCCGAGCATGCGCGTGCGAAGGACCTGATCGGCGAACTCGTGCACCAGGTGCTCGACGGCACGGTGATCGTGTCGGACAACCTGTCGGCCACGATCGACGCGCGCGTCGCGGAACTCGACCGCCTGATTTCCACGCAGCTTTCCGCCGTGATGCATGCGCCGGAATTCCAGCGGCTCGAAAGCACGTGGCGCGGGCTGGATTATCTGGTCAAGGAAAGCAACACGGGCCAGACGATCAAGATCAAGGCGCTGCACGCGCCGAAGCGCGACCTCGTGCGCGACTTCAAGGGTGCGAGCGAGTTCGACCAGAGCGCGCTGTTCAAGAAGGTCTACGAAGAGGAGTTCGGCACGTTCGGCGGCTCGCCGTTCGGGGCGCTGATCGGCGATTACGAGATCTCGCGCCAGCCGGAAGACATGTACTTCATCGAGCAGATGTCGCACGTCGCCGCGGCCGCGCATGCGCCGTTCATCGCGTCGGCGTCGCCGGAACTGCTCGGCCTCGAGTCGTTCTCCGACCTCGGCAAGCCGCGCGACCTCGGCAAGGTGTTCGACACCGTCGAATACGCGAAGTGGAAGTCGTTCCGCGACGCCGAGGATTCACGCTACGTCGGCCTGACGCTGCCGCGCTTCCTCGGCCGCCTGCCGTTCAATCCGAAGGACGGCCAGACCGCGGAGAACTTCAACTTCGTCGAGGACGTCGACGGCACCGATCACGACAAGTACCTGTGGTGCAACGCGGCATGGGCCTTCGCGGCCCGCCTGACGGCCGCGTTCGACGACTTCGGCTGGTGCGCGGCGATCCGCGGCGTCGAAGGCGGCGGCCTCGTCGAGGACCTGCCGACCCACACGTTCAAGACCGACGACGGTGAAGTCGCGCTGAAGTGCCCGACCGAAATCGCGATCACCGATCGCCGCGAGAAGGAGCTGAGCGACCTCGGCTTCATCCCGCTCGTCCATTGCAAGAACTCAGATTACGCCGCGTTCTTCGCCGCGCAGTCGGTGCAGAAGCCCAAAAAATACAGTACCGACAGCGCGAATGCGAACGCCGTCCTGTCCGCCCAGCTTCAGTACATCTTCTCGGTATCGCGCGTCGCGCACTACCTGAAGGCGATGATGCGGGACAAGATCGGCAGCTTCGCATCGGCGCAGAACGTGGAGACTTTCCTCAACCGGTGGATTTCGCAATACGTCCTGCTCGACGACAACGCCTCGCAGGAACAGAAAGCGCAATTTCCGCTGCGCGAGGCATCCATACAAGTGTCGGAGATTCCGGGCAAGCCGGGCTCGTATCGTTCGGTCGCATTCCTGCGCCCGCACTTTCAGCTCGACGAACTCTCGATTTCTCTGCGACTTGTCGCTGATCTGCCCAAACCGGCAAATTCATAAGCGAGTAAATCGCCCGGGCGGGCCGCCTGGGTAGGACGTTAAAACCACCTCTTTGGGGAGTCGAAGGGCCATGTTACATATGCACTTGCAGTTTGGTAGTCCCGCGGTGAAGGGCGAATCCGCGGACAAGGACCACCAGGGCTGGATCGAACTGAAATCGTGGGATCACTCGATCGTTCAGCCGCGTTCGGCAACCGCATCGACCGCTGGCGGTCACACGATGACGCGTTGCGAGCACGGCGACATGATCTTCACGAAGGAAATCGATTCGTCGAGCCCGCTGCTGTACCAGCACGCTTCGGGCGGTACCACGTTCGACGAAGTGACGGTCCATTTCTCGCGCGCGGACGGTGAAGGCAAGCGCGTGCAGTATCTGGAAGTCAAGCTCAAGTACGTGATCATCTCGAGCATCGCCCCGAGCGTTCGCGAGGAAGGTCTGCCCCTCGAGACGTTCTCGTTGAAGTACGCAGCCGTGCAGTGGAAGCAAACCCAGCAGAAGATCGGCGGCAACCAGGGCGGTAACACGCAAGGCGCCTGGAGCCTGACGAAGAACGACAAGACCTACGCGGTCTAAGGTCGGTTGCGGCAACGGGGCGCTTCGCGTCCCGTTGCCGTTTTCGCTGTCCACACCGGCCGATGAAACGATTCGAACCCAGTTTTCTCGACAAGCTGTTCGATGACGAACCGCACCTGCCGGCCTCGGCAGCGATGCGGCAATTGTCGCTGGACGAGCTCAAGAACACGGTCGCCCGCGACGTCGAGGCGATCCTCAACACCCGTATCGCCCACACCGAGAACGAGCTGGCCGCGCTGCCGGAATGCCAGAAATCGGTGCTGACCTACGGGCTGAACGATTTCGCGGGGCTGAGCCTCGCGAGCCACTACGATCGCGCATTCATCTGCAAGTCGATCCAGCAGGCGATCGCGCGCCATGAGCCGCGCCTGCAGCAGGTGCAGGTGACGTTCGAGCTGAACGAGCAGGCCACCAACGCGCTCTATTTCGCGATCCAGGCACTGCTCGTCGTACACCCGGCCGAGGAGCCGGTGAGTTTCGACGCGATGCTGCAACCGTCGACGCTGCAATACTCGGTCACGCGCGCACGCGCCGCACGAATGCAGTAAATCAAGTCGCCGAGCGGGCCGGACCGCCCGGTGGTCAATCAGGTCCGGCAGGAAATATTGAGGTTCGGGGTCGTCGATGGAAGAATTGCTGCCGTATTACGAACGCGAATTATCGTTTTTGCGGCGCTATTCGCGAGATTTCGCCGAACGCTATCCGAAGATCGCCGCGCGTCTCGCGGTGTCGGGCGAGCACTGCGAGGATCCGCACGTCGAACGGATGATCGAGTCGTTCGCGCTGCTCGGCGCACGCATCAACAAGAAGCTCGACGACGACTACCCGGAATTCACCGAAGCGCTGCTGGAAGTGCTGTATCCGCACTACCTGCGGCCGTTCCCGTCGTGCTCGATCGCGCAGTTCACGCCGGCTTCGCCCGGCCAGCAGACCGAGCCGGTCGTGATCGATCGCGGCACCGAGCTGAAGAGCCGCCCGATCCGCGGCGTGCAATGCCGGTTCCGCACCGCCTACGACGTGACGCTCGCGCCGATCCGCATCTCGGAGGCGCGCTATACGCCGGTCGCGCTCGCGCCGAGCGCGACGGTGCTGCCGTCGAACGCGACGGGCGTGATCTCGATCACGTTCGAATCGCTCGCCGCGCAGCTCGATCTCGGCGCGCTGAAGCTGTCGACGCTGCGCGCGCATCTGCACGGCGAGCAGTCGTTCGTCGCCGCGCTGACCGACTGCCTGTTCGTCAACGTGCTCGGCGCGTATGTCGAGCCCGAACGCAACGGCCGCTGGACCGCGCTGCGCAAGCTGCCGATCGCGCAGGCCGGCTTCGCCGAGGACGACGCGCTGATCGACTACCCGGCGAAATCGCATCCCGCGTACCGGCTGCTCACCGAATACTTCGCGTTTCCCGACAAATTCGATTTCGTCGACTTCGACCTCGCGGCGATCGCACGCGCATCGGGCCGCTGCCAGCGCGCGACGCTGCATCTCGTGCTGCAGGACGTGCGCAGCGATTCGCATGTCGCGCGCCTGCTGGAGCTGCTGACGGCGAGCCATTTCCGGCTGTTCTGCACGCCGATCGTCAATCTGTTCCGCCAGCACGGCGAGCCGATCCGCATCACGCACCGCGCGGTGTCGTATCCGGTGATCGCCGAGGCGCGGCGCGCGTTCGCGTACGAGGTGTACTCGATCGACTCGGTGAAGCTCGTCCGGCAGCAGGCGCACGAGGAATCGGTGATCGAGTTCCGCCCGTTCTATTCGCTGCATCACGGCGAATCGGCGCGGATCGGCCATTACTGGTTCGCGCGCCGCAACGACTGGGTCGCGCAGAAGAGCCCCGGCTACGAAACCGAGATCTCGATCGTCGACATCGACTTCGAGCCGACGTCGCCGCAAACCGACACGCTGAGCCTCGACCTCACCTGCACGAACCGCGACCTGCCGGCGATGCTGGCGTTCGGCCTCGAGGGCGGCGACCTGTTCCAGGAAGGCGGCGCGCAGACGAGCGGCATCTCGATGCTGCGCCGCCCGACGCAGAGCGTGCGCTTCGAGCGCGGCCGCGCCGCGCACTGGCGGCTCGTGTCGCACCTCGCGCTCAATCACGTGTCGCTCGTCGCGCACGGCCTCGCGCCGCTGAAGGAAATGCTGACGCTGTACGACCTGCGACGCACGGCCGTGTCGATGCGCCAGATCGACGGCCTGGCCGGCGTCGAGCAGCGCGGCGCCGTGCAGTGGCTGCCCGGCAAGCCGTTCGCGACCTTCGTGCGCGGCATCGAGATCCGGCTGACGATCGACGAGGAACACTTCGTCGGCGCGAGCCTCGCATCGTTCGTGCGCGTGCTCGACAGCTTCTTCGGGCTGTACGTCCACCTCAACAGTTTCGTTCAATTGGTCGTCGTGTCGAAGCGCACCGGCGAGGAGATCATCCGATGCAAGCCCCGAACCGGCGAATCGATCCTGGCGTAGTCGACGCGCTGCTCGACGAGCCGCATCGCTTCGAGTTCTTCCAGGCGGTGCGCGTGCTCGAAGGGCTGTTCGCGCGGCAGGCGTCGGATGCGCCCGGCGCGTGGCGGCAGGGCGACGTCGTCGCGCAGCGCATCGCATTCCGCAACACGCTGTCGCTCGGCTTCCCGCCGAGCGAGATCGAAGGCGCGCGCTCGTTCGACGGCGACGGCGCGCCGCTGAACTCGGACGAGCAGCGCGGCGCCGCGCTGGCCGCCGGCGAGCTCGGCCGCGTCGAGCTGACGCCCGCGTTCTTCGGGCTGCTGGGCGGGCAGGGCGCGCTGCCGCTGCACTACACCGAACAGATCGTCGCGCGCGAGCACCTGAGGCGCGACCACGCGGCGCGCGCGTTCTTCGACGTGTTTTCGAACCGCGCGACCGCGCTGTTCTATGCGGCGTGGAAGAAATACCGGCTGCCGTTCCATTACGAACTCGATCGCGACGAGCGCTACCTGCCGCTGTTGCTCGCGATCGCGGGCGTGCCGAGCGACGAGGTGCGCGACAGTCTCGCGGCCGGGCCGGGCGGCGTGCTGGACGAAGCCGTGGCCGGCTACGCGCTCGCGGCGCGGCACCGGCCGATGTCGGCCGCCTACCTGCAGCGCACGCTGTCCGATTACTTCCGCGTGCCGGTGAAGATCGACCAGTTCGTCGGCAAGTGGTACGACGTGCCGCCCGACCAGCTGAGCGTGCTCGGCGAAGTCAATGCGGTGCTCGGTGCGACGGCGCTCGTCGGCGAGCGCGTGTGGCAGCGCGACATGCGCGCGCGGATCGTCGTCGGCCCGCTGTCCAAGCGCGATTACGAGGCGTTCCTGCCCGGCGGCGCGCACGCCGTCGCGCTCGAGCGGATGCTGACGCTGCTCGCCGGCGTCACGCTGGAGTACGAGGTGAAGCTCGTGCTCAAGCGCACGGAAGTCGGCGCGAGCGTGCTCGGCGCGGGTTCGCGGCTCGGCTGGGACGCGTTCCTGTGCACGCGCGACGCGCTCGAGGACCGCTCGGACGCCCGCTACGAACTGCACGTGATTCACTGACCCTAACAACAACACGCAATCGAACCTGAGATCGACGCCATGAGCACGCCTCTGAAGACCCTGATCACGAAACTGAACCCGCTGTGCCGCCATGCGACCGAGCGGGCGGCGAGCGCGTGCCTGGCGCGCGGCCATTACGAGGTCGATCTGGAGCACCTGTTCCTCGCGTTGCTCGACGAAGCGACGGGCGACCTGCCGCTCGCATTGCGCGCGAGCCGCGTCGATCCGCATGCGCTGCATGCCGATCTCGAACGCGAGCTCACGCGCCTGAAGACGGGCAACACGCGCACGCCGGTGTTCTCCGTGCACCTGATCGCGCTGTTCGAGCAGGCGTGGCTGATCGCGTCGCTCGATTCGCAGCTCGGGCGCATCCGGTCGGGGCATCTGCTGCTCGCACTGCTGACCGCGCCGGATCTCGCGCAGTTCGCGCAACGGATGTCGTCGCGGTTCGCGGAAATGAACGTGACGGACCTGAAGCACAAGTTCGACGAAATCATGGCCGGCTCGAGCGAAGCCGAGCCGCGCCAGGCGGACGACGAGGACAGCGACGCCGCGCCGGCCGCCGATGGCCTTGCACCCGCGGCCGGCCCGTCGAAGACGCCCGCGCTCGACACGTACACGACCAACCTCACGCAGCGCGCGCGCGAGGGCAAGATCGATCCGGTGATCGGCCGCGAAGCGGAGATTCGCCAGGCGATCGACATCCTGATGCGCCGCCGCCAGAACAACCCGATCATGACCGGGGAGGCCGGCGTCGGCAAAACGGCGGTCGTCGAAGGGCTCGCGCTGCGGATCGCGGCCGACGACGTGCCGCCGCCGTTGCGCGGCGTGGCGTTGCACGTGCTCGACATGGGGCTGCTGCAGGCCGGCGCGAGCGTGAAGGGCGAGTTCGAGAACCGGCTAAAGAGTGTGATCGACGAGGTGAAGAAGAGTGCGCACCCGATCATCCTGTTCATCGACGAGGCGCACACGATCATCGGCGCGGGCGGCCAGGCCGGCCAGAACGACGCGGCCAACCTGTTGAAGCCGGCGCTCGCGCGCGGCGAACTGCGCACGATCGCCGCGACGACGTGGAGCGAATACAAGAAGTACTTCGAGAAGGATGCGGCGCTCGCGCGGCGCTTCCAGGTCGTGAAGGTCGAGGAGCCGAGCGAGCCGCTGGCCGCCGCGATGCTGCGCGGGATGTCGGGCCTGATGGAGAAGCACTTCAACGTGCGGATTCTCGACGATGCGATCACCGAGGCCGTGCGCCTGTCGCACCGCTACATCAGCGGCCGCCAACTGCCGGACAAGGCGATCAGCGTGCTCGACACCGCGTGCGCGAAGGTCGCGCTCGCGCACAGCGCGACGCCGGCGGCGATCGACGATACGAAGAAGCGCATCGAGCGCATCGATGCGGAAATCGCGTCGCTGGAGCGCGAGGCGGCGGGCGGCGCGGCGCACGACGAGCGGCTCGGCGAGCTGCGCGGCGCGCGCGGCACGGCGCTCGAACAACTGGCGAAGGACGAAGCACGCTACGAGGCCGAGCGCGTGATCGTCGCCGAGATCACCGAGCTGCGCGACGCGCTCGACAAGGCGCGCGGCCCGTCGGAAGACGGCCAGCCGGTCGACGTGCAGGCCACGCGCGACAAGCTCTCCGAACGCGTCGCCGCGCTGCATGCGCTGCAGGGCGGCGAGCCGATGGTGCCGCTGCAGGTCGACGGCCACGTCGTCGCCGAGATCGTCGCCGCGTGGACGGGCATTCCGCTCGGCCGGATGGTGAAGGACGAGATCGACACCGTGCTGAACCTGCAGCCGCTGCTGACCGCGCGCGTGATCGGCCAGGATCACGCGCTGGAGGCGATCGCGCAGCGCGTGCGTACCGCGACCGCGAACCTCGAGGATCCGAACAAGCCGCGCGGCGTGTTCATGTTCGTCGGGCCGTCGGGCGTCGGCAAGACCGAGACGGCGCTGGCGCTGGCCGACATCCTGTACGGCGGCGAGCGCAAGATGGTCACGATCAACATGAGCGAGTACCAGGAAGCGCACAGCGTGTCGGGCCTGAAGGGCTCGCCGCCCGGCTACGTCGGTTACGGCGAGGGCGGCGTGCTGACCGAGGCCGTGCGCCGCAACCCGTATTCCGTCGTGCTGCTCGACGAGGTCGAGAAGGCGCACCCGGACGTGCTCGAGATGTTCTTCCAGGTGTTCGACAAGGGCACGATGGACGATGCGGAAGGGCGCGAGATCGACTTCCGCAACACGCTGATCATCCTGACGTCGAACGTCGGCTCGGCCGCGGTGATGCAGGCGTGCCTGAACAAGCCGGCCGAGGAACTGCCCGATCCGGACGCGCTCGCCGAAACGCTGCGTCCGCAGCTGTACAAGACCTTCAAGCCGGCGTTCCTCGGCCGGATGAAGGTCGTGCCGTACTATCCGATTTCCGACGACGTGCTGGCCGAGATCATCGAGCTGAAGCTCGAGCGCATCCGCCGCCGGATCGACGCGAACCACAAGGCCGCGTTCGAGTGGGACGAATCGCTCGTCGACGCGGTGCTCGCGCGTTGCACCGAGGTCGATTCGGGCGCCCGCAACGTCGACCACATCCTGAACGGCACGCTGCTGCCGGAGATCGCGGGCCACGTGCTCGGCCGGATCGCCGACGGCGCGGCCATCGCGCGCATCGCGGTGCGTGCGGACGAGGCCGGCGAATTCGCGTACACCGTCGAATGAGCGCGGCCGCGCAACCCGCATTGATGAACTGACCGAACCATGCCGATCAATCTCCCCGAGCTGCTGACGCCGATCAGCGACGCGTCGCCCAGCGGCGACGACCTGCTGTTTTCGAACGAATTCGACGCGATCCAGGACGCGCGGCGCTACGACGATCCGACGCTCGACCAGGGCGAATGGGTGACCGAGATCAAGGAGGCCGACTGGGGCTTCGTCGTCGATCATGCGGGCGAGCTGCTGCGCACACGCACGAAGGACCTGCGGCTCGCCGTATGGCTGACCGAGGCGCTCGCGCTCGAGGACGGTATCACGGGCCTCACCGAAGGCTATGCGCTGCTCGAGGGCCTGTGCCGCGACTTCTGGGACACCTTCCACCCGCTGCCCGAGGACGACGACATCGAGCACCGGCTCGGCAACGTCGCGTGGCTCTCCGGCCGCACGGCCGAGCTGCTGCGCGCGGTGCCGCTGACGGACGGCGCATCGAATGCATTCAGCACGCTCGACTGGGAAGTCGCGCAGCACGTCGCGCAGTCGATCAAGCGCGATCCCGAACACGCGGACGACATCGCGCGCGGCAAGCCGTCGATCGAGCAGATCGATGCGTCGCGGCGCGTGACATCGATCGCGTTCTACACGGCGTTGCTGGCGAACCTGAAGGCGTTCGAATTCGCGCTCGATGCGTTCGAGGAGCGGCTCGTCGAGCGCGCCGGCGATTCGGCGCCGAGCTTCCGGCAGGCGCGCGACGCGTTCGAGACCGTGTACCGGCTCGCCGAGCGCTTTGCGCGCGAACAGGGCTATACGGGCAGCGCACCGCACACGCAGGCGGCGCCGCAGGCCCAGTCAGAACGCATCGAGCCGGTGTTCGGCCAGCCGATCCAGACCGAGGAGACTCACGTGCAGCAGCAGACCGCTTCGCGTCCTCCGGTGACGCAGATGATCGCCGGCATCCAGAACCGTGCGCAGGCCGTCGACCAGTTGCGTGCGGTGGCGCGCTATTTCCGTCAGACCGAGCCGCACAGCCCGGTCGCGTATCTCGCCGACAAGGCGGCCGAATGGGCCGACATGCCGCTGCACAAGTGGCTCGAGAGCGTCGTGAAGGACGACGGCTCGCTGTCGCACATTCGCGAGCTGCTGGGGGTGAGGCCTGACGAGCAGGCGTAAACGCAGGACGGGCGGCGCATTGCCGCCGCCGCCCGTCGTGTGCCGTGCCGTGCCCGCTTCGCCATAGCGCGAGCGGCCGGCCGGTTTCCCGTTACTGCCCCACCCGGAACTCGATCCGCCGATTCCTCGCCCTGCCATCCGCCGTATCGTTCGGCGCGATCGGCTGATCCGGCCCGACCCCCGTCGTCGTCATCTGCTGCGGCGGGATGCCCTTCGTGATCAGATACCCCTTCACCGCATCCGCGCGCGCCTGGCTCAGCGCGATGTTCGACGTCCGGTTCCCCGAATTGTCGGTGTGGCCGATGATGTCGACCGTGCGGTTCTGCATCTTCGCGAGCGCGGCCGCCATCTGGTCGAGGATCAGCTTGCCCTGCGGCGTCAGCGTCGCGCTGCCGGTCTCGAACTCGATCGTCCGGTTCGCCAGCGTCTGGTCGAGCACGCCCTGTTCGGACGCCGACACGCGCAGCCCGTTCTTGATCGTATACGTCGGGTTCAGCGTGTTCGCCATGTCGCTCGCGAGCTGCTGGCGCTGCGCCTCGTTGTGCACCTCGCCCTTCATCTCGATCTGCGTCCCGTTGATCTTCAACTGGCCCTTGCTGATCTGCTTGAGCTGCGCGCCGAGCAGCTTCTGCACGTTCGCGCTCCAGTTCGGCGGCGTCGCGACGTCGCCCACCTCGATCTGGTCGACGACGTTCGTCGCGCCGTAGGTGTCGCGCAGCTTCTGCAGCACGGCGGCCTTGGTCGCCTCGTCGGGCACCTTGCCGCCGACCACCACCTGGCCGGGCGTTGCGTTCGCGGGCGGCGGCGCGATCGTGCCGGCGGTGCCGTGCACCACCGTGCCCGACGCACCGCCGGCGTTCGGGTTCGCCTGCGGCAGCGCGGTCGTCGCGACCGTACCGTTGCCGACCGGCGTGACGGTCGCGCCCGTGTTCTGCGCGAACGCCGCGCCGCTCGCGACGAGGCCGGCGGCGAACAGCGCGGCGAGGGCGGGCGAGACGGCGAACGACGAGCGCGTGCGCCGGACCTGAATCGTGCGATGCATGCGGTCAGCCTCCGATGAACGCTTCGCGGAACGCGTCGATGGCGACGCGCAGCGAGAGTTGCGGTTGGTCGAGGTAGCTGACGAGCTTGCTGATCTGGTGATCGTTTTGCGCATGGGCGTCGATCCACTCGGGATCGTCGATGTCGATGTTGTGGGCGGCGTAGGTCTGCGGGTCGACGACGCTCAGCAGCGTCTTCGCCGACGCGCCGTTGAAGCCGATGATCAGCCGTTCGCGTTCGGCGATCGTGCCGATGAAGATCGCGAGCTCGAAGTCGGCCTGCGCGACGAACGGCGCGATCAGCTCGAGCCAGAACGCGGCGACGAGGCTGCGGTAGAACGGATCGACCGGCAGCGGCAGCGTGAGGCCGCGTTCGATGTGCGACGAGCCGCTCTGCATCACCGGCCGCAGCAGCGAGCCGAGCGCGAGCATCGCGCCGCGCAGCCGCACCGGATGACCGCTTTCGAGCAGCATCTCCTGCAGGCCGTGCAGCGACTGGTGTTCGACGAAATCGTTGAAGGTGCCGTCATGCGACGTGCCGGGGCCGCCGATGTCGATCGGCACCTGCGTGTCGCCGAGCGCCTGCAGCGCGCCGGGCGGCTCGTCCTTGCCGAGCAGCGGCGGGATCTGCGCGGCGACGCGAGACCACAGCCGCGCGAACGCGAGCGGGCTGCGCGCGAGGAACGCGAGCGGCCGGTCGACCTCCAGCGCGGTGGCGCCGAGGAACGGGAAGCGGCGCATCGACACGTCATGGCTCGCGACCATGTGGCCCGCGATCGCGAGCTTGCTGCGCGAACCGAGGAACGCGAAATGCATCGGCTTCGCGTCCTCGTAGACGATCTTCCAGCGCGGATCTTCCGCGAGCAGCTCGAGCGCCTGCGCGATCCAGCGATCGAGCGTCTGCAGCAGCTGCGGATTGTGCGCGCTCTTCACGAAGTCGCCGCGCGACGGAATCTTGCCGAAGTAGGCGATTTGCGCCTGTACGGTTTGCGTCATTGCGCCCTCTGTGCATTCGTTGCGTTGGCGGCCGCGACGGCCGGCGCGGCGCCCGGCGTGCCGGTGCCGGCTTGCGTCGCGTTCTGCGCGGCGCCCGCGCTCGCGTCGGCGACCGACGACGGCAGCTGCAGGCCGCGCAGGCTCTGCTGCTGCGGCTGGTCGCCGCCGCCGGCCGACGGTTGCGACGTGCTGATGATGCGCATCGTCACCGACACGTTCACGCTGCCCTGTGCCCACGTCAGGTCGAAGGTGCCGTCCGGACGGCGCTTGCGCTGCGCCGAGTTGATCAGCTTCTCGAGACCGTAGCGGCCCGGCTCGTTGACGAGCTGCACCGTACGGCCGTCGAAGGTCGTCGCTGACAGCGTCGCGCCCGGCGAGCCCTGCGGGTTCGGCCACACGAAGTTGGTCCACTGCGGCGGCGTGTTGCGGTAACGCAGCTGCTGGCCGTCGATCGCGATCGTGTATTCCGTCGTGCCCGTGCTCGGTTGCGGCAGGATCTGGAACACGGTCTGCGGCTCGGCCGACGCGGCCGCGCTGCCGGCGGCGCCGCCCGCGAGCGGCGCGACCCAGCGGGCGAAGCCGTTCGTGAAGTCCGGCGTGAGCCCGATGCCCATGTCGCCCCACGTGCGGGCGGCGAGCGTGTCGCCGCGGCGCACCGCGAGCGGCCCGAGCGTCGTGCCGACGAACTTCGCGATCGAGCCGTCCGGACCGAACACCTGCGCGATCTCGCCGGCGCCGGCCTCGACCTTCGCGTTCGCCGCGAACGGGTACTTGGTCGCGAGCGAGCTCTGGAACGGCTGGTAGACCTGCGCGTTCCACACCTTGTTGACTTCGGCGCTGGCCGGCTGGATCACGACCGCGAACGCCTGCATCAGCGGCCGCACCAGCAGCGGACGCAGCGACTTGCGTTGCGAATCGGTCAGGCCCGTCAGCATCTGCTCGTCGACGAGCTTCAGCGAATCGGCGAGTTCCGACCCGCTGCCGTCGAGCGTCTGCTGCATCAGCTGGCGCGCGCCCGGCCCCGGGTCGCCCTGGTTCTTGATCACGTTGAAGCGGGTACGGACCTTCGACAGCGACTCCATGTAGCCCTTCAGCATCGACGTGCCGTCATGCGTCGCGACGATCCGCGCGAGCCCGACGAACTCCTGGCCGATCGGCCCCATCGGCACCTCGGCCGGATTGCCGTTGATGTCGATGTTGGCTGCCGCCATCTGGCCGGCCTGCGAGCGCGTGAACAGTTGCTTGACCCAGTTCACGACGCCCGTCTGCGCCTTCTTGATCGTCACGTTCGCGAGCGACGGGTTGTCCCACGACGTCTGGTCGTACGCGGTCTCGAGGATCTTGCGGATCGGCGAATCCTGCGGGTCGCCCAGGCGGTTCATCCCGTCGACGGCCTGGCCGAAGCTCGTGAAGCCCTGTACCGCAATGCCCTGCATGAACTTCTGCCAGTGCTGCGCGTACTCGGTCTTGTACATGCCGACGAGCGTCTTCTGGATCTGCTCGGGGCTGCCCTCGAGCGTCAGGTCGTCCTGCGTCGACGTGTTGAGCACCCAGTCCTTCGCCTGCAGTTCCTTGGTCGCCGCATCGCGGATCGCCGGCTGCACGTAGTCGAACCACGCTTCACGCGTGAACGTGCCCGGAATCGCGTAGCTGCCCGCCACGAGCCCCTGGTTGCCGTCGCCGACGATGCGCGCGATGGTCATCGGCGCGAAGCGGGTCGACGCGCGGGCCTTGATTTCCTCGTACACGCGCTGGCGCGCCGGCATGCCGCGCACCACGCGGCGCAGGTTCTCGCGGGTCTGGTCGACGAGCGCGAGATTCGCGTCGATCATCGGCCAGTCGTCGTCGTTCACGCGCGACAGGTAGAACGAGATCATGCGCTCGGCGCTCCGGATCATCTCGTCGCGCGGCATGTTGCCCCGATTCGTCTCGAGCCAGCCTCGCCAGAAGCGGGCGAGCTGGTCGGTCAGGTGCGCCTGTTCGACGTGCCGCTTGTCGGACAGCATCAGGTAGGTCTTCAGCGCGTTGTACGCGTCCTGCACGTTGGTCGGCGACGCGTCGCTGTAGAGGCCGCCCTGCGGCGCGGCGGGCTGCTGCGGGGCGGCGGCCGGCGCGGCGCCCGACGCGGCCGGCACGGCGCCGGCCTGCGGCGCAGCGCCTGCCGCGTTCGTCGACACCGGCATCGTGCCGCCCTGCACGGCGCCCGATTCCGGCGGGCGCGTCATCGGCACCAGCTGCTCGGGGTGCGCGTTCACGTCCTTCATGAACGACGCGAGGTTCTGCGACACGGGGGCCAGCAGGATCTGGCGCACGCCGTTGTAGTACTCGGTCAGCAGGTGCTGCTCGAGACGGTCGCCCTGGTACAGGCCGAGCGACACCGACAGCGGCTTGTCGCGGCGGAACTGTTCGAGCTGCTCGATCCGGTCCTCGAGGATGTCCATCGCCTGCAGGCGCGACTGCAGGTCGTTGCGGCCCTGCTGCAGGCGCGTGACGTTGTCGAGGTCGGCCTGCACGTTCGACACGAGCTGCTGGTTGCCGATCGTCGACCAGGTCCAGCCGCCCAGCGCGAGCGCGAGCGCCGCGACGAAGCCGAAGAAGGTCGCGTAGCGCAGCCGCGTCTTGGTCGGGCTCGCGAACTGGCGCACCGTCTGGCGGTCCGCGAAGATCACCTTCGAGAACAGGTCGCGCAGGAAGAAGCCATTCTTCGAGAACGCGCTGTGCGGTTTGGGCAGCGCGCTCCCGTCGAGGCCGAAGCGGTGCGCGATGCGCTGCGCGGCCGCGCTGTTGGTTTCGCCTTCCTGCAGCGCGCTGGTGAAGTAGAAGCCACGGAAGATCGGCTTGTACTGGAACGGGTTGTTCTCGAACAGCGTCGCGAGGAACGCGCGCAGCGACGGCTTGATCGTCGAGAATTCGAGCGGGAAGCTCAGCTGGCCCGGCGACAGCTGGTTGCCGCGCGACAGCGACAGCTGCGCGACGCTGATTTCCTTCAGCCCTTCGTAGAGTTCCTCGAAGTGCGTGTCGAACTGCGCGACGACGTCGCGCTTGTCGTCGGGCTCGTAGGGCAGGGTGGCGCCCCACACGCGGTCGTACTCGTGCTTGTCGCTGCTGCTGAAGAATTCGGTGAAGCCGGTGATCAGGTCGGCCTTCGTGAACATCACGTAGACCGGCGCGAACACTTCGAGCTTTTCCGTCAGCTCCTGAACGCGCTGACGAAGGTTTTTCGCGAGGTTGATCGCGAATTCGGGGCGGTTGCCGGTGAGTTCGGCGATGCTGGCCGTGACGATGATGCCGTTGATCGGCGCCTTCGGACGGTAGCGCTTGAGCAGCCCGAGGAAGCCGAGCCACTCGCTGCGGTCTTCCTCGTGCACCGAATAGCGGCCGGCCGTGTCGAGCAGGATCCCTTCGGTCGTGAAGAACCAGTCGCAGTTGCGCGTGCCGCCGATGCCGTGGATCACGGCGCTGTTCTTGTCCGCGAACGGGAATTGCAGGCCGGAATTGAGCACGGCGCTGCTCTTGCCCGCGGCGGGGTTGCCGATCACGATGTACCACGGCAGTTCGTACAGCGCGGAGCCGCCCGACACCTGGCCGATCTTCGACGTCTTGATCGTCTTCACCGCGTCCGACAGGCGCGTGCGCAGCACGTCGAGGTCGGCCGTCTTCGCGTCCGGCGCGAGCGCGGCGGCGGCCGGCGCGGCGATCTTGCCGGTTTCCGCCTGTTCTTCCAGCACCTGGCCGAGCTGCTGGTTCGCGCGCTTCACGCGCCAGCGGCGCCACAGCGCGACGACGAACCACAGCGCGAGGACCGCCGCGAATGCGATCGCCGCCCACAGGAGCGGCAGCTGCAGCATGTCGGCGACGATGAACAGAATGGCCGCTAGCGCGACGATCCCGACGATCGAGAGCGTACGCGGATGAGTCAGCACGTTGAGGATGCGTTGCATAGGACGTTCAGGTTCCGGTGCGATTCGATGAGGCGACGCAGGCGCGCCGAGCGGCAAGGGTGGCGCCGCGATGTGTCGCCATGCTGTCAAACGGGATGAAGGAGGCTGGCATCAATGCGCTCGCGGCATCGGAGAAGGCGCGCGCATTAACGAAAGGACGCTGTGAGATTTAAAACGGAAGCGGCGGCCGGAAAAAATCGCGCACCGGAATGCCCGATTGTTTGCGCCGCCCAAATCGTTTCCTGCCGGGTGATTAAAAAGCCCCATGCCGCCCTCATTATTTCTTGTCCGGCAGCCCTGACTAGCTGCCGCGTCCCAGTTTAAAACCGGGTTTATGGTATTCCACGTGCCCGAGATCCATCATTTTCCATCGGCCGCCCCAGGTCAGGCCGACTTGCTCGGCGACCTGTCCGTACAACTGGTAGCCGCGCATCGCCCACGGATCTTTCTCGGAAATGACCAGCTTGCCGTCGCGCAGGAATGCGTTGTCGGCCGCCAGCCCGAACTGGTGATAACTCTGGAACGCCGCCGCATTGGTCACGTTCGTGCCCATCTGCGCGAGCCGGTTCTGTCGTTCCGGGCTCCGGTAGCCTTCCAGCAGCGCCATTTCATAACCATGTTGTTCGTGCATGATCTTGTAGACCAGCAGCAAACGCGTCCGGAAATCCGGGTCCAGCAGGTTCCAGTCGCGGCTTGCGTCCTTCAGCGCCGGGCGGACCTGCTCGACTTCCTTCGTGGCAAAGACTTCCGGCGGCAACGGCGGCGGCGGCACGAGTTGTTCGCCCTGCAACAGCGCGGCGATCTTCTCGTCGGGCACGCGCGTCGTGTCGTCGTACTGAAATAATTGCCGACCGCGTAACGCAATGGCCACCAATGGCGGCGTCGCAAGAATACCTGCCGACACCATAATCATCAAGCGCCGCCGAACCAGTAAATTTTGCACGTCGCTTAATGTGCCGCGCGTCACGGTTGCCGATTTAACAATCTGACTCCGCGCGCGGGCGGCGCGATCGTTCGCCCGGCGCGTCAGGCGGCCGTGAAGCTGGGCGACCGATTCGAAAACGCTCGCGCGGATACCCGGTAAAAGCAACAGTGCCGCAACCGCGACGGCTAGGGCGAAATAGGCGACGAGTGCGACGGCAATCAAAGAAATCCCCGGAAATTGGAATTGATTGTGTTTTGCAATGCTTGCTCTTAGAATCAGGCTGCTTCAAGAGGCCGGGCTATATTATCGCGGTGAATTAAACCAGGATTCAATGAGACGCTGAATGAGTGCGCCGGAAAATTCAAATTCGAAAACTCCGCCCAGCCTGCTGTCCGATACTAAACCGGCAGGGGAGGGAGGACCTCGGCAGTCGCGCATTCTCGCGGATCTGGAAGGGCGTGTCACGCCGCCCGCCGAGCCGCCGCGCCGTTCGCTGAAGGCGCCGATCGCCGCCGTCGTGGCGTTGGTCGTGGCCGTCGGCGGTTGGGGCGCGTGGCGCATGCAGCAGTCGTCGGGCGAGCGGCCTGCCGCGATCGCGGCCGCGACGGAACCGTCGGCGGCCGCGCCGGCCAAGGCCGCACCGGCCAGCGGCGCCGCCGCGCAGGTCGCGCAGAATGGCGCGTCCGCTGCACCGGCCGCGCAACCGGCCACGATCGTCAACGACGATTCGGCATCCCAGACCGTTGCATCCGCATCGGCGTCCGGCGCATCCGCTTCCGCCGCGGACAACAGCCGCCTGTCGCGCGCGCTCGCCAACGGCGCCGACGAGGGTTCGGGCGCGGCGGCCACGGCCGGCGTCGCCGCAACTGCGGCCGCCGCGGCAGCGGCGACGACCAAGACGGCGAAGGCCGACGCGTCGAAGGGCACGAAGGTCGCGGCCCACGGCAAGACCGACACGAAAACCGATGCGAAGGCCGAAGCCCGCAAGCATCGCAAGGAACAGCAGGCCGAGCTCGCGCAGGCGAAGAAGCGCCGCGAAACGGCGCCGACCCGAACCGCGAAGGCGGGCGCGAAGGACGATCCGGATGCCGATCTGCTCGCCGCGCTCGTCGCGCGCACGAAGCCGGCCGACAAGAAACTCGCCGCTCAGAAGGCGCAGGCCGTGCCCACCAAGACGGCGGCGACCGGCGGCGCGCTGGCGTCGCGCGTGAAGGAGTGCTCGGAGCGCGGTTTCTTCGAGGATCAGCTGTGCCGCTGGCGCGTGTGCGACGGCCACTGGGGCAAGGACCCTGCGTGCCCGAGCGCCGCGCAGTCGGAGACGCGGCAGTAACGCGTGTCGCGCACGCCCCGGTGTCTTCCCTGTCAGCGCCGCCCATTGGGCGGCGTGTTGTTTTCGGAGGCACGGAGAAGCTGCCGGTATGATGCCGCATGACGCTGTCACGAACGCGTCACGCCCGTCGGGCATACGTTTCCTTTCTTTTCCCGGCGCGGGCCCGCGACCCGCGATGTGCGGCGCGCCGCGCGCCGCATCACCTTCGACACGATGGACCTGATCGTACAGACTTACGGCGCCGATACGTCCGGCATGGTGTGCGGATTCCGCTTCGTTCCGGGCGGCGCCGGCGCGATGCTCGATGCCGACGCGGCCGCCGCGTGGCTGCGCACGTGCCGCGAGCACGGCGCGGCCGCATCGGGTGATTTCGTCTGGCTGCATTTCAATCTCGCGCACGGCGCGAGCGAGCGCTGGATGCGCACGCATCTCGGGCTGCCCGACAGCTTCTTCGAATTCCTGCACGAAGGCTCGCGCTCGACGCGCATCGAGCAGGAGGACGGCGCGTTGCGCGCGATCGTCAACGACGTGATGTTCAACCTCGAACTCACGCCGTCGGAGATCGCGACGCTGTTCGTCCACGTCGAGCGGCGCATCATGGTGACCGCGCGGCTCAAGCCGCTGCGCTCGGTCGACACGCTGCGCGCGTCCGTGCGCGACGGCGAGCGGTTCCGCTCGCCCGCGGAGCTGCTCGTGCATCTGCTGCGCGATCAGGCCGACCTGCTGATCCAGATCATGCGGCGCACGAGCATCGACGTCGATCGCATCGAGGATCGTTTCCTGTCGCAGCGGCTCACGTCGAGCCGCATCGAGCTCGGCGCGATGCGCCGCACGCTGACGCGGCTGCAGCGCATGCTCGCGCCGGAACCCGGCTCGATCTTCCGGCTGCTCGCGAAGCCGCCCGCGTGGCTGCACACGGAAGACGTGCAGGAGCTGCGCGAGTCGACCGAGGAATTCTCGCTGGTGCTCGCCGATCTGGCGGGGCTCAACGAGCGGATCAAGCTGCTGCAGGAAGAGATCGGTTCGCGCCTCGACGAGCAGAACAACCGGACGCTGTTCACGCTGACGCTCGTCACCGTGATCGCGCTGCCGATCAACATCGTCGCGGGCTTCTTCGGGATGAACGTCGGCGGCGTGCCGTTCTCGGAGAACAAGCACGGTTTCTGGCTGATGGTGCTGCTCGTTGCCGGCTTCACCGCGCTGGCCGCGTGGTGGGCGTTCCGACGCCGCGACGATCGCTAGCGCCGCATCGGGCGACGCATCAACGCATCAACGCAGCAGCGCGATCGCGCGTTCGCCGATCACCATCCCGAGCAGGCCGATGAGTGCAACGAGCGGCGGGGCCGGCGAGCGTACGTGCAGCAGCGCGTACAACACGCCGACGCCGATGCCCACCGCGAGCGAGGTCACGTAATCCATCATGGCGGTCTCCCGTAGGTTCGGTGTCAGGGCTTGAGGATGACGCGCTCGCGCGCACCGGCCAGCACCGCGCGATACGCGTCGTGCGCACGCTCGAGCGGATACACGTAGTCGTCGCCGATCGGGAACGGGCGCAGCGTGCCATTGCCGAAGCCGGGCGCGAGCGTGTCGAGGATCTGCGCGACCGCGGCCGCGCCGAGCTGCAGCGAATCGATGCCCACGAACGTATGCTGGCCGCGATAGAACGAGAAGATGTCGAACGGCACGCTGCGCTCGATCGTCGAGATGAAGATCTGCCGCGCGCCGATCGCCATCGACGCGTTCGCCGCTTCGAAATACGGGCTGCCGACCGTGTTGTAGACGACGTCTGCGCCGTGGCCGCCGGTCAACTCGCGCACCGCGTCGGCCACCGTCCGGCTCGACGCGTCGATCATGTGGACGTCGCCCGACGCGTGGCCGCGATAGTCGCCGGGCCCGCGCTCGACGCCGATCACGGTCGCGCCGCGCGCGCTGGCGAGCTGGATCGCGGCCTGACCGACCTTGCCGTTCGCGCCGAACACGAGCACGACGTCGTCGGCCGTCGGCATGCCGGCCCGGCGCAAGCCTTCGTACGCGGTGACGAACGGCACGCCGACGCCGGCGGCCTCGTCGAGCGTCAGCACGCCCGGCTTGCGGCGCACGTGCGCGGCGTCCAGCACG
This sequence comes from Burkholderia sp. AU17457, assembly GCF_002223255.1. Classification (NCBI taxonomy): domain Bacteria; kingdom Pseudomonadati; phylum Pseudomonadota; class Betaproteobacteria; order Burkholderiales; family Burkholderiaceae; genus Burkholderia; species Burkholderia sp. AU17457. The sequence continues at coordinate 137,113 of NZ_NKFB01000002.1, forward strand.
AGCCATTCCGCATGCGAACCGTCGCGCCCGACGCCGAGATCGCCGCCCGAGCCCCACACCGGCGCGCCGATCCAGTCGTCGGGGCCGCTGCGCACGATGCCCGCCCAGTCGCGCCCGGGCGTGCGCGGCCACACCGCGTGCGGCATGCGGCCGAGCGCGGCCTTCACGTCACTCGGGTTCACGCCGGCCGCGCGCACCTCGATCAGCATCTGGCCGTCGGCCGGTACGGGCGGGGCGATGTCCCGGACCCGCGCATCGAGCGACTCGATGTCGGCGGCGGGGGTGTCGAAGCGGATGCTGCGCATGATGATCTCCGTGAAGTAGCGGCCGCCCGGCCCGGCGGGCCGGCGCATGCGGCGAATGAAACCGGTGAATGCAGTCTAGTGGGCCCGATTTGACGCGGAAACATGCAAAGGCGGATGATAGTTTTGCGTTTTCCGCATAGCCAACGCCACAGGCTCCGAATGGACGACTTCCTTTCCCCGCACCTGGCGCTGTTCGTCGACGTGGTCGACCAGCAGAGCTTCTCCGCGGCCGCGCGCCGGCTCGGCGTCGCCGCGTCGTCGGTCACGCGGCGCATCGACCGGCTCGAGACGCAGCTCGGCATCCGCCTCCTGCATCGCACCACGCACGCGTTGCGGCCGACCGAGGCCGGGCAGCTGCTGTACGGGCGCGCGACACGCATGCTGGCCGAGCTGCGCGGATTGCAGGAAGACCTGCACAGTCAGCACGACGAACCGGGCGGGCTGCTGCGCATCGACTGTCCGGCGCCTTTCGGCCGGCGGCACCTGATGGCCGCGCTGGCCGCGTTCATGCAGCGCCATCCGGCGCTGCAGGTCGATCTCGTGCTGACCGACAGCATGGTCGACCTGCAGGGCGCGCGCCTGGGCTCCGACGTCGATCTCGCGGTGCGCATCGGCCCGCTCGAGGACACGCGTTTCGTCGCGACGGTGCTGGCGCCGCAGCGGCGCGTGCTGTGCGCGAGCGCGGCCTACCTCGCCCGGCGCGGCGAGCCCGCATCGCCCGACGCGCTCGCCGGCCACGACTGTCTCGCGTGGCATGGCGCGCCGCCGCCCGGCGCATGGCGCTTCGGCGAGCGCCGTCACGCGCCGGCGCAGCCGCGGTTTCGCAGCAATCATTCGGAAGCGTTGCTCGAGGCGGCGATCGACGGGCTCGGTCTCGCGCACCTGCCAACCTGGCTCGTGGCGGACGCGCTGCGCGACGGAGGGTTGCGCGCGCTGTTGCCGCAGTACGCGGCGGCGCCCGAGGCGGCGACGATTCACGTGCTGCGCCAGCAGCCGCGCGGCAGTGCGCGCACGTCGCGGCTCGTCGCGTTCCTCGCCACGTGGTTCGCGCAGCCGGCGTGGGATGCCGCGTGGGCGTGACGGCCGGCGAACGCCGTGCCGCATGAAAAAAGGGCCTCGCATGCGAGGCCCGTCAACAGGTCGGAGAAACCGGTACGCCGGCCGGCGCCGCGGGTCGCGCGGCACCGGCCGGATCCGCACCGTTACTGCGTCACTACCTTGCGCGGCTTGAAGAGGCCCTGGTATTGCCGTGCCGGGCGTTCCTTCGTCACCGGTTCGATGCCGCCGAAGGTCGGCGTCTGGCGCAGCTTCATCGCGGCGGGCGAAGCGACCGAGCCGATCGACGTCGAGCGCGAGGCCGGCGCGAGGTTGTTCGCGACCAGCAGCGCCGCTTCGCTCTTCAGGTTCGCCAGCAGCACCGGATCGGTCGAGCTGTTCACCTGCGTCAGCAGCCCGCTCCAGGCCGCGTCGCTGTAGTTCACGACGTAGTAGTCGAGACCGCTCGGGTCGGCGACCACGCCCGTGCAGCCGTCGATCCGCGTCTGCGCCTGCGTATCCTTCAGCGCGAGCGTCGTGCGTTTCGCGAGGCCCTGGCCGTACGCGAGCGTGATCGGCACCGTCCATTGCAGGCCCGGATACGCGTTCTTGTTCGGGAACGGCTGCTGTTTCAGCGTGACGATCGTCTGGTTCTTCGTCATGTCGCACTGCGTGTCGAGCGAGATCAGCGGCACGCCGGTCTGACGCACGTAGCTGTCGCCGATCGGGCCGACCGACTGGCCGCTCTCCTTCGACAGCGCGTCCCACAGACGCTTCGGCGTCCCGTTGCCGAACGAGTAGTCGACCAGGTACTGCTGCAGGCCCTTGCGGAGCGTCTGCTCGCCGAGATAGTTCTCGAGCGTCTTCAGCACGTGGCCGCCCTTGTCGTACGTGAACGCGCTCGCGCTCAGCACGAAGTCGTTCGACGCCCAGTCGTTGAAGTTCGGCGCGACCGGGAACGCGTTCGGGCCGATGTCGCGATTGATCACGCGGTACTTGTTCTTCACCTGGTCGAGCCAGCTGAACTCGTCGGGGAAGAACTGGATCGTCGTCTTCGTCTCGAAGAACGTCGCGAACGATTCGTTGAGCCACACGTTGTCCCACCAGTCGGTCGTCACGAGATCGCCGAACCACTGGTGCGCCACTTCGTGCGTCAGCACTTCGTTGCCGTAGCGCGACATCGGCTGGCCCGGCTGCGGCAGGATGTCGTCGGCGAACTCGAGGATCGACCCCCAGTTCTCCATCCCGCCGAAGTTCAGGTCTTTCTGCTCCTTGAACGCGTCATTCGCGGCCACCGTGTCGAACTTCGTCAGCGGCAGCGGGATGCCCGTGTAGCGGTAGTAATAGTCGAGCGCCTGCTTGGTGCGGTCCATCGCCGGCTTCGCCCAGTCGCTCATGCCCGGCGGCGTGAACACGCGCAGGTGCAGGCCGCCCTTGCCGCCCGGCAGCGGGCTCGTGAAGTCGTCCTCGTAGGTGTCGAACAGGCCGCCGCCGAAGAACAGCAGGTACGACGGCATCGGCGGCGTCTTCTCGAACTGCACGAGCTTGTAGCCGCCGCCGACGTTGGTCGACGGCTTCTCGGCCGCGTTCGACACGACGCGCCAGCTTTGCGGCACTTCGGCCGTCACTTCATAAGTCGGGCGGAACGCCGGCTCGTCCCAGCCCGGGAACCACTGGCGCGACAGGTTGGTTTCGCCCTGCGTCAGGATCGCGCCGCTCGTCTTGCCGTCGGTGCCCTTCAGGTCGACGCGGAATACGCCCTCCGCGGCCGAGCAACCCGGATACGGATCGTCGCCGCAGCTGCCGCCCGTCTGCGTGGCCGGATCGTCGTACGACTTGAAGTTGATGATGCCCGACCACTCCATGTGCAGCGAATAATTGCCCGGCGCGATCGTGCCGGCGGCGGGGCGCAGCTGATAGAAGTCGCCCTTGTCCTGCGGCGTCGCGATCAGCTGGATGTTGCCCGGCTGCAGCGTGATGCGGCCGTTGGTGAACTTGATCCGGTGGCCGGCGATCACGATGTTGTTGACCGGCTTCAGCACCTTGATCTCGACGTCGGCGCGGCCGTCGAACGCGTCCAGCGCGTCGTTCGGGCGGAACCACAGCCGGTAGTTCACGGGCACCACGGTGTCCGGCAATTCGACAGGCGAGACGCTCTTGTCGACATTCGATGCGCTCGGCGGCGCGGTGACGGCGGGCGACGAGCCCGTATGCGGCGCGCCGGCGGAGCTGAGTGCGGAAGCGGAGCCCGCACCGCCGTCGTCGCCGCCGCACCCGGCTAGCGCGAGTGCGGCGACGAGCGGCAGATAACGCATCTTGCGAATATGAATCGACATGACTGAAACCTCGATTGTTGAAAGAATCGTTCAGTGCTGCGAAAACGCCGGCAAAAGCAATCCCCTCGCCGTTTAATCAACAGCGAAAAAATGCCAATGACGGATTATTCGAAAAAGACGGCGGCCGACTACGTGAAGGTAATCATGGTTTACTGCCCCCTCTGGATTTCCGGATGTCGTTTAACTGGCCGGTTCAAAATGGCCGGGCGCGTGTTGTACTGAATTGATTTCGCGCGCACGACACGGGGCCGCACGCCCGGCACGGGCGCGCAATCCCTTTGAACCGACGACCTACGGGGCTGGCCGGGCCAGGCCGCAGGACGGATGGACAGCGTGTCGCCGTCCCGCAAATTCGCCGTCATGCGGCTTCAAGGTTTGTCGGCTTGCTCCAAGGATGCGTAAATATACTTGATGGTTTTGGGTAAAGGAAACGAAAAATTTAGAAAGAGCATCTATTGAAATCCGGGCGCTTCATTGAATGCTGGAAGTCATTAATGCGCTTTCCGTTTGCCCGGCAATTTCGTAGTTTTAATCTATTAACGATCTCGCGTCGCCGCGGAAACTACGAAATCCCGTGACGGGCGGCACGGCCGGTACAGGAACGGTCGGTACAATGCAGCGACGCGCCCCGTTCACCGATTGCCGCGAGGAGGCCTTCCCATGCCGCGAACCCTGTCCCGTCTCGCGCCGCTGCGCGCCGTGCTGCTGCTGTTCGCGGCCGTGTACCTGCTGGGCGGCTGCGCGGGGCTCATGCGCGAGCCGGTGCGCGTGTCGGTCGCCGGGCTCGACCCGCTCGTCGGGCAAGGTCTCGAGATGCGCTTCAGCCTGAAGTTGCGCGTGCAGAATCCGAGCGATGCGCCGATCGACTACGACGGCATCTCGGTCTCGCTCGACCTGAACGGCACGCCGTTCGCGAGCGGCGTCAGCGACCGGGCGGGCACCGTGCCGCGGTTCGGCGAGGCCGTCCTCGACGTGCCGGTTTCGGTGTCGGCCTTCGCGGCCGCGCGGCAGGCGTGGAACCTGCCCGGCGTGGCCGCGAACGGTGAGCTGCCGTATGCGCTGCGCGGCCGGCTCGCCGGCAGCGGGCTGGGCACCGTGCACTTCAACGACGCGGGCACGCTGCGTCTGCCGAGCCTGCCGGGGTGGGGCGGATAGATCGTGCGGCCAACTTAAACGTCGGTCAAATGTGTCGGAAAATTCACCATTTGACAGTCTTTAACGTCTATTTCCCCTGAATGTCGATTTTTGTCGGCGCGCCCCCTTACACTTGCCGATGTCCGAGGGTCGGACATTCTTTTAGGGGAACGCCATGGCGGCAAAATTCGAGCTCAAGAAGGCCACGAACGGCCAGTACTACTTTCACCTGAAGTCGGCGAACGGCGAGATCATCCTCGCGAGCGAGCGGTACGAGGAGAAAAGCGGCGCGAGAAACGGGATCGCGTCCGTGCGGGAAAACGCGCCGCTCGACGAGCGCTACGAGCGCAAGCTCGCCCACAACGGTGAGCCCATGTTCAACCTGAAGGCAGCGAACCACCAGGTCATCGGCACGAGTGAAACGTACAGCAGCGCGCAGGCACGCGACAACGGCATCGCGGCCGTCAAGCGCGATGCGCCCGTGGCGGAAACCGTCGATCTCGCCTGATTGACGGCGGCGCCGCGACGGATGCCTTCGGGCGATCGTCGCGGCGCCCGTTTTTGCCGGGTCGGGCAAAGCGCGGTATGGTGTGGTCCGCGCGGTGAATTCTCGCCGCCGTTGAAGCCAACCGTACCGAGTTCGCGTGACCGATTTCCCCCTTTTCCACTGGACCGACGCCGACGGCGTCGATCATGCCGTGCGCTGGCGCTCCGAAGCCGGCGTGCAACCGCCGAAGCGCGCGGTGCCCGCCGACGACCGCCTCACGGCCGATGCGGCCTACCGCCTCGCTTGCGAGGGCACCGCGCTCGTCTGGCAGGGCGACTTCCAGAATGCGCGCCAGCTCGTGCAGGCGATGGCGCGCCGTGTCGAACGCAAGCCGAAGAAGGCGAAGGCCGCGGCCGGCGTCGAGGCGTTCAACCTGCATCGTCTCGCGCAATCGCAGCGCGCCCGCACGCTCGGCATGCTGCTGATCCCGCTCGACGCCGATTACACGATCCCGCTGCGCCGCGCGCCCGACGTGCGGGCGGCCTGCGAGGAGGCGTACGGCCCCGGCGGTGTGCCGTCGGTCGTGTCGCTGCGCGAACTGCTCGGCCTCGTCGGCGCGCACGAGTGGCGCAAGAAGGGTGTGCCGATCCCGGCGCTCGGCGGCGCGCCGATCCATCCGCACTACGGCGTGTTCTCGCCGGTGCGCGGCGAATACGTCGAGCTCGTCGCGCGTGCGCCGCTGCCGGCGACGTCGCTCGCGTTCGATATCGGCACGGGCACCGGCGTGCTGGCGGCGGTGCTCGCGTCGCGCGGCGTCGAGCGCATCGTCGCGACCGACCAGGATCCGCGCGCGCTTGCCTGCGCGCGCGAGAACGTCGCGCGGCTCGGCCATGCGGGCCAGGTCGAGATCGTCGAGGCCGACCTGTTCCCCCCCGGCCGTGCGCCGCTCGTGGTCTGCAACCCGCCGTGGGTGCCGGCCCGGCCGAGCGCGCCGATCGAATACGCGGTCTACGACCCGGACAGCCGCATGCTGCGCGGTTTCCTCGCGGGGCTGGCCGCGCATCTGGAGCCGGGCGGCGAGGGCTGGCTGATCCTGTCCGATTTCGCCGAGCATCTCGGGCTGCGGCCGCGCGACACCTTGCTGCAGTGGATCGACGAAGCCGGTCTCGTCGTGCTCGGCCGCGACGACATCCGTCCCGCGCATCCGAAGTCGGCGGACGCCGACGATCCGCTGCATGCGGCGCGTCGCGCCGAGGTCACGTCGCTGTGGCGGCTCGGCGCCCGGGCCTGACCGCGTATTTTCGGTAAACTACCGCCATTCCTCACGAATTTCCGCCGCCGGGCCGTGGTCGACCGACCGTGGCCCGGCGTCGCTTCACGATGTCGAACAAGACCCACGAAATCCGCCCGGAGCAGTCCGTCGAGCTGCTGAAGGAACTGCACATCCTCACCCGCGACGGGAAGCTGAACCAGGACAGCCGCCGCAAGCTGAAGCAGGTCTATCACCTGTTCCAGTTCATCGAGCCGCTGCTCGCCGGCGTGCAGGCCGACAAAGGCCACGTGACGCTCGTCGATCACGGCGCCGGCAAGTCGTATCTCGGTTTCATCCTGTACGACCTGTTCTTCAAGCAGCAGCCGGGGCACGGCACGCCGGCGTTCGCGTCACACGTGTACGGCATCGAGACGCGCGAGGAACTCGTCACGCGCTCGACCGAGCTCGCCGCGCGGCTCGGGTTCGGCGGCATGTCGTTCCTGAACCTGTCGGTCGCCGATTCGATCACGTCGCCGCAACTGCCCGACACGGTCGACGTCGTCACCGCGCTGCACGCATGCGACACGGCGACCGACGACGCGATCCGCTTCGCGCTCGCGAAGCGCGCGCAGCACATCGTGCTGGTGCCGTGCTGCCAGGCAGAAGTCGCGGGCGTGCTGCGCAGGAACAAGGGCAAGTCGCTCGCGAATGCGCTGACCGAGGTGTGGCGGCATCCGCTGCATACGCGCGAATTCGGCAGCCAGATCACCAACGTGCTGCGCTGTCTGCAGCTCGAGGCGCACGGCTACCAGGTCAGCGTGACCGAGCTGGTCGGCTGGGAGCATTCGATGAAGAACGAGCTGATCATCGCGCAGTACAAGAACCTGCCGCGCCGCAAGCCGGGCGAGCGGTTGAACGAAATCCTCGCGATGTTCGGGCTCGCCGAGCTGAACGAGCGCTTCTTCGTCGCGCAGGCCGCCGCGGCGGGCGACGCCGCCGTCGAGCCTGCCGAAGGCTGACGCGCGGGCAGCGCGCCCGCCCGCCGCATCACACGTCGTCGCCCGGCCGGCGCATCCATTCGCGCCAGCCTTCGTGGCCGAGGCGGCGCAGCGTTTCCTGATTCTTTTCGTAGATCGCGGACGCGTCCGGAAACGCGTCGACCGCGCGTGCGATGCTGTCCTCGCGCAGCAGGTGCAGGATCGGATAAGGCGCGCGGTTCGTGTAGTTCTCGATGTCGTCGGGTTCGGTGCCGTCGAATCGGTATTGCGGATGGAAGCTCGCGATCTGCAGCACGCCGTCGAGCCGCAATTGCCGCACGAGCCGCTCGGCGAAGAACAGCGCATCGTTGTAGTCGACGAAATCGGCGAACGCGTGCGGGTAGATCACGAGCGTCGTATCGACCTGCTGCGGGTCCGCCGCTTCCAGCGCGCGCAGCTCGGTTTCGAGTTCGGCGAGCGCGTCTTCCAGCGTCGTCGCTTCGCTGATCGCGTAGCGCACCTGTTCCTTCACATAGACGCTTTTCGCGAACGGGCACAGGTTGAGTCCGATCACCGCACGCGCGAGCCAGTGTCGCGTGGCGGCGAGGATGTCGTCGTGCGAGTCGGGGCGGGTGTCGATCATCGTGATACCAGTCGGGCGGAAGGGCGAAGAGGGCCGCATTGTAGCCGGCGCGCCGGGGACGAACGCGCGCGGCCCGTCACGCGCAGGCCGCTTCGATCAACTGCGTGACGAGCGCGGGTGCGGTGCCGATCGGCGTTTCGCCATGCCGGTAGGTCTGGCTCGCCGCATAGATGCCTTCGACCACCAGCGCGAGCGCATCGGCGAGCGCCTTCGGCTGTCGCGCGCCGGCGCCTTCGCACAGCGCGACGAGGCGTTTCATCAACTGCTCCTTGTTCTGCGCGACGCGTTCGCGCGCCGGGTGCGACGCATCCGGGAATTCGGCGGCGACGTTGACGAACGGGCAGCCGCGGTAGTCCTTTTGCGTCGCACGCTCGGCGAGATCGACGAAGTACTGGATCAACTGCGCCTTCGGCTGCCCCGGATGCTTCGCGGCGCTCGTGTCGAGCCGCTCGAAGAAGCACGCGTCCATCCGTTCCAGATACGCGAGGATCAACTCGTCCTTCGACGAGAACTGGCGGTACAGGCTCATCTTGTTGACACCCGCGCGTTCCACCACCGCCTCGACGCCGACCGTTCGCACCCCTTCCTTGTAAAACAGCTCCTCGGCGGCACGCAGCAGGTGCTCCTGCGCGGTGGCGCCGTCGATCGGCCGGCGCGTGCGCCGCGCCAGCGGTTTGGCGACCTCGATGCCCGACATGATGACCCTCGACTACGTAATGGATTGCTTGACATGTTACCGACTGGTAACTACGATCGCAACACAGTTGTGACCGGTCGGTAACAATCGCGGCCGGATCGACAGACGAATGCCAAGCGTCGGCCCGGGTCAGCCGATGTTGAAATGCGCGGCGGAGGTGGCCTGATCGGGGCGGAGCGGGTGCGACGACACCGGAACGCCAACTGGAGAACATGAAGATGAACTGGGCGGTGACACGAATCGGCGGGCGCTTCCATTACGGGTGGCTCGCGGCGGCGGTGGTATTCCTGATCCTGCTGGCGGCAGCCGGCACGCGCGCGACGCCGAGCGTACTGATGGTGCCGCTCGAACGCGAGCTCGGCTGGAGCCGCGCGGCGATTTCGCTGGCAATTTCGGTGAACATCGCGCTGTACGGCCTGACGGGCCCGTTCGCGGCCGCCGCGATGCAGCGCTTCGGGTTGCGCCCGACGATCCTCACCGCGCTCGTGACGATGAGCGCGGGCGTTGCGCTGTCGTCGATGATGACGCAGAGCTGGCAGATGGTGGTGATCTGGGGGCTGATGGTCGGCTGCTCGACGGGCGTCGTCGCGCTGACGTTGTCCGCGACCTTCGTCACGCGCTGGTTCCATGCGCGGCGCGGCCTCGTGATGGGAATTCTGACCGCGAGCACGGCCACCGGCCAGCTCGTGTTCCTGCCGATGCTCGCGGCGATCGCGCAGCGCCACGGCTGGCGGCCGGTCGTGCTGGTCGTCGCGGTGGCGGCGGCGATCGTGATTCCGCTCGTCGCGTTCCTGCTGCCCGAGCGGCCGGCCGACGTGAAGCTGCGCCCGTACGGCGAGCCGGCCGATACGCCGGCGGCGCCCGATGCGACGAAGGAGAACCCGCTCGCGGTCGCGTTCCGCACACTGCTGATGGCGAGCCGCTCGCGCGACTTCTGGCTGCTGTTCTTCAGCTTCTTCATCTGCGGCGCGAGCACCAACGGCTATGTCGGCACGCACCTGATCGCGATGTGCAGCGACTACGGGATGACCGAAGTGCAGGGCGCGTCGCTGCTCGCGGCGATGGGCGTGTTCGACCTGTTCGGCACGACGCTGTCGGGATGGTTGTCCGACCGTTACGACAACCGCGTGCTGCTGTTCTGGTACTACGGGTTGCGCGGGCTGTCGCTGATCTACCTGCCGCATGCGTTCGGGATCGATTTCTTCGGGCTGCCGCTGTTCGCGATGTTCTACGGGCTCGACTGGATCGCGACCGTGCCGCCCACCGTGCGGCTCGCGACCGACGTGTTCGGCAAGGCCGCGGCGCCGGTCGTGTTCGGCTGGATCGTCGCCGGCCACCAGCTCGGCGCGGCATTCGCGGCGCTCGGCGCCGGGCTGCTGCGCGCGAGCCTCGGCACCTACACGATCGCGTCGATGATCTCGGGCGGGCTGTGCATCGTCGGCGCGCTGATCGTGCTGCGGATCAATCGCGGCCCGTCGCGCGCGGCCGCGCAGGCGGCCTGAGCGCGGCCGACCGGCCGGCCGCACGCGCTGCGGCCGGCCATTGCACGCGCGGAGATTTGCATAGCGCGGCAGGATCGGGCGCGCTGTCGCTCAAGCGGGTATGCTTGCGGTTCGCCGGGCGTTCGCGCCCCTTCATCGATGTCAGCGAGGAACCGCATGTCCGTCAAACCTGCTCCCACCACTGTTTCGATTCACGATCTGATCGCGGGCCGCTGGAGCCCCCGCGCGTATTCGGATGAAGCCGTCAGCGCCGGCGATCTCCACGCGGTGCTCGAAGCGGCACGCTGGGCCCCGTCCGCGTACAACGCGCAACCGTGGCGTTTCATCGTATTCGATCGCACCCAGGACGAAGACGCGTTCAAGCGCGCGTTCGCGACGCTGGTGCCGTTCAACCAGGGCTGGAATGCACCGGCGCCGGTGCTGATCGCGGTCACCGCGCACACGCTGACGCCGAAGGGCGAGCCGGCGCCGACCGCGCTGTACGACGCCGGCGCCGCCGCGATGTCGCTCGTGCTGCAGGCGCACGCGCTCGGCCTCGCCGCGCACCAGATGAGCGGTTTCGACGCCAACGCATTCCGCGACGCGTTCGCGATTCCGGCGGATGTCGCGATCGTGTCGATCATTTCGCTCGGCCACTACGGCAACGTCGACAAGCTCGATCCTGTGCTGCGCGATCGCGAGAAGGCGCCGCGCACGCGCCACGCGCTCGGCGAAGTCGTCTACGCGGGCGCGTGGAAGAAGAGCTTCGACGCGGCGGCCTGACCCCGCGGGCGGGCAGGCTGCGTCGCGCATCCTGCCCGCGCCTGTTTCCGGCGCGCCACGCCGCGCGCCGCCGCCTGCGCCCGTTGCGCGGCTCCGGTGGCCGGCCCCGGTTGTGATCCCGCGGGCTTCATGTTAAAAAGCCCGTCCTTTCCGTTTTCGCGCCGGCCCTGCTGCGGCAATTTCCCATGACTTACTGCGCGATCGATTTCGGCACGTCCAATTCCGCCGTGGCGCTGCCCGACGGCGATGGCATGCGCCTCGCGCCCGTCGAGGGCGACCACCTGACGCTGCCCACCGCGATCTTCTTCAACAACGACGAAGAGACGGTCGAATACGGCCGGGCGGCGCTGGCCTCCTATATCGATGGTTTCGACGGCCGACTGATGCGCTCGATGAAGAGCATCCTCGGCTCGCCGCTCGCTGAAACGACGACCGATCTCGGCGACGGCAGCGCGATCGCGTACACCGAAATCATCGCGCGCTTCCTGACGCACCTGAAGCGCAAGGCCGAAGCGCGCGCGGGTGCGCCGATCGGCCGCGCGGTGCTCGGCCGGCCGGTGTTCTTCGTCGACGACGATCCGCGCGCGGACCGTCTCGCCCAGGATCAGCTCGAGGCGGCCGCGCAATCGGTCGGTTTCGCGGACATTCACTTCCAGTACGAACCGATCGCTGCCGCGTTCGACTACGAATCGCGTCAGCCGGCCGAGCGTCTCGTGCTGGTCGCCGACATCGGCGGCGGCACGTCCGACTTCTCGCTGGTGCGCGTCGGCCCGCAGCGGATGGCGCGGCTCGAGCGCAAGGACGACGTGCTGGCGCACCACGGCGTGCACGTCGCGGGCACCGACTACGACCGGCGTGTCGAGCTGGCGGCGATCCTGCCCGCATTCGGCTATCGTTCGCTCGACCCGGAAGGGCGCGAGCTGCCGAACAAGATCTACTTCGATCTCGCGACCTGGCACCTGATCAACACCGTCTACACGCCGAAGCGGATCGGCGAACTGAAGCTGATGAAGCACCTGTACCAGGACGTGCGGCAGTACGAGCGGCTCACGAGCGTGGTCGAGCAGCGGCTCGGGCACGCGCTGATGGCGCGCGCGGAGGAAGCGAAGATCGGCGTCGCGGCGGGCGGGGAGACGATGATCGACCTGAACGACGTGGAAGAAGACCTGCTGATCGCATTCGACGCGAATCGCCTGGTCGACGCGAGCCGCGACGATACCGCGCGCATCGTCGATGCCGCGCGCGAGACCGTGCGGCTCGCGGGCGTGGCGCCGCGCGATGTCGGTGCGCTGTACTTTACCGGCGGTTCGACGGGGCTCGCGTTCCTGTCGGGCGCGCTCGCCGGCGCGTTCCCGGATGCGCAGCCGGTGTTCGGCGATCGCCTCGCAAGTGTCGCGACGGGGCTCGGCATTCACGCACAGCGACTCTTCGGCTGAACGGCGGGCGGCTACGGGCCGCCCTGCGCTGCCATGTAGGACAAAACCCGGCGCCCAAAAACAAAAAGCCCCGCCGAAGCGGGGCTTTTTTACACGAATGATCGCGCCAAGCTTAGACCGGACGGATGTTCGCAGCTTGCAGACCCTTCGGGCCCGTCTTCACTTCGAATTCAACCTTCTGGTTTTCTTGCAGCGTCTTGAAGCCTTCGACGCGGATTTCCGAGAAGTGCGCGAACAGATCGTCGCCGCCGCCTTCCGGGGTGATGAAGCCGAAGCCCTTTGCGTCATTGAACCACTTGACGGTACCGGTTGCCATGTTACTTGTTCCTAAAAAGATAAAACGGGGCCGAAGCCCATGGGGTGCGGAAAATCAAGGAAGGGGTAATAGGACCAACCGGAGTACCGTTGATGGGCGAACTACGAAAGAACCAATTCACTCGCCACTTGAAATCCTGCGAAGTTCTTTATACGGCTAATCCGTCTGACGGTCAACCGTATTCCCATGCTCTCAGGGTTATTGCGGATATCCGGTTTACAAAGCTTGCAAGCGATGCGAATTTTTTGTAGGGGTCGATCGATTTTGGCGCCATGTTCGAGGTGCAACCGTTAAACTACGCGCCGCGTGGACGGGTTGCCCCGATCGGGTGACCCTCCCCCCCAAGAATGCGTGCGCGGTGCGCTCCGAGCCGATCCCGGACCGTAGGCCGACCATGCTTTTTGAGACACAGGAGAGGATGTGAAGAGTTCTATTCAACGGAACATCGGCCCGTTTGCATTGATGCTGACGGGGCTGGGTTCGATTATCGGCTCGGGCTGGCTGTTCGGTGCCTGGAAGGCCGCGAAGATCGCCGGTCCGGCGGCGATCTGCGCATGGATCATCGGCGCCGTCGTGATTCTCGCGATTGCGCTGACGTATGCGGAACTGGGGGCGATGTTCCCCGAATCGGGCGGCATGGTGCGTTACGCGCGCTACTCGCACGGTTCGCTGGTGGGCTTCATCAGCGCATGGGCCAACTGGATCGCGATCGTATCCGTGATCCCGATCGAGGCCGAAGCGTCGATCCAGTACATGAGCACGTGGCCGTATCCGTGGGCGCACGCCCTGTTCGTGAACGGCGAATTACAGACGCTCGGGCTGCTGCTGTCGGCCGTGCTGGTCGTCGTCTACTTCATGCTGAACTACTGGGGCGTCAAGGCCTTCGCGCGGGCGAACACCGCGATCACGATCTTCAAGTTCCTGATCCCCGGCCTCACGATCCTCGGCCTGATGCTGTCGAGCTTCCATGCGGAGAACCTCGGCACTGCGTCCAATGCCAGCTTTGCGCCGTACGGCTGGTCGGCCGTGCTGACCGCGGTCGCGACGAGCGGCATCGTATTCGCGTTCAACGGCTTCCAGAGCCCGGTGAACCTGGCCGGCGAGGCGCGCAATCCGTCGCGCAGCGTGCCGTTCGCGGTGATCACGTCGATCCTGCTCGCACTCGTGATCTACGTGCTGCTGCAAATGGCGTACATCGGTTCGGTGAACCCGGCCGATGTCGCGAAGGGCTGGGAGCACTTCAACTTCTCGTCGCCGTTCGCGGAACTCGCGATCGCGCTGAACCTGAACTGGCTCGCGATCCTGCTGTATGTCGACGCGTTCATCAGCCCCAGCGGCACCGGCACGACCTACATGGCGACGACCACCCGCATGATCTACGCGATGGAGCGCAACAACACGATGCCGAAGATGTTCGGCAACGTGCACCCGATCTACGGCGTGCCGCGCCAGGCGATGTGGTTCAACCTGCTCGTGTCGTTCATCTTCCTGTTCTTCTTCCGCGGCTGGAGTTCGCTCGCGGCGGTGATTTCGGTCGCGACGGTGATCTCGTACCTGACCGGCCCGATCAGCCTGATGGCGCTGCGCCGTTCGGCGACCGACATCGAGCGTCCGCTGTCGATTCCGCTGATGAAGCTGATCGCGCCGTTCGCGTTCGTGTGCGCGTCGCTGATCCTTTACTGGGCGAAGTGGCCGCTGACGGGCGAAATCATCCTGCTGATGATCGTCGCGCTGCCGGTGTATTTCTACTTCCAGGCGAAGTCGGGCTGGACCGGCTGGGGCGCCGACCTGAAAGCCGCGTGGTGGCTGGTCGCGTACCTGCCGACGATGGCCGTGCTGTCGCTGATCGGCAGCAAGGAGTTCGGCGGTCATGGCTACCTGCCGTATGGCTGGGACATGCTGATCGTCGCGGTGATTTCGCTGGTGTTCTACTTCTGGGGCGTGAATACCGGCTACCGGACCCAGTATCTCGACGAGCGCGAGTCGCACGACGAGATCCTCGAAGGGGTCGGTGTCTGACGCGTGACCTGTCGCCGGATTCGGCGGCGGCAGGGTGCAGCGAAAAAAAGCCCGCCCGAGCGATGCTCGGGCGGGCTTTTTGCTGGCTGCCTCTGCGGTTGCGTCGCCGTTCGGGTTCAGGCGTCGGCGCTCGCGAACACGTAGTTCGTCATCGCGAGCACGCGCTGGTAGGTGCCGAGCGACTGGATGCCGAGCCGGTAGTCGTCGTCCGCCGCGCCGAGCGCGGTGAAGACCGGCAGCAGGTGCTCGTCGGTCGGATGCATCAGCGCCGCGTGCGGCGCCTGCCGGCGATAGTCGAGCAACGCATCGACGTCGCGCGCGGCGAGTTTCGCCTCGAACCAGTCGGTGAATTCCGCGACGCGCGGGTCCGCATCCTCGGGCGCCGCGCCGAAATCGGCGGTGCGCAGGTTGTGCGTGATCTGGCCTGAGCCGATCACCATCACGCCCTCGTCGCGCAGCGGCCGCAGCGCGCGGCCGAGCGCGAAGTGATGCACAGCGTTCGCGCGCGGCTGGATCGACAGTTGCGCGACCGGCACGTCGGCCTCCGGAAACATCAGCAGCATCGGCACCCACGCGCCGTGATCGAGGCCGTGTTCGGTCGTCGCGGTCGCGATGCCGGCCGCGTTCAGCAGCGCGGCCGCGCGTTCGGCGACGTCGGGGGCGCCCGGCGCCGGATAGCGGATGTCGTACAGCGCCTGCGGGAAACCGTAGAAGTCGTGGATCGTGTCCGGATGCGCGGCGACGCTCGCGACCGGCTGTTGCGTGCCCCAGTGCGCGGACAGCATCAGCACCGCGCGCGGGCGCGGCAACTCGGCGCCGAGATGCGTGAACGCGCCGGACGGCAGCGCCGGGTCGATCGGCAGTGTCGGGGCGCCGTGGGACAGGTACAGCGAAGGCAAGCGGTTCATGGTGGTGACCTGCAAAAGGGGGTTGCCTGTGACTATAGGCGCGCACCGTACATTGATAAATCCGCGCCTTGGAATTTGATTGACGCTTCTTTGTTGATAATGGTGACGACGGCACGCGTTCGAGTGCTGGTTCGCATCAAAAGGCGGGAAATCGACGGAATTGACGTGCGGATCGGCGGAGATCCGCGCAGAAGGGGGGCGGCTTACTGCGCGTGACGGATGCCGGCCCACGGTGTCGTGAGCGGCGCGCTGAGCGCGAACAGGTCGAGCACGCGCGCGACGGTCTGGTCGACGAGTTCCTCGATCGTCTTCGGCATTGCATAGAACGCGGGCAGCGGCGGGAAGACGATGCCGCCCATTTCGGTGACGGCGGTCATGTTGCGCAGATGCGCGAGGTTGAACGGCGTTTCGCGCACCATCAGCACGAGACGGCGGCGTTCCTTCAGCGTGACGTCGGCCGCGCGCGTGATCAGGTTGTCGGACAGCCCGTGCGCGACGCTCGCGAGCGTCTTCATCGAGCAGGGCGCAATCACCATGCCGTCGGTCGCGAACGAGCCCGACGCGATCGTCGCGCCGACGTCGCGCACCGAATGCACGACGTCGGCACGGCGTTCGACATCGGCCTTCGGCAGCTTCAATTCATGCTGGATGTTGAGCCAGCCGGCGTTCGAAACCAGCAGGTGCGTTTCGACGCCGCTGGCGGCGCGCAGCAGGTCGAGCAGCCGCACGCCGTAGATCGCGCCGGTGGCGCCGGTGATCGCGACGATCAGCCGGCGTGGCGGCGCGCTGGGAGATGCCATCGAAACGAGGACGGGTGCCGCGTGTTAAGCGGCGGCGAACAGTTGCTGCAGTTCGCCCGACTGGTACATCTCCATCATGATGTCCGAGCCGCCGATGAATTCGCCCTTCACGTACAGCTGCGGGATGGTCGGCCAGTTCGAGAATGCCTTGATGCCCTGGCGGATTTCGTCGTCCTCGAGCACGTTGACCGTCTTGAACTGGTCGACGCCGCAGGCCTTCAGCACCTGCACGGCGCGGCCCGAGAAGCCGCACATCGGGAATTGCGCGTTGCCCTTCATGAAGAGCACGACCTGGTTTTCGTCGACGATTTGCTTGATACGTTGTTGGGTGTCCATGACTGACCTTGCGTTTGCGGGGCGTTAGATCGAAATGATAGCGGATTTCAACCGGGCGGGCCGGGCATCAGCCCGGCAGGCGGCCGCCGGTCGTGCGTTCGATCGCGGCGAGATCGGCGAGCGACTCGACCGCGACGAAGCCGTGCGACGCCAGGATCGCGCGGACGGCCGCGGCCTGGTCGTAGCCGTGCTCGATCCAGAGCGTGCCGCCCGGTTTCAGATACGCGCCCGCGCCCGCGACGATCGTGCGGATCGCGTTGAGGCCGTCGGCATCGTCGGTGAGCGCGCCGCGCGGCTCGAAACGCAGGTCGCCTTGCGCGAGGTGCGGGTCGTGCTGCGCGATGTACGGCGGGTTGCTGACGATCGTATCGAACGCGAGCGCGGGATCGAGCGCCGCGTACCAGTCGCTCTGCAGCCACCGCAGCGGGCCGCCGGGGCGCCGCGCGTCGAGCAGTTTGTCGGCGTTGCGTTGCGCGACCGCGAGCGCGGCCGGCGAACGGTCGAGCGCCCAGACGCGCGCATCGGGACGCTCGGCCGCGATCGACACGGCGATCGCGCCGCTGCCGGTGCCGAGGTCGAGTACGGCGGCGTGCGGCAGCCCGCCGATCGCATCGAGCGCGGCTTCGACGAGCAGCTCGGTTTCGGGGCGCGGGATCAGCACGTCGGGCGTCACGTCGAACGGGCGGCCGAAGAACTCGCGCATCCCGACCAGTTGCGCGACGGGCTCGCCGGCGACGCGGCGCGCTTCGAGCGCGCGGTAGCGCTCGACCGCGGCCGCGTCGAGCGGCGTGTCGCCGCGCGTGATCAGCTGCGTGCGGGTCCAGCCGAGCGCATGGGCGAGCAGCACGCGTGCATCGACCGGATCAAGCGGCGATGCGCGCAGCAGCGCGTCGGCGGTGGTGTCGGACATCGCGGCCTCAGTCGGCTTCGCCGAGCGACGCGAGCAGCTCGGCCTGATGCTCGGTGACGAGCGCGCCGATCAGTTCGTCGAGATCGCCGTCCATGATCGCCTCGAGCCGGTACAGCGTCAGGTTGATCCGGTGGTCGGTCATCCGGCCCTGCGGGAAGTTGTACGTGCGGATTCGCTCCGAGCGGTCGCCGGAACCGATCAGGCTCTTGCGCGTCGCCGCTTCCTTCGCGTGCTGCTCGTGATACTGCTTGTCCTTGATGCGCGCGGCGAGCACCTTCAGTGCGCGATCCTTGTTCTTGTGCTGCGAGCGGTCGTCCTGGCACTCGACGACGATCCCGGTCGGGATGTGCGTGACGCGCACCGCCGAATCGGTCTTGTTGATGTGCTGGCCGCCCGCGCCGGACGCACGGAACGTGTCGATGCGCAGGTCGGCCGGATTGATCTCGACCTCGCCGATTTCGTCGGCTTCCGGCATCACGGCGACCGTGCACGCGGACGTATGGATGCGTCCCTGCGTCTCGGTGGCCGGCACGCGCTGCACGCGATGGCCGCCCGATTCGAACTTCAGGCGCGAATACGCGCCCTGGCCCGCGATCCGCACGATCACTTCCTTGTAGCCGCCGAGATCCGACGCGCTCTCCGACATCATTTCGACCTGCCAGCGCTGGCGTTCCGCGAAGCGCAGGTACATGCGCAGCAGGTCGCCCGCGAACAGCGCCGATTCGTCGCCGCCCGTGCCCGCACGGATTTCGAGGAAGATGTTGCGGTCGTCGTTCGGATCCTTCGGCAGCAGCATCTTCTGCAGCTCGGTCTCGAGGCGCGCCATGCCCTCGCGCGCGCTGCGGATTTCGTCTTCCGCGAAATCGCGCATCGACGGATCGGCGAGCAGTTCCTGCGCGGCCGTCTCGTCGCTGCGCGACTGGCGCCATAACGCGTATTGCTCGACGACCGGGCCGAGTTCCGCATGTTCGCGCGTCAGCTTGCGGTACTGGTCGAGGTCGGCCGTGACGTTTTCGCGGCTCAGCAGGTCGTTCAGTTCGGCCAGCCGTGTGGACAGCTGGTCGAGCTTGCGTTGCATGCTCGTCTTCATGGTGTGGAGCGGCGCTCCCGGGCAAGGGGTATTCGGAAAGGATAGGCCGGCGGCAGGACAACGACAGGCCGGCCGCAGGGCGACCGGGCGGCGCTAGTGGCCGGATTGGTCGTTCGAGCGCGGCGCGTGCTGGTAGAAGCCGCGCATCAGGTCGATCAGCGAATCGCGATCGGCGCCGTTGACGCGATTGAGCGCGCTCGTCGGGCCGTGGATCAGCTTGTTGGTCAGCGCCTGCGACAGCGCTTCGAGCACCGCAGCCGGGTCGTCGCCGCGCGCGAGCAGCTTCTGCGCCTTCTCGACTTCGGCCCGGCGCAGCGCGTCCGCCTGCGTATGCATGTGACGGATCACCGGCACGACGCTGCGCGTGTCGAGCCATTGCATGAAATTCTGCACGCGCGTCTCGATGATCGCTTCGGCCTGGGCGACCGCGGCCTGGCGCGATGCATTGCCCTCGCGCACGATCGCGCCGAGATCGTCGACGGTGTAAAGGAACACGTCCTTCAGCTTGCCGACTTCGGGCTCGATGTCGCGCGGCACCGCAAGGTCGACCATGAAGATCGGCCGGTGGCGGCGCGCCTTCACCGCGCGCTCGACCGCGCCGAGGCCGATGATCGGCAACGTCGACGCGGTGCACGACACGATGATGTCGAATTCGTGCATGCGCGTGGGCAGGTCGGCCAGCGGCATCGCGCGGCCGTTGAAGCGTTCGGCGAGCCGCTGACCGCGTTCGGCCGTGCGGTTCGCGACGACGAGTTCGCGCGGGCCTTGCGCGGCGAAGTGCGTCGCGCACAGCTCGATCATTTCGCCGGCGCCGATGAACAGCACGCGCTGATCCGACACCTTTTCGAAGATCCGCTGCGCGAGGCGAACCGCGGCGGCGGCCATCGATACCGACTGCGTGCCGATTTCGGTCGTGCCGCGCACTTCCTTCGCCACCGCGAACGTGCGCTGGAACAGCTGGTTCAGGTAGGTGCCGAGCGCACCCGCTTCCGTCGCGGTGCGAACGGCATCCTTCATCTGGCCCAGAATCTGGGTCTCGCCGAGCACCATCGAATCGAGGCCGGATGCGACGCGAAACGCGTGCCGGACCGCTTCCGACTGCGGCAGGGCATAGACGTGCGGGGCGAGTTCGTCGACCGGAATCCGGTGATATTCCGACAGCCAGCGGACCGCGCCTTCACGGGCCGCGCGATCGTCGGTCGCGCAATACAGTTCGGTGCGGTTGCAGGTGGAGAGGATCGCCGCCTCGGGCGTATTGGGCGCCTGCGGGCCGAGAAACACGTTCTTGAACGTGACGAGAGCCGGTTTGATTTGCTCGAGCGGAAACGCCACGCGTTCGCGCAGGGCGACAGGCGCAGTGTGGTGGTTGATTCCGATCGTGAGGAGTTGCATATCGAGGGCTATCGTTTAGCCCCATATTATAGCGTTTCGGTGATTTCCTCACTCGTTGCATACCGGGCATCCGCGTGGCGGGGCCGCGAATTTGGGGGCTCGATCGGTACGCGATCGAGCTGATAGCCGAAGCCGTAGAGCGGCAGCAGCCGGTAGCCGCGCTCCGGAAGCAGCTGCAATTTGCTGCGCAGCCGGGACGCGTGCGTGTCGAGCGTGCGCGACTTCATGTCGCGGCGGCGGCCCCATACCGTTTCGAGGATGTGGGCGCGCGACACGGGCCGCGACACGTTCGTGAGCAGCAACTGCGCGAAACGGAACTCCTTCGGCGTGAGTGAAACGATTGCGTTGCCGAAACGCACGAGGCAATGCGTGGCGTCGAATGCGTATTCGCCATACGTTTCGCGCGAGCGGGCGGGTGTCCGCCGTACGCCCGCGCGCCGGCTCAATGCATTGACGCGCGCGAGAAACTCGGGCCCGCTCACGGGGCGCACGAGGCAATCGTCGGCGCCCGCGTGCAGGCACGAGACGACTTCGCTCTCGCGCGCCGACTGCATCATGGCAATGGCCGGCAACCCGGGCAGGATCGCCTGCGCGCGCGGAATGACTTCCTGCGCCGGCTGGTCCCCGGCCCAGTGGCCGGTGATCAGCATGTCGCAGGTGTTGTCGGCGGCGAGCCACTCGAAGAATGCGGTGCTGGACGGAAACGCGTGGCACACGTGACCGCCTGCGAAGAGCAGGCGGTTCAGGAGTGCGCTATGACGCGGCTCCGGATCGATCAGAGCGATTCGCATGACGATTTCTTCAATACGGCAGCCGGTGTGCGCTTGCCATAACGTCGAGTCGGCCCCTACACTCGAATGTTCGCGGCGCCCGGCTGGTCTCGGGTTCGATGGATGAATCGATGCTAGCCGCTGGCAACGTTCACGCCTATGGGACGAATCTGAATTTATAGAAGGCGTTGAATGAACTGGTTTGGAATCCTTGTCCTGGGAGCGGCCGTCGGGCTGTTCGGCCGCTGGCTGCATCCGATGCGGCGCACGGGTCGGCCGGCGTGGTGGATCGCGGTGCTCGTCGGCATCGTGGGCGCGGCCGCCGCCCGCATGGTCGGCAATCTCTCGGGACTGTTTTACGATGGCGAGACGCTCGAATGGCCGGTCTGCACCGGCGTCGCGTTCCTCGCCGTAGCCGTGACGGTCGCGCTGTCGG
This sequence comes from Burkholderia sp. AU17457, assembly GCF_002223255.1. Taxonomy (NCBI): domain Bacteria; kingdom Pseudomonadati; phylum Pseudomonadota; class Betaproteobacteria; order Burkholderiales; family Burkholderiaceae; genus Burkholderia; species Burkholderia sp. AU17457. The sequence continues at coordinate 158,656 of NZ_NKFB01000002.1, forward strand.
CCCGTCGCTGAATGCTCTCAGGTGAAATCATGAATGCCCGTCTCCCCGAAGTCTCGCCGGTGCCGGCCCGTCTCGCGCTGCTGCGCGGCGCCATGGCCCGCGAGAACCTGGCCGCCTATCTCGTGCCGTCCGCCGATCCCCATCTGTCCGAATACCTGCCGGAACGCTGGCAGGCGCGCCGCTGGCTGTCGGGCTTCACGGGCTCGGTCGGCACGCTGGTCGTGACCGCGGAGTTTGCCGGGTTGTGGGTCGACAGCCGCTACTGGGTGCAGGCCGACGCCGAGCTGGCGGGCACGGGCGTGCAGTTAATGAAGATGACGGGCGGGCAGCAGAGCGCACCGCACGTCGACTGGCTCGCGCAGAACGTGGCGGCCGGCGCGACGGTGGGCGTCGATGGCGCCGTGCTCGGCGTCGCGGCCGCGCGCGGGCTGACGGCCGCGCTGAGCGCGCGCGGCATCGCGCTGCGCACCGACGTCGACCTGCTCGACGCGATCTGGCCGGAGCGGCCGGGGCTGCCCGGCGACGCGGTGTTCGAGCACGTGGCGCCGCAGGCCGACACGACGCGCGCGGCCAAGCTCGCCGACGTGCGCCGCGCGATGCACGCGCAGGGCGCGCAATGGCACTTCGTGTCGACGCTCGACGATCTCGCGTGGCTGTTCAACCTGCGCGGCGCCGACGTCAACTTCAATCCGGTGTTCGTTGCGCACGCATTGATCGGCGCCGATCGCGCGACGCTGTTCGTCGCCGACGGCAAGGTGCCGTCGGCGCTGGCCGCGTCGCTCGCGCAGGATGGCGTCGACGTCCGCGCCTACGATGCCGCGCGTGCGTCGCTCGCGGCGCTGCCCGACGGCGCGACGCTGCTGATCGATCCGCGCCGCGTGACGTTCGGCACGCTCGAGGCCGTGCCGGCCGGCGTGAAGCTCGTCGAGGCCGTGAATCCGTCGACGTTCGCGAAGTCGCGCAAGACGTCCGCCGAGATCGAGCACGTGCGGGTGACGATGGAGCACGACGGCGCCGCGCTCGCGGAATTCTTCGCGTGGTTCGAACAGGCCGTCAATCGCGAGACGATCACCGAGCTGACGGTCGAGGAGAAGCTCACGGCCGCGCGCGCCCGCCGCCCCGGCTACGTGTCGGCGAGCTTCGCGACGATCGCCGGCTTCAACGCGAACGGCGCGATGCCGCACTACCACGCGACGCGCGAGTCGCACGCGACGATCGCCGGCGACGGCCTGCTGCTGATCGATTCGGGCGGCCAGTACATGACGGGTACGACCGACATCACGCGCGTCGTGCCGGTCGGCGCCGTCAGCGACCTGCAGCGGCGCGATTTCACGATCGTGCTGAAATCGATGATGGCGCTGTCGCGCGCCCGCTTCCCGCGCGGCATCCGCTCGCCGATGCTCGACGCGATCGCCCGTGCGCCGATGTGGGCGGCCGGGCTCGACTACGGCCACGGCACCGGGCATGGCGTGGGTTACTTCCTGAACGTGCATGAAGGTCCGCAGGTCATCTCGCACTACGCGCCGGCCGAGCCGTACACGGCGATGGAAGAGGGGATGATCACGTCGATCGAGCCGGGCGTGTACCGTCCGGGCCAGTGGGGCATCCGGATCGAGAACCTGGTCGTGAACCGTGCGGCCGGGAAGACGGAGTTCGGCGATTTCCTCGCGTTCGAGACGCTGACGCTGTGCCCGATCGACACGCGCTGCGTGCTGATCGAGATGCTGCACGACGAAGAGCGCGCGTGGCTGAACACGTATCACGCGATGGTGCGCGAGCGCGTCGGCCGGCATCTGAGCGGCGACGCGAAGGCGTGGCTGGATGCGCGCACGCAGCCGATCTGACGCAGCGCGCGAGAACGGCCGGATGGCGATCCGGCAACGATCGGACGACGTCCGGACAATGACAGCGAGGGCAAGCCATGGCGGACACTGCGGTGATCGTGGTCGACATGCAGCGCGGGCTGGTGGAGCGGGCGCAGCCCGCGTACCGGCTCGACGATGTGGTGTCGGGCATCAACCGGTTGACGGCGGCGGCGCGCGCGGCGAACGCGCCGGTGTGCTTCGTGCAGCACGACGGCGACGCGGACGACGACATCGTGCCCGGCACGCCGGGGTGGGAACTGCATGCGGGGCTGGTCGTCGGCCGCGACGACTGGCGCCTGCGCAAGCAGGCGAGCGACGCGTTCCACGACACGCCGCTCGCCGCGCAGCTCGATCGCCACGGCATCCGTTCGGTACTGATCTGCGGCTATGCGACCGAGTTCTGCGTCGATTCGGCCGCGCGCCGTGCCGCGCTGCTCGGCTACCGGACGACCGTCGTGTCCGACCTGCACACGACGAACGAGCGCGCCCACCTGTCGGCGGCGCAGATCGTCGCGCACCATCAGTTCATCTGGCACAACAATTCGCTGTCGGGCAACGCGGTGACGCCGCGTCCGCTCGCGGACGTGCTCGCCACGGAGTTCGCATGACGATCAAGGCAGTGGTGTTCGATTTCGGCGGCGTGCTGATCGACTGGAGCCCCGAGTACCTTTACCGTCAGCTGATTCCCGATGCCGCCGAGCGTCGCTGGTTCCTCACACACGTGTGCGCGATGGAGTGGGTGGTCCGCCAGGACGGCGGGCAGACGATCGAGGAGGGCACGGCCGAACTCGTCGCGAAGTTTCCGGAGCACGAGGCGCTGATCCGCGCGTTCTACGCGCGCTGGCACGAGATGATCGGCGGCGTGCTCGAAGAGGGCGCGGCCCTCGTCGACCGGCTGGACGCGCAGGGGATGCCGCTGTTCGGGCTGACGAACTGGTCCGCGCAGACGTTTCCGTATGCATGGGACAACTTCCCTGTGCTGCGCCGGTTCAAGGACATCGTCGTGTCCGGCCGCGTGAAGCTCGTGAAACCCGATCCGGCGATCTATCGCGAGATGCATGCGCGGATCGATCCGCACGTGCCCGGCATCGCGCCGCACGAGCTCGTGTTCATCGACGACAACGCGCACAACGCGGCGGCTGCGACGGCGCTCGGCTGGCACGGCATTCATCACACGAGCGCGGCGGCGACCGAGACCCGACTGCGCGAATTAGGCGCGCTGGTGTAAGCGGCGGGGAAGCGACGCGGGATAAAAAAAGCGAGCCAAGGGCTCGCTTCTTCGTTGTGCCGCTCCTGAAGCGGCCAGCTTCGGCGCCGGCCCCGCGTGATCGCAGCGCCGGGCGCCCGGGCCGCGCCGCTCAGCGGCTGATCGGCTTGTAGCGCAGGCGCTTCGGCTTCGCGGCTTCCTCGCCGAGGCGCGCACGCTTGTCGGCTTCGTACTCCTGGTAGTTGCCGTCGAAGAATGTGACCTGCGAATCGCCTTCGAACGCGAGGATGTGCGTCGCGATCCGGTCGAGGAACCAACGATCGTGCGAGATCACCATCACCGAGCCCGCGAATTCGAGCAGCGCGTCTTCCAGCGCACGCAGCGTTTCGACGTCGAGGTCGTTCGACGGCTCGTCCAGCAGCAGCACGTTGCCGCCCGAGATCAGCGTCTTCGCGAGGTGCAGGCGGCCGCGTTCGCCGCCGGACAGGTTGCCGACGATCTTCTGCTGGTCGCCGCCCTTGAAGTTGAAGCGGCCGATGTACGCGCGCGACGGCGTTTCGTACTTGCCGACCGTCAGCACGTCGGCGCCGCCGGAGATTTCCTCGAACACCGTCTTCGAACCGTCGAGCGCGTCGCGGCTCTGGTCGACGTACGCGAGCTTCACCGTCGGGCCCATCACCACTTCGCCCGAATCCGGCTGTTCCTTGCCCGTCAGCATCTTGAACAGCGTCGACTTGCCGGCGCCGTTCGGGCCGATGATGCCGACGATCGCGCCGGCCGGGATCTTGAAGCTCAGGTTGTCGATCAGCAGGCGGTCGCCGAACGACTTGCTGACGTTCTTGAACTCGATCACTTCGTTGCCGAGGCGTTCGCCGGCCGGAATGAAGATTTCCTGCGTTTCGTTGCGCTTCTGGTATTCCTGGCTGCTCAGCTCCTCGAAGCGCGCGATACGCGCCTTCGACTTCGCCTGACGGCCCTTCGGATTCTGGCGCACCCACTCCAGTTCCTTCTTGATCGCCTTCTGGCGCGCCGATTCCGACGCTTCTTCCTGCTTCAGGCGCTCTTCCTTCTGGTCGAGCCAGCTGCTGTAGTTGCCCTTCCACGGAATGCCGTGGCCGCGGTCGAGTTCGAGAATCCACTCGGCCGCGTTGTCGAGGAAGTAGCGATCGTGCGTGACCGCGACGACGGTGCCCGGGAAGCGCACGAGGAACTGCTCGAGCCAGTCGACCGATTCGGCGTCGAGGTGGTTGGTCGGTTCGTCGAGCAGCAGCATGTCGGGCTTTTCGAGCAGCAGCTTGCACAGCGCGACGCGGCGCTTTTCGCCGCCCGACAGGTGCTCGATCTTCGCGTCCCACGGCGGCAGGCGCAGTGCGTCGGCGGCCACTTCGAGCTGCTGCTCGGGGCTGCCGCCGTCGCTCGACGCGAGGATCGCCTCGTACTTCGCCTGCTCGGCCGCGAGCGCGTCGAAGTCGGCGTCCGGTTCGGCGTAGGCCGCGTAGATTTCTTCCAGCTTCTTGTTGGCCTGGAACAGGTCGCCGAGGCCTTCCTCGACGGCTTCGCGCACGGTCTTCGTCGGGTCGAGCTGCGGTTCCTGCGGCAGGTAGCCGATGTTCAGGTTCGGCATCGGCGTGGCTTCGCCCTCGATGTCCTTGTCGACGCCCGCCATGATGCGGATCAGCGTCGACTTGCCCGAGCCGTTCAGGCCGAGCACGCCGATCTTCGCGCCGGGAAAGAACGACAGCGAGATGTCCTTCAGGATCTGGCGCTTGGGCGGCACGATCTTGCCGACCCGGTTCATCGTGAAAACGTATTGGGCCATTTCGGTGTGAAAGTCAGAAGTGGTTGAGACTGCCGCGCAGCGCGCGCGGGCGTGGCGGCGTCGGGTGATTCGGTACGGAGCGTGCCGCGCGGGGCGCGGCGGTGCGAGCGCGTATTGTACTTCGCCGCCGGCTGCCGCTGGCGCGGCACAGGCCATTCGGCCGACCCGCGCTCACAGCCACGCGGCGACGCCGCCGTGCCCCGAGCACGTGCCGCGCCGGTGGCGGCTGAAGCTGTACGTGCCGTCGCGGCAACGCGCGCTCGCGCCGTCCGGCACGCGGCCCGATTTCGAATGCGCGGGCGCATGCACGGTTTCGCCGTCGCGGTTGCGATACGTGTCGTGACGGTCGAGATCGGCTTCGTTGCCGTAGCCGGGCGGCGCGCGATAGGCGTGCGCGGGAAGCGGCAGCGCGGCGCCCGCGACGAAGAGCGCGGCGGACAGGGTCGCGACATGGGTCGCGCGGCGGAGCAGGGTGCGCATGGTCTCTCTCGTTCCGTTCGTTGTTATCGACGTCGGGCCGATCGCCCGCGCCGCATGTTAGCGGATCGGCGCCGGTGCCGGCGCGACGCTACGCCGCGCCGTCGGCCTGCGCGGCATCGAGAATCCAGCGGCGGAACGCGGCAACCTTCGGCCGTTCCGCGTGATGCGGCGGAGAGTGGGCGCGTCGCGCGGTTTCCGGTACGGTGACCGGACCGTCGACCATCGACTCGCGGTCGGGGAGGCATCGTGACATTCGACGAAGTCCGGCAGATCGCACTGACGTGGCGCGGCGTCGAGGAAGGCACGTCGTACGGCACGCCCGCGCTCAAGGTGAAGGGCAAGCTGCTCGCGCGGCTGCGCGAGGACGGCGACACGCTCGTCGTGAAGGGCGTCGGCCCCGACGAGCGCGCCTGGCTGATCGAGTCGGCGCCCGACGTGTATTACGTGACCGATCACTATGTCGGCTGGCCGATCGTGCTCGTGCGCCTGTCGGCCGCGCATCCCGACGCCGTGAAAAACCTGCTCCTGCGGGAATGGCGCGCAATCGTGCCGGCGAAGTGGCGGAAGGAAGCCGCCGGCGACATGAACTGAACGGCGCGCGCAGCACGCGAGCCGCCGCCGAAACCGGATCAAGCGTTGCATCGGTTCGTGTCGATGCAACGAGTGGTTCCATCGAAATTCTCCAATTGGTTCTTAGTGAAGAACCGTTTGGTGCTTACACTCCTTCGCTTCGAAGGCGGCTGACGACGGCCGACGGAACGGGCGTACGCGATGCCCGGCGCCCGGTGCGCCGCATCGCACCCGCAGCTTCGCAGACTGCGCGGACGACCCGACCGGAACGGCCCCATCCGGCCTCATGCCCGCGTGCGCCGCACGCGCGGCCGCGGCCGGATTCAAGAACGACAACTCCCGCGCCGCCTTCACGCGACACCGGTCGTACCGGAACCGTTTTTTGGAGAGAGACAGATGAGTGGAAGCAACACAGGCCTCGGCACCGGCCTGAAGCAGCGTCACGTCACGATGATGTCGATTGCCGGCGTCATCGGCGCGGGCTTGTTCGTCGGCTCCGGCCACGCGATCGCGGAAGCCGGGCCGGCATCGATACTCGCGTATGCGATCGCGGGCGTGCTGGTCGTGCTGGTGATGCGCATGCTCGGCGAAATGGCCGTCGCGCATCCGGACAGCGGGTCGTTCTCGACCTATGCCGATCGAGCGATCGGCCACTGGGCGGGCTTCACGATCGGCTGGCTGTACTGGTGGTTCTGGGTGCTGGTGATCCCGATCGAGGCGACCGCCGCCGCGACCATCCTCAATGCGTGGTTTCCGGGCATCGCGACGTGGATCTTCGCGCTCGGCATCACGCTGCTGCTCACCCTCACCAATCTCTTTTCCGTCAAGAACTACGGCGAATTCGAATTCTGGTTCGCGCTGATCAAGGTCGTCGCGATCGTCGTGTTCCTGTGCATCGGCGGCGCGGCGATCGTCGGCATCATTCCCGCGCCGGCCGTGTCGGGCGTGTCGAACCTGTTCGTGCACGACGGCTTCATGCCGCACGGCGCGAGCGCGGTGCTCGCGGCGATGCTCACGACGATGTTCTCGTTCCTCGGCACCGAGATCGTGACGATCGCGGCCGCCGAATCGGACAACCCGCAACGCCAGATCGTGCGTGCGACGAACTCGGTCATCTGGCGTATCACGCTGTTCTATCTCGGCTCGATTCTCGTCGTCGCGGCCATCGTGCCGTGGAACGACCCGCTGCTGCCGAAGCACGGCTCGTATCAGCGCGCGATGGAATTGATCGGCGTCCCGAACGCGAAGGCGATCATCGACGTGATCGTGCTCGTGTCGGTCGCGAGCTGCCTGAATTCGGCGCTGTACACGGCGTCGCGGATGCTGTTCTCGCTGTCCAGGCGCAAGGACGCGCCCGCCTTCCTGCATCGCACCGATTCGACCGGCACGCCGCGCGCGGCCGTGCTCGCGTCGACCGCGTTCGGTTTCCTGACCGTGATCGCGAACTACCTGATGCCGGAGCAGGTGTTCGGCTTCCTGCTCGCGACGTCGGGCGCGATCGCGCTGCTCGTGTATCTCGTGATCGCGATCTCGCAGCTGCGGATGCGCAAGACGCTCGAAGCGGGCGGCGCGGACCTGACGCTGCGGATGTGGCTGTTCCCGTGGCTCACGTGGGCGGTGATCCTGTTCATCTGCGGCACGCTGACCGTGATGTTCGTCAGCGAGGAACACCGGATGGAGGTTGGCGCGACGGCCGTGCTGGCGTTGATCGTGCTGCTCGCGTCGTGGCTGAACAAGCGTGGGCGCGATGCGCGGGTGGATGCGGGGCGGCGGGTGTCGGCGACGTGATCTGATCGAATGAGGTGACGACTGGGTGCGAAGTCCCGGGCGTGAATATGGCCTGATCGGCGGTTGCTGGTCGGGCCATTTGCTTTTTTGAGCGAGTACGCGGATACACGGAACGTCACGCTGCCCGATCTTTCGTACCCTGCGATCGTTGATGTACGAACGCGTCAAAATCGAACTCGTCTGATTTCATCGCGAACGGCAACGCCATACATTGATCGCTTCGAGAACCGAGGTGAACGATGAGGCCGACTCGCGTTAGCGGTCGCGCCAGGAGAGGCAAATGGCGAACGAAAGCCTGCGATTGAGTGACGCAGGCTGGGCCGAGCTGCGGAGACGGGAAAGCGCAGTCATGGCTTACTACAACGACCAAGCGAACAACTGTACCTATGGTATCGGAACGCTGGCTCACACCGGGCCGTGCACCCCGGAAGAATTGCGCACGCCGGTTGCGACGACGCAAGTCAATGCACAACTCGCGGTCCGGGTCCGTCGGGCAGAAGCCGCCGTGCGGCGACATGTCCCGCTTCGGCAATTGACGCAGTTGCAATTCGATGAGCTCGTCAGCCATGCCCACAATACCGGCAACACAGGTGCGCTGGCCGTGTTCCGTTCAGCGAATCAGAGCGACGACGCGGGCGTCGTGTCGCACATGAATCAGCGCGTCTGGATTCATCCGCGAGACGATAACGGGCGTCGTCTGGCGCCCGTTCGTTCAAACGGGCTTGTCAACCGGCGCCGACTTGAATCGGCGCCGTTCCAGTCACAACAGAGGGCACCGTGAGAACGGCCATGATCGGTTTGCTCGTGCTGACGTCGACGCATGCATTTGCCGGCCCGACGGCAGCGGACGAGATAGCGGCGCGCAGCGGCTTGCCGGCAAGCGAGGTCAACGCGCTGCTCAGTGACTGTGAATCGAGCCAGACGAGCATGAATTTTTGCGCGTGGCGCGATCAGCTCGTCGCCGAGCGGGAATTGCAGCGGATCGTCGACAAACAGGTGAGCGAGCAGCCACGGCGCAAGGCGGCGCTCGACGCGCAGATGGCGAAGTGGAAGAAAGCGCGCGACACATCCTGCGAAAAATCGGCGCGTAACGAATGGGGCGATGGTTCGATGCGACCTGCGGCACGGGCGATCTGTGCAACGGAGGCAACGAAGGAAATGGCGAAAAGGTTGTCGGCTCGCGCTTCCCGCAAACCTTCATGAATCGGTCCGGCATGACAAAAGGCCGCTGCGTTCGCGATCTCGTCACTGCCGATGCGTGTTCGCCATGTCATGCAGGAGTGATGCCCTGGCGTACTCGCGTCCTGTTATCAGGAGATCAGGTCGGCTGGCGTCCGCTTAAACGACCGTGCCCCGATGTGTGACGATCGATTCGTTCCCGTTGGGAAATAAATCATCGACACTTGGGATATTTGTTACTGAGACAGTTTCACTTATTCTACGGGCTCACCACCAATCAAGCGTCCGACCATGTCGATCCGTCATCTGTTTTCTTCCGCATTCGCGGCGAGTGCACTACTCGGCGCCGCATCCGCGAGCACTGCCGCCCCGCTGACCGTCGATGTCTACAATCCGGGCGCGCATGCGATCTTCCCGGTTTCGTCCGAAATCGTTTCGGGCAAGACCGAGGCGATCCTGATCGACGCCCAGTTCCAGCGCAACGACGCGCAGGCGCTGGTGAGCCGGATCAAGGCGAGCGGCAAGACGCTCAAGGCCGTCTACGTGAGCCACAGCGACCCCGACTATTACTTCGGGCTGGAGACCATTCACGCGGCGTTCCCGGATGCGAAGGTCATCGCGACGCAGCAGACCGTCGCCGCGATCGAGGCCAGCAAGGACGGCAAGCTCGCCTACTGGGGCCCGATCCTGAAGGACAATGCGCCGACTTCGGTGATCGTGCCGCAGCCGCTCGACGGCAATACGCTGCGCGTCGACGGCGAGCCGCTGCGCATCGTCGGGCTTGACGGCCCGACGCCCGATCGCACGTTCGTGTGGATTCCTTCCACACGGACCGTGGTCGGTGGCATCCCGGTCGCCGCGAACATTCACGTGTGGATGGCCGACACGCAGACGCCGCTGTCGCACGCGAACTGGCTGGCGACGCTCGACCGGATCGATGCGCTGAAGCCGGCGCGCGTCGTGCCTGGCCACTTCCTGCCGAACCGTGACGGCAGCCAGCCGTTCGCCACCGGCGTCGCGTTCACGCGCAATTACGTGAAGGCGTTCGACGACGAAGCGGCGCGCGCGAAGGATTCGGCGGCGCTGATCGCGGCGATGGAGGCGCGCTACCCGGATCTCGGCGAGAAGTCGTCGCTCGAGCTGGGCGCGAAGGTCGCCAAGGGCGAGATGCAATGGCCCGCGCCGGCGCCGTTCCCCGCGGCGGGCAAGACGGTGCGCGTGCAGCTCGGCGCTGCCGCGTTCGACCTGCACTTCCAGGACGACAAGACGATGTCGTTCGTCGGCACGGCCGGCCAATTCAACGGTGTGACGGATACGGTGCAGTACATGGCGCGCGAGATCCGTCCGCAGGTGTACATGGTGTACTGGCATGAGCCGTCCACCGGCTCGAACGTCGTGCACGTCGAGGATTTCGAACGCGGCACGGTGGACACGAACATCGTGACGAAGGACGGGCAGTTCCTGCATATGTCCGGGACACTGAAGATCGTCGGGCGGGAATGAGTCGGTCTTCCGTCATCGAAAAAGAAAAAGCCCGCATTCAGCGGGCTTTTTTACGGTCGATGCAGCAGCAACGCTCAAACGTTGAACAGGAAGTTCATCACATCCCCGTCGTGCACGACGTATTCCTTCCCTTCCGCGCGCATCTTGCCGGCTTCCTTCGCGCCTTGCTCGCCCTTGTACGTGACGAAGTCGTCGAACGCGATCGTCTGCGCACGGATGAAGCCGCGCTCGAAGTCGGTGTGGATCACGCCGGCCGCCTGCGGAGCGGTATCGCCGATGCGGATCGTCCACGCGCGCACTTCCTTCACGCCCGCGGTGAAATAGGTCTGCAGGCCGAGCAGCTTGAAGCCCGCGCGGATCACGCGGTCGAGGCCCGGCTCTTCCATGCCCATGTCGGCGAGGAACGCTTCCTTGTCCGCGTCGTCGAGATCGGCGATTTCCGCCTCGATCGCCGCGCACACGGCGACCACCGGCGCGTTTTCGCTTTCCGCGTACTTGCGCACCGCCTCGAGGTGCGGGTTGTTCTCGAAGCCGTCGTCCTTCACGTTAGCGACATACATCGCCGGCTTCGCGGTGATCAGGCAGAACGGCTTGATCAGCGCCTGTTCGTCGTCCGACAGCGCGAGGCCGCGCACGGCCTTGCCCTGGTCGAGCTGCGCGCGCACTTTTTCGAGCACCGCGACGAGCTTCGCCGCTTCCTTGTCGTTGCCCGACTTCGCCGCCTTCGAATAGCGCGTGAGCGCCTTCTCGATGGTGCCGAGATCGGCGAGCGCGAGTTCGGTGTTGATCACTTCGATGTCGTCGATCGGGCTGACCTTGCCGGCGACGTGAATGACGTTGTCGTCCTCGAAGCAGCGCACGACGTGCGTGATCGCGTCGGTTTCGCGGATGTTCGCGAGGAACTGGTTGCCCAGGCCTTCACCCTTGCTCGCGCCCGCGACGAGGCCCGCGATGTCGACGAACTCGACGACGGCCGGCACGACGCGCTCGGGCTTGACGATCTCGGAGAGCGCCTTCAGGCGCGTATCCGGCACTTCGACGATGCCGACGTTCGGCTCGATCGTGCAGAACGGGTAGTTCTCGGCGGCGATGCCGGCCTTGGTCAGCGCATTGAACAGGGTGGACTTGCCGACGTTGGGCAAGCCGACGATGCCGCATTTGAGACTCATGGAATCCTTCGGACGGGTGAGGCGGCGCGGCCGGACAGGGCACGGCGGCGCGGGAAAAAAGGGCGGCCGGCGCGTGGAGCGCGGCGGGCCGACGGTCAAAAACGCTATTGTACCGTGCCGGCGCGCCGGATTCCGGGCCTGGCGCCGAACGGCCGATGCGGCTGGCCGTCGCGCGGGCGCGCCGGCCTGCGATTCTGCTGATTTCCCGCAAAGTCCGGCCGCGTAAGGGTTTGGCCCCGCGGCTATAATGCCCGCCATGACTGCCCACCACTCCTTCGACGTCGCCGTGGTCGGCGGCGGGCTCGTCGGCAAGACGGCCGCGCTCGCGCTGACCCAGTCCGGCTACAAGACAGCCTTGCTCGCCCAGCCGGCCACGCCGCGCCCCGCCGATCTCGCGTTCGACACGCGCATCTACGCGCTGTCGTCCAGTTCGCAGGCGTTGCTCGAGCGGCTGCGGGTCTGGCAGGCGCTCGACCACGGCCGGCTCGCGCCGGTCTACGACATGCGCGTGTATGGCGATGCGCATGCCGAACTGCATTTCTCTGCTTACCAGGCGTCCGTGCCGCAGCTCGCATGGATCGCCGAATCGTCGCTGGTCGAGGCGTCGCTCGACGCCGCGCTGCGGTTCCAGCCGAACCTCACGTGGTTCGACGCGCGTGCGCAGGGCTTCGACGTGCGCGACGACGCGGCCGTGCTCACGCTGTCGTCGGGACAGGTGCTCGAGGCCGATCTCGTCGTCGGCGCCGACGGCGCGCATTCATGGGTGCGTTCCCAAATGGGGGCCAGGGTGGAGCGGCGCGACTATCGGCAGACGGGCGTCGTCGCGAACTTCAAGGCCTCGCTGCCGCACCGCGAGACGGCGTACCAGTGGTTCCACGAAGGGGAGATCGTCGCGCTGCTGCCGCTGCCGGACGGCCATGTGTCGCTGGTATGGTCCGCGCACACCGCGCATGCGGACGAACTGCTCGCCCTCGATCCGGCGCAGCTCGCGGCCGAGGTCGAGCGCGTGTCGCACGGCCAGATCGGCACGCTCGAATGCGTGACGCCGGCCGCCGGCTTCCCGCTGGCGCTGCAGACGGTCGACAAGCTGATCGCGCCGCGCGTCGCGCTCGTCGGCGATGCCGCGCACCTGATCCATCCGCTCGCCGGGCAGGGGATGAACCTGGGGTTGCGCGACGTCGCCGCGCTCGCCGACGCGATCGCGCGCAAGGAAAGCTTTCGCAACCTCGGCGATCCGGTGCTGTTGCGCCGCTACGAGCGTTCGCGCCGCGAGGATATCCGCGCGCTGATGGTCGCGACCGATGGCTTGCAGCGGCTGTTCGCGGTGCCGGGCTCGCTCGCGAAGGCGGTGCGCAATGCGGGCATGGCGTTCGTCGGCGCGCAGCCGCTCGTGAAGCGCTGGCTCGTGTCGGCCGCGCTCGGCTGATCGAACCTTCCGCCACTGCGTGGGTCGGAGACGGTTCCGTTACGGCGTACACTGTGCCGTGCACTCCGATTGAGCTGAAGGAAGATTTCGATGAAAAAAACGATCCGCATCGCGTCGCTGGCGCTGGCCGTCACGATGGCGACGCTTGGCTGCACCGCGCAGGCCGACCAGACCACCGACAAGCTGAAGGCCACGCTGCAAGCCCGTCTCGGCAACGACGCGCCGATCAAGAGCGTGTCGAAATCGCCGGTTGCAGGCCTTTACGAAGTGAACCTCGGCTCGCAGATCATCTATAGCGACGCGGCGGGCGACTACGTGCTGCTCGGCGATCTCGTCGACACCAAGTCGCACAAGAACCTGACCGACGCCCGCCTGTCCGAAATCAACAAGATCGACTTCGCGAGCCTGCCGTTCGCGAATGCGATCAAGGTCGTCAAGGGCAACGGCGCCCGCAAGATCGCGGTGTTCTCCGATCCGAACTGCCCGTACTGCAAGAAGCTCGAGACGACGCTGCAGTCGGTCGACAACGTGACCGTCTACACGTTCCTGTACCCGGTGCTGTCGCCGGATTCGACCGCGAAGTCGAAGGCGATCTGGTGCGCGACCGACCGCGCGAAGACCTGGGAAAGCTGGATGCTCGACCACCGCGCGCCGTCCGGCGCCGGTACCTGCGACACCACCGCGCTCGACAAGAACCTCGCGCTCGGCCGCGGGATGAACGTCACGGGCACGCCGACGATCTTCTTGCCGGACGGCCGCCGCCTGCCGGGCGCGGTATCGGCGGACCAGCTCAACCAGGCGCTCGCCTCGAGCAAGTAACCGACTGCACGCCGGGCGCATGGCCCGGCCAGCGAGGGGCGCCCGCACGATCTGCCGGCGCCTCTCTTCGTTTTCGCCGCCGTATTCGACCGACCGATTGCCACGATGACCCAGCCGATCCGCTATTCGATTGTCCCGAAAGATCTTGCCGCCCACCTGTTCGAAGTGACGGTGACGGTTGCCGATCCCGATCCCGAAGGCCAGCGTTTCTCGCTGCCGGTATGGATTCCCGGCAGCTATCTCGTGCGTGAGTTCGCGCGCAACATCGTGACGCTGCATGCGTTCAACGACGCGGGCCGCAAGGTGCGCATCGCGAAGACCGACAAGCATACGTGGCAGGCCGCGCCCGTCACCGGCGCGCTGAAGCTGCGCTACGACGTCTATGCGTGGGACCTGTCGGTGCGCTCCGCGTATCTCGACGACTCGGGCGGCTTCTTCAACGCGACGGCCGTGTTCCTGAGCGTCGTCGGCCGCGAGGCGGCGCCGTGCGAAGTCGATATCGCGAAACCGGCCGGCCCGGCGTTCCGTACGTGGCGCGTCGGCACCGCGCTGCCCGAGGCGCGCGGCACCAGGCGCTACGGTTTCGGCGCGTATCGCGCGGCGAACTACGACGAACTGTCCGACCATCCGGTGACGATCGGCGAATTCGCGCTCGCGACGTTCGACGCGCACGGCGTGCCGCACGACATCGTGATCGCCGGGCGCGTGACGCAGCTCGACCTGGAGCGGCTGCGTACCGATCTGAAGCGCGTATGCGAAGCGCAGATCGCGCTGTTCGAGCCGAAGTCGAAGAAGGCGCCGATGGATCGCTACGTGTTCATGACGCTCGCGGTCAGCGACGGCTACGGCGGCCTCGAGCATCGTGCGTCGACCGCGCTGATCTGCAACCGGACCGACCTGCCGGTGAAGGGGCGCGCGGAAACGACGGAAGGCTATCGCACCTATCTCGGCCTCTGCAGCCACGAGTATTTCCACACGTGGAACGTGAAGCGCATCAAGCCGGCGGCGTTCGTGCCGTATGACCTCACGCGCGAGAACTACACGTCGCTGCTGTGGCTGTTCGAAGGCTTCACGTCGTATTACGACGACCTGATGCTGGTCCGCAGCGGGCTGATGTCGCAGGACGACTATTTCGCGGCGCTCGGCCGTACCGTTGGCGGCGTGCTGCGCGGCACGGGCCGGCTCAAGCAGAGCGTCGCGGAAAGCTCGTTCGACGCGTGGATCAAGTACTACCGCCAGGACGAGAACGCGACCAACGCGATCGTCAGCTATTACACGAAGGGCTCGCTCGTCGCGCTCGCGTTCGATCTCGCGATCCGCGCGCGGACGCGCAACCGGAAGTCGCTCGACGACGTGATGCGCCTGCTGTGGCAACGCTACGGCCGCGACTTCTATCGCGGCAAGCAGGCGGGCGTGGACGAAAACGAAGTCGAGACGCTGATCGAAGAGGCGACGGGCGTCGCGCTCGGCCGACTGTTCGCCGACGCCGTGCACGGCACGCGCGACCTGCCGCTCGGCGAACTGTTCGCGCCGTTCGGCGTGACGCTGGCCCCCGACGTCGCGCTCGGCGCGGCCGCGAAGCCGACGATCGGCGCGCGCCTGCGCGGCGGCGCGGACTGTACGTTGGCGGCGGTCTACGAAGGCGGCGCCGCGCATCGCGCGGGGTTGTCGGCCGGCGACACGCTGATCGCGGTGGACGGGCTGCGCGTGACGGGCACGAACCTCGATGCGCTGCTCGCACGCTACCGGCCGGGCGACAAGGTCGAGGTTCACGCGTTCCGCCGCGACGAGCTGCGCACCGCGAAACTGAAGCTCGACGGGCCGGACATCACCCGCTACCGGCTGACGGCGGCCGCGAAGCCGGCCGCGGCCACGAAGGCGCGCGAAGCCTGGCTGAAGGGGTAAGCGTACGAAAGCGGGTGGCGGGGCGCGATCCAGGATTGTTCTGCTGTTGCAACAATCCGTCGCCCTGAACCCGCTTTTTCGCGGTCATATGGCCACGCACAATGGCGTCACTCGCGCTACCGAAGCGCAACCCCACCCGGAGCCTGACATGACGACCATTCTGCAAATCAATTCCGCTGCGCGTTCGCAAGGTGCGCAATCCACGCTGCTGGCCAACGAACTGACGGCAAAGCTGCAACAATCGAACCCCGGCGCGAACGTCGTGGTTCGCGACCTGCTCGCCGATGCGCTGCCGCACCTCGACGAATCGGTGCTCGGCGCGTTCTTCACGCCGGCCGACCAACGCACCGCGGAACAGAATGCGATCGTCGCGAAGAGCGATGCACTGATCGCCGAGCTGCAGGCTGCCGACATCATCGTGATCGGCGCGCCGATGTACAACTTCGGCATCTCGTCGCAACTGAAGACGTATTTCGACTGGATCGCCCGCGCAGGCGTCACGTTCCGCTACACCGAGAACGGTCCGGAAGGCCTGATCAAGGGCAAGAAGGTTCACGTCGTGACGGCCCGTGGCGGCAAGTATCTGGGTACGCCGAACGACAGCCAGACCCCGTACCTGCGCACGTTCCTCGGCTTCATCGGCCTGACCGACGTGAACTTCATCCATGCGGAAGGCCTGAACCTCGGCCCGGACGCGCAGAGCGCCGCGCTGGCCGGCGCACGCGAAGCGATCGCCGCCGCGTAACGCGCCAGGTCGACGCGGGTGCCACGCACCCGCTGCGTCGCCCGATAAAAAAACGCCGCGCCCTTCACGAAGGGACGCGGCGTTTTTGCATTCGGCCGGCGAACTCGCCGCCGAGGCCGTTACGCGAGCGTTTCGGCCACGTCCGGCAGACGCCAGTCGATCGGTTCGCGGCCGGCATCGACCAGATAGTCGTTTGCGAGCGCGAAATGGCGGCAGCCGAGGAAGCCGCGGTGCGCGGACAGCGGCGACGGATGCGGCGCCTCGAGCACGCAATGCGCGTTCGCGTCGAACAGCGCGCGCTTGGCCTGCGCGTGCGCGCCCCACAGCATGAATACGAGTCCGCGATGGCGGCGGGCGAGCTCGCGGATCAGCGTGTCCGTGCACTGCTCCCAGCCGCGCTTCGCATGGCTCGCGGCCGCGCCGCGCTCGACCGTCAGCACGGTGTTGAGCAGCAGCACGCCCTGGCGCGCCCACGTGTCGAGGCAGCCGTGACGCGGCGTGTCGTGACCGAAGTTCGCGGCGATTTCCTTGAAGATGTTGCGCAGCGACGGCGGCGTGCGGACGGCCGGCGGCACCGAGAATGCGAGGCCGTGCGCCTGCGGCGTGCCGCGATCGTCGCCATGGTACGGATCCTGGCCGAGGATCACGACCTTCACGTCGTCGGGATGCGTCAGGCGCAGCGCGCGGAACACGTCGGTCGGGTAGACCGTCTTGCCGGCGGCGCGCTCTTCGTCGACGAAGCGGCACAGCGGAGCGTACGCGTCGCTGTCGGTGAACGGTTTCAGTACGTCGCGCCAGACGGCCGGCAGCGCGTCGAATTGCGCGGCGAGATGCGGTACGTCGGCGGCAACGGGTCGCGGTGCCGCGGCGGCCGGGGCTGGCTCGGGCATGGGCGCCGGCGCCGGTGCGGCGGCTTTCTTCGCGGGTTTGCGCCGGGCTGCCGGCGGCTCGGAAGCCGCGGACGGAATATCGGCCGGTGCCGTTTCCGGCACGGGATCGTCGAACAGCGACGCCTGTTGCGGCGCGCGGGAAGTCTTGCGGGTTGCCATGCGTGATGCGTGTTTATTGCGCGCGCAGCCGGTAGCCGCGCTGCGCCTTGCTGATGTTTTCGGGAACGAGGCCCGGCAGCGCCTGCTGCAGTTCGGCGGCGAGCGTCGCGAGCGCCGTTTCCGGGCCGTCGATCAGTTCGAGTTCGATTTCGCTGATCGGTTCGCGGCGCGTTTCGTGTTCCGCCTGGACGACAATCTCGCCGAGGTCCACCGCGGCCTCGACGGTTGCGCCGCCGATGGCGATGCGCCACAGCGTACGCGAAAAATCCGTGCGGAACAGTGCGTGCAGCGCGCCGGCCGCGTCATTGAGCGCGGCGGCGGCTTCCGGCACGTCGCAGGCCGCGACGAGCGCGTCGATTTCGAGCGCGTCGCCCGCGACCGGCAATTCCCACTCGTGGCGGCTGTGCAGGCCGCCTTCCGCGCTGCCGACCGTCTTGAACGTCTGCAGCCAGCCGTCCGGCGTGCGGCGCACGCGCACCGCGCTCTTCGAACGCGCGAGCGCGAGATCGGGCGTGTCGTAATAGACGTTCGCGAGCGTGATCGCGCGACCGGGTTCGCCGGTCAGCGTCTCGAAGAAGCGGCGCGCGGCGTCGGCCTGGCCGGCCGGCAGCGCGAGCTTGATTTCCTGTTCGATCGCCATCAGAAGAACATCCGTGCGAGTTCCTCGCCCGGCTGGTCGGCGCGCATGAACGCCTCGCCGACGAGGAACGTGTTCACGTTCGCCGCGCGCATCGTGTCGACGTCGGCGCGCGACAGGATGCCCGATTCGGTCACGACGATACGGTCCGCCGGAATCATGTCGAGCATGTCGAGCGTGGTCTGGATCGACGTCTCGAACGTGCGCAGGTTGCGGTTGTTGATGCCGAGCAGCGGCGTCTTCAGCGTCAGCGCCTGTTCCATCTCGTGGCGGTCGTGCACTTCGACCAGCACCGCGAGGCCGAGCGAGTGCGCATAGGCTTCGAGTTCCTGCATCAGCGGCGTGTCGAGCGCGGCGGCGATCAGCAGGATCGCGTCGGCGCCCATCGCGCGGGCTTCGACGATCTGGTACGCGTCGACGATGAAGTCCTTGCGCAGCACCGGCAGCGTGCAGGCCGCGCGGGCTTCCTCGAGATAGCGGACGCCGCCCTGGAAGAACTGCTCGTCGGTCAGCACCGACAGGCACGCGGCGCCGTGCGCCGCATACGAGCGCGCGATGTCGGCCGGCACGAAATGCTCGCGCAGCACGCCTTTCGACGGGCTCGCCTTCTTGATTTCGGCGATCACGGCGGCATTGCCGGCTGCGTGTTTCGCCCGCAGCGCGCCGACGAAGTCGCGCAGGTCGCGCGCCGATGCTTCGAGTTTCAGTGCCTCGAGCGGCGTGCTGCGGATGGCTGCCGCGATTTCTTCGCGCTTGACGGCGATGATTCGGTCGAGAATGTCGCTCATAGGGGTTCCTGCTGGGTTCGTAAGAGGGTCAGCGCTTGAACTGCTGCGTGAAGCGCACGAGTTCGTCGACCTTCGCACGGGCCTTGCCGCTCGCGATCGCTTCGCGGGCCAGCTGGATGCCGTCCGCGATCGACTCGGCGATATTGGCCGCGTAGAGCGCGGTGCCCGCGTTCAGCGTGACGATCTCGCGCGCGACGCCCGGCTGGTTGTCCAGCGCGCCGAGCAGCATCGTGCGCGATTCGTCCGCATTTTCCACCTTCAGCGTGCGGTTCGACACCATCTGCAGCCCGAAGTCCTCCGGATGGATCTCGTATTCGTGCACCTTGCCGTCGCGCAATTCGCCGACGAGCGTCGCGGCCCCGAGCGACACCTCGTCCATTCCGTCCTTGCCGTACACGACGAGCACGTGCTGCGCGCCGAGGCGCTGCATCACGCGTACCTGGATGCCGACGAGGTCGGCGTGGAACACGCCCATCAGCTGGTTCGGCGCGCCGGCCGGATTGGTCAGCGGGCCGAGGATGTTGAAGATCGTGCGCACGCCGAGCTCGCGGCGCACGGCCGCGATGTTCTTCATCGCCGGGTGATGGTTCGGCGCGAACATGAAGCCCATGCCGGTTTCGGCGATCGATGCGGCGACTTGGTCCGACTGCAGGTCGATGTTCACGCCGAGCGCCTCGAGCACGTCGGCGCTGCCGGACTTGCTCGATACGCCGCGGTTGCCGTGCTTCGCGACCTTCGCGCCCGCGGCCGCCGTGACGAACATCGACGCGGTCGAGATGTTGAACGTGTGCGAGCCGTCGCCGCCGGTGCCGACGATGTCGACGAAATTCGAGTTGTCCAGCACCTCGACGTGGTTCGCGAATTCGCGCATCACGGTCGCGGCGGCGGCGATCTCGCCGATCGTCTCCTTCTTCACGCGCAGCCCGGTGATGATCGCGGCCGCCATCACGGGCGACAGGTCGCCGCGCATGATCAGCCGCATCAGGTGCAGCATTTCGTCGTGGAAGATCTCGCGGTGCTCGATCGTGCGTTGCAGCGCTTCCTGCGGGGTAATCGTCATCGTGCGCCTCCCGTCAGGCAGCCGGTGCGGCGGCATGGGCCGCTGCGCGATGCTGCTTCAGGAAATTCTCGAGCAGCGCATGGCCGTGCTCGGACAGGATCGATTCCGGGTGGAACTGCACGCCTTCGACCGGCAGCGTCTTGTGGCGCACGCCCATGATCTCGCCGTCGTCGGTCCACGCGGACACCTCGAGGCAGTCCGGCAGCGATTCGCGTTCGATCGCGAGCGAGTGGTAGCGCGTCACGTCGAAATGCTTAGGCAGGTCGGCGAACACGCCGCGGCAGTCGGTTTCGATCCGGCTCACCTTGCCGTGCATGATGGTCTTCGCGCGCACGACGCGGCCGCCGAACGCTTCGCCGATCGCCTGGTGGCCGAGGCAGACGCCGAGGATCGGCTTCCGGCCCGCGAATTCGCGCAGCACGTCGAGCGTGATGCCCGCGTGCTGCGGATTGCTCGGGCCGGGCGACAGGCAGATGGTGTCGGGGTTCAGGCGCGCGATGTCGTCGAGCGTGATTTCATCGTTGCGGTAGGTACGCACGTCCTCGCCGAGTTCGCCGAAGTACTGGACCAGGTTGTAGGTAAACGAGTCGTAGTTGTCGATCATGAGCAGCATGGTCAGTCTCCGGTCAGAAGTCGCTATCGAGGCCGTCCTGGACCTGTTCGGCCGCACGCAGCACCGCGCGCGCCTTGTTCTCGGTCTCTTGCCATTCGGATTCGGGCACCGAATCCGCGACGACGCCGGCCGCCGCTTGCACGTACAGGTTGCCGTTGTGGATCAGGCCCGTGCGGATCGCGATCGCGAGATCCATCTCGCCCGAGAACGACAGGTAGCCGACCGCTCCGCCGTACAGCCCGCGCTTGACCGGCTCGAGCTCGTCGATCAGTTCCATCGCGCGCACCTTCGGCGCGCCGGACAGCGTGCCGGCCGGGAACGTCGCGCGCAGCACGTCGTAGTTCGTCATGCCGGGCTTCAGCTTGCCTTCGACCGAACTGACGATGTGCTGCACGTGCGAATACTTCTCGATCACCATCTTGTCGGTCACCTGCACCGAGCCGATTTCCGCGATGCGGCCGACGTCGTTGCGCGCGAGGTCGATCAGCATCACGTGTTCGGCGATTTCCTTCGGATCGTTCAGCAGCTCGGTCGCGAGTTCCGCGTCGCGCTCCGGCGTGTTGCCGCGCGGGCGCGTGCCGGCGAGCGGGCGGATCGTGACGATCTGGTCGTCGCCGCGCTTTTCCTGGCGCACCAGGATTTCCGGCGACGCGCCGACCACGTGGAAATCGCCGAAGTTGTAGTAATACATGTACGGCGACGGATTCAGCGAACGCAGCGCGCGGTACAGCGACAGCGGATTGTCGCGGTACGGCTTCGTCAGCCGCTGGCCGACCTGGATCTGCATCAGCTCGCCGGCCGCGATGTATTCCTTCGCCTGGCGCACGGCGGCCAGATAGTCGTCCTTCTTGAATTCGCGGAACGTCTCGGTGCGCACGCTCGCCGACGTGACGGGCGGCTGCACGGTCGTGCGCAGGCGCTGTTTCAGTTCGCGCAGGCGGTGTTTCGCCTTCGCATACGCTTCGGGCTGGCCCGGGTCCGCGTAGATGATCAGGTAGAGCTTGCCGGCGAGGTTGTCGATTACCGCGACTTCCTCGGTCAGCAGCAACTGGATGTCGGGCAGGCCGAGATCGTCGCGCGGCGCGGTGTTCGCGAGCTTCTTCTCGATGTAGCGCACCGCGTCGTAGCCGAAGTAGCCGGCAAGGCCGCCGCAGAACCGCGGCAGCCCCGGGCGCTGCGCAACCTTGAAGCGCGCCTGGAACGATTCGATGAACTGGAACGGGTCGCCGTCGTGCGTCTCGACGACCTGGCCGTCGCGCACCACTTCGGACACGCCGTTGCGGGTGCGCACGAGCGTGCGGGCAGGCAGGCCGATGAACGAATAGCGGCCGAAACGTTCGCCGCCGACCACCGATTCGAGCAGGAACGAGTTGGCGCCCGCGCGTTCGGGCTGGGCCAGCTTCAGGTAGAGGGACAGCGGCGTTTCGAGATCGGCAAGGGCTTCCGCGATCAGCGGGATGCGGTTGTAGCCTTCGTTCGCGAGCGATTGGAATTCGAGTTCGGTCATGTTCCGGTCCTGTTCGGGACGAGCGGCGCGTGCGCCAGGGATCATTTGACGCTGCGCGGCTGGCCGTCGGCGAAAGGGCGGTCGATCGAGAAGTGCCTGTTGCCGGCCGGCACTCCGGGCGTGAACGTCGCGAGCCTGCGGCCGATCCTGAACGCAAGCGTTCGGGCGCGGTGGAACTCGAGGTGGTGCGACGGTCGGCGCGCGGATGCGCAGCGAGATAAAAAACGGCGCTGAAGACGTGCTTCAGCGTACCTCATCGAAGAGGTTAGCGCGACCAGCGACGCCAGGGCCAGGCTCCCCGGTCGATGCTGCTCAGACTCCGTTTTTTATTCAGAAACATGCGGATGGAAGAAATAATCAGACGGTTGGCCGGCCGGTATTGTGCGCGGAAATTGCACGGGCCGCGACCAGCAACGAATCGACTATACCATCCGAATTTATCGTTTGTATAGCTTTGCCGTGGTTGTAGCCGTACGGCACCGTCAGCGTCGCCATCCCGGCCGCGCGGCCTGCCAGCGCGTCGTTTTCCGAGTCGCCGATCGCGACCGCGGCGTCCGGCGCGACGCCGAGCGCGTCGCAGGCCGTCAGCATCGGCAGCGGATCGGGCTTCTTGCGCGCGACGCTGTCGCCGCCCAGCACGATGCCGAAGCAGCCGGCCAGCCCGTATTGTTCGAGCAGCTCGACCGCGAAGCGGTGCGGCTTGTTCGTCACGCACGCGAGCCGGATGCCGGCCGCGCGCAGCGCATCGAGACCGGCTGCCACGTCCGGATAGAGACGCGTGTGGCGACCGTTGATCTTCGCGTATTCGGTCTGGTAGATCGCCAGTGCATCGTCGAAGCGCGCGTGCGCTTCGTCGGCCGGAAAGCGCGGCTTCAGCACGCTGTGGATCAGGTGTTCGGAGCCCTTGCCGACGTAGCCGATTACTTCGTCGCGCGACGTGGCCGGCGCGCCGAGTTGCGCGAGCATCCCGTTCAGGCCGGCGGTGAAATCGTCGGCCGTGTCGACCATCGTGCCGTCGAGGTCGATCAGCGCCGCATCGATGCGCGGCGCGGCGAAGCGGATCGGCGCGGCGTCCGTGGCGGCCCCGGCCGGCGCGTGGCCGGCGAACGACGAGTCGGCCACGGCGTCAGCTCCGCTCGACGGTCGCGAGCGCCGCGCGCATCTCGTCGATCACCTTGCGGTAGTCGGGCTTGCCGAAGATCGCCGAACCCGCGACGAACGTGTCGGCGCCGGCCGCCGCGATTTCCGCGATATTGTCGGCCTTCACGCCGCCGTCGACTTCGAGCAGGATCTCACGGCCCGTGCGTTCGGTGTACGCGTCGATGCGGGCGCGCGCTTCGCGCAGCTTGTTCAGCGTTTCCGGAATGAACGACTGGCCGCCGAAGCCGGGATTGACCGACATCAGCAGCACGAAGTCGAGGCGATCCATCACGTGGTCGAGGTAGTTCAGCGGCGTGGCCGGATTGAACACGAGACCGGCCTTGCAGCCGTGGTCGCGGATCAGCGACAGCGTGCGGTCGATGTGGTCCGAGCCTTCCGGGTGGAAGCTGATCAGGTTCGCGCCGGCTTTCGCGAAATCGGGCACGATCCGGTCGACCGGGCGCACCATCAGGTGCACGTCGATCGGCACCTGCACGTGCGGGCGGATCGCCTCGCAGACGAGCGGGCCGATCGTCAGGTTCGGCACATAATGGTTGTCCATCACGTCGAAGTGAATCCAGTCGGCGCCGGCGGCGACCACGTTGCGGACTTCTTCGCCGAGCCGTGCAAAGTCGGCCGACAGGATGCTGGGAGCGATGCGGAATTGAGTCATGACAGGGGAGCGGGGACGTTGCGGCGCAAAACCGTCATTCTACCGTCCGGCGACCCGCTGCGCGGCGGCAGGCCGTGCGGTTGCGGCCCGAATGCGCATAGAATGCCGAACCAATGCGGCGCGCCCGCGGCCCGGCCGCTCGAGTCGGCGCGCGCGGTTACCTACAGCGGACACACCATGAGTCAGTATCAGTTCACCGTTTCGGTGAAAACCAGCTACTTGCCGGAACAATCCGACCCCGATCACCGTCAATACGCATTCGCGTACACGCTGACGATCCGCAACACCGGGCAGGTCGCGGCGCAGCTGATCGCACGTCACTGGATCATCACGGACAGCGAGAGCCACGTGCAGGAAGTGAAGGGGCTTGGCGTCGTCGGGCACCAGCCGCTGCTGCAGCCGGGCGAGCATTTCGAATACACGAGCTGGGCCGTGATCGCGACGCCGGTCGGCACGATGCGCGGTGCGTACTTCTGCGTGGCAGAGGACGGCGAGCGTTTCGAGGCGCCGGTCGACGAGTTCGCCCTGCACATGCCGCGCACGCTGCATTGAGCGTGCGGCGCGCGTCAGCGCGGCTGGCGGTCGTCGCGGCGGGCCTGCTTCTTTCTGCCCGACGAAGTCCATACGACGATGAAGATCAGCAGGGCAAGCGCGACGAAGGCTTCGAGCGCGAAGATGAGCATCGGATATTGGTCGAGAAAATCTGACATGGCGGTTTCCATCAAGAACGGACATTGTATGTGGTTTGGGCCCCGGCTGGCCGGGTGGATGGCCGCGGCCGCGGCGGCGGCGCTGCTCGCCGCGTGCGGCGGCGCGCCGACGCGGACTTCCGCGCTGAAGCCGCCGACCGGTGCGGCGATCGTGCCGGGGCAGGTCGCCGCGAAGCGGCTCACGCCGGTCGCGTGGCAGCAGGTGCCGGGCTGGCAGGACGATTCGCTGATCGGCGCGACGGCTGCGCTGCGGCAGAACTGTGCACGGCTCGCGCGCCAGCCGGCCTGGACACGCGCTTGCGCGGCCGCCGACCGGCTCGACGAACTCGACGTCAGCAGCGCCCGCAGCTTCTTCGAAACATATTTCACGCCGTTCCAGTTCGCGAACACCGACGGTACGCTCGACGGGCTCGTGACCGGCTATTACGAACCGCTGCTGCACGGTTCGCGCGTACGCCGCGGCCCGTATCAGTACGCGCTCTATCGCTGGCCGGCCGGCTATCGCGCGGGCGCCGCGCTACCGGCACGCGCGCAGCTCGAGCGCGCCGGCATCCTGAACGGCAACGAGCTCGTGTGGGTCGACGATCCGATCGAGGCATTCTTCCTGCAGGTGCAGGGCTCGGGGCGCGTGCTGCTCGACGACGGCTCGGTGATGCGGGTCGGCTTCGGCGGTACCAACAACCAGCCGTACCGTTCGATCGGCAAGTGGCTGCTCGATCGCGGCGAGCTGACGCCCGCGCAGGCGACGATGCAGGGCATCAAGGCCTGGGCGAAGGCGAACCCGACGCGCGTCGACGCGCTGCTCGATACGAATCCGCGCTTCGTGTTCTTCCGCGACATGCCGACCAAGGAGGATGCGCCGCACGGCGGCGCGGACGGTCCGATCGGCGCGCTCGGCGTGCCGCTGACGCCGGAGCGCTCGATCGCGGTCGACCCGTCGTCGATCCCGCTCGGCACGCCGGTGTTCCTGCAGACCACGCGTCCGTTGACGAATACGCCGATGAACCGGCTCGTGTTCGCGCAGGATACGGGCTCGGCGATCAAGGGCGGCGTGCGGGCGGACTATTTCTGGGGGCTCGGCGACGACGCGGGCGACCAGGCCGGCCGGATGAAGCAGGTCGGCCGGATGTGGCTGCTGTTCCCGAATTCGTGATTGGGGGGCGGCGAAGGCAGCCCGGATGACGGTTGTGAACGAGACGCGGCATGGATGGCGCGTCTCATGCGCGCAGGGCGTGCCGGTCTGATCGCTGGTGTGCCCGTGTGATTTCAGTTCGCGTGATGCTCTGCGTGTCACGTCGAACGACGCGTTGGAGTAGAACAGCCCGATCGGCGTTGGCCGACCGGGCTGTTCCGTTTGCAGGCACGGATTCGCCGCGGCGCGACGTGCGCGCGGCGAACGAGCTCAGCCCTTGCGTTTGTCGACGACGCGGCGCGCCTTGCCGACCGAGCGCTCGATGCCGTTCACGGGCAGCACGTTGATCACGGCCGTCACGCCGATCAGCGACTTGATGTCGTACGCGAGTGCCTGTTTTGCCGCCTGGATCGCCGCGGTATCGGGCGCCGTCTCCGGGCAGGGCTCGACGTTGAGCGTCAGCACGTCGAGCGGGCCTTCCTTCGTCAGCACGATCTGATAGTGCGGCGCGAGCACGCGCTGCTTGAGCAACTGTTCCTCGATTTGCGTCGGGAACACGTTGACGCCGCGCACGATCATCATGTCGTCCGAACGGCCGGTGATCTTCTCCATTCGCCGCATCGTGCGAGCGGTGCCCGGCAACAGGCGCGTGAGGTCGCGGGTGCGGTAGCGGATGATCGGCAGCGCTTCCTTCGTCAGCGACGTGAACACGAGCTCGCCGAGTTCGCCGTCCGGCAGCACTTCGCCGGTTTCGGGGTCGATGATTTCCGGATAGAAGTGGTCTTCCCAGATGGTCGGGCCGTCCTTGGTCTCGACGCATTCGGACGCGACGCCCGGGCCCATGACTTCGGACAGCCCATAGATGTCGACGGCGTCGATGCCCATCCGCTGTTCGATCGCGACGCGCATGTCATTGGTCCACGGCTCCGCGCCGAAGATGCCGATGCGCAGCGAACTTTGCACGGGATCGAGGCCCTGGCGCTCGATCTCGTCGGCGATCGACAGCATGTAGCTCGGCGTGACCATGATGATGTCGGGCCGGAAGTCCTGGATCAGCTGTACCTGCTTTTCGGTCTGCCCGCCGCCGAACGGGATCACTGTCAGCCCTGCGCGTTCGGCGCCGTAGTGCGCGCCGAGCCCGCCCGTGAAGAGGCCATAGCCGTAGCTGACGTGCACCTTGTCGCCACGGCGCGCGCCGGCCGCGCGAATCGAACGTGCGACGAGATTCGCCCACGTATCGATGTCGGCGGCCGTATAGCCGACGACCGTCGGCTTGCCGGTCGTGCCCGACGACGCATGGATACGCGAGATCTGGTCCTGCGGCACCGCGAACATCCCGAACGGATAGCTGTCGCGCAGGTCGCCCTTGGTCGTGAACGGGAAGCGCGACAGGTCGGCGAGCGTCTTCAGGTCGTCCGGATGCACGCCCGCTTCGTCGAACTTGCGGCGATAGACGGGCGAGTGGTCATACGCATGCCGGAGCGACCACTTGAGGCGTTCGAGCTGCAGCGCGGTCAGCTCGTCGCGTGAGGCGGTCTCGATCGGCTCGAGCGGTAGCGGGGTAGTCATGCATGTCTCCAGTGTTTGTTATGGGCGGGCCGTCGACGTCAGCGGTCTTCCGGGATGACCGTGCCCTTGATCTGGGCGGATTTGCCGCGAAACATCGCGACCGTGTCGCCTGTCTGGTTCGTGACGCGGATGTCGTAGATGCCCTGGCGGCCGGCGCGCGCCTGTTCGATCGCCTCGGCCGTCAGCATGTCGCCGCCGTGCACGGGGCGCAGGAATTCGATCGAGCAGCCGGCCGCGACCGCATTCACGTTGTACGAGTTGCACGCGAACGCGAACGTCGAATCGGCGAGCGTGAAGATGATCCCGCCGTGGCAGGTCTGGTGCCCGTTCAGGAATTCGGGCCGCACGCGCATCTGCAGGCGGGCATAGCCGGCGCGTACTTCGGCGATTTCCATGCCGAACGTGCGGCTGCAGGCATCGGCGTCGTACATGGCCTGCGCGGCGGCGCGGGCGAGCGAATCGGGGTCGAGCGTGGCGGTGGCGTCCGTCATGTCAACGCCCCTCGAAGCGCGGTGCGCGCTTCTCGATGAAGGCCCGCGCACCTTCCGCATAGTCGTGCGACTGGCCGAGCTTGCGTTGCAGGTCGCGTTCCAGGTCGAGTTGCTGATCGAGCGTATTCGTGACGCTGTCTCGCATCGACTGCTTGATCGACGCGATCGCGAACGTCGGCTGCTGCGCGAGCTGGGCGGCGACCTGGCGGACCGTCGCGACGAGCGCGTCGTCGTCGACCGCGCGCCAGATCAGGCCCCACTGTTCAGCCTGTTCGGCGCCGAGCTTGTCGCCGGTCAGCGCGAGTCCCAGCGCGCGCGCCATGCCGATGCGTTGCGGCAGGAACCACGTGCCGCCCGAATCGGGTACGAGCCCGATCTTCACGAAGGCCTGGATGAAACTGCTCGAGCGGGCGGCGAACACGAGATCGCATGCGAGTGCGAGATTCGCGCCGGCGCCGGCCGCCGTGCCGTTGACGGCGGCGATCACTGGAATCGGCAGACGCTGCAGGCGGCGAATCAGCGGATTGAAATGCTCGTCGATCAGCGCGCCGAGATCGGTGGATGCGCCCGGCGTGAAGTCGAGGTCGGCCAGATCCTGGCCCGCGCAAAAGCCGCGCCCCGCCCCCGTCAGAATCAGCGCGCGTGCACCGGCCGTCTCGACTTCATCGAGCGCCGACTGCAGTTCGCGATGCATCGCCCGCGTGAAGCTGTTCAGCTTGTCGGGGCGGTTGAGCGTGATCGTGGCCACGCGCGCGGCCTGATCGATATCCAACTGGATCGCCTGATAGGACATGCAGTATCTCCGTCATGACTTCGTTATAGGCGCGCGGCGCGGCGGTTACACGCGTTCGATCGCGAGCGCGATGCCCTGACCGACGCCGATGCACATCGTACAGAGCGCGAAGCGGCCGCCGGTACGCTCGAGTTGATGGAGCGCCGTGGTGACGAGCCGCGCGCCCGATGCGCCGAGCGGGTGGCCGAGTGCGATCGCGCCGCCGTTCGGGTTCACGCGCGGATCGTCGTCGGCGACGCCGAGCATGCGCAGCACCGCGAGCCCCTGCGACGCGAACGCCTCGTTCAGTTCGATCACGTCGAACTGGTCGATCGTCATGCCGAGCTGGCGCAACAGTTTCTGCGTGGCCGGCGCGGGGCCGATGCCCATCACGCGTGGCTCGACGCCGGCGGTCGCCATGCCGACGACGCGCGCCCGGCGGCGCAGGCCATACTGGTCGGCGGCCTGCGCATTGGCGAGCAGCAACGCGCAGGCGCCGTCGTTCACGCCCGACGCGTTGCCGGCCGTGACCGAGCCGTCCGGGCGCACGACGCCCTTCAGCTTCGCGAGCGCCTCGAGCGACGTTTCACGCGGATGCTCGTCGCGCGACACGACGATGGCGTCGCCTTTCTTCTGCGCAATCGTGACCGCGACGATTTCTTCAGCGAGCGTGCCATCTTGCTGCGCCCGCGCGGCCTTTTGCTGGCTGCGCAGTGCGAACAGGTCCTGATCCGCACGGCTGATGTGGTAATCGACCGCGACGTTCTCGGCGGTCTCCGGCATCGAATCGACGCCATGCAGTTGTTTCATCAGCGGATTGACGAAGCGCCAGCCGATCGTCGTATCGAAGATGTCGGCCTGGCGCGCGAACGCGCTCGCGGCCTTGCCCATCACGAACGGCGCGCGCGTCATGCTCTCGACGCCGCCTGCGATCATCAGGCGCGCTTCACCTGCCTTGATCGCGCGGGCGGCCGTGCCGACCGCGTCCATCCCGGAGCCGCACAGCCGGTTCAGCGTCGTGCCCGGCACGGCGGTGGGCAGGCCCGCCAGCAGCGCCGACATGCGCGCGACGTTGCGATTGTCCTCGCCGGCCTGGTTCGCGCAGCCGTAGATCACGTCGTCGATCGCCGCCCAGTCGACGTCGCGGTTGCGCTCGATCAGCGCCTTGAGCGGCACCGCGCCAAGGTCGTCGGCGCGGACATCTTTCAGGGCGCCGCCGTAGCGGCCGATGGGAGTGCGAATCGCGTCGCAGATGTAGGCGTCTGTCATGAGCGTATCGGAGAGTGACGAACCCGCCGGGTGTCGGATTCGTTCATGGTAGAGAACATGGCGGCGTTTGCACGTCGGCCAATCGGGTTATGCCGTCTGGCCAGCTTCCGCCGGTGCTGCCTTCGGAGCAACATGGACGCGACTTTGGACCACGCGGAACCGGTTGGCGACGAATGCCGGATCGGCCAGCGCGGCGTTGGCCGCCGGGTTCGCGCCCGTGCCGTGGAAGTCGGAGAACGCGGCCGACTGATTGACGAATACGCCGCTCGTCAGGTTGATCGACAGCGCGACCCCGCCGCGCACCGCCGCGTCATGCGCGGTGTCGATGATTGCGTCGTCGGTGCTGTAGACGGAGAGGGTCAGCGCACCATGCTCGGCGGCGATTTCACCGGCCAGATCGAGCGACTGCGCGGTCGAGTCGGTTGCGATCACGAACGAAATCGGGCCGAACCACTCCTGCGTGAATTTCTCGCGATCGGCCACGTCGAGTTGCAGCACGAGCGGCGTGCGCACGCGCGCGTCGGGGAAGGTGGGATGCTGGAGCGTCACGCTGTCCGCGAGCACGCGGCCGAGCTTGCGCGCGTCGTCAACGCGCGCGGTCACGCCGTCGTTCTGGATCGCGCCGATCAATTCGACCGAGCGTGCCGGGTCGCCGGTGAGTTTTTGCACGGCAACAGCGATCGCTTGCGCGACTTCGTCGAAGCTCGCATGGCCGTCGGCCGTCCGGATACCGTCGCGCGGCACGTAGATGTTCTGGGGCGCCGTGCACATCTGGCCGGAGTACAGCGCCAGCGAGAACGCGATGTTCTTGGCGACGGCCTTCAGGTCGTCGGTCGAGTCGATCACGATCTGGTTGACGCCGGCTTTCTCGGTGTAGACCTGCGCCTGGTGGGCGTGGCGTTCGAGCCACGTGCCGTTCTGCGTGCTGCCGGTGAAGTCGATCAGCTTGATCTCGGGGCGCAGCGCGAGATCCTGAACGAGGGCACCGTCGTTGGGTTCGGTCGCGAGGAGGGTGACCACGTTCGGATCGAACCCGGCTTCGCGTAGCACGTCGCGGGCGATCCGCACCGTGATCGCGAGCGGCAGGATCGCGCCCGGGTGCGGTTTGACGATCACGGCATTACCGGTTGCCAGGTCGGCGAACAGGCCCGGGTAGCCGTTCCAGGTCGGGAACGTGCAGCAGCCGAGCACGAGGCCCGTGCCGCGCGGCACGATCGTATAGCGCTTGTGCATCGCGAGCGGCGGGTTCTTGCCTTGCGGCTTTTCCCAGTGCGCATCGGCCGGGATGCGGCGCAGTTCGTCCCACGCATAGGCGACCGCCTCGAGGGCGCGGTCCTGCGCGTGCGGGCCCCCGGCCTGGAACGCCATCATGAAGGCTTGCCCGGTGGTGTGCATCACGCTGTAGGCGATTTCGAAGCTTGCGCGATTCAGGCGCGCAAGAATTTCGAGGCTGACGCCGATCCACGCGCTCGGGCCGGCTTCGCGCCACGTGCGTTGCGCGGCGGTTGCCGCAGCGATCAGAGCGTCCGGCGTCGATTTCGGATACCGGATGCCCAGCGCGATGCCGTACGGCGAGCGCTCGGCGCCGACCGTATCATCGGACGCCGGCTGGTCGAGCACGAAGGTCTTGTCGAGGTGCGACTTGAACGCAGCCTCGCCGTCCGCGCTTGCGCTTTCCCCGTACACTTTGGGGCTCGGCATTTCGGCGAACGGGCTCCAGTACCCGCGGCTCTCGATGGCGGCGAGTGCGTGTTTCAGCGTGTCTTCGTGCTTCGTGAACAGGGCATGGGTCATGGCGGCAGCCTGATGAACATTGAGAGGGATCGGATCGATTAATTAACCGACCGGTTGGTCGGAGAATGGTAGCATCAAACTATTCGCATGTGCGAGGCGTTTCTCATTTCATTGATCGAGGAGAAATAGATGGCTTACGAGAACATCTTGGTGGAGACCCGGGGGCGTGTCGGTCTGGTGACGCTGAACCGTCCGAAGGCGCTGAATGCGCTGAACGATGCGCTGATGGATGAGCTGGGCGCTGCGCTGAAGGCGTTCGACGCGGACGACGATATCGGCGCCATCGTCGTGACCGGCAGCGAGAAGGCGTTTGCGGCCGGCGCGGACATCGGCATGATGGCGACCTACTCCTATATGGATGTTTATCGGGGCGACTACATCACGCGTAACTGGGAGACGGTCCGCGAGATTCGCAAACCGATCATTGCTGCGGTTTCGGGCTTTGCGCTGGGTGGTGGCTGCGAACTTGCGATGATGTGCGACATCGTTTTCGCGGCGGACACGGCCAAGTTCGGCCAGCCGGAAATCAAGCTGGGCGTCATGCCGGGTGCGGGCGGCACGCAGCGTCTGCCGCGTGCGGTATCGAAGGCGAAGGCAATGGACATGTGTCTGACCGCGCGCTTCATGGACGCCGCCGAGGCCGAGCGTGCCGGGCTCGTATCGCGCGTGCTGCCGGCCGACAAGCTGCTCGACGAGGCGATTGCCGCGGCGGCGACGATCGCCGAGTTCTCGCTGCCGGCGGTCATGATGGTCAAGGAGTCGGTGAACCGCGCATACGAGACGACGCTGGCTGAAGGCGTCCACTTCGAGCGCCGGTTGTTCCATTCGTTGTTCGCGACGGAAGACCAGAAGGAAGGGATGGCGGCGTTCGTCGAGAAGCGGAAGCCCGTGTTCAAGCACCGCTGATCGGCCGGCGCGGCGATAGGTATCTAGTGACTGATCTGTATCCGTTGTCGATGCGATTGCCTCGCCCGGTGCTTCAAAGCCTCCGTGCGCGTCAGCGCACGGAGGCTTTTTCAAACTTTCTTCACAAAGAGCTTGCGCGGATGGGGGCAGGTGCTTAGAATCACGCCTCTTTCGCGCTAACGGAAACGCGGCGCGGGAGGAAGGGAAGCGGTGCTGTCGGGGTTCGGGATGTAGCGGGCCATGGCGGCGCAGGAAGATGGCCCGGCAGTCGCAACGATGTAGTGTAAAAGTTGTTGACGAACTGCGAAACACGGTTCATAATCTCGCTTCTCTGCTGCTGAAAACGCAGCGCTGCCGGGAAACACGAAGTTCCTCGCAGAATGCTCTTTAAAAATTAACAGCCGATAAGTGTGGGCGCTTGATGGCAGCGAGCTGATCCTCGGATCAGAAAGCGAAAGTATCAAGAGTCTCACACTAAAGTAAGTCAGGTTTATGAAGTGATTCATATTCCTGTCAGCTTTGAGTGAGCGACCGGTTCTTAACCGAACCGAAAACAGTAACAGGTTTGAACTGAAGAGTTTGATCCTGGCTCAGATTGAACGCTGGCGGCATGCCTTACACATGCAAGTCGAACGGCAGCACGGGTGCTTGCACCTGGTGGCGAGTGGCGAACGGGTGAGTAATACATCGGAACA
>NZ_NKFB01000004.1:0-1046633 GCF_002223255.1 Burkholderia sp. AU17457
TGTTCCGATGTATTACTCACCCGTTCGCCACTCGCCACCAGGTGCAAGCACCCGTGCTGCCGTTCGACTTGCATGTGTAAGGCATGCCGCCAGCGTTCAATCTGAGCCAGGATCAAACTCTTCAGTTTAAACCTGTTACTGTTTTCGGTTCAGTTAAGAACCGGTCGCTCACTCAAAGCTGACAGGAATATGAATCACTTCATAAACCTGACTTACTTTAGTGTGAGACTCTTGATACTTTTGCTATCTGATCCGAGGATCAGCTCGCTACCATCAAGCGCCCACACTTATCGGCTGTTAATTTTTAAAGAGCATTCTGCGAGGAACTTCGTGTTTCCCGGCAGCGCTGCGTTTTCAGCAGCAGAGAAACGAGATTATGAACCGTGTTTCGCAGTTCGTCAACAACTTTCTGAACGACTTCGTTGCGACTGCCGGGCCATCTTCCTGCGCCGCCACGGCTCGCTACATCCCGAACCCCGACAACACCGCTTCCCTTCCTCCGCGCCGCGTTTCCGTTAGCGCGAAAGAGGCGTGATTCTAAGCAGCTCACGTCGTGAGTGCAAGGGGTTCGCAGCAACTTTTTTACACACGCCGCAATTCGGCCGTCCGGCCATGCTTGGCCGCGAGACCGCTTATGGTGCAAAGAACGGACTAGAATGTGAGGTTCTTC
The DNA here is from genome assembly GCF_002223255.1 of Burkholderia sp. AU17457. NCBI lineage: Bacteria > Pseudomonadati > Pseudomonadota > Betaproteobacteria > Burkholderiales > Burkholderiaceae > Burkholderia > Burkholderia sp. AU17457. The sequence goes on from NZ_NKFB01000004.1 coordinate 671, forward strand.
GCCTCTTTCTATATACGTCTTTAATATGCGCCAGCGAATCGCCAAACGCCTCCCCCCCGATGCCGACAAACTGGTCGGTCTGTCACTTGCGCTCTTCGCGTCGGGCAGCCGCATCGAGGATCGCTTCTGGGAAGCGAAGCTCGATGCGCTGCTCGCCAAGATTGTCCGCAACGGCAATCAGACTACGCTCGACGCCGCGCTCGACCATCTTCAGCAGAATCATCCCGACGCCTACGGCGCGCTCGCCGACATGGCCGAGACGCACAGCGAGTCGATGGTGATCGAACACGACGGCCAACCGTACGATGCGCTGCTGGTCGCCGTCCCGGTTCTCGCCTGGACGCGCTACATGATTCCGTCGGGCCCGCTCAAGGCCGACGTTGCCGACGCGCTGCGAACGCACCTGCAGGCGCACGTACTCGCGAACGGCACCCTCGTCGGGCTCGCACCGTTCCTCTACAGCATCGACCAGTTGCCGCGGCACCACGTCGAAACCTACCGGCTGGCCCAGCAGCTCGCCCATGCGGCAATCGGACAGCACGCCCCGAAGCTGAGCTTGGGGGACCTGCCGGAAACTTCGCCGATCCTGGCCGATCCGCGCTTCCTGCTGGCGGTTGTCGCCGCGCCGGCCGGCGCGCCGCTGTTCCGCTGGCAGGAAGAAGAAAACGGCAGCCGGATCGAGCGCGGCCAGTGCCTCGAACAATGGACGGCCCAAGGCGGCCCGAACCTGTCGATCGCGCTGCCCGGCTGCGAGTTCGAATGCCTGCTTCCGGACGCGTACTACTCGGCTTGTCGCGATGCGGACGAACGCGTACGTCCGCACACCGTCCGAACGGCCATTCGTTATCTATTCGACACACTTGGTGCAGCGCCGCAAGAGCTGCGCGCGGTGGTCGCCGGCTTTGGCGAACGTCGTATCGACGAGTATCGCGTCGGCTTCACGCGACGTGCCAGCAACGACGTGATCTACGGTGTCGTGTGGCCGCTCTACGGCCGTGAAAACGGCGACGTATCGGTCGACAACGCGACGCTCGAAGGCGAAGCGCCGATCGAAGGGCCGCTCGAGGAAATCGTGAGCCTGCTGAAGGAATGCGGCGTAACCGACGTCCGGCGGCACGCGGGCCGCTTCGAACCCGAATACTGCGACGACTGCGGCGTGCCGCTTTACGCCGATCCGCTCGGCGAAATCGTCCATGCGGAAATGCCGGAAGACGCGTCGCCCGCCCAGCCACACTTCCACTGACCGCACCGCAGGCCCGGACAGCCTGCCCCCGCTCAAAGCCGCTTTCGGTTCCTGCCGAAGCGGCTTTTTTCTTCTCCGATGCCCGGTCGCTCAAAATTTCGAACTTTTCCTAAGCCTTTCAGCCAAGCAGACATCGTGTAAGGTCTTTGTCATTATCGGGGCCAGCTTATCCCCGACGGCAATCAATGACTCACTTCACGGAGGTTGAATATGCGGTTCTTGGTACTTAACTCAGACGCCGAACGGCGTGACGGACTGAAGACCCTGTTGCGGCAGATCGACCGGCACGCCAGCATCAACGATGCGCCTGACGGTTTCCAGGCACGCCGGCTGCTGCGCACCCAGCGTTTCGACCTCGTCGCGATCGACTGGCTGGACGTGGGCCGGATCAGCGAGCTTCAGGCACTCGGCAACGCGTGCTCGCCGACACCGGTCGCCGTCCTGGTCGACGACATCTCGCCCGAAGCCATCCAGCGCTTCTTCAATTACGGCGTCGCGGGCGTGATCCCACATTCCACGAGGCCGCACCTGATCGTGCGTGCGCTCGAGATCGTCCTGCTGGGCGGGCACTACATTCCGCCGATCGCCCTCAGCCTGTTGCCGTCCACGGCGACGATGACGGCCCGCCACGACGCCCATTTCCAGACGCTCGCCGGCTCGCTGCCCCGGCGCCCGCCGAGCGGCCTCCTGTCGCCGCGGCAAGCGCAGATCATGCGGTTCGTCCACATGGGCAGCACGAACAAGATGATTGCGCGTACGCTCGGCATCAGCGAAGGCACCGTGAAGATCCACCTCGCGAGCATCTTCCAGCAGCTCGGCGCCGCGAATCGCGCCGCCGCGGTCGCGATCTACAACGGCTGGCTGTCGCCCCATCTCGAGGTGCTGCTGGCGAACCGCAACCGCGCCCGCAAACCGGTCATCGGAGAACACGGCCCGGCTCCGCTGCGTACACAACGGCATGACCGTCCGTACCCGTTACCCATCGCGAATACCGGCACGCAGGATCTGCCGCTCGCCGCCGAGCCGCCGGCACGATTCCGGCGCGGACGCTAGGCAAACAGTCTCGATATTGCGACGGTCGGGCATGTGCAGGCTCCCACCTTTGATGCTCAACGAGTAATATGGATGCATGGGTTTTCTTTTCACACCGCTTCCGCTCTGGGTTGGCGTCGGTGGCTGGATCGCCGCCATGGCCCTGCTCGCGCTCGCGATCTGGAATCGCCCCTTCGTACGCCTGCAAGACGCTACGCTTCAGCACGTGTGGCTCGCGCTCGTCACAGCGATCGCGGTCCTGTGGGCCTCGAACGCATGGCTCGAAGATGGCATCGTCATGCATCTGCTCGGCGCAACGTTGCTCGTCACGCTATTCGACTGGACACTCGCCCTGGTGGCGATGGGCGCCGTCACGGCGATTGCCGCGGTCATCTTCGACGCGCCGTGGCAAGGCATCGGTCTGACCTATCTGATCTACGGTGCGCTGCCTGTCGGCGTGTCGGCGTTGCTGCAACGCGCCGCGCTCGCCTGGCTGCCGCACAACCTCGCGTCGTTCATCACCGGGCAGGGCTTCCTGTCACCCGCCATCGCGATCGTCGCGGTCGCCGCGGCGGCGGCCGGTGTCCAGCTCGCGCTCGCGGACGGCGTTCCCGTCGTGATTCCCGCCGGCTATCTGCTGAACACCGCGCTGCTCGCGCTCGGCGAAGCCTGGTTCACCGGCATGGCAACGGCCCTCATCGCCGTCTATCGCCCCGCGTGGGTCACGACTTTCGACGTCCGCCGGTACCGCCTCGGGGGCCCGCGCGCCTGAATTTCCTCCGCATCGGTCCGGCGCACACCCATACCGGCGGCAGTTCCGCTGCGCGCGCCGAATGCGTCACCTACTGCCGCACAACTTTTTTACGCTAAGATTGAACTCCTGTTCTTCATCGGGCATCTATACGTGCCCGATGTCTTCTTCGCTCCTCACCAATAACCAGATGGACAGCTCACCTGCCTCGCTCCGGATTTTCCGGGCGCTCGGCAAGCTGGCAGCCTGTATCGCGGGCCTGTCGCTTGCGTTTCCCGCACCGGTATTCGCCGACCTGCTCGACCAGCGTTCCGAACTGATCAACAAATTCGTCAACGAGATGCATGCCGATCCGCTCGCCGCCGATTGTGCAGCGCACGGCAGCTTCATCGCCAGCACGTCGACGGCGTTCGATCGCGTCGACTTCGCGCCGAACGCATTCGACGGCGGCAACGCGACGATCACGCCGTGGAACGACTCGTTCGACCAGGGCAAGCAGCGCGTGAAAGTCGACAACATCGTCACCGTCGACGGGCTCGGGATCCACAGCGACGGCAGCGATCCGACGCCGCTGAAATTCCGTTGCGGCTATGTCGGCCAGCAAATGCTCGCGTTCAGCTGGAACGACCCGGTTCCGCCACTGAAGCCGCGCGTCGAGCGCTCGTCGTCTTCGACGAAGAAGTTCAAGGGCAAGTCGCACCGCGGCAAAGCCAAGGCGAAGGCATCGGGGCGCACCGGCAGCAAGAAGGCCGTCGCGACGAAGAAATCAGGCGGCCAGAAAAAAGCCGTGAAGAAAAAAACCGCGAAGAAGTCCTGATACGGCGGAGCGGCGACGACAGCAGCAAAAAAGGCCGGTGCATCGCAAGATGCGCCGGCCTTTTTCATGCGACGACGGCTGCGCTTACGCGAACGTGTCGACGTGCACCAAGATCGCGGCCAGCATCGCCGCGCCGAGCGCCGCGCTACGCTCGCCGTTCCAGCCGACGCGTTCGTCGGGCAGGTTCGCGTTGTCCTTGAACGGCATTTCGAGCGTCAGCGACAGGCAGCCGAACTGATGACCAATGTACTTCGACGCGAGCTTCAGCGCATCTTCCTTGTACTTGCTCGCCGCGTAGCCATGCTCGGTCTGGAAGTCGGGGCTGGCGACCTTGAACGCGTCGATGAACGCGGCCTGCTCCTTGCCCTGCTGCTCGGTGAAGCTCGGCAGCATCTCCGAGCCGGCGACGAACACGTACGGCAAATCCTCGTCGCCGTGAATGTCGAAGAACATGTCGCAGCCGATCGCGTGGATCGCATCGCGCACGGCCAGCACTTCGGGGCTGCGCTCGGCATCGGGCGCCATCCACTCGCGGTTCAGGTTCGCGCCGGCCGCATTGGTGCGCAGGTTACCGTGCACGCTGCCGTCCGGGTTCATGTTCGGGACGATGTAGAACGTCACGCGATCGTAGAGCTTGCGCGCGACCGGATCGCCCGCCCAGTCGCCCCATCCGGCCAGACGCTTGACCAGCCCTTCGACGAACCACTCGGCCATCGATTCGCCCGGATGCTGGCGCGCGATGATCCACACCTTCTTCTTCAGCGCACCATCGGTTTCCGGCGTGCCGAGCGTCAGCAATGACATCGGACGGCCTTCGACCGTGCGGCCGAGCTCGACGACGCTCGCCTGCGGCAACTGCTGGACCGCGCCGAGAAACGCCGCGTGACGCTCTTCCGAGTACGGTTCGAAATATGCGTAATAGATGCTGTCGAACTCCGGCGTATGGTCGATGGTCATCGTCTTGCCGTCGAACGTCGTCGGCACCCGGAACCAGTCGACGCGATCGTAGCTCGCTACCGCGTGGTAGTTGCGCCAGCCCGACGGATACGCGCATTCGGCTGCGTTCTCGAACGTCATCACGCATCGTTCGCCGCGCGCACCCGTCAAGCGGTAGTAAAACCATTGCGCGAATTCCGAGCGATTGTCGCCGCGCACGCGCAGGCGGATAGCGTCGGCGCTATCGCACGACACGACGTCGATTGCGCCTGCGTCGAAATTACTGGTGATCGAAACGGCCATCTGTTTATCTCCTTTGTCGACCGGCGTTAGCGCTTTAACGCTTACGGCGGTCCCATGCAAAGCTGTCGACCGAAGCAGGCGGCGTACCGTCCGTCCGGCCTCATGCATGCGCCGACCGTCTCGTGAACGGCCGGCTGGGTCACTCGCCGATGCGCCGGCGATATACGTAAGTCGAATCGTTCGACGCCGCCGCATCGAACGCATAGCCTTCGGTCGCGAATGCCTTCAGCGCCTTCGGGTCGGTGATACGGTTCTCGACGACAAAACGCGCCATCAGCCCGCGCGCGCGTTTCGCATGGAAGCTGATGATCTTGTAGCGGCCGCCCTTCCAGTCCTCGAATACCGGCGTGATGACCGGTGCGGCCAGCAGCTTCGGCTTGACCGACTTGAAGTATTCGGTCGACGCGCAATTGACGAGCACGCGCGCCGCGCCGCTGCGCGTCTCGAGCTGCTCGTTCAGCGCCCGCGTGATGCGGTCGCCCCAGAACGCATACAGATCCTTGCCGCGCGCGTTCGCGAAACGCGTGCCCATCTCGAGCCGGTACGGCTGCAGCAGGTCGAGCGGACGCAGCAGCCCGTACAGGCCCGACAGCACGCGCACGTGCTGCTGCGCATAGTCGAGATCGGTCGGCGACAGCGATTTCGCGTCGAAACCCTCGTAGACATCACCGTTGAACGCCAGCACGGCCTGCTTCGCGTTGGCCGGCGTGAAAGTCGGCGACCAGTCGGCGTAGCGCTGGAAGTTCAGGCGCGCGAGCGGATCGGAGATATCCATCAGCGCCGCGATGTCCTGCGGCGACAGCTTGCGCAGGCCGTCGATCAGCTCCGACGCGTCGTCGACGAATGCAGGCTTCGTGTAAGACTGGACGTGCGCGGGCGTCTCGTAGTCGAGGGATTTGGCGGGAGAGAGAACGATTATCATAGAGGCTCGCTGGCACGCCGTGCCTTGCGGTCAGACGAAAACCACCGATTGTAACGAATGACCCGCTCTCTCGCCCCGCATGCCGTACATCGCGTCGTGCTCGACTCGAACGTCTGGATCGACATCCTCGTATTCGACGACCCCGCTACGCGCCCGATCCGGGCCGCGCTGGAGCGCGGCACGCTGGCCGCCGTGATCGACGGCCGCTGCCTGACCGAGCTCGAATACGTGCTCGACTATCCGCAGTTCCAGTCGCGCGCGATCGACAAGGCTGCCGCGCTCGCGACCGTTGTCCGGCTCGCAAGCCTCGTCGAACCGTCGCCCGTCGACGCCGACGCGCCGCCGCTGCCGAAATGCAAGGACCGCGACGACCAGAAATTCCTCGAACTCGCCCGCGCCGCGCAGGCCGAGTGGCTCGTGTCGAAAGACCGCGCGCTGCTGAAGCTCGCGAAACGCACCGCACGCGACTTCGGCTTCCGGATCGCGCAACCCGCGCCGTTCGTGGAAGCCTGCGCACTCGACGCCACGGCGACGCCGGCCTGACGCCTCCCACCCGAATTCGACCGTATCGATGAACGCTCCTTCAGATATGCCAACGACTCCCGTTTTCCCGTCGCGCCTGCCGAACGTCGGCACGACGATCTTCACGGTCATGAGCGCGCTTGCCGCCGAAAAAGGCGCGGTGAACCTCGGCCAGGGCTTCCCGGATTTCGATTGCGATCCGCGCATCGTCGATGCGGTCGCAGCCGCGATGCGCAACGGGCACAACCAGTACCCGCCGATGGCCGGCGTCGCGCCGCTGCGCGACGCAATCGCCGACAAGATCGCGCAGGTGTACGGCCGGCGCTACGATCCGGGCACCGAAATCACCGTGACGGCCGGCGCGACGCAGGCGTTGCTGACGGCGATCCTGTGCGCGGTGCATCCGGGAGACGAAGTGATCGTCGTCGAGCCGACCTACGACAGCTACCTGCCGTCGATCGAGCTTGCCGGCGGCAAGCCCGTGTTCGTCACGCTGGACGCACCCGACTACACGATCCCGTTCGACCGTCTCGCGGCCGCGATCACGCCGAAGACGCGGATGATCCTGATCAACACGCCGCACAACCCGACGGGCACCGTGTGGCGCGAGGCCGACATGCGCAAGCTCGAGGACATCGTGCGCGGCACCAACGTGCTGATCCTGTCCGACGAGGTCTATGAACACATGGTCTACGACGGCGCGCGCCATGAGAGCGTCGCGCGCTACCCGGAGCTCGCCGCGCGCAGCTTCATCGTGTCGAGCTTCGGCAAGACCTATCACGTGACGGGCTGGAAGGTCGGTTACGTCGCGGCGCCCGCGGCGCTGACCGCGGAATTCCGCAAGGTCCATCAGTTCAACGTGTTCACGGTGAACACGCCGATGCAGATCGGGCTCGCCGACTACCTGCGCGACCCGGCGCCGTACCTGTCGCTCGCGGGCTTCTATCAGCGCAAGCGCGACTTCTTCCGGGCCGGCCTCGAGCGCACGCGTTTCAAGCTGTTGCCGTGCACGGGTACGTACTTCCAGTGCGTCGATTACTCGGCGATCAGCGACTTGCCCGAAGCGGAATTCTCGAAGTGGCTCACGTCGGAGATCGGCGTGGCCGCCATTCCGGTGTCGGCGTTCTATCACGAGCCGCACGAATCGGGCGTCGTGCGCTTCTGCTTCGCGAAGCAGGAAAGCACGCTCGCATCCGCGCTCGAACGGCTCGCCCGCCTGTAAGCCCGGCACGGGCGGCCACGCGCCGCCCGTCAGAAACGCTTACGAACGCACGACGTTCGCCGCTTCGACATACGCCTTGCGCTCGGCTGCCACGCGCTGCGCGGCAGGACGTTCACTCACCGTCTTCGCGTGCGCCTTCCAGTCGATACCGGCCTCGAGCAGGAAGTCGCGCCCGAAGACGGCCTTCGTCGCCATGCCGATGACCGGCAGATGAACCCACGCGGCAATGTCCGCGAGGCCGAACGATTCCCCGAGCACATACGGCGAAAACCGCGTCATCTGCTTGAAGGCATCGATCGCGCGCGGCAGGCGCTTCTCGACGTGCGCCTTCATCCCGTCGCTCACCTTGCCGCCGAAAAACGCTTCCGTGTACACCTCGCGCGCCATCCATTCGAGATACAGCTCGAGCGTCTCGACGAGTTCGCGCACCTTCGCCGCCGCGAACGGGCTTGGCGGGAAAATGCCTTTATCGGGATAGCGAGCCGCCAGGTATTCGATGATCGCCTGCGACTCGAACAGCGCGCCCTCTTCGGTCTTCAGGAACGGAATCTTGCCGAGCGGCGAATCGGCAAGCTGCGCCGGATCGCTGATCGGCAGACCGCACATCGCTTCCTCGAACGGAATGTCATGCTCGAGCAGGACGAACTTCACCTTGTTGTAATAGTTGGACAACGGAATACCGCACAGCTGTAGCATCGGTGTCTCCTTCGTTGCTGAAGCGCGGCCGCATCGACCGCAGGCCGCATCGGGACTCATCGCGCTGAAAAGCACGTCCGTGCTAGTCTAAAGCAAGTTGCGCGTTCGTCACGACAACATTACCTCCGCTGCGGCGTCGACTCTGTCCGTCCGCACGACACACGCGGCGTCGCCGCCGCGCCATCCGATGGAGACACGCTCGCATGAGTGCTGAACTGCTGGCCTCGCGTCCGCCCGAGAGCGAATCGACGCTCGTCCTCACGCTGTCCAATCCCGGCGCGCGCAACGCGCTGCATCCCGACATGTACGCGGCCGGCATCGAAGCGCTCGCCACCGCCGAGCGCGATCCGGCGATTCGCGCCGTCGTGCTGACGGGCGCCGATCGTTTCTTCTGCGCAGGCGGCAACCTGAACCGGCTGCTCGAGAATCGCTCGAAGGATCCGTCCTTCCAGGCCGACAGCATTGATCAGCTCGCGGCATGGGCCACGGCGATCCGCGCGTCGACGAAGCCGGTGATCGCGGCCGTCGAAGGCGCGGCGGCCGGAGCGGGCTTCTCGCTCGCGCTCGCGTGCGACCTGATCGTCGCCGCACACGATGCGAAATTCGTGATGTCGTATGCGCGCGTCGGCCTGACGCCCGACGGCGGCGGCTCGTGGTTTCTCGCCCGCGCGCTGCCGCGTGCGATCGCGGCCGAGATCCTGTTCGAGGGCAAGCCGGTCGCCGCGGAACGCCTGCATGTGCTCGGCGTCGTCAACCGACTCGCCGCGCCCGGCACGGCCCTGAGCGACGCACTGGCTTGGGCCGACACGCTCGCCGGCATCTCGCCGAATGCGCTCACGCGCATCAAGTCGCTGCTCGACGACGCGACCGCGCAGCCACTGGACGCGCACCTCGGCACCGAGCGCGATCATTTCGTCGCGTCGCTGCATCATGCGGACGGGCTCGAAGGCATCACCGCCTTTCTCGAGAAGCGCCAGCCGCGCTACAAGCGCTGATCCGCCGCGTCGGGCTTCGAACCGACGCCGCGCCACGCCGCGTCCATCCGATGCGGCCCGTCGACGCCGCACGCCACGCCGGCAGCGATCTCCGGCCCGGCCGCGCATGCCCGTCGGCACGCGCGTTTCGGTCGCCAGCAGCCGGTGTCGATCCATGCTCTAATGACCGCCTGTCGCGGCGCCGCCGGCGCCGTTTTCGCGCATGCCACACAGGAGTTGACGATGATCGACGTCTATAGCTGGGCGACCCCGAACGGCCACAAGGTGCACATCATGCTCGAGGAAACCGGCCTCGCGTATCGCGCGCATCCGGTCGATATCGGTGCCGGCGACCAGTTCGCGCCCGAGTTCCTGAAGATCAGCCCGAACAACAAGATCCCCGCGATCGTCGATCCGGACGGCCCCGGCGGCCAGCCGATCTCGCTGTTCGAATCGGGCGCGATCCTGATCTACCTTGCGGAGAAGACCGGCAAGTTCCTGCCGACCGATCCGGCCGCGCGCTATGCGACGCTCGAGTGGCTGATGTTCCAGATGGGCGGCGTCGGCCCGATGCTCGGCCAGGCGCACCACTTCCGGCTGTATGCGCCGGAGAAGATCGAGTATGCGGTCAACCGCTACACGAACGAAGCGAAGCGCCTGTACAACGTGATGGAAAAGCGGCTCGGCGAATCCGAGTATCTCGCGGGCGACACGTACACGATCGCGGACATCGCGACGTTCCCGTGGACGCGCTCGTGGCAGAACCAGGGCATCGTGCTCGACGCGCTGCCGAACGTGAAGCGCTGGCACGAGGCGATCGCCGCGCGACCAGCCGTGCAGCGCGGCGTCGAGGTGCTCGCGTCGATGCGCAAGGCGCTGCAGGACGACAAGGCACGCGAGGTGTTGTTCGGCGCAACGCAATACGCGAAGCACTGACGAGCGGAGCGGCATCCGTGCATGCCGCTCCGTGCTTCAGAAGTAATGCAGCGTGATGAACTCCGCCGCGCATACCGGCAGTGGCGCGTCGGGGCGCTCGACCTGCATCGATACCGACCACGTCACCTGGATGCCACCGCGCGCGGCGTCGGCGGTTTCCTTCACCGCGAACAGCGCGCGCACGCGCGCCCCGACCGGCACCGGCTTCAAAAACCGCACGCGATTCAGCCCGTAGTTCACGCCCATCTTCTGCTCGAAGCGCATCGCGTCGGTCATCAATGCAGGAATCAGCGACAGCGTCAGGAACCCGTGCGCGATCGGCCCGCCGAACGGCGACTCGCGCCGCGCACGTTCGGGGTCGACGTGAATCCATTGATGATCGCCGGTCGCGTCGGCGAACCCGTCGACGCGCGGCTGGTCGATCTCGATCCAGCCGCTCGCGAGCGGCTCCGCGCCGACCCGCGCCTGCAATGCCTGCGCCGAGGCGATCAGCGGCAAGGTCACGTCGGTCATGGGTTCGCGCCCCCCGGATGGCGCAGCCCGAAAATCACCTTGGTATGCACGGAGATCACCGTCTCGCCGGCTTGGTTCACGCCGATCCATTCCGTCGACACGATGCCGCGGTCGGGCTTGCTCTCCGACACGCGCTTGTCGTGCACCTTCTGGTACATCGTGATCGTGTCGCCGGCGCGCACCGGCTTCAGCCAGCGGATCGAATCGATGCCCGGCGAGCCCATGCTGGTCGAATCCGGCCCGAGCTTCTGGACCAGCAGGCTCATGAACACCGAGCACGTATGCCAGCCGCTCGCGACGAGCCCGCCGAAATGCGACGCCTTCCCTGCTTCCTCGTCGACATGGAACGGCTGCGGATCGTAGCGCTTCGCGAACGTCTTGATGTCGTCCGCCTCGAACGTGTAGCGGCCCACTTCGGTGGTACTGCCGACCACCAGGTCTTCGTAGCTGATGCCCACTGATAAGTCTCCTTGTCTGGCGCGCTCGCGCGTCGCCGTCATGCTACGTCGGTCTGCGCGAAATCGGGCAGCGCCGCGATGCGGGCGAGGTGATGATCGGTATCGCCGAGCGTCGTCTCGATGATCGACAGCCGCTTGAATAAATGCGCGGCGGCCACTTCGTTGGTCACGCCCATGCCGCCGTGCAGCTGGACCGCCTGCTGGCCGACGAAGCGCGCGGCCGCGCCGACCCGCGCCTTCGCGGCCGACACGGCCTTGCGCCGCGCATCGGCATCGCCGTTCGCATAGCGCACCGCCGCGAGATAGGTCAGCGAACGCGCCTGCTCCGCATGGATCAGCATGTCGACCATCCGGTGCTGCAGCGCCTGAAAACGCGCGATCGGCACGCCGAACTGCTCGCGTGTCTTCGTGTATTCGACCGTCGCGCGATTCAGTTCGTCGAGCGCGCCGACTGCTTCCGCGCACAGCAGGAAGGTCGCGTAATCGGCGATCTGCTCGAGCGCCGCCGCGTCGCGCGCCCCACCCGTCAGTAGTCGGCCCGGCGTGTCGTTGAACATGATCGTCGCGGCGCGCTGGCCGTCGATGGTCCGGTAGTCGACCACCTTCGCGTTGGCCGCATCGCATTCGACGACGAAGAGACCGATGCCGCCGCCGTCGACCCGCGCAGGCACGATCCACGCGTGCGCCTGGGCGCCGTGCTGAACCACCGACTTGGTGCCGGTCAGCCGGTACGTGCTGCCCTGCCCGCGCGCGTGCGTGTCGAGTTCGTACAGGGCGTAGCGCGCGTGTGGTTCGTGGAACGCGACCGCCACGCGCTTGTGCCCCTGCGCGACCGCCTCCAGCAGCGCGGCATCGTCGCCCGCGCTAGAGCCGGCGATCCGCAACGCCTCGACACCAACCGCCGTGGCCCAGTACGGCTCGACCACGAGCGCACGGCCGAGCTCCTGCATCACGACCAGCATGTCGACCGGCCCACCGCCGAAGCCGCCCTGCGCGTCCGGCACGGGCAACGCGGTCAAGCCCAGTTCGGTGAATGCGCTCCACTGTGCTTCCGACACGCCGGTATCGCCGTGCACGATCGCCTGGCGCGCGTCGAAGCCGTATTGCTCGCCGAGATACCGGCGCAGCGCGTCGGCGAACTGCTGCTGCTCATCGGTAAAGCTGAAATCCATGGTTGTCTCCGTTCCGTGATCACAGCCCCAGAATCATCTGCGCGATGATGTTCTTCTGGATCTCGTTCGATCCGCCGTAGATCGACGTCTTCCGGTAATTGAAGTAGTACGCGGCGAGCGGCGCCGCATCGTCGTCGCCAGCGATGCTGTGTTCGCGCTCGCCGTCGAGGAACGGCACGTCGAACGGTGCGGCCAGCGGACCGATCGCTTCGACCATCAGCTCCGTGAGCGCCTGCTGCACCTCGGTGCCCTTGATCTTCAGCATCGACGCCTCGGGGCCCGGCCCCTTGCCGCTCGTTTCGCGGCTGACGACGCGCAGCACCGTCACTTCCAGCGCCATCAACTCGACTTCGAGCGCCGCGACCTTCGCGGCAAACACGGGATCGGCGAGCAACGGCTTGCCGTTCTTGCGCTGGTTCGATGCGACGCGCTTCAGGAACGCGAGCTCCCGCTTCGACGCGCCGACGCGCGCGATGCCGGTGCGCTCGTGGCCCAACAGGTATTTCGCGTAGGTCCAGCCGCGGTTTTCGTCGCCGACGAGATTCTCGACGGGCACCTTCACGTCCTCGAAGAACACCTCGTTGACTTCGTGATCCTCGTCGAGCGTGATGATCGGGCGTACCGTGATGCCGGGCGTCTTCATGTCGATCAGCAGGAACGAGATGCCTTCCTGCTTCTTCGCGGCCGGATCGGTGCGCACGAGGCAGAACATCATGTCGGCGTACTGGCCGAGCGTCGTCCATGTCTTCTGGCCGTTAACGACGTAGTGATCGCCGTGACGTTCGGCACGCGTGCGCAGCGATGCCAGGTCCGACCCGGAGCCCGGCTCCGAATAGCCCTGGCACCACCAGTCGGTGCCGTCGAGAATGCGGGGCAGATAGTGGCGCTTCTGTGCTTCGCTGCCGTATTTCATCAGGACCGGCGCGACCATCGACACCCCGAACGGCAGTACGGTGGGCGCCCCGATCCGTGCGCACTCTTCGTCCCAGATGTGCCGCTGCGTCGCGTTCCAGCCCGGGCCGCCGTATTCGACCGGCCAGGCGGGCGCGGACCAGCCGCGCTGGCCCAGAATCCGGTGCCAGCTCGCGAAATCCTCGCGGTCGAGTCGTTTGTGATCGAGTACCTTGGCGCGCAGTGCGTGAGGCAGGTTGGCCTCGAGCCAGGCGCGGACGTCGGCGCGGAACGCGTCGTCGGCGGGGGAGTAATCCAGATCCATGCGCAGTGTCTCCTGTCCGCGGCCGTCCGGCCCGGCCAAGGACACACTGCGTACGTCATTGCAGCGGTTCTTTCAGCGCGGCAGGAATCGGCAGCGGCATCACGTCGATGCCTTCTTCGACCAAGGACTGCGCATCCTCCGGCGTCGTGACGCCGCGAATGCTGCGTGCCGGCGCCTCGTTGTAATGAATGCGCCGCGCTTCCTCGGCGAAGCGCTCGCCCACGTTCTCGGTCTTCTCCAGCACCTCGCGCAGTGCGCGCATCACCTGCGCCTGCAGCGCACGCGGATCGGCCGGCTGCGCCTGCGTCGCGCCCGACAGGTTCAGGCGCGGCGCCGACGGCATCCGGTTGATCTCCGTCGTTCCGCACACCGGGCATTCGACCAGCTTGCGGGACAACTGCGCTTCGAATTCATCGGCGGAAGCGAACCAGCCTTCGAACCGATGACCGTGCGGACACTGTAAATCGAGGACCTTCATGCTGAATCAGGGCGTGTGACGAGTGTAGCGCAAAAAGCCGTTTTGTGAACGGTCGTGCTAAATCCGGATCGCGCGGCGCGAACGCACCGCGTCACCGGATTGTAACGCGGCACCCCGCCCGCCGCTGACGCCGTGCTCAGGGCGTGACGACCGGCCCGAGCGGCCACGTGCCGGACAGCACCTTGTCGAGCCACATCGTACCGATGATCGTCTTCACGTCGGAGATCTGGCCCGTGCGCACCCATTCCTGCAGGTCGGCCAGCGTCGCGGTGAAGGTTTCGAGGAATTCGCCTTCGTCGAGCTTGCGCTCGCCGGCCGTGAGCCCGCGCGCGAGGTACAGGTCGATGAATTCGGTCGAATAGGAAATGATCGGATGAATGCGGGCCAGGAACACGTATTCGCGCGCCGTGTAGCCGGTTTCCTCGCGCAGTTCGCGCGCCGCGCACGCAAGCGCGCCTTCGTTCGGGTCGAGTTTGCCGGCCGGGAATTCGGCCATCACCTTGCCGATCGGATAGCGGAACTGGCTCTCCATCAGCACGCGGCCGTCGTCGAACAGCGGGATCACCATCACCGCGCCCGGGTGCTGCACGTATTCGCGCGTGGCCTTCTTGCCGTCCGGCAGGCGGACGGTGTCGCGCTTGAGCTTGAGGAACGCGCCTTCGAAGATCGCCTCGCTCTCGAGGCAGGTTTCGGTCAGTGCGGCGTCGTGATTGGGTAGTTCGGCCATCGGCGGCTCCTGAATGAGCACGACGGACGGCCGAAGCCGTCAGCGTCGTTTGACGAGATACTGGAACGTGAAGCCGGGAAACGCGAACACGACGAAGAGACTGAACGTGATCGCGTAAAACTGCCAGCCCTGTTCGAAGCGGTTGCCGGCGCGCGACTCGAGCCAGAAGCCGAGCGCGCCGACGATGAAGTACAGCACGATCAGCTCGCCGATCCGCACCCACGCGTTCTTCTTCGTCGCGCCGAACGGCACGACGGCGAAGAGGCGTTGGTTCAGGAACGGCAGGTTGGCGCAGACGAGCGCCAACAGCACGATGAACCAGCCGGCTGCCGACATTACAGCGGCAGCGTGTGACGGATTGCCTGCAGGCAGGCGGTCAGCAGCGGGCTCGGAATGAGGCCGAGCACGACGACGGCCAGGCCGTTCAGCACGAGGATCGTGCGCTTGCAGAAATCGCCCGAGATCGGCGTCGAATCCTGCGGCGCATCGAAGTACATCAGCTTCACGATGCGCAGGTAGTAGAACGCGCCGAACAGCGACGTGATCACGGCCAGTACGGCCAGCCACGTGAGACCTGCGTTGACGGTCGCCTCGAGCACGGCGAGCTTCGCGTAGAAGCCGACGGTCGGCGGGATGCCGGCCAGCGAGAACATCATGACCATCATCACGAACGCGAACACCGGGCTGCGCTTGTTGAGGCCCTTGAAGTCGTCGATCGTTTCCGCTTCGAAATCGCGGCGCGCGAGCAGCATCACCACGCCGAACGAGCCGAGCGTCGTGATCAGGTAGACGATCGCGTAGAACATCGCCGAGCTGTACGCGTTCGCCGGTGCCGCCGCGTCGCCCTTCACGATGCCGGCGAGCAGGCCGAGCAGCACGAAGCCCATGTTCGAGATCGCCGAGTACGCGAGCATCCGCTTGATGTTGCGCTGGACGATACCGGTGATGTTGCCGACGATCAGCGACAGCGCGGCGAGGATCACGAGCGCGGTCTGCCAGTTCTGCGCGAGCGGCAGCAGGCCCATCACCAGGAAGCGCAGGCCCCACGCGAACGCGGCCACCTTCGGGCCGCCGCCGACGAACAGCGTCATCGCGGTCGGTGCGCCCTGGTAGACGTCCGGCACCCACATGTGGAACGGCACGGCGCCCAGCTTGAACGCGATACCGGCGACGATGAAGACCACGCCGAACATCAGCACGGCCGCGTCGGTGTTGCCGCCGACCGCCTTGTACACCTCGCCGAGCTCGAGCGAGCCGGTCGCGCCGTAGAGCATCGAGATGCCGTACAGCACGAAGCCCGACGCGAGCGCGCCCAGCACGTAGTACTTCATCGCGGCTTCGCTCGACTGGGCGGCGTCGCGGCGCAGCGCGATGACCGCATACAGCGACAGCGACATCAGTTCGAGGCCGAGGTACAGCGTCAGGAAGTTGTTGCCCGACACCATGACCAGCTGACCGAGCAGCGAGAACATGCCGAGCAGGAACACGTCGCCGCGGAACATGTCGCGGTCTTCGAGGTACTTGCGCGAATAGACGAGCGACACCGCGAACCCGAACGACACGACGGCCTTCATCGTGCTCGCGAACGAGTCGACGACGACCATCTTCGAGAAGAAGTAGTACTGCTGCGGGTCGAGCGCCTGGACCGAGAACCACACGCCGGCGACGACCGACGAGACGACCGCGATCAGATAGGTCAGGCGGCGGCCGGACGCACCGGTAAAGGTGTCGTTCAGCCATGCGACGACGATGGCGGCCAGCACCAGCGCGTCAGGCAACAGGACATTCATAGGGGCGTTTTGCATGATCTTGAGTTCCTCCGCTCGCGATTACTGGGCCAGCGGCAGCTTCGACTGCGCGACGTGGGAGAGGAGGTTTTCGACGGAAACGTGCATCACGTCGGTGAAAGGCTTCGGATACAGGCCCATCAGCAGCGTGAACGCGGCGAGCACGGCCAGCATCACGAATTCGCGACGGCCGATGTCCTTCAGCTTGGCGACGTGATCGTTCGCGACCGCGCCGAAGTACACGCGCTTGTACATCCACAGCGTGTAGGCCGCGCCGAGGATCAGCGTGAAGGCCGCGCCGAAGGCGATCCAGAAGTTGTACTGGACGGCCGCGAGAATCACCATGAACTCGCCGACGAAACCCGACGTACCCGGCAGGCCGCAGTTGGCCATCGAGAACAGCATCGCGAATGCCGCGAACTTCGGCATCACGTTGACGACGCCACCGTAGTCGGCGATCTGGCGCGAGTGCACGCGGTCGTACAGCACGCCGATGCACAGGAACATCGCGCCCGACACGAAGCCGTGCGAGATCATCTGGATGATCGCGCCTTCGACGCCGAGCTGGTTGAAGATGAAGAAGCCGAGCGTGACGAAGCCCATGTGTGCGATCGACGAATACGCGACCAGCTTCTTCATGTCGGCCTGCACCATCGCGACGAGGCCGATGTAGATCACCGCGATCAGCGACAGCGTGATCACGACCGGAGCCAGGAAGTGGCTCGCGTCCGGCGTGATCGGCAGCGAGAAGCGCAGGAAACCGTATGCGCCGAGCTTCAGCATGATCGCCGCCAGCACGACCGAGCCGCCCGTCGGCGCTTCCACGTGCGCGTCCGGCAGCCACGTGTGCACCGGCCACATCGGCACCTTCACCGCGAACGCGAGGAAGAACGCAATGAACAGCAGGACCTGCGGCGTCATCGCGATCTTCGCGTTCTGCCACGTCGCGAGGTCGAACGAATGCGTCTGCGTGTACAGGTAGATCAGCGCGACCAGCATCAGCAGCGAGCCGGCCAGCGTGTACAGGAAGAACTTGAACGCCGCATACACGCGGTTCGGGCCGCCCCACACGCCGATGATGATGTACATCGGGATCAGGGTCGCCTCGAAGAACACGTAGAACAGCAGGCCGTCGGCCGCCGAGAACACGCCGATCATGATCCCGGACAGGATGAGGAACGCCGCGAGGTACTGCGCGACGTTCTCGGTGATCACTTCCCAGGCGGCGATCACGACGATCACCGTGATCAGCGCGGTCAGCACGACGAACCACATCGAGATGCCGTCGACGCCGAGGTGATACGCAATGTCGAAGCGTTCGATCCAGGTCGACTTCTCGACGAACTGCAGCGCAGCCGTGCTCGAGTCGAAGCCCGTGATCAGCGGGATCGTGACCGCGAGGCCGAGCAGCGCGCCGATCAGCGCGACCCAGCGGGCCGTCCCCGGATTTTTGTCGTTACCCACCGCCAGCACGAGGAGGCCGAAAACGATCGGCAGCCAGATCGCGGTACTGAGAATCGGAAAAGCGTGCATTAGTGTTGTCTCCCGCCTTATTTGCCGCCGAGCGTTACAAACAGGGTCAGGAGCCCCAGCATGCCGATGATCATGGCGAACGCGTAGTGATAGATGTAACCGGATTGGAGGAAGCGGATCACGCCGGCGAACCAGCCGATGAACCGGGCGCTGCCGTTGACGAGGCCGTCGATCACCACGACGTCGCCCTCCTTCCACAGGCCGCGGCCGATCGCCACCGAACCGCGGGCGAACACCACTTCGTTGATCTTGTCCATGTAGTACTTGTTGTCCAGCAGCGTGTAGATCGGGCCGAACGCGCGGCGGATCGACGCCGGCAGCTCCGGACGCTTCAGGTACAGGAACCACGCGACGACCACACCGGCGAGCGCGAGCCACACCGGCAGGCCCGACACCGAGTGCAGGCCCATGCCGACCCAGCCGTGGAACTCCTCGGCCATCTCGGCCAGCGCCGGGTGGTTTTCGCCGATGAAGATCACCTTGTCGAATGCGACGCCGTGCTGGAAGAAATCGCCGAACAGCATCGGGCTGATCGCGATCGCGCCGATGATCACCGACGGGATCGCCAGTAGGACCAGCGGCACCCACACGACCCACGGGGTCTCGTGCGGCTCGTGCGCGTGGTCGTCGTGACCGTGGTCGTGGCCATGGCCGTGATCGTCGTGGCCATGTGCGGCAGCCATGCCCATCGGTGATTCCGGATGCTTCGCATGGCGGAAGCGCTCTTCGCCGTGGAACACCAGGAAGTACATGCGGAACGAGTACAGCGCCGTGACGAACACGCTCGCGACGACCGCGAAGTACGCGAAGCCCGAACCCGGCAGGTGCGACAGCTTCACCGCGTCGATGATCGAGTCCTTCGAGTAGAAACCCGAGAAGAACGGCGTGCCGATCAGCGCGAGCGAACCGACGAGCGACGTGATCCACGTGATCGGCATGTACTTGCGCAGGCCGCCCATGTTGCGCATGTCCTGGTCGTGGTGCATGCCCATGATGACCGAGCCGGCGCCGAGGAACAGCAGCGCCTTGAAGAACGCGTGCGTCATCAGGTGGAACACGGCGACCGGGTAAGCGGACACGCCGAGCGCGACCGTCATGTAGCCGAGCTGCGACAGCGTCGAGTACGCGACCACGCGCTTGATGTCGTTCTGGACGATGCCGAGGAAGCCCATGAAGAGCGCCGTGATCGCGCCGATCACCGTGATGAACGACAGCGCGGTATCCGACAGCTCGAACAGCGGCGACATGCGCGACACCATGAAGATGCCGGCCGTGACCATCGTCGCCGCGTGAATCAGCGCCGAGATCGGGGTCGGGCCTTCCATCGAGTCCGGCAGCCACACGTGCAACGGGAACTGCGCGGATTTACCCATCGCACCGATGAACAGGCAGATACAGGCAACGGTCAGCAGGCCCCAGTCGGTGCCCGGGAAGTGCAGGCTCGCGAGTTCCGCGCGCTTCGCGAATACTTCACCGTAGTTCATCGAGCCGGCGAATGCGAGCAGCAGGCCGATGCCGAGCAGGAAGCCGAAGTCGCCCACGCGGTTCACGAGGAACGCCTTCATGTTCGCGTAGATCGCGCTCTCACGCGTGAAGTAGAAGCCGATCAGCAGGTACGACACCAGACCCACCGCTTCCCAGCCGAAGAACAGCTGCAGGAAGTTGTTGCTCATCACGAGCATCAGCATCGAGAACGTGAACAGCGAAATGTACGAGAAGAAGCGCTGGTAGCCATCTTCTTCCGCCATGTAGCCGATCGTGTACACGTGCACCATCAGCGAGACGAAGGTCACGACGACCATCATCATCGCGGTCAGCGAATCGACGAGGAAGCCGACCTCGAGCTTCAGCGAGCCGACGTTCATCCATTCGTAGACGGTCGCGTTGAAGCTCGCGCCGCCCATCACGTCGAAGAAGACTTTCGCCGACAGGAGGAACGCGATCATCACGCCGAGGATCGTGATCCGGTGTGCGCCCTTGCGCCCGACTGCGTTCCCGAACAGCCCCGCAATCAGCGAGCCGGCCAGCGGAGCGAGCGGAATCGCCAGCAGCAGGTTTTCATTGAGTGTCGTTGACATAACAGCGTTGCCTGAAATTAACCTTTGAGCTGATCGAGATCCTCGACATTGATCGTGTCGAGCTTACGGAACAGGGTCACCAGAATCGCGAGGCCGATCGCGGCTTCCGCTGCGGCGACGGTCAGCACGAAGAACACGAAGATCTGGCCGTGCGCGTCGCCGAGGTAATGCGAGAACGCGACGAAGTTGGTGTTCACCGCCAGCAGCATCAGTTCGATCGACATCAGGATGATGATGACGTTGCGGCGGTTCAGGAAAATCCCGACGATCGCGATCGCAAACAGGATCGCGCCGAGCACAAGGTAGTGAGCAAGAGTCAGCATGGTTTTCTTTTCCTCCGCTTAGCCGTTGGTGCCCGAACCGGCTTCGCTCTGCGCCGTCTCCGGCTGCGGCTTGTCCGCTTCCATCTTCACGAGGCGCACGCGGTCGTTGCGACGCACCTTGACCTGATCCGACACGCGCTGGCGCTTGCTGTCCTTGCCCTTGCGCTCGGTCAGCCCGATCGCGGCAATGATCGCGACCAGCAGCACGAGGCCGGCGATTTCGAACGCGAAGATGTAGTCGGTGTAGATCACCTTGCCGATCAGGCGCGTATTCGACCAGTTGGCCATCTCGCCCGTCGCCATCGCATGCACGGTGTGCGTGTCGCCGTAGCCGCGCCACAGGATCAGCGCGGTTTCGATCACGATGATCGCGCCGACCACGGTCGCCATCGGGACGAAGCGCTTGAAGTCGCGGCGCAGGTAGTCGATGTTGATGTCCAGCATCATCACGACGAACAGGAACAGCACCATCACCGCGCCCACGTAGACCAGAACCAGCAGGATCGCGAGGAACTCCGCTTCGAGCAGCATCCAGATCGCGGCGGCGTTGAAGAACGCCAGCACAAGGAAAAGCGCAGACGCCACCGGGTTGCGCGAAGTGATCACCTTCAGCCCTGATACCACCAGGAGCAGCGCGAAGATGTAGAACAGTACGGTCGTGAATTCCATGATTACCGGTTCATCGTTAGGCCATAGTCAGGCGCGGCTTGCGGAACGCCCGCACCCGTCGCGGCGGCTCGGCCCGTTCATCGTTCATGCCGGGCCGGCACTGCAAACACAATCAACGATACGGCGCGTCGGCAGCCTTCGCCGCGGCGATGTCCTTCTCGTAGCGATCGCCCACCGCGAGCAGCATATCCTTCGTGAAATACAGGTCGCCGCGCTTTTCGCCGTGGTACTCGAGAATCTGCGTCTCGACGATCGAATCGACCGGGCAGCTCTCTTCGCAGAAACCGCAGAAGATGCACTTCGTCAGGTCGATGTCGTAGCGCGTGGTGCGGCGCGTGTTGTCGGCGCGCGTTTCCGATTCGATCGTGATCGCCAGCGCGGGGCACACGGCCTCGCACAGCTTGCACGCGATGCAGCGCTCTTCGCCGTTCTCGTAGCGGCGTAGTGCATGCAGCCCGCGAAAACGCGGCGAAATCGGCGTCTTCTCTTCCGGGAACTGCACGGTGAACTTGCGCTTGAACGTGTAGCGACCGGTCAGCGCGAGCCCCTTCAGCAGCTCGGTCAGGAAGAAGGTCTTAAAGAAGTGTTGGATAGCCGTCATGATTTCGTCCTTACTTCACCCAGATGTTCAGCGGCGACATCATCCAGAAGCCGACCACGACCACCCAGACCACCGTGACGGGCAGGAACACCTTCCAGCCCAGACGCATGATCTGGTCGTAACGGTAGCGCGGGAACGTCGCGCGCACCCAGATGAACACCGACAGCAGCGCGAAGACCTTCAGCACGAGCCAGAAGATGCCCGGGATGAACGACAGGAATTCGAACGGTGCGTCCCAGCCGCCGAGGAACAGCGTCGCCGCCAGCGCCGAGATCACGATCATGTTGATGTACTCGGCGAGGAAGAACAGCGCGAACGCCATGCCCGAGTAATCGATCATGTGACCCGCGACGATCTCCGACTCCCCTTCCACCACGTCAAACGGGTGACGGTTCGTTTCGGCGATGCCCGAGATGAAGTAGACGACGAACGCCGGCAGCAGCGGCAGCCAGTTCCACGACAGGAAGTTCACGCCGTGGCCGGCGAAGAAGCCGTGCTGTTGCGAACCGACGATTTCCGACAGGTTCAGGCTGCCGGCCGTCATCAGCACGAGCACCAGCGCGAAGCCCATCGAGATTTCGTACGACACCATCTGTGCCGCGGCGCGCATTGCACCGAGGAACGCGTACTTCGAGTTCGACGCCCAGCCGGCGAGAATCACCGCGTACACGCCGATCGACGAGATCGCCATCGCGTACAGCAGGCCCGCGTTCACGTTCGCGAGCACGGCTTCGGCCTGGAACGGGATCACTGCCCACACGGCGAATGCCGGCACGACGGTCATCACCGGCGCGATCAGGTACAGCCAGCGGCTGGCGGCGCTCGGCTGGATGACTTCCTTCAGCAGCAGCTTCAGCACGTCGGCGATCGGCTGCAGCAGGCCGCCGGGGCCGACGCGGTTCGGGCCGAGACGCACGTGCATCCAGCCGATCAGCTTGCGTTCCCACAGAATCAGGTACGCGACGCACAGCAGGATGACGACGGAGACGACGAGGATGCGCACGACGGCCCATACCGTCGGCCATGCGAAGCCGAGAAGCTGGGACCCGCCCGCGTTGATCGTATCGAACAAGCTCATTTACGCCTTCTCCACCACCAGTTCACCGGACAGGCTGCCGAGCGCTGCGCCGGCAGGCGTTGCCGCCGACACGCGAACGACCGTCTCCGCAAGATTCGCGTCGCGCACGGCCGGCAACTGCACCGCACGCTCGCCCTGGCGCACGCGCACCGCGTCGCCTTCCTTCAAGCCCAGCTTGTCGAACAGCGCGGCCGGCAGGGCTGCGGCATTCGCCGCCTTCGCGGCGGCCGTCAGGTGCAGCGCACCTGCACGGCGCACGAGCGCGTCGGCGTGATAGATCGGCACATCGGCCAGGCGCTCGAAGCCGCCGTTCGCGGCATTCGCCGCAGCGCGAACCGGCGCGACCGACGTCTGGTTCGACAGACGGCCCGCGACGCCGGCGTCGCCGAGCGCGGCGACACGCACTTCTTCCGCGGTCTCGTATTCGAAGTTCGGCAGGCCGAGCAGGCTGCCGAGCACGCGCAGCACCTTCCAGCCCGGACGCGTGTCGCCGAGCGGACGCACGACGCCGTTGAAGCTCTGCACGGTGCCTTCGGCGTTGATGAACGTGCCGGCCGTTTCCGTGAACGGCGCGACCGGCAGCAGCACGTCGGCGTAGTCGAGGCCGTGCTTGAACGGCGACATCACGACGACCATCTCCGCCTGGTTAAGCGCGGCCAGCGCCTGTGCCGGATCGGCTGTGTCGAATTCCGGCTCGACGTTCAGCAGCACGTAGCCCTTGCGCGGCTGCGCGAACGCTTCGCGTGCATTCAGGCCGCCTTCGCCCGGCAGTGCGCCCACGACGTGCGCACCGACCGTGTTCGCCGCTTCCGTCAGGAAGCCGAACGTGGCGCCGGTGTTCTCGGCGATCCACTGCGCGACGGCGTGCAGCTTCGCGAATTGCGGATGACGGACCGCGACGTTGCCGAGCAGCACCGCGCGGCGGTCGCCGTTCGCGAGCGACTGTGCGACAGCTTGCGCGGCCGGCGATGCGGTGACGCCAGCCAGCGCGTCGGGCAGCGCGACGCCGCGCAGTTGCGCGACGGCGGCGGCGATGCCGGCCAGCTCGTCGAGCCATGCGGACGGTGCAGCAACGATGCGCTGCGCGGTCGGGATCAGTGCATCGTCACCGGTCGCGTGCAGGAAGTGCAGCTTCGCGCCGTTCTTCGCAGCCTGACGCAGGCGCGATGCGAACAGCGGGTGGTCGCGGCGCAGGAACGAACCGACGACGAACGCGGCGTCCACGTTCGACAGGTCGGCGATCGGCATCCCGAGCCACGGTGCGCCCTGGACCGGCGCCGAGAAATCCTGCTGGCGCAGACGGAAGTCGACGTTCGGCGTCTTCAGTTCGCTGGCGAGCTGCTTCACGAGGAACAACTCTTCCGCGGTGCTGTGCGCGCTCGCGAGCATCGCCAGCGCGTTCGCGCCGTGATCCGCGGCGATGCCCTTCAGGCCCTTCGCGACGTATTCGAGCGCGGTTTGCCAGTCGGTTTCGATCCACTGGCCGCCCTGCTTCAGCATCGGCTTCGTCAAGCGCTCTTCGCTGTTGAGGCCTTCATACGAGAAGCGGTCCTTGTCCGAGATCCAGCATTCGTTGATCGCTTCGTTCTCGAACGGCAGCACGCGCATCACGCGGTTGTTCTTCACCTGCACGACGAGGTTCGCGCCGACGGAATCGTGCGGGCTCACCGACTTGCGGCGCGACAGTTCCCACGTACGGGCGCTGTAGCGGAACGGCTTGCTGGTCAGCGCGCCGACCGGGCACAGGTCGATCATGTTGCCCGACAGTTCGGAGTCGACCGTCTTGCCGACGAACGTCGTGATTTCCGAATGCTCGCCGCGGCCCAGCATGCCGAACTCCATCACGCCGGCGATCTCCTGGCCGAAGCGGACGCAGCGCGTGCAGTGGATGCAGCGGGACATTTCTTCCATCGAGATCAGCGGGCCCACGTTCTTGTGGAACACCACGCGCTTTTCTTCCGAGTAGCGCGACGACGACTTGCCGTAGCCGACCGCCAGATCCTGCAGCTGGCATTCGCCGCCCTGATCGCAGATCGGGCAATCGAGCGGGTGATTGATGAGGAGGAATTCCATCACCGACTGCTGCGCCTTGACGGCCTTGTCGGACTGCGTGCGGACGATCATGCCGGCCGACACGGGGGTCGCGCAGGCAGGCACGGCCTTCGGCATCTTCTCGACTTCGACGAGACACATCCGGCAGTTGGCCGCGACCGACAGTTTCTTGTGATAGCAGAAGTGAGGAATGTACGTGTCCGCCTTGTGCGCAGCCTGGATCACCATGCTGCCTTCGGGCACCTCGACCTTCTTGCCGTCTATTTCAAGTTCAACCATGATGGTGAATGGTCCTTAACCTATTTCCGCCCGTTCGCGCGTTCGCCCGACCGTGCGCTCAAATTCCGCAACCGGGTGTTTCGCTTCAGGCCGCCGCAGCCGAAGCCACATGCGGCGCGTGACCGCCGACCATGCAATGCTTGTGCTCGACGTGGTACGCGAATTCGTCCCAGTAGTGCTTGAGCATCCCGCGCACCGGCATCGCCGCCGCATCGCCGAGCGCACAGATCGTGCGGCCCATGATGTTCTCGGCCACCGAGTTCAGCAGGTCCAGATCTTCCTGCCGCCCTTCGCCGTGCTCGATACGGTTCACGACGCGATACAGCCAGCCGGTGCCTTCACGGCACGGCGTGCACTGCCCGCACGATTCCTCGTAGTAGAAGTACGACAGGCGCAGCAGCGAGCGCACCATGCAGCGCGTCTCGTCCATCACGATCACCGCGCCGGAACCGAGCATCGAGCCCGCCTTCGCGATCGAATCGTAGTCGAGATCCGTCTGCATCATGATGTCGCCCGGAATCACCGGCGCCGACGAACCGCCCGGAATCACGGCCTTGATCTTCTTGCCGCCGCGCATCCCGCCGGCGAGCTCCATCAGCGTCGCGAACGGCGTGCCGAGCGGCACTTCGTAGTTGCCCGGACGCTCGACGTCGCCCGACACCGAGAAAATCTTCGTGCCGCCGTTGTTCGGCTTGCCGATCTCGAGGTAATTCTGCGGCCCGATGGACAGCAGGAACGGCACCGCGGCGAACGTCTCGGTGTTGTTGATCGTGGTCGGCTTGCCGTACACGCCGAAGCTCGCCGGGAACGGCGGCTTGAAGCGCGGCTGGCCCTTCTTGCCTTCGAGCGACTCGAGCAGCGCCGTTTCCTCGCCGCAGATGTACGCGCCGTAACCGTGGTGCGCGTGCAGCTGGAACGAGAATTCCGAGCCCATGATGTTGTCGCCGAGGAACCCGGCCGCGCGCGCTTCATCCAGCGCGGCTTCGAAGCGTCGATACACTTCGAAGATCTCGCCGTGGATGTAGTTGTAGCCGACGGTGATGCCCATCGCGTATGCGCCGATGGCCATGCCTTCGATCAGCGCGTGCGGGTTCCAGCGCAGGATGTCGCGATCCTTGAACGTGCCCGGTTCGCCTTCGTCCGAGTTGCAGACGAGGTACTTCTGCCCCGGGAACTGGCGCGGCATGAAGCTCCACTTCAGGCCGGTCGGGAAGCCCGCACCGCCGCGGCCGCGCAGGCCCGACGCCTTCACGTCGGCGATCACCTGCTCGGGCGGAATCTTTTCTTCGAGAATGCGGCGCAGCTGCTTGTAGCCGCCGCGCGCAACGTAGTCTTCGAGGTGCCAGTTCTCGCCGTTCAGACCAGCGAGGATCAGCGGTTTGATGTGACGGTCGTGGAGGGACGTCATTTCGAGAGCTCCTCAAGCAGCTGGTCGATCTTCTCGCGGCTCATGAAGCTGCACATTCTGTGATTGTTCACCAGCAGCACCGGCGCATCGCCGCACGAGCCCATGCATTCGCCTTCCTTCAGCGTGAACTTGCCGTCGGGCGTGGTCTCGCCGAAGCCGATGCCCAGCTTCTGTTTCAGGTAGTCGGCAGTCGCTTCCGCGCCGCCGTGCGGGCCGAGCTGGCACGGCAGGTTCGTGCAGAGCGTGATCTTGTGCTTGCCGACCGGTTTGAGCTCGTACATCGTGTAGAACGTCGCGACTTCCTGCACGGCGACGGCCGGCATGCCGAGATAGTCCGCGACGAACTGCATCAGTTCGGGCGACAGCCAGCCATGCTCTTCCTGAGCCACGGCCAACGCCGACATCACGGCGGACTGTTTCTGATCGGCGGGATACTTCGTCAACGCTCGATCGATTTCCTTCAGGCCTTCAGCTGAGATCATTTTCAGACACGACTCTTTCAATTCCTACCGAACGAACAACCTGCCGCACACTGGGGTGCATGGACGGCAGACCTGGCGCTCACTCTGTTGACAGCTTGCGAAGCCGCGCCGGTTCGGCGCATACCGCTTGTGACTCCGCGTGTGACTGACTGCTCGCCGCCCGCACTCGCGAGCGGCGCAACCATTAGCGATCGATTTCGCCGAACACGATGTCCTGCGTACCGATGATCGTGACGGCGTCGGCGATCATGTGACCGCGCGCCATTTCGTCGAGCGACGCCAGGTGCGCGAAACCCGGCGCGCGAATCTTGAGGCGATACGGCTTGTTGGCGCCATCCGACACGAGATAGATGCCGAACTCGCCCTTCGGATGCTCGACCGCCGCGTACGCTTCGCCTTCCGGCACATGGAAACCTTCGGTGAAGAGCTTGAAATGGTGGATCAAGTCTTCCATGTTGGTCTTCATGCCGACGCGCGACGGCGGGGCAACCTTGTGATTGTCCGTCATCACCGGGCCCGGATTCTTGCGGAGCCACTCAATACACTGTTTCGCGATGCGGATCGACTGGCGCATTTCTTCGACGCGCACCAGATAGCGGTCGTAGCAATCGCCGTTCACGCCGACCGGCACGTCGAAATCCAGCCGGTCGTACACTTCGTAGGGCTGCTTCTTGCGCAGGTCCCACGCGATGCCCGAGCCGCGCAGCATCGGGCCCGTCAGGCCCATCTGCAGCGCACGTTCCGGGCTCACCACGCCGATCCCGACCAGACGCTGTTTCCAGATCCGGTTGTCGGTCAGCAGCGTTTCGTATTCGTCGACGCACTTCGGAAAGCGCGTGAAGAAATCGTCGATGAAGTCGAGCACCGAGCCGCTGCGCGCTTCGTTCATCTTCGCGAGCGCCTTCTCGTTGCGAATCTTCGACGCCTTGTATTGCGGCATTGCGTCAGGCAGATCGCGGTAGACGCCACCCGGACGATAGTAGGCCGCGTGCATCCGGGCGCCGGACACCGCTTCGTACACGTCCATCAGGTCTTCGCGTTCGCGGAACGCGTACAGGAACACGGCCATCGCGCCGACGTCGAGCGCGTGCGCGCCGATCCACATCAGGTGGTTCAGCACGCGCGTGATTTCGTCGAACAGCACGCGGATGTACTGCGCGCGCTCCGGCACGTCGATGCCGAGCAGCTTTTCGATCGCGAGCACGTAGCCGTGCTCGTTGACCATCATCGACACGTAGTCGAGACGGTCCATGTACGGCACGGACTGGATGAAGGTCTTGGATTCCGCGAGCTTTTCCGTCGCGCGGTGCAGCAGGCCGATGTGCGGATCGGCGCGCTGGATGACTTCGCCGTCGAGCTCGAGCACGAGGCGCAGCACGCCGTGCGCTGCCGGGTGCTGCGGGCCGAAGTTGAGCGTGTAGTTCTTGATTTCTGCCATGACGCCCCCTTAATGTTTCAGACCGCCATAGCGATCCTCGCGGATCACGCGCGGCGTGATTTCGCGCGGCTCGATCGTCACCGGCTGGTACACGACCCGCTTCTCTTCCGGGTCGTAACGCATTTCGACGTAGCCCGACACCGGGAAGTCCTTGCGGAACGGGTGGCCGATGAAGCCGTAGTCGGTGAGGATGCGGCGCAGGTCGGGGTGGCCTTCGAACACGATGCCGTACAGGTCGAACGCTTCGCGCTCGTACCAGTTCGCCGAGGTCCAGATGTCGACCAGCGACGCCACGATCGGCAGATCGTCGTCCGGCGCGAACACACGCAGGCGCAGGCGCCAGTTGTTCGTGACCGACAGCAGGTGCGACACGGCCGCGAAGCGCGGGCCGTCGTAGGCGCCGTCGCCGAAGGTCTGGTAGTCGACGCCGCAGAGGTCGATCAGTTGCTCGAAACGGAGCTTCGGATCGTCGCGCAGCGTCTTTGCGACTTCGAGGTAATCGCTCGCCTTCACGACGAGCGTCAGTTCACCGATCGCTTCGGTGAGGCTCACCACGCGCGCGCCGAGCGCGGCTTCGAGGTTTGCCTTGAGAGTCTCGATTTTGCTTGCCATATTGAGGGGACGCTCGGGGCTTTATTGACGGGCGATGGTATTGGTGCGGCGGATCTTCGCCTGAAGCTGGATCACGCCGTAGACCAGCGCCTCGGCCGTGGGCGGACAGCCCGGCACGTAGACGTCGACCGGCACGATCCGGTCGCAGCCGCGGACCACCGAGTACGAGTAGTGGTAGTAGCCACCGCCGTTCGCGCACGACCCCATCGAGATCACCCAGCGCGGCTCGGCCATCTGGTCGTACACGCGACGCAGCGCAGGCGCCATCTTGTTGCACAGCGTGCCGGCGACGATCATCACGTCCGACTGACGCGGGCTCGGACGGAACACGACCCCGAACCGGTCCAGATCGTAACGGGCCGCGCCCGCATGCATCATCTCGACGGCGCAACACGCGAGCCCGAACGTCATCGGCCACAGCGAGCCGGTACGCGTCCAGTTGATCAGCTTGTCAGCCGTCGTGGTGACAAACCCTTCCTTCAAGACCCCTTCGATACTCATTTGCTTTCCACTCCAGACGAGCGACCGAGCGTGGCCGCCCATGCAAACCGGCGATTAACCCATCACTCCCAGTCGAGGCCGCCTTTCTTCCAGATATAGGCAAAGCCCAGCAGGAATTCGAGCAGAAAAATCATCATTGCGATGAAACCCGGCCAGCCGATGTCCCGGAGCGCGACGCCCCACGGGAACAGGAATGCGGTTTCGAGA
Organism: Burkholderia sp. AU17457; assembly: GCF_002223255.1. Classification (NCBI taxonomy): domain Bacteria; kingdom Pseudomonadati; phylum Pseudomonadota; class Betaproteobacteria; order Burkholderiales; family Burkholderiaceae; genus Burkholderia; species Burkholderia sp. AU17457. The sequence goes on from NZ_NKFB01000004.1 coordinate 30,637, forward strand.
TCGAAGATGATGAACAGGATGGCGACGAGGTAATACCGAACGTCGAACTTCATCCGGGCGTCTTCAAAGGCCTCGAAGCCGCACTCGTACGGTGCGTTCTTCTCGACGTCCGGCTTGTTGGGACCAAGGAGCTTGCCGATGCTGACCAGCGCTATACCTAAACCAGTGCCCACGAGGAGGAACAACAAGACGGGGTAATAGGCTGCGAGGTTCAAGGCAATCCTCTATCGGTTGGTTCTGAGCGTCCGGAGAATACCACTTCCGGCGGAAGGAATCATTTCGGAGTACAGGCGATCGCAAGACAACCGCAAGCCCACCCCACAAATGAAAAATGCCAGCCACTGGAAGCGGCTGGCATTGAGTAACTTTGGTGCCGACGGCGAGACTCGAACTCGCACAGCTTTCGCCACTACCCCCTCAAGATAGCGTGTCTACCAATTTCACCACGTCGGCACTGCATGCAACTCGGGTTGTGCTGCTCGTTCCCGCGAATCGCTTCAAGAATTAAATTCTAACCCGAGTTCAGGATTTGTTCAACGCACAACCGCAAAAAAATTAACTTTTTATTTCGGGACATCCTGGCCCGGCGCGCTTGCGGCCGAACCGGCTGCAGCGGACGCCGCGACCGCCGGCGCCGATGCGGCGGGCGCCGATGCGGCGGGCGCCGATGCCGGCGCGGACGCTGCCATGCCGAGCACACCTGCCGACGGCGTCGACTTGTACGAACCGAGGTACGTCAGCGCGAGCGTCGCGACGAAGAAGATCGCCGCGAGAATGCCCGTCGTGCGCGACAGGAAGTTCGCCGAGCCCGTCGCACCGAACAGGCTGCCCGACGCGCCGCTGCCGAACGCGGCGCCCATGTCGGCACCCTTGCCATGCTGCAGCAGCACGAGCCCGATCACACCGAGCGCAGACAGCACCTGCACCACAATAATCAACGTCTTGAATAACAGCATCACACCCACCCGATTGGATCGGGCGACCGGACCGACCGGCCGCCGTCATGGTTCAATTCGATCTCGGACCGCTCAACGCGCGGCCCGGCAGATCGCCAGGAAATCTTCCGCCTTCAGCGACGCGCCGCCGATCAGGCCGCCGTCGATGTCCGGCTGCGCGAACAGCTCTTCCGCGTTGTCCGGCTTCACGCTGCCGCCGTACAGCACGGACACGTCCGCCGCCCCCTTCGCCGCGAGACGCGTACGCAGGAACGCGTGCACGTCCTGCGCCTGCGCCGACGTCGCGCTCTTGCCCGTACCGATCGCCCAGACCGGCTCGTACGCGACGACGATGCGGGCGGCTTCGTCAGCCGTCAGCACGGCCAGCACCGCGTCGAGCTGCGCACCGACGACCTGCTCGGTCGCACCCGACTCGCGCTCGTCGAGCGTCTCGCCGACGCACACGACCGGCGTGAGGCCTGCCGCGAGCGCGCGTTGCGCTTTCGCGGCGACCGTCTCGCTGCTTTCGCCGTGATACGCGCGACGCTCCGAATGGCCGACGATCGCATACTGCGCACCGAACTCCGCCACCATCGCGGCCGCCACCTCGCCGGTGAACGCGCCTTGCTCGTGCGCGGACACGTCCTGCGCACCGAACGCGACACGCCCCCCGCCGAGTTGCGCCTGAACCTGCGCGAGATACGGGAACGGTACGCACACGCCGATCGACGTTTCAGCCGTCACCGCGCCCGCACCCTGCACCACTTCGCTCAGCAGCGCCTGGTTGCCGGCCAGCCGGCCGTGCATCTTCCAGTTGCCGATCACTCGCTTTGTTCGTTGTTTCGACATCGTGTCTGTCTCGTCACTATCTTGTCATTAACGTGCCGGAACCCGGCCGTCAGGTTGGATCTGGCGAAGCAAACCCGCGATTTTACTGCGCGCGGCTTGAACCGGTCAAACCGCGTATGTCAAGCGCCGCTGCGCGGGCCGTCACGCGTTCGCGCCCCAATCGAGCACGATCTTGCCGATGTGCTCGCCGCTCTCCATCAGCGCATGCGCCTGCGCGGCGTCGCCGGCCGGCAGCACACGATAAATCACGGGCTTGATGCGACCGTCGGCCAGCAGCGGCCACACGCGCGCCTTCAACTGCGCGGCGATGCGTGCCTTGAACTCGACCGGGCGCGGGCGCAGCGTCGAGCCCGTCACCGTCAGCCGGCGGCGCAGGATCTCGCTCAGGTTGACCTCGGCCTTCGCGCCGCCGAGCAGCGCGATCAGCACGAGACGACCGCCGTCCGCGAGCGCGGACAGCTCGCGCGGCACGTACGAGCCCGCCACCATGTCGAGGATCACGTCGACGCCGCGATCGTGCGTCAGCGACTTCACGACTTCGACGAAGTCTTCGGTCTTGTAGTCGATCGCGCGCTCCGCGCCAAGCGCCTCGCACGCGCGGCACTTGTCGGCGGTGCCGGCCGTCGCGAACACGCGGAAACCGAGCGCATGCGCGATCTGGATCGCCGTCACGCCGATGCCGCTGGAGCCGCCCTGCACGAGCAGCGTCTCCTGCTCGCCGCCCTCGCCCGCGCCGAGCCGCGCACGGTCGAACACGTTGCTCCACACGGTGAAAAACGTTTCGGGCAACGATGCGGCCTCGATATCGGTGAGGCCCTCCGGCACCGGCAGGCACTGCGGCAGCGGCGCGACCGCGTATTCGGCATAGCCGCCGCCCGCAAGCAGCGCGCACACGCGATCGCCGAGCTTCAGGCCGAACGGGTTCAACGCCGCATCGGACACATCCCCGCCGACGATCTCGCCCGCGACCTCGAGGCCCGGCAGATCCGACGCACCCGGCGGCGGCGCATAGGCGCCCTTGCGCTGGAACACGTCGGGCCGGTTCACGCCGGCAGCCGCCACCTTGATCAGCACCTCGCCGCGCTTCGGTTCGGGGCGCGGACGCTCCGCGAGCTTCAGCACGTCGGGGGCGCCGAATTCGGTGATTTCGATGGCTTTCATGGTGAAAATCGCTCCAGGATCGGAATCGGATGGCGCACCCGTGCGCACGGCGGCGGGCGCCTCGCCGGCGCTGCTGCGCCGCACAACGATGCTACAGAAAAAACGGCCGGCACGCTTTCGCACTGCCGGCCGTTGGTCCGCCTGTCCGCTTACTGCTGCGGCGGCGTATCCGACTGCGCTGCCGCCGCTGCTTCATTCAGCAGCGCCTTGGCCGACAGACGCACGCGGCCCTTCTCGTCCGTCTGGATCACCTTGACCTTCACCTGCTGGCCTTCCTTCAGGTAGTCGTTGATGTCCTTCACGCGCTCGTTGACGATTTCCGAGATGTGCAGCAGGCCGTCCTTGCCCGGCAGCAGGTTCACGATCGCGCCGAAATCGAGCAGCTTGAGCACCGTGCCTTCGTACACCTGGCCGACTTCGATTTCAGCGGTGATCTGCTCGATGCGCTTCTTCGCTTCGGCCATGCCTTCGCTGCTCGTGCTCGCGATCGTCACGACGCCGTCGTCCGAGATGTCGATCGTCGTGCCCGTTTCTTCGGTCAGCGCGCGGATCACCGAACCGCCCTTGCCGATCACGTCGCGGATCTTTTCCGGGTTGATCTTGACCGTGATCATGCGCGGCGCGAATTCCGACAGTTGCGTGTTCGCACCCGACACAGCCGACGTCATCTTGCCGAGGATGTGCATGCGGCCTTCCTTCGCCTGCGCGAGCGCGACCTGCATGATTTCCTTCGTGATGCCCTGGATCTTGATGTCCATCTGCAGCGCCGTCACGCCTTGCTCCGTGCCGGCCACCTTGAAGTCCATGTCGCCGAGGTGATCTTCGTCGCCGAGGATGTCGGTCAGCACCGCGAACTTGTTGCCTTCGAGGATCAGGCCCATCGCGATACCCGCGACGTGCGCCTTCATCGGCACGCCGGCGTCCATCAGCGCGAGGCAGCCGCCGCACACCGACGCCATCGACGACGAACCGTTCGATTCGGTGATTTCCGACACGACGCGGATCGAGTAGCCGAATTCGTCGGCGCTCGGCAGGCACTTGACCAGCGCGCGCTTAGCCAGCCGGCCGTGGCCGATTTCGCGACGCTTCGGCGAGCCGACGCGGCCCGTTTCGCCGGTCGCGAACGGGGGCATGTTGTAGTGGAGCATGAAGCGCTCGCGGTATTCGCCTTCGAGCGCGTCGATGATCTGCTCGTCACCCTTCGTGCCGAGCGTCGCGACGACCAGCGCCTGCGTTTCGCCGCGCGTGAACAGCGCCGAGCCGTGGGTACGCGGCAGCACTCCGGTGCGGATCTCGATCGGGCGCACGGTGCGCGTGTCGCGGCCGTCGATGCGCGGCTCGCCGTTCAGGATCTGCGAACGGACGATCTTCGCCTCGATGTCGAACAGCACGTTGCCGACCGTGGCCTTGTCGGCCGCGACCGTACCGGCCGCCAGCGCGTCTTCCTCGAGCTTCGCCGACGTCGCCGCGTAGACTTCCTTCAGCTTCGCCGAACGCGCCTGCTTGTCGCGCAGCTGGTAAGCGGCGAGCAGATCGTTCTGCGCCAGCTCGGTCACGCGTGCGATCAGCGCCTCGTTCTTCGGCGCCGGCTGCCAGTCCCACTCGGGCTTGCCGCCGTCGCGCACCAGTTCGTGGATCGCGTCGATCGCGATCTGCATCTGCTCGTGGCCGAACACAACGGCGCCCAGCATCACTTCTTCCGACAGTTGATCGGCTTCCGACTCGACCATCAGCACGGCGCGCTCCGTACCCGCGACGACGAGGTCGAGGCTCGATGCCTTGAGCTGGTCACGCGTCGGGTTCAGCACGTACGCGTTGTCGATGTACGCCACGCGCGCGGCACCGACCGGGCCGTTGAACGGCAGGCCCGACACGGCGAGCGCGGCGGATGCGCCGATCAGCGCGGGGATGTCCGCCGGGATTTCCGGGTTCACGGACAGCACGTGGATCACGACCTGGACTTCGTTGTAGAAGCCTTCCGGGAACAGCGGGCGCAGCGGACGGTCGATCAGGCGCGACGTCAGCGTTTCATGCTCCGACGGACGGCCTTCGCGGCGGAAGAAGCCGCCCGGGATCTTGCCGGCCGAGTAGGTCTTCTCGAGGTAGTCGACGGTCAGCGGGAAGAAATCCTGGCCCGGCTTCGCCGACTTCGCGCCGACGACGGTTGCCAGCACGACGGTGTCTTCGACGTCGACGATCACGGCGCCGCTCGCCTGGCGGGCGACTTCACCGGTTTCGAGGCGCACCTTGTGCTGGCCCCATTGGAATTCCTTCACGACCTTGTTGAACATGGACATGGTTGCTCCTTTGTATTCATGCATTTCATTCGCCGCGCCGGCCTTCCCGCGCGGCGGCGTCCCGACCGAATCACCCGGAGCAAGGTGTGTTTTTTATGCCATTCCAGCGCGGCGCTCATGCAGCGACGCGCTGGAATGACACAAATCCTGCCCCGGTATCGGTCGTGGCGGCGACCCCGTACGAACGTGCGGGACCGCCTGCGATGCGTGTGACGCTACGCACCGCGCAAAAACAAAATGCCTGTATCAGCGGACTGACACAGGCATCTTGCTGGCGGCAATCGCCTCGATTACTTACGCAGACCCAGCTTCTCGATCAGTGCGCGGTAACGGTCGGCATCCTTGCCCTTGAGGTAGTCGAGCAGCTTGCGGCGGCGGCTCACCATGCGCAGCAGGCCGCGGCGGCTGTGGTGATCCTTCGCGTGGGTCTTGAAGTGACCCGTCAGTTCGACGATACGTGCGGTCAGCAGTGCGACCTGGACTTCGGGCGACCCCGTGTCGTTGGTACCGCGGGCGAACTGAGCAACGACTTCCGACTTCTTGATATCTGCAACAGACATGTGATTTCCTTTCTAACTGAACAGGCGGACACGGAAGAATGGCCGTGCCGTGACTTACAACCGGCGCGCATTGTAGCACAACTCGGCGCCATTCTTGGCGCTTCCCGTCACGGGCGCGTCATCGAGCACGTCGACGGCATCTCCGTGCGTTGCGCCGGCACCGCGAGCACCGTCCGGAAGCCGTAGCCCGCCCCCTCGTTGTCGAAGCGCACGCCCGGCGTGCCGGCCTTGTCCATTTCCATCACGTAAAGGGGCTGGATCAGCTGGTGATCCTGCGCGCGCATCCGCGACGCGTGGAAGCCGTCGTCGAACGACAGCCCCTCGAGCGCACGCGCGACCGCGACGGGGTCGGCCGACCCCGCGCGGCTCATCGCGGCGCCCAGCATCTGGATCATCTGGCTCATCCGCCGCACCGGGTAGTCGTCCTGCGCGGCAGGGAAACGGGTCCGGAACGCGCGGTAGAACGCGTCGGACGGGGCGCCGCCCGCGTTCGGGTGCCAGTCGGCCACCGCCACGACGCGGCCGACACCCGCGTCGCCCAAGGCCGCCGGCGCGCCGAGGCTGTTGCCGTAGAACGTATAGAACTTCGCGTTCAGCCCTTGTTCGCGCGCCGCCTTCACGAGCAGCGTGAGGTCGTTGCCCCAGTTGCCGGTCACGACGGCGTCCGCGCCGCTGGCACGGATCTTCGCGATATACGGCGAGAAATCCTTGATCCGGCCGATCGGATGGAATTCGTCGCCGGCGATCGTCACGTCCGGGCGCCGCGCGGCCAGCGCCTGCCGCGCGAGGGTGCTGACGTCGTGACCGAAGCTGTAGTCCTGGTTCAACAGATAGACCTTGCGCAGCGCCCGATCGCGCGCCATCACGTCCGCGAGCGCCGCCATCCGCATGCCGGCATGCGCATCGAAGCGGAAATGCCAGAAACTGCAGCGCGCGCCGGTCAGCGCCGGATCGTCGGCCGAGTAGTTCAGGAACAGCATCCGGTTGTCCGGATCGCGTGCGTTCAGCTTGTCGAGCGCCTCGACGAGCGCGGCCGCGACGGCCGAGCTGTTGCCCTGCGCGACGAAGCCGACATGCCGGTCGGCGGCCGCGCGCAACTGCACGAGCGCCTCCTCCGGGCTACCCTTGCTGTCCAGCACGACGAGCTCGAGCGGATGCGCGCCGTCGCGCAGCTTCACGCCGCCCGCCGCGTTGACCTGCTCGACGCCGAAGCGCAGGTTGCGCTCGACCGCCGCGCCCGCGTTCGCGAACGGGCCCGACATCCCTTCGATCAGCGCGATCCGCACCGGCTCGCCGCCGGCAAACGCGGACGACACCAGCATCCACCCCGCGCTCCACGCGAGCGCGCATCGCTTCCATCCCTGCATCGGCCACCTGCCCTTCAATCTGCCCGAGAAGCGCGGATCATAGGCCGCCGCGCCCGTCGCCCGCAAGCGCGACGGCCCGCGACCCGCACCGATTTTTTCCGCCCGATGCGCGATCGCGCGCCGTCCGTGATAAAACGGGACTTGTTTCCGTGTTCTGGAGAATCCGATGCGCTTTCGCATTCCCGCGCGCCTGCCGGTGCTGGCCGCCTGCGCGGCCGCGCTGCTGGCCGGTTGCGCGCAACCGTGGCAGCAATACCAGGCCGGCCAGGACGAATCGGCGATCGTCGCGCGCATGGGCCCGCCGCGCGAGATCTACGACCTGCCGGGCGGCGGCAAGCGCCTGATGTGGCCGACCCAGCCGATGGGCGAGATCACGGTCGCGGCCGACGTCGACGCGGCCCACCGGATCGTCAACGTGCGCCAGGTGCTGCAGCCGAGCGAGTTCTATCGCGCGGAGATCGGCAAGTGGACGAAGACCGACGTCCTCGTCAATTTCGGACGCCCGGTCGAGACCTCCTACTTTCCGCTGATGAAGCGCGAGGTGTGGACGTACCGGTATCTCGAGGACAACGTCTGGTACATGATGTACAGCTTCTACTTCGATCCGCAGGGCATCCTGCGCACCACGCAGAAAACGCCGGATCCGCTGCACGATCCCGATCGCCGCAATCTGTTCTGACCGATTGCGCATTGACGCGCAATTGTCGCAATGGCCATTCACGAATAATTGCGTGAATGGCCATTTCATTTTTTCCGTCGCCTTATTTAATTTCACGAATAAGACGGAAAACTTTTCCGATCATTAACGTTTCGATGGCAATACCCTGAACCTCCCGTCATGCGGCGCCTGCGCATAAACAAGCATACCCCGCGCATCTCATGCGTCTCGCTGGTGCATGCAATGCACTACGCCCAGTCAATTTGAAACAATTTGTTTCAACCCACCCGGAGTGCTAGGGCATACCCCTAATATCAGTCGAAATCGAACCTTTCAACTTAGAAAGAATGTCGGTACGCCATTTCGATCGATATTTATTCGCCTTGTTCATAAAGGAGTCCTCATGAACCGCCCCAAGAGCATGCTGGTTGCCAACATTGCCTGGGCCCGCGAGACGCGCGAACACGCGCCCGGCTTCTTCGACGCGCTCGCGCGCGGCCAGAACCCGCGCGTACTGTGGATCGGCTGCGCCGACAGCCGCGTGCCGGCCGAAACCATCACGCACTGCGCGCCCGGCGAGCTGTTCGTCCATCGCAACATCGCGAACCTGTTCCAACCGGACGACGACAATTCCGCCAGCGTGCTCGAGTACGCAGTGCGGGTGCTGAAGGTCGACCACGTGATCGTGTGCGGTCACTACGGGTGCGGCGGCGTGCGCGCATCGCTGCTGCCGCCCCCCGCCGACCTGCCGCACGTCGCGCGCCGCATCGCGCCGCTCTGCGCGCTCGCGCGGCGCCATCGCGACACGCTCGACGGGCTCGACGACCTGGCCGCCGCCGATCGCCTCGCCGAGCTGAACGTGCTCGAGCAGGTGCGGCTGCTGCGCGCGTCGCCGATCGTGCGCGGCCGCGAACGGCCGCCGCTCGTGCACGGCTGGATCTTTTCGCTCGCCGACGGCCGCCTGAAGGAGCTCGATTCCGGCTATGCAGCACCGCCGGCCGAAGCCGAGCCCGAGCCCGTTGCTGCCGCCGCCGCGCTCGGTTGACCCGCGCCCTGCCTCCTCCACGCCAACGAAACCGCCCAACCATGAAACTGAACGAGCGCCTGTCCACCCTGCCGCGCGACATCGTCGCCGGCATCGTCGTTTTCCTCGTCGCGCTGCCGCTCTGTCTCGGCATCGCCAATGCCTCCGGCGTCGAACCATTCGCCGGGCTCGTGTCCGGCATCGTCGGCGGCATCGTCGTCGCGCTGCTGAGCGGGTCCTCGTTGTCCGTCAGCGGGCCGGCCGCCGGCCTCGTCGTGATCGTCGTCGAAGGCATCGCGCAACTCGGCAGCTTCTCCGCGTTCCTGCTCGCGGTGCTGCTGTCCGGCGTGCTGCAATTCGGCTTCGGCATGCTGCGTGCCGGCCGCTTCGCCGCCTACGTGCCGTCGCCCGTCATCAAGGGCATGCTCGCCGCGATTGGCCTGCTGCTGATCGTGAAGCAGGTTCCGTTCGCATTCGGCATCGGCGGCACGGCCTCGCAATCGTTTGCGAACTGGCTGGCGCAGCCGACCGCATGGGCCGCCACGGCGATCGCGCTTGCGTCGCTGGCGCTGCTGATCGCGTGGGACACGCCGGCACTCAAGCGCTTCGCATGGGTACGTTCGGTACCCGCCCCGCTTGCGGTCGTCGTGCTCGGCATCGGCGCGACGCTCGTGCTCGGCATGGTCGCACCGGCGGCCGCACCGGGCGCCGCACATCGCGTCACGCTGCCCGAATTCGACTCGTTCGCGGCGCTCGCGGCATCGCTCAAGCATGCGGAACTCGGTCCGAACTTCGCGCACCTGGTCAATCCGGACGTCTGGCGGGTTGCGATCACGCTCGCGGTCGTCGCGAGCCTCGAGACGCTGCTGTGCCTCGAAGCAGTCGAACAGATCGATCCGAAGCGGCGGCCGACGCAACCCGATCGGGAACTGAAGGCCCAGGGCGTCGGCAATCTGGTCGCGGGCGCGGTCGGCGGCCTGCCGATCACGTCGGTGATCGTGCGCAGTTCGGCCAACGTCAACGCCGGCGCGCAAAGCCGGATGTCCGCGATCGTGCACGGGATCCTGCTGCTCGCGAGCGTGTTCGCGCTCACCGGCCTGATCAACCTGATCCCGCTCGCGAGCCTGGCCGCGATCCTGATCCACACCGGTCTGAAGCTCGCGAAACCGGCGCTGTTCCGCTCGGTGATGAAGCAAGGCCCGGCCGCGTTCGCGCCGTTCGCCGCGACGATCGTCGGCGTGCTCGCAGTCGATCTGCTGTTCGGCATCGCGCTCGGCCTCGCGTGCAGCGTGCTGGCCGTCGCCGTCGCGAACCTGAAGAGCCCCGTCACGCTCGCGCAGCATGACGACCACTTCCTGCTGTCGTTCCGCAAGGACGTGTCGTTTCTGGGCAAGGTGCAGGTCAAGCACCACCTGCGGCACATTCCGGACCGGGCGGCGGTGATCATCGATGCGACGCGCGCCGACTACATCGATCACGACGTGCTCGAGCTGCTCGATGCGTTCGTCGCCGATGCGCCGCGGCGCGGGATCGCGGTCGAGTTCCGCCGTCGCCAGCCGGCGGCACGCGCGGCGGCACGCCGCTGGCTGTTCCGCGCGCCGGCCGCCGAATGAGCGGCCAATGAAAAAACGCCCCGGCGGCGCAGGGCCGCACGGGGCGTTTCGGGGCTACGTCATGCGCGCGGCGCTTACGAACGCTGCGGGTTGACCTTGTCGTCCTTCGAGTGCAGCTTGTTCAGCGCGGAAATGTACGCCTTCGCGGACGCGGCGACGATATCCGGATCGGTGCCGACGCCGTTGACGATCCGCCCGCTCTTCGACAGCCGGACCGTCACTTCGCCCTGCGCCTGCGTGCCGGTCGTGATCGCGTTCACCGAATACAACAGCAGCTCGGACCCGCTGCCGACTTCGCCCTCGATCGCGTTGAACGTCGCATCGACCGGGCCATTGCCGCGGGCCTCGCCGGTCACTTCCTTGCCTTCGACCGCGAACACGACCTTCGCCTGCGGCTGCTCGCCCGTTTCCGAACGCTGCGACAGCGACACGAACTTGAAGTGCTCCTGCTCCTGCGCGAGCGCCGATTCCTCGGACACGATCGCGATGATGTCCTCGTCGAAGATCTCCGCCTTGCGGTCGGCCAGATCCTTGAAGCGCATGAACGCGGCATTCAATTCGGCTTCGCTGTCGAGCGATACGCCGAGTTCCTGCAGGCGCTGCTTGAACGCGTTGCGGCCCGACAGCTTGCCGAGCACGATCTTGTTCGCGGTCCAGCCCACGTCTTCCGCGCGCATGATCTCGTAGGTGTCGCGCGCCTTCAGCACGCCGTCCTGGTGAATGCCCGACGCGTGCGCGAACGCGTTCGCGCCGACCACTGCCTTGTTCGGCTGCACGACGAAACCGGTGATCTGCGACACGAGCTTCGACGTCGGCACGATCTGCGTGGTGTCGATGCCGACGTCGAGGCCGAAGTAGTCCTTGCGCGTCTTCACGGCCATCACGATTTCTTCAAGCGACGTGTTGCCCGCGCGCTCGCCGAGGCCGTTGATCGTGCACTCGATCTGGCGCGCACCGCCAATCTTCACGCCCGCGAGCGAGTTCGCGACCGCCATCCCGAGGTCGTTGTGGCAATGCACCGAGAAGATCGCCTTGTCCGAGTTCGGAATGCGTTCGCGCAGCGTCTTCACGAGGTTGCCGTAGAGTTCCGGCACGCCATAGCCGACCGTGTCGGCGATATTGATCGTCGTCGCGCCTTCGGCGATCACGGCTTCCAGCACGCGGCACAGGAAGTCGAGGTCCGAACGGCTGCCGTCTTCCGGCGAGAACTCGACGTTATCGGTGAACTTGCGCGCGAAACGCACCGCGAGACGCGCCTGCTCGAACACCTGGTCGGGCGTCATCCGCAGCTTCTTCTCCATGTGCAGCGGCGACGTCGCGATGAACGTGTGGATCCGCGAGCTGTTGGCCGGCTTCAGCGCGTCAGCGGCGCGCTGGATGTCCTTGTCGTTGGCCCGCGCCAGCGAGCAGATCGTGCTGTCCTTCACGAGACCGGCGATCGTGTGGATCGCGTCGAAATCGCCGTTCGAGCTGGCGGCGAAGCCGGCCTCGATCACGTCGACCTTCATCCGCTCGAGGTGCTTGGCGATGCGGATTTTCTCTTCCTTCGTCATCGACGCACCCGGCGATTGCTCGCCGTCGCGCAACGTCGTATCGAAAATGATCAGCTTGTCTGTCATGGGGGGCTCCAGGGCTCTTTATACGGAAGTCAAACGTAATGAGATCGCGCCACCGCTGGCGACGCTCAACAACAGACGAGGCTTGAGACGGAGGGCGAGAACGGTCAGCGCGGCAGGCGCGCCAATGCTAGCGCGCGTAGCGGCGCACCGGCTAGAAGGAGGGAGAGGCGGGGAAATGCAGTCATGCCAAAGACTATAGCGACATTCCGTTGGCCGCGCAATCGGACGGCACCCGGGAATCGACGCGCCCGGCCCCAAAAAAGGGGCAAATAAAAACGGCGGCCCCAAGGCCGCCGTTCCGGGCAGATCGCGGATCGCGCGTCGGCGTCAGTGATCGCGCTGCGACGAGCGCGCCGGATTCGCACGCCCGCGGACGGCCATGTAGGCCCAGAACACGTAGCCGGACAGCCCGTACAGCACGAACAGGCAGAACAGCATCAGCGGCGGATCGGACGACACGAGCACGAACGCGACGACGACGAGCAGGATCGCGGCGAACGGCACGCGGTGCCGCACGTCGAGCGCCTTGCCGCTGTAGAACGGTGCGTTCGACACCATCGTCACGCCCGCGTAGATCGTCAGCACGAACGCGACCCACGGCAGCCAGCCCAGCTTCATCGGCACGCGGTTGTCGGTCGCGAGCCACACGAAGCCCGCGATCAGCGCGGCGGCGGCCGGGCTCGGCAGCCCCTGGAAGAAGCGCTTGTCGACCACGCCGATGTTCGTGTTGAAGCGCGCGAGGCGCAGCGCGGCGCCCGAGCAATAGACGAACGCGGCGAGCCAGCCCCAGCGGCCGAGATCCTTCAGCACCCACTCGTACATCACCAGCGCGGGCGCGACGCCGAACGACACCATGTCGGACAGGCTGTCGAACTGCTCGCCGAACGCGCTCTGCGTATGCGTCATGCGCGCGACGCGCCCGTCCATGCCGTCGAGCACCATTGCCACGAAAATCGCGATCGCGGCGATCTCGAAGCGGACGTTCATCGCCTGCACGACCGCGAAGAAGCCGCAGAACAGCGCGGCGGTCGTGAATGCGTTCGGCAGCAGATAGATGCCGCGCGTCTTCAGGAACCGCTGGCGCGCGGCGCGGCGGCTTTCGAGCGGCGCCGCATCGGGCGCCATCACCTTGTTGCGGCGGAACGGGCGTGGCGTCTGGCCGGAGCCGTTACGCGGCCGACGCGGTTTGAATGCGGCCATTGTGCCCCCGCCGCTTACTGTTCGAGCTCGGCGAGGATCGTCGACGACGCGTAGACCTTCTCGCCGATCGACACCTTCGCGCGGCTGCCGAGCGGCAGGTACACGTCGACGCGCGAACCGAAGCGGATGAAACCGTAGCGCTGGCCGCGCGACAGCGGCTCGCCGGCGCGCACGTAGCAGAGGATCCGGCGGGCGATCAGGCCGGCGATCTGCACGGACGTGACGGTCTTGCCGCTCGCCGTCTGGATCACGACCGCATTGCGCTCGTTCTCGGTCGACGCCTTGTCGATCGCCGCGTTCAGGAACGCGCCCGGGAAGTACTCGACCTTGCTGATCGCGCCATCGACCGGCGAACGCTGCGAATGCACATTGAAGACATTCATGAACACGCTGATCTTCAGCGCTTCGCGGTTCGCGTACGGATCCTGCGCGGTCTCGACCGCGACGATGCGGCCGTCCGCCGGGCACAGCACCGCGTTCGGCTGCGCCGGGATCGGGCGCTGCGGATCGCGGAAGAACTGGACGACGAAAACGAGCAGCAGCCAGAACGGCCACGCGAAGCCGAAGCCCCCGACGGCATGGATCAACAGCGCGACGACGGCTGCAATCGCGATGAACGGCCAGCCTTCGCGCGCGATGATCGGATGAGGATAGTTCATGGATTCGTTCTGTGTTCGGTGAATTGCAAAGCCCGTAGCATAACAAAAGCCGCCCGGGGCACTGCTGCCTTCGGACGGCTTTTTGATGCCGGCCCTCCGCTTGAAGGGCCGGAACAGCACGTTTTGCTGCTGAACGGTGCTTAGTTCTTCGTCTGATCGACGAGCTTGTTCTTCGCGATCCACGGCATCATCGCACGCAGCTTCGCGCCAACCTGCTCGATCTGGTGCTCGGCCGTCAGGCGGCGGCGCGACTGCAGCGTCGGCGCACCTGCCTTGTTCTCGAGAATGAAGCTCTTCGCGTACTCGCCCGTCTGGATGTCGGTCAGGCACTGCTTCATCGCCTTCTTCGTCTCTTCCGTGACGACGCGCGGGCCGGTCACGTATTCGCCGTACTCGGCGTTGTTCGAGATCGAGTAGTTCATGTTCGCGATGCCGCCTTCGTAGATCAGGTCGACGATCAGCTTCAGTTCGTGCAGGCACTCGAAGTACGCCATTTCCGGCGCGTAGCCGGCTTCGACCAGCGTCTCGAAACCGGCCTTGATCAGCTCGACGGTACCGCCGCACAGCACGGCCTGCTCGCCGAACAGGTCGGTTTCGGTTTCTTCACGGAAGTTCGTCTCGATGATGCCGGCACGGCCGCCGCCGTTCGCCGCCGCGTACGACAGCGCGATGTCGCGCGCCGCGCCCGACTTGTTCTGCGCAACCGCGATCAGGTGCGGCACGCCGCCACCTTGCGAGTACGTGCCGCGCACGGTGTGGCCCGGCGCCTTCGGCGCGATCATGATCACGTCGAGGTCGGCGCGCGGAATCACCTGGCCGTAGTGGACGTTGAAGCCGTGCGCGAATGCGAGCGCCGCGCCCTGCTTGATGTTCGCGTGGACTTCCTTCGCGTACACGTCGGCGATCTGCTCGTCCGGCAGCAGCATCATGACGACGTCCGCGCCCTTCACTGCTTCGGCGACTTCCTTGACCGACAGGCCGGCGTTTTCAGCCTTGCTCCACGACGCGCCGTCCTTGCGCAGGCCGACCGTCACGTTCACGCCGCTCTCCTTCAGGTTCAGCGCGTGCGCATGGCCTTGCGAGCCGTAGCCGATGATCGTGACTTGCTTGCCCTTGATGAGGGAGAGGTCGGCGTCTTTGTCGTAGAAAACGTTCATGATGGTTCCTTCGCTAATTCAAAAAATTCAATAATTCGTTCGGATGGAGTACTGCGGGCCGGGACATGACGGCGCACCCGGCGTGCCATTTTTGGCTATGTCGGCATCACACCTTCAGGATGCGCTCGCCGCGTCCGATGCCGGAGCTGCCGGTGCGCACGGTCTCGAGGATCGCGCTCGCGTCCAGCCCCTGGATGAATGCGTCGAGCTTGTCGCTCGCGCCCGTCAATTCGATCGTGTAGGTCTTTTCGGTCACGTCGATGATGCGGCCGCGGAAAATATCCGACATCCGCTTCATTTCTTCGCGCTCCTTGCCCACTGCACGTACCTTGATCAGCATCAGCTCGCGTTCGATGTGTGCACCGTCGGTCAGGTCCACCACTTTCACCACCTCGATCAGGCGGTTCAGATGCTTCGTGATCTGTTCGATCACGTCGTCGGAGCCAATGGAAACGATGGTGAGCCGCGACAGCGATTGGTCTTCGGTCGGCGCCACCGTCAAGGTTTCGATGTTGTAGCCGCGTGCGGAAAACAGGCCGACCACGCGCGACAGCGCGCCCGGTTCGTTCTCCAGCAGGACGGAAATGATGTGTCTCATGTTCGCTTCTTCCAGAATGTGCCGTGTCGATTCACTCGCGCCGCGCGCCGCCGCGTGCCGCACCGCCCTTCGTGAAGGCGGCCGCATCGGGCCTGAGCGCGCGTCGCGCCGTTACAGATCTTCCGATCCGAGCAGCATCTCGGTGATGCCCTTGCCGGCCTGTACCATCGGCCAGACGTTTTCGGTCGGATCGGTCTGGAAGTCGAGAAACACGGTGCGGTCCTTCAGGCGCAGCGCTTCCTTCAGCGCCGGCTCCACATCCGAAGTCTTTTCGATCCGCATGCCGACGTGGCCGTACGCTTCGGCGAGCTTCACGAAATCGGGCAGCGCATCCATGTACGAATGCGAATAGCGCTTGCTGTATTCGATCTGCTGCCACTGGCGGACCATGCCGAGGTAGCGGTTGTTCAGCGAAATGATCTTCACGGGCGTGTCGTACTGCAGGCAGGTCGACAATTCCTGGATGCACATCTGGATCGAGCCTTCGCCCGTGATGCACAGCACGTCGTCGTCCGGGTGGGCCATCTTCACGCCCATCGCCGCCGGCAGGCCGAAGCCCATCGTGCCGAGGCCGCCGGAGTTGATCCAGCGACGCGGCTTGTTGAAACGGTAGAACTGCGCGGCCCACATCTGGTGCTGGCCGACGTCCGAGCACACGAACGCATTGCCGTCGGTCAGCTCCCACGCCTTCTCGACCACGTACTGCGGCTTGATGATCTCGCTTTCGCGGTCGTACTTCAGGCAGTCCTTCGCACGCCAGCCTTCGATGTCCGTCCACCATTGCGCGAGCGCGTCGGTGTCGGGCCCATGCTCGGCCGTCTGCAGTTGCTCGATCAGTTCCTTCAGCACTTCCTTCACGTCGCCGACGATCGGAATGTCGACCTTCACGCGCTTCGAGATCGACGACGGGTCGATGTCGATGTGAATGATCTTGCGCGGGCGCGACGCGAAGTGCGCCGGGTCGCCGATCACGCGGTCGTCGAAGCGGGCGCCGATCGCGATCAGCACGTCGCAGTGCTGCATCGCCATGTTCGCTTCGTAGGTGCCGTGCATGCCGAGCATGCCGAGGAATTTCTTGTCCGACGCGCGATAGCCGCCGAGGCCCATCAGCGTGTTCGTGACCGGGTAGCCGAGCAGGTCCGCGAACTGGTTCAGCTCGCGCGACGCGTCGGCGAGGATGATGCCGCCACCCGTGTAGATGTAGGGGCGCTTGGCCGTCAGCAGCAGCGACACGGCCTTGCGGATCTGGCCCGAATGGCCTTTCGTGACGGGGTTGTACGAACGCAGCGACACGCTCTTCACCGGCTCGTACTGGCACGGCGTCTTCGAGATGTCCTTCGGGATGTCGATCAGCACCGGGCCCGGACGGCCGGTGCGGGCGATATAGAACGCCTTCTTGACGGTTTCCGCGAGGTCGCGCACGTCCTTCACGAGGAAGTTGTGCTTCACGCACGGGCGCGTGATGCCGACGGTGTCGCATTCCTGGAACGCATCCTGACCGATCGCGGCGGTCGGCACCTGGCCGCTGATCACGACCATCGGGATCGAATCCATGTACGCCGTGGCGATGCCGGTCACCGCGTTGGTGACACCGGGGCCGGACGTCACGAGACAGACGCCGACATTGCCGGTGGAGCGCGCATACGCATCGGCTGCGTGCACGGCTGCCTGTTCATGGCGCACCAGCACGTGCTGAATCTTGTCCTGCTTGTACAGCTCGTCGTAGATGTAGAGAACCGAGCCGCCGGGGTAGCCCCAGATGAATTCGACGTTTTCGTCGGCCAGTGCCTTCATGAGCACGGTACCGCCGATGGAGTCGCTATCGGGAGGGGAAAGGGGTTCCGACGTGGAGAATTCCGCGCTGGGCATGTTCATTTTGACCTTTCGAATTTTCGGCAAAAAATTGATCGGGTGCTCTCTGCCGGGCTTGTGGCTCGGGTTCAAGCGGCGCGTCCAGTTTGAAGGGCGGGCTTCTTGGGCCAGCCTCAAATGAGACCATCACTTCATGTTGCGAATCGCCGACAATAGCGGGTCGAAGCTGGGCCGTCAAGCAAAATATCCCGCAGCGCATCATGCGCGCCGCCTGGCGCCCGGCCGGCGCGGTTCGCGCGCAACGTGCGGCGGCCGACCCGGTGCCAAGCCGCATGAAAATTTGATAGCATCCGCGGGTTTTACGAAATTTTTCGACCTTTTACACCACGCAGCGGGCCGCAGCGCATACCTTCACGGAATGGCATCAGACAAGGAACTCGCCGACTTTCTGGCGGGCGTCGAAAGGCGCGCGTTCAAGCAGGCTGCGTACGCCGTACGTGACGACGATGCATCGCTCGACATCGTGCAGGACGCGATGATCAAGCTCGCGGAAAAGTACGGGGACCGCCCGTCGGCCGAGCTGCCGCTGCTTTTTCAGCGGATCCTGCAGAACGCGATCCACGACTGGTTCCGCCGGCAGAAGGTCCGCAACACGTGGGTGACGCTCTTCTCGTCGCTGAACAACACCGACGACGACGACTTCGACCCGCTCGAAACGCTCGAATCCGCGGACGACAACGCGGGCGTCGAGAGCAGCGAGCACCGCCTCGAAAGAGAGCAGGTTCTGGCCCTGATCGACAAAGAAATCCAGAAGCTTCCGACGCGTCAACGGGAAGCGTTCCTGATGCGTTATTGGGAAGATATGGATGTCGCCGAGACTGCCGCCGCAATGGGGTGCTCCGAGGGCAGCGTCAAGACGCACTGCTCGCGAGCCACTCACACCCTGGCGCAAGCGCTCAAGGCCAAAGGAATCACGCTATGAGCTCCGCAAACCGAGAACACGAATTCGCGCTGAAGGTGCGCCGCGCGCTGGACGAGCGCGCGGCCGCGCTGCCTGCCGCGACCACCGATCGGCTGGCCGTCGCCCGCCGGGCCGCGCTCGCGCGCAAGAAGCCCGAAGCCGCGAGCGCGCCGGTGTTCGTGCCGGCCTTCGCCGGCGCGGCCGGCGCCTACGGCTCGACGCCCGGGAACCGCCCGCCCGCCGGCCGCCCGTACGCGTCGTTTGCCCGCCGCCTGCTGCGTGCGTGGCCGCTCGCGTTGCTGCTCGCGGGGCTCGTCGGCATCGCGTACTGGGAAGACATGCAGCGCACCGCCGAACTCGCCGACATCGACGCGGCGATGCTCAGCGACGACCTGCCGCTCAATGCGTATCTCGATCACGGGTTCAACGCGTATCTTTCGCGCGCTCACTAACAGACAATAACGAGGGGATCGCACGGGTGAGTCAGAAGCGCGGCCTGGCCGTATTTTTCGGATGCGTGATCGCGATCGCCGTTTCCTACGTCGCCACGTATTCCCGATTCCACCCGGCCCCCGCGACGGCACCCGTCGCGACCACCAGCCCCGCCGCGCCCGCGTCAACCGCGACCGGGCTGACCGCCGAACTCCCGCCGCTTCCCCTTCCGCTGCCGGCCGCCGCCGGCCCGCTGTCGTGGGCACGCCTTACGCCGGCGCAGCACGCGGCCCTCGCGCCGTTCGCCGACCAGTGGGACGGATTCAGCGACGCCCGCAAGCGCAAATGGCTGAAGATCGCATCGCGTTTCGCGAAGTTGTCGCCAGATGACCAGAAGCGGCTGCAGGACCGGATGACCGAATGGGCGAAGATGACGCCCGAACAGCGCCGCGTCGCGCGCGAGAACTACCAGAGCGCGAAGGAGTTGTCCGCGCAGGCGCGCGAGCGCGCGTGGAAGGCCTATCAGCAGCTCCCCGAGGAACAGAAGGAACGGCTTGCCGCCGCCGAGCGCCGCCGCAGGCCGAGCGTCGTCAGCGCGCCGCCGACGGTCGCCGACCGTGACGTCCGCCGCCTCGTCAACTCGCACGAACATCCGGCGAGCGGCGCGGCCGCCACCCCGGCGCCCGCGTCGGCCGGCGTCGTCGTGCAGCCGGTGCCTGCATCGTCGACGTCCGGCACCGCATCGGCACCGGCCGCGGTCGTGCCGGTGTCGCCCGCCGACGCGCCTTCGCTGTTCAAGGGCTCCTGAGCGGCCGTGGCGAACGCCCGCGCTCCCGAGACCCCGGCCGCCGCGCCGTCCGTGCGGCGGCGCCTCGCCGCGCTGCTCTACGAAGGCGTGCTGCTGTTCGGCGTCGTGTTCTTCGCCGGGCTCGCGTTCAGTCTCGCGACGCAGCAACGCAACGGCCTCGTTCATCACAACCTGCTTGCCGCGTGGATCGCGCTCGTCGTCGGCGCGTATTTCGTGTGGTTCTGGACGCACGGCGGCCAGACGCTGCCGATGAAAACCTGGCGGCTGCGGCTCGAATCGTCAAGCGGCCGGCCGCTGAGCGCCGGCCACGCGCTCGTCCGCTACGCGCTGGGCTGGCTGTGGTTCCTGCCGCCGCTCGCGCTGCACCCGCTCCTCGGCCTGTCGGTGCCCGTCACGCTCGCGCTCGCCGCCGCATGGATCGTCGTGTGGGCCGGCGCCGCCCGGTTGCACGCCGGCCGCCAGTTCCCGCACGACCGGATCGCGCGCACGCGCGTCGTCGCGATACCGCGCTGACGCGCCGCATTCGTCCGACGAAAACCGCTCGCCCGGCCCGTTCCCGATCGAGCCGGACAGCCTTGCCGGACACGCGCCGACCGTTCAGTGGGGCAGCTTACGCAACGCCCGCTCATTTACTGCTAAACATCCTTCGACGACCGTAATAAGAACGTCTCGTGACTGTCACGGCACAGTCACGCCCGCATGGCGGAATGCCGGTAATGTCAACCGGCGCGAGTCATGCATGGGCCAGAAAACGTCCGCGACTTCATTGTTTCGTCATCCGATCGGCGCCCGCGCCGCCACAGCGTTCCTGTCCGGCTCGGGGGCAACCGACGGCGTGGTGTCGCACAAGCCGCCGGTCGCGCACACCACGCAGCACGACGACCCCGAGCCGTCCGCCCATCGCTACCGCACCATCTGGCTGTCCGACATCCACCTCGGCTCGAGCGGCTGTCAGGCGCCCTACCTGCTGGATTTCCTGCGTCACAACGACTCGGAGTACCTGTACCTCGTCGGCGACATCATCGACGGCTGGCAGCTGAAAAAAGGCTGGTACTGGCCGCAGGCGCACAACGACGTCGTGCAGAAGATCCTGCGCAAGGCGCGCAAGGGCACGCAGGTCGTCTACATCCCCGGCAACCACGACGAAGGCGCGCGGCAGTTCTGCGATCTCGCGTTCGGCGACATCCAGGTGCGCGGCGAGGCGTTCCACACGACGCTCGCGGGCAAACGTTTGTGGATCGTGCACGGCGACCTGTTCGACGGCGTGATCCAGCACGCGAAATGGCTCGCGTACCTCGGCGACACGCTCTACACGCTGATCCTCGTGCTGAACCGCTGGTTCAACCGGATCCGCAGCCGGCTCGGCTTCCAGTACTGGTCGCTGTCGCAATACCTGAAGCACCAGGTCAAGAACGCGGTCAACTTCATCTCGCAGTTCGAGACCGTGATGACCGACGAGGCGCGCCGCCGCGGCTGCGACGGCGTCGTGTGCGGCCACATCCACAAGGCCGAGATCCGCGACATCGACGGCGTGCTGTACTGCAACGACGGCGACTGGGTCGAAAGCCTGTCCGCGCTCGTCGAAACGATGGAAGGCGAATTGAAGATCGTCTACTGGACGGTGATGCGCACCACGCCATCCGAGACCACGTCGCGCAAGGCCAAGGCCGCTGCCTGACACAACCCTACTTACAGGACATGCCGCGATGAAGATCATGATCGTCACCGACGCGTGGGAACCGCAGGTCAACGGCGTCGTACGCACGCTGAAGAGCACGTCGCGCGAACTCACGGCGCTCGGCCACCGCGTCGAACTGCTGACGCCGCTGGAATTCCGCACGGTGCCCTGCCCGACCTACCCCGAGATCCGCCTGTCGATCCTGCCGTATCGCAAGCTGCGCGCGCGGATCGATGCGTTCGCACCCGACGCGCTGCACATCGCGACCGAAGGCCCGCTCGGCCTGGCCGCGCGGCGCTATGCGCGCGCCCGCAAGCTGCCGTACACGACCGCGTACCACACGCGCTTTCCGGAATACGTGCAGGCGCGCTTCGGCATCCCGCTGGCGGCGACCTACAAGTTCCTGCACTGGTTCCACGGCCCGTCGCTCGCGGTGATGGCGCCGACGCCGGTCGTCAAGCAGGACCTCGAGAAATTCGGCTTCACGAACGTCGTGCTGTGGACCCGCGGCGTCGACCTCGACACCTTCCGGCCGATGGACTCGAAGGTGCTCAATACCGCGCGGCCGATCTTCCTGTACGTGGGCCGCGTCGCGATCGAGAAGAACGTCGAGGCGTTCCTGCGCCTCGACCTGCCCGGCTCGAAGTGGGTCGCGGGCGAAGGCCCCGCGCTCGCGGAACTGAAATCGCGCTATCCGGAGGCGAACTATCTCGGCGTGCTGTCACAGACGGAGCTCGCGAAGGTGTATGCTGCGGCCGACGTGTTCGTATTCCCGAGTCGCACCGACACGTTCGGCCTCGTGCTGCTCGAAGCCCTCGCCTGCGGCACGCCGGTGGCCGCGTATCCCGTAACCGGCCCGATCGACGTGCTCGGCGGTGGCGATGCCGGCGCGATGCACGAGGACCTGCAGGAAGCCTGCCTCGAGGCGCTGAAGATCGAACGCACGACTGCGCGCGCGTGGGCGGAACGCTTCTCGTGGCGCGCCGCATCCGAGCAGTTCGCGTCGCATCTGAAGCCGCTGCCGAAGACCGCGTACTCGCCAGCCGAAGGTGCAGCCGTTTGAAACGAGACCTGAACGACAAGATCCCGCCCCCCGCCGCGACGCCGTCACGGCACCGCCCGTTCGACGAGGAAGAGCCGCATGCCGACGCGGACGCGCACCCGCACGAGCCGCTCGGCCCCGACGACCGGCTCGCGCCGCTGCCGCCGAATCCGTACAAGCGCCACCGCGGCATCACGCGTGCGTGGTTCGCGCTCAAGCATTCGCTGAACGGCTTTCGCGTCGCGATCCGCGAGGAAAGCGCGTTTCGCCAGGAGCTCACGCTCGCCGCGCTGATGCTGCCGGTCGGCGCATTCTCGCCGGTGCCCGCCGCGTCGCGCGCGCTGCTGATCGGCTCGGTGCTGCTGGTGCTGATCGTCGAGCTGCTGAACTCGAGCGTCGAAGCCGCGATCGACCGCATCTCGCTCGAGCGCCACGAACTCTCGAAGCGCGCGAAGGACCTCGGCAGCGCGGCCGTGACCGTCGCGCTGTTCGCGTGCGTGACGACGTGGGGCTTCGTGCTCGGCCCGGTCGTCGCACGCTGGCTCGGCTTCTAGGCCACCGCCGGGCGCCTTTCGCCACGCCTGCATGCGGCGCCGCACCATGCGCCGCGCGGGGGCCGCGATCACGAAATGCCCCGGCGTGGCGAAACCCCGGTTTATAATCGTCCGCCAGACATAGAACAGCAACCCGCGCCGGACGAATCACGCAGCATCGATTGCAGCGCCCGCCAGTCCGGCACATACAGGGCCGGACGACATGGAAGCGAAACCTCCCCGCCGCACCCGCGAACGGATTCTCGAGTTGTCGTTGAAACTCTTCAACGAGATCGGCGAGCCGAACGTCACCACCACGACGATCGCCGAGGAAATGGAAATCAGTCCAGGCAACCTGTACTACCATTTCCGCAACAAGGACGACATCATCAACAGCATCTTCGCGCAGTTCGAGCAACAGATCGAACGGCGGCTGCGCTTCCCCGAAGATCACCGTCCGACGATCGACGAAACCTGGTCGTACCTGCAGTACATGGCCGATTTCATGTGGACCTACCGGTTCCTGTATCGCGACCTCAACGACCTGCTCGCACGCAACCGCACGCTCGAGACGCACTTCAAGCAAATCATCAGCCACAAGGTGCGCTTCGCGCACGACATGTGCGAGCTGCTCGTCTCCGACGCCGAGATGGTCGCGACGCCCGCCGAGATCGAGGTCATCGCGACCAACATGGCGGTGATCTCGACGTACTGGCTGTCGTACCAGTACGTGATGCATCCGCGCAAGTACAACGACCAGGACGCGATCCGCGAAGAGCTGCACCAGGTGAGCATGCACGTGATCTCGATCATGGCCCCGTACCTGCGCGGCCGTTCGCGCCAGCTGTTCGACGATCTCGTGTCCGGCAAGCTGCCCAAGCGCCAGTTCACCGACTACCTGCCGCCGCGCGACGGTTCGCCGCGCCCGGCGGGCGGCCCCGTCGCCACCGGACAGGCCTCCGCCAAGGACGCGAAGCAATGAAGGCGGTCTGCGTTTACTGCGGCTCGTCGTCCGGCGTGCGGCCCGTCTATGCCGACGCCGCGCGCGCGTTCGGCCGCGCGCTCGTCGATGCGGGCCTCACGCTCGTGTACGGCGGTGGCCGCGTCGGCCTGATGGGCGTGATCGCCGACGAAGTGATGGCGGCCGGCGGCCGTGCGGTCGGCGTGATCCCCGAGTTGCTCGTCGACAAGGAAGTCGGCCATACGGGGCTGTCGGAACTGCACGTCGTGCCCGACATGCACCATCGCAAGAAAATGATGGCCGACCTCTCCGACGCGTTCGTCGCGATGCCCGGCGGCGCCGGCACGCTCGAGGAGCTCTTCGAGGTCTATACGTGGGCGCAGCTCGGCTATCACCGCAAGCCCGTCGCGCTCTACAACATCGATTCGTTCTACGATCCACTGATCGCGCTGCTGCGCCATACGGTCGACGAAGGCTTCATGCGGCCGGCCTATTTCGACGCGCTGTGCGTCGAATCGGAACCCGTCGCGCTGATCGAACGGCTGCGCCGCTATCAGCCGCCCACCCGCGACAAGTGGGCGCCCGACGCAGCGAAGTAAACGTCACCGGAAACCGCACGCGATGACCGCACCGTCCGACCGCAAGGCTGTCCTCATCACCGGCGCGAGCCGCGGCATCGGCCGCGCGACCGCCGTGCTCGCGGCCGAACGCGGCTGGGACGTCGGCATCAACTACGCGCGCGACGCGGCCGCGGCCGAGCTGACCGCGCAGGCCGTGCGCGACGCGGGCGGCCGCGCGTGCATCGTCGCGGGCGACGTCACGAACGAGGCGGACGTCGTCGCGATGTTCGACACCGTTGCGGCCGAGTTCGGGCGCCTCGACGCGCTCGTCAACAATGCCGGCATCGTCGCGCCGTCGATGCCGCTCGCCGACATGCCGGTCGACCGGCTGCGGCGGATGTTCGATACCAACGTGCTCGGCGCCTACCTGTGCGCGCGCGAAGCGGCGCGGCGGCTGTCCACCGATCGCGGCGGGCGCGGCGGCGCGATCGTCAACGTGTCGTCGATCGCGTCTCGACTCGGCTCGCCGAACGAGTACGTCGACTACGCGGGCTCGAAAGGCGCGGTCGATTCGCTGACGATCGGCCTGGCCAGGGAACTCGGCCCGCACGGCGTGCGCGTCAACGCGGTGCGCCCGGGCCTGATCGAGACCGACATTCATGCAAGCGGCGGCCAGCCGGGCCGTGCGGCCCGTCTCGGCGCGCAAACGCCGCTCGGCCGCGCGGGCGAAGCGCAGGAGATCGCCGAGGCGATCGTCTGGCTGCTCGGCGATGCGGCGTCCTACACGACGGGCGCCCTGCTCGACGTCGGCGGCGGCCGCTAAACTGACGCGCGGCGCAACAATACAGCGGTCGAAACCGCCCCTTGGTCACGGCGCCACAAATCTCCACAATTCCGTGACACTTCCAGTAAACATCCGTAACAATTCCGTGCTCTACTAGCGGCCATTCAGACAGGTGTCTCAAACACGCTGTCCGTTACCCCGGATGTAGCCCCTTATCGGTCCAGCCCATGTCGCCGGACCGGCTCGACTCGACCCGAGATCTTTTCCATGCCTGGAACCGCAGCGCCCAGCCGGCGACGCACGTCCGTGCCCGCCCCGGCCGCGCACACCCGCTCGACCGCCGATACCGACGTCATCGCGACGCTGGACGTCGCCGGCACGCCCGTCGCGGCCTCGACCGCCGCCATCAGCCCCCCGCGCGACCGCTCGCTGCTGCTCGGCTGGCGCGCATGGCTGTTCGTCGTCGCGCTGGTGTGCGCGTACACGCTGCCGGGCGTGCTCGGGCACGATCCGTGGAAACAGGACGAAACCTATACGTTCGGCATCGTCCAGCACATGCTCGAGACCGGCGATTTCATCGTCCCGACCAATGCCGGCCTGCCGTTCATGGAAAAGCCGCCGCTTTACGCGTGGGTCGCGACCAGCCTCGCGTGGCTGCTGCAGCGCGTGATGCCGCTGCACGACGCAGCGCGCCTCGCGAGCGCCCTGTTCGCCGCGCTCGCGTTCGGCTTCATCGCGCGGGCGGCCCGCGTGGCCAGCCGCGCGGACGGCTGGTTCGACCTGCGCGCGACCGGTCCGGTCGTGCTGAGCGCGGGCACGCTCGTCGTCATCAAGCACGTGCACGACATGATGACGGACGTCGCGCTGTTTGCCGGCACCGCAATGGCGTTCTGCGGGCTGCTCGAACTCGTGATGCAGCACGTCGCGCGCGCGCAGCCGATGCGTCACGGGCTGCCGGCGCACCCGGCGGGCCGCTGGGCCGCGCCGATCTTCGGCGCGGGTGTCGGCATCGCGCTGATGGCGAAGGGGCTGTTCGTGCCGCTCGTGTTCGCGGCCACGCTCGTCTGCACGCTGGTGCTGTACCCGGCCTGCCGCACCCGCGCGTTCGCGCGCGCGCTCGGCGTCGCCGCGCTCGTGTTCGCGCCGTTCGCGCTGATCTGGCCGACCGCGCTGTTCCTGCGCTCGGAAACGCTGTTCATGACGTGGTTCTGGGACAACAACGTCGGCCGCTTCTTCGGCTTCTCCGTTCCCGAACTGGGCGCGGAAAACGACAAGCCGTTCTTCATCCTGCGCGCGTTCCTGCTCGTCGGCTTCCCGGTCGCGCCGCTCGCGATCGCCGCGCTCGCCCGCGGCGCGTGGCGCGACTGGCGTACGCCGCGCATCGCGCTGCCCGTCCTGTTCGCCGGCATCGGGCTCGTGGTGCTGCAGGTGTCCGCGACGTCGCGCCAACTCTACATCCTGCCGTTCTTCGCACCGCTCGCGCTGGTCGCCGCGCAGGCGATCGACCGACTGCCGCGCCGGCTGCATCTTGCATGGGATTACCTGAGCCGCGTCCTGTTCGGCACGGTCGTCGTGCTCGCGTGGGCGATCTGGGCGGTGATGGCCGATCCGGCCGCGTCGCGTGCCGATCTCGCGCTGCTCGGCCGCTGGCTGCCGCTCGACTGGACGATGCCGATCCGGCCCGCGCTCGTGACCGGCGCGCTCGCGCTGACGGTCGGCTGGCTGACGCTGCTGCCGAAGCTGCGCACGACGGGGCCGTGGCGCGGCGCGCTGTCGTGGGGCGCCGGCGCGCTCGTCGCGTGGGGGCTCATCTATACGCTGCTGCTGCCGTGGCTGGACGTCGCGAAGAGCTACCGGTCGGTGTTCGACGACCTGAACGCGCATCTCGCGCTCGAATGGAACGACGGCGACTGCATGGCGAGCCTGCACGGGCTCGGCGAATCGGAAGCGCCGATGCTGTATTACTTCTCCGGCATCCAGCACACGCCGATCGACGACGCGAAGACGACGCGCTGCACGTGGATGATCGTGCAGGGCGTGCGGGCCGTCGATCCGGCGCCCGGCGACGAATGGAAGCTGTTCTGGACCGGCGCCCGCCCGGGCGACAACGACGAGTTGCTGCGCGTCTACGTGCGCACGCCCGAACGGCACCAGCAGTGACACCGGGCGGCGCGATGCGCCGCCCTGCCCGCCTTCACTTGCTTCTTCGGCACGGGCCGCGTTCATCCGTCCGATCGACCGGTGCGCAGCCTTTGCTGCGATACCGGCGCCGGCACGAACCCGCAAGCGTCCCAGGGTTCGCCGCCCCGTTCCGTCGTCTCGCCAATGGACGGAACGTCAGAACGACGAACCGGGCTCCCGCAGAAACGCCGCTTCCTCGTCGGTCGACGTGCGACCGAGAATCGCGTTCCGGTGCGGAAAGCGGCCGAAGCGCTCGACGACCGCCGCATGCAGCAACGCGTAACGGTGATAGCTCTCGCACCCGGCCTCGTCGCGGATGCCCGCGCACAGGCGCACGGCCTCGCGCTGGCTCTCGACCGACTCGTCGTGCTCGAACGGCAGATACGCGAACGCACGATGATGTCCGCTCGGCAAGCGAGCGTCCCAGCCGGCCGCGACGACGCGGCGGGCCAGCGCGAGCGCCTTCGGATCGGCGGCAAACGCGCGCGGCGTACCGCGATGGATGTTGCGCGAGAACTGGTCGAGCACGACGATCAACGCCAGCGCACCCGACGGCGAATCGGCCCAGTGATCGCATGCGCCGTCGCATGCAGCATCGAGCAGCGCGCCGTAACGCGTGCGCAGCACGTCGTCGAACGCCGCACCGCCGTTGAACCAGACCTTGCGGTTCTGCCCGAACTCGGCCGAGCCCGGCTCGCCGAACCAGAAATCGAGAATCTCCCGCGCCCGCGGATCGAGCGCCGCCTCGCCCGCTTTCCCGGTATCGATCGTCATGCAAGCTCCAGTACGAGGCGCCGTGTGCGCGCACTCTTCTTTTCCAGTTTCGCGACCCGCAGCCCGCCGATTTCGGACGTGTTGCGCACGTGCGTGCCGCCGCACGGCTGCAGGTCGACGTTCTCGATGCGCAGCAGCCGCACGCGGCCGAGGCCCATCGGCGGCTTCACGCTCATCGTGCGTACGAGTTCGGGCCGCTCGGCCATCTCGTCGTCGGTAATCCATTCGGTCGTGACCGGATGCGCGCCGGCGACGAAACCCGCGAGGCGACGCTCGACGTCGTCGCGGTCGATCGCGTCGGACGTCGCGAAATCGAGCCGCACGTAGTCGGCCGTCACGCTGCAGCCGTCGACCGCGTACGGCAGCACCGCGCACATCAGGTGCGCGGCCGTATGCAGGCGCATGTGCCGGTAGCGGCGCGGCCAGTCGATCGCCGCGACCACGCGCATGCCGGGAGCAAGCGTCGCGACGCGCGCGTCCTGGCCCGGCGCGGGCAGATGCACGGCGTCGTCGGGCGTCGCGCCGTCGAACTTCGCCTTGCGCGTATCGGCAACCGCGATCGTGCTGCCGCCGGGCAGCGTCAGCGTGCCGGTGTCGCCCGCCTGGCCGCCGCCGAGCGGGTAGAACACGGTGCGATCGAGCCGGATGCCGTCGTCGCCGACGGCCTCGACGATCGCGTCGCATTGCATGAGATACGCGTCTTCGCGAAACAGCGCCTGTGTCGTCATCGGGATGAGCCTCGTATCGATGGGGGAAACGGCCAGTGTCGCGCCGGGCCGCACGTACGCCCAGACGCAGATCGTCCCGCGCGCGGGCAGCGGCGTACCGGTCGATCAACCGGGCCGGTTGCGCATCCAGTCGGCCGTGTCGTAGAACGAATGCATGAGCCGCTCGCGCAGCGGCTCCGGCAGCCCGACATCCTCCATCGCCCACGCCATGCAGCGCAGCCACTGGTCGCGCTCGACCGACGCGATCGGGAACGGCAGGTGCCGCGCACGCAGGCGCGGATGGCCGAACCGGCTGATGTAGTGGTCAGGGCCGCCGAGCCAGCCGCACAGGAACCAGAACAGCTTGTCGCGCGAACCGTCGAGCGACGGCGGATGCAGCGCGCGAATCTGCGCGAACTCGGGCTCGAGGTCCATCAGGTCGTAGAAGCGGTCCACCATGTCGCGCACGCGGGCTTCGCCGCCCACGAGCTCGAACGCCGTCGGCTGCGACGGCGCATCGTCATTCACATCGGTCATACGGATAGTCGGGAAACGGGATCTTCGGGGCCGCAGGCGACGCTCACGCGTCGCGCAGCGACTGCAGCGCGGGGCGCCGCAACACATTATGCAGGCTCAGCCAGCCGGCCGCACCGGCACAGAAGACGCCGGCCGCGACGCCGGCCGGCACGAGCCACGGATCGACGGCGAGCTGGAAGTCGAACACGCGCGACGCGAGCACCCAGCCGACCGCGATCGCGCCCACCGACGCCAGCACGCCGGCCAGCGCGCCGACCATGACGAATTCCGCGCGCTGCACCGCGTTGACCTGCGCGCGCGACGCGCCGAGCGCGCGCAGCAGCGCGGCCTCGCGCACGCGCTCGTCGCGCGAGCCGGCAAGCGCCGTGTACAACACGAGCACGCCGGCCGCGAGCGTGAACGCGAACAGGAACTGCACGGCTCCGACCACCTGCAGCATCATCCGCTGCAACTGCGCGAGGATCGGCGCGACGTCGATCGCGGTCAGGTTCGGGTAGCGCGCGATCAGCGGATCGAGCAGCGCGGCGTTCGATGCGGGCAGATGGAAGCTCGTCAGGTAGACGGCCGGGAAATCCTTCAGCACCGGCGGCGGCATCAGCACGAAGAAGTTGACGCGAAACGAGCCCCAGTCGAGCTTGCGCACGCTCGTGATTGGCGCACCGACCGTCAGCCCCGTCACGTCGAAGCGCAGCGTGTCGCCGGGTTTCACGTTCAACGTCTTCGCGAGGCCGGCTTCGATCGAGATCTGCGGCGTGGCCGCGGCGCCGAACCAGTCGCCTTCGACGATCCGGTTGTCGGACGGCAGCTCGGTCGTATACGACAGGTTGAATTCGCGATCGACGAGCCGGCGCGCCTCTTCCGACGGGTACGCGTCCGGATTCACCGGCTTGCCGTTGATCGCGACGAGGCGGCCACGCACCATCGGCGCGGGCACCGCGTCGTGCACGCCGTGCGCGGCCAGATAGGCAGCGACCTCGGCACGCTGGTCGGGCTGGATGTCGATCAGGAACTGGTTCGGCGCATCGGGCGGCGTCGACTGCCGCCAGCCCGCCACGAGGTCGTTGCGCGTGATCGCGATCAGCAGCAGGCACATCAGGCCGAGCGCGAGCGCGGTGATCTGCAGCGCGCTGGCCGTGCCGCGCCGGTGCAGCGACGCCAGCGCGTAACGCCAGCCGACGCCCGCGGCCACGCGCGCATTGCGCACCGCGCGGGCGGCCGCGAACAGCACGAGCCGGGCGATCAGCGCGAACCCGACGAGCGCGCCGGCAAAGCCGCCCGCGACGATCAGGCCGAGCTTCAGGTTGCCGGCGGCCACGATCAGCAGCCCCGCGAACAGCACGACGCCGACCGCATACGCGGCCCACGCGGTGCGCGACGCATCGCCCCACTCGCGTCGCAGCACGCGTACTGGCGGCACGCGCGTGAGCGGCACGAGCGGCGGCAGCGCGAAACCGAGCAGCAGCACGAGCGCGGCGCCCATGCCGATCAGCGCCGGCCACAACGTGGGCGACGGCAGCGCGACGTCGATCAGGCTGCCGAGCGCGGCCAGCAATGCCCAGTGGCCGCCGTAGCCGAGCACCGCGCCCGCGGCGCCCGATACGATGCCGACACCGGCGAACTCGAGCGCGAACAGCGCGCCGAGCGTGCGGCGGCTCACGCCGAGGCAGCGCATCGTCGCGCAGCCGTCGAGATGACGCCGCATGTAGCGCTGCGCGGCCATTGCGATCGCGACGGCCGCGAGCAGCGCGGTCAGCAATGCCACGAGCGTCAGGAAATGGCGCGCGCGATCCAGCGTCTGCCGCACCTGCGGCTGCCCTTCCTGCAACGACTCGAGCCCGACGCCGCGCAGCTTCCCGCCGTCGACGCGGGCATGCGCATAGGTTTCGAAGCGCGCGACGGCCGCTGCGTCGCCGGCGACCAGCAGCCGGTACGTGACGCGGCTGCCATAGCCAGTGAGCCCCGTCGCGGCGAGCTCGTCCGCGCGCATCATCAGCCGCGGCGAAAAATTCACGAACGAAAAGCCGCGATCGAGTTCGCGGGCAATCGCCGCGGCGACCGTGAACGTGCGCAGCCCGACGCGCACCGTATCGCCCGCCTTCAGGTGCAGCGCGTCGAGCAGCGCCGGGTCGGCCCACACGGTGCCCGGCGCGGGGATCGCGGACGCCTTCTGCGCGGTGGTCGCACCGGCCGGCAGGATCTCGACCGCGCCGCGCAGCGGATAGCCGGGCGACACGGCCTTCACGGCCGCGAGGCGCGACGGCGCCGCATCGGCGGCCTGCCCGCCCGCGGCGGACGCGATCATGCTCGGGAAGATGGCGGTCGTCGCGGTACGCAGGCCGAGCGCGCGAGCCTGGCGGTCGAACGACGGATCGACGGGGCGATCGGCGCGCACGACGAAATCGGCGCCGAGCATCTGGCGCGCGTCGCGCTCGAGCCCCTGGCGCAGCCGATCGGCGAGAAAGCCGACGCTCGTCAGCGCCGCGACCGCGAGCACCAGCGCGAGCACCAGCAGCGTCAATTCGCCCGCGCGCCAGTCGCGCGCGGTCATCCGGGCAGCCTGATGGATCAGGTCGCGCAGGCCGAAGCGGCCGGCATGCGCATGCCCGTCATGGCCGGGGTGCCCGGCCGGCGGCTGCGCCGCGTGTTGCGGCCCCTTCAATCGCGCTTCCCTCCGATCGAGTTGAGCCGCGACACCATGTGGTTCGCCATTCCGCGAAAGCCGCCCGACACGCCGCGCCACAGGCGCGGCAGCGCCCACGCCGACGCGGCGATGAACGCGGCGAGCAACACGAGGAACGCGAGCGGAACGAAGAACGCGAGGACGAGCCCGCCGACCACGAGACCATCCTCGGTCGACGACGCGAACCAGTTCGAAATCGGTTCGGGAGACAGGTTGATCAGCGCGCGCGTGCCGGCCTTCGCGACGTGCGCGGCGCCGGCGAGCGAGCCGCCGGCGAGCCCCGCGACCGCCAGCATGGCCGGATCGGCATGGCCGAGCGCGCCGGCCGCGAGCACGGCGCCCGCCGGAATGCGGATGAAGGTATGCACGGCATCCCACAGCGAGTCGAACGCGGGGATCTTGTCGGCAAGGAATTCGGTGACGGCGAGCACGGCCGCGGCGCCGATGACCCACGGCGACATCAGCACCGCCAGCGTGTCGGGCAGATGGAGCCAGCCGAACCGCGCCAGCATGCCGGCGATCAGCACCGTCAGGTACAGGCGCAGGCCGCTCGCCCACGCGAGCCCCGCGCCGAGCGAAATGGCTTCGATCATGGCCCTCTCCTTGCACTTTCCGTGCGTTTTGCCGATTGATCGGATCGGGTCGGACAGACCGGCCGCGCGGCGCATGGCGACCGGCACCGCGTGCCGCGAGCGGCACGACGGGATTCAGGCCCGAATACGTTCCATTATAGACAGGCTGGCCAGGCGACCGGCGCAATTCCGCGGCGCGGGGCGGCGCCCGGGCACATGCGCGCCCCGCATACCGTCGTCAGGCGGCCGACGACAATTTCAGGCCGACCAGCCCCGCGACGATCAGCGCCGCGCTCGCGACGCGCGCGACGCTCAGCGCCTCGCCCATCATCACGATGCCGAACACGAACGCGCCGACCGCGCCGATGCCCGTCCACACCGCGTACGCGGTGCCGAGCGGCAACTGGCGCATCGCGACCGCGAGCAGCCCGAAGCTGGCCAGCGCCGTCACGATCGTGAACACCGACGGACCGAGCTTCGTGAAGCCGTCCGACGATTTCAAGCCGGCCGCCCAGGCCACTTCCAGCAAACCGGCAATCAACAACCATACCCACGCCATCTCGACGTACTCCGTATCGGATGGGGCCGTCCCCGTTGAAGCGAATGGCCCGGGGTCGTCCCCGGGCGGCGCCGAGTATAACAAGCAGCTTACAGACCTGCCGGCGGCCGGGCATGCCGTCGGTCGAGGCGCGGCGCGACCGGCCGGACGCGGTCAGTTCGCCACGCGCTTCGGCGCGCCGCCGCCGACGCAGCGGTCGTCGCGGTACAGCGCCCATTCCTCGCACACGCGGCCATCCTTGAACACGCACATGCCGACCTGCCCGCTCGACAGGTTACGGATCACGTGGCGGCCGCCGAGCTTCTCGCAGTTGACCGACGCGGGATTGGCCAGCGCCGCCGGCGCGGGCGGATGCTGCCCGGGCGGCAGCGGCTGGGCGAACGCGCCGGGCGCAACCAGCGCCAACGCACAGATGACGACCAGACGGACGGACATTGCACGCTCCTCGATTTCGTTCGCGCAACGGTCAGGATAGCGGGGATTGCGCAGCCGGTGTGCAAGGCCGGCGCCGGTCGCGCGGCTGTCGCGCCGGCGCAACCCTGCCGGGGCGCGACGTCGCGGCCGCATGCGCGGCCGCGCACCGCCCGTCACACGGCGCCGACGAGCCGGTAGCCGACGCCCGTCTCGGTGACGATGTGCTCGGGCTGCGCGGGATCGGCCTCGAGCTTCTGGCGCAGATGCGCCATGTAGATGCGCAGGTAGTGATGGCTCTCGACGTGCGACGGCCCCCACACGTCGCGCAGCAGTTGCCGGTGCGTGAGCACGCGCCCCGCGTGACGCACGAGCGTCGCGAGCAGCCGGTATTCGAGCGGCGTCAGGTGCACGATCTCGCCGTCGCGCCAGACCTGGCGCAGCGCGAGATCGACGCTCACGCCGCCGAAGCTCACCTTCGGCGACTCGTTCGCGCCGCCCTGGTTGCGCCGGCGCAGTTGCGCGCGAATCCGCGCACGCAGTTCGGACACGCCGAACGGCTTGGTCAGGTAGTCGTCGGCGCCCGCGTCGAGCGCCGCGACTTTCTCGTCCTCCTGCGTGCGGGCGGACAGCACGATCACCGGCACTTCGGACCAGCCGCGCAGCTCGCGGATCACGTCGAGGCCGTCGGTGTCGGGCAGACCGAGATCGACGATCACGAGGTCGGGCTTGCGCGTCGCCGCGTCGATCAGCCCCTGCTTGCCCGTCTCGGCTTCGAACACCGCGATGTCCTCCTCTTCGAGCGCGGCGCGCACAAAGCGGCGGATCTGCTTTTCGTCTTCGATCAGGACGACGGTCAGGGTGGGTTCACTCATGGTCGGGCAATGACTCGGATGGGGGCGATGCGTCCGGCAGGTCGGATTCGTCGTCGGGCACGGCCGGCGCGGCTGGCGGCGTGTCGACCGGCAGCGTGAACCAGAAGCGCGCGCCCGTCACGCGGCCGTCGGGCGCGGTGCGGTTGAGCGCGCCGATTTTACCGCCGTGCGCCTCGACGATCGCGCGGCAGATCGCGAGGCCGAGCCCGATGCCCGGCGTCGCCGATTCCTTCTCGCCGCGCGTGAACTTGTCGAAGATGCGCACTTCCATCCCGGCCGGCAGGCCCGGGCCGTGATCGTCGACGTGCACGCGCACGAATGGCTGGCCGTCGTCGGTCACGCGCTCCGCACCGATGTCGAGCGACGTATCGGGCGGCGTGTACTTCGCCGCGTTCTCGAACAGGTTGGTGAACAGCCGCTCCATCAGCACCGCGTCCATCTGCAGCAGCGGCAGGTCCGCCGGCAGCGCGACGCGCACGGGATGGCGCGCGAGCACGCGCCGGCAGGCTGCGAGCGCGGCGCCGACGGTTTCCTCGAGCAGCGACCACTGGCGCTTGAGCTGCAGGCTGCCGGCCTGCAGCCGTGCCATGTCGAGCAGGTTCGTGACGATGCCCGTCATGCGCAGCGCCTCGTCGTGAATCGCGTCGACGAGTTCGCCCTCGCGCTGCGCGAGCCGGCCGGCCGCCGCGGCATCGCCAGCCTGCGCGGCCGCGCGCCCGTTCGCGAGCATCGACGAAAAACCGACGATCGTCGTGAGCGGCGTGCGCAGGTCGTGCGAGATCGCCGACAGCAGCGAGTTGCGCAGCCGCTCGGATTCCATGTTGACGAGCGCGTCGCGCGCGATCTCGACGTAGTGCACGCGTTCGAGCGCGAGCGCGATCTGCGCGGCGAATGCGTCGAGCATCCGATGCTGCTCGGGGACCTCGAGTTCGCGCGGCTCGCGCGACGCGACCGCGAGCACGCCGCGCGTGCGCATCGGCGCCTTCAGCGGCAGGTACAGCGCGGCCGTCGCCGGCAGCGTATCCGTGCCGCGCCCGGCCGGCTTCTGCTGGTCGTACACCCACTGGCCGACGTCGCTGTCGAGCTCCGCACCCGTCAGCGTGACGGCCGCGTCGGGCTCCTCGATCTTCTGCCGCACCTGATCCGCGCTGTCGGGCAGCAGGAACGCGACGCGCGCGCGGAACACCTCGCCCACGTGACGGCTGCCGATCTCGACGATCTGCTCGGTCGTCAGCGCCGCGCCGAGCTCGCGCGCCATCGCGTAGATCGCGCCCGTGCGACGCTCGCGGCGCTGCGCGACGCTCGCCTGGCGCGTCAGCGTCGACGTCAGGTGGCTGATCACGAGCGACGTCAGCAGCATCCCGAAGAAGGTCAGCAGGTATTGCGTGTCGCTGACCGAGAACGACATGCGCGGCGGCACGAAGAAGAAATCGAACGCGGCCACCGACAGGAACGATTGCAGCACGCCCGGGCCGCGCCCCAGCCGCACCGCCGAAAACACCACGCCGAGCAGGTACAGCATCACGAGGTTCGTGAGGTCGAGCCGCCCGGACACGACACTCGCGACGCCGGTGATCGCCGCGCAGATCGCGGCCGCATACGCGTAGTGGCGCGGCGGCGAGCGATGCGTGCCGAACTGCGCGAACGCGTCGCGCCAGACGCGCGCCCGCGCGTCGAGCGGCGCGGCGCGCGTCTCGTCGCTCGCGGACGCGCGGATCAGCATCAGGTCGACGTCGCCCGCGCGCTCCGCCAGCTGCTCGCCGAACGGCCGCGCGAAGCGGCGCGCGAGCCCGACCTTCGGCGAGCCGCCCGCGACGAGCTTCGACACGTTGCGCACCTTCGCATAGCCGATCAGCGCGGCGACCGCGTCGGCGCCGGCGAGCGTGGCCGTCTCCGCGCCGAGCTCGGCCGCGAGCTTCAGCGCGTCGAGCGTGCGCTGCCGCCGCGCGTCGGGCAGCCGCTGCAGGCGCGGCGTCTCGACGTATACGGCGATCCAGTCGGCCTTCAGGCTCGCGGCGAGGCGCGCCGCCGCGCGCACGAGCGTCGGCGCCTCGGCGCCCGGGCCGACGCACACGAGCAGCCGCTCGCGCGCCTGCCAGATGCGCTGGATCGAACGATCGGCGCGGTACTCGCGCATCTGCGCGTCGACGCGATCGGCCGTGCGCCGCAGCGCGAGTTCGCGCAGCGCGATCAGGTTGCCCTTGCGGAAGAAGTTGCGCACCGCGCGCTCGGCCTGCTGCGCGAGATACACCTT
The DNA here is from genome assembly GCF_002223255.1 of Burkholderia sp. AU17457. NCBI lineage: Bacteria > Pseudomonadati > Pseudomonadota > Betaproteobacteria > Burkholderiales > Burkholderiaceae > Burkholderia > Burkholderia sp. AU17457. The sequence continues at coordinate 67,455 of NZ_NKFB01000004.1, forward strand.
GCCGTCGCGCATCCGCTCGAGCAGCTCCTCGGCCGGCAGGTCGACGAGCGTGACTTCGTCGGCCGCGTCGAACACGCGATCGGGCACGGTCTCCCACACGCGGATGCCGGTGATCGCGCCGACCACGTCGTTCAGGCTTTCGAGGTGCTGGACGTTGACGGTCGTATACACGTCGATGCCCGCGTCGAGCAGCTCGTAGACGTCCTGCCAGCGCTTCAGGTGCCGTGCGCCCTGCACGTTCGAATGCGCGAGCTCGTCGACGAGGATCAGTTGCGGCGCACGCGCGAGCGCGCCGTCGAGATCGAATTCGGCGAGCGGGCGGCCGCGATAGTCGATGCGGGCGGGCGGCAGCACGTCGAGGCCGTCGAGCAGCGCGGCGGTTTCGGCACGGCCGTGAGTCTCGACGATGCCGACGACGACGTCGACGCCTTCCTGCCGGCGCTGGCGCGCGGCCTGCAGCATCGCGTAGGTCTTGCCGACGCCGGCGGACGCGCCGAAGAAGATCTTGAGCTGGCCGCGCCGCTGCTTTTCTTCGTCTCGTTGCAGCTTGTCGAGGAGTTGGTCGGGATCGGGACGGTTCATGCGTCAGAAGGGCGGCGCGCCGGATGGCGCGCGAGATACAGCCATTGTGGTTCCAAATCGCCGCAAAAGGCAAAGACGGCGCGCGCGCCGTCGAAACGAAGTCGGGCCCGGCGCGCAGCCAGCCGCGCCGGGGAGCCTGCACGCACGCTCGCTCAGCGCGCGGCCTGCGCCGCGTCGAGCGCGAGATTCAGCTTCAGCACGTTCACGCGCGGCTCGCCGAGCACGCCGAACTGGCGGCCCGTCGTGTTCGCGGCGACGATCCGTGCAACCGCGTCCGGCGCCAGGTTGCGCGCCTTCGCGACGCGCGCGACCTGGTACGCGGCCGCGGCCGGCGTGATCTCCGGATCGAGGCCGCTCGCCGACGCCGTCACGAGGTCGACCGGCACCGGCTTCGACAGGTCGGTGCCCGCGTCGCGCAGCGCGGCGATGCGCGCCTTCACCTGGTCGGCGAGCGACGGGTTCAGCGGGCCGAGGTTCGAGCCGCCGGAGCCGGCCGCGTTGTACGGCATCGGCGCGGTGGCCGACAGCCGGCCCCAGAAATACTTCGGCGCGTCGAACGACTGGCCGATCAGCGCGGAGCCGACGACCTTGCCGTCCTGCTCGATCAGGCTGCCGTTGGCTTGCGACGGGAACACGGCCTGACCGAACACGGTCATCACGGCCGGGTAAGCGAGCCCCGTCACGGCGGTCAGGATGACGAACAGCACGACGAGGGGGCGAATCAACGATTTCATGATGGTTCCTTCAAGGACGGCCGGCTCAGGCCCAGCCGAGCGCGGCGAGCGTCATGTCGATCAGCTTGATGAACGGGAACGGCAGCAGCACGCCGCCGAGGCCGTAGACCAGCAGGTTGCGGCGCAAGAGCGACGCGGCGCCGAGCGGCCGGTAGGTCACGCCCTTCAGCGCGAGCGGGATCAGCGCGACGATGATCAGCGCGTTGAAGATCACCGCGGACAGGATCGCGGACGCCGGCGACGTCAGATGCATGATGTCGAGCACGCGCAGTTGCGGATAGGTCGTCACGAATGCGGCGGGGATGATCGCGAAGTACTTCGCGATGTCGTTCGCGATCGAGAACGTCGTGAGCGACCCGCGCGTCATCAGCATCTGCTTGCCGATCTCGACGATCTCGATCAGCTTCGTCGGGTTCGAGTCGAGGTCGACCATGTTGCCGGCTTCCTTCGCCGCCTGCGTGCCGGTGTTCATCGCGACCGCCACGTCGGCCTGCGCGAGCGCCGGCGCGTCGTTGGTGCCGTCGCCCGTCATCGCGACGAGCCGCCCGGCCGCCTGGTGCTCGCGGATCGTCGCAAGCTTGGTTTCCGGCGTCGCTTCCGCGAGGAAATCGTCGACGCCCGCTTCCGCCGCGATCGCCGCGGCCGTCAGCCGGTTGTCGCCCGTCACCATCACGGTCTTGATGCCCATCTTGCGCAGTTCCGCGAAGCGCTCCTTGATGCCGCCCTTCACGATGTCCTTCAGCTCGATCACGCCGAGCACGCGCGCCGCGCCGGCCTGCAGGTCGGCCACGACGAGCGGCGTGCTGCCGCGGCGCGCGACGTCGTCCACCGCGCGGCGCACTTCTTCCGGGAAGCGGCTGCCGTGGGTTTCGACGTAGCGGCGGATCGCGTCGGCCGCGCCCTTGCGGATCTCGCGGCCGGGCAGATCGACGCCGCTCATCCGCGTCTGCGCGGAAAAGCCGAGGAACGTCGCATGCAGTTGCGCCATGTCGCGCTGACGGATGTTGAAGCGCTCCTTCGCGAGCACGACGATGCTGCGGCCTTCCGGCGTTTCGTCGGCGAGCGACGACAGTTGCGCGGCATCGGCCAGCGCTTCCTCGGTCACGCCCGGCGCCGGCACGAACATCGATGCCTGACGATTGCCGAGCGTGATCGTGCCGGTCTTGTCGAGCAGCAGCACGTCGACGTCGCCGGCCGCTTCGACCGCGCGGCCCGACGTCGCGATCACGTTCGCCTGCATCATGCGGCTCATCCCGGCCACGCCGATCGCGGACAGCAACCCGCCGATCGTCGTCGGGATCAGGCACACGAGCAGCGCGACGAGCGCGGTGATCGTCACCACGTGGCCGGCCTTCATCGCGTCGACCGAGAACATCGAGAACGGCAGCAGCGTCGCAGTCGCGAGCAGCATCACGATCGTCAGCGCGACGAGCAGGATCGTCAGCGCGACCTCGTTCGGCGTCTTCTTGCGCTTCGCGCCTTCGACCATCGCGATCATCCGGTCGAGGAACGCCTCGCCGGGGTTCGCGGTGACCCTGACGACGATCCAGTCGGACAGCACGCGCGTGCCGCCCGTCACCGACGAGAAGTCGCCGCCCGATTCGCGGATCACCGGCGCGGATTCGCCGGTGATCGCCGATTCGTCGACCGACGCGACGCCGTCGACGACTTCGCCGTCGGCCGGGATCACGTCGCCGGTCTCGACCAGCACGACGTCGCCTTTGCGCAGGTCGGATGCGGTCGTGATGCGGATCGGCGACTTCGGATGCGGCTCGTTGAGCTTCTTCGCCATCACGTCCTTCTTCGCGCTGCGCAGCGACGCGGCCTGCGCCTTCGAGCGCCCTTCGGCGAGCGCTTCGGCGAAGTTCGCGAACAGCACCGTGAACCACAGCCACAGCGCGATCGCGAGGATGAAGCCCGCGGGCGCCTCGGCCTGGCCGGAGAGCGCCGCGATCCACAGGATCGTGGTCAGGATGCTGCCGACGTACACGCAGAACATCACCGGGTTGCGGAACTGCGTGCGCGGCGTGAGTTTCTTGAACGAATCCACGATCGCCGGGCGCAGCAGCGCCGGATCGAACATGGACCGTGTTGCGGAATGTTGAGTCATTGCGATCTCTTCAAGCTCTTCAGTCTTTTCGGTGTGTCGCCATGCGGGCGCGCGTCACGCGCCCAGCCACATCATCAGGTGCTCGACGCCCGGGCCGAGTGCGAGCGCCGGCACGTAGGTCAGCGCGCCTACCAGCAGCACGGTGCCGAGCAGCAGCACGACGAACAGCGGGCCGTGGGTCGGCAGCGTGCCGCCCGTCACCGCGATGCGCTTCTTCGCGGCGAGCGAGCCGGCGATCGCCAGCACCGGCACGATCGTGCCGAAGCGGCCGAACCACATCGCGATCGCGGTCATCCAGTTGTAGAACGGCGTGCCGACCGTCAGGCCCGCGAACGCGCTGCCGTTGTTGTTCGCGGCCGAGCTGAACGCATAGAGGATTTCCGAGAAGCCGTGCGGGCCCGGGTTGGCGATGCCGGCCTTGCCCGCGTCCGCCAACACGGCGATCGACGTGCCGACCAGCACGAGCAGCGGCGTGAGCAGCACGACGATCGACACCATCTTCATCTCGTACGACTCGATCTTCTTGCCGACGTATTCCGGCGTGCGGCCGATCATCAGGCCGGCGACGAACACCGCGAGCAGCGCGAACACGAGCATCCCGTAGAGGCCGGAGCCGACGCCGCCGTAGACCACCTCGCCCAGCTGCATCAGCAGCATCGGCACGAGGCCGCCGACCGGCGTCAGCGAATCGTGCATCGCATCGACCGCGCCGCACGACGCGGCCGTCGTCGCGACCGTGAAGATGCCGGTCTGCGCGATCCCGAAGCGGGTTTCCTTGCCTTCCATGTTGCCGCCCGGCTGCAGCGCGCTCGCCGACTGGTCGACGTGCAGCGAGGCGAGCGTCGGGTTGCCGCCCTGCTCGGCGCTCACCTCGACGCCGGTCGCGACCGCGAACGCGACCGTCATCGCCGCGAGCACCGCGATGCCCTGCCGCCGGTCCCCGATCATGCGGCCGAACACGAGGCACAGCGCGGCCGGGATGATCAGGATCGAGAAGATCTGCAGAAAGTTCGCGAACGGCGTCGGGTTTTCGAACGGGTGTGCGGAGTTCGCGTTGAAGAACCCGCCGCCGTTGGTGCCGAGCATCTTGATCGCTTCCTGCGACGCGACCGGGCCCATCGCGAGCGTCTGCTTCATGAGTGGTGTCGGCACCGTCACCGGGTTGCCCTTGTCGTCCTTCACCGGGCTGCCCTGCGCATCGAGCTTCGGCGCCGCATAGGTGCTCGCCTGGAGCACCGGCACGTCCTGGTACGCCTTCATGTTCTGCAGCACGCCCTGGCTCATCAGCAGCGCGGCGACGAGCGCCGCCATCGGCACGAGCACGTACAGCGTCACGCGCGTGAGGTCGACCCAGAAGTTGCCGATCGTCTGCGCGGTGTGACGCGCGAAGCCGCGGATCAGCGCGATCACGACGACGATGCCGGTCGCCGCCGACAGGAAGTTCTGCACGGTCAGGCCCAGCATCTGCGACAGATAGCTGACGGTCTGCTCGGGCGCGTAGTCCTGCCAGTTCGTGTTCGCGACGAAGCTGACGGCCGTGTTGAACGCGCCATCGGGCGTCATCGCGCCGAACTGCTGCGGGTTGCCGGGCAGGAAGCCCTGCAGGCGCAGCAGCCCGTAGAGGAACAGCGCGCCGAGCGCGTTGAACGCGATCGTCGCGAGCGCATACTGCTTCCAGTTCATCTCGGTGCCGGCATCGACGCCGGCGACGCGGTACAGCGCGCGTTCGAGCGGCCCGAACACGCGCACGACGCGCGAGCTGCCGTCCATTACCGCGCTCAGGTAGCGCGCGACCGGCACGGCCGCCGCGAGCAGCACGACGATGAACAGCAGCGTCTGCAACAGGTTGTTCGCGTTCATTCGATGTCCTCCGCGCGCAGCAGCGCAAAGACGAGATACGCGAACAGCAGGGCCGTCGAAGCGCCCGCCAGCCAAAGCATCCAGGTCATGCGCGCCCCCCGCGACCGTATTGCACGAGCTTGTCGCAACCGGCAAGCAAACCGAGGATCAGCGCGGTGAAGAGCACCAGTGCGCCGATGAAAACCCCATCCATTTTTTGTTCTCCGTCGTCGAAATCGGACGACTAGAACCTTATGGGAACGCGTGTAAAGGGCGGGTCAAAGCTATCGGGGCGGGTGTAAAAAACGCGTAAACGCGTGCGGCAGGGAACGACGGACCGAACGTGCGGCGGGACTTCGGCCGGGTCGGGAGAGCGGTCGGGAGACAAGACGGGCGGCACGCCGGCGCCCGTCCGCGACGGGACGTGCCGGCGTGGCGCCAGCACGAACGGGATGCGTCAGGGAACGAGGATCGTCGAGCCAGTGGTCTTGCGCGCCTCGAGGTCGGCATGCGCGCGGCCGACTTCCGCGAGCGGGTAGCGCTGGTTGATGCTCGTCTTCACCTTGCCCGACAGGATCACGTCGAACAGCTCGGTGGCCGCGACGTCGAGATCGGCGCGCTTCGCGATGTACGAGAACAGCGTCGGGCGCGTGAAGAACAGCGAGCCGCGCGACGAGAATTCCTTCGAGTCGATCGGCGGCAGCGGGCCCGACGCGTTGCCGAAGCTGACGAAGTAGCCGAGCGGCGCGAGGCTGTCGAGCGAACCGACGTAGGTGTCCTTGCCGATCGAATCGTAGACGACCGGCACGCCCGCGCCGTTCGTGATCTCCTTCACGCGCTGCGTGAAGTTCTCGCGCGTGTAGACGATCGGATGATCGCAGCCGTGCGCCTTCGCGAGCTCGGCCTTCTCGTCGGAGCCGACCGTCCCGATCACGGTCGCGCCGAGCGCCTTCGCCCACTGGCACACGAGCAGCCCGACGCCGCCGGCCGCCGCGTGGATCAGGATCGTGTCGCCGGCCTTCACCGGGTACGTGCGGCGCAGCAGGTAGTGCGCGGTCAGCCCCTGCAGCATCACCGACGCCGCGTCGTCGTAGCTGATCCCGTCCGGCAGCTTCACGACGCGCTCGGCCGGCATCACGCGCTCCTGCGCATAGGCGCCGGGCGGCTGCCCGACGTACGCGACGCGGTCGCCGACCTTGAACGCGGTCACGCCGTCGCCGACGGCCGTCACCTCGCCCGCCGCCTCCATCCCGAGGCCGCCGGGCAGCGGCTGCGGATACAGGCCCGTGCGGAAATACACGTCGATGTAGTTGAGCCCGACCGCGTGTTGCCGGATACGGACTTCGCCCGCCTTCGGCGCGCCGACCTCGACATCGACCCACTTCATCACGTCCGGGCCGCCCGGTTGGTCGTATCGGATTGCTTTCGGCATCGTTTTGCTCCTCTTCTGTCTGGAATCTGGAAATCCGGTTCGGCGAGTGCATCGACATTGCCGCTGCGGCGATGCGTGTGAACACGGGTCGTAGCGGAGGATTCTCGCGCGTCGTGCGCGCTCACGCAGCGCGTCGTTGCAATCCCTTCACATTGGTAGGGTTTTCGCGGGAAAGGGATTGCATGGGCCGCCGTCACACTTGGTCACGTTCCTATCAGGGCGTTTGGGTCGTATGAATTTCCGCTCGGTTCGCATTGACTGAGGCCGGCCGCACCGGGGTTTGAACTCACGTTACGAATGCTCGATCGAGGGGCAATCGTAGGAGACTGGCGCTTTCAGCCAATCCTTCCCGATGGAGCATGCGTCACGGGGCATTGCGGGCTGGATCAGTCCATCTTGCCCGAACTGCTACAAGGAATCGAATCCCTTCTATCGTTCAGCGGAACGAGCCATTCACCGTAATCGAGGCCCTCGCGCGCGGAGGGACGTGCCTGGGTCTACGCCGTAGTCGGCCACCGACGGCTTCGCCGAATGCGCAAGCGCGCTCGACAGCGAAGCATTCGGCACGATCCGTCCGACACTCCGCGGCCGATCACATACGGCAACTTCTTGAACGAAGCCCCCGACCGCTAAAGCGCGGCGCTCTTCAACAGCTGCCTAGCAAACATCCTGCATGTTCCGCGCCAGATCGTCGAGCAGCATCCGCGCGGTCGCGACGTTGGTCGCGACCGGCACGTCGTGCACGTCGCACGCGCGCACCAGCGCGGTGATGTCGGGATCGTGCGGCTGCGCGGTCATCGGATCGCGCAGGAACACGACGATGTCGACGCGGCCGTCGGCCAGTTCCGCGCCGATCTGCAGGTCACCGCCGAGCGGCCCGGACAGCTTGCGCTCGACCTCGAGCCCGTGCGCGGCGGCGATCCGGCCGCCCGTCGTGCCGGTCGCCACCAGCCGGCATTGCGCGAGCGTCTCGCGATACTGGCCTGCGAGCGCGACGATCTCGTCCTTCTTCGCATCGTGCGCAATCAGTGCGATGCGGGGTTTGCTCATCTCCGTCTCCTTTGTCGTTCGGTTGTTGTCGTCGTGAATCGAAAAGCGCGGGTCAGAACGTACCCGGATACGCGCCGCCGTCGAGCAGCCAGTTCTGCCCGGTGATGTAGCCGGCATGCACGCTGCACAGGAACGCGCAGGCCGCGCCGAATTCGGCGCGCGTGCCGAGCCGCCCGGCCGGGATGTCCTTGGTGCGCCGCGCGCGCATCTCGTCGACCGACACGCCCTGCGCCTTCGCCGACGCGGCGAGCGTCGTCGCGATCCGGTCGGTGTCGAACAGCCCCGGCAGCAGGTTGTTGATCGTCACGCCCTGCCCCGCGACCTTGCGCGACAGCCCCGCGACGAAGCCGGTCAGCCCCGAGCGCGCGCCGTTCGACAGCGCGAGCACGTCGATCGGCGCCTTCACCGCCGAACTCGTGATGTTGACGATCCGGCCGAAGCCGCGGCCGATCATCCCGTCGACGGTCGCGCGGATCAGCTCGATCGGCGTCAGCATGTTCGCCTCGAGCGCGCGGATCCAGTCGTCGTGGGAGAAATCGCGGAAGTCGCCAGGCGGCGGCCCGCCGGCATTCGTCACGAGAATGTCCGGCCGCGGGCACGCGGCGAGCGCGGCCGCGCGGCCGTCCGGCGTCGTGATGTCGCACGCGACCGCCGTGACCGACACGTTCGCGCCGGCGCGGATCTCTTCCGCGGTTTCCTCCAGCGTGTCGCGCGTGCGCGCGACGATCACGAGGTTCACGCCCTCGGCGGCCAGCGCTTCCGCGCAGCCGCGCCCGAGACCCTTGCTGGCCGCGCACACGAGCGCGGTCTTTCCTTCGATACCGAGATCCATCGTCGCTTCCCTGGTGGCGCGCGTGCCGGCGCGGCCCCGCGTGGCCGCCGGCGAGGCGGACAAACGGGCGTGCGCGGCACGCGGATTGTCGTGAGACGTCGATAATATCCGGATCGCGCGGCGCGCCTTGGTAAAATTGCGGCCATGAGCGACGGCCGGCCCGTACCCGCCGCCGCCCCCGATCCCCTTTTGCCGCCAAGGCACCCCGTCATGAAACAGGACAGCCGTTTCCCGAACCTCTTCATCACCGATCACCCGCTGATCCAGCACAAGCTCACGCACATGCGCGACAAGGACACGTCCACGCGCACGTTCCGCGAACTGCTGCGCGAGATCACGCTGCTGATGGGCTACGAGATCACCCGCAACCTGCCGATCACGACCAAGCGGGTCGAAACCCCGCTGGTCGCGGTCGACGCGCCGGTGATCGCCGGCAAGAAGCTCGCGATCGTGCCCGTGCTGCGCGCGGGCATCGGGATGTCGGACGGCCTGCTCGACCTGGTGCCGTCCGCGCGCGTCGGCCACATCGGCGTGTACCGCGCCGACGACCACCGCCCGGTCGAATACCTGGTGCGCCTGCCGGACCTGGAAGACCGCATCTTCATCCTGTGCGACCCGATGGTCGCGACCGGCTATTCGGCCGTGCACGCGGTCGACGTGCTCAAGCGCCGCAACGTGCCGGCCGCGAACATCATGTTCGTCGCGCTGGTCGCCGCGCCCGAGGGCGTGCAGGTGTTCCAGGACGCGCACCCGGACGTGAAGCTGTTCGTCGCGTCGCTCGACTCGCACCTGAACGAGCACGCGTACATCGTGCCGGGCCTGGGCGACGCCGGCGACCGCCTGTTCGGCACCAAGAACTGACCGCACCGAGCGGCCCGGCACGCCGCGACGGCCGCCCTGGCCGTTCGGCCATGCGCGGCGGCCCCGAACCGGCGGTCGCCGCGTGATAAAATCACGATCCACTCGACACGCGCGGCCCCGCGGCTTCATGCCCGCCGACACGGCCGCCGATTCAACGACACATTGCAACAATCGCCCGCGCTGCGCGCCCGGGCACGGAGAAAGGTATGGCTGGTCATTCGAAATGGGCCAACATCAAGCATAAGAAGGCTGCGGCCGACGCGAAGCGCGGCAAGATCTGGACCCGCCTGATCAAGGAAATCCAGGTGGCGGCGCGCCTCGGCGGTGGCGACGTCAACTCGAACCCGCGCCTGCGTCTCGCGGTCGACAAGGCAGCCGACGCGAACATGCCGAAGGACAACGTCAAGCGCGCGATCGATCGCGGCGTCGGCGGTGCGGACGGCGCGAACTACGAAGAGATCCGTTACGAGGGCTACGGCATCAGCGGCGCGGCGATCATCGTCGACACGCTGACCGACAACCGCACCCGCACGGTCGCGGAAGTGCGCCACGCGTTCTCGAAGTTCGGCGGCAACATGGGCACCGACGGCTCGGTCGCGTTCATGTTCGATCACGTCGGCCAGTTCCTGTTCGCGCCCGGCACGTCGGAAGACGCGCTGATGGAAGCCGCGCTCGAAGCCGGCGCGAACGACGTGAACACGAACGACGACGGCTCGATCGAAGTGCTGTGCGACTGGCAGGCATTCTCGGCGGTGAAGGACGCGCTCGAAGCCGCGGGCTTCAAGGCCGAACTCGCCGAAGTGACGATGAAGCCGCAGAACGAAGTCGAATTCACCGGCGACGACGCGGCGAAGATGCAGAAGCTGCTGGACGCGCTCGAGAACCTCGACGACGTGCAGGACGTGTATACGAACGCCGTCATCGTCGAGGAATGAGATGCCGGCCGCCGCGCAGCTGTCGCGGCGGCGGCCCGACCGATTTCGCGGCCGGCGCGCCTGAGCGTGCCGGCCGCCCTGTTTTCTAGTCTGCGGGGAATCCCATGAAACTACTCGTCGTCGGTTCCGGCGGCCGCGAACATGCGCTGGCGTGGAAGCTCGCGCAGTCGCCGCGCGTCCAGATGGTCTACGTCGCGCCCGGCAATGGCGGCACGGCGCAGGACGAGCGTCTGAAGAACGTCGACATCACGGCGCTCGACGAACTCGCCGATTTCGCGGAACGCGAAGGCGTCGCGTTCACGCTCGTCGGGCCGGAAGCCCCGCTCGCGGCCGGCATCGTCAACCTGTTCCGCGCACGCGGCCTGAAGGTGTTCGGCCCGACCCGCGAAGCCGCGCAGCTCGAAAGCTCGAAGGATTTCGCGAAGGCGTTCATGAAGCGCCACAACATTCCGACGGCCGACTACGAGACCTTCGCCGATGCGGCCGCCGCGCACGCGTACATCGACGCGAAGGGTGCGCCGATCGTCGTGAAGGCCGACGGCCTCGCGGCCGGCAAGGGCGTCGTCGTCGCGATGACGCTCGAAGAGGCCCATGCGGCCGTCGACATGATGCTGTCGGGCAACAAGCTCGGCGATGCCGGCGCGCGCGTCGTGATCGAGGAATTCCTCGACGGCGAGGAGGCCAGCTTCATCGTGATGGTCGACGGCAAGCATGCGCTGGCGCTGGCTTCCAGCCAGGACCACAAGCGCCTGCTCGACGAAGATCGCGGCCCGAACACCGGCGGCATGGGCGCGTATTCGCCCGCGCCGATCGTCACGCCGCAGATGCACGCCCGCGTGATGCGCGAAATCATCATGCCGACCGTGCGCGGGATGGAGAAGGACGGCATCCGCTTCACCGGCTTCCTGTACGCGGGCCTGATGATCGACAAGGACGGCAATCCGCGCACGCTCGAATTCAACTGCCGGATGGGCGACCCGGAAACGCAGCCGATCATGGCGCGCCTGAAGAGCGATTTCTCGAAGGTCGTCGAGCAGGCGATCGCGGGCACGCTCGACACCGTCGAGCTCGACTGGGATCGCCGCACCGCGCTGGGCGTCGTGCTCGCCGCGCACGGCTACCCGGACGCGCCGCGCAAGGGTGACCGCATCAACGGGATCCCGGCCGAGACCGAACAGGCCGTGACGTTCCATGCGGGCACGACGCTCGCCGACGGCGACAAGCTCGTGACGTCGGGCGGACGCGTACTGTGCGTGGTCGGCCTCGCCGATTCGGTGCGCGAAGCGCAGCAGCATGCGTACGACACGATCAACCAGATCAATTTCGAAGGCATGCAGTACCGCCGCGACATCGGCTTTCGCGCGCTCAATCGCAAGAGCGCGTGACGTCGCCCTCGCCGTCCCGCGCGCTCGCGGCGGCGGCCCGTCTGCCGGCGTTCGATAGAATGCCCGGCAGACGCTTTTTTTACGGCCCCCGCCCAGAGTGGGGGCAGCCAGTCCAGACATGACCGATCCGACCTACGACGTGACGCGCGTGCGCACGTACCTCCAGGGCCTGCAGACACGCATCGCCGACGCGCTCGGCGCACTCGACGGCACGCCGCTCGCGACCGACACGTGGCAGCGCGGGCCGGCCGAACGCCTGCGCGGCGGCGGCTGCACGCGGATTCTCGAAGGCGGCCGCGTGTTCGAACGCGCGGGAATCGGCTTTTCCGACGTCGCGGGCGACGCGCTGCCGCCGTCGGCGAGCGCGGCGCGCCCGCAGCTCGCGGGCCGCGGCTTCGAGGCGCTCGGCGTGTCGCTCGTGCTGCACCCGCGCAATCCGTACTGCCCGACCGTGCACATGAACGTGCGGATGCTGATCGCGACGAAACCGGGTGAAGACCCCGTGTTCTGGTTCGGCGGCGGCATGGATCTGACACCGGTTTACGGCTTCGAGGACGACGCGCGGCATTTCCACCAGACCTGCAAGGATGCGCTGGACCCGTTCGGCGCCGAGCTCTACCCGCGCTTCAAGCAATGGTGCGACGAATATTTCTTCCTGAAGCACCGCAACGAAACGCGCGGTATCGGCGGGATCTTCTTCGACGATTTCTCGGAGCCCGGTTTCGAACGCGCGTTTGACATGATGCAAAGCGTAGGGGACGCGTTCCTGCGCGCTTACCTGCCGATCGTCGAGCGCCGCGCCGGGTTGCCGTACGGCGAGCGCGAGCGCGACTTCCAGGCCTACCGCCGCGGCCGTTACGTCGAATTCAACCTCGTGTTCGACCGCGGCACGCTGTTCGGCCTGCAAAGCGGCGGCCGGACCGAGTCGATCCTGATGTCGATGCCACCGGTCGCGAACTGGCGCTATAACTGGCAACCCGAGCCGGGTTCGCCGGAAGCGCGCCTGTATAGCGACTTCCTCGTGCCGCGCGACTGGGTCTGAGCCCGGGCGTGCCGCTGCCCCAACGAAAGGACGCGTTTCTGGACACCACCGCCCGCCCCGCCCCGCTGCCGCGTCGTATCGGCTTGCTGGGCGGTACCTTCGACCCGATCCACGACGGCCACCTCGCGCTCGCGCGCCGGTTCGCCGCGCTGCTCGACCTGACCGAACTCGTGCTGCTGCCGGCCGGGCAGCCGTACCAGAAGCGCGACGTGTCGGCCGCCGAGCACCGGCTCGCGATGACGCGCGCGGCCGCCGCCACGCTGTCCGTGCCGGGCGTGACCGTGACCGTCGCCACCGACGAGATCGAGCACAGCGGCCCGACCTACACGGTCGAGACGCTCGCGCGCTGGCGCGAGCGGATCGGCCCGGATGCGTCGCTGTCGCTGCTGATCGGCGCCGACCAGCTCGTGCGCCTCGATACGTGGCGCGACTGGCGCACGCTGTTCGACTACGCGCACATCGGCGTGTCGACGCGCCCGGGCTTCGAGCTCGGCGCGGCGCCGCCGGACGTCGCACGGGAAATCGCCGCGCGGGAGGCCGGCGCCGACGTGCTGAAGGCCACGCCGGCGGGCCGCCTGCTGATCGATACGACCCTTTCGTTCGACATCGCCGCGACCGACATCCGCGCGCACCTGCGCGAATGCATCGCACGCCATGCGCAAATGCCCGACGCGTCGGCAGAACATGTGCCGGCCGCCGTATGGGCCTATATTCTTCAACATCGCCTCTACCATTCCTGAATCCATGGATATTCGCAAACTGCAGCGCGTGATCGTCGACGCCCTCGAAGACGTCAAGGCGCAAGACATCAAGGTGTTCAACACCAGCCACCTGACCGAACTGTTCGACCGCGTGGTCGTCGCCTCGGGCACCTCCAACCGCCAGACCAAGGCGCTCGCGTCGAACGTGCGCGACAAGGTCAAGGAAGCCGGCGGCGATGTCGTCAGCTCCGAAGGCGAGGACACCGGCGAATGGGTGCTGGTCGACTGCGGCGACGCGGTCGTGCACATCCTGCAACCGGCGCTGCGCCAGTACTACAACCTCGAGGAAATCTGGGGCGACAAGCCCGTGCGGATGAAGCTCGGCGGCGGCAAGGGCAACGGTTTCGCGACGGCGAGCGAAGACGACGAGGAAGAGGAAGAAGCGCCCGCACGCCCGGCGCGCAAGACGGCCGCCCGCCGCCGTTAAGCCGTCACGCATGCCCCGATGAAGCTTTTCATCCTCGCGGTCGGCCACAAGATGCCGGGCTGGATCGCATCCGGCTTCGACGAATACACGAAGCGGATGCCGCCCGAACTGCGCATCGAGTTGCGCGAAATCAAGCCTGAATTGCGTTCGGGCGGCCGCAGCGCCGAAAGCGTGATGGCGGCCGAGCGGCAGAAGATCGAGGCCGCGCTGCCGAAGGGCGCGCGCCTCGTCGCGCTCGACGAGCGCGGCCGCGACTGGACCACGATGCAGCTCGCGCAGGCGCTGCCCGGCTGGCAGCAGGACGGCCGCGACGTCGCGTTCGTGATCGGCGGCGCCGACGGGCTCGATCCGGAACTTAAAGCGCGCGCCGACGTACTGCTGCGCATCTCCAGCATGACGCTGCCGCACGGCATGGTGCGCGTGCTGCTCGCCGAACAGCTTTACCGGGCGTGGAGCATCACGCAGAATCACCCCTACCACCGCGCATGACGTGTCGTCCTCGAGACGCGCGCCGCGCGCGCCTAACGAGATAACGACACCATGCCGTCCAGCACGTCCCCCGCGTTTTTCCCGATCCTTTACCTCGCCTCGCAAAGCCCGCGCCGCCAGGAGCTGCTGCAGCAGATCGGCGTACGCTTCGAGCTGCTGCTGCCGCGCCCCGACGAGGACGCCGAGGCGCTCGAAGCCGAACTGCCCGGCGAAGCCGCCGACGCGTACGTGCGGCGCGTGACCGTCGCGAAGGCCGAGGCCGCGCGTGCGCGCCTCGTCGCGAGCGGCAAGCCGCCCGCGCCGGTGCTCGTTGCGGACACCACGGTGACCATCGACGGCGCGATCCTCGGCAAGCCGGCCGACGCCGACGATGCGCTCGCGATGCTCACCCGCCTCGCGGGCCGCGAACACGAGGTGCTGACGGCCGTCGCCGTGATCGGCGCCGATGGCGAACTGCTGCCGCCCGCGCTGTCGCGCTCGTCGGTGCGCTTTTCAAACGCACCGAGCGACGCGTTCGCGCGCTACGTCGAAACCGGCGAGCCGTTCGGCAAGGCCGGCGCGTACGCGATCCAGGGCCGCGCGGCCGAATTCATCGAGCGAATCGACGGATCCCATTCAGGTATCATGGGTCTGCCCCTTTTTGAGACTGCCGCGCTGCTGCGTGCCGCACGCGTCGCCTTCTGAACCGCACCATGAACGAAGAAATCCTGATCAACCTCACGCCGCAGGAAACGCGCGTCGCACTCGTCCAGCAAGGTGCGGTGCAGGAGCTTCACGTCGAGCGGACGCTGTCGCGCGGACGGGTCGGCAACATCTATCTCGGCAAGGTCGTGCGCGTGCTGCCCGGCATGCAGTCGGCATTCATCGACATCGGCCTCGAGCGCGCGGCGTTCCTGCACGTCGCCGACATCTGGCATCCGCGCCTCGCGGGCGAGCCGCAGTCGGGCGCGCCGCACCAGCCGATCGAGAAGATCGTGTTCGAAGGCCAGACGCTGATGGTGCAGGTGATCAAGGATCCGATCGGCACGAAAGGCGCGCGGCTGTCGACGCAGGTCAGCATCGCGGGCCGCACGCTCGTCTACCTGCCGCAGGAGCCGCATATCGGCATCTCGCAGAAGATCGAGAGCGAGGCCGAACGCGAGGCCGTGCGCGCGCGCCTGACCGCCGTGATCCCGCCGGACGAGAAAGGCGGCTACATCGTGCGGACGATCGCCGAGGATGCGACGTCCGACGAACTGGCCGGTGACGTCGCGTACCTGCGCAAGACCTGGGCGACGATCGTCGCGCAAGCGCAGCGGCTGCCGGCGACGAGCCTGCTGTACCAGGATCTCGATCTCGCGCAGCGCGTGCTGCGCGATTTCGCGAACGACGACACGACGCGCATCCAGGTCGATTCGCGCGAGACCTACCAGCGCCTGTCGGAATTCGCCGGCGAGTTCACGCCGGCCGTGAGCCCGAAGCTGCATCACTACACGGGCGAGCGGCCGCTGTTCGACCTGTACAACATCGAGACGGAGATCCAGCGCGCGCTGTCGCGCCGCGTCGACCTGAAGTCGGGCGGTTACCTGATGATCGACCAGACCGAGGCGATGACGACGATCGATGTGAACACGGGCGGCTATGTCGGCGCGCGCAACTTCGACGACACGATCTTCAAGACCAACCTCGAGGCCGCGCATACGATCGCGCGGCAGCTACGGCTGCGCAACCTCGGCGGGATCATCATCATCGACTTCATCGACATGGAGAACGCCGAGCATCGCGACGCGGTGCTGTCCGAGCTGAAGAAGGCGCTGTCGCGCGACCGCACGCGCGTGACGGTCAACAGCTTCTCGCAGCTCGGACTCGTCGAGATGACGCGCAAGCGCACGCGCGAATCGCTCGCGCACGTGCTGTGCGAACCGTGCCCGACCTGCCAGGGCAAGGGCCAGGTGAAGACGTCGCGCACCGTGTGCTACGACATCCTGCGCGAGATCCTGCGCGAGTCGCGCCAGTTCAATCCGCGCGAGTTTCGCGTGATCGCCGCGCAGCAGGTGATCGACCTGTTCCTCGACGAAGAATCGCAGCATCTGGCGATGCTGATCGACTTCATCGGCAAACCGGTGTCGCTGCAGGTCGAGTCGAACCTGAGCCAGGAGCAGTACGACATCGTGCTGATGTGACGGCGCGTTCTTTTGCGGTTACGCGAAGCCTGCCCGGCGCGGCACGGCTTTCGCGCAACCCGCATGCATCGCCGAACGGCTATTCGTCGTCGGCCGCTTTCCGTGCGAAGCGCTCGATCGCTACGGTATCCCATCGGCCGACACGCATCGCTTCTTCGAGCATGCCGAGCGTGAGCGGTACGAGCTCCGGGTCACGATATTTCGACGAAAACAGCCCAAGGAACGTTCTGACCATATCAAGCGTTTCCGGGCCGATGTATTGCTGATACGGAAAATGCTCTACATCGATCCCGAAGGTCTCGCCCCACTTGTCGATAAATTCGATCGCGTCGATTCCCGTGATGCGGAGATCCTCTTCCATCCGGCTTGAACGTGACAGCTTCAGCGGACCGCCAAAGAGCGGACGCCCCAATTCCTCCCGAGCAAATGCTTCGAGCCGATCCCATGCCGTGTCAGCCATATCGGAGCACTCTGTCTTCCGGTTTTGCAGTGCTGTTGTAGACCTGCACCGTATTCCACATGACGACTGCCGCATCCGTGGCGAGCATGACAGTGCCGACAACGGGCACTGCACGCCCGACGAATGCACCGAGGTTACGAGTCGTCGCGATCCGCATACCACCGGCACCGGCTTTCGTGATGGTCGGCATCCGAATTCCGACGTTGAACGGCAGCGCTTTGCGCGCCGCAAGCGACGCAACGGAGGTGCCGGCCACTGCGCCGCGCGGCTTGCCGGGAACCGGCACATCGTTCTGCCCCAATAGAACGGCAGCCGCAGCACCAAGGTCGTGAAAGCCAAACCGTTTGCAAACCTGATTCACGGCACCCCAGAAAAACAGATCCCCCGGCGTGAGATCCTGACGCCCCTCGTACGAATAGCGATTGTCCGACACACGGCCCTCGTGGTTGTTCGAATGACCGCAGACCTTAGCCAAGCCGAACACGCTCGCCATCCCTGTATTATTCGGTCAGGCGTGCAATAGGCCGCTTGACCAGGCCGCACGGCGAACAGCGCATCGCGCAATTGTTTAAGAACAGTTTCGAAAACGGTCCCGCGATACGCCCGCTTTCGCCGCCAGCGTCACCCATGCAGCATGTCGACAGGGCGCCCGCGCCATCCGCCGCGCTATCCTTTCTCACCTCTCATTCACTCAGCACACACCATGAGCCAAGGCCACAACCGCCGTCAGCGCAAGAAACTCCACATCGGCGAATTCCAGGAACTCTCGTTCAACGCCACCGCGCATTACCGCAACGACATGACCGACCTCGAGCGCGGCCAGTTGATCGATGCATTCATCGACTTCGTCGAAGCGAACGGGCTGCTGACCGTCGCGTCCGCGGACGAAGGCATCGGTGCGTACGTGATCTCCGGCGCGCCGCGCGGCACGACGACCGACGCCGATCGCGAACTCGTGCGCGGATGGCTGGCCGCCCGTCCGGAACTGAAGGACGTCCAGGTCAGCGAATTCGCCGACGCATGGTATCCGGACGCCTGATTTCCCGGGTTCACGCTGCTTCAGGTAGCGCCCGCCCCTGCCCGCCACCACGGCGGGCGCGGCGGGCGTCGCTTCTTCCGAACGATCATCACGGCCGCTGGCGTTGCGGCGTTGATGTCGCTGTCCGCGTACGACGGCTCGAACTCGCCGCACCAGCACACCGCCGGTAGCGGCGCCGGTGCCCGCATCGTCATCAACCACGCGCCGCCGCCAGGCCTCGGACCGGCCGCCGATCCCTTCCTTTTCCCGACGGTCCGCCTGCGATCCGCCATCGAAATCGGTCCTGAAAGCAAGACACGTTAAACTCTCACCCTCGCGTGGTGCGCCGCCCGCACCCGCCATCCATCGCCAGCCGCGTGCCCTCGGGCCGCCCCGACCCATGGAGTGAGTGTCAATGAGCGGCGGACTCCCGTTTCCCGCATCCCGCAAGTCGTTGCCGTCCTCGACGGTCTTCCTGATCTTCGCCGTCGCCGCGCTGCTGTCCGGCTGCGGGCTGCTGCCGGTCCAGAACCCGCCCGCGCCGATCAGCGAGGCGCTCGTCGAGCCCGTCGAGGAAACCGCCGGCGAGCCGCTGACGATGCCGCCCGTGCCCGCGCCGACGCAACCGGAGGAACCGGAAGCGCCGAAGAAGCCGCACCGCGAAGTGGCACGGCCGAAGCCCGTGCAGCGCCCCGAATCGCCGACCCCGCCGCCGCCGCCGCCCCCGCCGCTCGTCGCGACGCGCGCGCTCGACCGCACCCAGATCCATGCGCTGCTCGACAGCGAAGTCGCGCGCCGCAACGGCAAGGTGGTCGGCCGCGCGGTCGACATGGTGGTCGATGCGAGCGGCAAGCCGCGCGAGATGATCGTCAACCTGCAGGGCTTCATGGGGATCGGCGACCGCAAGGTCGTCTTCCCGTGGAACGTGTTCCGCTTCACGCCGGGCGGCAAACAGGAGCCGATCGTGCTCGACGTGCCGTCGGGCGATCTGCCGCCGGCCGCGCGGCCGAAAGCCGTGCCGCTGTCAGGCTCGGCCGCGGCGTCGCCGGCGACGCGGCTGCCGATGCTCGACAGCGATGTCGAGCGCCCGAACGGCACGAAGATCGGCCGCATCGTCGACGTGCTGATCGACCGCGGCGCGCAGCCGCAGGCCGTCGTGCTCGACCTCGGCGGGCTCGTCAATACCGATCGCCGTTCGATCGCCGCGAGCTGGGGCGCGCTGCGCTTCGTCACGCGCGACAAGGCGCTGCACCCGCAGCTCGACCTGAACGACGCGCAGATCAAGGCATCGCCGCCGTATGCGGCCGACAAGCCGATCGTCGCGGTCTTTCCGCCCGTTGCCCCGGCGGCAGCGGTGCCGGCTTCGTCTGCGAGTGCCACCCGATGACGATCAAGCATTCCGTCAGCGTTCGCAGTCTCCGGGCCCTCGACTGGCTCAACTTTTTCGTTGCAAACGTTCAAACCGGGTTCGGTCCGTTCATCGCGTCCTACCTCGCGTCGCACAAGTGGACGCAGGGCGAGATCGGCATGGTGCTGTCGATCGGCACGATCAGCGCGATGGTCAGCCAGGTGCCGGGCGGCGCGGCCGTCGATGCGCTGAAGAACAAGAAAGGCGCGGCCGCGTGGGCGATCGCGGCCATCATCCTGTCCGCGGTACTGCTCGCGTCGAGCCCGACGATCGTGCCGGTGATCGCCGCCGAGGTGTTCCACGGTTTCGCCAGCTGCATGCTGGTGCCGGCGATGGCGGCGATCTCGTTCTCGCTCGTCGGCCGCGCCGACCTCGGCGACCGGCTGGGCCGCAACGCGCGCTGGGCGTCGATCGGCAGCGCGGTCGCGGCGGGCCTGATGGGGCTCACCGGCGAATACTTCTCCGCGCGCGCGGTGTTCTGGCTGACCGCCGTGCTGGCGCTGCCCGCGCTGTTCGCGCTCGCGATGATCCAGCCGACGCACCAGGTGATTCCGCAGTCGTCGAAACCTGACGACCTCGACGAAGCCGGCGAGCGCGAAACGCTGCTCGAACTGCTGCGCGACCGCCGGATGCTGATCTTCGCGGCCTGCGTCGTGCTGTTCCATCTGTCGAACGCCGCGATGCTGAACCTCGCGGCCGGCGAAGTCACGGCCGGGATGGGCGAGAACGTGCAGCTCGTGATCGCCGCGTGCATCATCGTGCCGCAGGCGATCGTCGCGATGCTGTCGCCGTGGGTCGGCCGTTCCGCGCAGCGCTGGGGGCGCCGCCCGATCCTGCTGCTCGGCTTCTCCGCGCTGCCGGTGCGCGCGCTGCTGTTCGCCGGCGTCAGCAGCCCGTACCTGCTCGTGCCGGTCCAGATGCTCGACGGCATCAGCGCGGCCGTGTTCGGCGTGATGCTGCCGCTGATCGCGGCCGACGTCGCGGGCGGCAAGGGCCGCTACAACCTGTGCATCGGGCTGTTCGGGCTCGCGGCCGGGATCGGCGCGACGCTCAGCACGGCCGTGGCCGGCTACGTCGCCGATCACTTCGGCAACGCGGTCAGTTTCTTCGGGCTCGCCGCGGCAGGCGCGCTCGCGGTGCTGCTGGTCTGGCTCGTGATGCCCGAAACGCGCGTCGGGAACGGCGACGCGACGGCCGACGAACCGGCGCCCGCCTCGCCCGAACAGGCGCATTGACGGCGGCGTGCCGCCGCTCCCCGCTTCTTGGCCGACGCACGATGGATACGATCAGGACACTCAACGAAGCCCGCCAGCAGATCCAGCAGTCGATCTTCGATCTGTTCAAGGGGCTGTCATTCGGCGAACGGCTCGCGCAAGGCGGGCTGATGGCGGTGCAGGCCGTCTGCGGCGCGTGCCTCGCGTATGCGATCGGCCGCGCGATGCATAGCGAGCAGGCGGTATGGGCGGCGATCACCGCGATCGCCGTCACGCAGCACAACTACTCGGACACGATGTCGCTGTCGCGCGACCAGTTCATCGGCGCGATGGTCGGCGGCGTCCTGGGCTTCGCCGGTGCGGCGTTGGGCGGCGATCGCCTCGTCGCGTATGCGATCACGGTCGCGGTCGTGATCGTCTGCTGCTGGTGCCTGAACATCGGCAGCGCGGCACGGCTCGGCGGCGTGACCGCGACGATCGTGCTGCTGTTCCCGGGCAACGGCCCGCTGTGGGACGTTCCGCTGATCCGGCTCGGCGAAGTGACGCTCGGCACGGTGTGCGCACTGGGCGTGTGCTGGGTGATGTCGAGAATCGAGCGGCGCTGGTTCCGCCGCGCGGCGGCAAAGTGACGCGGCGCCGGGCCACGCGCCCGGCAGCCGGATGAACGATCGGAACGCTGCGTGACGATTACGGACCGGGTTACGGACCGACCCGCAGCACGATGCCCGAGCCGATCTGCACGAGCAGGTAGTCGCCGCCGACGCCGACCCAGTGATAGCCGCGCGGCGGCGCACTCAGGTGGTAGCCGCGCCAGTCGTCGACCACATACTGGCGATCGCGGAACTCGTCCGGCAGCCGGTCACCCTTGTGCCAGTCGCGGCGCGGCCCGTCGGCCCAGCGCGGCGGTACGTCGTCGCGATGCATCGCGTGCCCGGGCGGCACGTGTTTCGGGCCATGGCCGTGCTGCATCCCGTGGCCGCCGCGGTCGTCGCGATTGCCGTGGTTGCCGTGATCCTGCGCCATCGCCGCGGTGGCGGCGCAGCCGGCCGCGATCAGTGCGGCCAGCATCATGCCGTGCATCCTCTTCATTGTCCTTCCCTCCGTGGTGTCACGTCGAACAAGAAACGACCGGGACTGCCCGATGTAGCACACGGCATCGCGGCCGCATGACCGCGCGTCACGCCGCCTGCTGCTGGTACTGGATCCGGTGCAGGTGCGCGTAGAGGCCGCCGTGGCGCAGCAGTTCGTCGTGGCTGCCCTCTTCGACGATCTTGCCGGCCTCGAGCACGAGGATGCGGTCCGCGCGCTCGATCGTCGACAGCCGGTGCGCGATCACCAGCGTCGTCCGGCCTTCCATCAGCCGCTCGAGCGCGGCCTGCACGTGGCGCTCCGACTCCGAATCGAGCGCCGACGTCGCTTCGTCGAGGATCAGGATCGGCGCGTCCTTGTAGATCGCGCGCGCAATCGCGAGCCGCTGGCGCTGGCCGCCGGACAACCGCATCCCGTTGCCGCCGACCAGCGTATCGAGCCCGTCGGGCATCGCGGCGACCACATCGGCGAGATTCGCGGCCTCGAGCGCGGCCTGCACGCGCGCCCGGTCGGGCGTCTGCCCGTAGGCGACGTTCGCGGCGATCGTGTCGTTGAAGAGCACGACGTCCTGGCTGACCATCGCCATCTGGCCGCGCAGCGCGTGCAGGTCGTAGTCGGCAACCGGTACGCCGTCGACCAGGATCGTGCCGTCCGTCGGGTCGAAGAAGCGCGGCAGCAGGTTCACGAGCGTCGTCTTGCCGCTGCCGGACGGGCCGGCCAGCGCGATCATTTCACCCGGCGCGACCTTGAACGAGATGCGGTCGAGCGTCGGCCGTTCGGCCGCGCCGTAATCGAACGACACGGCGCGGAACTCGATCTCGCCGCGCGCGTGCGGCAGCAGCCGCCCGCCGCCCTGCGGCTCGGCCGGCTCGTCGATCAGCCCGAAGATCAGCTCGGCGGCCGTCATTCCGCGCTGCAGCGGCTGGTTGACGTCGATCAGGTGCTTGAGCGGCGAGATCACCAGCAGCATCGACGTGACGAACGCGACGAAGCCGCCGACCGTCGTCTGGTCGTTCGACGATTGCACGACCGCGATCGTGATCACGACCGCGAGCGCGATCGACGCGAGGAACTGCGTGAGCGGCTGCGCGAGGCCGCCCGAGATCGTCATCCGCATCGCATAGCCGCGCAGGCGCTTGCTCATCGTCGTGAAGCGGTCCATCTCGTACGCTTCGCCGTTATGCACCTTGACGACCTTGTAGCCGCCGACCGTCTCCTCGACGATGTACGACAGCTCGTTGGTCAGCGTCTGGTGCTCGCGGTTCAGCCGGCGCAGCCGGCGGTTGATCTTGCTGACGAGCCAGCCGATGCCCGGCAGGATCACCGCGACGATCAGCGTGAGCCGCCAGTTCAGGTAGAACAGGTAGCCGAGCAGGAAGATCACCGTCAGCGAGTCGCGCACGAGCGTGACCATCACGCCCGTCAGCACCGACAGGATCTGGTTGACCTCGAACACGATCGCGTTGATCACCGTGCTCGCGGTTTCGCGCTGGAAGAACGACGCGCCCGTGTGGAGCATCCGCTGGAACATCTCGAGCCGCAGCTGCAGCAGGATGCGGTTCGATACGTAGTTGAGCAGGTAATTCGAGGTGTACTGCGATACGCCGCGCACCAGC
Organism: Burkholderia sp. AU17457; assembly: GCF_002223255.1. NCBI lineage: Bacteria > Pseudomonadati > Pseudomonadota > Betaproteobacteria > Burkholderiales > Burkholderiaceae > Burkholderia > Burkholderia sp. AU17457. Next base: position 90,901 of record NZ_NKFB01000004.1, read on the forward strand.
GCGAGGCCGATCACCGCGATCGGCACGTACCATTTCGCGCTGTCGCTGCCGTGCGAGCCGAAGCCGTGGTCGAGCAGCGGCTTGAGCAGCGCCGGAATGCCGGCTTCGGTGGCCGCGACGACGCCCATCGTCATCACGGCGAGCACCACGATGCCGACGAGCGGCCGGATGTACGGCCACAGGCGCTTGAGGACCGTGAGCGGCGAGGTGCCGGTGCCGTCCATCGGTTTGCGAAGTGTGTTCTGGGTTTCCAAGGCAATCCTTCTTGAGCCGCGACGCGGCGCCCGGCGCGTGGCCGCCCGGGTGTGCGCCCTGTCGGGCGGGTGCCGGAAAGGGCTCAACATTATAGCCGCACCGCCCCCGCGGGCACGCCCGTCGCCGATGCGGGCCGCGACCGGGCCGAAGGTATACTGCCGCTCACCGTTTTCTCCGCCTTTCCGACGATTTCATGGCTGAACCCTCCCTCGGCGTCGCCCTCATCGCCCTCAACGCATCCGCGCGGCTTGCGCAGTGTCTCGATGCGCTGTCGTTCGCCGACGATGTCGTCGTCGTCGACGGCGGCAGCACCGACGATACCGTCGCGATCGCGCAGGCGCACGGCGCGCGCGTGATCGTCGAGCGCGACTGGCCAGGCTTCGGCCCGCAGAAGAACCGCGCGCTCGACGCGCTCGGCACCGACTGGATCCTGTCGCTCGATACCGACGAAGTCGTCACGCCGGAACTCGCGCAGTCGATCCGCGACGCGATCCGCGCGCCGGCCGCGCAGGTCTACGCGCTCGACCGGCTGTCGAGCTTCTGCGGCCAGTGGATTCATCACAGCGGCTGGTATCCGGACTGGGTGCCGCGGCTGTTCCGGCGCGGCACCGCGCGATTCTCGGACGATCTCGTGCACGAGCGCCTCGTGTTCGATACCGCCGCGCAGCGCCTGACCGGCAAGCTGATGCACTATTCGTACGAGGATTTCGAAACGGTCGTGCGCAAGCTCGACGCGTATTCGACGGCCGGCGCGCGCCAGCGCCGCGCGGCCGGCCAGCGCGGCGGCTTCGGCAAGGCGCTCGGCCGCGGCGCATGGGCGTTCGTACGCACCTACGTGCTGCGGCGCGGGTTCCTCGACGGCCGCGCGGGCTTCATGATCGCGGTGTTCAACGCGGAAACCGTGTACTACCGCTTCCTGAAGCTCGGTCACGAGCCGGCCCGCTAGGCACCCGCCCGGTGCGCGACCGGCCCGGCGTTACAATGCCGGGTTGCGCGCACCGCGCGTGCCCGCCCGGGCGGCTGCACTGCGCGCCGCCCGTCACGACGACCACCGAATCCGACCGCCATGTTCTCCATCATCATTCCGACCTGGAACAACCTGCCGTACCTCAAGCTCGTCGTCGACAGCCTGCGCCGGCATTCCGCGTACGACCACCAGATCATCGTGCACGTGAACGACGGCTCGGACGGCACGCTCGACTGGGTGCGCAACGAAGGGATCGAACACACGGCATCGCCGGCCAACATCGGCATCTGCCATGCGGTCAACCTCGCCGCCGCGCGCGCCACGCGCGACTACGTCGTCTACATGAACGACGACATGTTCTGCTGCCCGGGCTGGGACACGGCGCTCGTGCGCCGCATCGAGCAAATGCCCACCGACCTGTTCATGCTGTCGGGCACGATGGTCGAGCCGGTCGACACGCGCAACCCGTGCGTGGTCGTCAGCAATTTCGGCCGCGACGCCGAGCAGTTCGACGCGGCGGGCCTCGTCGCCGCGACCCCGAAGCTGGCGCGCGCGGACTGGCTCGGCTCGACCTGGCCGCCGACGCTCGTGCACCGCGACTGGTGGAACCGCATCGGCGGCTACAGCAGCGAGCTGTCGCCGGGCATGAGCAGCGACAACGACTTCTCGATGAAATTCTGGGACGCCGGCTGCCGGATCTTCGTCGGCGTCGGCGACAGCCTCGTGTACCACTTCCAGCAGAAGAGCACCGGGAAGATCGTCAAGAACGACGGCCGCCGCCAGTTCCTGAACAAATGGGGCATGACGCAGGCGACGTTCGACCGCTACTACCTGCATCGCGGCGAGCCGGTCGGCACGCAGATCGCGCTCGATACGCCGGCCGTGGAAGGCCGCCTCAAGCGCGCCCTGCTGCGCTCGCGGATCAAGCGCGCGTTCAGCTGATCCATCCCCGAAAACCGCACGGAAACCCGCCCTGCTTCGCGTATACTGCGCCGTTCGTCCCGGATCGCTCACCGGGACATGCGACGCGGCGCAGATGCCCGCAAGCCGCATTCGTCCATACGACAGGTTCCGATGCTTTCGTTTTCCGCTCCCGCCACGCGGCGCCTGACCGCCGCCCGCGCATTCGCCGTCGCCGCGCTCTGCATGGTGCCCGTTTCGACCGCGCTGACCAACGTGTTCTGCGGGCTGTTCGCCGCCGCGCTCGTGATCTCCCCCGAATTCTGGCGCGACCTGCGCTCGTTCGTCGCCGACCCGGCTTCGCTCGCGGCGCTGCTGATCCTGGCCGCGCTGGCCGTGAGCGTCACCTATACGGTCGCGCCGCATCACAAGGCGTGGAACTGGGTGGCGAAATACGACAAGCTGCTGCTGCTGCCGTTCGCCGTGCTCGCGTTCCGTCATTCGAACTGGGCGCCGATCGTGCGGCGCTGCTGGTTCGGCACGCTGTGCGTGATCCTGCTGCTGTCGACGACCAACTATCTCGGGCTCACCGCGATCGGCCCGGCGTATGCGACCCAGTTGCCGCTGTCGCGCGCGTGGGTGTTCAAGAACCACATCGCGGCCGGCATGTTCGGCGCGCTGCTGTTCTACCAGGCGGCCGATCTCGCGCTGGCCGCCCGCACGGCGCTGTCGCGCGCCGCCTATGCGGGCATCGCCGCGTGGTCGCTCGTCAACGTGTTCGTGATGCTGCAGGGACGCACAGGACAGGTCATCGCGCTGCTGCTGATCCTCGTCGTCGCGGTGCGTTTCGTGCTGTTGCTGCGCCGGGAGTCCGCGCTGCGCGCAGGGCTCGCCGCCGGCGTGCTCGTATTGGCCGGCGTCGCGCTCGTGATTGCTGCATGCACGGTTCACAACGGCCGGCTGACGAAAGTCGTAACGGAAGTGCAGCAATACCGGCAAAGCGATGCGGCCACGTCGACCGGGCTGCGCCTCGAGTGGTACAAGAAGGGGCTGGAGCTGTATCGGCAGCGCCCCGTGATCGGCTACGGTGCGGGCGGCCTCGAATCCGAATTCGAAAAGCTCACCGCCGGCAAGACGGCCGCCGAAGGGCAACTCACGTCGAACCCGCACAACGAATACCTGCTGATGGCCGTGCAGCTCGGTACGCTTGGCGTGCTGCTGTTCGTCAACCTGATCGTGCAGATCGCGCGCGGCAGCCGTGCGCTCGATCCGCGCTCGCGGCACTTGCTGCTCGCGTGGCTCGCGATCTTCGCGATCGGCAGTCTCGCGAATTCGCTGCTGCTGGATTTCGCCGAAGGGCACCTGATCGTGCTGCTGGCCGGCATCCTGCTCGGTTGCGGTGAACGCAGCGAAGCGCTGCCGCGCGAAACGTCGGCGATCCGGCGCAGCGTGTAACGCACACCGCCATACGTTCCGCTGCGCCGCCCGGCCCAGGTCGGCGGCAGCGGATATCCACCATCGCTGCGGGCGAGCCGCGTGACTCCCCGCGAAACAAGCCCCGTACGAACGAAGAAAAACGCGCGTTTGCCGCGTGTCAGTCGGAGCCGGCGCGGTGCAGCCGCGACGTGTCGACGATGATGTCAGCCGGGCCCGGCGGATTCAGCCCGAGCATCTCGGCCGCTGCGGCCTTCACGCGCTGCGCGCCGAGATGGACCAGGCAGTCGCTGCGGCTGTCGACATGGCGCTCGCAGCCTTCGTGCCGGCACGGCACGCAATCGCCTTCCCCTTGCAGCAGCCACACGTTACCGTGCCGGCCCGAGCCGCGCAGCGACCACGGATTCTCGGTCGCGGGCCAATGCTGCGGCCACGGCCCCCAGCGCACGGGGTCGGACGGCCCGAACAGCGCAATCGTGTCGGTGCCGGTCGCGGCCGCGACGTGCGTCGCGCCGGTGTCGGGCCCGATGAAGAGCCGCGCGCGCCGCACGAGCTCCGCGCTCTCGCCGAACGTCAGGCGGCCGACCAGGTTCAGCACGTCGCCGCCCGCCTCGGCCGCGACCTGCTCCGCATACTCGCGCTCGCGATCGGCCGGGCCGCCCGACAGCGCGACCGCGAAGCCCTGCTCGCGCAACCAGCCGATCATGTCGACCCAGCCGTCGAGCCGCCATTGCTTGTAACGGAACATCGGATACGGATGCAGCACGACCAGCGGCTTGCCGGCGCGGATCGCGGGCGACTCGGCGAGCCACGCGTCGAAACGCGCGCGCCGCGCCGGATCGTCGCCGATGCCGGGCGCGACGACCTCGGACACCGGCTCGATGCCGATCACCGGCGCAAGCGCGAGCGTACTGACGACCGTATGCGCGGATTCATGGTGATTGATCGCGATCCCGTTCAGCATCATCCGCGTGAGCCACGTGACGCGGTTCGGGTCGACGAGGCCGACCCGCTTGCGACCGGCGAACCAGCTGTAGAAACGCGGCCGGTCGGAACTCAGCGCCGCGCATGCGAGATCGTAGCGGCGCCACATCGACAACGCGTCGCGCAACCGCTCGCCGAACCCGGCGCGCTGCGCGACCACGATCACGCGCCGCACGTCCGGATTGTGCTCGAGCACGCCCTCGGTGCCGCGAAACACCAGCATGTCGATGTGCGCGTCCGGCCAACGCGCCTTCAGCGACCGTACGAGCGGTGTCGTCAGCAGCACGTCGCCGATACGGCGCGGCGCGGCAACGAGGATGGTTCTGGGCGGACGGGTGGAAGAAAACAGGGCCACGGTGATCGTCTGGCTGGCTGAACAAGGCTGGCAATGTACAGGATTTTGCAGTAGCCGGCGCGGCGTCGCGCACCCGGCCGCGCAGGCTGCCGCGATGCGGCTCCGCCAGCGGAGCGTCGCGCGGTACGCAGCCGCACGACGCGCACCGCGCTACGATGCGATCGGCGCGATCACGGGCGACGTGGCGACGGCCGGCTGCGCGAGCGCGGTACTGGCCGCGGCTTCGTCGCGACGGCCGGCCTGCGGCAGCAGGTGGCGCACCGCGCGCTCGACCGCATCGACACCGATCGCATCGACGGTCGGGCCCGCACGCAGGATCACGTGCGGCACGCCGAGCGGATGCCAGCGCAGGTATTTCTCGGGACGGTCCTCGAACAGGGCGGCCACCGGTACGCCGAGCGCCGACGCAATATGCACGGGCGCGCTGTCGGCCGAGACGATCGCGTCGAGCAGGCTCGCGGCCGCCACCAGCTCGGCGACCGAGGAAGGCGCGACATGCCGTGCATTCACGTCGCGCCACATGTCGCCGTCGGCAGCGTGGCCGATGGCCGGATCGCGAAACACGATCACGTCGGCAACCGGTGCGAGGCGCTCGCCGAGGTCGCGCCAGCGATCGGCGGGCCAGCGCCGCTCGACCGCCTTGTTCGACACGAACAGTCCGACGCGCGGCTTCGTGCGCGCGCCGAGCAGCCGATGCCACGTTTCCTGTAGCGAGCGATCGGGATGCACCGAGAGCGCGAGCTGATCGAGATCGGCGCAACCGAGTTCGGGCACGAGCCGGAAGCCCGACAACGCTTCATGGAACATCGGACGCCGCGCGACATGCTCGGGCTTGCGATCGTCGAATTCGGTCTCCGCATCGTGCCAGCGGCAATCCTTCGCGCGAAGCTGGCGCGCGAACTGCATGCTGCTGCGATGCATGCCGCCGTTCGGCACGATCACCAGGTCGAACCGCAAGCGGCGCAGACGGCGCACGAGTCGCAGCCGGTCGAAGAATGCGCGCATCCGGCCGGGGCGGTCGTTGCGCTCGCACTGGCGGCTGTACACGTAGGTGTGGATCGTGTGCACGTCCGGGTTTCCGGCCAGCGCGGCCGCGTTGTAGCGGTTCGCGACCACATGCAGCTCCGCGCCCGGCCAACGCGCCTTCAGCGCGCCGAGAAACGCCGTCGTGCACAACATGTCGCCCAGAAAATCAATCCGGATCACGAGGATCCGCTGTGTCGGGTTTCCATTGACCATGGTCATGTGGGGGGACAATCAGTTTTTATCGTCGCGACGGGCCGTTCCACGGCATCCTGGTCCGAGGGCCTACCGTGCCGCACGCGGCACGGATCCGCCCGTGTTACGCGCGCGCTACCGCCGCTGCTTGCCGTGCGAACCGGCGGCAAACGCCGCGTTCGGACGGTTAGCGCGGGATTGTATAGCGTCCGGATGGCCAGCCCAAGACCCCCGCAACCCTCGCACGTAAAAACGGCCCGCCGCACCGCACGATGGCGATGCGACGGGCCGCCTCTGCGCGACCGCCGCCGAAGCGGGGCGCGGTCAGTACGTGATTTCGACGACGCTGCCGTCGAACGCCGCGCGCAGATCCGCCAGCAGCACGTCGCTCGGCTTCACGCGCCACGCGTCGCCCAAACGCATTTCGCCTTGCGCCCGCGCGTTGCTGTAGTGGATCTGGACGGCAAGCCCGTTCGGCAGCGGCGCCTGCGGGCGCCGACCGCCATCGCGGCCGCCGCCGCGCGGCGCGGGCGCTTCGACCACGTTCGCCGCGGCCGGATCGTCCTTCGACACGTGCGGCTCGAGCACGCGGCGCAGCGCGAGCGCGTCGGCGTTGCCGTTCATCGTCAGCCGCACGGCCTGCGCATAGCGGCTGCGGGCACGTTCGAGATCCATCACGGTATCGGCGGTGAAGCGAATGCCGCCGGTGAACGCGTCGTTACGCGCCTGCCCCTGCACGATCAGCAGCTCGTCTTCCTTGAACAGCGCCTTGTTCGCCTCGAACTGCTCGTTGAAGATCGTGATCTCGCACTGGCCGGAACCGTCGTCGAGCAGCGCGATCAGCATCTTGCCGCGCTGGGTCATCTGCGTGCGCAGCGACGCGATGATGCCGGCGACGAGCTTGTCGCGTCCTTCCTTCAGGTCGCCGACCTTCTGTCGCACGAAGCGGCGCACTTCTTCGCGATACGCGTCGAACAGATGGCCGGACAGATAGAAACCGAGCGCGGCCTTTTCTTCCTGCAGGCGGCGCTTGTCGTCCCACGCGGGTTCGTCGACGAGCGCGTGCGCATGCGGCGACTCGGCGCCCATGTCGAACAGCCCGGCCTGCATCGCGTTCGCTTCGGCCTGGTCGGCCGCTTCCATCGCGAGCGGCACCGACGCGATCAACTGCGCACGGTTCGGGTTCAGCGAATCGAACGCGCCGGCGCGGATCAGGGCCTCGATCGTGCGGCGGTTGACGACGCGCCGGTCGATCCGTTCGCAGAAGTCGAACAGGTCGGTGAACGCCTTTTCCTCGCGCGCACGCAGGATTTCCTCGATCGCGTTCTGGCCGCTGCCCTTCACCGCGCCGAGCCCGTAGCGGATCGTGCGCGAGCGCTTGCCGTCGGCTTCCGCGACCGGCTCGAACCGGTAATGCGACTGGTTGATGTCCGGCGGCAGCACGGCGAGGTTGTTCACGACGCAGTCGTCGAACAGGATCTTCACCTTGTCGGTGTCGTCCATCGCGAGCGTCATGTTGGCCGCCATGAATTCCGCCGGATGGTGCGCCTTCAGCCACGCGGTGTAATACGCGAGCAGCGCATACGCGGCCGCGTGCGACTTGTTGAAGCCGTAGCCCGCGAACTTCTCCATCAAGTCGAAGATCTCGTCGGACTTCTCGCGCGTGAGGCCGTTCTTCGCCGCACCCTCGGCGAAGATCTCGCGATGCTTGGCCATCTCCTCGGGCTTCTTCTTGCCCATCGCGCGACGCAGCAAGTCCGCGCCGCCGAGCGAGTAGCCGCCGATGATCTGCGCCATCTGCATCACCTGCTCCTGATAGACCATGATGCCGTAGGTCTCTTTCAGGACGGGTTCGACGCGCGGATCCGGATAGTCGACCTTCTCGCGCCCGTGCTTCCGTGCGCAGAAGCTCGGGATCAGGTCCATCGGGCCCGGACGGTACAACGACACGAGCGCGATGATGTCCTCGAAGCGGTCGGGCTGCGCATCCTTCAGCATGCCCTGCATCCCGCGGCTTTCCAGCTGGAACACCGCGACCGTGTTGGCCTTCTTCAGGATCTGGAACGACGCCGGATCGTCGAGCGGCACCTGCGCGAGCGACCAGTCGGCCTTCGACGGATCGAGGCGGCGGATGTAGCGCTCGGCCCAGTCGAGGATCGTCAGCGTCGTGAGGCCCAGAAAGTCGAACTTCACGAGGCCGACGGCTTCGACGTCGTCCTTGTCGTACTGGCTGACCACGCCGCCGTCGTCGCCCTGCGTGTACAGCGGGCAGAAATCGGTCAGCTTGCCGGGCGCGATCAGCACGCCGCCCGCGTGCATCCCGACGTTACGCGTCAAGCCCTCGACGCGCTGCGCGAGATCGAGCAGCTGGTGGACTTCGTCCTCGTGGTCGTAGCGCTCCTGCAGCTGCGGCTCTTCCTTCATCGCGTCGGCAATCGTCACGTGCTTGCCGGGTTTGAACGGAATCAGCTTCGCGACGCCGTCGGTGAACATGTAGCCGAGGTCGAGCACGCGGCCGATGTCGCGCACGGCCGCCTTCGCGGCCATCGTGCCGAACGTGGCGATCTGCGACACGGCGTCCGCGCCGTATTTCTCCTTCACGTACTGGATCACGCGATCGCGGCCGTGCTGGCAGAAGTCGATGTCGAAGTCGGGCATCGACACGCGTTCCGGGTTCAGGAAGCGCTCGAACAGCAGGTTGTAGCGCAGCGGATCGAGGTCGGTAATGCCGAGCGCGTACGCGACCAGCGAGCCGGCGCCCGAGCCGCGGCCCGGGCCGACCGGCACGCCGTTGTTCTTCGCCCAGTTGATGAAGTCCGCGACGATCAGGAAGTAGCCGGGGAAGCCCATCTTCGTGATGGTCCCGCACTCGAATTCGAGGCGCTTGTAGTACGTGTCGCGCTGCGCGTCGCGCTCGGCCTCGACCGGATACAACTGCGCGAGGCGGGTCTCGAGCCCTTCCTTCGACAGCTGGACCAGGTAGTCGTCGAGCGACATGCCGTCCGGCGTCGGGAACAGCGGCAGTTTCGGCTTGCCGAGCTCGAGCTTCAGGTTGCAGCGCTTCGCGATCTCGACCGTGTTCGCGATCGCCGACGGCAGGTCGGCGAACAGCGCGACCATGTCGTCCTGCGTGCGGAAATACTGGTCGGTCGTGAAACGCTTCTGGCGCCGCGGGTTCGCGAGGATGTCGCCTTCCGAGATGCACACGCGCGCCTCGTGCGCGGTGAAATCGTCGTCGGTCATGAACTGCGTCGGGTGCGTCGCGACGACCGGCAGCTTCAGCGACGCGGCGAGCGCCGCGGCCTGCTGGATGTAAGCCTCGGCGCCTGGCTGGCCGTAACGCTGCAGCTCGATGTAGAAGCCGCCCGGAAACACCCGCGCCCAGCGCTCGGCGTGGCGGCGCGCGGCTTCTTCGTTGCCCGCGGCCAGCGCGAGCCCGATATCGCCCTGTTGCGCGCCCGACAGCGCGAGCAGCCCCTGCGCGAGCGCGCCGTCGAGCCAGCTCGCGTCGAGTTCCGCGCGGCCGCGGTACTGGTTCGTGAGCCACGCCTTCGACAGCAGCTCGCAGAGATTCAGGTAACCGACCTTGTCCTTGACCAGCAGCAGCAACCGCGACGGCTTGTCGCGGTCGTCGGGATTGGCTATCCAGACGTCGCAGCCGGCGATCGGCTTGATGCCCTTGCCGCGGGCTTCCTGGTAGAAACGGACGAGACCGAATGCGTTGCCGAGATCGGTGAGCGCGAGCGCGCCCTGACCGTCCGCGGCCGCCGCCTTGACGATGTCGTCAATGCGCACGATGCCGTCGGCGATCGAGAATTCGGAGTGAACGCGAAGATGGACGAAGCGAGGATCTGACATGGGCGCTATTGTAGCCGCCTCGCCGCGCAGGCTGCCCAAAAAATGCCCGCTTTGGCCGTTCGGCCGATGCACGCGGCGACACGTCGCGCGGCTGGCCGATCGGCCGGATACCGATGCCCGCGCCGTTTGCGGGATAATACGGTTTTTCGAATCAACGCCCCGGCTTCGCACCCTTTTTTGCGGGCCGCCGTGCGACCGTTTTCCCGTCGGACCATCATGACCATCGTCAACCTCGCCGCCTACCACTTCGTGTCGCTCGACGCGAACGAGCAATGGCGTCCGCTCGTCACCGCCCGCTGCAACGAACTCGGCCTGCGCGGCACGATCCTGCTCGCACCGGAAGGCATCAACCTGTTCATCGCCGGCACGCGCGAAGCCACCGACGCGTTCATCGCGTATATCCGCCACGATCCGCTGTTCGAAGGCAAGTTCGCGACGTTGCAGTTCAAGGAAAGCCTGTCCGACTCGCAGCCGTTCCGCCGCATGCTCGTGCGCCTGAAGCGCGAGATCATCACGATGAAGAAGCCTGCGATCAAGCCGGAACTCGGCCGCGCGCCGTTCGTCGATGCACGTACGCTGAAGTCGTGGCTCGATCAGGGCCACGACGATACCGGCCACCCCGTCGTGATGCTCGACACGCGCAATGCGTTCGAAGTCGACGTCGGCACGTTCGACAACGCGCTCGACTACCGGATCGACAAGTTCAGCGAATTCCCGGAAGTGATCGACGCGAACCGCGCCGACCTCGAAGGCAAGACGGTCGTGTCGTTCTGCACCGGCGGCATCCGCTGCGAGAAGGCGGCGATCCACATGAAGGAAATCGGCATCGACAACGTGTACCAGCTCGAAGGCGGGATCCTGAAATACTTCGAGGAAGTCGGCGGCGCGCACTATCACGGCGACTGCTTCGTGTTCGACTACCGCACCGCGCTGAATCCGCAACTCCAGCCCACCGAGAACGTCACGTGCTTCGCGTGCCGCGCGGTCGTCACGCCGGAAGCGCAACGATCGCCGAGCTATGTGGCCGGCCAGTCGTGCCCGGCCTGCGCACAGGCAGCCAGCGCCGCGTAACGGCGCGTCGCACCGCGCCCCGCCGATGAATCACGGCTATCGCGGCCGCTTCGCGCCGTCGCCCACCGGCCCGCTGCACTTCGGCTCGCTGGTCGGCGCGCTCGCGAGCTGGCTCGACGCACGCGCGCATGGCGGTACGTGGCTCGTGCGCATCGAGGATCTCGACGGCCCGCGCACGGTGCCCGGCGCGGCCGACGACATCCTCGCGACGCTCGCGCATTTCGGGATGACGCCCGACGCGCCGCCCGTCTGGCAGAGTACGCGCGACGCGGCCTACACGGCCGCGCTCGAGCGGCTCGTCGCGGCCGGGCTCGTGTATCCATGCGGCTGCACGCGCAAGGAAATCGCCGATTCGCTGCGCGCCGCCCATGAACGCCATACGACGCTCGCGTATCCGGGCACGTGCCGCACTGGCCTGCACGGCAAGCCCGCGCGCGCATGGCGGCTGCGCGTGCCGGACGGCAGCGACGCACTCGTCACGTTCGACGATCGCTGGCAGCACACGCAATCGCAGAACCTCGCGACCGAAGTCGGCGATTTCGTGCTCAAGCGCGCGGACGGCCAATGGGCGTATCAACTGGCGGTCGTCGTCGACGATGCCGACGCCGGCATCACGCACGTCGTGCGCGGCGCCGACCTGCTCGATTCGACCGCGCGCCAGATCTACCTGCAGCGCTGCCTCGGCGTGCCGACTCCCGAATACCTGCACGTGCCCGTCGTCGTCGATGCGAACGGCGAAAAGCTCAGCAAGCAGACGGGCGCGACGGCGCTCGAACGCAACGACCCGCTGCCGGCGCTGCGGGCCGCGGCCGCGCATCTCGGCCTGTCGGACGATGGCGATCTACCGGGCCATACGATCGACGCGTTCTACGCGGCCGCGACCGATGCGTGGGCACGTCGCTTCGGGCCGCGCGCCGGTTGAACCGCCTGCACGACACCGGTCCCGGCATCCGTCGGCGGCGCATCCGATCGCATGAAGGCGTGACGGAAGCCTCAGCGCCGCGTCCGCTGCGACACCGCATCGAAATATCCTGCCCCGCGCGGCAAGCTTTCGCCGCCGCGCGCACGCCCCGCCCCGATCGCGTCGCCCCATGAAAAACGGGCACATGCTCATCGCATGCGCCCGCTTGTCCGGCAGCGCTGACGCGGCGCCCCTGCGCGCCGCCCGGGTTACGCCGACGGCTTGCGCGGCATCCCGAAGCCGCCGAGCAGCGCGGCGACCTGGCGCTTCGGCCCTTTCTTCTCCGGCTGCTGCGCGGGCTGCGCGTCGTCGGGCTGCTTCGCCGACGCCGACGGCTCGTACGGCTTCAGGAAGAAGTCGTCGACCGGCGCTTCGTGACGACGATGATGGCCGCCGCGCTCGGCGCTGCCCGACCGGCGTCCCGATGCACCGCGATGCTCGTCGCGATCGCGACGACCGCCGCGTTCGCTGTTGCGCTCGCCGCCGCGTTCGTCGTGACGCTGGCGCGCCGGCTTGTCGAGCGTGAGCGTCTGCATTTCGAGCGGGCGCTTGATCAGCTTCTCGATATCGGCGAGCTGCTTGCGCTCGTTCGGGCTGCACAGCGACAGCGCGTCGCCCGTCGCACCCGCGCGGCCGGTACGGCCGATCCGGTGCACGTAGTCTTCCGCACTGAACGGCAGGTCGAAGTTGATCACGGCCGGCAGTTCGGCGATGTCGAGGCCGCGCGCGGCCACGTCGGTCGCGACCAGCGCCTCGATCTCGCCGCGCTTGAACGCGTCGAGCGCCTGCATCCGCTCGATCTGCGTCTTGTCGCCGTGAATCGCCGACGCGACCACGCCGTCGCGTTCGAGATTGCGCGCGAGACGGCTCGCGCCGATCTTGCTGTTGCAGAACACGATCACCTGCTTGAGGCCGCGATCGCGCAGCAACTGCACGACGGCCGCCTGCTTGTCGCCTTCGGCGACGTCGTAGACGATCTGCGTGACGTTCGCGTTCGTCGAGTTGCTGCGCGCGACCTCGATCGTCTGCGGGTTGCGCAGGTAGGTCGATGCGAGCTTCTTGATTTCGCCCGAGAACGTGGCCGAGAACAGCAGCGTCTGACGCTCCTTCGGCAGCAGGTTCAGGATGCGCTGCAGATCGGGCAGGAAGCCCATGTCGAGCATCCGGTCGGCTTCGTCGAGCACGAGGATCTGCACCTGGCCGAGGTTCGCCGTCTTCTGCTGCACGTGGTCGAGCAGGCGGCCCGGCGTCGCGATCAGGATCTCGACGCCGCGGCGCAGTTCGGCCGATTGCGGATTCATGTCGACGCCGCCGAACACCACCGCGCTGCGCAGCGGCGTGTGCTTCGCATACGCGTGCACGTTCGCGGCAACCTGGTCGGCGAGTTCGCGGGTCGGCGTGAGGATCAGCGCCCGCACCGGGTGGCGCGCCGGGGACGCGCTCGTGTTCGCTTGCGGCAGCAGGCGCTGGATGATCGGCAGCGAGAAACTCGCGGTCTTGCCGGTGCCCGTTTGGGCGGCGCCCATGACGTCGCGGCCGGCGAGCACGACCGGAATGGCCTGCGCCTGGATCGGCGTCGGCGTCGTATAGCCCTGCTCCACAATGGCTTTCAGGATATCGGGGGCAAGGCCGAATTGATCGAAGGTTGCGTCGACGGGCTTGGCGACAGAATCGGACATGGTGGCGTTTCGCTCAAAAGGCGCGGCGGGGACATCGTGCGTCAGGCCGGCCGGGCCTGCGCTCATCACAATTCGGAAATAGACGGAGCCGCGGCGCGCCGCGCGGCGCCGCTCTGGCGCTTGGGACCGGTTCAATGCGAACGCTGGACGCCAGGCCGTGCGAACTCCGTTCGGCGCGAATGCCGGCGGAAAGGGCCGTATTGTAGCACCGTGCGGGAATCTGTCCGTGACAACGCCGCGAACGGCCGCGACGGCGATTCGCGCGGCGGGTCTGCCCGAGCCTGCGGGGGCGAGCGGCTGGCCGATCGGGGTAGCCGTATCGGCCGATGAACAATATCAGGGGTAGGATCGAGCAATCTCGCATCGGCATGCCCGCCGTCAGCCGCGCGTACCGGGCCTTCAGCCCGGCACAACCGGTCAACCCGGGCGAACAGGCTCCACGCGCGCCGCTCAGCCCTTCTTCTTTTTCTTCTCGACCTGCACGCAGTCGCCCAGCAGCGGCGGCGACTTCGGGTCGGCGATCTCGTCGCGCAGCGTCGCTTCCTTGCCCTTCGTCCACCACGTATAGCGGCCGGCCTGGTAGCGCGCGCCCGACCCCGACACGGTGTCGACGAACAGCATCTGCTTGCCGTCGACCGGCACGAGCGCGAAGCTCTGGCCGTTGCCCGCGAGCCAGTACGACACGCGCACCGGGGCCTTGTGGTTCGCGCACTGGTAGACGGTTGGCTGACGCGCGTCCGCGTCGATCTCTTCGACGGTCAGTTGCGCGGCATGCGCGACGGAAACGGCGCTGCCGGCGAGAGCAAGCACGGCGAGGGTTAAGCGAATCATGCAGGTCCTCTCACGAGACGGGTGGAAGCGCGCCATCGGCGGGCGCGCGGTTATATGTTTAGAGGCTGGCCGGAAATCGCGCCGGCCGCCGGAATCAGGGATCGATCACGTCCGCGCACGCATCGGTCGGCGCCGCGGCGACATGACCGACGAGCGGTACGATCTTGAGCCCGGCCGACGCCACCCGGCACGGCGCGGCCGCGAGGCCGCAGCCCGCGAGCCCCGCGACGAGCGCCAGCGCAGCGCCCAGCTTTCCGATACGCAACCACCTCGATGCCATCGTCGTCTCCTCGTTCCGTCAGCGCGCCGACACGGGCCGCACGGCCGCGGCCGCGCGCTTCGCGCGTTCGCGGGCTTCGTCGACGGTCGCGCCGGTCGCGAGCGCGACGCCCATGCGCCGCTTCGCAAAACTTTCCGGCTTGCCGAACAGACGCAGGTCCGCGCCCGGCACCGCGAGCGCGTCGCGCACGCCTTCGAACGCGATCCCGCGCTCGTCGAGCCCGCCGTAGATCACCGCCGACGCGGCCGGCGTGCCGAGCGCCGGATCGACCGGCAGCCCGAGAATCGCGCGCGCGTGCAGCTCGAACTCCGACTGGCGCTGCGACGCGAGCGTGACGAGGCCCGTATCGTGCGGCCGCGGGCTCACCTCGGAGAACCATACGTCGTCGCCACGCACGAACAACTCGACGCCGAACAGCCCGCGCCCGCCGAGCGCCTCGGTCACCTTGTGCGCGATCTCGCGCGACTTCCCGAGCGCCGTCGCGCTCATCGGCTGCGGCTGCCACGATTCGACGTAGTCGCCCGCCACTTGCACGTGGCCGACCGGCTCGCAGAAATAGGTGCGCGTGTCGAGCGTCGCGGGGTCGATCGCGCGCACGGTCAGTTGCGTGATCTCGTAGTCGAAATCGACGAAGCCCTCGACGATCACGCGGCCGTGATTCACGCGCCCGCCCGCCATCGCGTAGTCCCACGCGGCTTTCACGTCGGCGTCGGTCTTCACGACCGACTGCCCCTTGCCGGACGACGACATCACGGGCTTCACGACGCACGGCATGCCGATCTTCGCGACGGCCGCGCTGAAGGCGTCGAACGAATCCGCGAACGCATACGGGGAAGTCGGCAGGCCGAGTTCCTCGGCCGCGAGCCGGCGGATCCCTTCGCGATTCATCGTGAGCTGCGTCGCACGCGCGGTCGGGATCACCTCGGCGAGACCGGCCGCCTCGATCGCCGCGAGCGCGTCGGTGGCGATCGCCTCGATCTCGGGAACGATCAGGTGCGGGCGCTCGGCCTCGACGATGGCCCGCAGCGCGGCCGGGTCCGTCATGTCGATCACGTGCGCGCGATGCGCGACCTGGTGACCCGGCGCGTCCGGATAGCGATCGACCGCAATGACTTCGACGCCGAGACGCTGCAACGCGATGATGACTTCCTTGCCGAGCTCGCCCGCGCCGAGCAGCATGACGCGTGTGGCCGAGGGTGAAAGCGGCGTACCGAGCCGCTGACCGATCTGCATGTGATTTCCCGCTGGTTCTGTTGGAGGACGAAAACGGCTTCGATGTTAACACGGGCATCCGGGCCGGTTTGGGCGGTTTGGCCGCACCCGCGCCGAGTCGCACGAGGTCCGTGGGCGGCCCGCGAACGTTTTCGCACGCGAAGTGTCGGCTCGCCTGCCGCGGGGCGGGTGCGTTACTCTTACGCCTTGATCAGAATCCGAAGAGGAACGAGGCTCATGTCCCACCTGTCTGCCGCCGCACGCGCACGCACCGGCCTGCTTCGCCCGTTGCGCACGCCGCTCTGCGCGTTGACGCTTGCCACGCTTCTCGCCGCCTGCGCGATGCCGACCCATCCCGATTCCGCCGCCCCCGCACCCGACCCGTACAACCCGGCCGCCGTCCAGCTGCTCGACGACACGAGCTGGGAACTCACCAGCTGGGTGAACGCCGACGGCACGCAACGCGCGATCCCGCACGGCGACAACGGCGAGCCGATCAAGCTCGCGCTGTCGACCGACTCGGGCATCCGGCGCGCAAGCGGGTTCTCGGGCTGCAACCGCTACATGGGCACCTACGCGGTCAAGAACGGCCTGCTGAGCTTCGGCCCGCTCGCCGGCACGCGGATGGCCTGCCCGAACACGCTCGGCGGCCAACTCGAATCCGCGTACCTCGACGCGCTCGCCCACATCGAGAAGACCGGCGTGCAGATGCGCGCGCCCCAGCAATTGCAGATCGTGACCCAGGCCGGCGCAACACTGACGTTCACGCACCGGAGCCCCTGATGCAGGGCGCGCGCGAAGGCCGACCGACCGTCTTCGCGTGGCGCGCCACGCGCATGTGCCATCCACGTGCGTCGCGCGGCGTGAATCGGAATCACGCCGCGTCAGAGTCTTGTTCGCCGGCCGGTTAAACTCGGCGGGTCGCGCCCCGCGCGCTCCGCCCCACTCCTGTTTCAAAGCATGCACACGGTTGTCTTCGGCTGGTTCGGCATCTCCGCCGTCTGGTTCCTCCTTCTCTTCTGGCGTCTCGTGCAGGCGATGCTGCCCGGCGGCGGCGGGCTCGCCGGCCGCGGCTCGATCCGCCTGTGGCTCGGCTTCGCCGCGGTATTCGTCGCCAGCTGCACGCTGACGAGCCCGCTGTCAGGCCCCGACACGAACGCGCTCGGCCATGCGTGCTCGGCCGGCTTCGCCCACCTGCTCGGCCCGATCGGCACGCCGGTCGCGATGGTCGTGCTGTTCCTCGCCGGCTTGCCCTGGCTGACCGGCATCGGCTGGCGGCAGTTCGCCGCGTGGGTCGACACGTCGTTCGGCGTCAAGCTGTCGCGCGACGGCGGCGACGACGACGCACGCGGAATCGCCGACCTGCCGCGCAGCGCGCTGCATCGCGACGACGATGTCGTACAGCCGACCACCGCACATACCGTCAATTCGATGGCGCCGCGCCAGAACGGCCGGTATTCGCGCCCGACCGTATGGAAGCCCGATCCGCAGGCCCGACCGAAGCCGCGCAGCAAGACGCCGCCGCGCCCCCTTGCGGAGCCCGTCGCGCCGTCGGGCTGGCTGAAGCCGACCGTGCCGCAGCGCACGCCTGCGCCGCCCGCGCCGATCCCGGCCGGTGCGATGCCGCCACCGACCACCGGCAGCACCGCCAGCCTCGCGCGCGCCGCGGCGAACGCGCAAGTGCCGCGCCCCGCGCCGGCTCCGCTTCCGGCCGGATTCGAACCCGTCCGGCCGCGTCCGACCGCCGCGCGGCCGGCCACCGCCGCGCTGACGCAAACGGCGCCGCGCGCCACGGTCACGCCACGACCGGCCGCTACGCAGCCGCAGCGCCCGCCGGTGCGCCCGGTCGCGGGCACGACGGCAGCCGGCCTGTCGCCGGACGCGGCCCGACGCCGCCCGGCGCCGCCCGCGCCGGCGCGCGCGCCGCTCTATGCGTGGAACGAGAAGCCCGCCACGCCGATTACACCGGCGCCGAGCGTTCACGACACGCTGCGCTCGATCGAAGCCAGCACCGCGCAGTGGGCGACGCTGGGCGGCGCGCAATCGGCCGACGCAACGCACGCGGCGACTGCAGCCGGTGCCGTGGCCGGCGTAGCCGCGGCAGCAGCCAGCGTCGCCGCGCCGGCATCGGCGGCCGCGTCGAGCGCGTTCGTCTCCACAGCGCATGGCGTCGCAGCCCAGGACGTCAATGTTCCGGCCGAATCCGCTGCCTCGCCTGCGTACGACGACGCACCGATCGTGCTCGACGCCTTCATGCCGGCGGAATTCGGCATCGCGCAGGCTTCGGTCGGCGATTTGCCCGCCCCTGCAATCGATAGAGCTGAACCGAACGCGCGCACGAATCCCGGCATCGACGATGCCGCGATCCCGCATCGTGCCGACGACGAGATCCGTCACGTCGACGAAGCGTCCGCCGCGCCGTCGATCGACGCACCCATCGACCTCGCGCCTTGGGAAGACGTCGTCAGCCCGTCGGTTTCCGCACTCGACGTGTCGACCGCAAGCCCGATCGCCGAGTCGCTGGCGCACGACGCGAAATCGGAGCCCGCTCATTCAGCCTTCGCGCCGGCACGCGACGCAGCCGCTCGCGATCTTGGCATCGGCAAGCCGACCGGGTCCGTCGATATCGACGACAAGGACGACGCACAACCGGCGCCTGCAAACGATCGCGCTGCACCGGCCTACTTGCGTCAAGGGGTTGCTGATGCGCATGCCGACGTGAAGCCGGCCGACAGCATCGTTCCGTTTGCTGCCCTCCCCTCCTCGTCGATGGCGGGAACGTCGGCGCGCGCACTTTCGGAATCCGCGTCGATTGCGGCAACGTCCGCGCCGGACCTGTCGCAGCCCGCACCGGAAGCTGCCAAGCCGGTCGAGACGGAACCCGCGGCACCGTTGTCGGCCGTCGCTCAGCACGCGACGTCCGCTACATATTGGACTGCGCCGACGACGCAGCCTGCCGCGACACAGACAACCGTCGCGGCGGAATTGCCGAAAGCGCCGGCGGTCCAGCCATTTGCCGCAGCATCGACGGCTGCGGCTGTCGCCGCATCGCCGCAGGTCGGCACGGCGCCTGATTCGACTGCCTCCGCATCGGGCATCGCGCCCGTCGCCGCCGTTTCGCCGGTCGGCGCGACCGGCACGGCGTCCGCTTCGCCGTCGCAACCGGCCGCGGCACCGCCCGTTACTTCCGCCGCGTCGGCGTCGCCTGCCGATGTCATGGGCGTTACCTACGATTCGCTGTCCCGCGCTTCGACGCCCGGATCGACCGATACGCCCGCCGTGACGCCGTCGACGACCGGCGCGTCGGGTTCGACGCTCGGTTCGACTGCGCAGGCGCCCGCCACCTCGACACTCGCGACTTTCACGTCCGCGCCCATCGCTGCGCCGTCTTCCGCGTCGGCATCGACGCTTTCCACCGAAACGGCGACCCCGTCGACCGGTACGACGACCTTCGCTCCATCCGGCTCATCGGGCGCGGTCGCGCCGCTACCGGCCATCGGCCTGCCCGCGTCGCCAGCCTCGTCGGCCGCGGCGTCACCGTCCTTCGGTACGATCGCGCCGACGACCACGGCCGCCGCGACGCAGGCTTACCCGATCGCAGGCGCGCCTGCCGCTGCAGCCGGATCGCTGACGTCCATCGGTGCGGCCGCCGCGACGCCGGCGCCGTCGATTACGGCCGTCCCGGCCGCGGTCGCAACCCAGACGCCCGCGACACAGCCCGCGCCTGCCGCCTCGTCGGCGAGCTGGTCCGTGTCACATGACGTGACCGCAACACCGACCGCCACACCGCCCGCTGCAACCGTTCCCGGCGCGGACGTCCCGGCCAGCCCGGCAACCATCATTTCCGCGCCGCCTCCCCTCGCGATCCCGCCCATCGGCGCACCGGCCACCGACGCAATCGAGGCGCCCGAACCGGCCCCGGCCGCTCCCGCCGCCCGCCCGCCGCGCCCGAACGCGTTCGAATTCCACGCGCCCGCGTCGTTCAACGTCGAACTGCCGACGCTCGACCTGCTCGAGCCCGCGTCCGACGACGTCGAAACGATCACCGACGAGCACCTCGCGCAAACCGCGCAGGTGATCGAACAGCGGCTGCAGGAATTCAAGGTGCCGGTGACGGTGGTCGGCGCATCGGCCGGCCCCGTGATCACGCGCTTCGAGATCGAACCCGCGCTCGGCGTGCGCGGCAGCCAGATCGTCGGGCTGATGAAGGACCTGTCGCGCGGGCTCGGCCTTACGTCGATCCGCGTCGTCGAGACGATCCCCGGCAAGACCTGCATGGGCCTCGAACTGCCGAACGCGAAGCGCCAGATGATCCGCCTGTCGGAGATCCTCGAGTCGCGGCAGTACCAGCATTCGCCGTCGCAACTGACGATCGCGATGGGCAAGGACATCACCGGCCACCCGGTCGTCACCGATCTCGCGAAGGCGCCGCACATGCTCGTGGCCGGCACGACGGGTTCGGGCAAGTCGGTCGCGATCAACGCGATGATCCTGTCGTTGCTGTACAAGGCGACGCCGGAAGACGTGCGGCTCATCATGATCGACCCGAAGATGCTGGAGCTGTCGGTCTACGAAGGCATCCCGCACCTGCTCGCGCCGGTCGTCACCGACATGAAGCTCGCGGCGAACGCGCTGAACTGGTGCGTCGGCGAAATGGAGAAACGCTACCGGCTGATGTCGGCCGTCGGCGTGCGCAACCTCGCGGGCTTCAACCAGAAGATCCGCGACGCGCAAGCGAAGGAAAAGAAGATCGGCAACCCGTTCTCGCTGACGCCCGAGGATCCGGAGCCGCTGTCGACGCTGCCGCTGATCGTCGTCGTGATCGACGAGCTGGCCGACCTGATGATGGTCGCCGGCAAGAAGATCGAGGAGCTGATCGCCCGCCTCGCGCAGAAGGCGCGCGCGGCCGGCATCCACCTGATCCTCGCGACGCAGCGGCCGTCCGTCGACGTGATCACGGGCCTCATCAAGGCGAACATCCCGACGCGCGTCGCATTCCAGGTGTCGTCGAAGATCGACTCGCGCACGATCCTCGACCAGATGGGCGCCGAGTCGCTGCTCGGGATGGGCGACATGCTGTTCCTGCCGCCGGGCACCGGTTATCCGCAGCGCGTGCACGGCGCGTTCGTCGCCGACGAGGAAGTGCACCGGATCGTCGAGTACCTGAAGCAGTTCGGCGAGCCGCAGTACGAGGAAGGGATTCTCGACGGGCCGGCCGCCGACGGCGCGACGCAGGACCTGTTCGGCGATGCGCCGGATGCGGAAGCCGATCCGCTGTACGACGAAGCCGTCGCGTTCGTCGTGCGCACGCGGCGCGCGTCGATCTCGTCGGTGCAGCGGCAGTTGCGCATCGGCTACAACCGCGCGGCGCGGCTCGTCGAGCAGATGGAAGCCGCGGGCCTCGTGTCGGCGATGGGCATCAACGGCAGCCGCGAGGTGCTCGTGCCGGCCGCGGCCGACTGAGCATGCCGGCCGCACGGCCGCCGGCATCGATACGGGGCGCCGCGCAAGCGGCTGCACGACATACGAAGGGCGCTGCATCGGCAGCGCCCTTCTTGCATCGACCGGGAATCGGCCGCGATTACTGCGCGACCGGCACCAGCTTGAAGTCAACCGGCTTGCCGACCGCGACCTTCTGCGGATTCGCGCCGAGCTGCCCCGTTTCGACATCGCGACTGAACACGTAGAACGTGTCGCTGTCCTGGTTGCCGACGATCAGCCACTTGCCGGTCGGATCGATCAGGAATTCGCGCGGCGTCTTGCCCAGGCTCGACTGGCGGCCGACGTGCTTCAGCCGGCCGTTGGCCTGGTTCACCGCGTAGATCACCAGGTCGTTCGCGTCACCGCGGTTGCTCGCGTACAGGAAGCGGCCGTCCGGCGACAGGTGGATCGCGCCGCCGCCGACCTTGCCCTTGAAGCCAGGCGCCGTCATCGGCACCGTCTCGACCGGCGTCAGCTTGCCGTCGTGATAGCCGAACACCTCGACCGCCGCGTTGAGCTCGCTCGTCACGTACGCGAAGCGGCCGTCCGCGCCGAACACCATGTGACGCGGGCCCGAGCCGGCCTTCACCGGCGTGTAGCGCGTGTCGGTCGGGCTGATCAGCCCGCGGCTGCCGTCCACCGTGTAGCGGTAGCCGTAGATCTTGTCCGCGCCGAGATCCTGCACGAACAGATAGCGGCCGTCCGGCGAAAACACCGTCGAATGCACGTGCGCGCCGTCCTGGCGCCCCTTCACGGGCCCGGTGCCTTCGTGGTGGACCGCCAGCACGGCCGGGCTGGCCGCGCCGTCGTCGCGCAGCGGAAACACCGCGAAGCTGCCGCCCGGGTCTGCCGCGACCGAGTAGTTGGCGGTCACGAGGTACTTGCCGTCCGGCGACAGCGCGAGATAGCAAGGGTCGTTCCCTTCCGACGATACGCGCTCGATGAAGCTCAGCGCGCCCGTCTTCGCGTCGAAGCGGAACGCGCTGACGCCGCCGCGCTGCGTCGCGGGGCCGTCGTCGCCGGGCAGCTCGTTGACCGCATAGACGGTGCGACCGTCGCGGCTCGGCAACAGATACGACGGATTCACGGTCTTCGCCGACGATACCGGCGCGACGCTGCCGGTCTTGGTATCGAAGCGGTACACGTAGATCCCGTCGCTGCCGCCGCCCGTATAGGTGCCGACGAGCAGGTTGTAGACGCCGTCGGCCGGGGCGGACGATTGCTGCGCGAATGCGTGGGTCGCGGACAAGGACAGCACGATCGCGAAACCTTTCATCCAGTGAGCGAACCTAAGCGGGAACCCTCGTGTCGAAGCGCGAGCGTCACGCTCCCGTAAACGGTTGGGCATTGAATCCTCCTTGCATCGAGTCGCTTCAAGTGTTGAGATAGGACGAAACGCCGGCCGTTCATGCGCTCCGCCGCCCGGCCGAGTATACGGGGCGCGGCGCCCGGGCGTGAAGTCCGGGCCGCCGACGTCCGCATTGTGAACTCGAATACCCAAGGATCGCCTGCCCATGCCCGCCCTGATCGAAGACTACGCCCTCGTCGGCGACGGCCACACGGCCGCGCTGATCGCAAAAGACGGCTCCGTCGACTGGCTGTGCTGGCCCCGCTTCGATTCGGGCGCCTGCTTCGCGGCGCTGCTCGGCACGCCCGAGCACGGCCGCTGGCTGCTTGCTCCGGCCGCCGACGCCGCGATCACGCACACGACACGCCGCTATCGCGGCGACACGCTGATCCTCGAAACCGATTACGAAAGCGCCGACGGCGCCGTCACCGTGATCGACTTCATGCCGCCCGGCAACGGCTGGTCCGAACTGGTGCGGATCGTCGTCGGCCGCCACGGCACGATGAAGATGCGCATGGAGCTCGTGTTGCGCTTCGACTACGGCTTCTCGATTCCGTGGGTAACGCAACTGACCCGCGAGGACGGCATGAAGGCCATCGCCGGCCCCGATACCGTCGTGCTGCGCACGCCGGTGCCGCTCACCGGCAAGAACCTCCATACGCTCGCCGAATTCACGGTGAGCGCCGACGAGCGCGTGCCGTTCTCGCTCGGCTACGCGGCGTCGCACATGCGGCTGCCGCCGGCGCGCGACCCGCTGTCGATGCTCGCGCGCACCGAGAACTACTGGCTCGAATGGTCGGGCCGCTGCCAGGTGCAGGGCCGCTACGCGGCCGCCGTGCGGCGCTCGCTGATCACGCTGAAGGCGCTCGCATACGAGCCGACCGGCGGCATCGTCGCGGCGCCGACCACGTCGCTGCCCGAGAAGATCGGCGGCAACCGCAACTGGGACTACCGCTACTGCTGGCTGCGCGACGCGACGATCACGCTGCTCGCGCTGATGCGCGGCGGCTACTACGACGAGGCGCGCGCGTGGCGCACGTGGCTCGGCCGCGTGATGGCCGGCTCGCCCGAGCAAATCCAGATCATGTACGGGATCGCCGGCGAGCGCCGGCTGCCGGAAATGGAGCTCGACTGGCTGCCCGGCTACCAGGATTCGCTGCCGGTGCGCGTCGGCAACGGTGCCGCGAACCAGCTCCAGCTTGACGTGTTCGGCGAGGTGATGGCCGCGCTGCACCTCGCGCGCGTGGGCGGCCTGCAGGCCGACGACACGGTCTGGTCGGTGCAGTGCGCGCTGCTCGACCATCTGGAGAAGATCTGGCAGGAACCCGACGAAGGGATCTGGGAAACGCGCGGCGGCCGCCGCCATTTCACGTTCTCCAAGGTGATGGCGTGGGTCGCGTTCGACCGCGCGATCAAGTCGGCGGAAATGTTCCGGCTGCCCGGCTCGCTCGACCGCTGGCGCGTGCTGCGCGAGCGGATCCATGCGGACGTCTGCGCGAACGCGTGGCACGAAGGCAAGCAGGCGTTCGCGCAAAGCTACGGCAGCGACGAGCTCGACGCGAGCGTGCTGCTGCTGCCGCAGCTCGGCTTCCTGCCGCCGGAGGACCCGCGCATCGTCGGCACGGTCGACGCGATCGAACGGGAATTGCTGCACGACGGGCTCGTGATGCGCTACCGCACGACCGAATACGACGACGGCCTGCCGCCGGGCGAAGGCACGTTTCTCGCGTGCAGCTTCTGGCTGGTCGACAGCTATGCGCTGCTCGGCCGGATCGACGACGCGCACCGGCTTTTCAGCCGGCTACTCGCGCTGTCGAACGACCTGGGCCTGCTCGCGGAGGAATACGACCCGGTGGCCGGGCGGCTCGTCGGCAACTTCCCGCAGGCGTTCTCGCACGTGGCGCTCGTGCATACCGCGATGAACCTGATGCACCATGAAGACGCGATGGCGCGCGCGGCCGGCCAGCCCGCCCCGGCCGTGGCCACTGGCCGCTGAGCGGCGGCGCGGGCCCTTGTTCATAGATCGTCAAATCGCAAAAATTTGATGAAAAATCCGGGAAATGTTGCATTGCACCACCGATCGTTGTCCGATATGATCGACGAGATTGTCCGGCTGCAATGCAACATGGCCGGCCGCTGACCCACACGGCACGCCGCGACGCCTCACGCCGCCCTTGCGCACCGTCCCCCCACGCGGGAGTAGCCTGCATGCTTTACCAACTGCACGAATTCCAGCGGGCAATGCTGAGCCCGCTCACGGCCTGGGCCCAGGCCGCGTCGAAGTCGTTCGCGAATCCGTCCAGCCCGTTCTCGCTGATGCCCGGCGCGCCGCGGATGGCGGCCGCCTATGAGCTGATGTATCGGCTCGGCAAGGATTACGAAAAGCCGGAATTCAACCTTCATCAGATCGTCAAGGACGGCCACAACATCCCGATCGTCGAGCAGACGATCATCGAGAAGCCGTTCTGCCGGCTGCTGCGCTTCAAGCGCTATTCGGACGACGCCGACGCCGTCACGCAACTGAAGGACGAGCCCGTCGTGCTGGTCTGCGCGCCGCTGTCGGGCCACCACTCGACGCTGCTGCGCGACACGGTGCGCACGCTGCTGCAGGATCACAAGGTCTACATCACGGACTGGATCGACGCGCGGATGGTGCCGGTCGAGGTCGGCCCGTTCCACCTGCACGACTACATCGCGTACATCCAGGAATTCATCCGTCACATCGGCGCGCGCAACCTGCACGTGATCTCGGTATGCCAGCCGACGGTGCCGGTGCTCGCGGCGATTTCGCTGATGGCGAGCCGCGGCGAGGACACGCCGCTCACGATGACGATGATGGGCGGCCCGATCGACGCGCGCCGCAGCCCGACGTCGGTGAACTCGTTGGCCACGCAACACTCGACCGCGTGGTTCGAGAACAACGTGATCCACACGGTGCCCGCGAACTATCCGGGCGAAGGCCGCCAGGTGTATCCGGGCTTCCTGCAGCACACGGGCTTCGTCGCGATGAACCCGGAGCGGCACGCGCAATCGCACTGGGACTTCTACCAGAGCCTGCTGCGCGGTGACGAGGACGACGCCGAAGCGCACCGCCGCTTCTACGACGAGTACAACGCGGTGCTCGACATGGCCGCCGAGTATTACCTCGAGACGATCCGCGTCGTGTTCCAGGAATTCCGCCTCGCGGAAGGCACGTGGGACGTCGAGGGCGAGCGCGTGCGGCCGCAGGACATCAAGCACACCGCGCTGATGACGATCGAGGGCGAACTCGACGACATCTCGGGCAGCGGCCAGACGCACGTCGCGCACGAGCTGTGCACGGGCATCCCGCAGGACGATCGCCGCAGCCTGACCGCCGAGAAGTGCGGCCACTACGGGATCTTCTCGGGCCGCCGCTGGCGCACGATCATCTATCCGCAGCTGCGCGACTTCATCCGCGAGCATGCGCCGGAGCCGAAGCACGGCGCGACGAAGTTGCCGGTCGATGCGCAGGATGCGACCACGATCGGCGTCGTGCCGGCCGCGAAGCCGGAGCCGGAAACGGCGGTGCGCGTCACCGCCGCGAAACGCACGCGCGCGAAGGCGCCGGCCGTGACGGTCGCGCCCGCCAGGACGCCCGCCGCGAAGGCCGCGCCCGCGGCGAAACGCGCAGCAGGCAGCCCGCGCGCCAAAACCGTGCGGGCCCGCAAGGCCGCCTGACGCGCCGCGGTCCGACGCAAAAACGCCGCCGTTGCCTGGCGCAACGGCGGCGTTTTTTTATCCGGCCGCGGCCGCGAGCGGGCAGCTCGTCGGCTCCTGCGTTCGTCGCGTCAGCGCCGCAGCAGATAGGCGAGCAGCACCTCAGTGTTCATCCGGACCATTTCCGCACGCTCGTCGGTGTCGGTGAAGTCGCGGCCGAGCGTCGCGGCAAGCGTGAAGCGGTTCGACACGATGTAGTAGCCAAGCCCCGACAGCGTCACGTACAAGCGCAGCGGATCGACGTCGCCGCGGAACAGCCCGGCCTTCTGGCCGCGCATCAGCACGTTGCCGAGCTTCGCGACGATCGGCGACATCATTTCGCGAATCCGCGTCGACTTGTGCAGATAGCGCGCTTCGTGCAGGTTCTCGTTGTTGATGAGCCGGAGCAGCTCCGGATGGTCGCGGTAGTAGTCCCACACGAAATGCGCGAGCCGCGTGACGGCTTCGACCGGCGCGACGCCGTCGAGATCCAGCACGCGCTCGGCCTCCGTCAGCGCGGAGAACGCGTGTTCGAGCACCGCCGTGAAGAGCTGCTCCTTGCTGCCGAAGTAGTAATAGAGCATGCGCTCGTTCGTTTCGGCCCGGCGCGCGATCTGATCGACGCGCGCGCCGAACAGCCCTCCATTCGCGAACTCTTCGGCTGCCGCCATCAGGATGCGGCGGCGCGTGCCTTCAGGATCTCTTTTGATTTTTGGCTGATTCATGGTGGCGCTTTGCTATGTGAGCCGCTTGATTCGGACCGACACCCCCACCGCCTCGGCGTCGGCCGCCCTGGAACAGGCGCGCCGCGGGCGGCCGCCCTCCTGCTGAGCCCCTGCAAAAAAGCGGTTCGATTATGCGCATAGACGGCGTCCGGCGCAATGCGGGAAATCGGCGATAATCGAGCTTTGGCAAACCTTTCCGGCCGCGCCCGACGCGGTCGAGAGCCATTCGGCGCCGCTGCGCCTGTTGTCAGCCTGTCGTCACCGTGACCGATTCCAAAACACTCGCGGATCGCATCGAAGATCTGCTTCCCCAGACGCAATGCACGAAGTGCGGCTATAACGGCTGCCGTCCGTACGCCGAGGCGATCGCCGCCGGCAACGCGAACTACAACCAGTGCCCGCCCGGCGGCGCCGAAGGCATCGCGCGCCTCGCGAACCTGCTCGGCAAGCCGGTCATTCCGCTGAACCCCGTCAACGGCAGCGAGCATCCGCGCGCGCTCGCGTTCATCGACGAAAACCTGTGCATCGGCTGCACGCTGTGCATGCAGGCGTGCCCAGTCGACGCGATCGTCGGCGCGCCGAAGCAGATGCACACGATCGTCGCGTCGCTGTGCACGGGCTGCGACCTGTGCGTGCCGCCCTGCCCGGTCGACTGCATCGCGATGCTGCCGGTCACCGGCGATCGCACCGGCTGGGACGCGTGGTCGCAGGAACAGGCCGACGCCGCGCGCCAACGCCACGACCTGCGGCTCGCGCGCCAACGCCGCGAGCGCGAGGCCGCCGAAGCGCGCGCCGCCGCCCGCCGCGCGGCCAGCGCCGCGAAGCCGGCCGTGGAACCATCGGCGGCGCAGCCCGGCTCGCAGGGCACGCCGGCCGCCACACCGGCCGACGACGCCGAAGCGAAGAAACGCGCGATCATCGCCGCCGCGCTCGAACGCGCGCGCAAGAAGAAGGAAGAGCTGTCCGGGCAAGGCGCGGGGCCGAAGAACACCGAAGGCGTGAGCCCGGCCGTCCAGGCGCAGATCGACGCGGCCGAGGCCCGCCGCAAGCGGCTCGCCGAACAGCAGGCGCAGCGCGACGCCGAAGCGGCCTCGGGCAGCAACGATCACGACAACGACGCAGGCAACGACGATCCGGACGGCTCGTCCGCTCCGCCCGACCAGAACGCTCCATGAACGCCAGCAAACGACGCGCGATCTACGAAACGCTGCAGAGCCTCAATCCGCATCCGACCACCGAGCTCGAATACTCGACGCCGTTCGAGCTGCTGATCGCCGTGATGCTGTCCGCGCAGGCGACCGACGTGTCGGTCAACAAGGCGATGCGGAAAATGTTCCCGGTCGCGAACACCCCGCGACAAATCGTCGCGCTCGGCGAGGAAGGCGTCACCGAGTACATCAAGACGATCGGCCTCTATCGCACCAAGGCGAAGAACGTGGTCGCGACGTGCCGGATCCTGCTCGAGCGCTACGACGGCGAGGTGCCGGCCGATCGCGAAGCGCTCGAAGGCTTGCCGGGCGTCGGCCGCAAGACCGCGAACGTCGTGCTGAACACCGCGTTCGGCCAGCCGACGATCGCGGTCGATACGCATATCTTCCGCGTCGCGAATCGCACCGGGCTCGCGCCGGGCAAGGACGTGCGGGCCGTCGAGGCCGCGCTCGAGAAGTTCACGCCGAAGGAATTCCTGCAGGACGCGCATCACTGGCTGATCCTGCACGGGCGCTACGTCTGCAAGGCCCGCCGGCCCGAATGCTGGCACTGCGCGATCGAGCCGCTGTGCGAGTTCCGGCCGAAGACGCCGCCCCCCAACGAATGAGCATCAGCCACGGCTGACGTATCCACGCACCGCGCCGGCCCCGTTGCGGTGCCGGCGGCTTGCCGGCTACGCGTTCGACGTCGCCGTCGCGTCGTCGGCGGCCGCGCCGCCCGCGCGCACGAGCGCCAGCACGGCCGCCAGAATCGCGACGCCGCCGCCCCACTGCAGCGGCGACAACGCTTCCCCGAACAGCAGCGCCGCGAGCGCGACCGTCACGACCGGTTCGAGCGTCGACAGCATCGACGTGCGCGCGGCCCCGAGCCGCTCCAGCCCGGCGAAGAACGCGAGCATGGCGGCGACCGTCGACACGAGCGCGATCGCGAGCATCGACGCCCAGCCGCCGGCCGTCGCGGGCCAGCGCGGCGGCGCGCCGAACGCGGCCGTTCGCACGACGGCGATCGCGACGAGCGTCGCGGTGGCCGACAGGCAGATGATCGCGGTGGTCGCGAGCGGATCGACGCCGCGCGTCGCCTTCGTGCCGCCGACGATGTACAGCGAGTAGATCACCGCGGCGGCCAGCGCGAGCGCGATCCCGAGCGGCTCGCCGTGCCCGCCGCCGACCATCAGCGCCGAACCCGCGACACACAGCACCAGCGCGACGGCCTTGGCACGCGTGAGGCGCTCGCCGAGCCACCACGCGGCCAGCAGCGTGACGAACGCCGGATACAGGTACAGCAGCAGCGCGACGAGGCTCGCCTGCGCGTGCTGCAGCGCGCTGAAATAGCAGAACGACTGCCCGACGTAGCCGAGCGCGCCCATCGCGACCAGCGGCGCGAGCGCCCGCCCGCGCGGCCAAGCGACGCGGCGGTGCCGCGCGATCGCGGCGAGCACCGCGCCGCCGATCGCGAAGCGCACGATCAGCAGCCCGAGCACGTCGACGCCGGCCGCATACGCATAGCGGCCGAAAATCGCCATTGCACCGAACGCGGCGGCGGACAATGCGACGTAGAGCGCGCCCTTCAGGGCGGCGGACGATGAGCGGACGGTGGCGGTCATGATGAAAGATGAAAGCGGGCGAGCAACGCGCCGTGACGGGAATCGTCGGAGTGTAGCGGCGCGGCGGCGGCGAGCCTAGCCCGCGCTTACCCGTTGCGCGACGAGCGGCCGCAACGACCCGCGCCGGGCCGCCCGCCCCCCCGGGGCCGCCGCCAGCGCCGTCGGCCGCTCCGGCGTACAATGCGCGACGCGGCATGACGCCGCCCGAATCACGACGTTTCCCCACCATGTTCAATCCAAGCCGCGACGACGTGCGTCGCTTTTTCACCGAGACCTGGCGCAAGCAGCGCGCGGGCGAAATCCTGACGCCGCTGGAAGCGATCGCAGCCGACTGGATCGTCGAGCATCCCGAATACCACGACGAACTGGCCGACGCCGACGGCGCGGCCGCGCGCAACTACACGCCCGAAGAAGGCCGGACCAACCCGTTCCTGCACCTGTCGATGCACCTCGCGATCAGCGAGCAGTTGTCGATCGACCAGCCGCCCGGCATCCGCGCCGCGCACGACAAGCTGGCCGCGAAGCTCGACTCGACCCACGACGCGCAGCACGCGATCATGGAATGCCTCGGCGAGACGATCTGGGAAGCGCAGCGCACGAACACGCCGCCCGATACCGACGCGTACCTGCAGCGCATCCTGCGCCGCGCATCGCGCGACTAAGTGGCGTCCGGGGCCGGCACATCGACCTGCGCCCGGCCGCGGACAAAAAAATACCCCGCCGCGGCGGGGTATTCTTGCTGCGCGAGGCGCCCGTGAGGCCCGTCGCGCTTACTTCTTGAACACGAGGTCGGTTTCCTTCAGCGACTCGATGTAGGACGCGATGTCCTTCATGTCGCTGACCGACAGGTTCTGTACCTGCGCCTGCATGATCGCGTTGTTGCGGCCGATCAGCGGGTTCGTCAGCCCCATCTGGTACTGGCGCATCGCCCACACGAGGTAGTCGGCGTGCTGGCCGGCGAGGCGCGGGTACTCCGCGTTGATCGGCTTGTTCAGCTGCGCGCCGTGGCAGGCCGCGCAGTTGTGCGATTCGACCAGTTCCTTGCCCTTCGAGATGTCCGCGGCGTGCGCGGTACCGATCGCGAGGCCGGCCGCCAGTGCAACCGCCGCCGTCTTGAATGCGTTGTTCATGAATGCTCCTGTCCCGCCGGAGAGATCGGCGGCGCGCGCTTTACTTGTAGGGGTTGTCCTTCGTGTCGGCCTTCTGGGCGGCGTAGTACGCCGACAGATCCGCGATGTCCTGGTCGGTCAGCGAGCCGGCGATCGCGTTCATCGACGGGAAGTGACGATCCTTCTTGCGGTAGGCCTTCAGCGCGTTCTCGAGGTATTGCTGGTTCTGGCCGCCGAGGACAGGCACCCGGTAGACCTCCGGATACGCCGCGCGGTAGTCCTGGATGCCGTGGCAACCGATGCACATGGCGGCCTTGCTCGCCCCGTCCTTCGGGTTGCCGACCACACCGGCCGCCTGCGCGCTGCCCGCGAGCGCCACGAGCGCTGCGACAACGACGTGTTTGCCGACGAATTTGTTCATAGCTCTTGTAACCTAGCTTGAGGGGAAACTGGCGCCGAAGCGGCAACGGCCCGCGCCGTTTTGCTTGTCGGTCGCCACGCAGGCCAAAAAAAACGGCCAGATTGTACCGCGTCGGCGGGGAATGCGTCCATACGGCGCCCCGGCGGGCCCCGCCACAGCCCCGCAACGATACGCGGGCGCGGCCCGCCCGGACAGCCCTTCTGACTTATACTGGGTTTTTTCCCGTTGAAGAAGAGCGCCGCCATGCGTTTCG
Source organism: Burkholderia sp. AU17457 (assembly GCF_002223255.1). Classification (NCBI taxonomy): domain Bacteria; kingdom Pseudomonadati; phylum Pseudomonadota; class Betaproteobacteria; order Burkholderiales; family Burkholderiaceae; genus Burkholderia; species Burkholderia sp. AU17457. The sequence continues at coordinate 122,772 of NZ_NKFB01000004.1, forward strand.
AAGGGTCCTCGCAGTACGTCGCCACCGACGATCTGAAGCTCGCGGTCAATGCCGCGCTGACGCTGCAACGCCCGCTGCTGATCAAGGGCGAGCCCGGCACCGGCAAAACCATGCTCGCCGAGGAAGTGGCCGCCGCGCTCGGCATGCCGCTGCTGCAGTGGCACATCAAGTCGACCACCAAGGCGCAGCAGGGCCTGTACGAATACGACGCCGTGTCGCGGCTGCGCGATTCGCAACTCGGCGACGCGCGCGTGAAGGACATCGCGAACTACATCGTCAAGGGCGTGCTGTGGCAGGCGTTCGACGCCGAGCAGCCGAGCGTGCTGCTGATCGACGAGATCGACAAGGCCGACATCGAATTCCCGAACGACCTGCTGCGCGAGCTCGACCGGATGGAGTTCCACGTGTACGAGACGCGCGAGACCATTCGCGCGAAGCACCGTCCGCTCGTCATCATCACGTCCAACAACGAGAAGGAACTGCCCGACGCGTTCCTGCGCCGCTGCTTCTTCCACTACATCCAGTTTCCCGATCCGTCGACGATGCAGAAGATCGTCGCGGTGCATTTCCCGAACATCCGCGAGGAACTGCTGCGCGCGGCGCTCGAGAGCTTCTTCGAATTGCGCGGCGTGTCGGGCCTGAAGAAGAAGCCGTCGACGTCCGAACTGCTCGACTGGCTGAAGCTGCTGCTCGCCGACAACATCCCGGCCGACGCGCTGCGCGGCGCGGACGCGAAGCAGATCGTGCCGCCGCTCGCCGGCGCGCTGCTGAAGAACGAGCAGGACCTGAGCCTGCTCGAACGGCTCGTCTACATGAACCGGCACAACCGGTAACCCACCCGCGAAGGCCCGGCCATGCTGCTCAATTTCTTCTACGCGCTGCGCGCAGCCAAGCTGCCCGTCTCGGTGAAGGAATACCTGACGCTGCTCGAATCGCTGAAGGCCGGGCTGATCTCGCCGTCGATCGATGCGTTCTACTTCCTCGCGCGGATGACGCTCGTCAAGGACGAGCAATACTTCGACAAGTTCGACCAGGCGTTCGGCGCGTATTTCCACGGCGTGTCCGCGCTGCCGTCCGAGGCGTTCGACATCCCGCTCGACTGGCTCGAGAAGCGCCTCGAGCGCGAGCTGTCGCCCGAGGAGAAGGCGCAGATCGAAGCGATGGGCGGGCTCGACAAGCTGATGGAACGTTTGAAGGCGCTGCTCGACGAGCAGAAGGAACGCCACGAAGGCGGCAACAAGTGGATCGGCACCGGCGGCACGTCGCCGTTCGGGCACGGCGGCTACAACCCCGAAGGCGTGCGCATCGGCGGCCCGTCGAACGGCAACCGCACCGCGGTAAAGGTGTGGGAAGCGCGCGCGTACCGCGACTACGACGATTCGGTCGAAATCGGCACGCGCAACATCAAGGTCGCGCTGCGGCGGCTGCGCCGCTTCGCGCGCGAAGGCGCGGCCGAGGAGCTCGACCTGCCCGGCACGATCCGCAGCACGGCCGCGAACGCCGGCTGGCTCGACCTGCGGATGGTGCCGGAGCGCCACAACAACGTGAAGGTGCTGATGCTGCTCGACGTCGGCGGCTCGATGGACGACCACATCAAGCGCACCGAAGAGCTGTTCTCGGCCGCGAAGGCCGAATTCAAGCACCTCGAATTCTTCTACTTCCACAACTGCGTGTACGACCACCTGTGGAAGAACAACCGCCGCCGCCACTCGGAGCGCACCGCGACGTGGGACGTGCTGCACAAGTTCACGCCCGACTACAAGCTGATCTTCGTCGGCGACGCGACGATGAGCCCGTACGAAGTGCTGCAGCCCGGCGGCTCGGTCGAATACAACAACCCGGAAGCCGGCGCCGTGTGGCTGCGCCGCCTCGCCGACCAGTTCCCCCACCATGCGTGGCTGAACCCCGAGCCCGAGCGGCTATGGGAATACCGGCAGTCGGTCGCGATCATTCGCGACGTGCTCGGCCAGCGCATGTATCCGCTCACGCTCGCGGGCCTCGAAACCGCGATGCGCGCACTCAGCAAGTAACGACACCCACCTGCAGATACCCCGGCCGCGTCCGAGCGGCCACCCCGGAGAGAGCATGAACCCTTCGCCCACCGCGAGCGCCAGCCGCGCCGGCGGCCGCCGCTTTTTTGCCGATACGTCCGTGTCCACGCTCGTCGCCGGCTTCGTCGCGATGATGACCGGCTACACGAGCTCGCTCGTGCTGATGTTCCAGGCCGGCCGCGCCGCCCACCTCACCGATGCGCAGATCTCGTCGTGGATCTGGGCGCTGTCGATCGGCATGGCGCTGACGACCATCGGCCTGTCGCTGCGCTTTCGCGCGCCGGTGGTCGTCGCGTGGTCGACGCCCGGCGCCGCGCTGCTGGTCGCGTCGCTGCCCGGCGTGCCCTACCCGGAGGCGATCGGTGCGTTCGTTGTATGCGCGCTGCTGCTGACGGCCGTCGGCGTGAGCGGGCTGTTCGACACGCTGATGAAGCGCATTCCGGCCGGCATCGCGGCCGCGCTGCTCGCGGGCATCCTGTTCGAGATCGGCATCGAGATCTTCCGCGCCGCGCAGTTCCGGACCGCGCTCGTGCTCGCGATGTTCTTCACCTACCTGATCGTCAAGCGGCTCGCGCCGCGCTATGCGATTCCGACGACGCTGATCGTCGGCACGGCGGCGGCCGGCGGCCTCGGGCTGCTCGACTTCAGCCATTTCCACATCGCGCTCGCGCAGCCCGTGCTCACGATGCCCGCATTCTCGATCGCATCGATCGTCAGCATCGGCATTCCGCTGTTCGTCGTCGCGATGGCGTCGCAGAACGTGCCGGGCATCGCGGTGCTGCGCGCGGACGGCTATCAGACGCCTTCTTCGCCGCTGATCGCGACGACCGGCCTCGCGTCGCTGCTGCTCGCGCCGTTCGGCTCGCATGGCGTGAACCTCGCGGCGATCACGGCCGCGATCTGCACGGGCCCCGAAGCGCACGAGGATCGCGCGAAGCGCTACACGGCCGCCGTGTGGTGCGGCACGTTCTACCTGATTGCCGGCATCTTCGGCGCGACGATCGCCGCGCTGTTCGCGGCGCTGCCGAAGGCGCTCGTCGTGTCGGTCGCCGCGCTCGCGCTGTTCGGCTCGATCATGAGCGGGCTCGCGAACGCGATGCAGGACGTGAAGCAGCGCGAAGCGGCGCTCGTCACGTTCATGGTCACGGCTTCGGGCCTTACGCTGCTGTCGATCGGCCCGGCGTTCTGGGGGCTCGTCGCGGGCGTCGTCACGCAGGTGATCCTGAACGCGCGGCGCCCCGCGTGACGCGGCCCGCCGCCCGCCGCGGCACGCGCCCGATGCGCCAAAACGTGCGCGACACGAATCGGGCCTAAAATGATGGATCGGAAGCGGCGCCCGGCGCCGCTTCGCTTCGCCGCCGCGCTCGCGCGGCCCGTGAGAACCCGGCGCCCCGCGCTCTTCTTCCGAATCGCCATGACTACCGCACTCGACCAGCTGAAGCAGTACACGACCGTCGTCGCCGACACGGGCGACTTCCAGCAGCTTGCGCAATACAAGCCGCAGGACGCGACCACGAACCCGTCGCTGATCCTGAAGGCCGTCCAGAAGGATGCGTACAAGCCGATCCTCGAGAAAACCGTCCGCGATCATCGCAACGAAAGCACCGATTTCATCATCGACCGCCTGCTGATCGCGTTCGGCACCGAAATCCTGAAGCTGATCCCGGGCCGCGTGTCGACCGAGGTCGACGCCCGCCTGTCGTTCGACACGCAGCGCTCGATCGACAAGGGCCGCGAGCTCATCAAGCTGTACGAAGCGGCCGGCGTCGGCCGCGAGCGCATCCTGATCAAGCTCGCGTCGACGTGGGAAGGCATTCGCGCGGCCGAGGTGCTGCAGAAGGAAGGGATCAAGTGCAACATGACCCTGCTTTTCTCGCTCGTGCAGGCCGCCGCATGCGCGGAAGCCGGCGCACAGCTGATCTCGCCGTTCGTCGGCCGCATCTACGACTGGTACAAGAAGCAGGCCGGCGCGGATTGGGACGAAGCGCGGGACGGCGGCGTGAACGATCCGGGCGTGCAATCGGTGCGCCGCATCTACACGTACTACAAGACGTTCGGCTACAAGACCGAAGTGATGGGCGCGAGCTTCCGCACCACCAGCCAGATCATCGAGCTCGCCGGCTGCGACCTGCTGACGATCAGTCCCGATTTGCTGCAGAAGCTGCAGGAGAGCAACGACACGGTCGCACGCAAGCTGTCCCCGGACACGCTGCAGGACAAGCCGGCCGAGCGCGTCGCGATCGACGAGGCATCGTTCCGCTTCCAGCTGAACGATGAAGCGATGGCGACCGAAAAGCTCGCCGAAGGCATCCGCGTATTCGCCGCCGACGCGGTGAAGCTCGAGAAGCTGATCGACGCGCTGCGCTGAGCCTGCGCGTCAGCGGCTGTCAGCAAGACTGACAACAGGCGTCAGCACACGCGCCGAAAACGGCTGCGAACTTCGCGTTCGCAGCCGTTTTATTTTTCATTCCATCGTCAAGCGCGCGCACTACAATCCACGTCACGGGTGCGACGGCCGCCTCCCGATGCGCCCTTTCCCCAGTCAGTCTTGCACGACGCCACGCCAGCGCCGACGCGCCGGCATGGCACATCCCAGGAGACAACGATGCAAGTTCAACCGTACCTGACGTTCTACGGTCGTGCCGACGAAGCCCTTCAGTTCTACGAAAAGGCGCTCGGTGCGAAGACGATGTTCAAGATGCACTTCAAGGACGCCCCGCCGAATCCCGATTACCCGATGTCGCCCGAGATGGCCGACAAGGTGATGCACGCGAGTTTCACGATCGGCGAGTCGATGATCATGTGCTCGGACGGGGACTGCAGCCAGCCGGCAGGCGCCGCGCACGCCGGCTATTCGCTGTCGCTGAACCCGGCGACGGTCGACGAAGGCCAGAAGCTGTTCAATGCGCTCGCCGACGGCGGCGAAGTGACGATGCCGTTCGGCAAGACGTTCTGGGCGCTCGGCTTCGGGATGGCGAAGGATCGTTTCGGCGTGCACTGGATGGTCAACGTCGAGGATCTGTCGCAGCGCGAGGAACTCGCGAAACGCGCGCAGGGCTGACGCAAGAACGAACGCCCGTCACCTTGCGGTGGCGGGCGTTTTTCGTTGCCGCGTGGCGCGTGCGCGGCACACCGCCGCGCACGGCCCGTATCAGCCCTCGACGACGTCGAGATAATCCTCCGGCCGCGTGCGATCCTCCGCATGCGTCATCCCCATCGCGCGCACCAGCACGCTCACTACCACCGACACCACCAGGTTCACGACCAGCGACCACACGGCCGCGTAGCCGGGAATCGCGAGGCCGAACAGGTGGATCGTGAAGATCGAACTCGCCAGCTTCAGCGAGACCGCCATCCACGTGCCGCACACGATGCCTGCCGCCCAGCCGGCCAGCAGGCCGCGATGGTCGAGCACGCGCGTGTACAGGCCGAGCACGATCGCGGGCAGCGTCTGGATGATCCAGATCCCGCCGAGCAGTTGCAGCTGGATCGCGTAGGTCAGCGGCAGCCCGAGGATGAACGCCACCGCGCCGACCTTCACGATCAGCGACACGAGCTTCGCGACGTGCGTTTCCTGGTCGTGCGACATGTTGCGGTTCACGAACTCGCGATGGATGTTGCGCGTGTACAGGTTCGCGGCCGCGATCGACATGATCGCCGCCGGCACCAGTGCGCCGATGCCGATCGCCGCGAACGCGACGCCGACGAACCACGACGGGAAGTACTCGAGGAACAGCGCGGGCACCGCGAAGTTCGGGCCGAACGCCTTGAAGTACGGCGCGTACTGCGGCATGTCCTTCACGCCGGAGGCGAGCGCCATGTAGCCGAGCAGCGCCAGCAGGCCGAGCACGAACGAATACGCGGGCAGCATCGCCATGTTGCGGCGGATCGAGTTGCCCGACGACGACGACAGGATCGCCGTGACCGAGTGCGGATACAGGAACAGCGCGAGCGCCGAGCCGATCGCGAGCGTCGCGTACGCGCTGTAGCCGTTCAGGCTCGCCGCGTCGGGCGCCTTCAGCAGCAGCTTCGCGGGCGGCACCGCGGAGAAGATGTGCCCGAAGCCGCCGAGCTTCGCGGGGATCACGATGACCGCGGCGGCGATCGTGACGTAGATCAGCACGTCCTTCACGATCGCGATCATCGCGGGCGCACGCAGCCCGGACGTGTACGTGTAAGCGGCGAGGATCGCGAACGCGATGATGAGCGGCAGGTCGCCGACGAAGCCGGTCGTGTCGAAGCCGAGCGCGCCGATCACCACCTCGATGCCGACGAGCTGCAGCGCGATGTACGGCATCGTCGCGAGGATGCCCGTCACCGCGATCGCCAGCGCGAGCATCCGGCTGCCGTAGCGCGCATTGACGAAATCCGCGGCCGTCACGTAGCCGTGCCGCTTCGCGATGCTCCACAGCTTCGGGAACACGACGAACGCGAACGGATAGATCAGGATCGTGTACGGCAGCGCGAAGAAGCCCATCGCGCCGGCACCGAACACGAGCGCGGGCACCGCGACGAACGTATAGGCCGTGTAGAGATCGCCGCCGAGCAGGAACCACGTGACGATCGTGCCGAAGCGGCGTCCGCCGAGGCCCCATTCGTCGAGATGGGCAAGATCGCCGCGCCGCCAGTTCGCGGCCAGGAAACCGATGATCGTGACGCCGATGAACAGCAGGACGAAGACGAAGGTCGCGCCGAGATTCATTGCGCACCTCCTTGCGTGCCGCTCGCCTTCCACGCGTTCTTGGTCTTGAAATACACGAACGCGGTAATCACCGCGCTGATGAAGACCCACAGCAGCTGGTACCAGTAGAAAAACGGAAAACCGAGCCATTGCGGTTCGATCTTGCTGTACGACGGTACCCAGACCATCGCGATCAGCGGCAGTACCAGCAGCCAGAGCCAGCGCTTGGCGGCCCGGTTGGCGTCGGCATCGTGAGCCATGACGTCTCCTCTTCTATCCCGGTTATCGATCTTGTTGAGCGGGTACGGCGCCGAGAGGAGCGGCAAAACGGGTAGGCTGCGGCTCCCCTGGCTTCGCGCCAGTATAGGAGCCGCGAGCACACGGTCAAGCAGGGGCGAACCCGAGGTGATCCGCCCCTTGTCGCGCGGTTGCACCGGCCTGTCGCCGGTGCATGCGACGTCAGATCGCGAACGCGGCGTCGCGGGCGCCGGTCGTTGCTTTCAAAGCTTTCACCCACTTGCGCGCGGGCAGCTTCAGCGTGTCCTCGATCAGCTTCGCGCGGGCTTCCAGCTGCGCGAACGGCACGTCGAGCGCGGGGCCCGAGAACGCGATCGCGATCCGGTTGCCGTCGTGCACTTCGGGCAGCGCGATCACACGGTGATCGAATGCCGCGTTCAGGTGCTTCATGTTGCGCACGAAGCTCGGATGATCGCCGAACAGGTTGATCGTCGCGATGCCGGCGTCGGCGAGACAGCCACGCACCGCGCGGTAGAACGCGACGCTGTCGAGCACGGGGCCGCGCGCGGTCGCGTCGTACAGGTCGATCTGGATCGCGCCCGCCGTGCCGCGGTTGGCGGGATCGTTGACGAAATCCCATGCGTCGGCTTCGTGCACGACGAGGCGCGCGTCGTCGGGCGGCAGCGCGAACATCGTGCGCGCGGCGACGATCACGGCCGGGTTCAGCTCGACGGCCTCGACCTTCGCGTGCGGCAGGAAACGGTGCGAGAACTTGGTCAGCGCGCCGGTGCCGAGCCCGAGCTGGACGATCCGCTCGGGCGTTTCGAGGAACAGCAGCCACGCCATCATCTGCTGCGCGTATTCGAGCTCGATATGCAGCGGCTTCGAGATCCGCATCGCGCCCTGCACCCACTCGGTGCCGAAGTGCAGGAAGCGCACGCCGCCTTCTTCGGAGAACGTCACGGGCGCGAAGCGCGGCTTGCGCGGCGCTTCGAGCACCGGCACGTCGTCGTGCTCGTCGATGTCCGGGCGGCGCTTCACGCGCGGCGGCTGGAGTTTTTCGGAGCCGTTGTACGCGGACGGCTTGCGTTGCTTGAACGCGCGCGCCTCGGCGGACGCGCGCTTGATCAGTCGGGTCATGATGGTTGAATCTCGCTGGGTGATGCTGGATGCGCTGGATGAGCGGACGAGAGGATAGCATTGGTGGGGGTCGGGGCCGCGCCGCGGGTCCGGCCACGCGTGACGCCGAATCCCGTCGGCGCCACGCTGCAGTCGCGGATCACAGGAGCGCGCATGACCTCGAACGACAAGAAGATCCGGTTTCCCGCGAAGCGCTACGGCTGGGGCTGGGGGTTGCCGGTGGCGTGGCAGGGGTGGGTCGTGCTGCTGCTGTTCGCGATCGGCGTCACTGCGAGCGCGTGGCTCGTGCCGCCGCAGCGTTCGCCGATTGCGTACGGCGCGTGCATCGTGGTGCTGGCCGCGCTGCTGACCGCGGTGTGCTGGCTCAAGGGCGAGAAACCGCGCTGGCGCTGGGGCAAGGACGATTGAGCGTCGCACGCAACGGCGTGTGACGAACGCCACGCGCGCCCACCGCCGGTACGCGTCGATGTTCCGGTCCGTTTCGGCTGCTGATACGACGACCATCGAAATCCGCGAAACCCGCCGCCTGCCTGATCCGCGTACGTGCCGGTCCTTTACTTTCTTGCAATAAAAAGCCCGTTCGGTCGACCGAACCTATGCCAAACTGAAACGACATTCGGGGAGGCTCACGGCGGCCATGACGCATACAGCGACGGACCATGCATCGCCAGATCGCCGGGGATGGCTCTCCAGTCTGTGGCTGGTGGCGACCACCGATGATCAACTCGTCGCCGCACAAAGTCGCATTGCGTCGACCACGGGCGCCAGGCAAGGCAAGGCGAAGCCCTGACCGGGAGAGACTCGGAATCCGACGCGTCTCAGGCGCGAAGTGCGCGCCAAAGCGCCAGCTTCTGCTCGAACGACAGCATCGCATTCGCCGGGCTCGACGAAGGCAACACGAGGGTTTCATAACCCGCCGCGCCGATCACGTCGGCGAACCGCCCTGCCGTCTTGCCGTTGAAGCACACGCGCTTGAGCAACGGCGCATGCTCGCGCAGCGAATCGAAGTCGTTCGGCTGCGCGTTCCTGATCGCGGAATCGAGACTGCCCTGTCGATGGCACGCATCGAGCACATCCCAGATGCCGATGCCGTATGACAGCACACGCGCAAGCCGCGCATCGTACGGCAGTTCATGCAGCGACGGCTCGCCGAGCACCGCGCCGAGCAGCCGCCAGAACTGGTTACGCGGATGCGCGTAGTACTGCGCGGCGTCGAGCGACGCCTCGCCCGGAAAGCTGCCGAGGATCATCGTGTGCGTGTCCGGTGCGACGACCGGCGGAAAACCCCGCAACATCACGCGTCTCCGTGCGGCCCGACCGATCGCGGCCCGTCGCCGTGCGCATCGAGATGGCGCCACAGCGCCGGCAGCATGCACTCGGTGACCATCAGCGGCTTGCCGTGCCGCTGGAACACCGAGCGCCGCGCGGCAAACGCGTGCGGCGCGCGCGCGCCCTGCAATGCATGGCTCGCGAGCGCATACAGCGGATGGCCGGCGATCACGCGCCTGCTCACGAGCGCCGAGCGCTCGACCTGCGGATCGCTGTACAGCAGTTCCGCGAGCGGCCGCGTGCGCAGCCGCCGCATCGCCTGCCACACGCCCTTGCTGGCCGCGAGCGGCGCGATGCTGTGCGCGGCGACGTACGGCGTGCCGTCGACCGACAGGATCACCTCGCGCACCCACATCGGCGCGCGCGGCGAGCTCGCGAGTGCGTCGGGCTCGTCGAACCACGGCGCGTCGACGGCCTCGCGCGTCACGCGCACGCTCACGCGGCCGAGCCGCGCGAGGTGCGCGGTCAGCGATCCGCCGCGCGTCAGCCAGTCGCGCTGGTCGAGCGTGCAGCCAGGCCGCGGGGTCTCGCACCAGCCGGCCTGCGCGCCGTCGAATCGCATGCGCGCGTTCACGCGGCGCGCGACAGCAGCAGCGCGTTGGTCCGCTTCACGAAGCTCGCCGGATCGTCGAGCATGCCGCCTTCGGCCAGCAGCGCCTGATCGAACAGCAGATGGCACCAGTCGCCGAAATCGGCGCTGTCGGCGTTCAGCTGCTTCACGAGCGCGTGCTCAGGATTGATCTCGAGAATCGGCTGCATCGCCGGCGCGTTCTGGCCGGCCGCCTTCAGCATCCGCTGCAGGTAGCCGCTCATGTCGTTGTCGTCGGCGACGAGACACGACGGCGAATCGGTCAGGCGGAACGTGACGCGCACTTCCTTCACCTTGTCGCCGAGCGCTTCCTTCATCTTCTCGACGACCGGCTTGATCGCCTCGCCGGCTTGCTCCTGCGCCTTCTTCTCCTCGTCGTTCAGCTCGCCGAGATCGAGATCGCCGCGGGCCACGCTCGCGAGCGGCTTGCCGTCGAATTCGTGCAGGAACGACAGCATCCATTCGTCGACGCGGTCGGTCAGCAACAGCACCTCGACGCCCTTCTTGCGGAACACTTCCAGATGCGGGCTGTTCTTCGCGGCCTGCCACGTATCGGCGGTCACGTAGTAGATCTTGCTCTGCTCGGGCTTCATGCGCGACACGTAGTCGGCGAGCGACACGTCCTGCGCGTCGGTGTCGCCGTGCGTCGACGCGAAGCGCAGCAGCTTCGCGATGCGCTCGCGGTTCGCGTGATCCTCGCCGAGACCTTCCTTCAGCACCTGGCCGAATGCGCCCCAGAACGTCTTGTACTTGTCCTTGCCGGCATCGTCTTCCGCGTTCGCGAGCTCCTCGAGCATCGACAGCGCGCGCTTGGTCACGCCTTCGCGGATCGCCTTCACGTCGCGGCTTTCCTGCAGGATCTCGCGCGACACGTTCAGCGGCAGGTCGGCCGAATCGACGACGCCCTTCACGAAGCGCAGGTATTGCGGCAGCAGCTGCTCGGCGTCGTCCATGATGAACACGCGCTTCACGTACAGCTTCAGGCCGCCGCGATAGTCGCGGTTCCACAGGTCGAACGGCGCGTGCGCCGGCACGAACAGCAGCTGCGTGTATTCGCTGCGGCCCTCGACGCGATTGTGCGTCCACGTGAGCGGATCCTGGTGATCGTGCGCGATGTGCTGGTAGAACTGCGTGTACTGCTCGTCGGTGACGTCGCTCTTCGAACGCGTCCACAGCGCGCTCGCCTGGTTGACGGTCTCGTCCTCGTCCTTCAGGACCATCTCGCCCTTTTCCTGATCCCACTCTTCCTTGCGCATCAGGATCGGCAGCGCGATGTGGTCGGAATATTTCTGGATGATCGACTTCAGGCGATGCGACGACAGCAGTTCGTCCTCACCTTCGCGCAGGTGCAGCGTGATCGTCGTGCCGCGCTGCGCGCGCTCGATCGCGTCGATCGTGAAATCGCCCTCGCCCGCGCTTTCCCAGCGCACGGCTTCGTTCGCCGGCAGGCCCGCGCGACGCGTCTCGACGGTGATCTTGTCGGCGACGATGAAGCCCGAGTAGAAGCCGACGCCGAACTGCCCGATCAGCGCCGCATCCTTCTGCTGGTCGCCCGACAGCTTCGTGAAGAATTCCTTGGTGCCCGAACGCGCGATCGTGCCGAGGTTCGCGATCGCCTCGTCGCGGCTCATGCCGATGCCGTTGTCGTCGATCGTGATCGTGCGCGCGGCCTTGTCGTAGCCGATGCGGATGCGCAGGTTCGGATCGTTCTCGTACAGCGCGCTATCCGCGAGCCCTTCGAAACGCAGCTTGTCGGCCGCGTCGGACGCATTCGACACCAGTTCGCGCAGGAAGATTTCCTTGTTGCTGTAGAGCGAATGGATCATCAGGTGGAGGAGTTGCTTGACCTCTGCCTGAAAGCTCATCGTTTCGTGTGCCATGGATGCTGTTTCCTCTTACTTGAACTGGAAAGGGGTGACGCCGGCGCCCGGCGCGCGATGCCGGCGGCCCCACGAAGGACGACCGCCCGGCGCCAGCGGTTTGCGCGCGTATCTGGGGACGGCGCCGGGCATTTCAAGAGCCGGCCTGCCGCGCCGAGTCACGACGCGCGCCGCACCGCCGAGTCGATATAGCGCGCCAGCAGCCCGGGCAGCGCCGGATCGCCGCAATTCGCGACGTTGAAGCGCATCCACGTGGACGGCGACTGCTGCGGCGAGAACAGGCTGCCCGGCGTCAGCAGGAAGCCGGCCTCGTGCGCGACCGCCGCGAGCGCGTCCGAATCGACACCCGTGTCGGCCCACAGGAACATCCCGGCCGCCGGCATCGTGAAGAGCCCGAGCCCCGTGCGCTCGAGCATCCGCGCGGTCTTGTCGCGCACGCCGTCGAGCCGCGCGCGCAGCCGCTCGACGTGGCGCCGGTAATGCCCTTCGGTCAGGATCTTGTACAGCACGCGCTCGTTGAGCTCGGGCGTGGTCATCCCGACCAGCATCTTCTGGTCGGTGACCGCCTTCGCGATCTCCGGCGCGCAGGCCACGTAGCCGACCCGCAGGTTCGCCGCGAGCGTCTTCGAATAGCTGCCGAGATAGATCACCCGCTTCAACTGGTCGAGGCTCGCCAGGCGCGTGGCCGGATAGCTCGGCGGGCACAGGTCGCCGTACACGTCGTCCTCGACGACGAGGAAGTCGTAGGCCTCCGCGAGCTTCAGGATCCGGAACGCCTGCGCGGCCGACAGCGACGTGCCGGTCGGGTTCTGCAGCACCGAGTTGATCACGAGCATCTTCGGCCGCCACATCTGCACCAGGGTTTCGAGCGCATCGAGGTCGGGGCCGTCGGGCGTATACGGCATCCCGACGAGCTGCGCGCCCTGCGCCGCGAAACGGCCGAACATCTGGAACCACGCGGGATCGCCGACGATCACCGCATCGCCCGGCCGCATGTAGATCCGCGAGATCAGGTCGATCGCCTGCGTGATGCCGGAAACCAGCACGATCTGTTCGGGCTTCGCACCGATCTCGACTTCGGCGAGGCGCGTCTGCAGTTGCTGGCGCAGCGGCAGAAAGCCCTGCGCGGTGCCGAAGCCGAGCATCTGCGCGCCCGACTGGCGCCCGAGCGCGCGCAGTGCGCCGGTGATGAGCTCGCCGTCGAGCCAGCGGCCCGGCAGGTAGCCGAGGCCCGGGCCCTTCTCCGGGCTGACGGTGTGCAGCATGTTGCGCAGCAGCCAGACGACGTCGATCGTGTTGTGCACGGGCGCGGCCTCGGCCGTGCGCGCGACGCCGTCGGCCGGCTGCGGGCCGGCGCCCGTGCGCTCGCGCACGTAGAAGCCGGAGCCGCGCCGCGAGTCGAGGTAGCCCTGCGCGACGAGCCGCTCGTAGGCCTCGACGACGGTGAAGCGCGACACGCTCTTGTCGAGCGCGAGCTTGCGGATCGACGGCATGCGCATGCCGGGACGAAACACGCGTTCGTCGATGCGTCGCCGCGCCCACTGGACCAGCTGGTCGACGAGTGTGAGCGTGGCCGTGTCGTGCGGCGCGGGAATCTGGGCGAGTGGGACGGTGGACATGGGCGGCAGCTCCAACTGTACCGAAGGCTATCGTGCCGATTGTACCGTTACTGTGCCGGTAGCGACGATTACAGTTGACCGGAATGGCGATCGTGCGGCCATCGGTCCGACCCGGCCGCACATGGCGCTGCGCCCGCCGGCCCGCGTCGCGGCCGGTGCGCCGGCCGGTCCGGCCTCCACCCGGCCCGGCGCCCGCCTACCATGACACTTTCGCTTCCCGACCGACGCTCATGCCAGCCCGCTCCCTGACACTCGACCATCTCGTGATCGCCGCGCGCACCCTCGACGAAGGCGTGCGCCATGTCGCCGACGCGCTCGGCATCGAACCGGCCGGCGGCGGCCGCCACCCGCTGATGCGGACCCACAATGCGCTGTTCGGTGCGTGGGGCGGGCTCTACCTCGAAGTGATCGCGATCGACCCCGACGCACCCGCGCCGGGCGACGATGCGAAGCCGCCGCGCGCGCGGCTGTTCGGGCTCGACGCCCCGTCGATGCACGCGCGACTCGCGCAAGGCCCGTTTCTCGCGCACTGGGTCGCGCGCGTCGACCGCCCGCGCCAGCTCGTGCTGTGGCAGCGCCAGTACCCGGCCCGCATCGCGCCCGTCGTCGCAATGCGACGCGGTGATCTGAGCTGGGGCCTCACGGTGCCCGACGACGGCAGCTTCCCCGCGTGGCAGGGCGCGGGCGACGGCCTCGTGCCATCGCTGATCCAGTGGGACAGCCCGCGCCATCCGGCCGAATCGCTGCCGAACGGCGGCGTCGCGCTGAAGGCGCTCGAGGGCGTCCACCCGCGTGCGGATACGATCCGCGAGCAGCTCGACTGGCTCGGCGCCGCCCACCTGCTCGACGTCGAGTCCACCGACGGCGCGCCGGCCCTCGTCGCCGAATTCGATACGCCGCACGGCGCGCGCACGCTGCGCTGAGCGCCCGCCCGATTCCCCACCCTGCAATACGGAGACACCCAGTACATGAATTCGCGCGAAACCCGGGGCATGCTGCTCGGCCTCATCGGCGTGATGATCTTCAGCCTGACGCTGCCGATGACGCGGATCGTCGTATCCGAACTCAATCCGCTGCTCAACGGGCTCGGCCGCGCGCTCGCCGCCGCCGTGCCGGCCGGCCTGCTGCTGTGGTGGCGCCGCGAGCCGCTGCCGACCCGCGCGCAACTGAAAAGCCTCGCGATCACGTCGGCCGGCGTGATCATCGCGTATCCGGTGTTTTCCGCGTGGGCGATGAAGAGCGTGCCGGCCTCGCACGGCGCGGTGGTCAATGGTCTGCAACCGCTGTTCGTCGCGCTGTACGCGGCATGGCTGTCGCACGAACGGCCGTCGAAGGCGTTCTGGGCCAGCGCGGTGGCCGGCAGCGCGCTCGTGATCGCGTTCGCGCTGCGCGACGGCGGCGGCGCCGTGCAGGCCGGCGACGCGCTGATGCTCGTCGCGGTGGGCATCGGCGCGCTCGGCTATGCGGAAGGCGCGCGCCTCGCACGCCAGATCGGCGGCTGGCAGGTGATCTGCTGGGCGCTCGTCGTGTCGGCCCCCTTCCTCGTGCTGCCGGTCGGCTGGCTCGCCTGGATGCAGCACGCGGCGCATCCGGGCCCGCTCGCGCCGCGCACGTGGCTCGCGTTCGGCTACGTGACCCTCTTTTCTCAATTCATCGGCTTTTTCGCGTGGTACGCGGGGCTCGCGATGGGCGGCACCGCGCGCGTCGGCCAGGTGCAGCTGCTGCAGATCTTCTTCACGATCGCCTTTTCCGCGCTGCTGTTCGGCGAAACGGTCACGTCGTCGACGTGGCTGTTCGCGGCCGCGGTGATCGCGACCGTGGTGCTCGGGCGCCGCTCGGCGGTGGCCACGGCGCCGCGCGCCGCTCGCGCCGGCTGATGAGGTGCGCCATAATGAACGTTTTGCCTGATCGGTTTTGCCTGACTGGCCGTGCTTACCCAGCCGCGAAGGCTTCATCGTGCCGGCGCTGCCCACCCGGCAGCGTCGAAGCGATGCGCCCGAACGACCTTTCTTGACTGACCACGATATCCGAACGAGGAGACTATGAATCCGAACGACCTGCATCCGCCGCACTGGCAGCTTTCCGAACGCGCCCGCAAGCTGACGAGCTCCGCGATCCGCGAGATCCTGAAGGTCACGGAACGCCCCGAGGTCATCTCGTTCGCCGGCGGCCTGCCCGCCCCCGCGACGTTCCCGGCGGAACGCATGCGTGCCGCCGCCGACCGCGTGCTGCGCGACGCGCCGGCCGCCGCGCTCCAGTACAGCGCGACCGAAGGCTACCTGCCGTTGCGCGAATGGATCGCCGAGCGCTACAGTGTGCGCGTGTCGCAGGTGCTGATCACGACCGGCTCGCAGCAGGCGCTCGACCTGCTCGGCAAGGCGCTGATCGACCCGGGCAGCCCGATCCTCGTCGAAACGCCGACCTACCTCGGCGCGCTGCAATCGTTCTCGCTGTACGAGCCGCGCTACGTGCAGGTGCCAACCGACGAGCAGGGCCTGCTGCCGGAAGGCCTCGCCCCCGAACTCACGCAAGGCGCGCGCCTGCTGTACGCGCAGCCGAACTTCCAGAACCCGACCGGCCGCCGCCTGCCCGTCGAGCGCCGCCGCGCGCTCGCCGCGTTCGCGCAGTCGAGCCCGTTCCCGGTGCTGGAGGATGATCCGTACGGCGCGCTGAACTACCAGGGCGAGCCGCTGCCGACGATGCTGTCGATGGCGCCCGACCACGTCGTGCACCTCGGCACGTTCTCGAAGGTGCTCGCGCCGGGCCTGCGGATCGGCTACATCATCGCGCCCGAGGAACTCCACTTCAAGCTCGTGCAGGCCAAGCAGGCCACCGACCTGCACACGCCGACGCTCACGCAGCGCATCGCGCACGAAGTGATCAAGGACGGCTTCCTCGACGAGCACATCCCGACGATCCGCGAGCTGTACAGCGCGCAATGCGACGCGATGCTCGGCGCGCTTGCGCGCCACATGCCGGAAGGCGTCACGTGGAACCGCCCGGAAGGCGGGATGTTCATCTGGGTGAACCTGCCCGCGCAGATCGACAGCATGACGCTGCTCGCCGCGGCCGTCGACAATCACGTCGCCTTCGTGCCGGGCGCGCCGTTCTTCGCGGAGAACGCGCAGCAGAACACGCTGCGCCTGTCGTTCGTGACGGTGCCGCCCGAGAAGATCGAGGAAGGCGTCGCGCGCCTCGGCAAGCTGCTGCGCGAGCGCCTCTGATCCCCTTTTTCCCTGTCACGACTCTCTACGAGGAATCGAACGCATGGCTAACGTCTACGACAAACTGAAGTCGCTCGGCATCGAGCTCCCGACCGCCGGCGCACCGGCCGCGGCCTACGTGATGAGCGCGCAAAGCGGCAACACGGTCTACCTGTCGGGCCACATCGCGAAGAAGGACGGCAAGGTCTGGGCCGGCAAGCTCGGCGCGGATCTGCAAACGGAAGACGGCAAGGCGGCCGCCCGCTCGATCGCGATCGACCTGCTCGCGACGCTGCACGCGCACACCGGCGACCTGAACAAGGTCACGCGCATCGTCAAGCTGATGAGCCTCGTCAACTCGACGCTCGACTTCACCGAGCAGCACGTCGTGACGAACGGCGCGTCGGAGCTGATCGCCGAAGTGTTCGGCGACGCGGGCAAGCATGCGCGCTCGGCGTTCGGCGTCGCGCAGATCCCGCTCGGCGCGTGCGTCGAGATCGAGCTGATCGCCGAAGTCGCGTAACGGGCGCCGCGCGATGCCCGGCCGTTTCGTTCGCTTCAAGCAGGTCGACGTGTTCACGTCGGTGCCGTTCAAGGGCAATCCGCTCGCCGTGGTGTTCGACGCCGATTCGCTCGGCGACGACGCGATGCTCGAGATCGCCCGCTGGACGAACCTGTCGGAAACGACGTTTCTCTGCACGCCGACCGATCCGGAAGCCGATTACCGCGTGCGGATCTTCACGACGGGCGGCGAACTGCCGTTCGCCGGCCATCCGACGCTCGGCACCGCGCACGCGTTCCTGGAAAGCGGCGCGCGGCCCCGCACGCCGGGCCGGCTGATCCAGCAGTGCGGGGTCGGCCGCGTCGCGCTGCGCGAGCAGGTCGACGGCTGGGCGTTCGCCGCGCCGCCGGCACGCGTCACGCCGCTCGACCGTTCGGACTACGCGGTACTGGCCGCCGCGCTCTGCAGCGACGCGCTCGACCTGGACGCCGAGCCGTGCGCGGTGGACAACGGCGCGCCGTGGCTCGTCGTGCGGCTGAAGTCGGCCGACGCGTGCATCGGCCTGTCACCCGATCCGGCCGCGCTGGCGGCGCTGACCCACCGCTACGGCGTGGACGGCCTCGCCGTCTACGCGCCGCACGCCGAAGGCGGCCCGGCGACGTTCGAGATCCGCTGCCTGATGACGGGCGGCAAGTTCGGCATCCCCGGCGAGGACCCCGTCACCGGCAGCGCGAACGCCGCGCTGGCCGGGCTGTTGACGCGGCAGGAACGCCGCCCCGGCTCGTCGTATACGGCCCGCCAGGGCACGGCGATCGGCCGCGACGGCCGCGTCTTCGTCAGCTACGACGCAGACGGCACGACCTGGATCGGCGGCCACGTCGTCACGGTCGTCGACGGCACGTTCCGCTCGCCCGACTGACATTTCGCGATGTGCGATGGCGCCGGCTCGTCCGGCGCTCCGCGCTTTGCCCAGCTATCGCAAAAACGTTCCAGCCAGTAATATCGGGCCTAATCCGTTGTTTCGGAGGTCTGTCCATGGTTGCGCGTCCCGCGAACGAACAGACGTCGGGACAATCCGAACCATAGCCGGCCATCCAGACGGATGGCGCACGCGAGCAGGACGCCGCCCTCTTCGATGAGTTCCGCCCGGTCCAACCACACGCCGCCGAACCGACCGCTACGCGCGCCGCGCAAATCGCGCCGGCGTGCGCTGTTTGCCATCCCGCTGCTCGGGATGCTGGCGCTCGCGCTGCTGTGGGCCGTGATCATCGCGCGGCTGTCCGTTGAAAAGGACAGTGCGTACAAGGAAGCAGCGGCCTCCGCGGCGATCCTGTCGTCCGCGCTCGAGCAGCATACGGTCAAAGCGATCCACCAGGTCGACCAGATCACCCGCTTCGTCAAGTTCGAATTCGAGAAGTCGCCGGCGCGCTTCAATCTCGCGAGCGCCGTCGAGAAAGGCGTCGTGCCGAGCGACACGCTGATCCAGGTGTCGCTCGTCAACGCGAAAGGCATCCTGTTCGCGAACACCGCCGAACTCCATCCGCAGCCGATCAACCTGTCCGACCGTGAGCACTTCAAGGTCCACCTCGCGCACAACGACGACCGCCTCTTCATCAGCAAGCCGGTGTTCGGCCGCGTGTCGAGCCACTGGACGCTGCAGATGACGCGGCGCCTGAACAATCCGGACGGCAGCTTCGCGGGCATCGTCGTGGTGTCGGAAGACCCGAGCTACTTCACGAACGATTTCTACAACAACGCGGCCATCGGCAAGGAAGGCGTGATCGCGGTCGTGTCCGACACGGGCGCGGTGCTCGCGCGGCGCACGGGCTCGGTGAACAACGCGCCGGGCGCGTTTTCGGCGTCGGGCGTCTACCCGATCGCGGAGCGCGTGACGGGCACGATCGTCGATCCGATCGACGGCGTGACGCGCATCGTGTCGTACCGCCACCTCGACGGCTACCCGCTCGCGGTGATGGTCGGGCTGTCGCAGACGGAAGAGTTCGCGGACTACACCCACACGCGCAACGTCTACCTGCTGATGACGAGCTTCATCACGCTCGCGATGCTCGCGTTCTTCGGCGTCGCGACGGGGCTGATCGGCAAGCTGCTCGGCCGCGAGCGCGAAATGACGCAGCTCGCCGAATACGACCTGCTCACCGGCCTCGCGAACCGCTATGCGACGCTGCGCGGGCTGCGCAACGACGTGTCGATGCCCGCGAGCCTGTCACGGCTCGGCCTGCTGTTCATCGATCTCGACAACTTCAAGACCGTCAACGACACGCTCGGCCACAACGCCGGCGACATCGTGCTGCAGATGACCGCGTCGCGTCTGGCCGATGCGGTCGGCGACGAAGGCTCGCTCGCGCGCATCGGCGGCGACGAGTTCGTCGTCGTGATGAAGGGCGACGACGTCGAGCGGCGCGCGGTGCGGCTCGCGGAAGCGATCATCCGGATGTTCAGCGAGCCGTTCGACGTACGCGGCAGTTCGTTCGTGCTGCATGCGAGCATCGGCATCGCGCTGCACACCGTCGCGAACGAAAGCGAGATCGACCTGCTGAAAAAGGCCGACCTCGCGATGTACAGCGCGAAGGATGCCGGCAAGAACTGCTACCAGTTCTATGCGCCGCACCTGTCGCACCGCGCCGACCACCTGATGCGCTGGGAACAGCAATTGCGTGTCGCGCTCGCCGAGGGGCAGCTGTTCCTCGCGTATCAGCCGAAGATCGACCTCACGCACCGCTATATCACCGGCTTCGAGGCGCTCGCACGCTGGGATCATCCCGAACACGGCGTGATCTCAGCGAACGAATTCATCTCGATCGCCGAATCGACCGGCCTGATCGTGCCGATCGGCGACTTCGTGATCCGCACCGCGTGCGAGCAGATCGCGCGCTGGCGCGACGAAGGCCACGACACGCTGACGCTCGCGGTCAACATCTCGCCCGTGCAGTTCTGGCGCGGCGACCTGATCGAGACGATCTCGCAGGCGCTGCAGGACACCGGCATCGACGCGAACCGGCTCGAGATCGAGATCACCGAAACCGCGATGATGGAATATCCGGAACTCGTGTCCGAGAAGATCGTCGCGCTGAAAAAGCTCGGCATCCGGATCGCGCTCGACGATTTCGGCACCGGCTATTCGTCGCTGTCGTACCTGCACCGCTTCTCCGTCGACACGCTGAAGGTCGACCGCTCGTTCGTGCAGGCGATTCCGACCGATCGCAGCGTGTGCGTGATGGTGTCGTCGATCGTGCATCTGGCGCGCTCGCTCGGGCTGACCGTCGTCGTCGAGGGCACCGAAACCGAGGAGCAGATCACGTGGCTGTCCGCACTCGGCGAAATCGAGGCACAGGGGTTCCTGTTCTCGCGCCCGGTGCCGGCCGATGCGATTCCCGCGCTGATCGCACGCTTCGGCGTGCGCGGCGATCATCCGAACGTCATCGCGCATCGCGCGACCGGCAGCACGGGCGGCTGAGCCGCACCGCTGCAGCCGCGGCGCGCGTTGCGCACCGCCGCAATTGTTACGTTTTCCGATCCGGTCGTTTAGTTCATTAACTAGCGTTTTCGCGCATGGTAGTGTCACGATGCGCGGCGGACAATCGGGAGGGCCGACGTGTCGGCGGGCCGTCGCCACGGCCTTACGCGAGAGATCTGGCCCCGCGCCAACCACACAATCATGACAACCGTCGAAGTCGAAGCGACCGCGCGTGTCGAAGAGGCACCGGCCTCCCTATGGACCTTGTTCAAGGTCGTCGCCAGCATTTCGGCCGTCTCGTGGGGCGGGCTTTCGATGATGGCGCAGCTCGAACGCCATTACGTGGAGCGGCTGCAGCGCATCGAGCCGCAAGTCTTCGGCGATCTCGTCGCGCTCGCGTGGCTCGTACCGGGCCCCGTCGGCTGCAATGTCGCCGTGCAGGTCGGCCAGACGTTGCATGGCCGCGCCGGCGCATGGATCGCCGGCATTGCGAGCGTGCTGCCGTTCTCGGTCCTGATGACGCTGTTCGCGATCTTCTATCAGACGCCGCTCGTCCGCTCGCTGGCCGCGCCGGTGCTGATCAATCACTTCGGGATGGTGCTCGCCGCGCTGATCGGCGTCACGTGGGTCAAGCAGTTGCGCTCGCTCGCACGCACGCGGCTCGAACAGGCGATCGCCGCGTTATCGACGATTCTGCTGGCTTTCGCGCATAGTCCGGCCGCTTTCGTCGGGATTCTGTTCGCCGCGTTTGCAGCGGGCTGGCTGACGGGGCCGTCGCAACGCGACGCGGTCGATTTCACGCTGCCGAAGCGCGATCGCGGCCTGCTCGTGCTGCTCGGCGTGCTCGTCGTGCTGTTCGCAGTGCCGCTGCCGGGCGATTACCAGGCGGATCTGCTGTGGCCGCGCCTCGCGGGCGCCGGCATGACGCTGTTCGGCGGCGGCTTCTCCGCGCTGCCGGTGCTCAAGACGCTGTTCGTGTCGCCGGCGACGGGCATCTCCGATCACGACTTCACGCTGGCGTTCGCGCTGTCGCCGGTCGCACCGGGGCCGTTGCTGAACGTCGTGCCGTTTCTCGGCTACCTGACCGACGGGTGGGTCGGTGCGCTGCTCGCCACCGCCGCGCTGTTCATTCCATCGGGGTGCCTCGTCGTATTCGCGCAGAACCATCTGCTCCGGCTCAAGCGCCATGCGCGCTTCGAGCACGGGATGCGCCTGCTGCGCGCGGCGACGACGGCCTTTCTCGTGGTCGCCGTCGTGAAGATCCTGCATCGCGAACCGGCCGACCCGGTTTACTGGCTGACGGGCGCGTTCGCGACGCTGTGCTTCACGCGCTTCAAGGTGCCCGTCTATGCCGTGTACGGCGTGGTCGCCGCCGTGTGCAGCGTGTGGCTGTGGGTCGCGCACTGACGAGCGGCGGCCGTCACCCTGCTCGCGCTGGCCGGCCTGACTCCGTCAGCCGGCCTGCACCGCGACGCGGCGCGCGATCCAGCGGGCGCGCAGCGCGTCGTACGCCAGGTTGAAGCAGAACGTGTAAGGCAGGAAGAACAGCACGATGCCGAGGTCGAGCAGCAGCGCCTCGACGAGGCTCACGTTCAGCCACCACGCGGCAACCGGCACCACCATCGCGACGAGGCCGAGCTCGAACGTCACCGCGTGCGCGACCCGCATGCCGAGCGTGCGCGACAACCCGGCCCGCCGCTCGAAGCGGTCGAACAGCGTGTTGAACGTCATGTTCCACGCCATCGCGATCAGCGACACCATCACCGTCAGCACGCCGACGTGCGACACCGGCATGTCGAGCAGCCACGCGCCGATCGGCGCGCACAGCGCGATCGCCACCAGTTCGAACGTCAGCGCGTGGAGCAGGCGTTCCGTCACCGTTTTATTCGTCTGTTTCATGATGCCCTCCGATGCATTGCTTGATCCATGTCGGGCATTCTGATCGGCGGTACCGTGCGAATCCAGTTTGATATCATCGGTTTTACCGATATAACGCTGCGAGGAGCCCTGCATGCACCATGCCCCGGAAGCCCTGCTCGCATTCGCCGAAGCGGCGCTGCTCGGCTCGTTTACGGCCGCCGCCCGCAAGCTCGGCAAGCGTCAGTCGACCGTGTCGGAAGCGATCGCGAATCTCGAGATCGATCTCGGCGTGCAATTGTTCGACCGCTCGACGCGCACGCCGACGCTCACCGATGCCGGCCGTGCGCTGCTGCCGCAGGTGCAGCGCGCGCTCGAGGCCAGCGCGGCGATCGACCGCACGGCCGCCCGGCTCGCGCACGGCGAGGAAGCGCGGCTCACGCTCGTCGTGTCCGATACCTACCAGTCGAAGCGTTACGAGGAAACGTTGATGGCGCTCGAACGGCGCTTTCCGGCGCTCGAGCTCGAATGCCAGATCGCCGAGCACGACGACGTGCTCGACCTGATCCAGCAGGGTCGCGCGCAACTCGGGCTGATGGCCGCGCGCGCGGCCTACCCGGCCGATATCGGCGCGGCGACGGTAGCCGAGGAATCGGAGATCGGGCTGTTCGTCGGCCGCACGCACGCGCTCGCCGAATACGGCGACGCCGAGGTGCCGCACGCCGCGCTGCGCGACGTGCGCGAACTGCGCCTCAATACCTACGTGAAAACGGAAGGCCGCGGCACCGACGACCGGATCGTCGTCGGCACGCAGCACTGGCTGGCGCCGAGCTACCTGATGCTGCTGGAGATGGCCGTACTCGGGTTCGGCTGGGCGGAACTGCCGCGCTGGATGGTCGAGCATTTCGCGCGCGACCGCCTGTGCGAGCTGCGCGCGCGCGGCTGGCCGCGCCGTGTACGGGTGGATGCGGTCTGGTCGCGCAACCGGCCGCTAGGGCCGGCCGGCTCGTGGCTGCTCGACGCGATGCTGGCCGCGTAGCGGCGCGTGCCGCCGGGCCTACGCCGAAGGCAGTAGCCTGCGCCAGCCAGTCAGAAACCGCGCGACAGCACGGCCGCGCCGATCGTGACGACGCCGAGCACGAGGTTCACGACGACGAGCAGGCGCACCGCATTCACCGCGCGCGCGCCGTCCGGCCAGTTCTGCGCCTGCACCGCACGGCGAATGCGCGGGAACAGCGCGAAGCGGATGTGCCCGAAGATCAGCATCATCACGACACCGAGTCCGGCCATCGCGTGCAGCGACCACGTCGCGTGCGCGCCGCCGAAGCTCATCAGCAGGAAGCCGCCGGACAGCAGGATCACGATCACGGCCCCGGACACCCAGTTGAAGAAGCGGCCGAACACGCCTTCGATCAGTGGCAGCCGCAACTGCGGCGACAGGTCGGACAGCGCGGGGCGCAGGCAGAAGTGCGCGAAGACCATCCCGCCCACCCACACGGCGACGGCCAGCAGATGAAGAAACAGCGCGACGGCAACGGCGTGGGACATGGGGACGATCCTGTGATGAGTGGGTGCAGCGAACGGCCGCGTCGCACGCGGCATCAAGCGACGTTCGACCCGCCAGCCGCGCGGCGGTTCGGACCCTCGACGCGATTTCACACTATTTTGCAAATTCCGCGTGACAGCGCCACGCTTGCTTACCCGCATCCCCGCGCCAGAAAGAAAAAGCCGCACGCCCGCCGAAGCGGACGTGCGGCCTTCGATCGCGGCCGAACCAGCGATCCGGCGATCCGGTCGACCACGCGGCGTCAGCCGAGCAGCGGACGCAACTCGGTGACGACCTTGAGCTTCGTGTCCGGCGCGCGGCCCTTGCGGGCGCGCTTGCCGATGTGCGGCGCGAGCCCGGCATACGACAGCGTGTCGTCCTGCACCTTGCCGCCACGGCCGGTGCCGATCAGCACGACGCCGGCCGGATCGATCGCCAGCGCCTGCACGAGCGTTTCCTTGTCGTCGAGCGCCATCAGGATCACGCCGCGCCCGCCGCCGGACAGCGTCTTCATCTCGTCCATCCCGAACACGAGCAAGCGCCCGCCGCTCGACAGGCACGCGACCTGCGTCGCGTTCGGCAGCACCGGCATCGGCGCGAGCGGCACCGCACCCGCGTCGATCGTCATGAACGACTTGCCGGCCTTCAGGCGGCTCACCATGTCCCCGACCTTCGCGAGGAAGCCGAAGCCGTTGCTCGACGCGAGCAGCAGTTGCTGGTCGGCCGGCGCCGCGTAGTAGTGCATCAGGTGCGAGCCCGATTCGAGCTCGATCAGCGACGTGACCGGCACGCCGTCGCCGCGCCCCCCCGGCAGCACGGACACGTCGACCGAATACACGCGGCCGCTGCTGCCCCATGCGATCAGGCGATCCGGCGTGCGGCACTGGAACGCGGCGTACAGGTGGTCGCCCGCCTTGAACGTGAAGCCGGCCGGGTCGAGCCCGTGACCTTTCATCGCGCGCACCCAGCCCTTCTGCGACACGACGACCGTCACCGGCTCGTCGACCACCTTCGCCTCGAACGTCGCGCGCTTTTCCTGCTGGATCAGCGTGCGGCGATCGTCGCCGTACTGCTTCGCGTCGGCCTCGATCTCCTTGATCATCAGCCGCTTCATCGCGCTTTCGTTCGCGAGCAGTTCCTCGAGCTTCGCCTTCTCGTCGCGCAACGCTTCGAGTTCCTTCTCGATCTTGATCTTCTCGAGCCGCGCGAGCTGGCGCAGCCGGATTTCGAGGATGTCCTCGGCCTGCCGCTCGCTGAGGCCGAACGCGCTCATCAGCGCGGCCTTCGGCTCGTCCGACTCGCGGATGATGCGGATCACCTCGTCGATGTTCAGGAAGACGATCATCCGCCCTTCGAGGATGTGGATGCGGTCGTCGACCTTCGCGAGACGATGGCGGCACCGGCGCGTCATCGTCAGCTGGCGGAACTTCACCCATTCGTCGAGGATCGTCAGCAGGCCCTTCTGGCCCGGCCGGCCGTCGGCGCCGATCATCACGAGATTCAGCGTCGCGTTCGATTCGAGGCTCGTGTATGCAAGCAGCGTGTTCACGAATTCCGTCTGGTCGATCGTGCGCGACTTCGGCTCGAACACGAGCCGCACCGCCGCTTCCTTGCCCGACTCGTCGCGCACCGCATCGAGCAGGTCGAGCATCGCCTTCTTCGTGTTCAACTGCTCGGGCGTCAGCGTCTTCTTGCCGAGCTTCAGCTTCGGGTTGGTCAGTTCCTCGATTTCCTCGAGCACTTTCTGACCCGACGTGCTCGGCGGCAGCTCGGTCACGACGAGCTGCCACTGGCCGCGCGCGAGATCCTCGATCTTCCATTTCGCGCGCACCTTCAGGCTGCCGCGGCCCGTTTCGTACGCCGCCGCGATTTCGGTGTCGCTCGAGATGATCTGGCCGCCGCCGGGGAAATCCGGGCCCGGAATCAGGTTCATCAGCTCGGCATGCGTGAGCTTCGGATTGCGGATCAGCGCGACCGCCGCGGCCGCGACTTCGCGCAGGTTGTGCGACGGGATTTCGGTGGCGAGGCCGACCGCGATGCCCGACGCGCCGTTCAGCAGCACGAACGGCATGCGGCTCGGCAGCGTCTTCGGCTCCTCGAACGAGCCGTCGTAGTTCGGCATGAAGTCGACCGTGCCCTGGTCGATCTCGTCGAGCAGCAGCTTCGCGATCGGCGTGAGGCGCGCTTCCGTGTAACGCATCGCCGCCGCGCCGTCGCCGTCGCGCGAGCCGAAGTTGCCCTGCCCGTCGATCAGCGGATAGCGCAGCGAGAAATCCTGCGCGAGACGCACGAGCGCGTCGTACGCCGACTGGTCGCCGTGCGGGTGGTATTTACCGAGCACGTCGCCGACCACGCGCGCCGATTTCACCGGCTTCGCGTCGGGCCCCAGGCCCATTTCGTTCATCGCGAACAGGATCCGGCGCTGCACCGGCTTCTGGCCGTCGCACACGTCGGGCAGCGCGCGGCTCTTCACGACGCTGACCGCGTAGCTGAGATACGCCTGTTCCGCATAGTTGCCGAGCGTCAGCGCGTCGCTCTCGGGCGCGTCGGGGCTGGCAAAGAGATCGGAAGTATTGTCGTCCATCTGAATTCCGTATTCGTAAGTGGCATGAGGCCGGGCCGGGCGTCATGCCCGGCCGCGCGGAAGCGGTGCACTAAATGTCCGCTTCGACGTCGTTGCCCTTTTCCTCGAGCCAGCCGCGCCGCGCGGCTGCCTCGCCCTTGCCCATCAGCATCGTCATCCGCGCGACGGTCGCCTCGTAGTCGAGTTCGCCGAGCTTCACCGGCATCAGGCGGCGCGTGTCGGGGTTCATCGTCGTGTCCCACAGCTGCTCGGCGCTCATTTCGCCAAGGCCCTTGAAGCGGCTGATGCTCCACTGCGTGTCGCGCACGCCGTCCTTGCGCAGCTTGTCGAGGATCGCCTCGAGCTCGCCATCGTCGAGCGCGTAGAGCTTCTGCGCGGGCTTCTTGCCGCGCGCGGGCGCGTCGACACGAAACAGCGGCGGGCGCGCGACGTACACGTGGCCGCGCTCGATCAGCTGCGGGAAATGCTTGAAGAACAGCGTGAGCAGCAGCACCTGGATGTGCGAGCCGTCGACGTCCGCGTCCGACAGGATGCAGATCTTGCCGTAGCGCAGGTTCGACACGTCGACGGTATCGTCCGGGCTATGCGGATCGACGCCGATCGCGACCGAGATGTCGTGCACCTCGTTGTTCGCGAAGAGACGATCGCGTTCGGTTTCCCACGTGTTCAGCACCTTGCCGCGCAGCGGCAGGATCGCCTGGTATTCCTTGTCGCGGCCCATCTTCGCCGAGCCGCCCGCCGAGTCGCCCTCGACGAGGAACAGTTCGTTGCGCGCGATGTCTTCCGTCTCGCAATCGGTCAGCTTGCCCGGCAGCACCGCGACGCCCGAGCTCTTGCGCTTCTCGACCTTCTGGCCGGCGCGCGTACGCGCCTGCGCCTGCTTGATCACGAGTTCGGCGAGCTTCTTGCCGTGCTCGACGTGCTGGTTCAGCCACAGTTCGAGCGCCGGACGCGAGAACGACGACACGAGCTTCACCGCGTCGCGGCTGTTCAGCCGCTCCTTGATCTGCCCCTGGAACTGCGGATCGAGCACCTTCGCGGACAGCACGAACGACACGCGCGCGAACACGTCTTCCGCGAGCAGCTTCACGCCCTTCGGCTGCAGGTTGTGCAGTTCGACGAAGCTCTTCACCGCCTGGTAGAGGCCGTCGCGCAAGCCCGACTCGTGCGTGCCGCCGGCCGGCGTCGGGATCAGGTTCACGTACGACTCGCGCACGAGCGAGCCTTCCTCGCTCCATGCGACGACCCACGACGCGCCCTCGCCTTCGGCGAAGGTTTCGTCGGTCGAGCGCGAATCGGCGAAACGCTCGCCCTCGAACAGCGGAATCAACAGCTCGCTGCCGTTCATTTCGTCGAGCAGGTAGCCGCGCAGGCCGTCTTCATACTTCCACGCCTGGCGCTCGCCGGTCTTTTCGTTGACGAGCACGACCTCGACCCCCGGCAGCAGCACGGCCTTCGAGCGCAACAGGCGCTGCAATTCGCCGAGCGGCAGGTTCGGCGAATCGAAGTATTTCGGATTCGGCCACACCTGCACGCGCGTGCCGGATTTCTTTTCGCCACGGCCCACGCCTTGCGTGGACAGCGGCTTCACGACGTCGCCGTCGGCGAAGCCGAGTTCGGCGATCTTGCCGTCGCGCCATACCGTCACGTCGAGACGCGTTGCGAGCGCGTTCGTCACCGACACGCCGACCCCGTGCAGGCCGCCCGAGAACGTATACGCGCCGCCCGCGGCCTTGTCGAACTTGCCGCCCGCGTGCAGGCGCGTGAACACGATCTCGACGACCGGCACGCCCTCTTCGGGGTGCATGCCGAACGGGATGCCGCGGCCGTCGTCTTCGACCGAGACCGACTGGTCGGCATGCAGCGTGACCGTGATCTGCTTGCCGTAGCCGCCGAGCGCCTCGTCGGACGCGTTGTCGATGACTTCCTGGATGATGTGCAGCGGATTCTCGGTACGGGTGTACATGCCGGGCCGCTGCTTGACCGGCTCGAGACCCTTGAGCACCTTGATCGATGCTTCGCTATAGGCCGCGCTGGGTTTCTTTGTTGACATAGGCGCTGAATTTCGTCATTCATCGGGACGTTGTCCACACCTCGTGTGGATAACGTCGTGGACAAAACGTTGAGTTCCGTAAAAAAGCGAATCGAAACAACGGTGTGCTTGGACTGCTCCGAAAGCGGGCGCGCGGCGTGTGCGGCGCGACCCTGGACGCGCGGTATTTTACTGGTTCCGCGTGGCGCGCCAATCGCGGGATCGGCGCGCACCGCGCGCGTCACACCGGCTTGCGCTTCGCCTCGAGCGTTTCCCACCGTTCGAGCGCGGCGAGCAGTTCGTCGTCGATCGCCGCGAACCGCTCGGTCAGGCGCGTGCCTTCCTGCGGATCCTTCGCGAAAATCGCGCCGTCCTCGAGCTGCGCATTGATCGCCTTCTGCTCCGCTTCGAGCGCGGCGATCTTCTCCGGCAGCGAATCGAGTTCGCGCTGCTCGTTGAACGACAGCTTCACCGTACGCTGCGCGTTGCGGCCGGCCGCGCTCTTCGCCGGTTCGTCCTTCGCGGGCGCCGCTTCCTTGACCGCGCGCTTCGCCGCTTCCTGCTGCGCGAGCTGCTCCGAGCGCTCGCTCTGGATCTGCCAGTCGGTGAAGCCGCCGACGTATTCGCGCCACTTGCCGTCGCCCTCGGCCGCGATCACCGACGTCACGACGTTGTCGAGGAACGCGCGATCGTGGCTGACCAGCAGCACCGTGCCGTCGTAGTCGGCCAGCAGTTCTTCGAGCAGTTCGAGCGTCGGGATGTCGAGGTCGTTGGTCGGTTCGTCGAGCACCAGCACGTTGGCGGGGCGCGCGAACAGGCGCGCGAGCAGCAGCCGGTTGCGCTCGCCGCCCGACAGCGACTTCACCGGCGAACGCGCGCGTTCCGGCGCGAACAGGAAATCGCCGAGATAGCTCATCACGTGCTTGCGCACGCCGCCGATCTCGACCCATTCGCTGCCGGGGCTGATCGTGTCGGCCAAGCTCTTCTCCTGGTCGAGCTGCGCGCGCATCTGGTCGAAATACGCGACCTGCAGGTTCGTGCCGGTGCGCACCGTGCCTTCGTCGGGCTTCAGGTCGCCGAGGATCAGCTTCAGCAACGTGGTCTTGCCGGCGCCGTTCGGGCCGACGAAGCCGATCTTGTCGCCGCGCATGACCGTCGTCGAGAAGCGGTCGACCACCGTGCGGCCGCCGTAGCGCTTCGTCACGTCGGTCAGCTCCGCGACGATCTTGCCGGACTTCTCGCCCTGCGCGACGTCGAGCTTCACGTTGCCCTGCGCATTGCGGCGCTCCGCGCGCTCGTTGCGCATCTGCACGAGCCGCGCGATGCGGCCGACGCTGCGCGTGCGGCGCGCTTCGACGCCCTTGCGGATCCACACTTCTTCCTGCGCGAGCAGCTTGTCGAACTTCTCGTTCTCCACGCGTTCGACTTCGAGCTGCTGCGCCTTGCGCGTCTGGTACGCGGAGAAATTGCCCGGATACGACAGCAGCCGGCCGCGATCGAGCTCGACGATGCGCGTCGCGACGCGATCGAGGAACGCGCGATCGTGAGTGATGAACAGCAGGCCCGCGCGCTGCGCGACGAGCAGCTCTTCGAGCCAGCGGATGCCGTCGAAATCGAGGTGGTTGGTCGGTTCGTCGAGCAGCAGCACGTCGGGCTGCAGCACCAGCGCGCGCGCCAGCGCGACGCGCTTCTGCATCCCACCCGACAGCGCGTCGACGCTGGCGTCGCCGTCCGTCAGGCCGATTTGCGCGAGCGTCATCGACACGCGCGTACGCCAGTTCCACGCGTCGTGCGCATCGAGCGACGACTGCAGTGCGTTCATCCGCGCGAGCAGCGCATCGTGCTCGGCGCCTTCCGGGATCTCCGCGAGGCGATGCGCGATCGAATCGTATTCTTCGAGCAGTTCGCGCGTATGCCCGAGCCCCGACGCGACCGCGTCGAACACCGTCGCGCCCGGCTCGAATTCGGGCTCCTGCGGCACGTAGACGGTCACGAGCTCCTGCTGGCGCGTGATCAGCCCGTCGTCGGGCTTCGCGAGATCGGCGACGATCTTCAGCAGCGACGACTTGCCCGCGCCGTTGCGGCCGATCAGACCGACCCGCTCGCCGGCTTCCAGCGAGAAATCCGCGTGATCGAGCAACGCGACGTGACCGAACGCGAGCTGCGCGCCGGTAATGGAATAGAGCGACATGGGGAGACGGCGAAGAGAGAAATCGGAAGCGCCCATTGTACCGGGCGCGGAGGCCGGCATCGGCTCGGCTGGATGGACGAGTGCCGTGGAGCGCGCTTGATGGGCGCTGGCGCGGTATCGTGGGCGCGGTGTGGCCGACCTCCGGTTTTGGGACGCCGGCTACGGTTTGCGTGCCCGCATGAGCACGCGCATGCCGGCCGGATGCCCGCGGCCGGCCGATCGGCATATCCCGCGCGCGGCGCATCGGGCGCGGGCGCGGGACGCACGGTTATTTCACGTTGACCGTGATCGTCGAGCTCAGTTCGGGACCGTACGAACGGTGTGCGCCGTCACCGAGCTGCAGCGTCAGCGTGTGCTGGCCGGGCGGCAGCTTCACGTCGGTTTCGGTCTGGGCCTTGCCGAAATGCAGCGAACGTTCGCTCGCCGGGATCACGTCGCCCTTCGGCACCGGCTTGCCGTCGATCAGCAGGTGATGGTGACCGGTATCCGGGGTCATGTCGCCGGCCGGCTTCAGCGCCATGCCTTCGAGACCGAACTTCACGTGCACGGGATTCGACACCGTCGCGCCGTCCCGCGGCTCGACGAAGAACACACGCGCTTCGGCGCGCGCGAGCGTCGACACGGCCAGCGCCGCGACACAAACTGCACCCGCGATCCACTTTCTGTTGAGCATCGTTTCCTCCTTCAGATTGACAGGCTCACGAAGCATACACTGCATGCCCGACCGACGCGATGACGCTGGTTGTTCGCGATGCGTACGTTTAAAACGACGTTGCGCAGGCGTTCGGCGAAATTCCGGTAACATTGCGCCTTTCGTCCGCCGGCCACGCTGCGGACGGCATCGCCGAATTTTCATTATCCCGAGCGCAACATGAGCGAAGTAACT
This sequence comes from Burkholderia sp. AU17457, assembly GCF_002223255.1. Taxonomy (NCBI): domain Bacteria; kingdom Pseudomonadati; phylum Pseudomonadota; class Betaproteobacteria; order Burkholderiales; family Burkholderiaceae; genus Burkholderia; species Burkholderia sp. AU17457. The sequence goes on from NZ_NKFB01000004.1 coordinate 154,574, forward strand.
GAATACCAGAGCTGGGTCTGCCTGATTTGCGGGTGGGTCTACAACGAAGCGGAAGGACTGCCCGACGAAGGAATTCCGGCCGGCACCCGTTTCGCCGACATTCCCGCCGACTGGCGCTGCCCGCTGTGCGACGTGGGCAAGGAAGATTTCGTCGTCGTCGACTTCTGATTTTCTGTTTCGATCGCGGGTGATCTCGCGATAGCCGCGTCGCGGGTGCATTCCGCCCCGCCGACGCGCCGCGCGTTTGCTATACTCTGCGCGCTGTCCACACCGCCCGTCCGGTTCGCATTTTTTGCGCGATTGCCCGGACTTGGCTCTCCCCGTAGTTCAATGGATAGAACAAGCGCCTCCTAAGCGCTAGATACAGGTTCGATTCCTGTCGGGGGGACCAGCCAAGCCCCAAACCTCTCCCAAGATTCGCAAGAAACTCCCCGCTCAAGCAACAACAACCGTAAACTCCACCCCCGACTCAAAATCCAGCGTCGTGGTCGAAAACCGCGGATCCTCGTCGAGGTAGTGCTTGTACGGTCGAACGGCGTCCTCGGCCGTGTACATGTTGTCGGCCAGCACGACCGATCCTGGTCGTAGCAAGGGCTCGATCTGCTTGAACAGATTCAGATAGGCGTCGGCCCATACGTCGATAAACACCATGTCGACAGTACCGCCCAGTTCGGCAACCGTCTCGAATACATCGCCTTCGCGCAAATCGACATAGGTATCCAGGCCCGCTGTTTCGACGTGAGCCCGCAAACGCGCGCACTTGAGCGCATCGCATTCGGTCGCGATGACCACACCACGGCCCAGCGTACGCAACGCGTCGGCGAAATACAGAGTCGACACGCCGCAGGAACTGCCGAGTTCAAGAATTCTGGTCGGCCGTTGCGCCAGCACCATGTTGCGCAGGAGCCTCCCCGTTTCCGCCGACACGGCCAACGATAAAGCACTGCCGTCCGAGGACTCAAAATCTTCGGTGAACAAGCCGAACGTTTCGAGAAAACGCCCTCGCAGCCGAGGGACAAGCGCGTCGTATTCGTCGACGAGCGTCGGAAACGCCTCAGTCGGCCCCTGGAACTGCGCGCGGGCGCGGGCGATGATTTCGCTCCGGCTTTCTTCATGAAGCCGTTGCAGAAGAACATGAGTAGTTGAAGCCAAGTGCGTTCCTTCATGAGGTTGATCACGTAGACGGCGTATCCAGCAAGCGCCAATCCACCGTCAGGCTCAGCGAGTTGCCGTTCCACCATCGGCGCGAACGGACGACGCTATGCCCTTCGAGCAAGCGTGATTGCGCGCTCAGGACACGCCGTCACGCAAAACCCGCATGATCTGCACGCGTCCGCATTCGGCGTGTACGCGACCTTCATTCCATGCACGCGCAGTTTCAACCGATGCATCAAACCAAGATCGAGGTAATCGGCCTGATCGATGCGCCGAACCTCGAACACGTCTTCAGGGCAAACGGTCACGCAATCCCCCTTCCCTTCGCAACGTTTCAGATCGACGACCGGCGCGATCACGCCCGCCTTCTGCTTGCAGTCGGCCGTTGATTTCTCGCGCATGTTCACTCCTCGGTAGGCCGCTTGCCACCCGATCGCCATGCGGCCCGGAATTGCTCGCGCTCTTCGGGCGTCATGGCTTCCCACTTGCGCCAGTGGCGCCGGCCGTGCCAGCCACGGTGTCCGCGGAATCCGCCGAACAGAATCCGGCTCAACACGAGCAAGCCCAGCGCATGGGCGAAATCAATCGTCCGGGCGCCGACGAATAAGCCCGGCATCACCCAATTCCAAAGCATCATGACGACCCATCCGAGCACGCCGATGGCGACCACCACGAGCAGCGCTTTGCCCGCACATCTGATTCGAAAATTCATCCGTCGACTCCTCTAGATATCCAGTTCGTCATAAATGGGTTGCAGTCGCGCACGCAGATGCAGGACCGCATAGCGTTTGCGCGCGAGCAGCGTATTGAGCGCGACGCCGCTTTGCGCGGCCATCTCCTTGAAGGACGCCCCTTCCAACTCGTGCGCGATAAAAACCTCACGCTGATTCGCCGGCAATTCGTCGAGCGCATCCTGCAACGCCTTGAGCAACAGCGTGCGAGCGTAGAGCGCTTCAGGGCCGGCATCGTGCGACGGTAGCGCGAGGTCGAGGCGATACTCGCTGTCCGCGTCGTCGTCGGCATCGAGCAGATCGGCCAGCGGCTGCTCCTTCTTCTTGCGAAAACGATCGATGATGCGGTTGCGCGCCGTACGGAACAGCCACGCACTCGCCTGTTCGATTGGCGCAGGCAGCCGATAAGCCTGCACGAATTCGTGAAGCACATCCTGCAGAACGTCCTCGGCATCGTCCGGGTCGCGGATCCGGCGCCGAATGAAGTTCCCTAGCCTCGTTCGTTCACGCATCACTGTCGCAGTGATGTCGCGGTCTGGGTCGGTCATCGTTTGCGAAGTGGGTGGCGGTTCCATGCGTCTGAAGACGTATCAGGCGCGCGAATATTGTGGGGGGATGTGAAAATTTTGCGGCGGTACGCGTCCGCTTCACTGCGTTGCAGGCGTTTCAAGGAACAGGCCCGATATGGCATCGGGACTGCCGCCACACGAATCGATTGACTCCCGGCATCAACCCGAAGTACACTTCGCGCCGCGGGGTGGAGCAGTCTGGCAGCTCGTCGGGCTCATAACCCGAAGGTCGTAGGTTCAAATCCTACCCCCGCAACCAAATGCCGAAGCCCGCTTTGCGAAAGCAAGCGGGCTTTTTGCTGTCCGGAGGATGTTGCCGCGCATGCGGCGCAGCACACGAAGATGGGTAATCGCCCGTTCACCGCGACGCGCGACACGCGATCGCACCTCGTCCGTTCTCCGCCGACATGCAGCGAACACTGCGTAGAATTCCGAACCTTCTTCGGTTCAGCATACGGACTTCTCGAATGATTCGAACGATCGCGGCGCTCGCCGCGCTTTCAGCGATGACCGCCACGGCCAACGCCGCCGACACCGGCACGGCCCCTGCCAAGCAACGCTACGTCAGCCCGGGCATCGCCAACGTCACCGCTTCGGCAGCCCCACGCGCGGAAAGCACCTCCGCCGACGCGCGGTGCCGGGAACTGGCCGCCGGCATCGATGCGCTCACGCACTCGCCCGATCGCGGCCACCGAGTCGTGCGCGGGATGGGCCCGGACGGCAAGCCGCGCAACGAACTGCACGCCTACGACAAACGGGCCGATCTGGAAACCGAGTACCTGCGCCTCGGCTGCCAGTAACGAACCACGACGAACGATGAACGCACCGTTACCCGGCCCACTCACGCCGGGCATCGGTCTTTACGCGTTCGCGCCGCCGTCGATCGTCAATCCGGTGCCGTTGATCGACCGCCCTTCCGGCCCGACGACGAACGCCACGAGCGCGGCCACGTCATCGGCCTTGCCGTACTGCTGAATCGCCATCCGCGAACGTTGCGCATCGGCATGCTCGCCATCGGCGGGGTTCATATCGGTATCGGTGGAACCCGGATGCACGATGTTGACCGTGATGCCGCGCGAGCCGAGATCGCGCGCGAGCCCCTGCGTCCAGCCGATCAATGCGGCTTTGCTCGCCGCATAGAGGCTCATCCCCGCATCGGGCACGCGCGTCGCGAGGCAGCTGCCGGTCGACACGATGCGCCCGCCTTCCCCGAGATGCCGCGCCGCCGCCTGCGACGCGACGATCACCGCGCGCACGTTCACGTTCAGCGTCGCGTCGATATCGTCGAGCGTGAGGTCGTCCAGCGCGCCGGCCCGGAAAATCCCCGCGTTGTTGACGAGAATGTCGAGGCCGCCGAACGTCTCCGCAGCGCGATCGACCGCGTTGCGCACGGCGACGGGATCGGCGCTATCGGCCTGGATCGCAATGGCGCGACGGCCCAGCGCCTCGATGCCGGCGACGACGGCCTGCGCCCGCTCGGCCGATTTTTCATACGTGATCGCGACGTCCGCGCCATCGGCCGCCAGCCGTTTCGCGATCGCCGCGCCGATGCCGCGGCTGCCGCCCGTGATGAGTGCACGTTTGCCCTGAAGTCGATTCATGTCGGTTCCTTTCCTCATTTATGTAACGACCGACACAGAATGTGGGAAGTTGCGCCTCACAGTCAATTGATTTATTTTATCGATCGATACAGATATCGACGAAGGGACGGACGCAATGGCTGAACGAGGCCGACCGAGAAGCTTCGACAAGGAAGCGGCGCTGGATCGCGCGATGGAAGTGTTCTGGCGTCTCGGCTACGAAGGCGCGTCGATGACGGACCTGACGGCCGCGATGGGCATCGCATCGCCGAGCCTGTATGCGGCCTTCGGCAGCAAGGAAGCGTTGTTCCGGCAAGCGCTCGAGCATTACCGCGCAACCGAGGGGCGAGAAATCTGGGGCGGTGTCGAACGGGCAGCCAGCGCGCGCGACGCCGTGCAGAGCTACCTGATGGATACCGCACGCGTGTTCACGCGGCGCTCGAAGCCGGCCGGCTGCCTGATCGTGCTGTCGGCGCTGCATCCGGCCGAGCGTTCCGATATGGTCCGGCAAACGCTGATCGCGATGCGCGAGGGTACGGTCGACGCGCTGAGGGAACGCCTCGCGCAAGGCGTCGCGACCGGTGAAATATCGGCGCACGCGAACGTCGACGCAATCGCACGCTACTACGTGACGGTTCAGCAGGGCATGTCGATCCAGGCGCGCGACGGCGCGAGCCGCCGCGATCTGGAGGCCGTCGCGCAAGCCGCGCTGGCCGCATGGCCGGCGCTCGTCGGCACGAGCAGCGCGGCCCGTGGGTAGCGGCAGGACGCCGCGGAGAGATTACTGCTTCACGGCTTGCTGCACGTCCTTCGACGCATGCCACACGCGATAGCGCACGTCGAAGCCGTCGGGTACATACACGACGAGCGGCAGGCGGCTGTTGTAGCGCAGCAATTGACCGTCACTGCGCACCTGCACGAACCGTTGCTGCGGCGCCTGGCCCGGGCACGCCATCAGCGTCGATGCCGGCCCCTTCACGTCGGTGAGCCGGTAGTACGTATAGCCCCAGCCCTTCACATCCTCGGCAGTCAGCTCACCGCCGAACCACTGCTGGTTGCAGTCGGTCTGCAGCGTCTTGCCGATCATCAGCTCGACGCGCGCATCACCCTCGTTCTCGAGCGCCGGCAGCGCGATCACGACGCGCTGCTGGCCGGTCGCTGCCTGCGGAAACATCTTGATCGACTCGGCCGACACGGCGGGCGCGGAGGCCGGCGCGGCCGCGCATGCGGCGGCCGTTGTCATGCAGAAGGCGGCCAGCGCGGCCCGGATCGCGAATTTCATCGATGTGCTCCTGAAAAACAAATGAGCCCCGGATGCTAACACTTTCGTCACAGGACCTTACGAGGCTGTAATTTGGCGACACAATTGCAAACAGCCGGCAATCGCGGGGCGCGGTACTTATAGCGGAACCAACGGAGAACATCATGCTGAAGCTCATTGCTGCCGCCGGCGTCGCCACCCTGCTGGCCGGCTGCGTCGTTGCCCCGGACGCCGGATACGGCTACGGGCAGCCTTACTATTCCGATCCCGGCTATGCGTACGCCCCGTCTCCCGTGTACGGCACGGTCAACATCTGGGGCGGTGGCGGCGGACGCGACTGGGATCGCGGCCGGCGCGACTACCATCGCTGGGACGGCGATCGCGGCAACCGCGGGAACGGCTGGGGACGCGGCGGCGGACACCGCGGCGACTGGAACGGCGGCGGTGGCGGCGGCGGTCATCGCCACTGACGCGCAATTGCAACCGTTTGTATCTGCGCACGGCCCGCCGAAGGCCGGCGGCGCATCACTCCGGCCGACGAACCGGCCGCACAAAAAGGCAAAGGCCCTCGCATCGAGCGAGGGCCTTTCGTCGTCCGGGCCGGCGAAGCAATCGTCGACGATGCCCGCGCATCGGCCCCGCACGTGCTCGCGCGCAGGCGCCGCCGCTTACCAGCCGGCCGACCGCGCGTAACCGCCCTGCACCGGCGCACCGCACACGTACGCGCGCTGATAGCGGTCGTAGCAATAGTTCGGGCCGTCGTCCTGGTACTGCGCCTGCTGATAGGTCGGGTAGGCAGGCTGCTGGTACGCGGGCGCCTGGTAGTACGTCGGCGGTTGATAGGCCGGCGCCTGGTACACGGGCGCCTGATACGCGACAGGCGGATTCATCGCGGACGTCACGATCGCGCCCAGCACCGCGCCGCCGATCAATGCGCCGATGACGGCGCCGCCGTCGCGGCCATGCGCGGACGCCGGGCCCGCGACCGCGAGCGAACCGGCAAGGACACACACTGCGGCAATCTTTTTCATGATGGACTCCCACGCGAAGTGGTACTGGATGCGATGCATTGTGGCGGGAGGCGGCCGTAATAGATGCAGCAAGTGGTAACGCGCGATTACCGGTATCGCTCGCGCCGAAACGCGTCGTCGCCGTGCTACGATTTTCGGCCGACAGGAGACGCCTTCATGCAGCCCGACACTGCCCGCCGTTTCGATACCGAATTCGCGCCGCGCATCGCGCAGGCGATCGCCGCATTCTTCGCCGATCACGTTCAGACCGACGTCGTCCCCTATGGCGGGCACGGGCATCCGACGCGCGTGCAGATCCGCAGCGCGCCACACGAGCACGTGAGCGGCTTCGCGCATCCGCTGAATCTCGAACTGACCTGGGACACCGACGAAATCGAGCGGCTGATGGAACCGGACGGCCCGCAGCGCTTCGAGCACTACCTCGCCGCGTTGCCGAAAAAGCTCGGCGCATGGGAGAGCGCACGCGACATCGATCTCGCGTCGCGCACGCAGGCCGACCCGCTCGTGCGGCTCGGCGGCCTCGACTTCGAAGGCTGAATGCGCGCGCCAGCCGGCCACCGCGCGGCTTGGCGTCGCGCGATGCGCCCCGGTGATACACTCGACCGGCCCCGTTCCGCCGCAGCCGCGCTGGCCGGGCCGTTCATCGCCGCCGCCCCTGCACATGGTTGCGCACGCAACCGGCAAGCGGGCGCGCGAACAACCACGCTCTCGCTCCCGTCATGAACGCCGATACCGGCCTGCCGCTTCCGCAACGCTACTGGGCGATCGTCTGCGTCGCCCTGGGCATCACGCTCGCCGTGCTCGACGGCGCCATCGCGAACGTCGCATTGCCGACCATCGCGCGCGACCTGCACGCGTCCGACGCCGCGTCGATCTGGATCGTCAACGCGTACCAGCTCGCGGTCACGATCACGCTGCTGCCGCTCGCGTCGCTCGGCGAACGCGTCGGCTATCGCCGCATCTACATCGCCGGCCTCGCGTTGTTCACCGCCGCGTCGCTCGGCTGCGCGCTCGCCGGCTCGCTGCCGATGCTGGCGGTGATGCGCGTGATCCAGGGGTTCGGCGCGGCCGGCATCATGAGCGTCAACGCGGCACTCGTGCGGATGATCTACCCGTCGTCGATGCTCGGGCGCGGGCTGTCGATCAACGCGATGGTGGTCGCGCTGTCGTCGGCGATCGGGCCGACGGTCGCGTCCGCGATCCTGTCGTTCGCGTCGTGGCCGTGGCTCTTCGCGGTCAACGTGCCGATCGGCATCGCGGCCGTGCTCGGCAGCGTGCGCGCGCTGCCGGCCAACCCGCTGCACGACGCGCCGTACGACTTCGCGAGCGCGCTGATGAACGCGTGCGTGTTCGGCCTCTTGATCACGGCCGTCGACGGGCTCGGTCACGGCGAAAGTCATGCGTACGTCGCGGCCGAACTGGCCGTCGCATTCGTGATCGGCTACTTCTTCGTGAAGCGTCAGTTGTCGCAGCCCGCGCCGCTGCTGCCGGTCGACCTGATGCGCATCCCGATGTTCGCGCTGTCGGTCTACACGTCGACGGCGTCGTTCACGTCGCAGATGCTCGCGTTCGTCGCGCTGCCGTTCTGGCTACAGCATTCGCTCGGCTTCTCGCAGGTCGAGACGGGCCTCTACATGACGCCGTGGCCACTCGTGATCGTGTTCGCCGCACCGCTCGCGGGCGTGCTGTCGGACCGCTATTCGGCCGGCATCCTCGGCGGGATCGGGCTTGCGCTGTTTGCGGCCGGACTGCTGTCGCTCGCCACGATCGGCGCGCACCCGGGCACGGTCGATATCGTGTGGCGGATGGCGCTGTGCGGCGCGGGCTTCGGGCTGTTCCAGTCGCCGAACAACCGCGCGATGCTGTCGTCGGCGCCGCGCGAGCGCAGCGGCGGCGCCGGCGGCATGCTGAGCACTGCGCGCCTGACCGGCCAGACGCTCGGCGCCGCGCTGGTCGCGCTGATTTTCGGGCTCGCGCCCGACCGCGGGCCGACGCTCGCGCTGTATGTCGCCGCGGCGTTCGCGGCGGTGGCCGCGGTCGTCAGCCTGCTGCGCATCGCGTCGCCGCGGCCGGACGCGACGGCCTGACACCGTCGTCCGCCGTACACGCGGCGGCCATCATGCGGCGTCGAGCGTGTCCATCACGAAGCGCACACGCGCCTTCACGCTCACGCGCGGTAACTCGATCAGCCGATAGCCGTACGACGTATAGCACTCGACCATCGCGTCATGGGTCCGCACCGCTTCCGCGAAATCCTGCCGGCGCTCGGTGTCCTGCACATAGATGTCGGGCCAAGGCGGCGCGATGAACACGCGCCGGTGATAGCGGAAACGCCGCGCCGCGGCTTCCGCGTGCGCGGGTACCGCCAACCCGGTCAGCTTCAGATAGCCGATCACGTCCGGCACGCCGCGGTCGAAGAACACCGGCCCGCGCGCCTGCCGGGCGAGATGGTAGGACCGCATCTCCCAGCCCAGCATCAGCTCGGCGAACGCCGCCGGGTCGCGCCACGGCAGCGCCGGGCCGTCGACGGCCAGCTGGTCGCGGATCACGCCGCGCCCGGCCTCCTGCGAGCGTGCGAACCCGGCGCGCTCCAGCGCATCGAGCAACGTGCTCTTGCCCGAACCGGGGCCGCCCGTCACGACGAAGAAGCGGCCGGCCGTATCGCCCGCCGTTTCGTCGTCGCTGCCGGCGCCCGGCACGCACTCACGCATGCGCGACCCGCCGGCCCGCGCGCTGCGTGACCGACGCCGCCGCGGCGACACTGCGCAAGTCGGCGACGAACGTATCGCGCCAGACCGACAGGTCGTTCTCGCGCAACCGCGCGAGGTTCTCCTCGTGACGCGCCTGCCGCTCCGCGAGCGGCATCGACAGCGCGCGCTCGAGCGTCTCGGCCATCTGCGACAGGTCGTACGGATTGACGAGCAGCGCGCCGGTCAACTCGGCCGCCGCGCCCGCGAACTCCGACAGCACGAGCACGCCCGGATCGGCCGGATCCTGCGACGCGACGTATTCCTTCGCGACGAGATTCATCCCGTCGCGCAACGGCGTCACGTAGCCGATCTGCGACATCCGGAAGAACGCCATCAACAGGTTGCGCTCGTACTTGCGGTTCAGGTACTGGATCGGCGTCCAGTCGAGCTGCGAGAAGCGGCCGTTGATGCGGCCGGCCTCGCCTTCGAGCGTTTCGCGGATGTGCTGGTAGGTCTGCACGTCGGAACGCGTCGGCGGCGCGATCTGCAGGAGCGACACGCGCCCCTGCCAGCCCGGCGCATTCGCGAGCATCCGTTCGAACGACTGGAAGCGCTCGACGAGCCCCTTCGAGTAATCGAGGCGGTCGACGCTCATCACCAGCTTGCGGTCGCCCAGCGCCTCGCGCAGCATCTTCACCGGCTTGCGCGTGCCGTACTGGACGGCCGCCTGCGCGATCGCGTCCGGATGCACGCCGATCGGATAGGCGGCGACCTTCACGACGCGGCCGTGCGCATGCAGCATCCCGTCGTCGCTCGCCGTGCCGATGCCGCGCCGCTCGATGTAATCGGTGAATGCCTGCTTGTCGGCCTCGGTCTGGAAGCCCGCCACGTCGTACGCGCACATGAACTTCACGAGTTCCTCGTGCGGCGGCACGAGGCGCAGCATGTCGGGCGACGGAAACGGGATGTGCAGGAAGAAGCCGATCGGGTTCTTCACGCCGAGCTCGCGCAGGCAGTGCGCGAACGGCAGCAGGTGGTAGTCGTGCACCCAGATCAGGTCGTCGGGTCGCAGCAGCGCGGCGAGCTGCTTCGCGAGCATCGCGTTCACGCGCAGATAACCGGCGTACTCCTGGCGGTCGAAGCGCGCGAGATCGCCGCGGTAATGAAACACCGGCCATAGCGTCGCGTTCGAGAAGCCGCGGTAGTACTGGTCGTAGTCGCGCCGGGTCAGCCCGACCGTCGCATACGTCACATTGCCGTCCCGCTGGATCGCGGGCTCGGCATCCGGCGCACCGACGATCTCGCCGTTCCAGCCGAACCAGACGCCGCCGGTTTCCTTCAGCGCGTCCATCACGCCGACGGCCAGGCCGCCCGCGCTCGGGCGCGTGTCCTCGCCGGCGGCGACACGATTCGATACCACGATCAATCTGCTCATGCGACTTCCCCTCCTCGATTCGATTGGCTGGCGCGCGACGCACGCCAGAGCAGGCGCGGCGGCCCGAAGGCGGCCGCGCGGCGACTCAGTTCCGAGAATTGCAATGAAATACGGCGATGGAATGCGGCGACGACCGCATCAGGCGTCCTGCTCCTGGCCAAGGTCGCGCTGATAGTCGAGCCCTTCCGGGCGAGCACCGCCCTGGTTGTGATCGCCGTCCGACGGCGTCTCGTCCGGCGTGCCCGCAGGCGGTGCCGAAGGCGCGTCGGTCCGCGGGCGCGGTGGTGCTTCCGGATGGTCGGCCGCCGCGATGGGCGGCCGGTGTGACAACCGTTTCGAACGGCGCATGGCTGGGTGTCTCATATGCGGCGCGGCTCGAGGCCGTCGTAGAAACATTCCATAGCAAAACAGTCTAGGTCGCTTGATCGCATCCGAAGGTAACAATTACCTTCAATTTGTAACGTTTCGACCCCTCTCCGATCTTCTATCCGACAATAACGCCGCCCGCGCGCACGCGGCCCGCCGCCCGGCGATTTGTCAAAGCTTTGCAGTTTTCCTATGACAATTGCGAAACAATGACGCGGCATCAGGACGTGCACGCGTCGCCGCTCACCCAGACAGGACTTGCACTCAGGGATGAACATTCGTTTCGAATCGCCGCGCCGGGCCACGCCGGCGCGCGTCGCGCTGGCCGTGATCGCCACGGCCGCACTGCTGTCCGGCTGCAATTCGCTGTACAGCGAAGGGGCGACGGCCGGCGCCGGTATCGCGGGCGCCGCGATCGCCGCCAAGGTCACCAACAATGCCGCCGTCGCGACGGGCATCGGCCTCGGCGCCGTTGCCGGCGCGCGGGCCGGCGTCCAGTACTCGCAACGCGTCGCGCACCGCTACACGCAGGAGCAGATCGCGAAGGCGGCCGGCCCGCTCGACGTCGGCGGCGTCGCGCCGTGGTCGACGCACCATTCGTTCCCGATCGAGGACGACGAGCAGGGCCGCGTGACCGTCAGCCGGATGATCAGCGTCGGTCCGCTCGACTGCAAGGAAATCGTGTTCGCGGTCGATACGCCGGCGAAGGCCGACAAGGCCGCGCAATCGGCGTTCTACGTCGCCACCATCTGCCGCGACGGGCCCGTGTGGAAATGGGCGTCGGCCGAACCGGCGACCGAACGCTGGGGCGCGCTGCAATGAGCATCGCGATCCGTATCGCGGCGATCGGCGCGCTGTGCGCGGCGACGCTCGCGCTGTCGGGCTGCGGCTCGGTCGGCGCGGCGAGCGGCGCGCTGGCCGGCGCGGCAACGGGCCTCGTCACCGCGAACCCGGCGGTCGGTGTCGGCGTCGGGATTGCCGTGCAGGCCGCGACTGACGAGGCCGTCAACCGCACGATGAAGCAGCTCCATCAGAATCAGCAGGACGCGATCGCGAAAACGGCCGGCAGTCTCGCCGTCGGCGAAGTGAAGCCGTGGAAGGTGAAGAACACGCTGCCGCTTGAAAACGGCGAAGGCGAAGTGCGCGTCACGCGCGCGTATTCGTCGGCGCTCGCGCTGTGCAAGGAATTCGCGTTTTCGGTGAAGGACGGCGACAAGGCCGACTGGTATTTCGCGAATGCGTGCCAGCAAGGCACGCACTGGAAGTGGGCGTCGGCGGAACCGGCCGTCGATCGGTGGGGGAATTTGCAGTAATCGCGCGATGCGCCGTACACCATGCGCGGCGCCCGCGTCGTTCAGCGTACTCGCGAGCTGCCGTGGTTACAGACGCGTGCGAAGCTGCGCCACCCTTTCCTCGATTTTCGCGGACAGCGTATCGTCCGGGTTGTAAGTCAGGCATCGCTCGAGATCGGCGATCGACGCGTTGATATCGCCCAGCGTCTCGTATGCCCGGGCGCGATTGAAATAGACGAAAGGCTGGTCGGGATTGAGCTTCAGCGCCTTGTCAAAGTAATCGAGCGATTTCTGGTAAGCGCCGCCTTCGAGGTAAATCGTCGCGAGCGTGCAATACGCCGACGGGTCCGTGTAGCCCAGCTCGATGGCCCGGTTCAGATCGTTCAGCGCGAGATCCGTCTTCTTGATCATCGCGAAGGTCGTGCCGCGATCGGCATACGTCGCCGCGTCTTCCGGCGCCACTTTCAGGATGTCGCCGTACAGTCCAAGCGCATCCTCGATGCGGCCTTGCGCCACGAATCCGCGAGCCCGCATGCGCATCGGTGAAAAATCGGGATTCTTGTCGGTCATTCAAATTCACTCGAGAAAACCGCTCTTCCATGATCCGGTCATGGAAGGCACACGCTCCAGCGCGGCGCGCGGGCCGGCCACGATACGCCGTTATACCGCGCACTCGGCCCGCTTCAGGACTCGACGTCCTCGAGGCTGAAGATCTCGGTCTGGTCGTTGTACGAGAAGATCTCGCCATAACGGCCCCAGTCGATCACCGCGTCGAGCGTTTCCTCGGCCGCGCCGTCCGACAGGAAATCCTCCAACTCCTGCTCGAAGCGCACGCGCGGCGCGCGATGGCCCGGCCGCTCGTTCAGCACCTTCTTGATCCGCGCGGCGAGCGGCACGTGCTTCAGCAGGTGATCCGCGAACATCAGCTTGCGTTCCTGCGTGCCGAATTCCGCGAACACACGCCCCGGCGGCGTCAGGAACACGTCGCCTTCGCGCACGTCCGCGAAGCCGAGGTACTGCAGCACTTCCGCGATCGGGAACAGGTCGTCGACTTCCAGATGCAGCGTGCGCGCGATTTCCGGCATGTCGGCGCGACCGTGGTACGGCGCCATCGCGAGCGTCTCGATCAGGCCGGCCATCAGGTTGGTCGACACCTGCGGAAGCCAGCTGCCGAGCTCCAGCCCCTTCTTCGTCGCTTCGCCGGTCTGGCGTGCGGTCATCTTCGCGTAGATGTCGTCGACGAGCTTGCGGAACGCCGGGTCCAGACGATTGCGCGGGTGCTTGAACGGCACCTTGATCTCGGCGATCACGCGGCCCGGGTTCGACGACAGCACGAGGATCCGGTCGCACATGAACACCGCTTCCTCGATGTTGTGCGTGACGATCAGCACCGACTTGATCGGCATGCGGCCCTGCGTCCACAGATCGAGCAGGTCGGTGCGCAGCGTCTCGGCCGTCAGCACGTCGAGCGCGGAGAACGGCTCGTCCATCAGCAGAATGGTCGGATCGACGACGAGCGCGCGCGCAAACCCGACGCGCTGGCGCATCCCGCCCGACAACTCCCGCGGGTACGCGTTCTCGAAGCCGTCGAGACCGATCAGGTCGATCGCGGCGAGCGCACGCTCGCGCCGCTCGCGCGCGCCGACACCGAGTGCTTCGAGCCCGGCTTCCACGTTCTGCAGCACGGTGAGCCACGGGAACAGCGCGAAGGTCTGGAACACCATCGCGACGCCTTCGGCCGGGCCGCGCAGCGGCTTGCCGAGATAGGTCACCTCGCCGCCGGTCGGCTCGATCAGCCCGGCGATGATCCGCAGCAGCGTCGACTTGCCCGAGCCCGAGCGGCCGAGCAGGCCGACGATCTCGCCTTCGCGCAGCGACAGGTTCGCGTCGTCGAGCACGAGCAGTTCGCCCTGCGTCTTGTTGAAGCCGCGGCAGACGTGATCGACGCGCAGGATTTCTTCGCCGAGGCGCGGCGGCTGGGACGTCTGGACGGGGGCGTTTACAGCATTCGGATTGTGCATCGCGTTTCGCTCTCAATCGGTCTCAGTCGAGCCGCAGCTTCGCTTCGGCGAAGGCATACAGCGGGCGCCACAGCAGGCGGTTGAACAGGGTGACGAACAGGGACATCACGGCGATGCCCAGGATGATCTTCGGGAAATCGCCGGCGGCGGTGGTCCGCGCGATGTAGGCGCCGAGGCCGTGCGCCTCGATCCGGGTGCTGCCCCACTGTACGGCTTCCGACACGATGCTCGCGTTCCACGCGCCGCCCGATGCGGTGATCGCGCCTGTCACGTAGTACGGGAAGATGCCAGGCAGGATCGCCTGACGCCACCACTGCCAGCCGCGGATGCGGAAGTTGGTCGCCGCTTCGCGATAGTCGTTCGGGTAGGACGTCGCGCCCGCGATCACGTTGAACAGGATATACCACTGCGTACCGAGCACGATCAGCGGCGACAGCCAGATGTCCGCATTCAGGTGGAAGCGCGCGATCACGATCACGAACACCGGGAACAGCAGGTTCGCGGGGAACGCGGCGAGGAACTGCGCGAGCGGCTGCAGCTTCTCGGCCAGCTTCGGACGCAGCCCGACCCACACGCCGATCGGCACCCAGATCACCGACGCGATCGAGATCAGCACGACCACGCGCAGCAGCGTGATGAGCCCGAGCACGAGCACGTGGCCGACTTCGGCCATCGTCACGCCGGTCGCGACGAAGCTGACGACGCGCCACACGATATAGGCCGTGCCGAGCAGCACGAGCCCCGCCCACGCGATGTCGACCGTGCGCGACGCCTTCTTCTCGACTTTCGGCAGCGAGAAGCGCATCGCACCCGACAGCGGCAGGCGCAGCGGGATCCGCGCGGCCTTCGCGAAGAACCAGCCGGCCGGCACAAGCAGCTGATGGATCAGCCGCGTGCGGCGCACGAGGTCGAGCAGCCACGATTGCGGCGCATCGCCCGACGCGGTGTTCTCCATCCGGAACTTGTCGGCCCACGCGATGAGCGGGCGGAACAGGAACTGGTCGTAGGCCAGGATCACGACCGTCATCGTCAGGATCACCCAGCCGATCGCGCCGAAGTTCTTGTCCGCGATCGCCTGCGCGAGATACGCGCCGATGCCCGGCAGCGTGATCGTCTGGTTGCCGACCGTGATCGCCTCCGACGCGACGACGAAGAACCAGCCGCCCGACATCGACATCATCATGTTCCAGATCAGGCCCGGCATCGAGAACGGCACTTCGAGCTTCCAGAAGCGCTGCCAGGACGTCAGGTGGAAGCCGCGCGACACTTCGTCCAGGTCGCGCGGCACCGTGCGCAGCGACTGGTAGAAGCTGAACGTCATGTTCCACGCCTGGCTCGTGAAGATCGCGAAGATCGCGGCCAGCTCGGCGCCGAGCACGCGGCTCGGGAACAGCGCGAGGAAGAACGTGACCGTAAACGAGATGAAGCCGAGCACCGGCACCGACTGCAGGATGTCGAGGATCGGGATCAGCACCATGCCCGCGCGGCGGCTTTTCGCGGCGAGCGTGCCGTAGACGAGCGTGAACGCGAGCGACGCGACCATCGCGGCGAGCATCCGCAGCGTGGTGCGCAACGCGTATTCGGGCAGGTTCGACGGATCGAGCGAGATCTTCTGCGTCTGCAGCACGCCGATCGGCGCCATCGTTTCGTGAAAGCCGACCACCGCCATCGCGATCAGGCAGATGATCAGCGGAAATGCGATGAAGTCCCACCGGTTCGGCAACACGCGCCACGCGGATGCGTTGGCGGTCCGGTTCGGATTGAAGAATCCGACGTTCATCAGGCGCCCTCCCCGGTAAGGCCGATCGAAGCCGGCAGTCGATGTTGATTCATGGCAAAGCGCACGGGCGCGGTAATTCGATTGACTGGCGATCTCGCGCACACGGCGCGCCGTGCGTGCATGCGCTGTCGCGGCCGGTCGAGCCGGGCCGCGACGGCACGACACTACACCAACCTGTATTTCAGGTACAACCGTCCGGGGACGGCGCAGGCAACGCATGGATCGTGCCCGGCGCGTGGACGGATGGCGGGCGCGCGGTACGGGACAGCCTGGCCGCAGTCCTGCGGCCGGCACGCAGGCCCGAATTATGCCGTGATCCGGCCCGGCCGTGAACCCGCCCGCCGCAAGCGGGCACAAACCGTGTCCGGGATCAGCAGCCGGATACGGCGAAGCAGGTATGATCGGGGCTAGCCCCCGGGGTCCGTTTCGGCCGTGTCGCCGCAATGCGCACGCGCGCGGTGTCAACCGGCCCCGGGGATCGACCGACGAGCGGGAGGAAGGGAATGGCAGGAAACTTGGTGATCGTCTGTCGCGATCAGGATGCCGACGCGTTCTATGAACTCATGCAGGAGTACGGGTCGTTCCAGACCCGGCTGTCGTCCACGGCGTGGTACCTGAACATGAACGTCGTGCCGGAATCGCTGCAGGAGGAAATCCTGGAGCGCCTCGGCCGGTATACGACCGTCTATATCTTCGAGGCCACCACGGTGACCTACAACACGATCGACAGCAACGCGGCCGAGACGCTCGGCACGCTATTCGGCGAATGACACCGCGCGGCGCCAGCCCGGCCGGGCAGGCGCCGCAACCGCTCATGCGGCCTTTGCGTGGGGTTCGTCGTCCTTCGGCACGACGTCGAACGGGAACGTCATCGACACGCGCAGGCCGCCTTCGGGGCGATTGCCGATGTCGCACGCGCCGCCCAGCCTGAGCACGAGCCGCTCGACGATCGCGAGCCCGAGCCCGCTGTGGCCGTTCCCGCCGCGCGCGGGATCGAGCCGCACGAACGGCCGCGTGGCGGCCGCGAGGTCGCGCGGCGCGATGCCGCCGCCACTGTCGCTGACCGACAGCACGTAGCCGGCCGGCGTGCGCGCCGTCTCGACGAGCACGGGCGGCGCACCGTACGCATGCGCGTTGTCCAGCAGGTTCGACAGGATCCGGTCGAGCGTCGCCGTCGGCAGCCGGAAGCCGGGATCGGCCTCTAGCCGCGTCTGGACCGCGGGCGCGTTCGGCGCGACCGCGCGATAGCTGCGCGCGATCCGCTCGCACGCGTGATCGACCGGCACCGGCTCGCTGCGGTCGACCCCGCCATGCGCAAACACCAGGAACTGGTCGACGATGTGCGACATCGAGTCGACATCGCGCACGACGCCGTCGCGCAGCCGCGCGTCGTCCATCATTTCCGCCCGCAGCCGCATCCGGGCGAGCGGCGTGCGCAAGTCGTGCGCGACGCCGGCCAGCATCACCGCGCGATCGCTGTCGGCCTGCGACACCTGCTCGACCATCTGGTTGAAGCCGTGCGTGAGCTGGCGCAGCTCGCGCGGCCCGCGTTCGCGCAACGGCGGCACCGGCTGCCCGCGGCCGAAACGCGCGACCGCGCGGGCGAGCGAGCGCAGCGGCTGCTGCAACTGCCAGGCCGCGAACAGCGCGGCGATCACGCCGGCCGAGAAGATCGTGCCCAGCCACAGCAGCATCCGGTCGAGCGAGCGCGGCGGCCGCAGCGGCTGCACGGGCACCACGATCCAGTTGCGGTCGGCCGGCTCCTTCACCCACAGCACGGGCGGATGGCCGGGCGTGCCGATCTCGACCTGCGTGCCGGGCGGCATGCGCTCGCTCACATCGTCGCGGAACCGCTTCAGCGGCGGCGGCAACCCCGCGTCGCCGCCCTTCGGCACGTCGGCGCTGTCCGGCGACACGAGCCGCACGCGCGACGGCAGCGGCTGGTCGGGCGTGCGCGCGACGTGCTGGCGCACCGCGTCGACGAGGAACGCGGCCTCCTCGACCGCATAGCGTGTCTGCATCTGGTTGCGCTCGAGCCGCATCGCGAAGAACCACGCGAAGTGCGACAGGAGCAGGACGCCGACGACGAGCAGCGCCAGCCGCCCGAACAGCGAATCAATGGGTTTGCGCATGGGCCTCGCCGTCGGGCACGAACACGTAGCCGCGCCCGCGGACCGTCTGGATGAAGCGCGGCGTCGACGGATCCGTTTCGAGGATGCGGCGCAGGCGCCACACCTGGACGTCGATGCCGCGGTCGGTGCCGTCGTACTCGGGCCCGTGCAGCAGCTCGAGCAGCCGCTCGCGCGTGAGCGTGCGCAGCGCATGGTTCACGAAGATCTTCAGCAGCGCGAATTCGCTGCTCGACAGTGTGGCCGGCTTGCCGTCGACCGACAGCGTGCGCGCCTGGAAGTCGAGCAGGAAGCGGCCGAACGCGAACGGCTCGCGCTGCTCGGGCGCGGCCGCCGACGGCGTCGCGCGGCGGCGGCGCAGCACGGCCTGCACGCGCGCGAGCAGCTCGCGCGGGTTGAACGGCTTGCCGAGGTAGTCGTCCGCGCCGAGCTCGAGCCCGACGATGCGGTCGACGTCGTCCGCCCGCGCGGTCAGCATGATCACGGGGATGTCGTCGCCGGCCGCGCGCAGCTGGCGCAGCGCGGTCAGGCCGTCCACGCCCGGCATCATCAGGTCCAGCACGATCAGGTCGGGCCGCTCGCGCTCGAGGCGCTTCTCGAGCGTCGCCGCGTCGTGCAGCACGGACACTTCCATCCCCTGGCGCACGAGATAGTCGCGCAGCAGGTCTCGGAGTTCTTGGTCGTCGTCGACGATGAGGATCTGGGTAGTCATGGCTCGAAGTTTACCGCGCGAGGGCGGAGTCGAAGAACGAAACAAAGGAGCGAAAGGGTTACTGCGGGTTACCGCGCAAGGGAACTGTAATGCACGGTAACCGGGCCGCCGCCCCGCGTAACACCCGCCGGAGCCTGCATCGCTAACCTGCGTCTTACCGGATGCGGTACCCGACTTTTCCCGGCACCGCATCGCCGGACCCTCTGGATACAGGAGTTTCTGAAATGTATAAGAAGACTTCCCGCGTGGCCATCGCGGCCGCCACCGTACTCGCTCTCGCATTCGGCGCCGCGCATGCCGCGCAGCCCGACGACATGCCGCCTCCGGGCGGCCCCGGCATGCACCGGATGCACGACGGGCACGAAGGCGGACCGTTCGGCGCGATCATGAAACTGCACGACCAGTTGAAGCTCAACGCGTCGCAGGAACAGCAATGGCAGGCGGCCGTCAACACGATGAAGCAGAATCGTGACGCGATGCGCAAGAGCCACGAGCAGATGCGCGAGCAATTCAAGGCGCAGCAGAACCAGCCGATCCTCGACCTGAGCGCGATGCATTCGGCACGCCAGCAGGCGGAGGCGCAGAACGCCCAGCTGCGCGAGCAGACGTCCGCCGCGTGGCTCACGTTCTACAACGGGCTGAACGACCAGCAGAAGACGATGGTCAGCACGGCGCTCAAACAGCAGTTCGCGAAGATGGAGCAGCGCCACGAGAAGATGAAGGCGCGCTGGGAACAGCATCGCGCGGCCGCCAAGGGCGCGTCGGCGCCGGCGCAGTAAGCCGGCGGGCCGCTCCCGCAGCGGCGCCGAAGGGGGACGCAGGCACCGGCCTGCGTCCCTCTTTTCGTTTCAGGCGACGTCGAACAACAGCACCTCGGCCGTGCGGCCGCGCGCGAACGCCACCGCGTCGACGCCGCCGATCCGCGCGCCGTCGCCGGCGGCCAACGCGCGGCCGTTGACCTCGACCTCGCCGCGCGCCATGTGCACATAGACGCTGCGCCCGGCCGGCACGTCGAACGCCGTCGTCTCGTCGCCGTCGATCAGCCCCGCGAAGATGCGGGCATCCGCCCGCATCGACAGCGCGCCGTCGCCGCCGTCGGGCGCCGCGACGAGCCTGAGCCGGCCGCGCTTCTCGTCGTCGGGGAAACGCCGCTCCTCGTAGCCGGGCCGCCCGCCCCGCTCGGCCGGCTGCAGCCAGATCTGCAGCAGATGCAGCGGGCGGTCGCGCGACGCGTTGGTTTCGCTGTGCATGAGCCCCGTGCCGGCGCTCATCCGCTGGATGCCGCCGGTCCGGACGATCGCGCCGCAGCCGAGGCTGTCGCGGTGCGCGAGCACGCCATCCATCACGTAAGTGACGATCTCCACGTCGCGGCGCGGCTGCATCCCGAAACCGCGCGTCGGCGCGATCCGGTCCTCGCTCAGCACGCACAGCGCGCCGACGGGTGGACGCACCGGCGCATGCGCAGCGGGGCAGGCAGACGAAAAACTGTGACTCGATTCGAGCCAGCCGTGGCGCGTGTGCCGGCGGTCTTCGGCGCGCAGGATCTGGAACATTGGGGTGGACGCTCGGGGGCGCAGATGTTCTGTTCGGGTTTACCTCCACTGTAGGAGGAGGCCGACAGCGCCACAATCCGCCGCCCGCGCACCGCATCGTTGCAGTCACGAAACCAATAGCCGAAATATTCGTTGCGAATGTCACGATTACCGCAACAGCAGAATCGAGGAATCGGTCGACCGTGCCGGATTGCCGTTTTCCGGGTATCGCGTTCGGGTAAAATACCGCCCTTTTGGCGTTCGCCGTTCCGGCGGCCGCCAACGCCAGAGCGCCGATCGGCGATTTTTGGCCGTCTAGAATACGCCGCGGCGCCCGGTTCGACCGGCCGCGAGCGCCCCCGGAAAGTCAGCAACAGAAGGATGGAAATGAAGAAGGCCGCCCTGTGCGCCGCCCTCGCCCTCGTGGCGGGCAGCGCCTTCGCGAAGGAGTGGAAGACCGTGCGGATCGGCGTCGATGCCAGCTACCCGCCGTTCGAGTCGACCGCGCCGAGCGGCGAGATCGTCGGTTTCGACGTGGATCTCACCAAGGAAATCTGCAAGCGGATCAACGTGAAATGCGTGTGGGTGGCGCAGGACCTCGACGGGATCATCCCGGCGCTGAAGGCGAAGAAGTACGACGTCATCGTGTCGTCGCTGACCGTCACGGACAAGCGTCGCGAACAGATCGACTTCTCCGACAAGGTGTATGACGCACCCGCGCGGATGATCGCGAAGACCGGCTCGCCGCTGCTGCCGACGGTCGCGTCGCTGAAAGGCAAGCGCGTCGGCGTCGAGCAGGGCTCGACGCAGGAAACCTACGCGAAGGCGTACTGGGAACCGCAGGGCGTGACGATCGTTCCTTACCAGAACCAGGACCAGGTCTATACCGATCTCGGCTCGGGCCGCCTCGACGCGACGCTGCAGGACGAGCTGCAGGCCGACTACGGCTTCCTGCGCACGCCGCGCGGCAAGGGTTTCGCGTTCGCCGGGCCGGAAGTGAAGGATCCGAAGACGATCGGCGAAGGCACCGCGATCGGCCTGCGCAAGGAAGATACCGACCTGAAGCTCAAGATCAACCGGGCGCTGGCCGACATGCACAAGGACGGCACGTACGACCGGCTGTCGCACAAGTACTTCTCGTTCAGCGTCTATTCGGCGCCGGCCCGCTGAACGCCGATCAAGCAGAAGCAGCGGATGCGGGGGCGGCCCCGCGTCCGGGCAGTACAGGCAGTCAACCACGCGCCGCCCGCCCCCTTGCCCGCCGCTCACGCGACGGGCGGGCCCGGCACCGTTGCCGGGGCGGACGGTCATGATACGCACGGGGCGTTCCGCGCAGCTTGGCGGACGCGTGTTTCGCGGCGCACCGCGTGCGCCCTCAGGGACCATACCAGGGACCCCATATGTTTCTACAAGGCTACGGCCCGCTGATCCTCGCCGGCACCTGGCAAACCGTCAAACTGGCGGTGCTTTCGCTTGCGCTGTCGTTCCTGCTGGGGCTGCTCGGCGCCGGCGCGAAGCTGTCGCGCAACCGCGTGACGAACGGCGTCGGCACCGTCTACACGACGCTGATCCGCGGCGTGCCCGATCTCGTGCTGATGCTGCTGCTGTTCTACAGCCTGCAGATCTGGCTGAACATGGCGACCGACGCGCTCGGCTGGGACCAGATCGACATCGACCCGTTCCTCGCCGGCGTGCTCGTGCTCGGCTTCATCTACGGCGCGTACTTCACCGAGACGTTTCGCGGCGCGTTCCTGTCGGTGCCGCGCGGCCAGCTCGAAGCCGGCAGCGCATACGGAATGACGAACTGGCAGGTGTTCACGCGGATCATGTTCCCGCAGATGATGCGCTTCGCGCTGCCGGGCATTGGCAACAACTGGCAGGTGCTCGTGAAGTCGACCGCGCTCGTGTCGATCATCGGCCTGGCCGACGTCGTGAAGGCGTCGCAGGACGCCGGCAAGGGCACGCTGCGGTTCTTCTTCTTCACGCTGATCGCGGGAGCGGTCTACCTCGCCATCACGACGATCTCGAACTTCGTGCTGATGTGGCTCGAAAAGCGCTACTCGACCGGTGTCCGCAAGGCTGACCTATGATCGAACTCATCCAAGAATACTGGCGCAACTATCTCTACACCGACGGCTATCGCATCACCGGTGTCGCGATCACGCTGTGGCTGCTGGTCGTGTCGATCGGCCTCGGTTTCTGCCTGTCCGTGCCGCTCGCCGTCGCGCGCGTGTCGAAGAAGAAGTGGCTGTCGGGCGCCGTGTGGCTGTACACGTACGTGTTCCGCGGCACGCCGCTCTACGTGCAGCTGCTGCTCTGCTATACGGGCCTGTACAGCCTGCAGGCCGTGCGCGGCACGCCGATGCTCGATGCGTTCTTCCGCGACGGGATGCATTGCACGCTGCTCGCGTTCACGCTGAACACCTGCGCGTACACCACCGAAATCTTCGCGGGCGCGATCAAGGCGACGTCGTACGGCGAAATCGAAGCCGCGCGCGCGTACGGGATGTCCCCGTTCACGATGTATCGCCGCGTGATCCTGCCGTCGGCACTGCGACGCGCGCTGCCGCTGTACAGCAACGAAGTGATCCTGATGCTGCACGCGACGACGGTGGCCTTCACCGCGACCGTGCCGGACATCCTGAAGATCGCGCGCGACGTGAACTCGGCGACCTACATGTCGTTCCACGCGTTCGGCATCGCCGCCCTGCTCTACCTCGTGATCTCGTTCACGCTCGTGTGGCTGTTCCGCCAGGCCGAGCGCCGCTGGCTCGCGTATCTGCGCCCGCAAGGCAAGTAAGTTTTCGCAGGACTATTGATGAACTCCCAGACCCAGAAGCTTTTCGTCGACGATCTCCACAAGCGGTACGGCGACAACGAGGTGCTCAAAGGCGTGTCGCTGAAGGCCAACTCGGGCGACGTGATCAGCGTGATCGGCTCGTCCGGCTCCGGCAAGAGCACGATGCTGCGCTGTATCAACTTCCTCGAGCAGCCGAACGCGGGCCGCATCTTCGTCGACGGCGAGGAAGTGCGCACCGCGCTCGACAAGACGGGCGCACTGCGCGCGGCCGATACGAAGCAGCTTCAGCGCGTGCGCACCAAGCTGTCGATGGTGTTCCAGCACTTCAACCTCTGGTCGCACATGAACGTGATCGAGAACGTGATGGAAGCGCCGGTGAACGTGCTCGGTATCCCGAAGAAGGAAGCCGAGGAGCGTGCGCGCGAGTATCTCGAGAAGGTCGGTCTCGCGCCGCGCGTCGAGAAACAGTATCCGTCGCATCTGTCGGGCGGCCAGCAGCAGCGCGTGGCGATCGCGCGGGCACTCGCGATGCATCCCGACGTGATGCTGTTCGACGAGCCGACCTCCGCGCTCGACCCTGAACTGGTGGGCGAAGTGCTGAAGGTGATGCAGAAGCTGGCCGAGGAAGGCCGCACGATGATCGTCGTCACGCACGAGATGGGCTTCGCACGCAACGTGTCGAATCATGTGATGTTCCTGCACCAGGGCCGCGTCGAGGAACAAGGCGTGCCGACCGAAGTGTTCGCGAACCCAAAGAGCGACCGCCTGCGCGGCTTCCTGTCGGGCAGCCTCAAGTAACGCCCGTCACGCGCCACGCCCGAACGGGCGCCCGCGGGTTGCCGCGCGGCGCCCGTTTTGCGTTTACGCGGCGCTCACCGGCGTGCCGTCGGCGAACGCGCGCAATTCGTCGCCCGCCAGCCGGTAACGCACCCATTCGCTCTGCGGCGCCGCGCCGACGCTCTCGTAGAAACGGATCGCCGGCTCGTTCCAGTCGAGCACGCTCCATTCGAAACGCCCGCAGCCCGAGTCGACCGCGATCCGCGCGAGCGCCTTCAGCAACCGCAGCCCCGCGCCGGCGCCGCGAAAGCGCGGCGACACGTACAGATCCTCCAGATACAGCCCCTGCCGCGCGAGCCATGTCGAATACGAGAAGAAATACACGGCGAAGCCGGCCGGCTCGCCGTCGATCTCGCACATCAGCGCGCGCGCCGGCGAGCCTTCGCCGAACAGGCTGCGTTCGAGCGATTCGGGCGTCGCGACGACTTCGTGCGCCGCCTTCTCGTAGACGGCCAGCTCGGTGATGAAGCGCAGGATCAGCGGCACGTCGGCGACGGTGGCGGAACGGATATCGATTTGCACGGGTTGAGCCCTCCTCCGGCCCCGGATGTGAAACGGGAAAGCGGCGCCGCGCAGCCCGCAGCCCGCAGCCGCGCTGGCGCCGTTCAAACCGTCATGCTACGTTCGCCCGATGCCTGCAGGAAGTGCAGTTTCTTCATCTAGACCTGAACATGATGCATCCCGATCTGCGCCGCCTCGACCTGAACCTGCTGCTCGTGTTCGACGCGCTGTACCGCCACCGGTCGGTCGCGGCGGCCGCGCACGAACTCGCGTTGAGCCCGTCGGCGTTGAGCCATGCGCTCGCCCGGCTGCGCGACGCGATCGGCGATGCGCTGTTCGTGCGGCTCGGCAACGAGATGCAGCCGACCGTGCGCGCCGACGACATCGCCACGTGGGCCGGCGACGCGCTCGACACGATGTCGAAGGGGCTCGCCCGCGCGCGCCGCTTCGATCCGGCGCAAAGCGACCGTACGTTCGTGTTCGCCGCGACCGACTACACGGCGTTCGCGGTGCTGCCGCCGTTCCTCGCCCGCATCCAGCACGTGGCGCCGCACCTGCGGATCCGCGTCGTCCATTCGGACCGCAAGATTTCCGTCGACGAGCTCGCAGCTGGCCGCATCGACTTCGCGCTCGGCTACCACGAGGAATCGGCGGCCGACGCGCCGGGCATCGAGGATTTCGACTGGTTCTCCGACGACTACGTCGTGATCGCGAGCGCCACGCATCCGGGCATCCGCCGGCGGCTGACGCTCGACCAGTACCTGGCGGCCCGCCACGTGGTCGTCACGCCGTGGAACGAGTCGCGCGGCGTCGTCGACTACGTGCTCGACCGGCTCGGCCTCGCGCGGCACGTCGCCGTGCAGTTGCCGTCCGTGCTGGCCGCGCCGTTCGTGATCGCGGAATCGGCACTCCTGATGACCGTGCCGAACCGCGCCGCGCAGGCGCTGCGGCACGCGGCGCCGATCCGCATCTTCCGGGCGCCGTTCGAGATCCCGCGCTACACGGTGAAGGTCTACTCGCACGCGAAGCATGCGCGCACCGATGCGCATCGCTGGATTCGCGCGCAGTTGCTCGACGCACGACCGGGCCCGGACTAAGCGCGGCGCGTTGCAGGACGAGCGTTTCAGGCGTCGATCGGCGATGGCGGCAATCGCCCGGATCATTACGAAATACTTACCCATTTCGCGACTTTCGCGCCTACGCCGGCACCTTTGCAACGTCAATAGTGGCAATCCTTGACCCCTCCCCGCGGAATCCATGTCTCCCTTGTGGGACAAGGGTTTTCCGGTAATCGAGAACCCTTGGGGCTCCGGTTGCGCACCGTGTTGCATGGCAATTTGGCGACAGCGGTTAGTCAAACAACGATTTCCGTCGCCACAAATTTGTATTTTTGCTAAATTAGTAACCAAAGTAGCAAAACGAAGTTCGTGAAATGTAGTTTAGCTTCACGACACAACAAGGAGACCCCGCAGGCCGACCCGGCTGCGCGGGACCGCTCAACGGTTTTCCGTCTGCTTGCCCGCGTGCCGCGCTTACCGGCCCTGCACGAGGTCTCCCTGGTTATCCCGCTTTTGCCCGGCGCTCGCGCTCCGGGCATCTCGTGCAGTCTGGGTTGACTTTTTGACAGGGTATGGAGGAGATGATGAAGAAAGCTTTGGTCGCGGCCGCGCTGATGGCTGCTGGGGTGGTGACGGCGCACGCGCAGAGCAGCGTCACGCTGTATGGCCGCCTGGATGCAGGTATCGAGTACATGAACGGCCTGCAAAACGGCCACCAAGTGCGCGCGGAAAGCGGCGACTGGGGCACGAGCCTGTGGGGCTTGAAGGGTAGCGAGGACATCGGTGGCGGCAACAAGGTCCTGTTCCACATCGAAGGCGCGTTCAACACGATGACGGGCGGCTTCAGCGGCTCGATCTGGGATCGTTTCGCGACCGTCGGTATCTCGAACGACCGCTACGGTACGCTGCTGCTGGGTCGCGAGCTCGCGATCGCCAACGGCGTGTGGGACTTCGACCCGTTCGGCCAGTCGGCCTGGTCGACGGCCTCGCTGGTGCGCGGCCGCAACTGGAACAAGACCAGCAACAACGTGTCGTACCAGTCGCCGTCGCTGTACGGCCTCGACTTCTACGGCCAGTTCTCGTTCTCGAATTCGACCAGCTTCAACGGCAACACGACGGCCGGCCAACCGGGTCGTGCGATGGGCGGTCAGGTCACCTATACGAACTCGCTGTTCCAGTTGCGCGGCATCTACGACGAAACGCGCGACAGCAACGGCCGCTTCTCGGACGTGTTCAACTACTCGCGCGAATACTTCGCGGGCGTGAACGTGTTCCTCGGCCAGTTCAAGGTTCAGGCGGCCTACCAGGCATCGCGCGCCGACGGCAGCGGCGGCCCGGCAGTGAACGCCGGCGTGACGGGTACGCAACAGGTGTGGGGCGGCGTGACGTGGCAGGCGACGCCGGCAGCGGCGCTGATCGCGGCCGTGTATCACGTGAACGCGAACCACGGCGGCGGCAACGCGAACATCTACACGGTCGGCGGCTCGTACAACATCTCGAAGCGCACGCTGTTCGACGTGCAGGTCGCGACAGTGCGCAACAGCTCGACGGCCAACTTCGGCCTGAACGCGAACGGTGCAGGCACCGCCGTGTCGACGGGCAACCCGCATCCGGGCGGCAGCCAGACCGGCGTCTACGCCGGCATCCAGCACCTGTTCTGATCAGGCGCCGTCAAAGAACGATTCGACAACACTTTCCACGCTGCTGCGAGAGGCGCGTATCGGTGCGGTACCCAACCGGGTATCCGCACCGTTTTTTCTTGGGGGGCCGGGTTCGTGCGGCCCGTGGCCCGATCGGCCGAAGCGGCCGGGAAGTGATCGAACGGCGCGAACGCGGCGCTCAGACGGCCGCTTCGTTCTCTTCGCCGGTGCGGATGCGGATCACGCGCTCGACGTCCGACACGAAGATCTTGCCGTCGCCGATCTTGCCGGTGCGCGCCGCACCGATCACCGCGTCGATCACCTGATCGACCTGCGCTTCCGCGACGACCACCTCGATTTTCATCTTCGGCAGAAAGTCGACCACGTATTCGGCGCCGCGATACAGCTCGGTATGCCCCTTCTGGCGGCCGAAGCCCTTCACTTCCGTCACGGTCAGGCCCGTGAGACCCACTTCGGCGAGCGCTTCGCGGACTTCGTCCAGCTTGAACGGCTTGATGATGGCGGTGATGCGTTTCATGATGGTTGTCCCTCAATGCTCGTTTGGATGAAAAATCGCGTTCCCGATTGTAAGCCGGCGGGCCGCCTCCGGCCCAGCACCGGTCAATCGAGCCGTTCGGTGAAGCGCGACGTGATCGGGTAGCGCCAGTCGCGCCCGAACGCGCGATGCGTGACGCGGATGCCGATCGGCGCCTGGCGGCGCTTGTACTCGTTGATCTTGATGAGCCGCGTCACGCGCTCGACGTCGGCCTGCGCGTAGCCGGCCGCGACGATCTCGGCGAGCGGCCGGTCTTCTTCCATGTACATCCGCATGATCGCGTCGAGCACGTCGTACGGCGGCAGGCTGTCCTGGTCGGTCTGGTTCTCGCGCAGCTCGGCCGACGGCGCACGCGTCAGAATCCGCTCGGGAATCACGTCGCGCAGCGCGTAATCGGTCGTTTCGTTGCGGTAGCGGCACAGTTGGTACACGAGCGTCTTCGCGATGTCCTTGATCACCGCAAAACCGCCGGCCATGTCGCCGTACAGCGTGCAGTAGCCGACCGCCATCTCGCTCTTGTTGCCGGTCGTCAGCACGATCGAGCCGAACTTGTTCGACAGCGCCATCAGCAGCGTGCCGCGGATGCGCGCCTGGATGTTCTCCTCCGTTGCGTCTTCCGCGCGACCCGCGAATTCGCCCGCGAGCGCGGTACGGAATGCATCGAACATCGGCGCGATCGCGATTTCGTCGTAGCGCACGCCGACGCGCCGCGCCATCTCCGCCGCATCGGTGGTCGAGATGTCGGCCGTGAAACGCGACGGCATCATCACCGCACGCACGCGCTCGGGCCCGAGCGCATCGCACGCCACGGCCAGCACCAGCGCCGAGTCGACACCGCCCGACAGCCCGATCAGCACGCCGGGAAAGCCGTTCTTGCCGATGTAGTCGCGCACGCCGGTCACGAGCGCGCGGTACACCTGCGCGTGCGTCGACAGCTCGGGCGCGACCGCGCCGGGCAGCGGCCGCGCGCCGTCGAATTCGACGATCGCGTGCCCTTCGTCGAACTGCGGCATCTTCGCGACGAGCGCGCCGTCGCCGTCGAGCACGAACGATCCGCCGTCGAACACGAGTTCGTCCTGGCCGCCGACGAGGTTCACGTACACCATCGGCAGCCCGGTCTCGCGAATCCGCGCGCGCAGGATGTCGATGCGCACCGCTTCCTTGTTCATGTGATACGGCGAGCCGTTCGGGATCAGCAGCACCTGCGCGCCGGCCGCCTTCGCGATCTGCGCGGCCGACGCATGCCACGCATCCTCGCAGATGATCACGCCGTATTTCACGCCGTTCAGCTCGAACACGAGCGGCTCGGTGTCGGTCGCGAAATAGCGCTTCTCGTCGAATACCTCGGCGTTCGGCAGATCCTGCTTGCGGTAGGTGCCGACGATCTCTCCGTCGACGATCAGCGACACCGCGTTGAAGGTATCGGTGGGCGGCACGCCGCGCTCGATCGGGCGGTTTGCATTACCATCGACGGCTGACGCGCCGCCCGCACCGCGCAGCGGATGGCCGACCAGCACCGCGAGCCCGTCGAACGCCTTCAGCGCGTCGGCGAGCGCATCGAGCGCGGCGGCCGCCGCCGCGTAGAACGCGGGTCGCAGCAGCAGGTCTTCGGGTGGATAGCCGGACAATGCGAGTTCGGGGGCGACCATCAGTTGCGCACCATCGTTGTGCGCGGCGCGCGCGGCCGCGACGATGCGCGCGACGTTGCCGGCGAAATCGCCGACGGTGACGTTGATCTGGGCGAGAGCGAGTCGGGTCTTCATGGCGGGGTCGGCGCAACCCGGCGGCGCGCCTTGAACGGCTGACGAAATCGATTCGGGCGCGGGCCACGGCGGCCCGCGTCCGGCAACATCCAACGGTACGGATTCACGCTTGAAACACGAACGCATCGATTATCGCACGGGCATCCTGTCGTCCCCCGCCGAGGTGCCGGCCGACGAATGGAACGCGCTGCTCGCGGGCGACGCGCAGCCCACGCCGTTCCTGCGCCACGAATTCCTCGACGCGCTGCACGTCGCGCGCTGCGCGGTGGACGACACCGGCTGGTCGCCGCACTTCGTCACGCTGACCGACGCGCGCACCGGCCGGCTCGCGGCCGCCGCGCCCGTCTACGCGAAACAGCACTCGTACGGCGAATACGTGTTCGACTGGGCGTGGGCCGACGCATATCAACGCAACGACCTGCCCTACTACCCGAAGCTGCTGTGCGCGGTGCCGTTCACGCCGGTGCAGGGCACGCGGCTGCTCGCGGCCGACGACGACGCGCGCCGCCGGCTCGCGGCCACGCTGCTCGCGTTCGCCGAGCAGAGCGACGTGTCGTCGCTGCACGTGCTGTTCCCGACCGGCGACGAAGCGCGGCTGCTCGAATCGATGGGGATGATGCTGCGCGAAGGCGTGCAGTTCCACTGGCTCAACGACGGCTACCGCCACTTCGACGATTTCCTCGGCACGCTCGAGCAGAAGAAGCGCAAGAACATCCGCGCGGAGCGGCGCAAGGTACACGACGCGGGCGTGACCTTCCGGCGGCTCACTGGCGATCAAATCACCGACGCCGACTGGCGCTTCTTCTCGCGCTGCTATCGGCAAACGTACCGCGAGCATTATTCGAGCCCGTACCTGAACCTCGACTTCTTCCGCACGATCGGCGCGACGATGCCCGAGAACCTGCTGCTCGTGATCGCGGAAGCCGACGGCCGGCCGATCGCGAGCGCGCTCGCCGTGTACCGGCGCGGCGAGCACGGCGGCGGCACGCTGTACGGCCGCTACTGGGGCGCGATCGAGCACGTGCCCTGCCTGCATTTCGAAACCGCCTACTACCAGCTGCTCGAATTCTGCATCGAGGCCGGGCTCGACACGTTCGAAGGCGGCGCGCAGGGCGAGCACAAGCTCGCGCGCGGTTTCCTGCCGACCGTCACGCACTCCGCGCACTGGCTCGCGCATCCGGCGTTTTCCGATGCGGTCGCGCGCTTTCTCGAACGCGAGACCGAGCATATCCACGCGTACGTCGACGAACTGCGCGAACACGATCCGTTCCGGCGCAACACGGGCTAGCGCCGTCCGGCGCGCCGCGCACGCGGCGAAGCCACGCAAGGGCCCCGCCGCCTGTCGTCCGCCGCCGCGCGTTCAGTGCGCGGCGAGCGTCACGGTCTGCGACAGCGCCTGCGGATCGCGCGACGACGCAGCCGCCGACAGCCCGTAGCTGCCCGCGCCGATCCGCCATGCGTGCGCGCTCGCATCCCACACCGCGAAGCGCTGCGCCGGCACCGCGACGCTGACCGTGCGCGCCTCGCCCGGCTGCAGCGCGACCTTGGTCCAGCCGACGAGCCGCTTCGGCGGCTCGCCGAGCGACGCGGGCAGCGCCGCGTAGATCTGCACCGTATGCGTACCGGCGCGCGCACCGGTGTTCGTCACCGTCACGCCGACCGTCACGTTGCCCGCGGCGTCAGCCTGCGCGGACATCGCCGACAACGCATACGTCGTGTACGACAGCCCGTAGCCGAACGGGAACAGCGGCTCGATCGCCTTCGCGTCGAACCAGCGATAGCCGTACGCGAGCCCTTCCGCGTAAACGTTTTGCAGGTTCGACGGATCGATCGTCGGCTGCGGCAGGTCGGCCTCCTGCTTCGGGAACGTGAGCGGCAGCCGGCCCGACGGGTTCGCGTCGCCGAACAGCAGGTCTGCGATCGCCTGGCCGCCTTGCGCGCCCGGATACCACACGTCCAGCACGCCATGCACGTTCGCGAGCCACGGCATCAACACCGGGCTGCCGTTCTCGAGCACGACGATCACGCGCCTGGCCTTCGCGGCGACCGCGGCGATCAGCGCGTTCTGGTCGTATTGCTGGTTGTACGGGTCCGCCTTCGCATCGGGCAGCGACAGGCTCGCGAGGTCGAGCCCTTCCGTCTGCCACTGCGTGGCGAACACGATCGCGACATCGGCCTGTGCGGCCGCGCTCGCCGCGGCATTCGCGTCGGTCCCGTCGAGATAGCTGACCGACGCGTTCGGCGCCTTCGCGCGAATCGCGGCGAGCGGCGCGGACTTGTACCAGGTCGCGCACCCGCCGAACAGCATGCCGGCCGGTTGCTGGCAGGACGTCACCGCGTTGCCGTCGATCGCCGGCACCGCGCCCGAGCCGCCGCCCGACAGCACGCCCGCGTCCGCATGGCCGCCGATCACGACGACCGACTTGAGCGCGCCGGCGGCGAGCGGCAGCACCGGCTGCGTGTCGCCCGGCGCGGCCGCGTTCTTCAGCAGCACCGCCGCTTGCCGTGCGATCGCGAGCGCATCGGCGTTGCCGGCGGCTTCGTCGATCGCGCCGCCCGGCTTCGGCGGCGCGTCCATCACGCCGATGCGAATCAGCGTGCGCAGCTTGCGCTGCACCATGTCGTTCAGCCGCGCGACCGACACGCTGCCGGCCTGCAGCGCCGCGCGCAGCTTCGAATTGAAGTACGAGCCGAGCGGCGCGTTGCCGTCGTCGGCCGCGCCGGGCTGTTCCTCGTCGAGCCCGGCCTGCACGGCCGCGACCGTCGAATGCGTCGCGCCCCAGTCGGACTGCACGACGCCCTTGAAACCCCACTCGTTCTTCAGCACCGTCGTCAGCAAATAGGGGTTCTCGCACGCATACACGCCGTTCAGCTTGTTGTACGAGCACATCACGTTGCCCGGCTGGCCCTCCTTCACGCCGATCTCGAACGCGAGCAGTTCGGCCTCGCGCATGGTTCGCTCGTCGACGACCGAATCGACCGTCATCCGGTTGGTTTCCTGGTCGTTGAACGCGAAATGCTTGATCGTCGCGATCACCTTCTGCGCCTGCGTGGCCTGCGTGCGCGCGGCGCTCAGCGTGCCCGCGAGCACCGGGTCCTCGCCCATGTATTCGAAGGTGCGGCCGTTGCGCGGCTCGCGCGCGAGGTTCACGCCGCCGCCGAGCCCCTCCGCGAAACCCAGCGCGCGC
The DNA here is from genome assembly GCF_002223255.1 of Burkholderia sp. AU17457. Classification (NCBI taxonomy): domain Bacteria; kingdom Pseudomonadati; phylum Pseudomonadota; class Betaproteobacteria; order Burkholderiales; family Burkholderiaceae; genus Burkholderia; species Burkholderia sp. AU17457. The sequence goes on from NZ_NKFB01000004.1 coordinate 187,201, forward strand.
AGTTCGAGCGCGATGCGCGTGCCGTAGGCACCCGCGAGCGCCGGGTCCCACGTCGCCGCGAGCGCGACCGGCGCGGGCAGCGCGGTCACGCGCGCATTCTTCACGTTCACGCCGCCCGCCGAGTCGGCGCTGCTGACCGCCGGAATGCCGAGCCGCGGCACGCCCGGGATGTAGCTCGCGCCGTTCAGCGCGTCGTCCGGAAACGGGCCGCCCAGGCTGAGCGCCGGCATGCCGGTGCCATGCACGAGCTGCAGCTTTTCGTCGGTCGTCAGCTGCGCGACGAGCGCGGCCGCGCGCTGGTCGGCGGCCGCGTCGGGGTCGGTCGGGGCGTGAATGTCGTCGCCGCCGCACGATGCGAGCAACACCGTGAGCGCACACGCGGACGCAATCGTCGAACACCGGAACAGCGAAGTTTTCATTGATCCTCCAGAATCGTTCTGTTGTACTTGTCGCCTCACTCCAGCGTCCGATTCTAAAAATCGACCGGTCACCACGCTTGACCGGCAGGAGCATGCGTTGACCTCTCGCAGCGGGGACAAACCCGAACGGCATGACGACAGGGAGACAGACATGGAGTTGCAACAGAAATCGGTATCCGTCCGGATCTACCGCTGGCTGTGCGAGGACGCGCGCGTGAACGGCATCGATCCCGCACCGCTGTACGAGACGCTCGGCATCGGGCCGGCCGAACTCGCCGACGACATGCGCCGCATCGCGGGCGACCGGCACGTGGCCGCGATGCGGCTGACGAGCGCCTGGCCGCTGTCGTGGCGTCGCCCGCCGCCGCAGGTCGTGCCGTGGCTCGTGCAGTTTCCCGAACTCGCGGGCGTCACGTGCAACGCGGCGACGCTGCGGAGCGCGCTGCACGGCTATCTGCACTATCGCGAGCTGATCGGCAACGTCGACTGGGTGTTCGCCCACGAAAACGGCGACGCGATCGCGCTCGAGTACGTGAACGAAGGCGACGGCCGGCACGCGGGCAGCGCGTTCACGAACCTCGCGATCCTCGCGGCGCTCGCGCGCCTGTACGACCCGCACGCGCGCATCGACGACGCCGAATTCGCCGGTCGCGCGTTCGCGCCCGTTGCCGCGCTGCGCGACATGCTCGGCGCACAGGTATCGTTCGACGCCGCGCACAACCGCCTCGTGCTGCGCTCCGCGCACTTCGATACGCCGTTCGAGCGCTACAACGCACCGCTCGCCGGCATCCAGCGGCATGCGGCCGACGCCGTGCGCGAGCGCGTGCGTGCACGTTCGACGTTCGGCTCGTCGGTCGAGCAATGTGTGCGCGACTGGCTGCGCACGTCCGACGACGCCGACGTACCGACCGATACGCTGATGCAGCACGTGTGCACGCGCTTCGCGATGTCGCGCTGGACGCTGCGCCGGCGGCTGCATCGCGAAGCCGTCGGTTTCCATGCGCTCGTCGCGCAGGCGCGGCTCGGCGAGGCGCGCGACCTGCTGCTCAATACGCAGTTGCCGATCGGCGAGATCGGCGCGCGCGTCGGCTTTCGTTCGACGAGCGCGTTCACGCGCTTCTTCACGCGCGAACTCGGCGCGGCGCCGAGCCGCTTTCGCGACGGGCACGGCGACCGGCGGCGTTGACGCGCGTTTTTTCTGAGACACTGGCGGCTTCGCATCCCGCCGCCCTGCCATGTCCTGGTTTCTGTATCTGATCGAATGCGCCGACGACAGCGTCTACACGGGCATCACGACCGACGTCGCCGCGCGCTTCGACGAACACGCGTCCGGCAAGGGCGCGCGCTACACGCGCTCGCGCAAGCCGCGCGCGGTGCTCGCGTCGTTTCCGTTGCCAGACCGGTCGAGCGCGTCGCGCGCCGAATACTGGGTGAAGCGGCTCACGCCCGCGAAGAAGCGCGAGCTGGCGGCCGGGTTGCGGACGCTGGAATCGGTGTTGCCCGTGGTCGTCACGCTCGACGAGAGCGGCGGCACGGCCGCGACGAAGGCGATGGTGCGCGGGCGGAAGAAGGGGAAGGCGGAAAAGGTCGACGATGCGGCGGAAACGGCTGCAACGGAACAGGTTGCCGGGAAAAAGGTGAAGACGGGGAAAGTTGTCGGGTCTGCAGCAGCGACGAAAACGGCGAAGCCCGCGAAGCACAAACAAGCGTCGAAGTCGACGAAGGCAAATCAAGGCGCGCCGGACGCGAAACGTGCAAAAGCCGACGGCGATGCAACCGCAAAAACGACCGCATCGCGTCTCACACCGGTAAGGAAACCCGATCTGCCCGCATCCGCGTCGTCAAAAAGGAAGGCGCCGGCCGCCGCCGGCAAACCCGCCGCGAACGTACGCGAAGACGCCGCTTCCGCACCGGTCCGCCGCCGTCCTGCGGCCACGCAAGCCGCCGAAGCGACCGCTCCGTCCGTTGCCGCGCCCCGCGCCGGACGCGCGAAGAACGCACCGGCCACCGCGCTCCCGCCCGTCTCCGCTTCCGCCCGCCGGAAAACCGCGCGCGCAAAACAAAACCGCGCGGCCTCCTCCTGAGGAGACACGCGCGGTTCGCGTTCCGTACGAGCCGGCCGTCGGCCGGCACGCCGCTTACTTCTTGTAGTTCGCGGCGCCGTCGGTGATTTCCTTGTGCGCGGCTTCGATGCCGGCCCAGCCTTCGACCTTCACCCACTTGCCCTTCTCGAGCGCCTTGTATTGCTCGAAGAAGTGCTTGATCTGGTCCTTCAGGTACTCGGGAACGTCGTCGATCGTCTTCAGGTTCGCCGTCATCGGGCAGATCTTGTCGTGCGGCACCGCGACCAGCTTCGCGTCGACGCCCGACTCGTCGGTCATCTGCAGCATGCCGAGCACGCGCGAACGCACGATCGAGCCGGCCAGCAGCGGGAACGGCGTGATCACCAGCACGTCGACCGGATCGCCGTCGCCCGACAGCGTCTGCGGGATGTAGCCGTAGTTCACCGGGTAGCGCATGCCCGTGCCGATGAAGCGGTCGACGACGAGGAGGCCCAGTTCCTTGTCCGCCTCGTACTTCACCGGATCGCTTTGCGCGGGAATCTCGATGATCACGTTGAAATCTTGCGGCAGGTCCTTGCCGGCCGGAACATGATTGAAGCTCATGAGCACTCTCTGTAGGTCGATGGGAATTCGGGACAGGGCGCCGCGGCCGATGCACCGCCGCGGGCGTCCCCCAAAAAGGAATGCGCCATTATAGCCAATCGACCGGTGGCGTCCGGATGACGATCGGCGCGATAATCGTTCCGGATGTCCGGCCGTCGAACGGGCGGCGGCGTGGCACGTCGATTACAAAGCATGGCACCCGGGTAAGCGCTGAAGCGCTAACTTGAGTCGACCGCTATGCATGGGACCCGGGTAAGCGCTAAAGCGCAAACTTGGATCGACCGCTATGCATGGGACCCAAGTAAGCGCTAAAGCGCTAACTTGGGTCGACCGCTATGCATGGGACCCAAGTAAGCGCTAAAGCGCTAACTTGGGTCGACAGGAGGAGGCATGGAAGAGGCGAAGCACTTCATCGCGGGCGAATGGACGTTGCCCGTGCAACTGGAAACCATCGCGGTCGTCGATCCGTCCGACGGCCAGCCGTTCGCGACGATCGCACGCGGCACCGCGCCCGACATCGAGCGCGCGGTCGCCGCGGCCCGCGACGCGTTCGCGGGCCCGTGGGGCGCCGCGAGCGCCGCCGAACGCGGCCGCGTGCTGATGCGGCTGTCGGCGCGCGTGGCCGATTCGATCGAGGAACTCGCCGCGATCGAGGCGCGCGACACCGGCAAGCCGCTGAAACAGGCACGCGCCGATGCAGCCGCGCTCGTACGCTACTTCGAGTTCTACGCGGGCGCCGCCGACAAGCTGCACGGCGAAACCCTCCCCTATCAGGCCGGCTACACGGTGCTGACGGTGCGCGAGCCGCACGGCGTCACGGGCCATATCGTGCCGTGGAACTACCCGATGCAGATCTTCGGGCGCAGCGTCGGCGCGGCGCTCGCGGCCGGCAACGCATGCGTGGTCAAGCCGGCCGAGGACGCGTGCCTGTCCGTGCTGCGCGTCGCCGAGCTGGCCGTCGAGGCCGGGCTGCCGGCCGGCGCGCTCAACGTCGTCACCGGCTACGGCCATGAAGCGGGCGCCGCGCTCGCCCGCCATCCGGGCATCGATCACATCTCGTTTACGGGTTCGCCAGCCACCGGCAAGCTGGTCACGCAGATGGCGGCCGAGAACCACGTGCCGGTCACGCTCGAACTCGGCGGCAAGTCGCCGCAAATCGTGTTCGCCGACGCCGATCTCGACGCGGCGCTGCCCGTGCTCGTGTCCGCGATCGTGCAGAACGGCGGGCAAACGTGCTCGGCCGGCAGCCGCGTGCTGATCGAGCGCGCGGTGTACGAGCCGCTCGTCGAGCGCCTCGCCACCGCATTCAACGGGCTGCGCGTCGGCCCGAGCCGCGCCGATCTCGACTGCGGCCCGCTGATCAACGCGAAGCAGCAGCAGCGCGTGTGGGATTTCCTGTCCGACGCGCAGCACGACGGCATTCCGATGGCCGCGCACGGGCAGGTCGTCGCCGACGCGCCCGAAAGCGGCTTCTACCAGGCGCCCGCGCTGTTGCGCGACGTGCCGCCGTCGCACCGGCTCGCGCAGGAGGAAGTGTTCGGTCCCGTGCTCGCGGCGATGCGGTTCGTCGACGAGGACGAAGCCGTCGCGCTCGCGAACGGCACGCCGTACGGCCTCGTCGCAGGCATCTGGACACGCGACGGCGCCCGCCAGATGCGGCTTGCGCGGCGCCTGCGCGCGGGCCAGGTGTTCATCAACAACTATGGCGCGGGCGGCGGCGTCGAGCTGCCGTTCGGCGGCGTCGGCCATTCGGGCCATGGCCGCGAGAAAGGTTTCGAGGCGCTGTACGGCTTCACCGCGCTGAAGACGATCGCAATCCGGCACGGCTGAACGCGCGGCGCGAGACATGCGGCCGGCCGCGCCCGGCCGCATATCGACACACGACGACTCTCGTCACCGGCACAGGAGACACACCATGCGGTTGAGCGGCAAGACGGCCATCGTCACGGGCGGCGGCTCGGGATTCGGCGAAGGCATCGCGAAGACGTATGCGCGCGAAGGCGCGAACGTCGTCGTCAACGACCTGAACGGCGCGGCGGCCGAGCGCGTCGCGAGCGAGATCGCGCTGGCGGGCGGCAAGGCGATCGCGGTGGCCGGCGACGTGTCGAAGGAGGACGACTGGCGCGCGCTGCTGCAGGCCGCGCTCGACGATTTCCATTCGGTGCGGATCGTCGTGAACAACGCGGGCACCACGCACCGCAACAAGCCCGTGCTCGACGTGACGGAGGCCGAATTCGACCGCGTGTACGCGGTCAACATGAAAAGCCTGTTCTGGTGCGTGCAGACCTTCGTGCCGTACTTTCGCGCGCAGGGCGGCGGCGTGTTCGTGAACGTCGCGTCGACGGCCGGCGTGCGGCCGCGCCCGGGCCTCGTCTGGTACAACAGCACGAAGGGCGCAATGATCACCGCGAGCAAGTCGCTCGCGGCCGAGCTCGGCGCCGACCGCATCCGCGTGAACTGCATCAACCCGGTGCTCGGCGAAACCGCGCTGATGACCGAGTTCATGGGCTGCGAGGATACGCCGGAAAATCGCCGCCGCTTCCTCGCGACGATCCCGCTCGGCCGCTTCTCGACGCCGCAGGACATCGCGAACGCCGCGCTGTACCTTGCGTCCGACGAAGCCGAATTCATCACCGGCGTGTGCCTCGACGTCGACGGCGGACGCTGCATCTAGTCGTACCGGGCCGCACGATTGCCCGTCTTGCTTCACACGAAACCGGATCGGACGCGCCGCTGCGTCTGCGCCGGCCAACTACAACGACAGCGGTACACGGGATCCAGGTAACCGCTACGCGCTAACTTAGACAGGAGACAACATGGCAACATCGACGCAATCGCTGCCGGGCTCGTCCGGCGCATTCGAAGAAGCAACCTATCGCAAGGTGTCGTGGCGGCTCCTGCCGCTCCTGCTGCTGTGCTACGTGGTCGCGTATCTCGACCGCGTGAACGTCGGGTTCGCGAAGCTGCAGATGGCGAGCGACCTGAACCTGAGCGATACCGTGTACGGGCTCGGCGCGGGGATCTTCTTCTTCGGCTATTTCCTGTTCGAGGTGCCGAGCAACATCATCCTGCACAAGGTCGGCGCCCGCGTGTGGATCGCCCGCATCATGGCGACGTGGGGCGTGATCTCGATCCTGACGATGTTCGTCACGACGCCCGCGATGTTCTACGTGATGCGCTTCCTGCTCGGCGTCGCCGAAGCGGGCTTCTTCCCCGGCGTGATCCTCTACCTCACCTACTGGTATCCCGCGCACCGGCGCGGCCGGATGACGACATTCTTCATGACGGCCGTCGCGCTGTCCGGCGTGATCGGCGGACCGATCTCCGGCTTCATACTGAAGGCGTTCGACGGCGTGAGCGGCTGGCACGGCTGGCAATGGCTGTTCCTGCTCGAAGGCATTCCGTCGGTGCTCGCCGGCGTGCTCGTGTTCTTCGCGCTCGACGAGCGGATCGTGAAGGCGACGTGGCTGACCGACGAAGAAAAGGCGCTGCTCGCCCGCAACGTCGACGCGGAGGAAGCCGCCAAGGAAGACCCGCCGCTCGGCGCCGTGATGTCGAGCCCGCGCGTCTGGCTGATGGCGCTGATCTATTTCTCGTTCGTGATGGGGCTCTACGGCGTCGGCTTCTGGCTGCCGACGATCATCAAGGCGACGGGCGTGACCGACACGCTCATGATCGGCCTGCTGTCGGCGATTCCCTATGCGGCCGCGGTGGTCGCGATGATCCTGATCGCGCGCAGCGCGGACAAGCGCCGCGAACGCCGCTGGCACCTCGCGATTCCGGCCGCGATCGGCGCGCTCGGCCTCGTGCTGTCGGTGATCTGGGCGCACCAGACTGCGCTCGCGATGCTCGGTCTCACGCTCGCGACGATCGGCATCCTGACGACGCTGCCGCTGTTCTGGAGCCTGCCGACCGCCTTCCTCGGCGGCACGGCCGCCGCGGCCGGCATCGCGATGATCAACTCGATCGGCAACCTCGCGGGCTTCCTGAGCCCGTACCTGATGGGCTGGCTCAAGCAGGCGACGAGCACCAACGATGCGGGCATGTACATGCTGGCCGGCTTCCTCGTGCTCGGCGGGCTGCTGGCGCTGTCGGTGCCGAAGCGGCTCGTCGACAAGTGACGACGCGCGGCGCGTAACGATCATGTCGACGGAGTCAACCCGCATGCCCCACCGAATCGTTCAGGTAGCCGGCAGCCGTATGCTGGTCCGCGATCCTTCCGCCGGCCTCGTGCAGCGGGAAAGCGACGCGCTCGATCTCGTCGCGCTCGCACACGAGCATGAAGCCGACTGGATCGCCGTTCCCGCCGACACGCTGCACGACGACTTCTTCCGGCTCGACAGCAGGCTGGCCGGCACCGTGCTGCAAAAGCTGGCCAACTACGGCGTCCGGCTCGGCATCGTCGGCGACATCGACCGTTGGCTCGCACACAGCGAAGCGCTGCGCGCGCTCGTTCGCGAGTGCAATCGCGGGCAATCGGTCTGGTTCGCCGCAAGCGAGGACGACCTGCTGCGCAGGCTCGGCGCGTAACGCGCCGCGCGCCCCGCTGCCTCGCGACGGACGAAAAAAAGCCCCGAAGGCCGATCGGCGTTCGGGGCTTTTTGCGCGGCGCGGCGCGGCGCAGCGTCACACCACGGTGATCGCCAGCGCGCTTTCGCGGTAGTGCTTCGCGGCCTTGTCGGTTTCGCCGAGCTGCTCGAACAGGCGGGCGAGCGCGCGATGCGCGCGCACCTTCAGCGCCTCGTTGTCGGCCAGCTTCAGCGCCGACTCGAGGAACGACTGCGCCTTGCCCCACAGCTGCTGCTGCTGGCAGAGACGGCCGAGCGCGAACAGCAGGTCGGCATCCTCCGGATGATCCTTCTTCCAGCCTTCGGCCCTCTGGATCAGCGGCAGCGCATCGGCGCCGGCCGTGTCCGGGTAACGGCGCAGCAGGCGCGCATCCCAGTTGTGCGCGAGCGCGTCCTCGACGATGCGGCGCGCTTCGTTGCGGCGCTCGAGCGGCACGAGCAGTTCGGCCGCGAGATCGGCCAAGCGCGGCGACTGGCGCTCAACCGGCGACAGCGACTGCCACACTTCGAGCAGCGCATCCGGGTCGTGCCGGCGCTCGCGCAGCAGATTTTCCGCCGCCTGCTGGCGCAGCCGCACGGCCGCGGCCGGATGCAGCGCCTCGCGCTTCTCGAGCGCCTTCGCGAGCTTCAGCACCTCGGCCCAGTTCTTCAGTTGCTGCTGCGCCCGCAGCGCGACCTGCTGCGCATGAATGCGCTTGCCGCCGGCCTGCATGTCGGCCAGCGCGGCGAGCGCGCCGTCGGCGTCGCGCGCATCCGCGCGCATGTCGGCCGCGGCAAGCAGCCGCGCATCCTGCCATTCGGGCGCGTCGACCTTCGACAGCCAGTCGTCGCGGCGCGTGTACTCGTGCATCCGGTGCGCGGCCGTGGCGCCGACGAGACTCGCGGCGCCCAGGTTCGCATCGACGGCCAGCGCTTCACGCGCGGCCTTCTCCGCACGCGAGAAGCGGCCCGCGTACAGGTTCGCGATCGCATCGCGCAGCGACGCCTGCGCCTTCTCGTTGCGCGAACGCGCCCGATACGCGGCGACCCGCTGCGGCATGCGCCAGATGTTGCGCACGATGCGCAGCAGCGCGTACACGACGATGAACAGCACGACGATGGCGATCACGAACAGGTTCAGCGACACGTCGATCCGGTACGGCGGATAGACGAGCAGCACCTGCCCCGCGTCGAAACGGCCGACGGTGGCGAGCGCCGCGGCGATCGCGAACAGGACCGCGAGCCAGACGATTCCTCGAAGCGTCATCGTTACCCCCGGCTCTTGAACTGCTGAACGGCGTTCAGGCTCGTGTTCAGGTTCGGCACCGCGACCGTCAGCGATGCGCCGTCGACCTGCCTGAGCAGATCCTCGACGATCTGCGTGTCCTTCGACGCCTGATCGAAATACTTGCCCAGCGACGCCTGGGCGGCGTGCAGGTCGGCCTTCATCGCGCTGTCGTTGCGCGCCAGCAGCGACAACCGCGCGGTGAGCAGGCGCAGCTTCACATTCTCGCGCACGAAGTAGCCCTGGTCGGGCGACGCGAGCATCGCGTCCGCGTTGTCGATCCGGCGCACCTGCACGAGGCCCTTCAATTGCTGGCCGAGGCCGGCCGAGAAGTCGTGCCACCACACCTTCCAGCGCGGCTCGCCGGCCGCGACCGACGACGCGGTGTCGTCCGGCGCGGCCTTCGGCGCCGCGTGCGGCACGATCGCCTCGCCGGACAGCGGCAGCGCGTCGATTTTGGCGATCGCGTCGTCGAGCTTGATCGCGAGGCCGGTGAGATCGGCCGCGGGCGCGGCCTTCAGCTTCTCGATGTCCTGCGCGAGCGCCTTGCGCACCGTGACGGCCTGCGCGCTCTGCGACGTCGCGAGACGCGCGTCGGCGTTCTGCAGCGCGATCAGCGCGAGCTGCGTGTTGCCGGTCAGTTGAAGCTGCTGGCTCGCGCTCGACAGCATCTGGTCGACTTCCTCGAGCATCCACGCATCGCGGTTGCGCGACAGGTCCTGGTATTGCTGCTGCAGCGCCTGCTGCGCGCTCTGCGCATCGGCGAGCTTGCCGTCGAGTTGCGCGAGTTGCGTGTCGACCTGGTGCGTGCTGGCAAGCGCCTGCTCGGTCTTCGTCCGCGTTTCGGCCACTTGCGCGTCGAGCGCCTTCTGGCGCACGACGAACGTGCCGTCGAGCCGGTCGATCTTGCGGTTCAGCGCGTAGCCGCCGACACCCGCCGCGCAGCCGAGCACGACGACGACGAACCACAGCACCGCGCTGCCGCCGCGGCGCGCACGCGGTTCGGGCGCGAGATAAGGAGGGCTGGACGGCGGCGCGGATGCAGCGGCCGGCTGGGAAGCGACGCTTTTGGAATCGTTGGTATCTGTCATGCGTTTAGTCACCGGTGCGGCTGTCGCCGGTTGGACGGCCTCGTCGGCCATCGTTCGAAACGCGCGGACGATGCGCTCATCGCCCGCGCCGGTCAGCGTAATCCTATCAAAACCCAATGCACGCGCGGTCTGCTCGATCCGCGGGTGCGGCGTGACGAGCGGCGCATGCTTCAGCGCGTCGATCTCGGCATCGTTCAGGTGGGCCCGCGCGAGCTCGTGCAGGTTGCGCACGCCTTCCGAGCTCGTGACGAGCCACGCGTGCGGCTGGCCGTCGAGCAGCGCGTGCACGCGCTCCCACGCGCCGACGCGCGGCTCCGGCACGACGCGCCGGTACGCGGCGACGAGCGTGACGTCCGCCCCGGCCTCGCGCAGGCGCTCGGCGAGCCATTCGCGCCCGCCGTCGCCGCGCACGATCAGTACGCGCTTGCCCGCCAGCGCCTGCGCGCCGCCGAACGCGGCCTCGATGCTCGCGAACAGGCTTTCCGAATCGTAATGGGGCACGCCGCCGTCGGCCGGCGCCTGCGGCGCGATCACGCGATGCGCGGGCGCCGCGATGCCGCGGCGCTCGAGCGCCGCGACACTGCCGGGCCCGACCACGCCGACCGGCAGCGCGTTCGGCCAGATCGCGTCGTACCGTGCGAGCGCGCGGTCGATCGCGTTCGGCGACACGAAAATCACCAGCGCATAGTCGGCCAGCGCCGCGAACGCGGCGTCGAGCGGCGCCGGATCGTCGACCGGCGCGATATCGATCAGCGGGAATTCGAGCACGTCGCAACCGGCGTCGGCCAATTGCGACGCGAGCGCGTCGGACTGCCCGTCCGGACGCGTCAGGACAGCGGTGAACGCGCGCGCGCCGCCCGCCATCAGGCGTCGCCCTTGCCCGCGGCCTGCGAACTCGCGAGCAGCGCCTGGACGATGTCGAGCGCGCCTTGCGCCTCGAGTTCGTCGGACACCGCGCGGCCGAGCGCGAGCGCATCGGCGACGGTCATGACCGCGCCGCACGCGTCGGCCGTCAGCACGCGCTTGCCGTCGGTGGTCGACACGCGGCCCGTCAGGTACAGCTCGCCCGCGCGCCACACCGCGTGCGCGGCGAGCGGCACCTCGCAACTGCCGCCGAGCGCGCGCGACACCATCCGCTCGGCCTCGACCGCAAGCGCGGTCCGCGGGTCGTGCAGCGGCGCGAGCCACGCGGCGACGTCGCCGCGGTGCGCGGCGATCTCGATGCCGAGCGCGCCCTGGCCGGCTGCGGGCGGGCTGGCTTCGACGTCGAGCAGCGCACGGATCCGCGTTTCGAGGCCGAGGCGTTTCAGGCCGGCGGCCGCGAGGATGATCGCCGCGTAGTCGCCGCGGTCGAGCTTCGCGAGGCGCGTGTCGAGGTTGCCGCGCAGCGGCAGGACATCGAGATGCGGGTAGCGCGAACGCAGCATCGCCTCGCGGCGCAGGCTCGACGTGCCGACGACCGCGCCGGCCGGCAGCGCGTCGAGCGACGCGTAGTCGTTCGACACGAACGCGTCGCGCGGATCTTCGCGTTCCATGATCGCGGCAAGCGAGAAGCCGTCGGGCAGCGCCATCGGCACGTCCTTCAGCGAATGCACGGCGAGATCGGCGCGGCCGTCGGCCAGCGCGGCCTCCAGTTCCTTCACGAACAGGCCCTTGCCGCCGACCTTCGACAGCGTGCGATCGAGAATCTGATCGCCGCGCGTCGTCATCCCGAGGATTTTCACGTCACAAGCTGGATATAATTTGCGCAGCGCATCACGCACATGTTCGGCTTGCCACATCGCCAGGCGGCTCTCGCGCGAGGCAATCGTCAACGTCGCGGGCGGCTGTGCCTGCTGCGGCCCGGCCGCGGGGGTCTCGGAATTCATTGCTGGAACATCGAAGGACGGGATTGAAGATCGAACAATGGTAGCACGCACGCCCCGGCCCGCCCGGGCCCGGAGCCTGCGCCCGGCCTGCTTCCGCGCGGGTCGCGGCGCCGTTGTGCGGATGTGCCGCACGTAGCTGGTTGCTTGACCGCAGTTCCCGCAGTTTCCGCAGTTCCTTTTGACTCGAGCTTTCCCAAGGAAACCCATCGTGAAGTCTTCCGGATCGGCGCGTACGGCGCGCCGCAATGCTGCCTTGCCCTCCCCCGATGCCTCGACGGGCACGCTCGCCACCGCCGCGAACGGCCGTGCGAAAACGGCAACGAAACCCACGGCAACGAAACCGAAAGACCCGATACGTCAGACAAAACGCGCGACGAAAGCCCCCGGCCCCGCCGCCCGCAATGCCGTCGCGCCGAAGGCCGGCACCCGCACGCGCGACGACAAGGATCGCCCGCTGTTCGAGGACATCCGCTTCCTCGGCCGCCTGCTCGGCGACGTCGTGCGCGAACAGGAAGGCGATACGGTGTTCGACGTCGTCGAGACGATCCGCCAGACCGCGGTCAAGTTCCGCCGCGAGGACGACAGCGAAGCCGCGCAGACCCTCGAGAAGAAGCTGCGCAAGCTGACGCCCGAGCAGACGGTGAGCGTCGTGCGCGCGTTCAGCTATTTCTCGCACCTGGCGAACATCGCGGAAGACCGTCACCACAACCGCCGCCGCCGCATCCACGCGCTGGCCGGCTCCGCGCCGCAACCCGGCACGGTCGCATATGCGCTCGACCAGCTGAAAACCACCGGCAACGCGTCGAAGCGCCTGCTGCAGCGCTTCTTCGACGATGCGCTGATCGTGCCGGTGCTGACCGCGCACCCGACGGAAGTGCAGCGCAAGAGCATCCTCGACGCGCAGCACGACATCGCGCGCCTGCTCGCCGAACGCGACCAGGAGCTGACCGCGCGCGAGCGCCAGTACAACGAAGCGATGCTGCGCGCACGCGTGACCGCGCTGTGGCAGACGCGCATGCTGCGCGACTCGCGCCTGACGGTCGGCGACGAGATCGAGAACGCGCTGTCGTACTACCGCGCGACGTTCCTCGACGAGCTGCCCGCGCTGTACGGCGATATCGAGGCCGCGCTCGCCGAGCACGGCCTGTCGGCCCGCGTGCCCGCGTTCTTCCAGATGGGCAGCTGGATCGGCGGCGATCGCGACGGCAACCCGAACGTGACGGCCGCGACGCTCGACGAGGCGATCAACCGCCAGGCCGCGGTGATCCTCGAGCATTACCTGGAACAGGTGCACAAGCTCGGCGCCGAGCTGTCGGTATCGAACCTGCTGGTCGGCGCGAACGACGCGGTGAAGGCGCTCGCGGCCGCATCGCCCGACCAGTCGCCGCATCGCGTCGACGAACCGTATCGCCGCGCGCTGATCGGTATCTACACGCGGCTCGCCGCGAGCGCGCGCGTGCGTCTCGGCGAAGGCACGGTGCCCGTGCGCAGCGCGGGCCGCGGCGCGCCGCCGGTGCGCGCGATCCCGTATGAGGATTCCGAAGCGTTCGTCGCCGATTTGAAAGTGCTGACCGCGTCGCTCGACGAACACCACGGCGCGTCGCTCGCCGCGCCGCGCCTCGCGCCGCTCGTGCGCGCGGCCGAAGTGTTCGGCTTCCATCTCGCGAGCATCGACCTGCGCCAGAGTTCCGACATCCACGAGGCGGTGGTCGCCGAGCTGTTCGCGCGCGCGGGCGTCGAGGCCGACTATGCGGCGCTCGCCGAGGAAGACAAGCTGCGCGTGCTGCTCGCCGCGCTCGCCGATCCGCGCCCGCTGCGTTCGCCGTACCTCGAATACTCGGCGCTCGCGCAGAGCGAGCTCGGCGTGTTCGAGAAGGCACGCGAGGTTCGCGCGCAATTCGGTGCGCGTGCGGTGCGCAACTACATCATTTCGCACACGGAAACCGTCAGCGACCTCGTCGAGGTACTGCTGCTGCAGAAGGAGACGGGCCTGCTCGAAGGCACGCTCGGCGCGCCGGGCAGCGACGCGCGCAACAGCCTGATGGTGATTCCGCTGTTCGAGACGATTCCCGACTTGCGCGACGCGTCGCGCATCATGCGCGACTACTTCGCGCTGCCGGGCATCGACGCGCTGATCGCGCACCAGGGCGCCGAGCAGGAAGTGATGCTCGGCTACTCGGACAGCAACAAGGACGGCGGCTTCCTCACGTCGAACTGGGAGCTGTATCGCGCGGAACTCGCGCTCGTCGACCTGTTCCGCGAGCGCAAGATCACGCTGCGGCTGTTCCATGGGCGAGGCGGCACGGTCGGCCGCGGAGGCGGCCCGACCTACCAGGCGATCCTGTCGCAGCCGCCGGGCACCGTGAACGGGCAGATCCGCCTGACCGAACAGGGCGAGGTGATCGCGAGCAAGTTCTCGAACCCGTCGATCGGCCGGCGCAACCTCGAGACGGTCGTCGCCGCGACGCTCGAGGCGTCGCTGCTGCCGCAATCGAACGCACCGGCACAGTTGCCCGCGTTCGAGGCTGCGATGCAGACGCTGTCCGATTCGGCGATGGCCGCGTACCGCGCGCTCGTCTACGAAACCCCGGGCTTCACCGACTACTTCTTCTCGTCGACGCCCATCACCGAGATCGCCGAGCTGAACATCGGCAGCCGCCCGGCGTCGCGCAAGCTGCAGGATCCGAAGCAGCGCAGGATCGAGGATCTGCGCGCGATTCCGTGGGGCTTCTCGTGGGGCCAGTGCCGGTTGCTGCTGACCGGCTGGTACGGCTTCGGCAGCGCGGTGAGCGCCTATCTCGACGGCGCGCAGGACGACGCCGAACGCGCGAAGCGCGTGACGCTGCTGAAGAAGATGAACAAGACCTGGCCGTTCTTCGCGAACCTGCTGTCGAACATGGACATGGTGCTCGCGAAGACCGATCTCGCGGTCGCGTCGCGCTATGCGCAGCTCGTGTCCGACCGCAAGCTGCGCAAGCACGTGTTCGGGCGGATCGTCGCGGAATGGGAGCGCACGTCGCAGGCGCTCGCGGAAATCACCGGGCAGGAAGGCCGCCTCGCGAACAACCCGCTGCTCGCGCGCTCGATCAAGAACCGCTTCCCGTATCTCGATCCGCTGAACCACCTGCAGGTCGAGCTGATCAAGCGTCACCGCGCGGGTGACACCAACGCGCGGCTGCGCCGCGGGATTCACCTGACGATCAACGGGATCGCGGCCGGCCTGCGCAACACCGGCTGATCCGCAGGCCGCGCGGGCGCCGGGCGTGTTCGGCGCCGGCCGGAATAGCGAAAGCCGCGATACGCGTTCCTGCGTATCGCGGCTTTTTTCATGCGCCGGCGCAACGCTGCAGCGCGCGCCGCATGCTCAGTGCGCGTCGATCAGCAACGCATCGTGCTCGAACGACCCGTCGGCCCGCACCGCGTAATAGCCGCGCACCTCGTCCGGCGCATGCGCCCACAGCGCGCGAATCCCGGCGACGCTGTCGGCCGGCGTGCGGATGCGCGCGACCCACGTGTCGAAATCGATCGGCAGCCGCCAGCGGCTGTGCACCTGCGCGTCGAAACCCGCTGCGCGGAACATCGCGAGCCATTCGTCCGCGCGGTAGTCGCGCACGTGCGACGCGTCGCGCAGCACTTCCGCGGCCTGCAGGTACGTATCGAGCAGCGGATGGTCGTTGCCGGCGATGTCGATCATCAGCACCCGGCCGCCCGGCTTCAGCACGCGGCGCACCTCGGCGAGCGCCGCGCGCATGTCGTGCCAGTGATGCGCGCTCATCCGGCTCACGACCCAGTCGAACGTCGCGGTGTCGAACGGCAGCCGCTCGGCCGGACCCTGCTGCGTGCGGATGTTCGCGAGCCCGCGTTCGCGCGCGGCCGCGTCGACGGTCGCGAGCATCGGCGCGGCGAGATCGTACGCGACCACGGCGCGCACGTGCGGCGCGACCGCGAAGCTCGCGTGGCCGGCGCCGCAACCGAGGTCGAGCACCACCGCATCGGGCGTCGCACGCACCGCGTCGGCGAGCGTCTGCAGGTCGGCGCCCGTCGCATGAACCGTGCTCGTCAGATAGGCGGCGGCCGTCGTGCCGAATGCGTCGGCGACCTGGTCGTGGTGTTTCATCGTTCGCTCCTTTCCGGGATGCAGTCGGCCGAACCCGGCGCATCAGCGCGCGATCCGGCCCCGTGCAACGTATTGTGGGGGACGCCCGCTGCCCTGCCAGCGCGCGAGCCGCTACAATAGGCCTGCGTTTGTACCAGTACAAGTTAAGCAGTTATTCTGGTATTCGATCCACCTGTCTGATCGTTTGATCGTTGCCGCGTTTTCGCTTCCACTTCGCCGTTTCCGCATGAGCCAACCCTCCTCCGCCCCCGTCCCGCCGCTCGACGCCACGCCCGCCCGCGCGCTCGGCGAATTCATCCGTGCCCATCGCGAGCGGCTGTCGCCGCAGGCCGTCGGCCTGCCGCCCGGCCCGCGGCGCCGCACGCCGGGGCTGCGGCGCGAGGAAGTCGCGCAACTGTGCGGCGTCAGCCCGACCTGGTACACGTGGATCGAACAGGGCCGGCCCGTGTCGGCCTCGGCCGACGCGCTCGCCCGGATCGCCGTCGCCTTGCAGCTGTCGAAGGCCGAGCGCGCATATCTGTTCGAGCTGGCCGCGCAGCGCGACCCGGCCGAGCCCGACGTCGCGGGCGGCGACCTGCCGCCGACGCTCGCCGCGACCGTCGCGGCGATCGCGACGCCCGCCTACGTGCTCGACCGCCAGTGGAACGCGCTCGCGTGGAATGCGCCCGCCGCCGCGCTCTTTTCCGGCTGGCTCGACGGCGAGCACGACCGCAACCTGCTGCGCTTCACGTTCATGTCGCCGGCCGCACGCACGTTGATCGTCGACTGGGAAACCCGCGCCCGGCGGCTCGCCGCCGAATTCCGCGCCGATGCGATCCGCCACCTGACCGATGCGCCGACGCGCGCGCTGATCGACGCGCTGACGGCCGGCAGCGACGCGTTCGCGCAGTACTGGGCGTCGCAGGACGTGTTCGAGCGCGAAGGCGGGCGGCGCGAATTCGACCATCCGGCCGACGGCCGCCTCGTGTACCAGCAGATCACGCTGAAGCCCGCGCACCGCGAGGACTTGAAGCTGGTCGTACTGGTGCGCGACTGAGCGCGGCTCAGAAGCTGATCGTCGCGGTAATCGTGTCGCTGTAGTTGCCGGGCGCCGGCGTCGCTTGCGCGGGCACGCGGCCGTACACGGTGATCGCCTGCGCGAACCCGCTGCCGGTGCCGGTCGCCATCGACGTGCCGGCGGTGCCGTCGCCCCATGGCTGCGTGAAGCCGCTGTCCTGATAGAGCTGGTAGCTGACCGACCCGCCGCCCGCGCGCTGCATCGTACGTGCGGCGACGTTGCCGCTGCCGCCGCCGTTCAACGCGATCCGGAATGCGTCGCCGTTCGTGCAGCGCGCGCTGATCGAGCCGCTCGCGGTCAGCGCGGACGCCAGCACGCCTGCGGGCGGAAACGCGACGCCGGTCGCGCTGATGATGCAGTTATTGACGACGGTGGCGGTCGTGGTAACCGTCATCGTGCCGGCCGTCGACTGCGACACACACGGTGTCGGCAGCACGCCAAGCAGCGAAAAACTGTAGCTGTATGCGGCCTGGTTGCCGCTGAAACTCTGCGTATAGACGGTGCTGTCGTTGTTCACGGTCGGCACGGTCGGCTGGTTGGGCGCGATGCGGCCATAGATGGTCACGTTCGCACTCGCCGACGTGCCGAGCGCCGGTTTCGTCAACGTCAGCGATATCGGCGTCGTGCCGCTGCTCACGGCGCCCCAGGCCTGCGAATAGCCCGCGTCCTGATACAGGTCGTACTGCATCTGGTTCGTCCCGTTGCTCAGGTAGCGCGGACTGGTGCCGCCGAGGTTCACGCACACGAGCACGCCGGTGTTCAGGCTCAGCGTGTCCCACGTGCAGTTCACGGTCATCGTGGCGGTCGTCGTGTAGGCCTGTTGCGTGATCGGACTGACCGAGCCGAAGCTCGGCACCGGCGGCGTCACCGTGCACGTATCCGCACGCGCCGGCATCCACGGCATGCCGAGTACCGCTGCCAGCAGCAGGCACGATAGCGCGCGCATCCAGCGGCGCGCCAGGTCGAAGCCGTCATCCGCCATGCGTTTCCCCCGCAAAAAAACGTCCGCCCGACCGGGTTCGCGGATCGGGCCGCGCCGTCATCGTATCGGTCCGTGCATCGATCGTTCGCACTGTTACTTGATCCATGTCAAATAGGCCGATGGAATCCGTCCGCCCCTCCCGGACAACGCACGCCGGGTCGGCGTTTTCTCCATTGCGCGCGACCGAACCCGTGGAGTAGTCTTCCACCAACGACAGAGCGGTAACGGCGACCGGCGACAGACCACGCGGCAGGCACTCCGCGGCCGGGCGACCCCTTGAACGGCAGGAGACAATCATAATGATAGATTCCCGACGTCGTGTTTTTTCAGCCATGCTCGCAGCCACGTTCGCCTTCGCGCCGGTGCTGCAGCCCGTCACCGTTGCCGCAGTCTATTCGAACGGCACGGCCACCGCGCAATTCAACGTCACGCTCACGATCCAGGCGAACTGTACGATCGCCGCGAACCCGCTTGCATTCGGCACGACCGGCGTGCTCGCGTCGACGCTCAACCAGCAAACGACCCTCTCCGTCACCTGCACGAACTCGACACCCTACAACGTCGGGCTCGACGCCGGCGCGGTCACCGGCTCGACCGTCGCCAGCCGGCTGATGGGCGGTACCACCACCGGCAATACCGGCACGACGGTCGGCTACCAGCTCTACCAGGACTCGGGCCACTCGACGATCTGGGGCAACACGCAGGGCACCGACACGGTCGGCGGCACCGGCACCGGTTCCGCGCAGGTGTTGAACGTGTACGGCCAGGTGCCCGCTCAGGCGACGCCGAAGCCTGACACCTACCAGGCCTCGGTCACCGCCACCGTCTATTTCTGACGGGCCGTGCGATTGTTCCCGCGCGCCTTGGCCGCGCTGTGCGTCGGATGGGCGACGACGGTTTCGCATGCCGCCACGCTGCAGATCACGCCCGTGACGATCGAGCTGCCGCCGTCGGCGGCGGCCGCGAGCATGACGCTCAGCAACCCGGGCGGGCGGGCGATCTACGGCCAGGTCCGCACCTATCGCTGGACGCAGGAAAACGGCACCGACGTGATGACGCCGACCGACGCGCTCGCCGCGTCGCCGCCGCTGCTGCGGATCGACGCGAACGCCGAGCAGTTGATCCGGCTCGTGCGCACGAGCCGCGGCACGCCGGCCGCAGAGGAGAGCTATCGCGTGCTGATCGACGAACTGCCCGCGCCGGGCACGCCGGTCGACAACGGCGTGACGATCCGGCTGCGCTATTCCGTGCCCGTATTCGTCGAGCCCGATGCCGCGCCAGCGTCCCCGCGCCTCGACTGGCGCGTCGAACCCGACGGGGCCGGCATGCGGCTCGCGGTCGACAATCGCGGCGGACGGCGGGCGCAGATTTCCGCGGTCCGGCTGGTCGATGCGCGAGGCGGCGTCCACGAGGTCACGCGCGGGCTGCTCGGCTATGCGCTCGCGGGCAGTACGCGACGCTGGCCGCTCAAGCTCGACGCCGGCGCGCCGTTCGTCAAGATCCGGGCGACCGTCAACGCGCAGCCGGTCGAAGCCCGGCTGACGGCGCCCTGAGCCACCCGAGCAGGGTCGCACGACGTTGCCCGTGCCGATGCCGAGCAAGACCCTCCGGGCCGACCGCCCCATGCGACACGCCGGGCCGGGCCGGCCCACCGCCGCGCCGCTCGCGCTGGCGCTGATACTGGCGCTGCACGCGCTCGCCGTATGCGCGCAACCGGCGCCGGCGCCGATGCCACCCGCCGCCGTGTCCGAAGCCGCGGCGCAAGCCGACGGGCTGTATCTCGACGTGTCGGTCAACGGCGAACCGACGCATCGGATCGCCGGGTTCCGGCAGATCGACGGGCGGCTGTACGCGGCGTCCGCCGACCTGAACGACCTGGGCATCGCGACCGGCGGCCCCGCGAACGCGCCGTCGAACACGCTCGTCGCACTCGATACGCTCGCGGGGCTGCACTACGATTACGACGCCGGCCGGCAGACGCTCGACCTGCGCGTACCCGACGCACTGCGCATTCCGCACACGTTCGATACGCGCGCGCTCGCCGCCGCGCCGCCGGCCACGTCCGGCCGCGGCTTCGTGCTGAACTACGACGCCTACGCGCAAACCGTCGCGCGCGCACCGCTCGCGGTCTGGAGCGAGGCGCGCTATTTCGATCCGGCCGGCGTACTCAGCAGCACCGGCATCGCGTATCTGTACGACGACCGCCGGCGCTACGTGCGCTACGACACGTCCTGGACCCGCTCGAATCCCCGCACGCTCACGACGACCCAGGTCGGCGACACGATTTCGTCGTCGCTGTCCTGGACGCGCTCGCTGCGCCTGGGCGGCGTGCAGTGGCGCAGCAATTTCGGCCTGCGCCCCGACCTCGTCACGTTTCCGGTGCCCGCGCTGTCCGGCAGCGCGGTCGTGCCGACGTCGGTCGACCTGTACGTGAACAACGTGCGCCAGTTCAGCGGCGACGTGCCGAGCGGGCCGTTCGTGATCAACAGCGTGCCGGGCATCACCGGCGCGGGCAACGCGACGGTCGTCACGCGCGACGCGCTCGGCCGCTCGATCGCGACGTCGATTCCGCTGTACGTCGATACGCGCCTGCTCGCGCCCGGCCTCGCCAGCTATTCGGTCGAAGCCGGTTTCCTGCGCCGCGCGTACGGCACCGATTCGTTCGACTACGCGCGCACGCCGGCGGCGAGCGGCTCGCTGCGCTACGGGATCAGCGAGCGGCTGACCGTCGAAGCGCACGGGGAAGCGACGGCCGGCGTCTACAACGCCGGCGCCGGCGTGCTCGCGCGCCTCGGCGAGCGCGGCGTGGCGAACGCGTCGCTGGCGCTCAGCGCGCCGGGCAGCACCGGCGTGCAGGCGGGCGTCGGCTACCAGTACGTGACGCCGCGCTTCTCGATCGACGCACAGACGCTGCGCGCATTCGGCGACTACGTCGACCTGGGCAGCCGCGAAGGCGTGCCGGTCTCGCGCGCCACCGATCGCGTGACGGTGTCGTTCCCGTTCCTGCGCGCGCAAACGCTGTCGTTCAGCTATCTGGCCCTCAAGTATCCGGGCGTCGCCGCGTCGCGGATCGGCTCGATCGCTTACCTCGTCAATCTCGGCGGCTTGACCTCGATCACGTTCAGCGGCTTCCAGGACTTCCGGCAACGCGATGCGCGCGGCTTCTTCGTGAGCCTGAGCATCGGGCTCGGCGGCAACACGTCCGTCTCCGCGAACGCCGGACGGCAGAACGGCGAATCGACCTACACGCTCAATGCATCGCGGCCGCCCGACTACGGCGGCGGCTTCGGCTGGAACGTGCAGGCCGGCGCCAACGCGGGCACCCGCTACGGGCAGGGCCAGCTGCAGTATCTCGGCCGCGCCGGTCAGCTCACGCTGCTCGCGCAATCGTTCGACGGGCGCGGCAACGCGGCGGTCGACGTCACGGGCGCGTTCGTGCTGATGGACGGCCGCGTGATGACGGCACGCCGCGTCGACGACGGCTTCGCGCTCGTCTCGACCGACACGGGGCGCGTGCCCGTGCTGCACCAGAACCGGCTGATCGGCGCAACGGACCGGGCCGGCTACCTGCTGGTGCCCGACCTGAATGCGTACCAGAGCAATCGCGTCGCGATCGACGGCAGCGCGCTGCCGGCCGACGCGCGGATCGCCGACACGACGCTCGACGTCGTGCCGCAGGCCCGCTCCGGCGTGCTCGCGCACTTCGCCATCACGCGCTACAGCGCCGCGTCGATCGCACTGCACGCGTCCGACGGCACGCCGCTTCCGCCGGGGCTCGAGGTCCGCCACGTCGAAAGCGGTCAGCGCACGATCGTCGGCTACGACGGCCTGACCTTCGTCGACGGCCTCGTCGAGAACAACCACCTGGAGATCTCCGGCGGCGGCCGCGACTGCACCGTCGAATTCGCGTACCGGCGGCCGGACGACGGCACGCTGCCGCGCATCGGCCCGCTGGCCTGCGGCCCGCGGTAGCGCGCGCCGGCCGTCCGCTGCGCGAATGTTAGAATCGCGGGATTCCCTCGGCGGCGCACGGCCGCCCAACTCCCCTTCGAAGAATCGCCATGACGTCCCAACTGCACAAAAAGGGCGAGGCCTGGTCGGCCCGCTTCTCGGAACCGATGTCGGAGCTGGTCAAGCGCTACACGTCGTCGGTGTTTTTCGACAAGCGCCTCGCGCTCGTCGACATCGCCGGCTCGCTCGCGCACGCGAACATGCTCGCCGCGCAGAAGATCATCAGCGCCGACGACCTGGCCGCGATCGAACGCGGGATGGCGCAGATCAAGGGCGAGATCGAGCGTGGCGAATTCGA
Organism: Burkholderia sp. AU17457; assembly: GCF_002223255.1. Classification (NCBI taxonomy): domain Bacteria; kingdom Pseudomonadati; phylum Pseudomonadota; class Betaproteobacteria; order Burkholderiales; family Burkholderiaceae; genus Burkholderia; species Burkholderia sp. AU17457. Next base: position 209,542 of record NZ_NKFB01000004.1, read on the forward strand.
ATGGCAGCTCGACCTGGAAGACGTCCACCTGAACATCGAGGCGCGCCTGACCGCGCTGATCGGCGATGCCGGCAAGCGCCTGCATACGGGCCGCTCGCGCAACGACCAGGTCGCGACCGACATCCGCCTGTGGCTGCGCGGCGAGATCGACCGCATCGGCGGCCTGCTGAACGACCTGCGCGGCGCGCTGATCGACCTCGCGGAACAGAACGCCGACACGATCATGCCGGGCTTCACGCACCTGCAGGTCGCGCAGCCGGTCACGTTCGGCCACCACCTGCTCGCGTACGTCGAGATGTTCACGCGCGACGCCGAGCGCATGCGCGACTGCCGCACCCGCGTGAACCGCCTGCCGCTCGGCGCGGCCGCGCTCGCGGGCACCAGCTACCCGATCGACCGTCACGCGGTCGCGAAGACGCTCGGCTTCGACGGCATCTGCGCGAACTCGCTCGACGCGGTGTCGGATCGCGACTTCGCGATCGAATTCACCGCGGCGTCGGCGCTCGTGATGACGCACGTGTCGCGCTTCTCCGAAGAACTCGTGCTGTGGATGAGCCCGCGCGTCGGCTTCATCGACATCGCCGACCGCTTCTGCACCGGCAGCTCGATCATGCCGCAGAAGAAAAACCCGGACGTGCCCGAGCTCGCGCGCGGCAAGACCGGCCGCGTGAACGGCCACCTGATGGCGCTGCTCACGCTGATGAAGGGCCAGCCGCTCGCGTACAACAAGGACAACCAGGAAGACAAGGAACCGCTGTTCGACACGGTCGACACCGTTGCCGACACGCTGCGGATCTTCGCGGAAATGGTCGCCGGCATCACCGTGAAGCCGGACGCGATGCGCGCGGCCGCGCTGCAGGGCTTCTCGACGGCCACCGACCTTGCCGACTACCTCGTGAAGCGCGGCCTGCCGTTCCGCGACGCGCACGAAGCCGTCGCGCACGCGGTGAAGATCTGCGACGACCGCGGGATCGACCTCGCCGACCTGACGCTCGACGAAATGAAGCAGGAGCTGCCGAACGTCGCGCACCTGATCGGCGACGACGTGTTCGGCTACCTGACGCTCGAAGGGTCGGTCGCGAGCCGCAACCATCCGGGCGGCACCGCGCCCGACCAGGTGCGCGCGGCCGTCAAGGCCGCCCGCGCCGCGATCGGCAAGTAACGGCCCGCCGTCCCGGACGGACGCCTTCGGCGTCCGTTTTTCATTCGGGCGGCCGTCGCGCCGCCCGTCGCCTTCCCCGCTTCACGGATGCCCCGATGACCTTTTCCGCCGCGCTCTTCGACATGGACGGCCTGCTCGTCGATTCCGAGCGGACCATCATGAACACGTGGATCGACGTGTCGAACGCGCACGGCGTCGTGCTGACCGAGATCGATTACCTGCAGATCGTCGGCCGCTCGTTCGCAGAAGGCCAGGTGATCCTGGCGCGGCTGATCGGCGACGCCGATACGTTCGACGCGGTGCGCATCCGCGTGCGCGAGCAACTCGCCGCCCCCGAACCTCATCCGAAGTTTCCGCTGAAGTCGGGCGCGCTCGCGCTGCTCGAAACGCTGGCGCAGGCCGGCATTCCGTGCGCGGTCGCGTCGTCGTCCGCGCGCGACGTGATCCGTGCGCGGCTCGACGCGGTCGGCGTGCTCCCGTTCTTCCGCGCGATCGCGGGCGGCGACGAAGTCGCGCGCGGCAAGCCCGATCCGGCCGTCTACCGGCTCGCGGCCGAGCGTCTCGGCGTGCCGGCGCACGCGTGCGTCGCGTTCGAGGACAGCGACTTCGGCGCGCAGTCGGCGGCCGGCGCCGGCGCCGCGGTCGTCACCGTGCCCGACCTGAAGGCGCCGACGCCCGACATCGTCGCACTGAGCCTGCACGTGCTCGCGTCGCTCGACGACGCGGTCGCGCTGGTGCCGTCGTGGTTCGGGCGTCTCGACACGCAGCAGCCCGCGTAAGCGGCGCACGCGCCGCCCCAATGCAAACGGGCACCCGAGGGTGCCCGTTTTGCGTTGCCGTGCCGGATCACCGGCATCGCGGCGATGCCTACCGATTGCCGGCCGTCTCCGACAGCCGCTTCATCGTCGCGATGCGCGCGCCGATCAGGTCGACGCGTCCGTCCTCGCCGACGAGCGGCGCCGTCGCATCGCGGAACGCCACCCAGGCGCGCTGCGCGCGCACGAGCGTCGCGGCCGAATGCGCGGGCATCTTGCGGTGCAGCTTCTGGTAATAGCGGTTCAGGTCGAACAATGCGTGTTCGCACGCGGCGTCCTGCACGCACGGCCGCACGCGACGGATCGCCGGATCGCGCGGCGCATTCGCCGGCTTGGCGCCGGCCGGCGCGACCACGCCGGCACCGCCCTGCGCACCGCTCGTCGCCGCGACCGGCACGGCGGCAGGCGGCGGCGCATAGCGATCGGCCGCCCCACGCAGCGCCAGCGCGCGGTCGCGCACCGGCTGCAGCTGCAGGTCGGCGCTCGACATCGCATACGCGGTGCCGCGCGTCGTGTCGTACACGGCCTTCAGCAGCAGCACTTCGTCCTTGCGCCACGTGAGCCAGCGGCGCTGGCTGTCCTGCCAGCCGCGCTTCGCGTCGGCCGGCGCATCCTTCAACAGGCGCTGGTACGCGCCGTCCATCACGGCCTGCCACTGCTGCTGCGCTTCGCCCATGCACTGGATCTGCCCGGCCGGCGACGACCGGTCGCGCCGCGCGAGGCATTGCCGCATCGCGACGTCGATCGGGTCGGCCGCCGCGACTTCCGCATGGGCGACACTCGCGCCCCCGAGCGCCGCCCATCCTGCCGCCCCGACGACGAGCGCGGCCAGCGCCGCGCGCATCGTCCGGAATCGTCCGTGCGCCGCCATCAGTCGCGCACGCAGTCGACGAAGTACTCGACGCGGCCGTTCACCTCTTCCGCGACGAGGCCGTGGATGTCGGTGTGGAAGCCCGGGAAGCGCTCGTTGAAGTCGCGCGCGAACCGCAGGTAGTTCACGATCGTCTTGTTGAAGCGCTCGCCCGGGATCAGCAGCGGAATGCCCGGCGGGTACGGCGTCAGCAGGATGCTCGTCACGCGGCCTTCGAGCTCGTCGAGCGGCACGCGGTCGATCTTGCGGTGCGCGAGCTTCGCGAACGCGTCCGACGGCTTCATCGCCGGCTCCATGTCCGACAGGTACATCTCGGTCGTCAGGCGGGCGATGTCGTTCGCGCGGTACACGTCGTGGATCTGCGTGCACAGGTCGCGCAGGCCGACGCGCTCGTAGCGCGGATGCTGCGCGACGAATTCCGGCAGCACGCGCCACAGCGGCTGGTTGTTGTCGTAGTCGTCCTTGAACTGCTGCAGCTCGGTCACCATCGAGTTCCAGCGGCCCTTCGTGATGCCGATCGTGAACATGATGAAGAACGAGTACAGGCCGGTCTTCTCGACGATGATCCCGTGCTCGGCCAGGTACTTCGTCACGATCGCGGCCGGAATGCCGGTCTCGCCGAACTCGCCGTCGACGTCGAGCCCCGGCGTGATGATCGTCGCCTTGATCGGGTCGAGCATGTTGAAGCCTTCCGCGAGCGGGCCGAAGCCGTGCCAGTGGTCGTTCGGCTTCAGCATCCAGTCTTCGCGCGAACCGATGCCTTCCTCGGACAGGTTGTCCGGGCCCCAGACGCTGAAGAACCAGTCGTCGCCGTATTCGGCGTCGACCTTGCGCATCGCGCGGCGGAAGTCGATCGCCTCGGCGATCGATTCCTCGACGAGCGCGGTGCCGCCCGGCGGCTCCATCATCGCGGCCGCGACGTCGCACGACGCGATGATCGCGTACTGCGGGCTCGTCGACGTGTGCATCAGGTACGCCTCGTTGAAGCGGTGCTTGTCGAACGTGCGGTTCTCCGAATCCTGCACGACGATCTGCGAGGCCTGCGAGATGCCCGCGAGCAGCTTGTGCGTCGAGTGCGTCGCGAACACGAGCGCGCCCGTGCGCGGACGGCCGTCGCCGATCGCGTGCATGTCGCGGTAGAAATCGTGGAACGTCGCGTGCGGCAGCCACGCTTCGTCGAAGTGCAGCGTGTCGAGCAGGTCGCCGAGCAGATCCTTGATCATCTCGACGTTGTAGACGACGCCGTCGTACGTGCTCTGCGTGATCGTCAGGATCCGCGGCTTCATGTCCGGGTTTTCGCGCAGCGCCTCGCGCGCGAACGGGTTCGCCTCGATCTTCTTGCGGATGTTCTCCGGCTTGAATTCGTCGCGCGGGATCGGCCCGATGATGCCGAAATGGTTGCGCGTCGGCGTGAGGAACACGGGGATCGCGCCCGTCATCGTGATCGCGTGCAGGATCGACTTGTGGCAGTTGCGGTCAACCAGCACGATGTCGCCCGGTGCGACCGTCGCGTGCCAGACGATCTTGTTCGACGTCGACGTGCCGTTGGTCACGAAGAACAGATGGTCCGCGCTGAAGATGCGCGCCGCGTTGCGCTCGGACGCCGCGACTGGGCCCGTGTGGTCGAGCAGCTGGCCGAGTTCGTCCACCGCGTTGCAGACGTCCGCGCGCAGCATGTTCTCGCCGAAGAACTGGTGGAACATCTGGCCGAGCGGGTTCTTCAGGAACGCGACGCCGCCCGAGTGACCCGGGCAGTGCCACGAGTACGAGCCTTCGTCCGCGTACTTGACGAGCTCCTTGAAGAACGGCGGCGCGAGCGAATCGAGATAGACCTTCGCCTCGCGGATGATGTGGCGCGCGACGAACTCCGGCGTGTCCTCGAACATGTGGATGAAGCCGTGCAGCTCGCGCAGGATGTCGTTCGGCAGATGCCGCGACGTGCGCGTCTCGCCGTACAGGAAGATCGGGATGTCCGCGTTGCGGCGGCGCACTTCGGTGACGAACGCGCGCAGCTCGATGATCGCGGTCGCGAGCTCCGGCAGCTCGCCGTCCGGGCCGGTTTCGCCGAGCATGAGTTCGTCGTCGTCGATCGACAGGATGAAGCACGACGCGCGGCTCGATTGCTGCGCGAACGACGTCAGATCGCCGTAGCTCGTGAGGCCGAGGACTTCGACGCCCTCCTTCTCGATCGCTTCGGCCAACGCCCGGATGCCGGAGCCCGAGATGTTCTCGGAGCGGAAATCTTCGTCGATGATGACGACGGGGAAACGAAACTTCATGGGCGATTCTCCAAAAAGAACGACCGCGGCGCGTCACGCGCAGCGGTCACCCGGAAACTGGTGAGACGTTATGCAACCAGATCAGGTTTTCGGCAGCGTGACACCGCGCTGCCCCTGATACTTGCCGCCGCGATCGGCGTACGACACGTCGCACACTTCGTCGCTTTCGAAGAAGAGCACCTGCGCGACGCCTTCGTTCGCGTAGATCTTCGCGGGCAACGGCGTGGTGTTCGAGAATTCCAGCGTGACGTAGCCTTCCCACTCGGGTTCGAACGGCGTCACGTTGACGATGATCCCGCAGCGCGCGTAGGTCGACTTGCCGAGGCAGACGGTCAGCACGGTGCGCGGGATGCGGAAATATTCGACGGTGCGGGCCAGCGCGAACGAGTTCGGCGGGATGATGCACACGTCGCCCTTGAAATCGACAAACGAACCCTCGTCGAAGTTCTTCGGATCGACGATCGTCGAGTTGATGTTCGTGAAGATCTTGAATTCGTCCGCGCAGCGGATGTCGTAGCCGTAGCTCGACGTGCCGTAGCTGACGATCCGGCGGCCGTCCTCGGACGCACGGACCTGATCGGGCACGAACGGCTCGATCATCTTGTGCTCTTCGGCCATGCGCCGAATCCATTTGTCGGACTTGATGCTCATGCCAGCCTCCGCAGGGCCGTCCCAAGGGGGCTGGCCGTCCCGTCGGGGGACAGCGAACAAAGTGAGCGTTGGGGTCGTTTCATATTGGGGCGCCAGGAAACGCTGCGTGACGGAAGACGAAGGCCGCCGGTTCAGGGCGGCGGCCGGGAAAGGCGGACATTTTACGCGATCATCGGCCCGCGCACGCGGCGGCCGTCAACGGATCACGCCGCAGGCCAGCGCGGGCCCCGCGCCGTGCTGCGCAAACGCCGGGTCGCTCGCGTCGCGGTGCACCAGCGCCGCGCGGTTCATCGCCGAGCGCACGCCATCGAGGGCCAGATCGGGCGCGACGATGAAGCCGGCCGCGACGCCGTTCGCATCCGCATGGATGTTGCCGAGATCGCCGGCGACGCGCGCGCCCGCGCGCAAGCGGTCGGCGGCCGGCGCGAACACCGGGCCGGCGCTCGAGCCGTCGCCCGCGTTGCAGTCGCCGCGCTCGTGCACCTGCAGCGCGTGATCGCTGTTCGGCGGCAGGCCGACCAGGTTGTAGGTGACCTGCACGCCGTCCGGGCGCTCGACGAACGTCACCGCGCCGCGCGCCTGCGAGCCGACCGTCGGCTGCAGTTGCGCGTCGGCCCGCTTTTCGTGCGACGTGGAAAAGGAGGTACAGCCGGCCAGCAGGCCCAGCGCGGCGGCGGCCAGCAGCGCGCGCCGCGCGCGGCCGGCGCGCACGCCGTGATGTCGTTGTTTCATTCGATCCTCATGCCGGCTGGCCGCCGTTTGAGACGACGGCCGCGCCGGGCGGGTAAAGGGACCCGGGAAAAGTCGCCATGATACCGCGCCTCGCGGCGCCGCAAACAGCGTGAGGCCCCGCCCCGCAAGGGTTTTACGTATTTTGAACAACGATCGACGGGAACTTCGACGTCATGTCGCGCGATCGCTCGGCAATCGCCAGCGCCACCCCGCGCGCGATGTCGCGGTAACGACGCGCGAGCGCGCCTTCGGGATCGGCCGCGACCGTCGGCGTGCCGCTGTCGGCGCGCTCGCGGATCGCGATGTCGAGCGGCAGGCTGCCGAGCACGGTCACGTCGTAATCCTTCGCCATCCGCTCCGCCCCGCCGGCGCCGAAGATGTGTTCTTCGTGGCCGCAGTTCGAGCAGATGTGGATGCTCATGTTCTCGACGATGCCGAGGATCGGAATCCCGACCTTCTCGAACATCTTCAGCCCCTTCTTCGCGTCGAGCAGCGCGATGTCCTGCGGCGTCGTGACGATCACCGCACCGGTGACGGGCACGCGCTGCGCGAGCGTGAGCTGGATGTCGCCGGTGCCCGGCGGCATGTCGACGATCAGGTAGTCGAGTTCGCGCCAGTTGGTCTGGCGCAGCAGTTGCTCGAGCGCGGACGTCGCCATCGGGCCGCGCCACACCATCGGATTGTCTTCCTCGATCAGGAAGCCGATCGAGTTCGCCTGCAGCCCGTGGCCGACCAGCGGGTTCATCGACTGGTTGTCCGGCGACTCGGGGCGCTGGCCGTGGATGCCGAGCATCGTCGGCAGCGACGGGCCGTAGATGTCGGCGTCGAGAATGCCGACCGACGCGCCTTCCGCGGCGAGCGCGAGCGCAAGGTTCACGGCCGTCGTGCTCTTGCCGACCCCGCCCTTGCCCGACGCGACCGCGACGATGTTCTTCACATTCGGCAGCAGCTTCACGCCGCGCTGCACCGTGTGCGCGACGATCTCCTGCGACACGGCGACGCGCGCATCGCGCACGCCGGGCACGGCCCGGAGCGCCGCGGCGACGCGCGCGCGCACGTCGTCGTGCTGGCTGCGCGCCGGATAACCGAGCACCACGTCGAGCGCCACGACATCGCCGTCGATCGCGACGTTGCGCACGCCCTTGTTCGCCGCGTACGGGCGGCCGGTATTGGGGTCGACGACTGCCGCCAGCGCGGCGTCGACTTGGGCCCGGTCAATGCTCATCGAAACTCCATGAAAACGTTTTTCTCGCGCGCAAAACGTCAAAAAATATCAAATTTCGCGGCGAAATTCGGGAAAAGTGAAAGAATCTGTTGCACGCCATTGCGCGAACGCGCGACCCGGCGCACTCTTCGCGTGCGGCATGCTATAGGGCCAAATCGGCCACTCACCGCCTATATTGTAGAGGCTGACGCGTCGCGCTGCCCGAACAGCCACGCTGACGGACAGGGCATGCGACCGCCTCGGCGGCTGCCGCGAGCGCCGGCCGGCCTTCCTTTTTCGGACGGCCCGCGCAGGGAGCCATAACTGTTGTTTGTCGTCGTTGTCGACTCGTTCAACCAAGAGAGGAATCCAAGATGAACATGAAAATCGCGACTCGCCTGTCCGTCTTCGCACTCGCCGGCGCGCTGCTGGCAGGCTGCGCCACGCAGCAAGGTAACAACACGGCCGTCGGCACCGGCACGGGTGCGGCGCTGGGCGCGGGCATCGGCGCACTGGCCGGTGGCGGCAAGGGCGCGGCGATCGGCGCGGGCGTCGGCGCCCTGGTCGGCGGCGTGACGGGTTACAACTGGCAAGCGATCAAGAACAAGCTCGCGCCGTCGGCAGCACAGACGGGCACGCAGGTCACCGAGCAGCCGGACGGCTCGCTGAAGCTGAACGTGCCGAGCTCGGTCACGTTCGCGACGAACCAGTACGCGATCACGCCGGCGTTCACGCCGCTGCTGAACGACCTGGCGACGACGCTGAACCAGAACCCGCAACTGACGGCATCGATCGTCGGCTACACGGACAGCACGGGCTCGGCGCAGCTGAACCAGACGCTGTCGCAGAACCGCGCGCAAAGCGTCGTGAACGCGCTCGTGCAGCGCGGCGTGAACGGCGGCCGTCTGTCGGCGCAAGGCATGGGCCCGTCGAACCCGATCGCGGACAACGCGACCGAAGCCGGCCGCGCCCAGAACCGCCGCGTCGAGATCTATCTGCGCGCGCCGCAACAACGTCAATAAGCGCGACCACAAGAGGAAACGTGCGGGCGCCGCGCCCGCACGGCCCCGCCGGACAAGGCTTTTGGCGGGGCCGGTAACAAATCGAAAAAATTTTCGAACTTCTGTCGCAGGCCGTGGTCAGTATTTACGGTACGCGGCTGGTGTTGCCGGCGCGTCACCATTCTCCTCTTGTCGTTGTTGCTCCGGGGCCGTATCCGCCCCGGTTTTTTTTGCCCGCAGAATTCGTGTTGCGTCGCAGCATAACGCCGCCGGACACGCCGCGTGTGCGGCCCCGCCCGTGCCGGTGCCCGGTCCGCGGCGCCCGCCCGCCGCGCTGGCCCGCGCCCCTGCTAGAATCGCGGTTTCCCGTCGTTTTTCCCGCTGTTCTTCTCCAGACCCTATGTCCGCATCCGACCTCACTCCCGTGCAGGCTGCGGCGCCGCAAGGCAGCCGCCAGATCCTCGTTACGTCCGCACTGCCCTATGCCAACGGGCAGATCCACATCGGCCACCTGGTCGAGTACATCCAGACCGACATCTGGGTGCGGACGCTGCGAATGCATGGCCATGAGGTCTACTACATCGGCGCCGACGATACGCACGGCACGCCGGTCATGCTGCGCGCGGAGAAGGAAGGCCTGACGCCGAAGCAGCTGATCGACCGCGTGTGGACCGAGCACAAGCGCGACTTCGACAGCTTCGGCGTGTCGTTCGACAACTTCTACTCGACCGATTCGGACGAGAACCGCGTGCTCAGCGAAAAGATCTATCTGGCGCTGCAGGAAGCCGGCCTGATCGCCGAGCGCGAAATCGAGCAGGCCTACGATCCGGTCAAGGAAATGTTCCTGCCGGACCGCTTCATCAAGGGCGAGTGCCCGAAGTGCCACGCGAAGGACCAGTACGGCGACAGCTGCGAAGTATGCGGCTCGACGTACCTGCCGACCGAACTGCTGAACCCGTATTCGGTCGTGTCGGGCGCGACGCCGGTGCGCAAGACCTCGAAGCACTACTTCTTCCGCCTGTCCGACCCGCGTTGCGAATCGTTCCTGCGCGAATGGGTGAGCGGCCTCGCGCAGCCCGAAGCGACCAACAAGATGCGCGAATGGCTCGGCGACGCCGGCGAAGCCAAGCTCGCCGACTGGGACATCTCGCGTGACGCGCCGTACTTCGGCTTCGAGATCCCGGGCGCGCCCGGCAAGTATTTCTACGTGTGGCTCGACGCGCCGGTCGGCTACTACGCGAGCTTCAAGAACCTGTGCGACCGCAACGGCATCGATTTCGATGCGTGGATCCGCCCGGGCTCGAAGGCCGAGCAGTATCACTTCATCGGCAAGGACATCCTGTACTTCCACACGCTGTTCTGGCCCGCGATGCTCGAGTTCTCGGGCCACCGCACGCCGACCAACGTGTTCGCGCACGGCTTCCTGACCGTCGACGGCGCGAAGATGTCGAAGTCGCGCGGTACGTTCATCACCGCGCAAAGCTACATCGACACGGGCCTGAACCCCGAGTGGCTGCGCTACTACTTCGCGGCGAAGCTGAACGCGACGATGGAAGACATCGACCTGAACCTCGACGACTTCCAGGCGCGCGTGAACAGCGATCTCGTCGGCAAGTACGTGAACATCGCGAGCCGCGCGGCCGGCTTCCTGATCAAGCGCTTCGACGGCCGCGTGCAGGACAGCGCGATGAATCATCCGCTCGTCGCGAAGCTGCGCGATGCGATTGCCCAGATCGCCGCAAGCTACGAAGCACGCGAATACGGCCGCGCGCTGCGCCACACGATGGAGCTCGCGGACGAAGTGAACGCATACGTCGATGGCGCGAAGCCGTGGGATCTCGCGAAGGATCCGGCCAACGCGGTCGCGCTGCACGAAACCTGCAGCGTGAGCCTCGAGGCGTTCCGCCTGCTGTCGCTCGCGCTGAAGCCGGTGCTGCCGCGCGTCGCCGTTGCGGTCGAGGCGTTCTTCGGGATCGCGCCGCTCGCGTGGGCCGATGCCGCGAAGCCGCTGTCGTCGGCGCAGCCGATCAAGGCGTACCAGCACTTGATGACGCGCGTCGACGCGAAGCAGCTCGAAGCGCTGCTCGCCGCGAACCGCGATTCGCTGCAGGCCGAGGCAACGGGTGCGGCCACCGCGAGCACGAACGCAGCGAAGGATGCGAAGCGCAACGCGAAGGCGGACGCGAAGCCGGCCGTCGCGACCGGCGCCGACGACGCACCGATCTCGATCGACGATTTCGCGAAGATCGACCTGCGCATCGCGAAGATCGTCGCATGCCAGGCCGTCGAGGGCTCGGACAAGCTGCTGCAACTCACGCTCGACGTCGGCGAGGAAAAAACCCGCAACGTGTTCTCGGGCATCAAGTCCGCGTACCAGCCCGAGCAGCTCGTCGGCAAGCTGACGGTGATGGTCGCGAACCTCGCGCCGCGCAAGATGAAGTTCGGCCTGTCCGAAGGGATGGTGCTCGCCGCGTCGGCCACCGACGAGAAGGCGGAACCGGGCCTCTACATCCTCGAACCGCACAGCGGCGCGAAGCCGGGCATGCGCGTGAAGTAAGCGGCGCGCGCTGCCGCAAAAAAGCCCCGCACGGTTTGAATCGTGCGGGGCTTTTTTATCGCTGCCCGGTACGCCGCGGCCGCCGTCACCGCTGCCCGAACCACCGGTCGAAGCGCCGCGTGTAGTTCAGGTCGACACCCTGGAACGTGCCGCCGTACGCGGACACCGACCAGAAGCGCGTCAGGTTGATCGTCGCCTTGAACGCGTTGCTTGCCGATTGCAGCCCCTGCTCGAAGCCGAGCACGAACCGCTCGTTGATCGCCTTCGACACCAGCACGACCTGCGGATCGGTCAGGCCGACTTCGCTGCGGCCGACCGACACCTCGTCGAGGCCGAAGGTCTGCGCGACCCGCTTGCCGGTCACGCTGCCGAGCAGCCCGAGCGCCGCCGTCATCGCGCCCTGCTGGCCGACGTTGTTGCCCTGGTCGGTGCCGTGCCCGAACAGCAGCCACGACAGCTTTTCGTTGTCCGTCACGTTCGGCTCCGACACGAGCTTGACCGTCGGCGCCTGGATCGTGCCCGTCACCTGCACGCCGGCCTCGACCTCCTGATTGCGCCGCATCGCGAGGATGTTGACGCCCGGGTTCGACACCGGGCCATTGAACGTGAAGAAGCCGTTCTCGACCGCGAGCTTGCGGCCGAACGCCGTGTACGTCGAGCCTTCGGTCACGCGCACGTTGCCGATCGCACGCAGCGGCACGCCCGGCGCGCTCATCACGGTGATCGTGCCGCGCAGCCCGAGATCCGCGCCGTGGCCCTTGAAGCGGAAGTTGTTGCCGAGCCCGACGTCGATGTTCGCGCGCGGCGCCAGCGACGGCGCCGGCTTGTTTTCGACCGGCTTCGGCTTCGCGGCCGCGGTACCGGTAGGCGTCTCGCCGCGCACCGTGCCGTCCGGCTGCACGATCACGACGTCATCCGACAGGTGCGGCGCCCCTTGCTCGGGCAGGTCGAACAGCGCGCGATCGACGACGAACTTGCCGTCGATCGCCAGCGCGCCGCGCGGCCCGTCGTTCGCGACGGTGGCCTTGCCCGACACCGACAGCTTGCGGTCCGGCGCCGCGAACAGCTCGAGCTTGTCCGCGACGATGCTGGCGGTCAGGTCCGGCGCCTCGCCGTCGAGGCGCACGCGGCCGAGCGCGCGCAGCGTGCCGTCGCCGCCGTGAAACTCGACCTGCTGGAATTCGACGAGGTTGTCCGACAGCTTCACGCGCACGATGCCGTCCTTCAACTGGACGCCCTGGTCGATCAGCGTCGCGGACAACTCGTCGCCCGTCAGCGTCCCCGACAGGTTCGGTTTCGCCGGCGTGCCCGACACCGTCAGCTTCAGCGCCGCGCGTCCGCCGAGCAGGTAGCTCGGGCCGAACAGGTTGCCGGTGGTCTTCAGCGCCGGGATGTCGGCATCGATCCGGCCCGACAGCGGGCCGTCGTCGACGATGCCGAACACGCCGTCGCGCAGCGCGAACGGCACCGCGACGTTCGCGTCGAGCGTACCGATCCGGCTCGCCTTCGCGAGCGCCGTCACGTTGAGCCGGTTGCCGGGCGCGAAGCTCGCGCGGGCGGACAGGTCGGTCAGGCCGAGCGACGCGATGCCGCGGCCGGTCTCGATCGTCACGTCGCCGCCGCGGCGCTTCACCTGCACGTAGCCCGTCGCGTTCGCACCAAGCGAGAAATCCCAGTCGGCATCGAGCACGACGTCGGTGCGCACCGGCGGCCGCTGGCCGGTCAGTTCCTGGCGCACCTCGAGGAAACGCGCAACCGACGCGCCGGTCACCGAACCGGCCGAGCGCATCTGGCCGCGATCGAACACGAACGATTTCAGGTCGATCGCCGCGCCTTCGAGCGTGAGCCGCGTCGCGCCGAGCGTCACGCGGCCGGCGCCGGCCGATATCGTCAGCGGCGCCTGCAGCGCGAGCGTCGGCGTGCCGCGATTCGCGAGCCGCGTGACGGTGCCGTCCCAGCGCATGCCGTCGCGGTTCTCGACCACGCCGCCGTTCGCCGCGAGCGTCAGGTCGATCACGCGGCCGCCGGCCATCCCGAGCGCCGACGCGTCGAGCGTGTGCTTCGCGCGCGTGCCGTCGAGGTTCGCGCGCAACGACTTGAGCTTGAACGAGCCGAGCGCGATGTCGGCCGCGTCGGCCGTGAACACGAGCGCGCCATGCGCGCCGTCGCGGATGTCCGCGCGGCCCTGCGCGGTGCCGATCCGGTTCGACCCGACGACGACGTGCTCGGCCTTGTAGGTGGCCGTCACGTTCGGATGCGCGAAGCTGCCGGTCAGGTCGCCCTGCGCCTGCACGAGCCCTTCGACGCCGAAGCCGAGCCGGTCGAGCTGCGGCGCGTCGACGACGAAGCGCAGCCGGTCGCCGGGCGCGCCGAAGCTGCCGCGCAGGTCGACGTGATTGCCTGCGATCGACAGACTCGCGTTGCTCGGCAGAATCCGCGAGCCGGCGAGCTGCACGACGCCGGCGCCGGTCAGCGGCACGCCGTCGTACAGGCTGTCGGCGAGCTTGAAGGTCGCCTTCGTCGACACCTGCGGCGCGAATGCGCCCGACGCCGTCAGCGTGCCGGACACGCGCGTCTCGCCGCGCTTGGCCGGCGCCTTGGCCGCTTTCGCCGGCGCCTTCCCGCCGCCTGCCTTCGGCGCGCTCATCGCGGCGAGCAGCAGCGGATCGAACGCGGTGAGCGTCGCCTTCGCGTCATAGGTCGAATGCGCGTCGTGGCGGAACACGCCCGTCAGGTCGATGCGTCCCTTGGCCGCCGTCACGCGCGTATCGGTCAGCACGGTCTGCTGCCGCGTCAGCGCGACCTTGGCGCGCGCGCCGAGCGCAAGCTTCGGGTCGTTCAGGTTGAAATCGACGGTCGTCACGTCGCCCGCGAGCGTCACGCCGAGCGGGCCGCCGAGGCGCATCGGCCGCAGTTCGGCGACGAACGCGTTCAGGTCGAGGTTCGCGACCTTCAGGTCGAAACGGCCCTTGCCGCCCGCGAGCGTGCCGCCGCCGGTCACGCTGCCGTCGCGGATCAGCTTCAGCGCGAGACCGTCGATGCGCTGCGCGTGCGCGTCGAGATGCACGGTCGCGTGCGCGTCGATCAACGGCAGCAGATGGTCGCCGAGCGTGCCCGGCTTCGCGTTGACGATCGACACCGGCCCCGTCACCGCGAAGCCCTTCGCGGGCGCCGAGCCGGCCGGCGCGCTCACCGGTGCGAGTTCCGCGCGCACCGCGAGGTCGGCCACGGGCGCGCCGGGCGACAGCGCCTGCGGGTTCACGTGGTCGAACGCGAGCGACGCACGCGTGAGCGGCACCGCGCCGAACGGCGCGGCTTCGACGTGCGCGCGCCCGTTCAGCTTCATCCCGCTCGCGGAGACGTCGGCGACGAGCGCTTCGAGCGACCCCGACACGTTCGCGCTCGCATTGACCGGTTCATCGGCGAGTTTGGCCACGTAGGTCGCGTTGCCCGTCAGCGCGAACGGCTTCACGCCGTCGAGCTTCGCGCGCGCGGTCAGCGCGCCGTACGGCGTATCGACGCCGTCGAGCACGAGTTCATGGTGGCGGCCGTCGCTGCGGCCGTTCAGCGCGAGATGGTCGAGCTGCGTCGTCGACGTGCCTTCGTGAATGGCGAGGCGATCGACGCGCAGGTCGTCGATCCGCACCTGCAGCGGCAGGCTCAGGTCCTGCGGCGTCTTACTCGGCGTCGACGGCACGGGCGCAATCCGCACGTCGATCGTGCCGGCGCGCAGATAGGCGACGGACAGCCGCCACGGCGCACGCGTCAGTGCCCAGCGGCCGTCGAGCTGGTCGATGCGAACCTCGGTGCCGGTGCCGTCGGGGCTGGTCCACGCGAACCCGCGCAAGCGCACGCCGGTCGCGAGCGAGCCGCCTTCGAGCGTGCCCGCGAGCCGCGTGCCGAGCACCTTGCCGGCCACCTGCCACGCGAGCCGCGTGCCGCGCTCGGTCGTCACCGCGCCCAGCACGAGCCCCACCGCCAGCACGGCGAGCAGCACGACCGTCGCGAGCGTCCACGCGACGGCACGCCACGCACGGCCGCGGCGCGGCGCGCGCGGCGGCGTGCCGGGCGCGCCGTCGGGCGAATCCGGATCGTGAGGCGGCGGCGTATCGTTCGGGTCCTTCGTCATGCGGTTCGTCGTGCGGGTCGTCGTCGATAGGGCGGCAGGTTCAGAAAGCGATGCCGAGCGTCAGGTACGGGCGCACGCTGTGGTTGCGCAAGCCGTACGCGACGTCAACGTTGATCGGGCCGACCGGGCTGCGCCAGCGTGCACCGACGCCCACGCCCGGGTAGAACACGCGCTCGCCCCACGCATCGGTCGCGGTGCCGATGTCGAAGAACGTCGCGGCGCCCCAGTCGCGGTTGAACCAGTGCTGGTATTCGGCCGTGCCCGTCATCAGGTACTTGGTCGGCAAAACGGAGCCGTCGACGCTGTTGCCGATGCTCTGGTAGCCGTAACCGCGCACCGAGTTCGAGCCGCCGGCGCGGAACAGCAGCGACGCCGGCACGCCGGTCGAGCTGCCGCTCGTGAACACGCCGCCGAGCTCCGCGCGGAACACGAACAGGTCGCGCTTGCCGATCGGCAGGTACTGCTGCCCGCGCGCGTAGCCGCGAATGAAGGTTTCGTCGGCCAGCACGTGCTTGACCGCGAAGCCGGCCTCCGCGTGAATCAGGTTGCCCGAGCGCGGGAACAGCGGATCGTCGACGTTGCGGCGGGTCCACGCCCACTGCGGCACCAGCGCGCGGCTGGTGGTCGGCCCCGCGCCGTTCTGGTCGAGCCGATCCTGGTAGTACATCAGCGAATACGCATAGTCGATGAACTGGCCGGTGCGCGTGCGCTGCACGCCGACGCGCGCGCTGTAGATGCGCGTGTCCGACACGTTGGTGTTCGTGTACGACGCGAGCACGCTGTTGGTCCAGCCCTTCTCGCCCGGCGGCATCGACAGCTGGACCTGCCCGTACTGCTGGATCTGGTCGACCCGGCCCGACACGGTCAGCGGCCACGCGGCGCCGAACGTGTCGAGATACGTATAGGAACCCTGCACGTGCGGCCCGGTATCGGTCGCGAAGCCGACGCCGCCGCGGATGTTGTTGTACGGGAACTCGCTGACCTTCACGTGCACGGGCGTGCGCTCGGGCTTCGACGTATCGTCGCCGACGTCGATCGCGACGCTCGCGTAGTACGGCGTGTTCTGCAGCTGCCGCTGCAGTTCGGCGATCCGCCGCACGTCGTAGATCTCGCCTTCCGACAGCGGATTGACGTTCGTGACGATCCTTTCCGGATAACGGCGCACGCCGTCGACGTCGACCTTGCCGATCGTAAACGTCGGACCGCTGTCGAACGCGACCGCGAGCGTCGCGCGCTGCGTGCGCGGATCGATGCGCGCCTCGGACGACGCGATCTTCGCGCCGAGATAGCGGCGCGACTGCAGTTGCCGGAGCGCCGCGCCCTTCGCGTCGTCCCAGTCGGACTGCGTGAACGGGTCGCCCGGCTTCATCGAGAACGCGAACCGGGTGGCCGTCTCCTGCTTCGGATCCTCGGTTTCGACGGGCCCCTTGAACGTCAGGTCGACCGTCGACACGACGGTCTGCTTGCCCGGATCGACCGCGATGCGCACGTCGCGCTTGCCGTCGCGCGTGCGCACGTCGGTGCGCACGACCGGCGAAAAATAGCCGGCCGTCGCGGCCAGGTCGCGCACTTGCTGCGGCGTGGCGGTCACGAGGAAGTCGAACTGGTCGTCGCTGATGTCGTCGCGCTTCGCGAAGCGGGCGATATCGAGGTGCGTCTTCAGGAGCTTGCGGATCGAACGCGGCGCGTCGATGTCGACGTCGTACTTCGCGTGGGCCGGCAGCGCGAAGCACGCGGCCAGGCAACCCGCGAGGGCCGCCCGCGCGACGCGGGCCGCGGCGTCGGCGCGATCGCGTGCCGCGCGCCGGCCCGCGTCATGCGCCGTGTGTGCTTGCTGGTTCGACTGCCCCGCCAAATATGACCTCGCCGTCCTGGAGTGTTACGTTTTCGTGGAAAACCCTGTATTTGACCACAGGGCGCCGACGTCACAGCGAAACGATTGTGAAAGAGTGCCAAGGCTCCGGCCGGGCCGCGGCACGACGCCCGCCGGCGCCGGCCCGCGGTTCGACGCGCGATTGGCGCCGGCTGTTCCCCGCGATGCGGTAAAATCCCGCCATCGAGAATCCGGCGCATCGTGCGCCGCCCGAAACGGAAGATCCAGCCATGCCGTACCAGTCCGACGTCACGCAGTTCCTGAACCAGCTCAAGCAGCAGAAGCCGACGCTCGAGGAAGAGCAACGCAAGGGCCGTTCCCTGCTGTGGGACAAGCAGCCGATCGATCTCGAAGAGCGCGCCGAGCAGCAGGAATCGCGCGTGAAGCAAACGTCGTACGTCTACTACCAGAACTTCTGACGACGTGAGCGCCGCCGACGAGGCCAGCGCCGCCCGGCAGGACGACGCGATCGCCGCGCCCGCGGGCGCCGATTCGACGCCCGACACGGTCGATGGCGTCGCGGCGTTCGCTCGCCTGTACGGCGAGCCGCTGTTCAAGCTGCCGCAGGATCTGTACATCCCGCCCGACGCGCTCGAGGTATTCCTCGAGACGTTCGAAGGCCCGCTCGACCTGCTGCTGTACCTGATCCGCAAGCAGAACTTCAACGTGCTCGACATCCCGATGGCGCAGGTCACCGCGCAATATCTGGGCTACGTCGACCAGATCCGCACGTCGAACCTCGAGCTCGCGGCCGAGTACCTGCTGATGGCCGCGATGCTGATCGAGATCAAGTCGCGGATGCTGCTGCCGGTCAAGAAGGCCGACACCGGCGAGGAAGCCGAGGATCCGCGCGCCGAACTCGTGCGCCGGCTGCTCGAGTACGAGCAGATGAAGCTCGCCGCGCAGCGGCTCGACCAGTTGCCGCAGCTTGGCCGCGATTTCCTGCGCGCCGAGGTGTACATCGAGCAGAGCGTCACGCCGCGCTTTCCCGACGTGAATTCGGACGACCTGCGCGCCGCGTGGGCCGACGTGCTCAAGCGCGCGAAGCTCGTCCAGCACCACAAGATCTCCCGCGAGGAGCTGTCGGTGCGCGAACACATGAGCCTGATCCTGCGCCGGCTGCAGAACGCGCGCTTCATGGAATTCGCCGAACTGTTCGACACGTCGCGCGGCGTGCCGGTCGTCGTCGTGAACTTCATCGCGATGCTCGAACTCGCGCGCGAATCGCTGCTCGAGATCACGCAGGCCGAACCGTTCGCACCGATCTACGTGCGTCTCGCTTACCTGCCCGCGTAAGCGCTGCCCCCCGCTTCCCGTTCCCCGGTGCATCCCGACGCTCGCCGCTTCGCCGCGGCGAACGGCCGTCCGGCGGGTATCCGACACGTCCCACTATAAAGTGAACGATCGTTCTTTTATCGATGCGTCGCGCGGCCAAATCCTCTACAATCCGCCGACGCCCGATGCGCCGCCCGCGCGCCGGCGTTCTCCGCTTCGACCCCGATGCCGCTGCCGCGGCGTCAACGCGCGCCTGCGCGAGGAACCCGCTACCCGATCATGAAAGTCATCAGCTCGATCCAGGAACTGCGCGACCAGCTGCGCGGACAGAACCGCACGGCGTTCGTGCCGACGATGGGCAACCTGCACGAAGGGCACCTGTCGCTGATGCGCCTCGCGCGCCAGCACGGCGACCCGGTCGTGGCGAGCATCTTCGTCAACCGGCTGCAATTCGGCCCGAACGAGGATTTCGACAAGTACCCGCGCACGCTCCAGGACGATATCGAGAAGCTGCAGCAGGAAAACGTGTACGTGCTGTTCGCGCCGACCGAGCGCGACATGTACCCTGAGCCGCAGGAGTATCGCGTGCTGCCGCCGGACGATCTCGGCGGGATCCTCGAAGGCGAGTTCCGGCCCGGCTTCTTCGCCGGCGTGTGCACGGTCGTCACCAAGCTGATGTCCTGCGTGCAGCCGCGCGTCGCCGTGTTCGGCAAGAAGGACTACCAGCAGTTGATGATCGTGCGCCGGATGTGCCAGCAGCTCGCGCTGCCGGTCGACATCATCGCCGCCGAAACCGTGCGCGACGAGGACGGCCTCGCGCTGTCGTCGCGCAACCGCTACCTGACGACCGACGAGCGCAACGAAGCGCCCGAACTGGCGAAAACGCTGCAGCGCGTGCGCGACAGCGTGCTCGGCGGCGAACGCGATCTCGGCAAGCTCGAGCAGCACGCGCACGCGCATCTGGCCGAACGCGGCTGGGTGCCCGACTACATCGCGATCCGCCGCCGCGCGAACCTGATCGCACCGAGCGCCGCCGAACTCGAAGCCGGCGAGCCGCTCGTCGTGCTCGCGGCCGCGAAGCTCGGCGCGACGCGCCTCATCGACAACCTGGAAATCTGACGGGCGGCCCGCCCGCGCCTCTCACGACGCATCACGGAGACACCATGCAGCGCCACATGCTCAAATCGAAGATCCATCGTGCGGCGGTCACGCACTGCGAACTGCACTACGAAGGTTCGTGCGCGATCGACGAAGACCTGCTCGAAGCGGCGGGCCTCATCGAAAACGAACGGATCGACATCTGGAACATCAACAACGGCGAGCGCTTCTCGACCTACGCGATCAAGGGCGAACGCGGCAGCGGGATGATCTCGCTGAATGGCTCGGCCGCACGCCGCGCGCAGCTCGGCGACCTCGTGATCATCGCGGCATTCGCGATGGTCGACGAAGCGGAACTGCAGGCCGGCTGGAAGCCGAAGCTCGTGTTCATCGACGAAGGCAACAAGATCAAGGGCCACCGCGATCACGTGCCGACGCAGAACTGGACGTAAGCTGAGCGGCGCCCCCGCGGCCGGCGATGCCGCTTGGCGCTGAAGGGCCGGATACCCGTGAGCCACGGGATCCGGCCCTTTCTCATTGAGTCTCGGGTATCGCGCCGGCCGGACGGCCCGGCCGCTCAGGAAGCCTTGACGGCCTTCTCGGCCTTCGGCACGCGACGTTCGGCCCATTCGACGATCGGCCGCCACTGTTCGAGATCCTTCTCGACGCGGCTTTTCGCGACGTCCCACAGCGTCAGGCCGTGCGCGGCGATCTGCACGTAGTTCTGCGTGTCGCGCACGTAGCCGAGCACCGGCAGGCCGAGGCCTTCGACGAACCGGTGCAGCTGGTCGGACGAGCGGGTGCGCGCATCGACCCGCATCCCGACGATCCCGACCTCGACGCTGCCCTTGCGCACGGCCTTTTCGCCGGCGAGGCGTTCCAGAAACTGCTGGGTCGCGAGAATATCGAACATCGACGGCTGCAGCGGCACGATCACCTTGTCGGCCAGTTGCAGCGCGACGTTGAGCCGCGTGCCGTGCAGGCCGGCCGGCGTATCGATCACCGCATATTCGAGCCCGCGCGGCGGCTTCGACGGCGCTTCCGGATCGAGCTCCCACGCCTCGATCGCCGGCAAGCCGGCCGGCCGCAGGTCGAGCCACGCATGCGCGGACTGCTGCCGGTCCAGGTCGGCCAGCGCGACCCATGCGCCCTGCGCCGCGAAATAGCCGGCTAGATTGGTGGACAGCGTGCTCTTGCCCACGCCGCCCTTCGGATTCGCCACCACGATGACCGTCATGAATTCCCCCGAAAAAGCCGCGCGGCGCCGGCCGCATGGCAGGCGCCGCTCGATTGCGGATACAGGGAGCGATGATATCGGCAAACGGGGGGTCACCGGAACCGGTGGTGTGGACCCACGCACCACTTTCGTCCGCTTTCCTTCACGTCACGCACGCTGGACCGCGGCCTCCCGCGCGCCGAGCGCGAACGCGCCGCCGCCCAGCAGCGCCTGCACGGCCAGCGTGACGGCCCAGAACGCCGGATATTCCCAGCCGCCGTGCGGCGACGCGAAGCTCCAGCCGTTCGGCAGATGCGCGGCAACCGCGCCGAGCATGAACGGCAGCAGCACCAGCGCGGCGATGCGCACGCGGAACCCCGCGACGAGCGCGAGGCCGCCCGCCAGTTCGACGAACGTGGTCAGGTACGCGAGCCAGCCCGGCAGGCCGATCGACGCGAAGAACTGCGCCGTGCCGGGCAGCGTGAAGACGAATACTTTCTGCGCGACGTGCGCGAGGTACAGCACGCCGAGGGCGACGCGCAGCAGCGTCGCGGCGAAATCGTTCAGGCGGGTGGCGTTCATGACGGATTCCTTAGGGGGTGGATGGGAATGGATCGCACTCTATTCGAGTCCATTCGACCGATAAACACGCCAGCACGCTTAAATTGATTCCATTCGAGAACGAATAAAGTCACAAAAAAGGGCATGACCGATCATGCCCTGCATCCCGCTCAGTAACCGCTCTTGCCTTGCGTGGCGTCGCCGCCGGACTGGCCGCCGCCCGGCGCATACGAATCGCACGCATGCGCGGCCGCCGACACGCCCAGCAGCGCCGCGAGCAGTACGCTCCACCACCATCGAGCCCTCATCGTCGCCCTCCTTCGGGCGGACCTCCGCCCTCCTCTGTTGTACGCGATCGCGCGGAAAAAGCGAGGGCGGACGGCGCGGTCTCAACGAAACTCGGCGTACAGCGCGTCGAGGTCGAGGTGCTCGGCGAACGTGTCGGCCAGCCGCTCGAGCGACGCCTCGCGCAGCGCCGGGTAGTCGATGCGGGCCGCGCCGTCGAGCCCCGCCCACGCGAGCAGCGCCGTGCAGGCGTCGGGTGCGTCGAACAGCCCGTGCACGTAGGTCGCGAGGATCTGGCCGTCGGCCGACCTCGCGCCGTCGGGACGCGCGCCGTCCCGCGCGGCATCGGTGGCCAGCGTCAGCGCGGGCGTCGCGAGCGCCGGCCCGCGCGTGTCGCCCATGTGGATCTCGTAGCCGCGCACGGGCGCCGCGCCCGGCAGCGCGAGCTGACCGGTCACGTTCTTCAGCGTCTTGTCGGGCTGCAGCGTCGTGTCGAAATCGAGCAGCCCGAGCCCGGGCACGCTGCCGGGCGCGCCTTCGAGGCCGAGCGGATCGTCGAGCGTGCGGCCGAGCATCTGCATGCCGCCGCAGATGCCGATCACCTTGCCGCCGTAGCGCAGATGGCGCCGGATCAGCGCGTCCCAGCCCGCATCGCGCAGCCACGCGAGATCGCGCTGCACGCTCTTCGAACCGGGCAGGATCAGCAGGTCGGCGTCGGGCACGGGGCCGCTCTTCCAGTACGTGAATTCGACCTGCGGATGCGCGCGCAGCGGATCGAAATCGGTGTGGTTGCTGATGCGCGGCAGCGCGGGCACGACGACGCGCAACACGCCGGCATCGCCGCGGGCGGCGGCGCTGCGCGCCTGGGCCGGCAGCATGTCCTCGGCGTCGAGCAGCAGCCCGTGCAGATACGGCAGCACGCCGAACACCGGCTTGCCCGTCTGCGCGCGCAGCCAGTCGAGCCCCGGCTCGAGCAGCTTGAGGTCGCCGCGGAAGCGGTTGATCACGAAGCCGCGCACGCGCGCGCGCTCGCTGTCCGACAGGCAGGCGAGCGTGCCGACCAGATGCGCGAACACGCCGCCGCGATCGATGTCGGCGACGAGCACGACCGGGCAGTCGACGCGCTCGGCAAAGCCCATGTTCGCGATGTCGCCGTCGCGCAGGTTGATCTCGGCCGGGCTGCCAGCGCCTTCGACGATCACCGTGTCGTAACCGGCGCGCAGGCGCGCATACGACTCGAGTACCGCATCGAACGCGACCGGCTTGTAGTCGTGATACGCCCGCGCGTCGAGGTTCATGCGCGCGTGGCCGTGAATGATCACCTGCGCGCCGCGGTCGCTCGTCGGCTTCAGCAGCACCGGATTGAAATCCGTATGCGGCGCGACGCCGGCGGCCAGCGCCTGCAACGCCTGCGCGCGGCCGATCTCGCCGCCGTCGACCGTCACCGCGCTGTTGAGCGCCATGTTCTGCGGCTTGAACGGCGCCACGCGCGCGCCGCCGCGGCGCGCGAGGCGGCACAGGCCCGCGACGAGCGTGCTCTTGCCCGCGTCGGACGTCGTGCCCTGGATCATCAGCGTGCCGCGCGGCCGCGGCTCGGGTGCATTCATCGTGTGAAAGGTGTCGCGAAGCAAAGGCGGCATTATCGCCCGCGCCGGGTCGGCCGCGCCGTTACAATCACGCGATGATTCCGCACGACCTCACCTTCGTCCTCGGCGGCGCGCGCTCGGGCAAGAGCGCGCATGCCGAGCGGCTCGCCGCCGACAGCGGCCGCCCCGTCACCTACATCGCGACGGCGACCGCCGCCGATGCCGAGTTCGCGCAGCGCATCGCGCATCACCGCGCGCGCCGGCCGGCCGACTGGGGGTTCGCCGACGCGAGCGTCGATCTCGCGGGCACGCTCGCGCGGCTCGACGATCCGCACGCGTGCCTGCTCGTCGACTGCCTGACGCTGTGGCTCACGAACCTGCTGTGCCCCGCCGACGGCGCACCGCTCGACGACGCGCAGTACGCGGCGCACGTCGAGCGGCTCGAGCACGCGCTACGCGGCGCGCGCGCGAAGGTCATCGTCGTCAGCAACGAGATCGGGCTCGGCGTCGTGCCGCTCGGGTCGGTCACGCGCCGCTACGTCGACGAGCTCGGCCGCCTGAACCAGCGCGTCGCCGCGCTCGCGACACGCGTCACGCTGCTGGTTGCCGGGCTGCCGCTCGACCTCAAGGCAGGCGCACCGTCATGCTGATGCTGTCGCTGCCCGTCGTCGCGATGCTCGCGGTCGCCGCCGCGATCGTCGACCGCGCCATCGGCGAGCCGGCCGGCTGGCATCCGCTCGTCGCGTTCGGCCGCGTCGCCGCGCGCATCGAAGCCGCGCTGAACACCGGCCGGCGCGGCCGCGTGGTCGGCGTCGCCGCGTGGCTCGCGGCGGTCGTGCCGCCGGTGGCCGTCGCGGCATGGCTCGTCGCCGCGCTGCCCTGGCCGTTCGCGGCGGCGCTGCACGTCGCGCTGCTGTGGTTCGCGCTCGGCGCGAAGAGCCTCGCCGACCACGTCGCGCCGATCGCCGCCGCGCTGCTGCGGCACGACCTCGACGCGGCGCGCACGCTGACCGCGCGCATCGTGTCGCGCGACACGAGCAACGCGGACGAAGGTGCGCTGTCGCGCGCGGCCGTCGAATCGGCGCTGGAAAACGGCAACGACGCGATCTTCGGCGCGCTCTTCTGGTTCGTCGTCGCGGGCGGCCCCGGCGCGTTGCTGTTCCGGCTCGCGAACACGCTCGACGCGATGTGGGGCTACCGCACGCCGCGCTTCCTGACCTTCGGCTGGGCCGCCGCGCGCATCGACGATGCGCTGAACTGGATTCCCGCGCGCCTCACCGCCGCGAGCTACGCGCTGCTCGGCGACACGGCCGCCGCGTGGCGCTGCTGGCGCACGCAGGCGCGCCACTGGGACAGCCCGAACGCGGGCCCCGTCATGGCCGCGGGCGCCGGCAGCCTGAACGTGCAGCTTGGCGGCGCGGCCGTCTATCACGGCGAGATCGAGGATCGGCCGGCGCTCGGCACCGGCGCCACGGCCACCGCCCTTCACATCGTCGCCGCGCTGTCGCTCGTCACTCGCACGCTCGCGCTGTGGCTCGCGCTGCTGGTCGCGAGCAGCGCACTCGTCATGGCCACCCATCATGTCTGATTCATCCATCGCGCACGGCGGCAACCTGCATGAGGCCGCCCGTCGCCACGGCATTCCGTACGACGCGTGGCTCGACCTGTCGACCGGCATCAATCCGGTCGGCTACCCGGTTCCGCCCGTGCCGGCCGACGCCTGGCGCCGGCTGCCCGACGACGGCGACGGCCTCGCGGCCTGCGCCGCACGGTACTACCACGCGCCCGATGCCGCGCACGTGCTGCCGGTTGCCGGCAGCCAGGCCGCGATCCGCGCGTTGCCGGCGTTGCTGCCGGCCGGCGACGCCGGCGTCGCGGCGCTCGCGTACGGCGAATACGCGCCCGCGTTCGCGCGCCACGGCCATCGCGTCGTCCCGCTCGACATTCGCGCGGATACGCTGCCCGCGACGCTGCGCCACGTCATCGTCGGAAATCCGAATAACCCGACCGCCGAATTCGTGCCGACCGAACGCCTGCTCGGCTGGCATGCGCAACTGGCGGCACGCGGCGGCACGTTGATCGTCGACGAAGCGTTCGCCGATACCGGCGCGACGCCATCGCTCGCGCCACAGGTCGATCGCGCGGGGCTCGTCGTGCTGCGCTCGGTCGGCAAGTTCTTCGGGCTGGCCGGGATCCGTGCGGGCTTCGTGCTCGCATGCCCCGATCAAATCGTCGCGTTGCGCGACAGGCTCGGCGCATGGACGGTCGGCGGCCCCGCGCGCCACGCGGTCGCCGCGGCGTTCGCCGATCGCGCGTGGCAAGCTGCCGCGCGCGATCGGCTCGCGGCCAACGGCGAACGACTGGCCGCGTTGCTGCGCGCGCACGGCTTCGCGGTGCGCGCGACATCGCTCTTCAGTTGGACCGACGATCCGCGCGCCGCGGCGCTGCACGCGGCACTGGCGGCGCGCGGGATCTGGACGCGGTACTTCCCGACGCCGTCGAGCGTGCGCATCGGCCTGCCGGGCAGCGAAGCCGAATGGCAGCGCCTCGGCGATGCGCTCGCCCATTGCGTGCCGCTGCTGCAGCAGGCCTCCGCATGAGTGCACGCCTGTTCCGCCGGCTAAAGCCCGCCGCACTGCTGGTCGCGCTCGCTCACGCGCCGCTCGTCCACGCCGACGTCACGACCCGCGACGACGCCGGCAATACGGTCACGCTGCCCGCGCCCGCGCAGCGCGTGATCAGCCTCGCGCCGCACGCGACCGAGCTCGTCTACGCGGCCGGCGGCGGTGCGAAGCTTGTCGGCACCGTCACGTACAGCGACTATCCGGCCGCCGCGCAGGCGGTGCCGCGCGTCGGCGACAACAAGGCGCTCGATCTCGAACGCATCGCCGCGCTGAAGCCCGACCTGATCGTCGTCTGGCGGCACGGCAACGCCGAGCGGCAAACCGACGCGCTGCGCGCGCTCCACATCCCGCTGTTCTTCAGCGAACCGAAGCATCTCGACGACGTGTCGTCGTCGTTGCGCCGGCTCGGCACGCTGCTCGGCACGCAACCGGCCGCCAATGCCGCCGCGACCGCCTTTACGCGGGACATCGCAACACTGCGCGCACGCTACGCGGCACGCCCGCCCGTCACGCTGTTCTTCCAGGTGTGGGACCGCCCGCTGACGACGCTCAACGGCACGCACCTGATCAACGAAGTGTTCGAACTCTGCGGCGGCCGCAACGTGTTCGCGTCGCTCAAGCCGCTCGCGCCGACCGTGACCGACGAGGCCGTGCTCGCGGCGAATCCGGAGGCGATCGTGACGACGAGCGCCGGCGCGACCCGTTCGAACGAACCGCTGCCGAGCCTCGCGCGCTGGCGCACGTGGCCCGCGCTGACGGCCGTGGCGCGCAACAACCTGTTCGCGATCGACGGCGATCTGCTGACGCGGCCGGCGCCGCGGATCGCGCAGGGCGCGGCCGCGCTGTGCGAGGATCTGGATGCCGCGCGTGCGCGGCGGCCGGCGCGCTGATCTCCGGCGGGTTGCGGATGCATCGCGCACCGATGCCGGATGCGTGGGTGCTCGAGACAGCTCGGTGCGCAGCGTCGTTCATAGGCAGACGCAAGCGCACCTATGCATCCCAGTGCACGACTTCCCACGTTCGCGCGGCGTCTTCCCTGCGCAGCCACACCCCCCCACCCGTCGGCACGGGCCGCGACAGCAACGCGTCGAGCGGCACGCGCAACACATGCGACGCGAATGCGCGGATCACACCGGCATGCGTGACGACCCATTGCGGTCCGTCGAACGCCGCCAGCGCATCGGCCTGCCGCGCCACCCGCGCGACGAATCGCGCGACGCTTTCTCCGCCGTGCGCGCACGCATGCATCAGGTCGGCTGCCCACGCATCGAGCGCCGCGCGGTCGATATCGTCCCAGCGCTGCATTTCCCATCCGCCGAAATCCATTTCCTGCCAGTCGGCATCGCACAGCAGCGGTACGTCGAATGTCCGCGCGAGCCGTTCGGCAACCGACGCGCAGCGCGTCAGCGGGCTCGTCCACACCTGTTCGGGCGACGGCATACCCCGCTCCGCCAGATGCATGCGCACGGCCTGCGCGCCGCCATCGGCCGATTCGGCGAGCGGCACGTCGCTGCGCCCGTAGCAGACGCCCGGCTCGATGCCGACGGCCGGATGACGGATCAGGACGACGTCCATCCGAGCACCACCAGATAGATCGCCAGTTCGCCCAGTTGCTGTGCGAAGCCGAGACAGTCGCCCGTATAACCGCCGATCCGCGTCACGAAATAGCGGGCCGCCCACGCGCGCACGAGCACGAGCGCCACGCATGCGGCACCCCCCATGCGCCAGTCCGGCCAGAACAGCCACGGCAGTCCGAACACCGCCGCGACGCACGCCGCACGTGCGCCCATTCGTTGCGCGACCGGCTTCGCCTTGCCTTCGGGCCGCACGTAGTCGAGCGTCGTCAGCAGGCTCACGGCCATCGCGCGGCTCGCCGCGTGCGCGGCGATCATCGTCCATGCGGCGCGCAGCGGCAGCATCGACGCCAGCGCCTGCCATTTCAAACCGAGCGCGATGACGAGCGCGACCGCGCCGAACGTGCCGATCCGCGAATCGTGCATGATGTGCAGCACGTCGTCGCGCGTGTAGCCGCCGCCGAACGCATCGCAGCTGTCGGCAAGGCCGTCTTCGTGGAAGGCGCCCGTCGCGAGCAGCGTCGCCGCCATCGACAGCCCGACCGCGATCGACGGGGGCAGCGCGCGCAGCGCGACGAGATAGACGAGCGCGCCCCATGCGCCGACGCACGCGCCGACGAGCGGGAAATAGCGTGCGGCCTGGTCGAGATCGCCGGCCGCGTAGCCGATCGAGCGCGGCACGGGCACGCGCGTGAAATAGCCGAGCGCGACGAAGAAGTAGCGCAGTTCGGCCCGCATGCCGCGCGTGCGCTCAGGCGTCACGATCGTCGACGCCGGCGGATTCGAAGCTCGCCATCTCGCTGACGAACGCGGCCGCCGCGCGCACCAGCGGCAGCGCAAGCGCGGCGCCGGTGCCTTCGCCAAGCCGCAGGTCGAGCGCGAGCAGCGGCTTCGCGCCGAAATGCTCGAGCATGCGCCGGTGGCCGGCCTCGTGCGACGTATGCGAGAACACGCAGTAGTCGCGCACGCCGGGCGCGATGCGCTCGGCGACGAGCAGCGCGGCGGTCGCGATGAAGCCGTCGACGAGGATCGTCATCCGCTCGCTCGCGGCCGCGAGGTACGCGCCGGTCATCATCGCGATCTCGAAACCGCCGAACGTCGCGAGCACGTCGAGCGGCGCGATCGCATGCGAGTGCTTGACGAGCGCGCGGCCGAGCACCGCGCGCTTGTGCGCGAGGCCCTGGTCGTCGAGGCCCGTGCCGCGGCCGACGCATGCGTCGATCGGCACGTCGAGCAGGCGGCTCATCAGGCACGCGGCCGACGACGTGTTCGCGATCCCCATCTCGCCGAAGCCGATCACGTTCGTGCCGAGCGACGCGTGCAGGCGTACACGCGCCGCGCCCGCGGCCAGCGCCTTCATCGCTTCTTCACGCGTCATCGCGGGCTCCGCCGCGAAGTTGCGCGTGCCGCGCGCGACCGGCAGCGACACCAGCCGGTCCGACAACGGCAGCGGCGACGCGACGCCCGCATCGACGATCTCGAGCGTGCTCTGCGCGACACCCGAAAACGCGTTGATCGCCGCGCCGCCGGCGAGGAAGTTCGCGACCATCTGCGCAGTCACCGCCTGCGGATACGGACTGACGCCCTCGGCCGCGATCCCGTGGTCGCCCGCGAACACGATCGTCACGGGACGCTGCACGACCGGCCGCTCGGTGCGCTGGATCAGGCCGATCTGCAGCGCGAGCGCCTCGAGCTGGCCGAGGCTACCGGGCGGCTTGGTCTTGTGGTCGATCACGTGCTGCAGGCGCGTGCGCAGCGCGTCGTCGAGCGGCGCGATCGCGGGCGGGAATTGGGTCGAAGTGGTCATCGAGGAGCCGTATGGTGGGCACGGCATGCGCCGCGCATCGGAAAAGTCGGAACGGGAAAGGTCATTGTCGCGCGGGCCACGCCGGCAGCAGCGCATCGCGGCCGTTCTCGCGGATCAGCACGAGCGGATAGCCGAACGCGTCGCTCGCGCGCTCCGGCGTCAGCACGTCGTGCACGCGGCCGGCCCACGCATGGCCGCGGCCGTCGAGCAACAGCGCATGCGTCGCGAAACGCCGCGCGAGATTCAGGTCGTGACATGAAAACATCACCGTGCGCGGGCCCGCCGCGAGCCAGGCGGCCAGCGCAGTCAGGCAGTCGACCTGGTGATGCAGGTCGAGATGCGCGAGCGGTTCGTCGAGCAGCATCAGCGGCGCATCCTGGCACAGCGTCGCGGCCAGCGCGACCCGCTGCCGCTCGCCGCCCGACAGCGACATCACGTCGCGCGACGCGAGCGGGCTCAGGTCGAACGTCGCGAGTGCGGCGCGCGCGGCCGCGCGGTCGCCGTCGCGCTCCCAGCCCCAGCCGCCGAGATACGGAAAGCGGTTGAGCAGCACCGTGTCGAACACGGTCGCGCTGAACGCATCGTGCAGTTGCTGCGGCATCAGCGCGCGGCGCTGCGCGAGTTGTTCGGGGTGCCACACGGCAAGCGGCCGACCGTCGATCTCGACGTGTCCGCCGGCGGGCGGCTGCAATCCCGCGAGCGTGGCGAGCAGCGTCGTCTTGCCCGCGCCGTTCGGCCCGGCGACGCACCAGATCTCGCCGGGGCGGAACGCGTGCGTGAAGCGGTCGAGCAGCGTGCGCGCGCCGGCCTTCAGCGTCAGGTCGACGGCCATGTAGCGCATGTCGCCGGCAGCGGTGTGCGGTGCGGCGCCCGTCATCGCATCGGTCTCCTCAGCAACATCCACAGGAACACCGGCACGCCGATCAACGCGGTCATGGCGCCGACCGGCAATTGCGCGGGCGCGATCGCGGTGCGCGCGAGCAGGTCGGCCGCCATCACGCCACCGCCGCCCGCGAGCATCGCGGCCGGCAGCAGCATCCGCTGGTCGTTGCCGAACGCGAGCCGCAACGCATGCGGCACGACGAGGCCGACGAAGCCGATCGTCCCGGCCGTCGTCACCGCGGCCGCGGCGGCCAGCGACGCGACGAGATAGATCCGCATGCGCAGGCGCGCGACCGGCACGCCGAGCGCCTGCGCGGTCGCGTCGCCGCGCAGCAGCACGTTCAGTTGCGGCGCGGCCGGCAACGCGACGCATGCGCTCAGCAGCAGCGCGCCCCACGCGAACCACGGCGCCGTCGCGCCGTTCAGGTCGCCCGTCAGCCAGAAGATGAGGCCGCGCAGCCGCGCGTCGGGCGCGAGCGACAGCAACAGCGTGACGAGCGCGCCCCACCCCGCCGCGATCACGACCCCTGTGAGCAGCAGCCGCGGCGACGCGTCGCGCGATTCGCCGCGCCACAGCTCGCGCCTCGCGAGACCGAGCACGAGCGCGACCGAGACGAGCGAACCGGCGAACGCCGATGCGTCGACGAGCCACCACGCGCCGCCCGCGATCATCGCGACCAGCGCGAAACCGGCCGCGCCGCCGGACACGCCCAGCACGTACGGCTCCGCGAGCGGATTACGCAGCAGCACCTGCAACAACGCGCCGGCCAGCGCGAGCAGCGCGCCGCACGCGAAACCCGCGAGCGCGCGCGGCAGGCGCAGCGTCCGGACGATATCGGCAAACAGGGTATCGCCGCCGTGCGGCACGAGCGACGCGAGCGCCTGCCACGGCGACATCGGCACGCTGCCGATCGACAGCGACGCGACGAACAGCAGCGCGACCATGGCGGCCAGCGCGGCCCAGATCGCGAAGGCGCGTGCCGCGCTCATGCCGCGCACGGCCGTGCGCACGACACGCGGCGCCTCCGCTTGCGGTGGCCGGCCGCGCGCGACAGGGGCGCGTGGCGGACGATTGGGGTCGGCATCGAAGAACGTTCCGTGAAACATTGCACGCCCCGCTTCCCCGCAGGCCGCGCGCCATGAAGCCCGTGCGGGCTCCCCGTCTCGGCCGGTATCCGGGCTGGCGGCGGTCCGGCTCGCCTTCCCGCGCAATGACGCGCAGTGGCCCGCGCCCGCGTGCGACCTGCACGCGAAACGCGCCCGAGCCGGCCTGCGTCACGCGACGCGGCCGCTTACCGTTGCGGGGGCAGCGCAGGTTCGCGCGCTCCTCGAGCCCGCACCCTGCTTCCCGTTTAACCGCGCGTCCTGCGCGCGAGCACCGAGGCGGCGCCAGTTTAGGAGCCGGTCGCGCGAGCGTCAAGGAAGCGTCCGGAGCCGCGCGGGACGCGTCCATTCGCGGCAAGAAGCAGGGGTGTTACGACTGGAAACGTTACAGATGTCGGATTGCGCGGTATTCCGCGCTAAAATGCTGGGTCTTTAGAGGACGCAGCAAATGCTCAACGAACTCGAAACCCTGTCTCAAAATATTGGCCGTCTGATTTCGCTGAACAAGCGCTATCACTCGGAACGGCTCGCGCTCGAGGAGCAGGTCGCGCAATTGCGCGCGGAAGCGGACACGGTCCGCGCGGAACTCACGCAGCTGCGCGACGAACGCAATGCGCTCGCGGCCGAGCGCGACACGCTGTCGGCGAAGATCGACGACGCCCAGGTGAAACTGAACGCGATTCTCGAAAAGCTGCCGCGCTCGAAGAGCGCGGAGCAAGCCGACAACCAGCTCGACCTGCTCGATGCGCAGGCGCGCACGGATGGCGATGACGCGGCCAGCCACGGAGAACATGCATGAGCACCAAGCAGATCGAAGTCTCGATTCTCGGTCAGGCCTATCGGCTCGCCTGTTCGGCCGAGACCGAAGCGGCGCTGCTCGAAGCGGTCGCGCGCGTCGACGCCGAAATGTCGAAAATCCGCTCGAACAGCTCGGTGCGCGGCACCGATCGCATCGCGGTGATGGCGGCGCTGTCGCTTGCGTCGGAATTGCTGCGGTTGCAAACGAGCGTGCGGCACGGTGAAGCATTTCCGGCCGAGGAAATCCGTCGTACAATGCATCAGATGAACGAACAGCTCGGCGCGGTGCTCGCACAGCACGAGACGCAGTAACGTTTCAAACGATGCGTCGATTCCGCTTGATCTCGACGGTCAACGGTGGTCAAATTGGCGCATCGAAACACAGTTCAGTCAGCTTCCCTGCCTGGTTCGCCAAGGTCATATATTCCTTGAACCAATGCCATGTGCACGGTTGCGGAAATTTGTAGCACGGGCGCGCGCGTCACTCTGTCTGATGTACCCGAAGTGCTGCTAACTGCGACCAATTCTGAACCTCAGGTTCAGGATGCCGGCCTAGCGGCCAAGGCGGGGGCCTATCCAACGGCATCGGGAACTCCCGATGCCGTTTCCTTTTGCAGCAGCCCCTTCTGCGTCGATCACGACCATGCAATACTGGCTGATGAAGTCCGAACCGGACGAAGCAAGCATCGACGATCTCGCCAACGCACCGCAGCGCTCGCTGCCGTGGACCGGCGTGCGCAACTATCAGGCGCGCAATTTCATGCGCGACACGATGAAGATCGGCGACGGCGTGCTGTTCTATCACTCGAGCTGCCCCGAGCCGGGTATCGCGGGGCTCGCCGAAGTGTCGTCCACGCCCTACCCCGATCCCACGCAGTTCGATCCGAAAAGCCCCTATTACGACCCGAAATCGACGCGGGAAGCGCCGCGCTGGCTGCTCGTCGACGTGCGCTTCGTGAAGAAGTCGCCGCTCGTGCCGCTCGCCGCGCTGCGCGAGCACGACGAACTCGCCGACATGCGCGTGCTCGCCCGCGGCAACCGGCTGTCGATCACGCCCGTCACGCGCGCGGAATGGCGATTCATCACCGAAAAGTTGATGAAGTAGGCGCCGGCCAAAAGGTCAAATCTGGTCAGTACGCACCGCCGTCACGGAACTCGCGGCGCTTTCGCGCGGCCTAAGCAACCGCTGTCGGCCGATCGGGCCGGCCGTCGTTCTTTTTCGTCGCGCGGTACGCCCGCGTCACGCACGCGTGATCCGCGTGCGCGCCCTCGCACAAGGAGTCCAACAATGACCAAGAAATCCGCTCTCGCGCTGTCGCTCGCCCTCGCCGCCGCCATTCCCGTCGCGCTGACGCTCGCGTCGCCCGCCGCGCATGCCCAGGCGGCGAACCCGCACTTTCCGGAGCCGGCCGGCGTGCTGTCGCTTTCGTCGCAGGCCAGCGCCGACGTGCCGCAGGACATCATCCACATCACGCTGTTCTACGAGCAGCAGGCCAAGGACCCGGGCAGCCTCACCGCGCAGTTGAACCAGCGCGCGGATGCGGCGCTGTCGCAGGCGAAGGGCGTGTCGGGCGTCACCGCACACACGGGCGCGTTCTCCGTGTATCCGAGCACCGATCGCGACGGCAAGATCTCCGCATGGCGCGGCCGCACCGAGGTCGCACTCGAATCGCGCGATTTCGCCGCGGCGTCGAAACTGGCCGGCCAGTTGTCGAACCTGATGCAGGTCGCGAACGTCGAGTTCTCGCTGTCGCCGGAAGCGCAGCGGACGGCCGAGCAGAAGCTCACGACCGAAGCGATCAAGTCGTTCCGCGCCCGCGCGGACGAAGCCGCGAAGGCGTTCGGCTACAGCAGCTACACGATCCGCGACGTGAACGTCGGCAGCGGCCGCAACGTGCAGCCGTACCCGCGCATGATGGCGATGGCGGCGGCGCCGATGGACAGCGCGAAGATGAGTGCGCCGATCGCGGTCGAAGGCGGCAAGGCCACCGTGTCGGTCACCGTCAACGGCTCCGTGCAGATGAAGTAACGCGCATCGCGCCGTTGTCGGAAACGAAAAACGCCGGCCCGAGGGCCGGCGTTTTTCATGTGCGTCCGGACAGCCGATGCATGCGCCGATCACGCGTACATCGATACCGCGTCATGCAGCGAGCTCATGCAGCCACCTCATGCCGCCACTTCAAGCAGCCGCATTCGCGTTCGCCGCGCGGCGGCGATACGCCCAGACCATCAGCGCGATACCCGCGAGGATCATCGGCAGCGACAGCCACTGCCCCATCGACAGGCCGAGCGCGAGCAGGCCGAGGAAGTCGTCGGGCTCGCGTGCGAACTCGACCGTGAAACGTGCGACGCCATAACCGATCAGGAACAGCGCGGATATCGCGCCCATCGGCCGCGGCTTGCGCGCGAACAGGAACAGCACGAAGAACAGTGCGATACCCTCGAGCGCGATTTCATAGAGCTGCGAAGGATGGCGCGGCAGCATCTGGTATTGCATGAACACGTCGGCGAGATGCCACTTCTCGACGAGTGCCGGGTGTTTCGGCAGCCATGCCGCGTCGTCGCGCATCGCGCCCGGGAACAGCATCGCCCACGGCGCCGTCGGATCGGTCACGCGGCCCCACAGCTCGCCGTTGATGAAATTGCCGAGCCGCCCCGCTGCGAGCCCCAACGGCACCATCGGCGCGACGAAATCGGTGACCTGCAGCCAGTGCCGCTTGCGCTGCCACGCGAACAGCATCATCGCGAGCGTCACGCCGAGGAAGCCGCCGTGAAACGACATGCCGCCTTCCCACACCTTGAACACGTCGAGCGGATGCGAGAAGTAGAAATCGGCCTTGTAGAACAGCACGTAGCCGAGCCGGCCGCCGAGCACGGTGCCGAGCACGCCGTAGAACATCATGTCGTCGATGTCCTTCGCGGTCCAGCCCTGCGCGGCGACATACGGCAGCTTCAGGCGGACCCGGCCGACGACGATCGCAGCGATGAAGCCGACAAGATACATGAGGCCGTACCAGCGCACGGCCAGCGGCCCGAGATGGATCGCAACGGGGTCGAAATTCGGGTGAATGATCATGGGTTAGCGGAGAAGTTTTCGAATACGGTACGGCCGTCGCACACGTGCAGGACCGCGCGTTGGACGGCGCCCGCGCGCCATCGTTCACGTCACGCGGCCGGACCCTGCGCGCGCACGACGTCGATGAAGCCGGCGAGCACGGGGCTGACGTCGCCGGTACGCCAAACGAGACCCGTCTCGACGACCGGCGCGTGACCGGCGAGCGGCCGGTAGACCACGCCGGTGCGCCGCAGGTTACGCAGCGATTGCGGCACCAGTGCGACGCCCATGCCGGCCGACACGAGGCTGACGATCGTCTGCATCTGGATCGCCTCCTGGCCGATGCGCGGGGTTTCCCCCGCCGCGCCGTAGCAGCCCGTAATGATGTCATAAAAGCCGGGCGCCAAACGTCGCGGAAAGATCACGAGCGGCAACGCGGCGACGTCGGCGAGCTGCACGGGCTCGTCCTCGGGCGCGTCGGACGCCCCGGCCGGCATCGCGACCACCAGCGGCTCGCGCACCACGGACAGGTACGACAGCCCGGCCGCGTGGCGCGGCGGCACGGGCGGAATGACGAGCCCGGCGTCGATGCGCCCGGCGACGAGTTCGTCGATCTGCACGTCGCTCGTCGCTTCAGTGAGCTGCAGCCGCACCTGCGGATAGCGCGCGCCGAACGCACGCAACAACGACGGCAGCAGCCCGTAGTCGGCGGTCGACACGAACGCGAGCGACAGCGAGCCGGCCTCGCCGCGCGCGAGCCGGCGCGCCAGCGGCGGCAGCGCATCGGCCGACGCCAGCAGTCGGCGCACCTCCGGCAGCAACGCCGCGCCGACCGCCGTCAGCGCGACCGAGCGCTTGGTGCGCACGAATAGCGCGACGCCGAGCGCGTCCTCGAGCGCGCGGATCGCCTGCGACAACGGCGGTTGCGTCATCGACAGGCGCTCGGCCGCGCGGCCGAAATGGCGTTCGTCGGCAACGGTGACGAAATAGCGCCACTGGCGCAGGTCGGGGATCGGATCGGCCATGCTCCACTCATTCGTAAAACGACTTAATAGGCGACAAATAATATATTGGACATCCCAGAACGGAAACTCCATGCTTGACTGATCCACCCGGCGCGCCGTTCGCGCCGGCGTCGTCAAAACAACGATGGAGCTCCCCATGTCGTACAACCGCCGCTCTAAAAACATCACGCAAGGCGTGGCCCGTTCGCCGAACCGCTCGATGTACTACGCGCTCGGCTACCAGAAGGACGATTTCGACAAGCCGATGATCGGCATCGCGAACGGCCATTCGACGATCACGCCGTGCAATTCCGGCCTGCAGCGGCTGTCGGACGCGGCGGTCGACGCCGTGAAGGCGGCCGGCGCGAACCCGCAGATCTTCGGCACGCCGACGATTTCGGACGGCATGTCGATGGGCACCGAAGGGATGAAGTACTCGCTCGTGTCGCGCGAAGTGATCGCCGACTGCATCGAAACCTGCGTGCAGGGCCAGTGGATGGACGGCGTGGTGGTGGTCGGCGGCTGCGACAAGAACATGCCGGGCGGCATGATCGCGCTCGCGCGCCTGAACGTGCCGGGCATCTATGTGTACGGCGGCACGATCCGCCCGGGCAACTGGAAAGGCCGCGACCTGACGATCGTGTCGTCGTTCGAGGCCGTCGGCGAATTCACCGCGGGCCGGATGTCGCAGGAGGATTTCGAAGGCGTCGAGAAAAACGCGTGTCCGACCTCGGGTTCGTGCGGCGGGATGTACACCGCGAACACGATGAGTTCGTCGTTCGAGGCGCTCGGGATGTCGCTGCTGTATTCGTCGACGATGGCGAATCCCGACCAGGAGAAAGTCGATTCGGCCGCCGAATCGGCGCGCGTGCTGGTCGAGGCCGTGAAGCGCGACCTGAAGCCGCGCGACATCATCACGAAGGAGTCGATCGAGAACGCGGTGTCGGTGATCATGGCCACCGGCGGCTCGACCAACGCGGTGCTGCACTATCTCGCGATCGCGCATGCGGCCGAGGTCGACTGGACGATCGACGACTTCGAGCGCATCCGCAAGCGCGTGCCGGTGATCTGCGACCTGAAGCCGTCGGGACAGTACGTCGCGACCGACCTGCATCGGGCCGGCGGGATTCCGCAGGTGCTGAAGATCCTGCTCGACGCGGGGCTGCTGCACGGCGACTGCATGACGATCACCGGCCGCACGATCGCCGACGAGCTGAAGGACGTGCCGGCCGTGCCGCGCGCGGATCAGGACGTGATCTTCCCGATCGACCGCGCGCTGTACAAGGAAGGCCATCTGGCGATCCTGAAGGGCAATCTGGCGGAAGACGGCGCGGTCGCAAAGATCACCGGCCTGAAGAACCCGGTGATCACGGGCCCGGCGCGCGTGTTCGACGACGAGCAGAGCGCAATGGACGCGATCCTCGGCGACCGGATCCGCGCGGGCGACATCCTCGTGCTGCGCTACCTCGGCCCGCAGGGCGGCCCCGGCATGCCGGAAATGCTCGCACCGACCTCCGCGATCATCGGCAAGGGGCTTGGCGAGTCAGTCGGCTTCATCACGGACGGCCGCTTCTCGGGCGGCACCTGGGGCATGGTGGTCGGCCACGTCGCGCCGGAGGCGTTCGTCGGCGGCACGATCGCATTGGTGCAGGAAGGCGATTCGATCACGATCGACGCGCACCGGCTGCTGCTGCAGCTGAACGTCGACGATGCGGAACTCGCACGCCGCCGCGCCGCGTGGCGGCAGCCGGCGCCGCGCTATACGCGCGGCGTGCTCGCGAAATTCGCGGCACTCGCCCGGCCGGCTAACCAGGGGGCGGTCACCGGTTGATGCAGACGCACCCACGCATGCATCCCCGATAAACGGGCCACCGGGGGAACGCGCAAAACGTGCTTCCCCTTTGCTTCTATAATGCGCGGACCATGAAGCCGGCCGTCCCCGCCGGCGGAGAACCGCATGAAACAGACGATATTGCGCGTGCTGCTCGCGACGCTGCTGGCCGGCGGCGCGGCGGCGGCGCGCGCCGACCAGACCGACGGGCTCGCGCTCGCGCAGCGCAAGAACTGCATGGCCTGCCATGCGATCGGCAAGCCGCTGATGGGTCCGTCGTTCCACGACATCGCCGGCAAGTACGCGACGCGCAACGACGCCGCCGATTATCTTGCGCAATCGATCGTGAAAGGCAGCGTCGGCGTATGGGGCAGCGTGCCGATGCCCGCCAATACGCAACTGACGAGCACCGAAGCACGTACGCTCGCCCAATGGGTGTTGTCGGTTCGCTGAATCGGCTGCCCGCGCGACGCACCGACGCCGTGTGCAACGCGTGGCAGGCAGGCAACCGCGCACCGCCCGATCGGGCGCATCACCGCCGGCTTCGCGGCCCCTGACCGGGCCGCCCCCCTTCTTCACCGCCGCGAACGCTTGCCGTTCAGCCGGAATGACCGGCGCGGCGACGGGCGATCTCTTCATCGACCGCATCGCGCACCCAGTCCATCACCTCGGTTTCCAGCGCGAGGGCGACCTCGCGCGTGACCTGGCCGACCAGCCAGGCCGAATGCTCGTGCAGCGCATCGCGACAGCGCGCTTCGATGGCCTCGCGCCCCGGCCCGGTCAGATAGGTCGTCAGGCGATTGCGAAGCCGTTCGGCGATGTGCTGCGCATCTTCCGGCGTCAGCGCGGCGGCCGCCGGTGCTTCCGGTTGCGGCGCCGCGCTCGGCAGGGCCGCCTCCGGCATTGACGCGTCGGGCGCGTGCTCGACCACTTCGCGCGCAATCGCGGCGAACGTGTGCTGCGGCAGGTCGTCATCGACCAGCGACGAGCGCAGCGGCGCCGTCATCACGGCCGCCTCTTCGGCGACCACGTGCTCCGATGCGCCGGGTTCGGCCGGCGCATCGGTGTCGCCCGCGGCGGCGGCCGTCGCCACGTCGCCCGGCAGTTCGACGGCCGGCACGTGCGGCGTCGACACGGGTTCGACCACGACGGAATCGGGGTCGGCTTCGGTTTGACGGGATTCGGCGGGCACGGCAGCGGCGGCGCCCGGTGCGATCACGTCGGTGAGCACCGGAATCGCCGCGCCGTCGTGCGGCCCGGGAGCGGCGGACGCGAGCGAGCGCGCCGGCTTGCCGGGCA
The DNA here is from genome assembly GCF_002223255.1 of Burkholderia sp. AU17457. Taxonomy (NCBI): domain Bacteria; kingdom Pseudomonadati; phylum Pseudomonadota; class Betaproteobacteria; order Burkholderiales; family Burkholderiaceae; genus Burkholderia; species Burkholderia sp. AU17457. The sequence goes on from NZ_NKFB01000004.1 coordinate 248,815, forward strand.
CCAGCACGTCGGTCAGCGTCGGGATCGAGGATGAATCGGCTTCTGTCACGGGAACACTCCGTCGACGGTTGCGGCTAGCCGCCCTGCTTGTAGTTGTTCAGCGCGTAGCCGCGGTCGCGGTAGAACCGGTAGCGGTCGCGGCCCGCGGCCAGCTCGTCCGGCGCGTTGCCGACCACTTCGAGCAGGCGCTCGAAGCGGGCGAATTGCGCGGGCACGGTCGCGCCGAGGTTCAGCAGCACGTGATGATGCGGCGCGCGGTCGAGATCGGCGGCCAGCACGATCGGCGTGCCGGCCGCGTGCTCGCTGTCGACGCCGCAATGCGGGATGAAATCGAGCGGCGAGAACGTCCAGAGCCGCTCGTCGAGCGCGCGCAGGCGCGCGGGCTCGGCGAGCACGACGACCGGCTGCCCGGCCAGATAGGCCTTGCGCAGCAGCCGGCACGCGTACGCGAGCGAATCGCCGACGTTCGAGTGGAAATCGATCCGCGTCATCGCCCGCCCACCCGCAGCGTCGTCTGCCCCGCCATCACTGGCCGGCGCGGTCGATCAGGAACTGCGCGAGCAGCGGCACCGGACGGCCCGTCGCGCCCTTCGCGGCACCGCCCTTCCATGCGGTGCCCGCGATGTCGAGGTGGGCCCACGGATAGCTTTCGGTGAAGCGCGACAGGAAGCACGCGGCCGTCACCGCGCCGGCCGGACGGCCGCCGATGTTCGCGAGATCCGCGAAATTCGACTTCAGCTGATCCTGGTATTCGTCGTCGAGCGGCATGCGCCATGCCGGGTCGTTCGCCTCGCGCGACGCGTCGAGCAGTTCGCCCGCGAGCGCGTCGTTCGTCGAGAACAGCCCGCTGTTGTGGGCGCCGAGCGCGATCACGCACGCGCCCGTCAGCGTCGCGACGTCGATCACGGCGGCCGGCTTGAAGCGCTCGGCATAGGTGAGTGCGTCGCACAGGATCAGGCGGCCTTCGGCATCGGTGTTCAGCACCTCGATCGTCAGCCCCTTCATGCTGGTGACGATGTCGCCCGGCTTCGTCGCGTTGCCGCCCGGCATGTTCTCGCAGGTCGGCACGATCGCGACGACGTTGATCTTCAGGCCCATCTCGGCGACCGCGCGGATCGTGCCGAGCACCGAGCCCGCGCCGCACATGTCGTACTTCATCTCGTCCATGCCTTCGCCCGGCTTCAGCGAGATGCCGCCCGTATCGAACGTGATGCCCTTGCCGACCAGCACGACCGGCGCGGCCTTCGCGGCGGCGCCCTGGTAGTGCAGCACGATGAACTGGGGCGGCTCGACCGACGCGCGCGCGACCGACAGGAACGACCCCATCTTCAGCGCCTGGATCTGCTTGAGCCCGAGCACTTCGGCCTTCAGGCCCCAATCCTTCGCGATCTTCTTCGCGGTGTTGCCGAGATAGGTCGGCGTGCAGACGTTGCCCGGCAGGTTGCCGAGGTCGCGGGTCAGATCCATCCCGTTCGCGAGCGCGACGGCCTGCTTGATCGCGACCTTGGCGGCCTTTTCGTCGGCCGGGTCGACGCTGAACACGACGCGCTTGAGCGTGTGCGACGCCGGCTCCGGCTTGCTCTTCATCTGCGTGAAGCGGTAGGTCTCGTTGCGCAGCGCGAGGATCGCGGCGCGCACGCCCCAGTCGGAGCTGCGCTCGTCGACCGGCAGTTGCGCGAGCGAGAACGTGACCTGGACGACCTTGGTCGCCAGCAGCGCGCGCCACGCGGCCGTCACCGCGTCGTTGTAGGCTTTCTGATTGAAAGCATCCTGCTTGCCGAGCCCGACGAGCAGCACGCGCGACGCGCCGATGCCCGATACTTCATGCAGGAACAGCGTCTTGCCGCGCTTGCCGTCCATGTCGCCGGCCTTCACCACGCGCGAGATCAGCCCCTTGGTGGCCGTGTCGATGTCGAGCGCCGCGCCCGACAGGGTCTGCGCCTCGAAGATGCCGAGCACGATGCAGTCGGACTTCCCGGTCAGGAACCCCTTGGCCTCGCCTTTGCTCCAATCACAGCCTTTTATGCTAAAGTCCATCGCGCTTGTCCTCGGATAAAATCTGGGCTAAGGATGAAAGCCGCAATTATCCGCTATTTTTCCCGTGGCGGCGCGAGCGCCCCACCACGCGTGCGCAGCCTCCCGCCCTCTTCTCATCAAGAATGATCTTCGAACGCTCCCTCCAGCGCGAGCTTGCGTATACGGCTGGCGCCGTGTTCATGGTGCTGCTCACGATCATGCTCACGACGATGATGATTCGCATCGTCGGCTACGCCGCGTCCGGCGAAATCGATCCGCGGGACGTGCTCGTGCTGATCGGCCTGACCGTGATCGGCTATCTCGCCGTGATGCTGGTCGTCACGCTGTTCGTGTCGATCCTGTTCGTGCTGACCCGGTGGTACCGGGACTCCGAAATGGTCGTGTGGCTCGCGTCGGGCGTGAGCCTCACGCGCCTCATCAAGCCGATCGGCGTGTTCGCCGCACCGATCATCCTGCTGATCACGTTCTTCGCATTCGTCGGCTGGCCGTGGTCGAACCAGCAGAGCAAGATGATCAAGGCGCGCTTCCAGCAGCGCGACGAAATCTCGCTGCTCGCGCCGGGCCAGTTCCGCGAATCGGCCGCGAATCATCGCGTGTTCTTCATCGAGAAGATGTCGCCTGACCAGAGCAAGGTGCAGAACGTCTTCGTCACGTCGACGGAAAACGGCAAGCTCAACGTGGTCGTGTCGCAAACCGGCCATACGGAAACCTCGAAGGACGGCGATCGCTTCGTCGTCCTCGAGGACGGCCGCCGCTACGACGGCACGCCCGGCCAGCCGAACTTCAAGATCATGGAGTTCGAGCGCTACGGCGTGAAGATCACGAGCAAGCCGGTCGTCAACGTGCAGACCACCAACAGCACGCCCACGCCCGACCTGCTGCGCAACCCGACGCGCGACAACCTCGCGGAATTCGCGTGGCGCGCGGGGCTGCCGCTGATCGCGCTGAACCTGATGGTGCTCGGCATCCCGCTCGCGTACCAGAACCCGCGCCGCAGCCGCACGATCAACCTCGTGATGGCCGTGCTGATCTACCTCACGTACTCGAACCTGCTGAACGTCGTGCAGGCGCAGATCGAGCAGGGCAAGATGTCGTTCGGTGTCGGTCTGGTCGGCCTGCACGTGCTCGTCGCGGCGATCGTCGCGTTCATTTTCTGGTTGCGCGTGCGCAATCGTCCGTTGTTGACACGCGCGCTGTTCGGCCGCTCGGGAGCATGATCGATGCGGCTCTATGAAAAGTACTTCGCGCGGCAGATCTACGTCACGTTCATCTTCATCCTGTTCGCGTTCTCCGGTCTGTTCTTCTTCTTCGACCTGATCAGCGAACTGAATTCGGTCGGGCACGGCAACTACAAGTTCGGCTACGCGGTCCTGCGCGTCGCGCTGCAGACGCCGTCGCGCTTCTACGAGATCATCCCGGTCGCCGCGCTGATCAGCGCGATCTACGTGTTCGCGCAGATGGCCGCGAACTCGGAATTCACGATCTTCCGCGTGTCGGGCCTCGCGACCAACCAGGCGCTGCGCTCGCTGCTGAAGATCGGCGTGCCGCTCGTGATCGTCACCTACCTGATCGGCGAATTCGTCGGCCCGTACGCCGACCAGTTGTCCGAACGCGTGCGGCTGCAGGCGCTCGGCGCATCGGTGTCGTCGAACTTCCAGTCGGGCGTGTGGGTGAAGGACACGCTCGCGGCCCGCGAGAACGGCGAGCAGGTCACGCGCTTCGTCAACGTCGGCAGCCTGTCGCCCGACTCGACGATCAGCAACGTGCGCATCTACGAATTCGACTCGAAATTCCAGCTGCAGAACGTGCGGATCGCGCAAACCGGCCGCTACGAGCCGCCCGGCCACTGGCTGCTGACAGGCGTCACCGAAACGGAGCTGACGCCGATCAAGCCGATCAGCGGCCAGCCGGCCGACGCGCTGAACCCCGTGTACCGGTCGCAGCAGGTGTCGCTGCCCGAATACCGGTTGCGGTCCGACCTGACGCCGCAGATCCTGTCGGTGCTGCTCGTGTCGCCGGAGCGCATGTCGATCGTCAACCTGTTCCGCTACATCCAGCACTTGCGCGAGAACCAGCAGGACACGCAGCGCTACGACATCGCGCTGTGGCGCAAGCTGCTGTATCCGTTCGCCGTGTTCGTGATGCTCGTGCTGTCGCTGCCGTTCGCGTATCTGCACACGCGGGCCGGCGTGGTCGGCGTGAAGGTGTTCGGCGGCATCATGCTCGGCATGAGCTTCCAGCTGCTCAACACGCTGTTCTCGCACATCGGCACGCTGAACACGTGGCCCGCGCCGCTCACCGCCGCGACGCCGGGCCTCATCTATCTCGCGCTCGGCCTGTTCGCGCTCAAGTGGGTCGACCGGCACTGAGCGCCGCGTCGCGATGGAGGCTTCGACATGCATTCGCACGGTATCGTCCTGTTCGGCCACGGCGCCCGCGACCCGCGCTGGGCCGAGCCGTTCGAGCGGCTCGCCGCGCGGCTGCGCGGCGCCTCCCCGGCCGCGCAGGTGTCGCTTGCGTTCCTCGAACTGATGACGCCGTCGCTCGGTGAGGCCGTGGCCGCGCAAGTCGCGGCCGGCTGCGCGCGCATCACCGTGGTGCCCGTGTTCTTCGGCCAGGGCGGCCACGTGCGCCGCGACCTGCCGCAGCTCGTCGATGCATGCCGCGCCGCGCATCCGGGCGTCGAAATCCGCTGCGCGACGGCCGTCGGCGAAGACGACGGCGTGCTCGACGCGGTCGCGCGCTATTGCATCGACCAGCTCGGCGGCGCCGCGTAGCCGCCCACGCGTTCGCCGCCCCCAAAGAAAAAGCGCCGGCATCTGCCGGCGCTTTTTTCGTTTCGGACCGCGTTCGAGCCGCGCTCAGGCGGCATGGCGCACCGGCGCACTCGCCTGCGCTTGCCGTGCGCGCTCGGCGAAGGCATCGCCGATCATCAGCAGGCTCGGTTCCGCGGGATCGAGCCAAGCCTGCGCGTCGCCGGCCGCCATCTGCGCCAGCGTCAGCGTCAGCGTGCGTTCGCGCGCGGTGCTGCAGGCCTCGACGATCGCCACCGGCGTCGCCGGCGCACGGCCCGCGTCGATCAGTTCCTGCGCGATGCCGGGCGCGCTGTCGCGGCCCATGTAGTAGACGATCGAATCGGCGCGCGCAGCTTCGCGGATCTCGTCGCTGCCCGGCGCGCGGCTGTGCGTCGCAAAGGCCACGCTGCGCGACACGCCGCGTAACGTGAGCGAACGCTTCAGCGTTGCCGCGCCGGCCAGTGCCGCGGTGATGCCCGGCACGACCTCGTAGTCGATGCCGGCCGCTTCCAGCGCGCGCATTTCCTCTTCCGCGCGGCCGAACAGCATCGGATCGCCACCCTTCAGCCGCACGACGCATGCATGCTCGCGCGCCGCATCGACGATCTGCTTGTTGATGAAATGCTGCGCGGTCGAGCGCTGTCCGCAACGCTTGCCGACCGCGATCTTGCGCGCGTTCGGCGCATAGTCGAGCATCGCCGGCTCGACGAGCGCGTCGTGCAGCACGACGTCGGCCTGCTCGAGCAGCCGCATGCCGCGCACCGTGATGAGGTCCGCGGCGCCCGGCCCTGCTCCGATCAGATATACCTTGCCCATGTTTGTCGCTTCGCTAGGGTCCTGCCGCGGCGGCCGGTTCGCCGCCGCGCAGATTGACGATTACGCCGAGAACGCGCGGATCATGCCCGCGGCGACCGTGTGATGCGTCGCCTCGTCGATCAGCACGAACGCGCCCGTACCGGGGTGCGCATCGTAGGTGTCGCAGACGATCGGCTTCTGCAGCGTCAGCGCCACGCGGCCGATGTCGTTCATCTTCAGTTCCTGACGGTCGGTCGCGTGCGACAGCGTATGCACGTCGAGCACCTGCTTCACCGCGCCGATCTTCGCGAACACCGTGCTGGTGGTCTGCTTCAGCAGGTACTTGCGCTGCTGCGACAGCGGCGCGTCGTCGAACCAGCACAGGTCGGCCTCGAGCTTCCTGGCCGGCTCGACCGGCTCGGCCGTCGTGACGAACATGTCGCCGCGCGACACGTCGACGTCCTCTTCGAGACGGATCGTCACCGTCTGGCCCGCGAACGCGTGCGCGACCGACGCGGTGCCGCCCGGCACCGGCGCGACGATCTCGGCGACGGTCGCGGTGCGGTTCGACGGCAGCACGACGATCGCGTCGCCCACCTTCACTTCGCCCGACTCGATCCGGCCCATGTAGCCGCGGAAATCGTCGGCCGAGCTGCCGTCCTGGCGCGCGACCCACTGCACCGGGAAGCGCAGCGCGTCATGCGCCTGCGTCTCGACCGGCAGCGACTCGAGCACGTCGAGCAGCGGCTCGCCCGCGTACCACGGCATGCGCTCGCTCGCGCCGACGATGTTGTCGCCCTTGAGCGCCGACACCGGCACGAAGCGCACGTCGGCCAGGCCGAGCTGCTTCGCGAGCGCGACGTACGCGTCGCGGATCTCGTTGAAGCGCGCCTCGCTGTAGTCGACGAGGTCCATCTTGTTGATCGCGACGATCACGTGCTGCAGCCCCAGCAGCTTGACGATCGCGCTGTGGCGCTTGGTCTGCGGCAGCAGTTGCACGATGCCGTTCTCGACCGTGATGCGCGTCGCGTCGATCAGCACGATCGCCGCGTGCGCGGTCGACGCGCCCGTCACCATGTTGCGCGTGTACTGCTCGTGGCCCGGCGTGTCGGCGATGATGAACTTGCGCTTCGCGGTCGCGAAGTAACGGTACGCGACGTCGATCGTGATGCCTTGCTCGCGCTCGGCTTCCAGTCCGTCGGTCAGCAGCGCGAGATCGAGCTCGTCGCCGACCGTGCGCTTGTTCTTCGCGCGCGACAGCGCGGACAGCTGGTCGGACAGCACGGCCTTGCTGTCGTACAGCAGGCGGCCGATCAGCGTGCTCTTGCCGTCGTCGACGCTGCCTGCGGTGATGAAACGCAACACGCCGAGGTCTTCGGTGTTCTCGATGATGCTCATGATGTGAATGTCCTCGTGTGCTTCAGAAATAACCTTGCTTCTTGCGCTGTTCCATCGCAGCTTCGGATGCCTGGTCGTCCATCCGGGTCGCGCCGCGCTCGGTGATCTCGGTCACCGCCGTCTCGGCGATGATCTTCTCGACGTCGTCCGCGTCGCTCTCGACCGGGCACGTGCAGCTGATGTCGCCGACCGTGCGGAAGCGCACCTGCGCGAGCTCGCTCGTCTCGCCGTCACGCATCGGCGTGAGCGGCGTGACCGGCACGAGCAGCCCGTTGCGGCGCACGATCTCGCGCTGGTGCGCGTAGTAGATCGACGGCAGTTCGAGGTTCTCGCGCGCGATGTACTGCCACACGTCGAGCTCGGTCCAGTTCGAGATCGGGAACACGCGCAGATGCTCGCCCTTGTGCAGGCGGGCGTTGTACAGGCTCCACAGTTCCGGACGTTGCGCCTTCGGGTCCCACTGGCCGAATTCGTCGCGGAACGAGAAGATCCGCTCCTTCGCACGCGCCTTCTCTTCGTCGCGGCGCGCGCCGCCGATCAGCGCCGTGTAACCGTGCTGCTCGATCGTTTCCAGCAGCGTGACGGCCTGCGCGGCGTTGCGCGAATCGGTTTCGCGGCGCAGCACGACCGTGCCGCGCTTGATCGAATCCTCGACGTGGCCGACCACCAGCTCCGCGCCCAGCTCTTGCGCACGGCGATCGCGGAAGTCGATCACTTCCTCGTAGTTGTGGCCCGTGTCGATATGCACGAGCGGGAACGGCAGCGTCGTCTTGCGGTTCGCGCCAAGGCCGAACGCCTTCAGCGCGAGATGCAGCACGACGACCGAATCCTTGCCGCCCGAGAACAACAGCGCCGGCTTGCTGCATTCGGCAACCAGTTCGCGCAGGATGTGGATCGACTCGGCTTCGAGCCAGTCGAGGTGGCCCATGCGGCTGTCGGCGCCGGTGGGCGGGGCAAAGGCGGATTGCTCGAGCGTCGTGCTCATGATTTCAGTCCTTCTCTTCTGGGTTCGTGCCGCCCGCTGTCGCAGGCGGCGCAATATTCAGTTTCTTGTCGGCTTTCAGTGCGCGGCGCCGGCTTCGGCGTTCGCGGGAATCGGCGTGATCGTGATGTGCAGCCCGCACTCCTTCGTGTCGCGCGACTCCCACCACCAGCGGCCCGCGCGGCTGTCCTCGCCCGGACGGATCGCACGCGTGCACGGCTCGCAGCCGATGCTCGGATAGCCGCGCGCATGCAGCGGGTTGACCGGCACGTCGAACGCCTTGAGGTACGCCCACACGTCGGCTTCCGTCCAGTCGGCGAGCGGGTTGTACTTCGCGATCCCGCGCGCTTCGTCCCGTTCTTCCTCGTGAAGCTCCGCACGCGTCACCGACTGCTCGCGGCGCTGGCCCGTGACCCATGCACCGACGTCGGCCAGCGCGCGGTTCAGCGGCTCGACCTTGCGGATGTGGCAGCACGACTTGCGCAGCTCGACGCTCTCGTAGAACGCATTCAGGCCGTGCTCGGCGACGTACTGGTCGACCGCATCCTGCCGCGGATGGAACTGCTCGATCTCGTAGCCGTAGCGCTCGCGCACGCGGTCGATCATGCCGAGCGTTTCCGCGTGCAGGCGGCCGGTGTTCAGCGAGAAGATGCCGATCGACACGCCCTTCGACAGGATCGCGTGCGTGAGCAGCATGTCTTCCGCGGCGAGGCTGCTCGCGAATTTCACCTTGTCGTGACGCTCGCCGATCTGCGCGAGCAGCGCATCGAGGCGCTCGACCTTCGCGGCAAGTTCCGGCGTCAGCGCGATGGCGGCGCTCATGCGCTCACCTTCGCATCCGCAGCCGCGCGGCGGCGGAACAGCGGCGCCGGTTCGTCGAACGCGCCCTGGTAACGCTGCGTGAATTCCGTGAACGCATTCAGCGCGTCATGGATGTCCTTGTCGGCACGCACCGCGAAGGCGTCGAAGCCGCAACGCGACATGTACAGCAGCTGGTCGCGCAGCACGTCGCCGATCGCGCGCAGCTCGCCGGTCCAGCCATGGCGCTCGCGCAGCAGGCGCGCGATGCTGTAGCCGCGGCCGTCCGCGAAGCGCGGGAAATCCACGGCGATCAGCGAAATCGCGCCGAAATCGGCCACGAGATCGGCCGGTTCGCTGTCCGGCGCGAGCCACACGCCGAGTTCGTCCTTCGTCTTCGCGGCGACGAGCGCCGCGCGCTCGGCCTGCCACCACGCGAACGGCACGAGCACCTTGCCGGCCGGCAATGCGTCGACCGCGGGCAGCGCACCGTCTTCCGCCGCGCGCACGACCTGCCATGCGTCGTCGATCACTGCGCGGTTCTTGATAATCGAAGCCATCTGCAAATTCCCTCTACCCGGTTGGTTACGCGTTCACTGCCTGGCGCGCCGCATACACGCGCTCCTTGAACGGTGCGATGCCGATGCGGTCGTACGTGTCGACGAAGCGCTCGCCGTCGAGGCGTGCCTCGACGAACGTATCGATCAGCTTCGCGATCACGTCGGGCACTTCTTCCGCCGAGAACGACGGCCCGATCACGCGGCCGAGGCGCGCGCCGTTGCGGCCCGTGCCCTGCTCGCCGCCGAGCGACACCTGATACCACTCGGCGCCGTCCTTGTCGACGCCGAGGATGCCGATGTTGCCGACGTGGTGGTGACCGCACGAGTTCATGCAACCGGAAATGTTCAGCGACAGTTCGCCGAGGTCGTACACGTAGTCGAGATCGTCGAAACGCTGCTGGATCGCCAGCGCGATCGGGATCGACTTCGCGTTCGCGAGCGAGCAGAAGTCGCCGCCCGGGCACGCGATGATGTCGGTCAGGAGGCCCACGTTCGGCGTCGCGAAACCGGCCGCCTTCGCCTTTTCCCACAGCGCGAACAGGTCGCGCTTCTTCACGTTCGCGAGAATCAGGTTCTGCTCGTGCGACACGCGCAACTCGCCGAACGAGTATGCGTCGGCCCAGTCCGCGACCAGATCCATCTGCGCGTCGGTCGCGTCGCCCGGGGCCACGCGGTGGTCCTTCAGCGACAGCGTGACGGCCGCATAACCCGGCACCTTGTGCGGCGCGACGTTACGCTCGACCCAGCGCGCGAACGCCTTGTTCTCCAGCAGGTGCTGTTCGAACGACGCATCGGTGTCGGCCAGCTTCTCGTAGACGGGCGGCTGGAAATACTGCGACACGCGGTCGATTTCGGCCTGCGTGAGCGTCGACGGACCGTCCTTCAGGTGCTGCCACTCTTCCTCGACCTGCTGCGCGAACTTCGCCGGCGACAGCGCCTTCACGAGGATCTTGATCCGCGCCTTGTACAGGTTGTCGCGGCGGCCGTAGCGGTTGTACACGCGCAGCACGGCTTCGCAGTACGTGAGCAGGTGCTGCCACGGCAGGTCTTCCTTGATCACCGCACCGATGATCGGCGTACGGCCGAGGCCGCCGCCCGCGAGGATGCTCGCGACCACCTCGCCCTGCGCGTTCTTCTTCAGGTACACGCCGAGGTCGTGGATCTGCACGGCCGCGCGATCATGCTTCGAACCCGACACCGCGATCTTGAACTTGCGCGGCAGCCACGCGAATTCGGGATGGAACGTCGACCACTGGCGCAGGATCTCGGCCCACGGGCGCGGATCGATCTCTTCGTCCTGCGCGACGCCGGCGAACTGGTCGGCCGTGATGTTGCGGATGCAGTTGCCCGACGTCTGGATCCCGTGCATCTGCACCGACGCGAGCTTCGCGAGGATCTCGGGCGTGTCTTCGAGCTCGATCCAGTTGAACTGGATGTTCGAGCGCGTCGAGAAGTGGCCGTAGCCGCGGTCGTGTTCGCGGGCGATGCGGGCCAGCATCCGGAGCTGGTCGCTGCGCAGGTTGCCGTACGGAATCGCGATGCGGTGCATGTACGCGTGGCGCTGCATGTACAGGCCGTTCTGCAGACGCAGCGGACGGAATTCGTCTTCGCTCAACTCGCCCGACAGCCGGCGGCGCACCTGATCGCGGTACTGCGCGACACGCTCGTCGACGATCGTCTGGTCGTATTGGTCGTACTGATACATTCGGGGACCCCAGGGTTTTCGTGGTGACCGCGCGACGTCCTAGCCACGTCGCGCCCGAATCTCCGTTCCGTCGTCATCGCCGCCAACCGAGGCCGGCTGGATTGCTAATGACGAAAACAGATATCCATATTTGAAAAACTCCGGTGAATCGTAATAAACTCCCCTTATATTTCAAACGACTAAAAAATTCTGTTGATATGCGGAAGGGTTATAAATGAACCTGCACCAATTTCGCTTCGTGCGCGAGGCCGTCCGGCAGAATTTCAACCTCACCGAGGCCGCCAAGGCGCTCTACACGTCGCAACCGGGGGTGTCGAAGGCGATCATCGAGCTCGAGGACGAGCTGGGCGTCGAGATCTTCACGCGACACGGCAAGCGGGTGCGCTCGCTCACCGAGCCGGGCCGGATCATCCTCGCGTCGGTCGAGCGGATTCTTCAGGAAGTGGAAAGCCTGAAAAGGGTCGGAAAAGATTACGCGGCGCAGGACCAGGGCAACCTGACCATCGCGGCAACCCACACGCAGGCTCGCTACTCGTTGCCGGCCGCGATCGCCGAGTTCAAGAAGCGCTTCCCGAAAGTGCACCTGTCGATCCTGCAAGGCAGCCCGACGCAGGTGGCCGAGATGGTGATCCACGACCAGGCCGATCTCGCGATCGCGACCGAAGCGATCTCCGACTACAAGGAGCTCGTGTCGCTGCCCTGCTTCCAGTGGCATCACGCGGCCGTCGTGCCGGCCGACCATCCGCTGCTCGAACGCAAGCCGGTCACGCTGGACGATCTCGCCCAATACCCGCTGATCACGTACGACGACGCGTTCGCCGGCCGCAAGAAGATCAATCATGCGTTCGCGCTGCGCGGGCTGTCGCCGGACATCGTGCTCGAGGCGATCGACGCCGACGTGATCAAGACCTATGTCGAACTCGGCCTCGGCGTCGGCATCATGGCCGACATCGCGTTCAATCCCGAGCGCGATCGCGGCCTGCGGCTGATCCCGGTCGGCCACCTGTTCGGCAGCAACGTGACGCGTGTCGCGCTCAAGCAGGGCGCCTACCTGCGCAGCTATGTGTATACGCTCGTCGAACTGCTGTCGCCGACGCTGAACCGCAAGCTGATCGAGCAGGCGCTCAAGGGCGAAGCCGAATCGTATGAGCTTTGACGGACAGGTATAAATGAACACGGGGGCGCCTGTCGCGCCCCGTTTTGTTGCCCGACGGAGATTCCCGCATGACGCTTCCCGCCCTGCCACGGCTGCCCGCCTCGTTGCGCCGCGCCGCCGGCGTCGCCCTCGTGCTGACCTGCGCGGCCGCGCAGGCCGACCTGAAGGTCGGCGTCGACCTGTCGTCGACCGGCCCGGCCGCCGCGATCGGCATCACGAGCAAGAACGCGATCCTGATGTGGCCGAAGACGATCGCCGGGCAGCCCGTGCAGGTCACGGTGCTCGACGACGCGTCCGACCCGGGCGCCGCGGTGCGCAACATCCGCAAGCTGGTCGACGAGGATCACGTCGACGTCGTGGTCGGCCCGAACATCACGCCGGCCGCGCTCGCGGCGCTCGACGCGGTGGCCGCCGCACAGACGCCGATGATCACGCTGGTCGGCTCGGGCTCGATCGTCGAGCCGCAGGAAGGCGCGCGGACCTGGGCGTTCAAGATGGCGCAGAGCGACCGCGCGATGGCCGACGTGATGACGCGCTACATGGCCAACCACGGCGTGAAGACGGTCGGCTTCATCGGCTTCGCGGACAGCTACGGCGACAGCTGGCTCAACGAATTCACGCGCTTCGCGGACCTGCGCAAGATCCGCGTGATCGCGACCGAGCGCTTCAACCGCACCGACGCGAGCGTCACCGGCCAGGCGCTGAAACTGATCGCGGCGAAACCCGACGCGATCCTGGTTGCGGGCGCCGGCACGCCGGCCGTGCTGCCGCAGCGCACGCTGATCGAGCGCGGCTACAAGGGCGCGATCTACCAGACGCACGGGATCGCGACGCCGGAATTCATCAAGCTCGGCGGCAAGGACGTCGACGGGACGCTGTTCCCGACCCAGCCGGTGGTCGTCGCGCGCACGCTGCCGGCCGACCACCCGGCCCGCCAGGCCGCGCTCGCGTTCGTCGATGCGTACGACGCGAAGTACGGCGCCGGCACGGTCACACAGTTCGCGGGCGACGCGGCGGGCGTGTATCCGCGCCTGGCCGATGCGGTCGGCCGCGCGCTGAAGGTCGCGCAGCCCGGCACGCCGGCCTTCCGCGCGGCGCTGCGGCGCGAACTCGAACGCGCGCACGAGCTCGTCGTGCCGAACGGCGTCGTCAATACGAGTGACAAGGATCACGTGGGGCTCGACCAGCGCGCGAGTGTGATGGGGATCGTGAAGCAGGGCCGGTTCGTCTATCTGAGCCAGTGACTTGCATGCCGGGCATCGGGCTGCTTGCCCGGTGCCCCGTTTTCCGCCATAATCCGCGTTTCGCCGCGCACCACCGTATGCGCGGCCAGGATCAAGCCCAGGTGGTGAAATTGGTAGACGCAGGGGACTCAAAATCCCCCGCCGCAAGGCGTGCCGGTTCGATTCCGGCCCTGGGCACCACGACATAGTTCCGGGAAATTCCCGGAAGTCCCAAAACCCGCGACAGCACAAGGCTTCGCGGGTTTTTTCATTCCGGCAAAGTGCCGTGTGGTGCGTAGACAGCCGGGGGCAAGCGGGGGCAACATTGGGGGCAACCCATCCGAAATTGCCTTACCTGTCTGGAGTTGCCCCCGTGCCATTAACCGATACAGCCATCCGGAACGCCAAGCCTGCCGACAAGCCCGTGCGCCTGTTCGACGGAGGCGGCCTCTATCTAGAAATCGCCCCGAGCGGGGGCAAATGGTGGCGCCTCAAATACCGGTTTGGGGGCAAGGAAAAGCGCTACTCGCTCGGCGTCTATCCGGAAGTTTCATTGGCGGCCGCACGGAAGAAGCGCGACGAAGCCCGTGAAAAGCTCGCTGCCGGCATCGATCCGGGTGAAGCGAAGAAGGCGGAAAAAAGAGCCAGCCTGCTCGCAGCCGCCCATTCGTTTGAGGTTGTCGCTCGCGGCTGGATGGACGAGCGCAAGACGAGCGTGGAGCCAGCGCAGCATGCCAAGACGCTCGCCCGCATGGAGAACGATGTATTCCCATGGCTCGGCAAGCGCCCTATCGCTGAAATCGACGCCCCGGAGATACTGGTCGTGCTGAAGCGCGTAGACGGGCGTGGAGCCAGATTTACCGCCCATCGCATCCGCAGCGAGATTAGCCGGGTATTCCGCTACGGCATCAAAGAGGGGCACTGCAAGGCCGATCCGGCCCGCGATCTGGTAGATGCAATCCCGCCCGCGCAGACAACACACTTTGCCTCAATCACTGAGCCGGAGAAAGTGGGCGAGATGCTTCGCGCGTTCGACGGCTTCACAGGCACGTTCCCGGTTCTCTGCGCGCTCAAGCTAGCCCCCATGCTGTTCGTTAGGCCGGGCGAGTTGCGGAAGGCAGAATGGGCGCAATTCGACCTCGACAAAGGCGAATGGCGCTATTTCGTCAACAAAACGAAAACGGATCACCTTGTTCCGCTGGCCGCGCAGGCTGTCACGATTTTGCGCGAGCTTCACGCCCTGACTGGCGAAGGCGTCTACGTGTTCCCCGGTGCTCGCGACCGAAATCGGCCGATGAGCGAGGCCGCTATCAATGCAGCCCTTCGTCGGCTCGGCTACGACACTCGCACCGAGATTACCGGTCACGGCTTCCGGGCAATGGCACGGACGATCCTGCATGAAGAGTTGGAGGAAAAGCCGGAAGTGATCGAGCACCAACTAGCGCATACCGTCCCTGACAGCCTGGGGCGGGCGTATAACCGAACGAAATTCATCAAGGCCCGACGTTCGATGATGCAACAGTGGGCGGACTACCTCGACAAGCTCAAAGCCGGTGCGGAAATCATTCCGATCGCGGCGGCAAGATAGATCCGTACCGCTACGAGTATGACCCCCTTCCGTGCGTTTCCCACCAGTAAAACGCAAGCGGCCTAGGCATAGGGCAAGCCGATGATTTGGCCCCTTATTATTATGTGCCCCCCCTATGTTTGCCGTCAGTAGAGAAAAGACGCGGGTGTGAGCCCCCGCGTCTTTGCCCTAGACGCAGGGTCCCCCGCTTTCCGGCCACCCTGACACTTGCGGCAGGCGCAACAATGTCCGATCGAGGCGCATCGCGGACACCCCCCCTCGAAAACACGTCATCGACGCCCGTCGAATCCCGGAGAGCCGCGCCCCGTCTGGCTTCGCGGTAGAAGCAGACGGTCGACGCCTGTCCGCTCAGTGCAAAACGAGTTGGAGATTTGGAGATAAACGGCGGAATCGGCCACAAAGCCTTATGGGGTAAGGCTTCGCGCATCTCCAAACGATTTGGAGAGCGCTGGAGATACTGGAGATAAACACGCCCGGATTGTTACGGTTGCTGCAATATTCGCGGCAACTGCCCACCCAGTTCCGTCTGGAGCGTATCGCTCAAAGTAACTTTGACGCACGGGCGAAAAATGCCGCGCAAAGGAATGCCCGCCACCGCCCTCCCGGACGGCGGCGGCGGATCTCAGATTTCGAGCGAGAAGATGGACGGCAGGACGCGATACACCATGAGTCTCTTTGTCATGCCGGGGATATGTTCTTGTCGATACGGACGCCCATCGCTGCGCGGCATCAACACGCCCCGCTTCATCAAAGCCTTCTCGACGATCCGATGATCGTAGCCGGCACACACCTCCTTACGAAACACGGTTGATTCGATCAGGTATTCCGTCTCGACGCTTTCCGCGTCTTCGGCGCTCATCTTCTCGCCGAACTCCGCGTAATACGCTTGATCCGACTCAATGGCGATGCTGCTCTTGTCGTGTTTCACGAGTCGTTTCCAGCCCGCACGGTGCGGCGCGTTCGGTCGATGGTCGTCCTGCGCCCGGTTCATCCACACGAAACGGTTGTCGCCGTGTGCGACGAGGAAGTGCAGCACCTGTCGCACCGCATCCGCTTCGTCCGAATTGCCCGTGCCGCCGCGCAGTTCGAGCCAGCCTTCGAAGCAGCGACGCGCAGCCTCGACCGCTTCTCCCTGCGGCCAGCCAGTCAGCCCGTGCGCCGTCGCCAACTCGCCGGCCACCGCAACGAGGCAGAACCGTTTAGCGACGCGCGCGACCTGCGAATGCGAACCGTCCGGCACCCACTGCCCGACCAGCTCGTCGACGCGCATGCGCAGATGCTCGGCCAGCTCATCGGCCTGCGACGATGCCCATTCGATGAAGGCCGGCCCCGCCGTGCCGTAGTGCCTGCCGGCGTGGCGCTCTAGATGCTCGATCAGCGCGGCCGGCGTCGGGAAGCCGTGCAGCTTCTCCACGACACCCATTTCGCCCACCTCGGCCGGGATCGCGGGCAAGCGCACCTCGATACCGCCTTTCATGGGCTTGTTGCCCTCGGCCATCAGCGCGGACACGCTCTTTTCGCCGTTCGACAGGAACAGCAGCCGCCACGTGAGAACCGGCTTGGCCGAGCCACTACGCGACGCGCGGGCTTTGCCTGACTCGTTCGCGAGCATGTAAATCACATCGCCGACCAGGCGCGGCTCGACCTGCCCGATTTCATCGAGGATCAGCAGCGCGTCGCTATGCTGCGTAGCGACCGCTTCGAGCGCGTTGTCGGTCGCCTTCCAGCTCCGCACGTAGTCCGGCGAGCCGAACACGGACGCGGCGATGACACCGCCCGTCGACTTGCCCTTGGACGTCGTGCCGAGCAGGTGGAAGCCGCCAGACTGAAGCCCGGAGAAATGCAGCAGCGGACCAGCGAAGGCGGTAGCGACGCAGAACAGCAGCCGGCTATTGCCGACGCAGTAGGCCGCGACCTCGCGTTGCCAGTCGTCCAGCGTGCCGCGCTCCTTGAACTGGCTCTGGATCGGCGTATCGGCCTGATAGATCAACGCCTCTTTGCCGGTGCCGATGACGCGATCGGGCAGCACGAACGCGCCGTGATGCCAGCCGACGCGCGGCACGCAGCGCACGCGCTCGTCCGGCTGCGCCATCTGCACATAGTTCGCGATCTGCGTGCGGGCGATCTGCGTGACGCCGAGCTTCACGCCCATGTCGAGCAGCATCCGGCGCAGCTCCGTGCCGTCGCCGGCAAAGAGGCCGGCCGGCACCGCCCACCGTTTCAGGATGCCGTCGCGATCGGTGAATTCGAGCAGGTAGCCCCACTCGCTGTTCATCTCGTTCCGGGTCTCCGCAATCACATCGATACGCGTGCTGACCCAATGCGGCGGCAGCGGATCGCCCTGATTGTTGAAGCCGTGAAACCACACGCCCTTGTCGTCGACGACGAACCGCGACTTGCCATCCTGCGCGCGGGCCGTTTTCGGGCGCTTGGCGGGCTTCGGGGCGGCTGGCGCGACCTTGGGCTTGCCCGCATCCGACGAACCGGCCGGCGCGAGCGCAGCGCGCACGGCGGCGGCCACCGCTTCCGGGCCGAGGTGTGCAGCCAGGTCGTTGAAGTCGGTGCCGGCTGCCGGGCGGTTCGGACCGAAGTCCGGCACGGCTACGATGCCGGCGACGGCCTCGGCCGCCGCGCGGGCCTTCGTCACGCCCGGATTGCCCTTCGTCGTGTGGTCGTCATCGGCGCACACGACGATGCGGGCGTCCGGATACTGGCCGCGCAGCGCCGTCGCGACCGCGTGCAGGTTGCCGGCGTCGAACGCGACGGCGGCCGGATAGTCCGTTGCGGCCGCGAGCGTCGCACACGTAGCGTAACCCTCGCCAATCAGCAGCGTGGACGGCGCGGAAGATAGCGGGCCGCCGATCAACGAGAAGCAGCCCGCCTTGCGGCCGTTCGGCAGATAGCGCTTCTGGCCGTCCGTCAGGACGAACTCCAGCGTCCACAGCTTGCCTTCCGCGTCACGGGCGGGGATGACGAGGGCGCCGTCGCATGCGGCCGTGCCGATGCACAAGCCGCCGCGATAGACGCGCAGCGCGTCGACCGGGATGCGCTTTCGGACAAGATACGGATGATCGGCCGGTGCCGGCTCGGCCGCCGACCAGATCGATTCAGCAAGCGTCGACGCGGCCTGCTGTTTCTCCGTCAACTCGGCCAGCTCGGCCGCTTCGCGTGCCGCGCGCTCGGCCTTCTGCCGCTCGCGCTCCGCTGGATCGACCGGCTTCGCCCGATGCGCGCGCGGATCGAAGCCGCCTTGCTTGGCGAGATGAAACAGCGTGTTGATGGTGATCTTGCCGCCCTTGAACGACTTCCACACATCGCGCGCGTCCTTGCCGTTGTAGTTCTGCGCGCCTTGGCTCCATTCGTTCCAGAGGGCGAAGCCCTCCTCGTCAAACTCGGCCTTGAGCGCCATCCCCACCTGACGCCATGTATCGCGGTCGTCAGGCGGGACATAGCCGAGCGCGACTCTCGCCCGCTCGAATTCGGACATGGGTGCGTTACTCATAGGTTCCCACTGGACGCGCGTCGGTCGACTTCCGATTAGTAGTCCATATCGGACAAGCAGCTACCCGACGCGCGAAGAATTGAATGATTCGACGTTGCCTTGCGGCGGAGCGTCAGCCAGCCGCGCGAGGCACCGACAGAACCGCACCGCCGGCCGTGACGTCGTTGCTGTAGACGTAGCGGCCGAGCCGCGACTCGCCAAGGGCGTCGTTGGCCGCCTCCAGCGCCGCACCGATCGACGGCAGGGACGCGCGGAACAGGCTCAGCACAAGCCAGTAGTCGTCATCGGACATAGCCTTGTCGGCCGCCCAATGCAGGCTGTCTAGCAGCTCCATTGCGTCACTGATCCGCGTCCCGATGCGGTCGCGGTCAGGACGGTTCACCTCGGCCACGAAGTGCGACGCGAGCGGTTGCACGGCATTCTTGTTCGTCTTTGCCATGACCGCCCCTTAGTGCGTCGTGCGCGGTTCGCGCGTAACGAGGCCGAGCGCCGCAAACAGGTGCTGTTGTACGCGCCCCATCAGGCCGGCCGCGAACGCTTGCCGGCTGATCGTCACGCGGTGCGCGTCGACGTCGCCTGCGTCCTGCATGGAGGCTTCCATACCGCGCGCGAATGCGGCGGCTTGATGCGCCGCGTAGTCGTGCAGCCGCACGTCGCCTTTCAGGTCGAGCCATGCGTCGGCGCAGATCGCGCCCAGGTCCACGGCGAATTGCAGCTCGATCGGAGCGCCGGTATCGAGCGGCGGCGCATTGTCGAAGCCATTGATAACCGCGGTTCGGATGCGCTGGTCAGTCATGGCACACCTCCGGCTGCGCGGTGCGGCGCATTTCGGCGGAGTACCGGCTCGCGACGCTTTGCCCCATGTCGACGAGCGCTCGCTCGTAGGTGCCCTCCGCAAGATGCGAACGGACAGCATCGAACAGGGCTTCGAGCTGGGCGAACTGATGGGCCGCACACATGGCGATCATCGTAACTTCGTTCGGCAGGCGGTATTTAGACATGGCGCACCTCCAGAATCGACGCGAGGAGCTGCCCGACGTCGATCGTGCAATCCAGCTCCGCTTCGCCGCGAATCGGCGTGAGGTTCCAGTCAAAGACGGCCGCGTGCGTGAAGTCGCCAGACCGGCGACCGCAGACGCTACGCCCCGAGACGGAGCCGCCCAAAATCCGCACACGCCAATCGTGATCAGGCGTCGGACGAGCCGATGCCACTTCGACCAGCATGCCGATGCGTGAGCGCGCATCGCATTGCGTGACGATCGCCAGATCGCCAATCTTGCAGCGCAGCTCAGCCATGACGCACCTCCGCACGGACGAGCGCCGCGATCGCGGCCAGTGCCGCGCCGGTTGCATCGAGCGCGTCCTGATACGTGCTGGCGGTTGCTGCGTCGCGCAGTGCTGCGCGGACGATGGATTGAATGAGGTGGGATTGCTGCCCGGTACGGGCGTGCGAGAGCTGGCGCATTGAATGCGACCTCCTTGGACGGGTTGAACCCGCTCCCCACTTCCAAATGGGGTGGGCGGGCAGACAGCAGGGTTGGAAGACCGGCGTCCAAGGGAACCGGCAGGCCGAAGCCTCCCCACCGTCGCCCACCCATTGATCGTAGAGGCGCGCGAAGGCACACGGACGTAAAAAAACCGCACTGCGGCGGTCGTCCGCCTTGGAACAATCGGGCTTCCAAACCCGGTCGCTTCTGTGTCAGCGACGCGCACAGGATACCGCGCGATACTGGACGACGCAAATCGCGACGCCCACGCCGTATATTGCCTAGTGCAAAGCAACTTTGGGCGAGCATCAGGCGGCCTCCCCCTTGAGCACGGCGGTCGCCAGCTTGAGCTGTTCGATATCCAGTCGCGAGCTGCCCTGCGCCAGTGATTGGCCGAGCGCGACACCCCGCAGCAGGGCACTAACTTGCAAGCGGCGCGTCCCGTCCGTGCACTGCGCATCGATGTCGTTGTAAAGCGCACGATAGGCTTTCCGCAGCTGTCGATACTGCCGACGACGGTAGTTCGCCGAATCCTGTTCAGCAGCGGCGATCGCCTGGACGAACTTCTCGCAGGCGGTGCCAAGTTGCTTTGTCGTCAGGTGCGGGGCTTCGAGCGCGAGCGTCGAGGCGAGCGTGACGGCGATCGCTACGAGCTTCCCGGTGTCGTCGCCACGATTCCAGAAGCAACCCTCGATGTCATCGAGGATTCCTGCGAGCTTGCGGAGGCGGGCGTCGCGGCAACGCACGAACGCGGCGTCGCGCGCCGTGACGGCCACGCCCATCGCGCGACCATACGGGCCGCCGCGATCGATCGTAAGGGAGGGCGCGCTCATGCTTGCTCCCGCGTCGATTGGCGGGATTCGACCCAGTTCTGGACGTCTTGCGCGCGCCAGCCGACGCTCCTGGTCCCTAACTGGACCGGCGCTGGAAACTTGCCTTCACGAATCCAGCGATACAGCGTCGTTTTCTTGACGCCGACGCAATCCAGCACACCAATAAGTCGAAGAATCTTAAGAGCCATTTTCTGTTCAGAAATGGCCTGTTCCGCAAAAAAGAGGAAAGCGGCAGCAATAAACCGCGCCGTACTATCAAAGTACGGGCGCAATGAAGTTTCCAGGAGACGCACAAAGTAATCTTGCAAAGTTACTTTGCACGGCGCGCCGCGCGCGGTATCATTCGTCCTAACAAGAGCTATGCGTTTCCTAGGCGCGGGGGCTCTTGTGGTTCCTCCAATTATGGAACAGGCAGCCAAGCCAAAAATCGCCGGCGGGATGTGTTGGTAGCACACCCCCGGCACCCTCTCGTCAGCGCGACAAAATATGCTCAACGATTGAGCATTCCCCGCCTTTTTCCCTTGCATCGCCCACAGATTCCTAGAGCCGTGTTCGATTAGGTGCCAACAAGTACCGCAATTATATCGAAAGGTCTGCCCCCATAAAAGATTTGTCTCGGATTATCTGAGACCGCAATATACGGTGTCACTGTCCGGCCAAGGAGCTGCGCTTTTTGTCGTCCGCTGAGCTATGACGTTGAGTGACAGCTTTCCTCAAAACTCAGCGACTGCAACCAGGAACGGCCATTCGATTCAGTCGCCCACATTGTCGACAACACAAAACCGGGATCGCCGCACAGATGACGATGCACTCGCGAAATCGGCGTCAAACCTTTCATACTCCAGCCGTACCGGCCTTCCGACTCCACGTGGAAAAATCCAGCGTCAAGTCTGGCAAGGGCTCCGTTTGTTGGATCTGCATGAGCGTTCTCAAGAAATCGTCGGCCCGCCCCCACCAATCGTTGATCGGGAAAGTATGCGTGCTGTATGTCAGGTAATACCCATCCGGCACGCGCTCGGCTCGATTCACAGGTGCAAACACTGCGATTGCCAAAAGGCCAAAAATGGTTCGATCGCTGAGCCGAATACTCCCGCTTGGTTGATTTGCTTCAAGGTGTGTCACGTGCAGAGATCGCGCGTCTGACACCAACTCGAAGCCTTGCGGCAGATCATCGCCGTGACCATGCGTACACCGATGGATTCCATACACGATGTCCGCGACGTCAGGCACGCCATCAGAAGTCGTTGGCCCTTGGATTGCCACGTGGTGAAATCTGCTTCTTTCCACGTTGATGCCAGGCATCGCCATAGGACCGAAGATGCCGTAGTTATCGCGGATCACCTGTGTGAAGCGTTTCTTGTTTCCCCACCCTGAATGCAGCTTTCTCGCAGTACCGTCGACGGCATTACAGGAGTGGAGCATTGCAGCCTCGAGCTCCCCACGCGACCAGTCATCTATTGCCAGCCGGACTGAGTTTCCCACTTTCATCGTCGACGATCTCCGCGACTACCCAGCGCTGATTTCACCAGATCCTTAGCGGATCGTACAGCGTCCCGTTACGCTTGCCGAAAACTTGAACGGCGAGTGTCCGTTTCGGGAAAAGTGTCAGCGACCGCTCAGGGTCAATCTGCGTCGACCCCGCGTCGCAGGGCGGCGACCGGCTCGTTCGGCCAAGAGCGGCCAGTCGCGAAATTGGCACGCCCGGAGCCGGTCGCATTACTATGAGATGAAGCAGCGAGGCCACACGCACTCCGAGCTGCGCGTCGGCCTCAACGCGTTAATTACAGCCGACAGCGTCCGCGAATGGGAGAGGCGAATACTTTCAGAGCAGTAAACTAAATCGGCCCAGAAAATAAAGCCCCAGCCGTGTTTCGATGACACGAAAATTCTAGTAAAGTCATGAGGCGTCGGCGCGCACTTGCTGCTCCCATTGCGCAAAACTTCGCGCAAATAGTGATCGCGTGCTGTCATTGTGAGGCGTAGCAAAATTCATAGCGCATCGAGAGACCATGTCAACAATTGATTTTTTAAAGGCGGATATTCCAGCCACCTTATTTCCGCTGAAACTTAATCTTTTTATGGCGGAAAATCATGGCACGGAAATCTCCACATACATCAATGAAAAAATATTAAAAGAAGACGTGGTTACTGACAATTTTCTTGCACAACAAAGGGTATACGCGACAAAGCCCCGGGGGCATTTGCGGCGAACCGTGAAGCTGGATCCTATTGCAGAATATTTTATATACGATCTCGTATACAGGAATCGTGGAGTGTTTCGTCCTGAGGTTAGCGTTGCTCGAAGAAGTTTTGGTTATCGATTCAAGAATGGCTCTCACATTCCCGTTCACGTTGCCTATATGGAATATAAAAAGGCATTGGAAGAAGGTGAGGCAGAATACAAACATAAGATTCAATTTGATATCGCATCATACTTCAATAGCATTTATCATCATGACTTGTCACATTGGTTTTCCGCAATGGACAAGGTCTCCGCCCTGGACGCCAATGCCTTCGGTAAATATATGCGGGAAATTAATGCTGGACGCAGCGTTGACTTTCTTCCCCAGGGAATTTACCCTTGCAAAATGATTGGGAATGAGTTTCTGAAATACATCGATCTTAGCAAGTTTCTCAAATCATCCTTGATCGTAAGGTTTATGGATGATTTCACGATATTTGATAACGATCCGTCCGTGCTTCAGCAGGATTTTATTCGAATTCAACATATGCTTGGGCAGTATGGGCTGAATATCAATCCTTCAAAAACGCATTACGACAAGCCGTCTGGAGACGTGCAGGAAACGCTTTCAAATTTGCAAAATGCTCTTTATGAAATTGTTCACGAAATTCAACTCGTTCCTACGGCTTCCGGCGTGGCTGCTATCGAAGTGGACAACGAAGTGGAGAATAATCTGTCGCAAGAGCAGATCGATGGGCTCCTCGCACTTCTGAAAGATGACGCTCTCGATGAATCGGATGCAGAGCGCATACTGATATTTTTGCGATCTTACAGTGACAGTGTGCTTGAGCATATCCCCGCATTGCTTGCGAGGTTTCCAAACTTGATGAAGCATATTCACGCGATATGCGGGACTATCAAGGAAAGAAATGATTTGGCCGCAGTCATACTTGATTACTTAAAAATCGGGACTTTTTTCCTTGAGTATCAGCTATTTTGGCTTGGGTGTATTGCCGAGAACTTTTTGTCTGGTTGCAAGATTTATGGCGATATTCTTCTAAGGATTTACGAGCTATCTTCGGAATTTAAAATTGCAAGATCAAAAATTCTCGAAATCCCGGAGCAAGGTTTTGGGTTTAAGGAGATTCGAGCGGATCTTCTGAAAAATGGGCAGTCGGATTGGTTGTCGTGGGCGGCTGCAATCGGGATGCGATCGCTGAAATCTGGGGAGCGAAATTACTTGCTCGACTATTTCGCGAAGGCTTCAACCCTGAATTTCATGATTGCCGATTGCGTGAAAAAACTGTGATTGGGGTGAGATATGAAGCTGCGCGATTTTATAAGAGAATCGCTCGTTGAAGTCATTGCGGGAATTCGCGAGGCTCAGAATTCTGAGTATGGCGCCTATGTTGTTCCGCGTTCGGATGGAGGGCACAAATACGCTTCACATGAGCGATTTTCAGAAAGCGCACGACTCAAATCGACAATCGTGGATTTCGACATAGCCCTTACCGCCGAAGACGCCAGCAGCGCCGGGGTTGGAGGTGGAATTAAGGTTTTGGGGCTTAGTGCAGGAGCAAAAGGCGACAAGGCGTCGAAAGAGACGGCGGTCAGTCGCATTCAGTTTGCGATTCCCTTACTCTTGCCGGAAAGCGAAAAAGAGTGGTTTGTGCCCGCTCAAGAGAGTCGCGAATAAACGCAAGTACGCGCTGCGTGGACTGCCTCGATGACGATAGCGCGGCTGGCGTTGCAGTCGGTGGCGGCTATTGAAGCCTGACGGGGAGGCCGCCATGAGCGCCGCCGCACGTCGCGTTGTTTTCGCGCCTGCCGTTATACCTCTGGCAAAGAAGACAACGCTGAAAAACGAGCCACCGATGACGATTGATGAATTTTGCAAGCACAACAATCGCGCTCGCGCGTTCGATCCACGTCAATGGCCGCTATCGGGCAAGTAGAGGGTCCGCTGCGGATCGTCGACCGACATTCGATGAGTTCCGAATCGCATGACGGCTGCGCTACCGCGGCCCGGCGCTCGATCTGCACCGCCGACGACCTGGCCGGGAACGACCGGTCCGGCGCTGGGCGAATTGACCTAGACGCATGGGAGGGGAATAAAATGATTGCGAACTGGAGCATCAGCGCCACCACCATTTCTCGGTGGAAGCGCCTCGTCGAGGAGAGCAAGAACAAGGATTTTGCAATTCGGCGTCGCGCCCGAAACGTAAAGCGGAGTGAAGCGCTTGACCTCTCGGAAGAGGAAATCTGGCGAGTTCTCGTCGGCTGCAACGTGACCACGCAGCAGCGGTCCGGCCCGAAGTCAGCCGCGAGCAAATTCCTCCATTCGGACAGCCCGGCTCTCAATTTGGAGAGATGCAGGAATTCCAGGGACGTTCAACGTTTGATCGAGACAGAATGCACCCGAGCAGGTCTACGGCGCTCGGTGACCATCGCGAAGAATCTTGCGAAGACTCTCAACAACCTTCAGAAGTTAGATGGCTGGGCGCAACTGCAGGCGCAACTGGCAACCCTTGAAAAGAACACGACGTCGCGAAAGGAGCGCCAGGTCGCAGACTACTTGCGCTCCGGCGACTTTCCAGGCCTGGGCCAGAAGCAAGCTCGGAACTTCATTCAATGGATCGGGTTGTCCAGATACGAGGTACCGTTAGACAGCAGAGTCCTCAAAAGGCTCCGGGAGTTCGGTGCGAACTTCGTGCCCAGAGGCTCTGCCATGACTGACGAAGCGGTATACCTCTTCGTTCAAGACTTGGTGCAGCGGATTGCAACGGAGCTCGACATCTACCCCTGCGAACTCGACGCCTGCATCTTCGCCAGCTTTGGTGATGATGAGCCCGCGATTGAAGCGGAGGATACAGACACAGAGTAGGTTTCGCTAGAGACTTCTCACAGGCCGGGATTAGCGCGACAGCGTTAACGGCAGCTCCTCTCTGACCAGTCGTTCGCCTCACCGTGCGCCGTGCGATTCAGTGGCTGCAACCTGGGCGGCAGCGTGAATTTGACCGTCGCGAACGAAGGTCCGGAGACCGCTGCATAGCAGACGGCCCGCTAGAACGACTGCAACTGGTTGTTGTCATTCGAATAATGGCACCTTCCTGTCTGTCCGAGCGACCGACCAGAAGGTAATCGGCCTCCAATCAAATGCGCCTGTCCAAAAGCGATCCCTTACGGACAGGGGCATTCTGCCCTGTCCGTAAATAAGGGTTGAAATATTTTGGACATTGCCTTACATTCGGACATCGATTTCGTACAGATTGAGTGCCCGATATGTCCCGAACCTTTGCCTATGCCCGCGTCAGTACGTCCGACCAGACCACCGCGAACCAGTTACGAGAGATCGAGGCGGCCGGCTTCTCGGTCGACAAGCGCCGCGTTGTATCGGAAAGCATTTCGGGGAGCGTAAGCGCCGATCAGCGGCCAGGGTTTGCGCAGTTGCTCGTCAAGATGGAAGAAGGCGACGTGTTGATCGTGACGAAGCTCGACCGACTCGGCCGCAATGCGATGGACGTGCGGGCCACGGTCGAGGGATTGGCCGAACGCGGTATCCGGGTTCATTGTCTTGCCCTGGGTGGCGTAGATCTAACGAGCGCGGCCGGCCGGATGACGATGCAGGTGTTGAACGCGGTGGCCGAATTCGAGCGGGATCTGTTGATTGAGCGCACACACGCTGGTATCGCTCGCGCGAAGGCGGAAGGCAAGGCGATGGGGCGGCCGTCCGCCCTGTCGGACGAGCAGCGGGCGGACGTGCTGCGCGCGTTGGGCGCGGGGGCAAGCGTGGCCGCGCTTGCTCGGCGATTTGGCACGAGCCGCCAGACGATCATGCGGGTACGCGACGCAGTCTAAGCTGCGCGCGCCGTTCAACTCACGCCCTGCTAGAGCCCGGCTCACCGGACCAAGCAGACAGTGTCAGGTTGTCTGGCTCAGTTCGGCCAAGAAGGGACCTTCGTTCAACGCATCGCTAAGACGTTCAGACGACTGCTTCACTCAGCAAACGGTCATTCAATCTCCGTGCGCCCGCATCGCGTTGATCGCTATTGCTGATATTCATATCTTGGTATTCGTTGGGTGCTTCGGGTTGCCTTCGTGGTCGTTGACGGCATCAATCAGCGTGCAAACGTTAGCCGGCTCAAGTTCACGGACGACATGAGCGCCGTCGCCACAGCTGCGGGCCATCAACTGCCGCAGGGCAAATTCCTCGCGCGCTCGCCGGACCAGCATTGCGTCGAGAACACGCAGGCCTGGCAGCACACGCGTTGGTCAATCGACCGGACGTAGCAGGCTGAAGTGCGCCGTTCGTCTAAGGTGCGGTGGGCACAGTGGTGCCTTTGACCGTCCGTAAAGAAGGACCGTGGCTCTTGCACCCGTGGGAAATTGATCGCTGACTGCATCAGCGCTTCTCCGGCGCGATGACACTCGGCCCATACGTGAAACCGGCAACGATCGACTGCAGGACCTCGCCTCAGAAAGTGTGAAGCTTCGCCGGTCACGATGATCCATTCGTCCCCCGAAGCCGTAGCCCGCATGACGAACTGAATTCTCGGTTGCGGGGCCGCGTTAAGCTCCAGCGCCTGCGGGAAACCACCGAATTCGGTGATCGCAGAGACCTCTATCGCAATTCCGAGTTCGCGCGAGCATTCGGCGAGCAACTCTTCCGAAGCTGCATGGACGCCCATCACGTGATCGTCGATGTTGTCCCGCCCACTATCGTGGTCGCCTTCAGCATTTTGTCCTCGGGAAACGAACAGCTCGAATTCGAGCGACTCCTTCACAGCCGTCAGCAAAACACCGTCTGTTCGTTCCAAGACGACCGCGGGATAGACGAAAAGCTGTGGTTTGCGGGCAAAAATCGTCGTGCCCTTACCCTGATAGTGAACGAGCAAACCCCTATATGCAGCGCGCAACCGATCGCTTGAAAGGTAGTCGGGCAGTTGAGGAGGTCGCAGAGGAAATGGAACATCCCGAACCAGAACTTGCCGCGACAGCTCTGAAAATATCCGAGGCGCATTCGCGATGAAGTCCGCCCTGTTCAGGACAATGATATCCGCACCGGACACATTGCCGTTGACGAACGTCTTCACAGGTGCCGTGAAGATAATGAGCCACTGGCCGCTCCCGAGCACGGCTCGTGCGAGCTCGTGACCGTGCTGCTCCATGAGACCTTTCACGTAGCCGGTTACCTGTTCGATGTATTCGTACCACTCATGCGTGACCGGGGACACACTTTTCGCTCCACCGTCCAAGAAAAACCGGATACCCTCAACCAGTAGTTCTGCGGCGTTTTCGGCTCCGCTGCGGCCCCGAGCTCGGCCAATAAAGGGCTTGTCCCACGCCTTGACCTCCAGCAACACCACAGGCACTCTCGTCAGACGCGTGACGCCTACATAGTCCATGTAGGTGGTCGTCTCCGCGCGAATTCGAGCCTCCTGTGCCATGTCTCCGCCCAGGCCGAGATCCCAGCCAAGGAGAGAGACAAACCGGTCGAAGAACCGAACCCTGGTTTGAGCCTCGAGCGGCCGCCCCTGACCTGCCCCCGCGTACGGGTCCGGAGCGGCGGCGCCAAGCTCGCGTTCGACTTCGTCTAGAAGCGTGGCAAACCCCGTCAGGAAATCGTTTAGCGTCTTTTCGCTGTTCATTGAATCAGCTCAGGCAGTCGATAAAGCAGACGCCGCGCAGCGGGCCAGCCTGCATCCAGGAAGCATTCAAGGCATGCGATAAGCGCCGTACGGCTCGTCGGTGCCTGGAATATGTCCTTGTGGTCTGCCAGAAGCCGGCCCACCAGACTGACGAAGTGGTCGACACCCAAGGGGTCGAACTGATAGCCGGTGCGAGCACCGCCATTCAACAGCGCATGTGAGGTCACGTCGAGCGCGGTTTGAGGCGCGTAGTCGAGTACTTTTTCGACAAGTTGCAACAAGTAGTAGACCGTGTGCGGAGTCGCGTACTCCCCGATCTGCTCCAACACAGGTTGTGCTTCCCGCACGAACTGCAAAACCTCTTGCGGGGCAAGGTTCCGTGCTATGTCTGTGCCGTCGATTACTTCGTCGACCGTGAAATAAAGCTGGTTGCATGCGGAATCGACCACCTGCGCGAGATCGCGCACCGTAGCGGCTTCTTGCTCGCTGGCGCTCTTCTTTCCAATCAACTCACCAAGCACAAGGTTTGCAGCCGACACAATATCCAGCGTCAAGCTGAATGCGCGCTGACGGACACTCGCATCGAGCGGGCTGTCCGCGTTGAGTCCGATGACGTAAGCACCGCGCAATGCCATCAGGACGTGAAGAAGCTCGGAGGAGTGCACTGTCGGCGAACTCACGTAGCGTTCAAGACTCTCGCGCGCCTCTTCGAGCGAATGTCGTACCCATAGCACCGTGATCTGTCCAGCAATATGCGCAAGCAGATCCTTTGCTCGCGGCCCGTCGGCTTGAACCCGGTCGATCAATTGCCGAAGCAGTGTCAGACATCTCTGCGGCTCGGCGTGCAGCAGACGGTCCACCAAGTCGCTCGTCAGGTGCACAAGAACGCTTCGGTTTGTCTCTTTCTGCAGCCGCGTTTCGAGCCTCGACCAGAATCCGTGCCTGTCGAGGTCCCAGATTCTGATAAGCATCAGCGCCGCATGCATGCGAACCGCGGGATGCGGATCGGCGAGGAGTCGATCGATTACCGGTGCGAGTTCACGATATCGCTCGGGAGCCTGCAAGCACAAATCGAGAATCGCTTCCGCCGCTTCGAGCCGCGCCGCAGGTGAACCCCATGCAGCGGATTCTTCGAAACGCTGTTCCGTTTCCTCTTGCACTTCTGGGCTGGCAGAGTTTGCCGCCAACATGATGAGGTCAATCAGGCGATTGACCGTGGGTTCAAGATTCGGGGCCTCCGCTTTCCCCCCCAGAAGTTTCATCGTCAGGATCTGTGAACACCCCTGTCCGATCGTACCTTCGGCCTGTAGGCGCAACACGGCATGTACACCGTGCGCACTCGCGCGAACATCAAGAGCCTCAAGCGACTTAAGCGCAGCGTCGAGAGTCACATCGTTCGCAGGTGTCTTCCCTGGAGCAAGTGCGAGCAGATCCTGCGTCGACTCAAGCGCGGCCATCAGATCCGCATTTGCCGGTAAACTCCTGTCCAGACCCTGGATCCACTGGTAAGGATCAGCGCGCTCCCAAGACGTTGAAAAATGCATCAACCGTTCGTTTTTGCCTTCTGACTCGTCTATTTCCCTTGCGATCATCTCTCGCGCCCGATCCGTTAGGAGTCGGTCCGCTCCGATGCTGGCAAATAGTCGTTCCACGAACGCGCGCCGCGCACCGTCCTCGTCCTGATAGCCTGAAAAGTCGAATGCAAACGCACCTTCTTCGAGGTCGATGCGCTCTTCAGCAGTGCGTCGATCCCATGCCCCTGTAACAACGTCAATCGCATCTTTGCGTGTGTCAGGCAAAACAAGCATCGGTTCAAGAACGGCGAACGGCCACATCAGGTCGAGGAGTTTGTCGCGACGCTCGGCAGCGACCATGAACAATCTCGCCCAAAAAATCGCTTTCGAACACCGCAGAATGACATCACGAGCTATCTCGATAGCTACCTGTTCAGTAGCCGTCCTAAGATGTTCTACGAACTTGACCACCAGCAAATCCGCGTCATATCCGTAGACGCGCTCCGGATCATGCCCCCACACACAGCTTAAATCTTCCTCCAGACGATACTTTTGGTTGTTGACCGTCAGTTCGAATTCACGAACAGGTTCGGTCCGCGGGTGCTCTCGGGCGAAGAATCCGTCCACTGCGGCTACGAGCCCATCGACTGCTGCCGATGAATGGTGTTGGAGGAACGTGGGGAAATATTGCGCAAGCGAGTAACGAGCCATGTCATAGTCCTGCCGCGCCGTAGACGTCATCGACAGAATCTGGCTGTTGCCGATCCTCGTTTTCCTTTCGTCAGTTACACCGATTTCATACGTGCGGTTATAGATGTAGCTGGCGAAGTCCGGGTCGCAATCCGCGATACTCCCGATCTTGCGTCCCAGCAACGGCACGTATTCCCAGCTATGTAGCTCAAGTTGCTCTGCCTCAAATATCCGCGCAAGCAATGTGCGAGATGCGTCGCTGTTCGTCGAATATGTATCAAGCACCAGATCAATGGCTGAAGCCACCAGCCATTGCGCGTTGCCGTTTTCGAAGGCATACGCCAGCAAGGCACGCGCGGCCGACCCAAGGCCGGCACGCTCCTCCTGGGATTTCGCACGCGGCAGCAACTGGGCAACGAGGAATCGCACCGCACCGGTCACGCGCCCAACATAAGCTCCAATGCCACTCGCAAGTGCAATCCATGGCTGCAACGGCGTCGACGAGTGATCGTCAATGCGCACCGCCAGTGCTCCACCCACATGGTTTAGAACATCCGGAAGCAACGGGTTGTTGCGCCCAACTTCCTGCACAAGCCAAGCCGTATCGTCGACATCAACGGGAAACTCAGCGCCCGCACGGCTTGCTGAACTTCGCAAAACGGGGTCGCCCGCTCGGTCCGTGATGAGCTTGGCGACAGCGCTCCAGAACCGGTCCCTATCGACGCTTTGATCCCACAGCTCATGCAACACGAATAGCAACGCCGGGGCGAGCATCAGCCCGCGCCCGTCATCCTTCGGAAACCGCTGCGAGCCATTAACGATGCCATTCGGGTCCAGATACACCGCAGCCGCAGCGAAATCGAACAGGATGTGATGGCGGAACTGAAACGACCGACCGCCGTTTATCGGGACGAGGATCCCGCCTTTCTGAAGTTTGTCGACCTGGTCACCGCTGTCAGCAGCTGTTTTGTCGAATGGTGCCTGCAGCGAGCCGGACTCCAGCATCGACTGCACTGCGCGAATGATGACAGCTCGGCCGGACGTTCCGTAACACTCGATTCGCTCCCGCCAGAAAAGCTGAAGCAGTTGCACCTGGGACGAAACACGTTCCAGGTTCTCGCCGAGGACGTCGGCGGCGAGCAAGTCACATATGAGCCGTGTATTAAAAGGCACGACCGCCAGTTCTCTGAACTTTTGGGGTGCAGCATCCAGCACACTCGCCAGCCGCGGCTCCCTCGCCATCAACTGCCGCAACTCGTTGTCAGACCAGTTCGGCACCGAAACATGCCGAACGTCCCCGAAGCCCCGATCAGCAAGCGCGGCGACGGGTGGCTTGCCCTTGAAAAGCGCGCGGAATTGTTGCCCCATGCGCAAGTCGAACGAGCGGATAGATGCCACGACCCGCCAACGATCATTCATTTCAATGACGCGCTTGATCAACGCGCGGAAAACCCCTTCGCCTTGTCCCCCGCGCGTGGCATCCAGCGCGTCGATTACGAGCCACCCCGACTTTTCCCCGTCCCAGGCCTTGAGCACTTCGACAAGATCGTGCTCCAGACCCAGCGCTCTTGCGAGACCATCCGACGTATCCACGGCCAGACTGTCGACCGCCAGTTCGACGACATCGTGCAGTTCGGCACGCAACCTCTCAGCTAGCGCGCTCACTACACCGCTTTTTCCGGAGCCGGGTTCACCGATAATCAGAAGGTTTCCGGCTGCGGCCGCCTCGAAGACCCCCTGTTGACAATCGCGAACGATCGACACCTGATTGCCCGGCGATGCCTCAACAACCTCATAACGTCGTAGGTCACTGGCTGTCGCGCTGGAGTACGCCCGTAGGGCCTCGATGTCCGCCCGATAGCGAGGTCTGTCGCCGAGATCAAACCCAGCCGAACGCAGCGCTGCCCTCAACGTATCGAGATCAGCACCACCGCGCTGCTTCATCAAGTCGTAACAAAACTGCTCGATGCCCGAGAACAAAGCACCCGCATCAATCGAGGCGCCCGCGGCACCATGCAGCACTGTGCGCACAAGCGCCGCGTCGGTGCCAGCAAAATCGAATACCGCAACGCGAACGAACCTCGCGATCTCCAGAACCGCTGCATCGCTGAACGGTTCAGCGGTCGAATCAGCCCATGCGGTTCGGATACAGAACTCGAAATCGTCAAACACCACCTGCTGCGCCTGTGTCAGCTGCGGTTGACCTGGGGACGCCTTGAGCGCGAGAGCAGTGGGCAGATCGACCTTGATCGCTGCCGACGCCTGCGATCCCACGGCGAGAACCAAGCGGTCCCGGCTCGCGTCGAGCGGTCGGTTCCATCCAGCGCTGCCATCCCCGCGCTGGCAATCTATCCAGTACTTCGTGAACTGCGCGATAGTCTTGGCAAAGGCGCTAGAAGGGTCTCGCGACCGAGACACTGTTGTCTTGGCCTGAATGGCAATGAAACCGTCATCTGACGTCGCCACAAGGATATCGTCGACCGGGGCTTCTGTTTCGAAGCGAATCCATTCGACGCTCCCGTTTCCAACATCGATGCGCGCATCAATGCACTGGTCGGAGAGCATGTACGCGCTGAGAAGAGCGCCAACTTGCGCCTGAAACTGAATTCCTGCGCTGGTGGCCGCGCCACCGCCGCCCAGGCGATTACCGAGTGACGAATCTGAGGAGTGGTCGGACACGATAAGCGATTTCGAAGAGGACGGTCGATAATACATCGTCCGCTCCACAAAGCCGTGTAGTCACGTGGCACCCGAATTCAGATTGCGCTATCGCATAGACCGGTGATGGGCAATCACTGCCATGGCCGAGCATCCCGCGATAGCGGTACCCATGGGAGTGACCGTTGTAGCTTGCGGATTCAACCCGTCGAAGCATCACCGGGTCGAGCCGCCGCTCAGGGTCGATCACGGCCCTTGATGAGGTGACGTCTAGACAATCTCAGACCTGATCTGCCTCCGACTGAGAGATCAGGTCTGGACTTGCACATCTCAGTCCCCGAATCACCAGTGTTGTCGCGATTGTGCCGCGCTTGCTCGTGCCAATCACTGACGGGATGCGACGGTTGCAAAGTAACTTTCTAGCGTAACGGCGGCTCGTGGGTGTGTGGGCGCGCGGGGCGTTCTTTGCGCGCAGCGTTCCAGAAGGCAGGGCAACTCTCAACGTCGTCGTGCGGACGCCATAGCTCAGAGTCTGTCTCCAACTTTATCTCCAAGAAAATGTGTACTTTGGAGATAGACTTGGAGATAACCACAGCCTTACCAGACAAGGCTTACAGGCCGATACAACCGTCTATCTCCAAATCTCCAAATATTTTTGCTTCCGGCGGCACAGCAACGTTCCGCACGGCACCGTGCCTTCGACTGATCGAGCCTACGCCGATACGCCTGTTGGCGTCTTCTGAACGACCTCGCCCGAACGGCATACGCAGCAGAGCGATATGAATTCTGCGGCTGCCAGAAGCGTGGGGGGCAACTCTGGGGGCAACTCAGCAACACTCCACAAGCAACACCCCTACACTACGGGCCTCACATAGAATTATTTCATTCCGGCCCTGGCACCAGTCTTTCGCAGCGTCGTCGTGCGCTGCTTCTGTCGAAACCCGCGCAAGCTCGCCGCTTCGCGGGTTTTTTGTTGGTGCCGCGCGTTCCGCACCGCACCGGGTAACCGGCGGCGGCCTGCCGCCCGGTGCGCTCAGACCATCAACTCGCGGACGAAGTCCAGAAACACCCTCACCTTCGCCGAAACGAGATTCGACGCGTGGTGATACGCGTAAAGCGGGAAAGTCTCGTCCGCCCACTCGGGCAACAACTGCACCAAGCGTCCGTCGGCCAGGACGTCCCGCGCATAGAGCTCCAGCAGCTGCGCAATGCCGACGCCGCCCAGACACGCGCCGAGCAGCCCGCCCGTATCGTTGACCGTCAGCCTGCCGGCGGCGTCGACCGGCACGACTTCCTTGCCGCGATGAAACTCCCATTCGTATGGCCGCCCCGTCACCGGATCGCGGATCAGCACGCACCGGTGACCGTCCGCAAGATCCCGCGGGTGCCGCGGTTCGCCATGACGCGCGACGTAGGCCGCCGACGCGCAGGTCAGCACGCGCGTCTCGAGCAGCAGGCGCGCGCGATATGACGACGGCTCCGGAATGCCGAAACGCACGGCCACGTCGAAGCCGTCGGCGACGAGGTCGCCCATCCGGTCCCGCACGCTGATTTCGACCGACAGGTCGGGAAAGCGGTCGAGAAATTCCGCCATCCGCGGCGCCAGCACGTAGTGGCCGAACGTGCCGTCCACGTTGACCCGCAGCCGCCCCCTCACGCGCGCCTTCGACTGGCCGGCGTCGAGCGCCGCCTCCTCGATACCGGCCAGCAGCGGCGCGACCGTCTCGTAAAAACGCCGCCCTTCGTCGGTCAGCGTGATCGCACGCGCCGTCCGGTTGAAGATCCGGATGCCGACCCGCTCTTCCAGCCGGGCAACGGCGCGGCTCACCGCCGGTTGAGTCAGCCCCATTGCCTCGCCCGCCCGCGCGAAGGTACCCGCCTCGATCACCGCGGAAAGCACGCCGATACCGCTGAGCAATCTGCTGTCGAATCCCATGAGACATACTTTTAGTCATTCATTGACTGATCATTATTCATTATTTTTATTTATCAAGGAAGCCTACAGTGGTCCTGTCGCCGGATCGAACGGCATTCATTCACCAGGAGCAGGACATGAGCACATCGGAACAGGTCGCCCTCGTCACGGGTTCATCGCGCGGCATCGGCGCGGAAATTGCGCGCCAACTCGCCCGGGACGGCTTCCGCGTCGTCGTCAACTATGCCGGGAGCGCCGGCCCGGCCCGCGAGGTGGTCGACGCGATCGTCGCCGACGGCGGCCATGCGGTCGCGGTGCAGGCGAACGTCGCCGATCCGGCGGCCGTGGCCGCGCTGTTCGACGCCGCGCAACAAGCATTCGGCGGCCCGGATGTGGTGGTCAATTCCGCGGGCGTGATGAAGCTGGCGACCATCGCCGACTGCGACGACGCGCTGTTCGACGAAACGCTCGCCATCAACGTGAAAGGCACGTTCAACGTCTGCCGCGAAGCGGCCCGGCGGGTGCGCGACGGCGGACGCATCATCAACCTGTCCACCAGCGTGATCGGCATGCGCATGCCGACTTACGGCGTGTACGTCGCCAGCAAGGCGGCGGTCGAAAGCCTCACGCAGGTGCTCGCGCAGGAAATGCGTGGGCGCGGCGTCCGCGTGAACGCCGTCGCGCCCGGGCCGGTCGCGACCGAGCTGTTCCTGCAGGGCAAGAGCCCCGAACTCGTCGATCGGCTCGCGAAACTGAACCCGCTCGAGCGGCTCGGCCAGCCCGACGATATCGCGCGCGTCGTCGCGTTCCTCGCCGGCCCGGAAGGCGCGTGGATCAATGGCCAGGTCCTGCGCGCCAACGGCGGCATGTGCTGACGGACCGTTCGCCGCCATCCCATCTTTCCGCCAGGAGATCGCTCATGAAGGAAGTCGTCCTCGTCACCGGCGCGTCCAGCGGCTTCGGCTTGCTGACGGCCCAGGCGCTCGCCCGCGCCGGTCACACGGTCTATGCATCGATGCGCGAGAGCACCGGGCGCAACGCGCCGCGCGTCGCCGCCGTCGCCGCCTACGCGCAACAACACGGCGTCGACCTGCGCAGCATCGAACTCGATGTCGGCGACGATGCATCGGTCGACGCCGCAATCGACCGCGTGATCGCCGACAACGGCCGTCTGGACGTCGTCGTCCACAACGCCGGTCACATGGTGTTCGGGCCGGCCGAGGCATTCACGCCCGAACAGCTTGCGCGGCTCTACGACGTCAACGTCGTGTCGACCCAGCGCGTGAACCGCGCGGCGCTGCCGCACCTGCGCCGCCAGGGCCGCGGCCTGCTCGTGTGGGTGTCGTCCTCGTCGGCGCGCGGCGGCACCCCGCCGTTCCTCGCCCCCTACTTCGCCGCGAAAGCCGCGATGGACTCGCTCGCGGTGTCCTACGCGGCCGAACTTGCCCGCTGGGGCATCGAAACGTCGATCGTCGTGCCGGGCGCGTTCACCCGGGGCACGAATCACTTCCTCCATGCCGGCAAGCCGGCCGATACCGCCGTGCAGGCCGCCTACGACAGCGGGCCGTACGCGGGCGTCGCCGATCAGGCGTTGCAGGGCCTCGCCGCGCTTGAACCGGCGGACGCCGACGCCGGCGCGGTCGCCACGGCGATTGCCGAGCTCGTCGCGGCGCCGGCCGGCAAGCGCCCGTACCGCGTGTTCGTCGACCCGTCGCAGGACGGCGCCGAGGAAGTGTTCCGCGTTGGCGATCGCGTCCGCCGCGAGATGTTCAGGAACATCGGCCTTGGCGACCTGCTCGCGCCGCGCGTCGGCGGCTGATCCTTCGCGCGCCGGGCCGGCCGGCGCGCGTCAATCCCGCTCGCAGAACCGGAGAATCGCGTCCGCGACCGCGGCCGCGGATTCGCGCTGCGGGAAATGTCCGATTCCGTCGAGCACTTGCCGCTCGTAGCGCCCGGCGAAGAACCGCTCGCGCCCGGCCGAGCTGTCCGGATGATTGCAGGTGTCCGCGCCGCCGTGCAGCACGAGCGTCGGCACCGCCAGCACGGGCGCCGGGTTCAGCCGCGCGTCGTCGTCGGCATAGGCCGGCGCGCCCGGCGCGAAGCCCCAGCGCTGCCGATACGAATGCAGCACGACGTCGATCCAGTCGGGTCCGTCGAACGCGACGGCCGCCGCGTCGAAATCGCTGTCGCGATACCAGCCCGCCGGCGACCACGTATCCCACATCAGGCGCGCGAACGCGCGGCGGTCGTCGCGCAGCGCCTGCTCGCCGCGCGGCGTCGCCATGAACCAGTGATACCAGTAGTTGCGCGCCTGCTGCAGCGACAGCGGCTGAGCGGGATCGTTGGTGCCGTACCCGACCGACAGCATCACGAGATGCGATGCGGCACCGTCGCGCAGCCCGCACGCGTTCGCGGCCGCGCGGGCGCCCCAGTCGTGCCCGACCAGCACGGGCCGCTCGATGCCGAGCACGTCGACGAATTCGAGCAGGTCGCGCCCGAGCGCCGCGAGCTGGCCGCTGCGCGGCACGGATGCATCGCGAAAGCGCGTCGGCGCGAAGCCGCGCAACGCGGGCGCAAGCACGCGGTAGCCACGTGCGGCCAGCGCCGCGGCCACCGCCTCCCAGCCGACCGGGCTGTCCGGCCAGCCGTGCAGCAGCACGGCCGTGCGCTCGCCGCGCGGGTTCCATTCGAGATAGGCAATGTCGAGCGACGCGGTCGTCGCGTGCGCATAGGTCGTCATCGTGTACTCCGTCAGGTCAGCATGAACATACGATGGTAGGTCGGCCTTTCATCACGATTCGCGGAGTATCATGATTCACTCTTCGAATATCTCGTCGAATCGATCCATGGAACCGCCGACCCACCCCGCGTCGACCGCGCTCGACATCGCGCTGCTGCGCACCTTTCTCGAAGTCGTCGACAGCCGCGGGTTCGCGCCGGCCGCGGAACGCCTCGCGCTGACGCCGTCCGCCGTCAGCGGCCACATCAAGCGGCTCGAACAGGCGGCCGGCACCGTGCTGCTGGCGCGCACGACACGCCGGATCGCGCTGACGCCGGCCGGCGACACGCTGTACGCGTACGCGCGCAACATCGTCGACATGGAGCGCGAGGTGCGCGCGCGGCTGCGCGGCGCGCCGGCGCACGGGCCGCTGCGGATCGGCGCGTCGGAGGATTTCGCGGGCACGTGGCTGCCGCAGGTGCTGCGCACGTTTCGCGACGGCCATCCGCGCACAACGATCGAACTGAAGGTCGGCATCACCGCGTCGCTGCTGCGGGAGCAATCGCTGGGCCGGCTCGACGTCGTGTTCGGCAAGCAGTGCCGACAGGTCGACACGCCCGGCGAACTGCTGTGGGAGGAGCCGCTCGTGTGGGCATTCGCGGCCGATACAGCGCTCGACGCGGAGGAAGGCGTGCCGCTCGCGCTGTTTCCGGAACCGTGCGTGTATCGGGAAGCCGCGGTGTCCGCACTCGCGGCGGCGCTGCGGCCGTTTCGCGTGCTGTTCGAAAGCGCGAGCATGGCCGGCTGCATGTCGGCCGCGCTCGCCGGCTTCGCGGTCACGGCGCTCGCGCGCAGCCAATTGCGCGACGGCCTGCGCGAGTGCGGGCCGCACGACGGCCTGCCGGCGCTGCCGGGCGCCCGCTTTTACGCATTCGCGTCGAAACCGGCCGGCGTCGGCACCGCGCTGATCGACGCGGTGCGGGCGACCGGGCGCACGCGGCAGTTCGCCGCCTGAGCACGCGTGACGCGGCGCCGCACCCGCCGCGGCCTCGCGCCGGCGCCGATCGGGCCGCGTCACGGGCCGGCGAACGGCGGGACGGCCCGCGGATGCCGGCACGATGCCGCTTTCAGTCGCCGCGGCCGCTCGCGCCCGCGTCGCTCAATGCCTCCGCCATCAGCTCCCCGAACCAGTCGACGAACGCGTTGAGCCGCCTCGAGCGATGCCGGCGATGCGGATACACGGCCGACACGTCCATCGGCTCGGCGCGGTGGCCGGGCATCACGTCGACGAGTGCGCCGCTTGCCAGCAGATGCTCGACGTCGAAGCGCGGAATCTGGATCAGCCCCATTCCCGCGACGCAGCTGGCGATGTAGGTTTCGGCGTTGTTGACGATCACGCGGCTCGGCAGCGTCAGCAAGTGCCGCTGCCCGTCCGCGCAATATTCCCAGCCGAGTTCGCGCCCCGTGGTCGGCGACGCATAGCCGATCGCCCAGTGCCCGTGCGCGAGCGCGTCCGGATGCTCGGGCACGCCGCATTCGCGCAGGTAGTCGGGGCTCGCACAGTTGATCAGCGTGAACTGTCCGAGCGGCCGCACGACGAGGCTGCTGTCCGCGAGCCGCCCGACGCGGATCGCGCAATCGACGCCCTCCTGCACGAGGTCGATCGCGCGGTCCGTGGACCCGAGCGACAGTTGCAGCTTCGGGTGGCGGCGAAACAGCGACGGCAGCGCGGGCGCCACGACGCGGCGTGCGATCCGGCTCGGCACGTCGACGTTCAGCCGCCCGACCACGTCGCGATCGCGGCGCCGGAACAGGCGGTCGAGTTCGTCAGCTTCCGCGAGCAGGCGCCGGCCGCGTTCGAGCAGGAACGCGCCGTCGGCGGTCAGCTGCACCTGGCGCGTCGTGCGGTGCAGCAGCCGCGTGCCGAGCGCCGTCTCGAGCTGCTGGACGGCCGCCGACACGGTCGCGCGCGGCACGTCGAGCGCATGCGCGGCCTTGATGAAGCTGCCCATCTCGGCAACCTGCAGGAAGATCCTGACCTGATCCAGCTTGTCCATCGGCGGGAAACCCGGGTTCGAACGACGGTCGGCACCGGCCGCCGCGCATCGCGGCCGGCTTCGGCGGCACAGAAAAAACGGGCGCGCGGCCTCGTGGCTGCGCGCCCGTCCATTGTCCACGCAAACGCGCCAGTGCGGTGCGCCGCGCGGCCCGCAACCGGCCCGGTTACTTGGTCGTGTAGCCGCCGTTGATCAGGATCGTCTGGCCCGTGATCCACCAGCCGTCGGTCACGAGATGGCGGATGAACGGCACGACGTCCTCGATGTCGGTCAGCCCCGTCTTGCTGAACGGCGACAGCGCGGCGGCCGTCTTGTGGTAGGCGACCGCATCGGCGCCTTCGGCCGGATAGAAGAACGGCGTGTCCATCGGGCCCGGCCCGACGGCCGTCACCGATATGCCGCGTGCGCCGTATTCCTTCGACGCCGCGCGCGTGAAGTGCTCGACCGGCGCCTTCGACCCTTCGTACGCCGCGTAGAACGGCGTGAACGCGCCCAGCAGCGACGTGACGAGCGTGACGAGCTTGCCGTGATCCTCGAGGTGCCGCCCGGCTTCCTTGATGAAGAAGAACGCCGACTTGCTGTTGACCGCGAACATCTCGTCGTACTCGGCCTCGCTGATTTCCGTGAACGGCTTCTTCAGCACCTTGCCGACCGTGTTGATCGCGATGTCGATCTTGCCGAAGCGCTGCTTCGCGTCGTCGAACAGCTTCTCGACTGCGGCCGCCGTCGTCAGGTCCGCCTGGAACGTCGCGGCTTCCGCGCCGGCCGCGCGCACCGCCGCGGCCGTCTCCTCGGCCTGCGCCTGCGACGCCGCGCTGTTGTAGTGAATCGCCACCGCCTTCGCGCCGTGGCCCGCCAGGTCCCGGGCGATCAGGCCGCCGAGATTCTTTGCGCCGCCTGCGATCAGGACGACCTTGTCTGCGAGCGTATGAGTTGCCACGGTTGACTCCTTTTTTCGTTGAACGAAGCTAGGAGTGTAGGCATACGCGACCCGCCGATCAGCCGGTCGAGGCTGGATGGATTATCCAGAAAAGCGATCCAATCGAAGCCGAGCAAGGTGACCTGCCGCACCGACGGCGGCGCCGGGTTCCGCGACCGATTGCGGCGCGGCCGCCGGCCGGCTCAGCGCGCGTACAGCGCCGCGTCGATCTTGCCGAGCAGCCACTGCATGCCGGCCAGATGCTGCTGGTCGTGACTGCACAGGTAGTGGACGAGCCCGCGCACGGTCAGCGAACCATAGCCGTCGAACTCGCCGGTACGTTCGAACTGTTCCGGCGTGACGCGCGACAGCCGCGCCAGCGTCTCGCGCCGCGCGTCGCGAATCGCCGCGAGCACTTCGGACGCATACGCGTCGTCGTAGCGCCGTTCGATCGCGAGCGCGTCGCCGTCGATCGACACGAGCAGCGGGTGATCTTCGTCGAGCATGCGACGCAGCCGCACGTGATAGCCGTCGATCTCGATGTCGCGCACGTGGCAGAGCTGCCCGAGCGGCGAGAAGTGCTCGCTCGGCATGCCGGCCCAGTCGTCGGGCGTCCAGCGCGCATAGCCGTCGGGCACGGCCGCGAAATGCGCTTCGAGCTGACGGGGGAAATCGGCGAGTGCGTCGAGCGTCGTCGGATTCATGCGGGGAAACTCCCTGTCGGATAAAGGCGCGCGGCAACCCTGGCACGGGCCTGCCGCCGCCGTTGCGTCACTTCACGCTGAAGCCGTATGCGCCCTGCGTGCGATGCCCGTCGGTCGCGACGGCTACCCACTTCACCGTGTACGCACCCGTGCCGAGCGCCGCGAGCGACACCGTCATCCGCTTGCGGTTCGATGCGTCGATGCGCGCGCGGTCGTTCGACACTGTCTTGCCGTCACCGTCGACGACGACGATCGAGCTGAATGCCGGCTCCAGCGGCTCGGTGAAGTCGATCGTGACGGCGGCCGGTGCGGTGGCCAGCGCGGCGCCTGCCGCCGGGTCGCTCGTTGCGAGATGCGCGTGCGCG
Source organism: Burkholderia sp. AU17457 (assembly GCF_002223255.1). Lineage (NCBI taxonomy): Bacteria > Pseudomonadati > Pseudomonadota > Betaproteobacteria > Burkholderiales > Burkholderiaceae > Burkholderia > Burkholderia sp. AU17457. The sequence continues at coordinate 291,045 of NZ_NKFB01000004.1, forward strand.
AACGCGGTCGACGAAACGGTCGCGGCGACGATGACGGCGGCCGCGTGGCGGCCGAACGGGAATGAATCGAAACGCATGGACTGCCCACGAAGAATGAACGGGCGCCGCGCGCCGCGCGGCGTTCCGGCAGCTTACCAGCGCATGCGCGTTCCTGCCGGCCATGCGCCGGCGCTTGATAGAATGCGCGCGCTATGGATCTCGAAAGCATTCTCTACACCCAGGGCTTCGGCTCGCGCCGCCAGTGCCGCGGCCTGATCGAAGCGGGCCGCGTCGCCGTCGCGGGCGCCGCCGCGCCGGACCCGGACGCCACCTTCGACACCGACGGCCTCGTGTTCTCGGTCGACGATACGGCATGGCCGTTCCATGCGCGCGCGTATCTCGCGCTCAACAAGCCGGCCGGCTACGAGTGTTCGCGCGATCCGCAGCACCATGCGAGCGTGTTCAGCCTGTTGCCCGCGCCGCTCGTCGCGCGCGGCGTGCAGTGCGTCGGCCGGCTCGACCAGGACACGACCGGCCTGTTGCTGCTGTCCGACGACGGCCAGTTCGTGCACGCGTACACGTCGCCGAAGCGCAAGGTGCCGAAGACCTACGTCGCGACCGTGCGCCACCCGCTCGACGATGCGCAACTGCACGCGCTGCGCACCGGCGTGCAACTGCATGGCGAGCCGAAGCCGATCGCGGCCGTCGCCGCCGACGCGCGCGACACGCACACGCTCGCGCTGACCGTGCTCGAAGGCAAGTACCACCAGGTCAAGCGAATGGTCGCCGCGGCGAGCAACCGCGTCGAGTTGCTGCACCGCGAAAGCATCGGCGGCTTCGCGCTGCCGGCCGACCTCGCGCCGGGTGCGTGGCGGTGGCTCGACGAAGCCGACCTTTCAATGCTGCGCAATCCCGTCCAAACCCTGTAAGGGAAAATCCGCACGACCGTTCGGTGCCTGGCGGCCTCTCGGCCGCAGGTTCCCCCGCTATACTGAAATCACAAGCTGCAAGAGCGGCGATGCAGGGGGAGACATCATGAACATCAACCATTCTTTCGAACTGTCGTCCGTGATGATCGCATTCGCGGTCATCGGCGTCATCGTGATCGGCGGCCTGCTGGCCACGATGCATCTGAAGCACAAATATCATCCGAACCTGATCGGCGCGCTGATCGGTGCGCTGCTGTGCTTCCTGCTGATCGAGGCGTTACCGGCGCTCACCTGACGCGCCGCCCGGCGCGAGCGTTTGAAGGAAATCGTCTACGGTCGGATAGCGCAAGGTCACGCACAATTCGGCCTTGAGCCGTGCGTTGGACAGGCGCCGCGACTCGCGCATGAACGACAGCAGCGTCGGTTCGAGCACGCGCTCCGCGTCCGCGCGGCTGACGCGCGGCGGCTTCGGCAGGCCGAGCGCCTGCGCGACCCGGTCGAAATACTCTCCCATCCGCAGTTCGGTATCGTCCGACGCGTGCACGGCGCGCGCCGGCTTGCCGCGCTCGGCCGCACGGCGCAGGATCGCCGCGAGATCGTCCGCGTGGATGTGGTTCGTGTAGACGTCGTCGGCCGGTTCGAGCGCCGGCGTGCCGCGCTCGAGCCGCGCGACCGGCAGACGGTTCGCCGCATAGATGCCGGGAATGCGCACGATGCGCGCGGACAGCACGCCGCGCACCGTCGCCGCACGCAGTTGGCGCTCGGCCGACACGCGCCGGAACGCGCGCGGGTTCGCGGGGCGCAGCGGGTGCGTTTCGTCGATGCGCGCGCCGCCGCAGTCGCCGTAGACGCCCGTCGTGCTGGCGTAGACCAGCGTCGGCGCGCGAAGACCCTCGGGTACAATACGCGCTGCCCGAACGGACGCGCCGGCCTGTCGCGCCGCGCTGCGCAGCGTTCGGAGCCGGCCGACCGCCGATGCCGGCGGTACCGCCGGCCGACGCGCGGGCATGGACGTTGCGGCGATCAGCGCACGCGTGCGCCGGTCGTCGCGGCCGTCGGATGGCGGCGGCGCGAGATGCAGGATCGTGCGGGCAAGGCCGGCGAGACGGCCGAGCGTCGCCCGGCGATCGAGGTCGCCGACGATCGGTGTCGCGCCCGCGGCGCGCAGTTCGTCGCGGCGAGCCGGGTGGCTCGTCAACGCGACGATGCGCAGGTCGGGGCGCGCGTCACGCCATTGCGCGACGCAGCGCATGCCGACGTCGCCGCAGCCGACGATCAGTACGCGCGGCCGGCGCAGGATTCGTGTCGCGATCATGTGGGTTGCGAGATCAGTAGCCGCCGTTGCGCGACGCGCAACGGTTTTGCATTGTAGCTGCCGTGCGCGACATGCACGGTCCCCCCATTTTGTTTTAGTTTGGTTCTATGGCATTCAACGTCACTCTCAAGCAAAGCGGCCGGCAATTCCAGGTCGAGTCGGATGAAACCGTGCTGGCGGCCGCGCTGCGCCAGAACGTCCATCTGCCGTACGGCTGCAAGAACGGCGCGTGCGGCTCCTGCAAGGGCCAAATCGTGTCGGGCCAGATCGAACAGGGCCCGCACGCCGCGTCGGCGCTGTCCAACGACGAACGCACGCGCGGCCTCGCGCTGCTGTGCTGCTCGACCGCGCAATGCGATCTCGAGATCGACGTGCGCGAAATCGCCGGCGTCGACGGCGTACAGGTGAAGAAGCTGCCGTGCCGGATCGCGGCGCTCGAACGCAAGGCGGACGACGTGATGGTCGTGAAGCTGCAGTTGCCGGCGAACGAACGCCTGCAGTACCTCGCGGGCCAGTACGTCGAGTTCATCCTGAAGGACGGCTCGCGCCGCAGCTATTCGATGGCGAACGCGCCGCACGAGGAAGGCCCGATCGAGCTGCACATCCGCCACATGCCGGGCGGCAAGTTCACCGACCACGTATTCGGCGCGATGAAGGAGCGCGACATCCTGCGCTTCGAAGGCCCGCTCGGCACGTTCTTCCTGCGCGAGGATTCCGACAAGCCGATCGTGCTGCTCGCGTCGGGCACCGGCTTCGCGCCGATCAAGGCGATCATCGAGCACGTGAAGCACTCGGGTATCACGCGTCCGATGACGCTCTACTGGGGCGCGCGCCGCAAGAAGGACATCTATCTCGCCGAACTCGCCGAGCAATGGGCGCGCGAGCTCCCGAACTTCAAGTACGTGCCGGTGCTCTCCGAGCCGGACGACGCCGACCAGTGGACGGGCCGCACGGGCTTCGTCCACCGTGCGGTGATCGAGGACCTGCCCGATCTGTCCGGCCATCAGGTCTACGCGTGCGGCGCGCCGGTGATGGTCGAATCCGCGCAGCGCGACTTCACGCAGCACCACGCGCTGCCGGCCGACGAGTTCTACGCGGACTCGTTCACGAGCGCCGCCGACCTCGCGCACCCGGTCTGAGCGGCGGGCGCGCCCGCGCGCCCCGCTGCGCGCCGCCGTGTCACATCCGTGGCATCGCGGCGGTTTACAGTGGGGCGCGGGATGCCTTATGCTTGCGCACATGAACCGCTTCCTGTCCGCTCTCCGACGTCGCCGCTCGCCGCTCCGCCCGGATGCCGCCGGCTCGTCACGGACTCGCGCGTAACCCTCCTCCGCTTCACCGGTTACGCACAAGCTGTTCGACCCACCAGCCACGGCCTTCCGTGGCTTTTTTATTGCCCGTTTCCCTTTCAACGCCCGCTGGAGTCTGCTGCCATGCCCCTGAACGATTATCCGATCGACTCGCTGATGTACATCACGAACCGCCCCGACATCGTGTTTACGCACGGCAAGGGTTCGTGGCTCTACGATCACACGGGCAAGCGCTATCTGGACTTCATCCAGGGCTGGGCCGTCAACAGCCTCGGCCACTGCAACGACGGCATCGTCGAAGCGCTGAAGACCCAGGCCGACAAGCTGCTGAACCCGTCGCCCGCGTTCTACAACGAGCCGATGGCGAAGCTCGCGGGCCTGCTCACGCAGCACAGCGTGTTCGACAAGGTGTTTTTCACGAACAGCGGCGCCGAGGCGAACGAAGGCGCGATCAAGCTCGCGCGCAAGTGGGGCCGCAAGTTCAAGAACGGCGCGTACGAGATCATCACGTTCGACCACAGCTTCCACGGCCGCACGCTCGCGACGATGTCGGCCAGCGGCAAGCCGGGCTGGGACACGATCTACGCGCCGCAGGTGCCGGGCTTCCCGAAGGCCGAGCTGAACAACATCGAGTCGGTCGAGAAGCTGATCACCGACAAGACCGTCGCCGTGATGCTCGAGCCGATCCAGGGCGAAGGCGGCGTGATCCCGGCCACGCGTGAATTCATGCAGGCGCTGCGCGCGCTGACGAAGCAGCACGACCTGCTGCTGATCGTCGACGAAGTGCAGAGCGGTTGCGGCCGCGCGGGCACGCTGTTCGCGTACGAGCTGTCCGGCATCGAGCCGGACGTGATGACGCTCGCGAAGGGCATCGGCGGCGGCGCCCCGCTCGGCGCGCTGCTGTCGAAGGCCGATGTCTCGGTGTTCGAAGCCGGCGACCAGGGCGGCACGTACAACGGCAACCCGCTGATGACGGCGGTCGGCTATTCGGTGATCTCGCAGCTCGTCGCACCCGGCTTCCTCGAAGGCGTGCGTGCGCGCAGCGAGTATCTGAAGCGCAAGCTGCTCGAGCTGTCGGAGGAACGCGGTTTCGAGGGCGAACGCGGCGAAGGCCTGCTGCGCGCGCTGCTGCTCGGCAAGGACATCGGCCCGCAGATCGTCGAGAAGGCGCGCGACATGCAGCCGGACGGCCTGCTGCTGAACGCCGCACGGCCGAACCTGCTGCGCTTCATGCCCGCGCTGAACGTCACGACCGAGGAAATCGACCAGATGATGGCGATGCTGCGGTCGATCCTCGACACGCTGTAAGGAGACCGCCGCGATGGATGCCGCCGCCGATGCTGTCGCGATCCGCCCGTTCGAACGCGCCGACACCGATCCCGTGCTCGCGGTTTGGCGCGACGCGTTCCCGCAGTACGACGAAGCCGGTGCGCCGCCGCACCGCGATCCGCTGCGATCGATCGAGCTGAAGCTCGCGACGCAACCGGAACTGTTCTTCGTCGCGACCAGCGGCACGCGCGTCGTCGGCACGCTGATGGCCGGTTTCGACGGACATCGCGGCTGGCTCTACTCGTTCGGCGTCGCGAACGGCGCGCGCCGGCTCGGCGTCGGCCGCGCGCTGATCGCGCATGCGGAACGCGCGCTCGCCGCGCGCGGCTGCATGAAGATCAACCTGCAGGTGCTGCCCGGCAACGACGATGCATGCCGCTTCTACGCGGCGCTCGGCTATCGCGTCGAGGAACGCATCTCGTTCGGCAAGACGCTGCCGGTCGCGTAAAGCGCCGCCGGCCGCCACGCGGCTCAGCGCGTGATCGGCCCGGCGCCCGGCAGCGGATTGCCGAGCGCGTCGGTCGGCACGGCCTGCTGCTCGAACGCCGCGAAATACGCGGCCCACTGCGTGTCGCTCACGCGCACGAGCAGCGCGCCGTCCTGCCACACGTCGTTGTGATCGTTGTGGTCGTCGCCCGCGCGATGCAGGTAGTTCGGGCCCGTCGAGCCCTGATTCATGTGCGTGTCGTGGATGCCGTTGCCTTGCGCATAGGTGCGGCCGAATACGACGACGTCGAGACCCTGCGACTGCGCGGCGTTCACGAGCCGCAGCAGCGACGGGATCGGCTCCGGATGCTCGGTGCCGTCCATCACCGCACTCGCGCGCCATGCCCCCGTGTCGTTCAGGACGTCGCTGCGCAGATAGTCGAGCGCGGGCAACGCCGTTTGCCCGGTCAGGTCCGTGTAGCCTTCGGCCGCGGCGGCCAGCGTCTGCGTGACCGGATGATGGAAATCGTAGACGAGCTTGTAGTTCAGCAAGTCGTCCGCGTCGTTGGTGCCAACGTTGATCGCGACGTCCCAGTCTCCCGCCGGCAGCGCCAGCGTCAGGTGAACGTGATACTGGATCTCGCTGCCGTGCGGCGAACCCTTCGGCTTCGCCACCGACTTCACCTTCGCCTTCACGAAACCGTAGTCCAGACTCATGCGTGTTCTCCAGGTGCCGATGGGGGATCGATGCTACGTGGCCCGTGTGTCGGTTTGCGGGCCCCGCCCACGGGCGACCGGCTGCGGGCGACCGGCACGCCAGCCGCACGCGCGGCGCAACAATCGAATGGAGCCGCCTGCGCGCGCGGAGTTCGACGCGAATCGCCCCATACGAAAAAAAACCGTCACGGTTTCCCGTGACGGTTTTTCGACAGCCCGGGTGCGACGTGCGCAACCGGACTCGTTCGATCGCTTACTCGCCCAGATACGCGGCGCGCACCTTCGGATCGTCGAGCATCTGCTTCGCGTCGCCTTCCATCGTGACCGTGCCCGAATCCATCACGTAGCCGCGGTCGGCTGCCTGCAGCGCGAGGCGTGCGTTCTGCTCGACCAGCAGCACCGTGATGCCTTCCTTCGAGATCTCGCGCACCACTTCGAAGATCTTCTCGACCATGATCGGCGACAACCCCATCGACGGCTCGTCGAGCAGCAGCAGCTTCGGCTTCGACAGAATCGCGCGCGACATCGCCAGCATCTGCTGCTCGCCGCCCGACAGCGTGCCCGCGAGCTGCGTCGCCCGTTCCTTCAGGCGCGGGAAGAAGCCGAACATCCGGTCGACGTCCTTCTTGATCTGGTCGTTGTCGTTGCGCAGGTACGCGCCCATCTGCATGTTCTCGATGATCGACATCCGCGCGAAGATCCCGCGGCCTTCCGGCACCATCGCGAGGCCGCGCTTGAGCAGCTCGTGCGACGGCACGCCCTTGATCGACTTGCCGTCGTACTCGATGTCGCCCGCCGAATACGGCTTCAGGCCGGTGATCGCCTTCATCGTCGTGGTCTTGCCGGCGCCGTTCGCGCCGATCAGCGTCACGAGCTCGCCCTGGCGGACTTCCATGTCAACGCCCTTGACGGCCTGGATGCCGCCGTAGTTGACCTGCAAGCCCTTGATTTTCAACATTGCCGCTGCCATCAGTGCACCCCTGCGCCGAGATATGCCTCAATCACCTTCGGATTCTTCTGCACGTCCTGCGGCAGACCCTCGGCGATCACCTTGCCGTAATCGAGCACCGTCATCCGGTTGCACAGCCCCATCACGAGCTTCACGTCGTGCTCGATCAGCAGGATCGTGCGGCCGTCCGAACGGATCTTGTCGAGCAGGCGCGTGAGTTCGACCTTCTCGGTCGCGTTCATCCCGGCTGCCGGCTCGTCGAGCGCGAGCAGCTTCGGGTCGGTCGCCAATGCACGGGCGATTTCCAGGCGACGCTGGTGACCGTACGACAGGTTGCGCGACGTGTAGTCGGCGTACTGCAGCACGCCGACGTAGTCGAGCAGCTCGATCGCGCGCTCCTTGATCTCGCGCTCTTCCTGGCGTTCGGCCGGCGTCTGGAACACCGCGCCGAGCAGCCCGTGCTTGGTGCGCACGTGGCGGCCCACCATCACGTTCTCGAGCGCGGTCATCCCGCCGAACAGGCGGATGTTCTGGAACGTACGCGCGATGCCGGCCTTGGCCACTTGGTGCACGGCCGTCGGCGTGTAGTTCGTGCCGTCCAGCTTGAAGTCGCCGGAGTCCGGCGTGTAGAGGCCCGTGATCACGTTGAAGAACGTGGTCTTGCCGGCGCCGTTCGGGCCGATCAGACCGTAGATCTCGCCTTCCTTGATCTGCAGGCCGACGTCGGACAATGCCTGCAGCCCGCCGAAGCGCTTGTTCACGCCCGAGACGGACAGTCGGATTTGCTTGTCGCTCATGTGTTTATCCCCTTGTCCGTAGGTTAGGCGCGCACCGGCTTCTTGCTGTTGCGCTTCGCCAGTTTCGCGATCTTGTCCTCATGCTTCGGCGCGGGCCACAGGCCTTCCGAGCGATACAGCATGATGATCACCATCGCGAGGCCGTACAGCGCCTGACGAATCACTTCCGTATCGACGATGTCATGACCGAACAGCGCATGCTGCAGCGGGCTCATCGTCGAACGCAGGAATTCCGGGAAGATCGCGAGCAGCACCGCACCCAGGATCACGCCCGGGATGTGGCCCATGCCACCGAGCACCACGCACGCGAGCACGACGATCGATTCCCAGAACGTGAACGACTCGGGCGACACGAAGCCCTGGAACGCGCCGAACATCGAGCCCGACAGGCCGCCGAACGACGCACCCATCGCGAACGCGAGCAGCTTCACGTTACGGGTGTTGATGCCCATTGCCTTCGCGGCGATCTCGTCTTCGCGGATCGCGGCCCACGCGCGGCCGATACGCGAGTGCTGCAGACGCGTACACACCCAGATCACCAGCAGCGAGCAGAGCACGAACAGGTAGTAGTACATGTACACCGACGGCAGCTGGAAGCCGAACAGCGTATGCGTCTGCGACAGGTTGAAGCCGCCGACGTGCACCGGATCGATGCCCGTGATCCCCTTCGGGCCGTTGGTGATGTTCACCGGACGGTCGAGGTTGTTCATGAAGATCCGGACGATTTCACCGAAGCCCAGCGTGACGATCGCCAGGTAGTCGCCGCGCAGGCGCAGCGTCGGCGCGCCGAGCAGGATCCCGAAGGTCGCCGCGAGCGCCATCGCGATCGGCACGATGATCAGGAACGGCACGTGCAGCCCGTTCGGCGCGAGCGCCGCGATCCACTCGAACTGCGAGGTCAGGTGCGGCGAGCTCAGGAGCGCCGCCGTGTACGCGCCCACCGCGTAGAACGCGATGTAGCCGAGGTCGAGCAGGCCGGCGAAGCCGACCACCACGTTCAGGCCCAGCGCGAGCATCACGTACAGCATCGCGAAGTCGAGCACGCGGACCCAGTAGTTGCCGCCGGCCGAGCCGATCACGATCGGCGCGGCGATCACGAGGACCGCGGTCAGAAGGCCGATGACGACGGTCTTGGCGGTGTTGCGCTCTTCGACGAGCGACGTCGACGATTCGATCGGTTGAATGGATGTCATGTTGTTTGCTCCCCTTCCGTTACGCGCGGTCCGCGACACGTTCGCCCAGCAAGCCCGACGGACGGAACACCAGCACGATGATCAGCACGACGAAGGCGAACACGTCCTGGTAGTTACTGCCGAATACGCCGCCCGTGAGGTTGCCGATGTAGCCGGCCCCGAGCTGCTCGATCAGGCCGAGCAGCACGCCGCCGACCATCGCGCCGCCGAGGTTGCCGATCCCGCCGAGCACCGCGGCCGTGAACGCCTTCATGCCGGGGATGAAGCCCATGTAGAAGTGCACGTTGCCGTATTCGGACGCGATCATCACGCCGGCCAGCGCGGCGAGCGCCGAGCCGATCATGAACGTCGCCGAGATCACGAAGTTCGGGTTCACGCCCATCAGGCTCGCCGTATTCGGGCTTTCGGCGATCGCGCGCATCGCGCGGCCGAGCTTGGTCTTGTGCACGAGCAGCAGCAGGCCGCCCATCACGAGGAACGCGACCGCGATGATCACGATTTCGGTGACCGAGATCACGGCGCCGGGCGTCGTGTCGGTGGCCTTGATCACGTTGATCGGGTCGGTCGGCAGCAATTGCGGGAACGGCAGCGGGTTGCGCGACCAGATGATCATCGCAGCCGTCTGCAGCAGGATCGACACGCCGATCGCTGTGATCAGCGGCGCGAGGCGCGGCGCGCGGCGCAGCGGCCGGTACGCGACGCGCTCGATCGTGAAGCCGACGAACGCACAGACGACCGCGGCGATGCCCAGGCCGATCGTCAGCGTCGCGACGTTGCCGAGTCCGGGAAAGTGGTTCTGCAGCACGGTGATGGCCGACAGCGCGACCATCGCGCCGATCATCAGCACGTCGCCGTGCGCGAAGTTGATGATGCCGAGAATGCCGTACACCATCGTGTATCCCAACGCGATGATGGCGTACACACTGCCGAGCACCAGCCCGTTGAGAACCTGCTGGACGAAAATATCCATTTAAAGCTCCTTGGCCCGTGCTGCCGGAGGACGTTGCGCCCCGCGGGTAAGCGAGGAATCGCGCCTTCTCGGCGACACTGCGGGTACTAGTCGATACCGGTAAGGGTGGATCGTCCCGGCGCGCGCCGCCCGGCCTGTACGGCCGGACCTGCCGCCGGAGCGGATACAAAAACGGCACCGCACTGTTCCGGTGCCGTCATGAGTCCCGTCGCTAAATCGTCACGACATCGAGGACGGTGTTCGTGGCCTCCTTGAAGTCGTGGGGCAGCATGCCGAGACGGCCGTCGTCCGGTTTCCCGGCATCCGTGCCTTGGCCCGTCCGGTGCCATGCAAGCATCGCGCCAGGACGGATCGGATTCCGCGCCGCATCGCCCGTCAAGGCGTTGCGACGGCCGCGCCCGACTGTCGTCAGGACTGCATCGGAATCCATCGTACGAACCAGACTGCGCGCCACGACACGGTCGGTCGCGGCGGCGCGCTGTTTCGTCGAATCGAATTGAAGGGGGGACTGTGGCCTGGGCACGCTGCCGGCAACACCGCGATCGTGCGGCACCCGTCGACCGGCGGCTTGCCGCGATGCCGCCGGCATGCCCGCTGCCGGACCGGTCGCCGGTCCAAGCGCGTTGATTTCCTCGATCGTCAAACGTGCCCCGTTTTCCTTGTCCCTGCCCAGTTGCGTGATACGGCGCGCCGATGGCGCCGCCCGTCGGGTGCCGGCGGCGCGCACGCCGCTGGCCGATGGTGCCGCGAACCCCGCAGCCGCCCTGCCCGCCCCGTCGTCGCTCTTTTTGCTGCAGCCGGCAAGCATTGCAACCGGTGCGGCGACGGACACGGCGTAAGCCAACTTCACATGCATTGAATGGTCTCCCGCGCCTTGCCAAAACCCGTTTCAAAGCCATTCCGGCTTGAAAACGGGCGCATTGTAACTCCATTTATAGGCCGCCAATATTCCTGATTCGATGGGGTTTTCCTGCATTGCAACCAATTTTGAGACACGATTGCGCGAGCCGGGAGCAACCGGGTTGCACCATCGCTGGGAATAATGGTTGCGATATGAATTTCGAGGCACAAAAAAGCGCGCCGCGAGGGCGCGCTTCGGTGTTCCGCAGGGTGCGATGCGGCAATCAGGCGGCGGGCGGCAGGTTCAACCCGCGCGGCAGCGGAAACGACACGTTTTCCTCGATGCCGTCGAGGGCGCGGACGTTGCGCACGCCGAGTTCGCGCAGCCGCGCGATCACGGCCTGGGCGAGCACCTCGGGGGCCGACGCGCCGGCCGTCACGCCGATACGGCGCTTGCCGGCGACCCATGCCGGATCGATCTGGTCCGGCGCATCGACCATGTACGCGGCCACGCCGCGCTTTTCAGCCACTTCGCGCAGCCGGCTCGAATTCGAGCTGTTCGGGCTGCCGACCACGATCACGACATCGCATTGCGGCGCCATGAACTTGACCGCGTCCTGGCGGTTCTGCGTCGCGTAGCAGATGTCCTGCTTCTTCGGCTCGCGGATCTTCGGATACTTCGCCTTCAGCGCGCCGATGATCTCGGCCGCATCGTCGACGGACAGCGTCGTCTGCGTGACGAGCGCGATGCGTTCGGGATCGGCGAGCTCGAGCTTCTGCACGTCCTCGACGCTTTCGACGAGGTGCATGCCGCGCTCGACCTGGCCCATCGTGCCTTCGACTTCGGGATGGCCCTTGTGCCCGATCATGACGATGTCGACGCCGTCCTGGCGCATCTTCGCCACTTCGACGTGCACCTTCGTGACGAGCGGACAGGTTGCGTCGTAAATGCGCAGGCCGCGCACGTCGGCCTCGTCGCGCACGGCTTTCGACACGCCGTGCGCACTGAAGATCACGGTGTTGCCGGCCGGCACTTCCTCGAGTTCCTCGACGAAGATCGCGCCCTTCTTCTTCAGATCCTCGACCACGTACTTGTTGTGGACGATTTCGTGACGCACGTAGATCGGCGCGCCGTGCATCGCGATGGCGCGCTCGACGATCTCGATTGCGCGGTCGACGCCCGCGCAGAAACCGCGCGGCTGGGCCAGCAGGATTTCGGCGTCGGCGGCGACGGTCTGCCCGGACAGCGTATCGGTGGTACTCATGATTACAGGATTCCGATGATTTTCACTTCGAACGTGAGCGCCTGGCCCGCGAGCGGATGGTTGAAGTCGAACAGCGCCGACGTCTCGCCGACTTCCTTCAGCACCCCCGCATAGCGACCGCCATCCGGTGCGTTGAACTCGATGAGTTCGCCCGGCGTGAAATCGTCGCCGACCATCCCGTTCTCGCGCAGCGTCGACAGCGTCACGCGCTGGAGCATGTCGGGATTGCGGGGACCGAACCCCTGCTCGGGGGCTAGCTGAAAAGTCGAGTGGTCGCCGACCCGGAGCCCGAGCAGAATCTGTTCCAGCGACGGCGCCAGTTGCCCCGCGCCCAGCAACAGCGTGGCCGGCTTGTCCGAGAAGGTGTTGACGATATCGGCGCCGTCGGCCAGTGCGAGCCGGTAATGCAACGTGACGTGGGAACCGGGCTTCACTTCGGATAGATCGATGAGGCTCATGAATTACTCGTTCGGTCGGCGCCCGCTACGGCCGAATGGCCCGGCGCAAAGCCAATATTGTAAGTCACCTGAGCGTGCAAGGCGGAAAGTGCGACGACGTTGCGCACGCCGCCCGCCGCCAATGGAGTTCAGACCATGCCGTCACCCTGCCTCATCCTGCCGTCGGCCGAATGCCGCGACACCGCCGACGCGCCGGCCGATTCGCCTGCCCGCGTCATCCCGATCCACCGGCGCAAGCGCCGCCCGGCCGACTGGCGGCCCGAGCGGCCGCGCGAACGGCTGCTGGAGCGCGGGCCGGCCGCGCTGACCGACGACGAGCTGATCGCACTGCTGCTCGGCACCGGCAAGCCCGGTCACGACGTCTTCGTCATCGCCCGCGAACTGATCGGTCAATACAAGTCGCTGCGCGGCTTGCTCGAAGCGGGCGCCGACGATTTCGAGGCGCACCCCGGCATCGGCCCCGCGCGCTCCGCGCGGCTGGTCGCGGTCACCGAGATCGCGCGACGCATGCTGGAGGAGAAGGCACGGGACGGCATGCAGATCGATTCGCCCGGCGCCGTCGAGGATTGCCTGCGCATGAAGATCGGCACGCTCCCGCACGAAGTGTTCGTCGCGGTCTACCTGGACGCCCGCAACCGCATGATCGACATCGAGGAAATCGCGCGCGGCTCGCTCACGCGCATGGCCGTCTACCCACGCGAGATCGTGCGCCAGGCGATGAAACAGAACGCCGCGGCGCTGATCGTCGCGCACAACCATCCGTCGGGCGCGGTGCAGCCGAGCGCGGAAGACCGCCGCCTGACCCGCGTGCTGAAGGACGCGCTCGAGCTCGTCGACGTGCGGCTGCTCGATCACGTCGTCGTCGGCGTCAGCGATACTTTCTCGTTCGCGCGGGCCGGTTGGCTGTAGACTGTGGCGCGGCGGCCCATCCCAGGGCGCCGCAACGGCGGAGCGAAATTAGGTTTGATTTTTCTGAACTTTTTCTGCTAGAATCGCCGTCTGTCTTTTTTCCAACCAGTTCTAGCCATCGAAGGGCCTTGTCTGCAAGGGCTACGGCGTTCTGAGTGCAGCCATGGATCACGTGGCGGTGCGATGGAACCTTCACCGGCGATCGAACCCCGAATTTAGCGTATTAGGAGTGCTCTCATGGCACGCGTATGCCAAGTAACTGGGAAAGCGCCGATGAGCGGCAACAACGTTTCCCACGCCAACAACAAGACGAAGCGTCGCTTCCTCCCGAACCTGCAAAACCGCCGGTTCTGGGTTGAGAGCGAAAACCGCTGGGTGCGTCTGCGCGTCTCGAACGCCGGCCTGCGCCTGATCGACAAGAACGGCATCGATTCCGTGCTCGCTGACCTGCGCGCACGCGGCGAAGCCTAAGCCCAAGGAGCAGAATCATGGCAAAAGGCGCCCGCGACAAGATCAAGCTTGAGTCGACCGCTGGTACGGGTCACTTCTACACGACCACGAAGAACAAGCGCAACATGCCGGAAAAGATGGCGATCAAGAAGTTCGATCCCGTCGTCCGCAAGCATGTGGAATACAAAGAAACCAAGATCAAGTAATCTCCGGTTTCTGCCAGCCTGACGGCGACCGAAAAGCCCCGCACCCGCGGGGCTTTTTGTTTTGGCGCGCGCGCTCGCGCCCGACGCGGTATGCTCTCCCCTTTCCGCGGCGACGACCGGCGGAACGCAACATCAAAAAGCGTAACGATGGAGATGCAGCATGAAATTCGACGTGGCGATCGTCGGCAGCGGCCTGGCAGGGCTGTCGGTCGCACTCAACCTGGCCAGCACGCGACGTGTCGCGCTGATCGCGAAACGTTCGATGATGGAGGGGGCAAGCGATCACGCGCAGGGCGGCATCGCGGCGGTCCTCGACTCGGCGGACAGCATCGAGAACCACGTCGACGACACGCTGGTCGCCGGTGGCGGGCTGTGCGATGAAGGCGCGACGCGCTACATCGTCGAGCACGGCCGCGAAGCAATCGAATGGCTGATCTCGCAAGGCGTGCCGTTCACGAAGGACGACGCGGCCGAACTCGGCTTTCACCTGACGCGCGAAGGCGGCCACAGTCACCGCCGGATCATCCATGCGGCCGATGCGACCGGCCATGCGGTGCTCGCGACGCTGTCGGAGCGCGCGCGCCAGCATCCGAACATCACGTTCTTCGAAAACCACCACGCGATCGACCTGATCACGTCGGACCGGCTCGGCCTGCCCGGCCGCCGCTGTCACGGCCTGTATGCGCTCGACGTCGACAACGACCGCACGATCACGATCGAGGCGCCGCATACGGTGCTCGCCACCGGCGGCGCCGGCAAGGTCTACCTGTACACGACCAACCCCGACACCGCGACCGGCGACGGCATCGCGATGGCATGGCGGGCAGGCTGCCGCGTGTCGAACATGGAATTCATCCAGTTCCATCCGACCTGCCTGTTCCATCCGTACGCGAAGTCGTTCCTGATTTCGGAAGCCGTGCGCGGCGAAGGCGGCCTGCTGAAGCTGCCCGACGGCACGCGCTTCATGCCCGCGCACGATCCGCGCGCCGAGCTCGCGCCGCGCGACATCGTCGCACGCGCGATCGATTTCGAGATCAAGAAGCGCGGGATCGACTGCGTGTATCTCGACATCAGCCATCAGCCGGAAGCGTTCCTGCGCGAACATTTCCCGACGATTCATGCGCGCTGCCTCGAATTCGGCATCGACATCGCGAAACAGCCGATCCCCGTCGTGCCGGCCGCGCACTATACGTGTGGCGGCGTCGTCACCGATCTCGCGGGGCGCACGGATCTCGCCGGCCTGTATGCGGTCGGCGAAACGTCGTACACGGGGCTGCACGGCGCGAACCGGCTCGCGAGCAACTCGCTGCTCGAATGCCTCGTGATCGGCCGGGCGGCGGCCGAGGCGATCGAAGCGGTCGGCTTCGACGCCCAAACGCCCACCGCACTGCCCGCATGGGACGAAAGCCGCGTGTCGGATGCGGACGAGGAAGTCGTCGTAGCCCACAACTGGGACGAACTGCGCCGCCTGATGTGGAACTACGTCGGCATCGTGCGCACCGACAAGCGCCTCGAGCGCGCGAAACACCGGCTGTCGCTGCTGCGCGACGAGATCCACGAGTACTACGCGAATTTCCGCGTGACGCGCGATCTGCTCGAACTGCGCAACCTCGTCGACGTGGCCACGCTGATCGTGAAGAGCGCGTACTCGCGCCGCGAAAGCCGCGGACTGCACTACAGCCGCGACTGGCCACATACGCTGCCGAAAGCGCTGCCGAGCGTGCTCACGCCGCGCTCGCGCCGCTGAGCGGCGCGCCGCCCTTCCCGGCGGCGACCGCAGCCCGAGAAAAAAGCCGTTGGCGTTTGCGCGCCAACGGCTTTTTTGTCTGACGAACGCCGTTCGGTCAGTCGACGATCCGCATCGAATAGTCCGTCGCCCGCACGTCCTTCGTCAGCGCGCCGATCGAGATGCGATCAACGCCCGTCTCCGCGAACGCGCGCACCGTATCGAAATTGACGCCGCCCGAGACTTCGAGCGCGGCCTTGCCCGCGGTCACGCGCACCGCTTCGCGCATCATGTCGAGCGTGAAGTTGTCGAGCAGCACCGACTGCGCGCGATGCGCGAGTGCCGTGTCGAGTTGCGCGAGCGTCTCGACTTCGACCTGCACCGGCACGCCCGACTCCAGCGCGAACGCCGCATCGAGCGCCTCGCCGACTCCGCCTGCCGCCGCGATGTGATTCTCCTTGATCAGGATGCCGTCGTACAGCGCGAGACGCTGGTTCTCGCCGCCGCCCACGCGCACCGCGTACTTCTGCGCGAGCCGCAGCCCCGGCAGCGTCTTGCGCGTGTCGAGAATCTTCGCGCGCGTGCCTTCGACGCGATCGACGTAACGGCGCGTCGCGGTCGCCACACCCGACAGCAACTGCAGGAAGTTCAGCCCGTTGCGCTCGGCCGTCAGCAGCGCGCGCGCCGGCCCTTCGAGTTCGCATACGGTCGAATCCGGCGTCATCCGGTCGCCTTCGCGATAGCGCCATTGCACGACGATCGACGGATCGATCCGGGCGATCACGCCCTCGAACCACGGCACGCCGCACAGCACCGCTTCCTCGCGCACGATGATCCGCGCGCGGCGGCGCTCGCCGGCCGGCACGAGCCGCCCGGTCTGGTCGCCGGGGCCGACGTCTTCGGCGATCGCATCGGCCACGTTGCGCGCGATCGCGTCGTCGAATGCCGCACCGTATTGGGCACGGACGGCGTCGAACAGCGGGGATACGGCGTTGCTCATGCCGCCCCCACGTTCGCGAACAGCTGCTGGTCGCGCTGCAGGTCGCCGCTCGCCTGCACGCGCTTCTTGTGCGCAGCCGCGAATTCGAGCATCCGGTCGATCGGCAAACGCGCGCGCTCGCCGATCGCCGGATCGACGAAGATCTCGTTGTGCCCGCGCTCGAGCACATCGGCGAGGTTCGCGAGGCCGTTCATCGCCATCCACGGGCAGTGCGCGCAGCTCTTGCACGTCGCGCTGTTGCCGGCCGTCGGCGCGGCGATGAAGGTCTTGCCGGGCGCGGCAAGCTGCATCTTGTGCAGGATGCCGAGATCGGTCGCGACGATGAAGCGCTTCGCGTCGAACTTGACGGCCGCGTCGATCAGTTGCGTGGTCGAACCGACGACATCGGCCTGCGCCACGACGTTTTCCGGCGATTCGGGATGCACGAGCACCTTCGCGTCCGGATATTCGGCGCGCAACAGGTCGAGCTCGATGCCCTTGAATTCGTCGTGGACGAGGCACGAGCCCTGCCACAGCAGCATGTCGGCACCGGTCTTCTTCTGGATATAGCTGCCCAGATGGCGGTCCGGCGCCCAGATGATCTTTTCGCCGCGCGCATGCAGGTCGGCGACGATCTCGAGGCCGATCGACGACGTGACCATCCAGTCCGCACGCGCCTTCACGGCCGCGCTGGTGTTCGCGTAGACGACGACGGTGCGGTCCGGATGCGCATCGCAGAACGCCGAGAATTCGTCGACCGGGCAGCCGAGGTCGAGCGAACAGGTCGCGTCGAGATCGGGCATCAGGATCCGTTTGTTCGGGCTCAGGATTTTCGCGGTTTCGCCCATGAAGCGCACGCCGGCGACGACGAGCGTCTGCGCGTCGTGGTCGCGGCCGAAGCGGGCCATTTCGAGCGAATCGGCCACACAGCCGCCCGTTTCGTCGGCCAGTTCCTGCAGCTCGGCATCCACGTAGTAGTGGGCGACGAGCACGGCCTTTTCACGGGCGAGCAACGCCTTGATGCGTGCCTTCAGCGCAGCGCGCTCCTCGGCGGACGGCGCGTCGGGCACCTTGGCCCACGCCTGTCCGACGCCGCACACGGTCCCTGCTGCGACGGGCCGGTCGTACTCGACGGGTTTGATCGTCGATTGCATCTCCATATCTCCTGTCGGCAGGAGTTAGCGCTTCAGCGCTTACTCATGCCCCATGCTACGCGGTCGGCCGGAGTGAGTGCTTCAGCACCGACGCCGGCCCCAAGCCTCATACCAATCCCGGCGCCGCCGATCCGTCAAAAACCGGCGGCCCAAATGAAAAAACCCCGCCAACGCGGGGTTTGTGACGTCCTGAGATTCTAATCGATTTCGAATCAGGCGTAGCGACGCAGGCGTGTCGCGAATTCCTGCAGCGCCTTGATGCCGCTTTGTTCGGCGCGATGGCACCAATCCTGCAATTGCGCGAGAAGCTGTTCGCGCGACGCGGTCGAACGATCCCAGATCGCGGCCAGATCCTGGCGCAGCTGGAAGTACGTATGCAGCTTCTGGCTGTTCGCGAAGATTTCCGGCAGCAGCTTCTTCTGCGGCTCGTCGAGGCCGTCGGCGTCCTTGTGGAACCACTTGCGCGCGCTGCGCATCAGCTGGTACTTCTCGCTCGACCCGAGCTCCTTCAGGTGCGCGAGCTCCTGACGGTACGCGCGCTTCACGGCCTTGCCGTAGCGCGCCATCACTTCGTAGCGGTTCGACAGCACGGCCTGCAGCGTTTCCTGATCGAGCACCGTCTTCGGCTTGTTCAGGCGCGGCGTCGGCGCGACCTTCTTCACCTTCGCGAGACCGAATGCCGACATGATGCGGATGTACATCCAGCCGATGTCGAACTCGTACCACTTGTTCGACAGCTTCGCCGACGTCGCGAACGTGTGGTGGTTGTTGTGCAGTTCCTCGCCGCCAATCACGATGCCCCACGGGAACAGGTTCGTGCTCGCATCGGCCGAGTTGAAGTTGCGATAGCCCCAGAAGTGACCGAAGCCGTTCACGACGCCCGCGGCCCAGAACGGAATCCAGACCATCTGCACGGCCCACACGGTCAGGCCGAGCACGCCGAACAGCGCGACGTCGATCACCATCATCATGCTGATGCCGAGAATCGGGTACTTCGAGTACACATTGCGCTCGAGCCAGTCGTTCGGCGTGCCGTGGCTGAACTTGCGCATCGTCTCTTCGTTCTTCGCTTCCGCGCGGTACAGCTCGGCGCCTTCGAGGAACACCTTCCAGATGCCGCGCGTCTGCGGGCTGTGCGGATCTTCCTCGGTCTCGCACTTCGCGTGGTGCTTGCGGTGAATCGCGGCCCACTGGCCGGTCAGCATGCCGGTGGTCATCCACAGCCAGAAGCGGAAGAAGTGGCTCGCGATCGGATGCAGCTCCAGCGCGCGGTGCGCCTGGCAGCGGTGCAGGTAGACGGTCACGCCGATGATCGTGACGTGCGTGACGGCGAGCGCGAACAACGCGACTTGCCACCACGAAAAATGCAGGAGCCCGTGGGAAAGAAAATCGAGCAGGGAATTCAACAAGGCAGTTACCCGTGATGAGAGCGACGCCACGCTGGCGTCAGAAGAATGAAAGCATACCGCGTGTAGACCGGAATTTTACTTCAACCGTTCCAAGTCTTTGTAAAAAATGAATATTTTCTTGCCCTGACGCAATCCGCGCGGTCCATGCGCGGACTGGGAAAGGCCCGCGATCCGGTTTCGACCGCGGAATCGGTACGATTGACCGCCCGCGCCCGCTACGCCGCCGGCGCGTGCCCGTCCCGCGCACCGTTGGCCGCCGCCGGCTCGAGCCCGGCCGCCGCGCCCGCCGCGGGAAAGCCGTCCGGGAGCCCAACCACGCGCACTTCGCGCTGCGGGAACGGAATCGAGATCCCGTGCTCGCTGAACAGCCGCCAGATGTTGCGGTTCACGCTCGAGCGCACGCCCGACGTGCCTTTCGCCGAATCCTCGATCCAGAAACCGAGCTCCAGATCGATCCCGTCCGCGCCGAAGCTCACGAGGTACGGGGTCGGCGCGGGGTCGGCCAGCACGCGCGGCACGTCCATCGCGGCGTCGGAGAGCAACGCGAGCGCCCGCTCGACGTCGCTCGTGTACGCGACCTGCACCGCGACCTTCGCATAGCCGCGCGTCAGGTACGACGACTGGTTCTGCACGACGTCGGTGATCAGCTTCTCGTTCGGAATCAGCGTCTCGTTGCCGTCGAGGCCGCGCACGACCGTGTAGCGCGTGCGGATCTGCGTGACGACGCCCTGCAGCCCGCCGACGCTGATCGCATCACCGAGCCGCAACGAGCGGTCGAGCAGGATGATGAAGCCCGATACGTAGTTGCTCGCGATCTTCTGCAGCCCGAAACCCAGGCCGACGCCCACCGCGCCGCCGAACACACCGAGCACCGTCACGTCGATGCCGACGAGCGACAGCCCGATCAGGATCGCCGCGAACACGAGCAGCGCGCGGCCGACCCGCGACAGCACGACCTTGAGGTTCGCGTCGAGCGTGCTTGCGCGCGACAGGCGATCCTCGAGCACCGAGCCGAGCCACATCGCGACCATCAGCGTCACGCACACCCACAGCGCGCCGGAGATCACCGACAGCAGCGTGAGGTGCGCGGTCGCGACCCGGAACTGCACGCTGTCGAGCCAGCCAAGCACGTCGCGCTGGATGCCGAGCACGGTCATCACCATCGCGGCCCACACGACGGTCGACACGATCTTCTCGACGATCGACAGCCACGCGTGCGTATGGCCGTCGCGTGCGAACACGCGCCGCGCGAAGAAGAACAGCACGTAGATCAGTCCGATGCCGAACAGCGGCACGAGCGCGAGCGACAGCAGCGACGTCGACATGAACGGTTCGAACGCGAGCTGCGCGCCGCCGACGAACACGCTGCCGAACAGCGGAAACAGCGCACGCTTCAGGCTCTGCGCGCCCGCGCCCGGCGCGCGCCCGGCCGCCCGCCGCCGTGCATCGATGCGGCCGTGCACGAAGCGCGCGGCCACCCAGGCGAAGCACAGCGCACCGACGAGGATCGCCGCCTGCCAGATCATCACCGGCTGGTGGAAATCGCGAATCACCGATGCCAGCCGGTGCGACAGCAGGCGGCTCTGCAGATTCTCCATCGTCCGTCCGGGCAGTCGTTACGGCGCGGCGCGGCGTTCGAGCACCGCGGCGAAGAAGCCGTCGGTCGCATGACGGTGCGGCCACAGCGACAGGTAGTCGCCCGTCTCGAGCTCGATGCGCTGGTCGGCCAGCACCTGCTGCGCCGGCACCAGCACGAACTCGGGGTGATCGGCGAGGAACTGCTCGACGATGCGTTCGTTCTCGGCGTCGAGCACGCTGCAGGTCGCGTAGACGAGCCGGCCGCCCTTCTTCACGAGCCGCGCGGCGCTCGCGAGGATCGACGCCTGCTTCGGCGTCAGCTCGTCGATCGCCGTACGCGTCTGGCGCCACTTCAGATCCGGATTGCGGCGCAGCGTGCCGAGGCCGCTGCACGGCGCGTCGACCAGCACGCGGTCGATCTTGCCGGCGAGCCGCTTGATCTTCGCGTCGTGCTCGCTGTCGATCAGCACCGGGTTCACGTTCGACAGCCCGCTGCGCGCGAGGCGCGGCTTCAGCTTCGCAAGGCGCTTCTCCGAGATGTCGAATGCATAGAGGCGCCCGGTCGAGCGCATCATCGCGCCGAGCGCGAGCGTCTTGCCGCCCGCGCCCGCGCAGAAATCGACGACCATCTCGCCGCGCCGCGGCGCGACCAGCGAGCACAGCAGCTGGCTGCCTTCGTCCTGCACCTCGATCGCGCCTTCCTCGAACAGCTTCAGGCGCGTCAGCGCCGGCTTGCCGACCACGCGCACGCCGAACGGCGCGAACGGTGTCGCGCCCGCGTCGATGCCGCTCACGCGCAACGCTTCGATCACCTGGTCGCGGCTCGCCTTCTGCGCGTTGGCGCGCAGGTCGAGCGGCGCCGGGTAGTTCAGCGCGGCGGCGAGCTGCGCGAGCTCGTCGGCGTCGAAACGGGCCGACAGCGCCTGGTGAATCCAGTCGGGCAGGTTCGTGCGAATCCGCACGGGCAGGCTCGCCGGATCGATCTTAGACACGTGCTCGAGCCACGCGGACTCGGTGTCGGACAGGAACGGCTTCAGCGCATTGCGCCCCATCGTCTGCATCAGGCCGAGCAGCGTGAGGCGCCGCGCGGGCGTGCCGGTGCCGCTCTCGGCCAGATGCGAGAACTCCATCTTCCGGCGCAGCACCGCGAACACGGCCTCGGCGATCACGCCGCGCTCGGCATGCCCGAGCTTCGGGTGCGCGCGGAAGAACCGGCTTGTCGTCGCGTCGGCGGGGCCGGCGAACTTCAGCACCTCGGCCAGCAAAGTCTCGGTCTGGCCGATCAGGAATCCGTGCAGCTTCATACGCCCTCACTCGTTTCGGTATGCGGTTGATCCGCGAAAATCCAGCGCGCTTCTTCGGGCGCCACCACTGCACGGCCGTTCTCGAGGCGCAACCGCCCCTCGACGAACCAGCGCACCGCGCGCGGATACAGCACATGCTCGACCGTCAGCACGCGCCGCGCGAGCGCGGCCGCGTCGTCGCCGGCGCGCACGGGCACCGCGCCCTGCGCGACGATCGCGCCGCTGTCGAGCTCGGGAATAACGAAATGCACGCTCGCGCCATGCAGCGCGACGCCGGCATCCAGCGCCTGCTGATGCGTGTGGATGCCCTTGAAGCTCGGCAGCAGCGACGGATGGATGTTCAGCAGCCGGCCTTCGTATCGTCTGACGAATGCGGGCGTGAGGATGCGCATGAAGCCGGCAAGCACGACGAGATCGGGCGCGAAACGGTCGATCTCGGCGGCAAGCGCCGCGTCGAAGCTGTCGCGGCCGTCGAACGACCGGTGGTCGACCACCGCCGTCGCCACGCCGTGCGACGCGGCAAAAGCCAGCCCGGCCGCATCCGGCCGGTTGGCGATCACGGCGGCAATCTCGGCCGGCCAGCGTTCCTGCGCGCACGCGCGAACGATGGCCTCCATGTTGCTGCCGCGACCGGAAATCAGGATCACGAGTTTTTTCATCCGCGAATTTTACCATTCGCCCTCGCGTTTCCCGCCTTCTCGGCCGTCGGGCCGCCCGAACGTTTATAATCTTCTGCTTTGCGGCATCCCACCGCCCATTCCCCCGACGCTGCATCCGCTATCGTGAAAGTCTTCCGCGGCCTGCCCAACGCCGAGAGCCGCGCCCCGTGCGCGCTGACGATCGGCAACTTCGACGGTGTCCATCGCGGCCACCAGGCCCTGCTCGCGCGCGTGCGCGCGGCAGCGGACGCGCGCGGCCTGCCCGTGTGCGTGATGACGTTCGAGCCGCACCCGCGCGAATTCTTCAACCCGGCCGGCGCGCCGCCGCGCATCGCGATGCTGCGCGACAAGCTGGAAGCGTTGCGCGACCACGGGGTCGACCGCGTCGTCGTCGAGCACTTCAACCACACCTTCGCGAGCCAGTCGCCGCAGGCGTTCGTCGAGCGCACGCTGGTGAACGGGCTGCACGCGCGCTGGATGATGGTCGGTGACGATTTCTGCTACGGCGCGAAGCGCGCGGGCACCTTCGACACGCTGAAGGCGGCCGGCGAACAGCACGGCTTCGAGGTCGAGCAGATGGGCACGGTGGCCGGCAGCGACGGCACGCGCATTTCCAGCTCCGGCGTGCGCGCGGCGCTCGCCGCGGGCGATCTGGACGCGGCCGCGCAGGCGCTCGGCCACGGCTACGCGATCAGCGGCCACGTCGCGCACGGGCTCAAGCTCGGCCGCGACCTCGGCTTCCCGACGCTGAACCTGCCGATCGCGCACAAGCGGCCGGCGCTCGCGGGCATCTTCGTCGTGCAGGTGCACGGCCTCGGCCCCGAGCCGCTGCCGGGCGTCGCGAGCCTCGGGCTGCGCCCGACCGTCGACGATTCGGGCCGCGTGCTGCTCGAAGTCCACCTGCTCGACTGGCACGGCGATGCATACGGCAAGCTGATCCGCGTCGAATTCCTGAAGAAGCTGCGCGACGAGGCGAAGTTCGACGATCTCGAGGCGCTGTCGCGCGCGATCGCGCTGGACGTCGCGAACGCGCGCGCGTACTTCATCGAGCGCGACCGCGCGCCGGGCAGCCGCGCGACGGGCTTCGCGACGTCGGCCACCGACCGAATTAGCTGATCCGGACGGCGGCGCCGCGCGCCGCACCCCTCGCGCCGCCCTGTCGCGCGCCTACCCGATTCACGACGCCCGAGCGTCCCCGATTTAGATAGCGATCCCATCATGAGCAACAATAAAGCCGATTCGAAACCGCAGGCCAAGTATCCGGTCAACCTGCTCGACACGCCGTTCCCGATGCGCGGCGACCTGCCCAAGCGCGAGCCGCAGTGGGTCAAGGAGTGGGAGGAGCGCGGCATCTACGACAAGATCCGCGCGGCCAGCAAGGGCCGGCCGAAGTTCATCCTGCACGACGGCCCGCCGTATGCGAACGGCGACATCCACCTCGGCCACGCGGTCAACAAGATCCTGAAGGACATCGTCGTCAAGTCGCGCAACATGGCCGGCTTCGACGCGCCGTACGTGCCGGGCTGGGATTGCCACGGGATGCCGATCGAGATCCAGATCGAGAAGCAGTTCGGCAAGTCGCTGCCGGCGGCCGAAGTGATGAGCAAGGCGCGTGCGTACGCGACCGAGCAGATCGAGAAGCAGAAGGTCGGCTTCAAGCGCTTGGGCGTGCTCGGCGACTGGGCGAATCCGTACAAGACGATGAACTTCGTGAACGAGGCGGAAGAAATCCGCGCGCTCGGCAAGATCATCGAGAAGGGCTATGTGTACCGCGGGCTGAAGCCGGTCAACTGGTGCTTCGACTGCGGCTCGGCGCTCGCGGAAGCGGAAGTCGAGTACAAGGACCGCACCGACCCGACGATCGACGTGATGTTCGCGTTCGCGGAACCGGAAAAGACCGCGCACGCGTTCGGCCTGCCGGCGCTGCCGCGCGCCGACGGCGGCATCGTGATCTGGACCACCACGCCGTGGACGATTCCCGCCAACCAGGCGCTGAACCTCCATCCGGAAATCATCTACGCGCTGGTCGATACCGAGCGCGGGCTGCTGATCATCGCGCAAGAGCGCGTCGAAGCCTGCATGGCCGACTTCAAGCTGACCGGCCGCGTCGTCGCGACCGCGCCCGGCGTGAAGCTCGCGAACCTGCGCTTCCACCACCCGCTCGCATCGGCCCACCCCGGCTACCAGCGCACCGCGCCCGTCTATCTCGGCGACTACGTGACGACCGACACCGGTACCGGCGTCGTGCACTCGTCGCCCGCGTACGGTATCGAGGACTTCCAGTCGTGCAAGGCGCACGGGATGACCGATTCCGACTTCATCAACCCGGTGATGGGCGACGGCCGCTACATCGAATCGCTGCCGCTGTTCGGCGGCCTGTCGATCTGGGACGCGAACCCGAAGATCGTCGACGCGCTGAACGCGGCCGGCTCGCTGCTGCGCAGCGAGAAGTACACGCACAGCTACATGCACTGCTGGCGCCACAAGACGCCGATCATCTACCGCGCGACGTCGCAGTGGTTCGCCGGCATGGACGTGACGCCGCGCGACGGCGGCAAGACGCTGCGCGAGACGGCGCTCGAAGGTGTCGACGCGACCGCGTTCTACCCGTCGTGGGGCAAGCAGCGCCTGTTCAGCATGATCGCGAACCGTCCCGACTGGACGCTGTCGCGCCAGCGCCAGTGGGGCGTGCCGATGGCGTTCTTCGTGCACAAGGAAACCGGCGAGCTGCACCCGCGCACGCTCGAGCTGCTCGAGGAAGTCGCGAAGCGCGTCGAGCAGTCGGGCATCGAGGCGTGGCAATCGCTCGATCCGCGCGAGCTGATCGGCGACGACGCGAACCTGTACGAGAAGAACCGCGACACGCTCGACGTGTGGTTCGACTCGGGCACGACGCACTGGCACGTGCTGCGCGGCTCGCACAAGGATCAGCTGCAGTTCCCGGCCGACCTGTACCTCGAAGGCTCGGACCAGCATCGCGGCTGGTTCCACTCGTCGCTCCTGACGGCATCGATGATCGACGGCCGCGCGCCGTACAAGGGCCTGCTCACGCACGGCTTCACGGTCGACGGCGAAGGCCGCAAGATGAGCAAGTCGCTCGGCAACGGCATCGACCCGCATGAAGTCGCGAACCGTCTCGGCGCGGAAATCATCCGCCTGTGGATCGCGTCGACCGACTATTCGGGCGAGCTCGCGATCTCCGAGGAAATCCTGAAGCGCGTGACGGAAGGCTATCGCCGCATCCGCAACACGCTGCGCTTCCTGCTCGCGAACCTGTCGGACTTCGATTTCGCGCAGCACGCGGTACCGGTCGACGAATGGCTCGAGATCGACCGCTATGCGGTCGCGTTCTCGCGGCAACTGCAGACCGAACTGCTCGGCCACTACGAGAAGTACGAATTCCACCCGGTCGTCGCGAAGCTGCAGACGTACTGCTCGGAAGACCTCGGCGGCTTCTACCTCGACGTGCTGAAGGATCGCCTGTACACGAGCGCCGCCGATTCGCGCGCGCGCCGCTCCGCGCAGACCGCGCTGTACCACCTGACGCACGGCCTGCTGCGCGTGCTCGCGCCGTTCCTGTCGTTCACGGCGGAAGAAGCGTGGAAGGTGTTCCAGCCGGCAAGCGACACGATCTTCACGGAAACCTACTACGCGTATCCGGAAGTCGCCGGCTCGGCCGCACTGATCGACAAGTGGGCGCTGCTGCGCGACGTGCGCGGCAACGTGACGAAGGCGCTCGAGGAAGCGCGCACCGCGAACCGCATCGGTTCGTCGCTGCAGGCCGAAGTGGCCGTGCATGCGAGCGGCGCGCGCTACGACGCGCTGACGAGCCTCGGCGACGACCTGAAGTTCGTGCTGATCACGTCCGCGGCGACCGTCGTGAAGGTTGACGACGAAGCGCAGGAAAGCGTCGACGTGGCCGCGTCGAAGTACCAGAAGTGCGAACGCTGCTGGCACTACCGCGAAGATGTCGGCGCGCACGCCGAGCATCCGACGCTGTGCGGCCGCTGCTTCTCGAACCTGTTTGAAAACGGCGAAATCCGGAGCGCTGCGTAACCATGGCGAAGACCCTGTCGAAACCGGTCAGCGGCGCGCTCGCGCCCTGGCTCGGCATTTCGCTGATCGTGATCCTGTTCGACCAGCTGTCGAAGATCGCGATCCTCAAAACGTTCGCGTACGGCGCGCAGCATGCGCTGACGTCGTTCTTCAACCTCGTGCTGGTGTACAACCGCGGCGCCGCGTTCGGCTTCCTGTCGACCGCGAGCGGCTGGCAGCGCTGGGCGTTCACCGCGCTCGGCGTCGGCGCGACGCTCGTGATCTGCTTCCTGCTGAAGCGCCACGGCCACCAGCGGCTGTTCAGCGTGTCGCTCGCGCTGATCCTCGGCGGCGCGCTCGGCAACGTGATCGACCGGCTCGTCTACGGCCACGTGATCGACTTCCTCGATTTCCACGTCGGCGCGTGGCACTTCCCGGCGTTCAACCTCGCCGATTCCGCGATCACGATCGGCGCGGTGCTGTTGATCTACGACGAGCTGCGGCGCGTGCGCGGCGCGCGCTGAGCGCGCATACTCCGTGTCGACGGCCGGCTTCGCGCCGGCCGTTCCGTTTGACCCCAGGAGGCCTGAGTTGGCACACGCAGAACTCGCAGGAAAACACCTCGTTCTCGGCCTGACGGGCGGCATCGCCTGCTACAAGATCGCCGAACTCACGCGGCTGCTCGTGAAGGCCGGCGCAACCGTGCAGGTCGCGATGACCGACGCCGCCACCCAGTTCATCACGCCCGTCACGATGCAGGCGCTGTCGGGCCGGCCCGTCTATACGAGCCAGTGGGACGCGCGCATCGACAACAACATGGCGCATATCGACCTGTCGCGCGAAGCCGACGCGATCGTGATCGCGCCCGCGTCGACGGATTTCCTCGCGAAGCTCGCGCACGGGTTCGCCGACGATCTGCTGTCGACGCTGTGCGTCGCGCGCGACTGTCCGCTGCTCGTCGTGCCCGCAATGAACCGCCAGATGTGGCAGAACCCGGCCACCCAACGCAACGCCGCGCAATTGCGCGCGGACGGCGTGTCGGTGCTCGGCCCGGATTCGGGCGCGCAGGCCTGCGGCGAAGTCGGCGACGGCCGCATGCTCGAGCCCGAAGCGATCTATGAAGCGATCGTCGCGCACTTCGCGCCGAAGGTGCTCGCGCACCGCCGCGTCCTGATCACGGCCGGCCCGACGTTCGAGCCGCTCGACCCGGTGCGCGGCCTGACGAACCGCTCCAGCGGCAAGATGGGTTTCGCGCTCGCGCGCGCCGCGCAACAGGCCGGCGCCGACGTGCATCTCGTCGCCGGGCCGGTCGCGCTCGACACGCCGTGGGGCGTGTACCGCCAGGACGTGCAGACCGCGCAGCAGATGTACGACGCGGTGATGCATGCGGTCGCCGATGCCGACATCTTCATCGCGGTGGCCGCGGTCGCCGACTGGCGCGTCGACCAGCCGGCCGAGCACAAGATGAAGAAGACGGCTGACCGCAAGATGCCGGCGCTCGCGTTCGTCGAGAACCCCGACATCCTCGCGTCGGTCGCGGCGCTGCCCGATGCGCCGTTCTGCGTCGGCTTCGCGGCCGAAAGCGGCGACCTCGACGTGCACGGCGACGACAAGCGCAAGCGCAAGAACGTGCCGCTGCTCGTCGGCAACCTCGGCCCGCTGACGTTCGGCCGCGACGACAACGAAGTCGTGCTGTTCGAGGCCGCCGGCTTGACGCGCCTGCCGCGCGCGCCCAAGGACGAACTCGCGCATACGCTCGTGGCCGAAATAGCGAAGCGCCTGCCCGACAACCGCCTGATCTGATCCCCGCGCGGCGGCGCTTGCCGCCGCGTCCTTCCCGACCGATTCGACGACCGCATGAAACTCGACCTGAAGATTCTCGACGCGCGCATGCGCGACTACCTGCCCGCCTACGCGACCACTGGCAGCGCCGGCCTCGACCTGCGCGCATGCCTCGACGCACCGGTCACGCTGCAACCCGGCGAAACGACGCTGGTGCCGACGGGCCTCGCGATCCACCTCGCCGATCCCGGCTATGCGGCGCTGATCCTGCCGCGCTCGGGCCTCGGCCACAAGCACGGAATCGTGCTCGGCAACCTCGTCGGCCTGATCGACTCCGACTACCAGGGCCAGTTGATGGTCTCGACGTGGAACCGCGGCCAGACGGAGTTCGTGCTGAACCCGTTCGAACGCCTCGCGCAGCTCGTGATCGTGCCGGTCGTGCAGGCGCAGTTCAACATCGTCGACGAATTCGCCGAGAGCGACCGCGGCGAAGGCGGGTTCGGCAGCACCGGCCGGCACTGAGCCACGCGGTACGAAAAAAGGGGCCTCGGCCCCTTTTGCTTTTTGCGCGCCGTCACTTGGCGCCCGGTGGCGCGACTCGCGCAGGCGCCGATTCGCGACGCCGCGCCAGTACGATGCTTGCATGAACGACCATCGCGACCAGCACGGCCCGCCGCGCAGGTCTTCACGATCCGGCACGCGGGCGTGATTTCGGTACGCCGCGATCAGCGCGCGTGATGGTGCCGGTAATGCAGCGCATAGGCGAGCGTCAGCAGCACGACGAACACGACGCCGACCATCATCGTCATCCGGAATTCGCGCGTGAAAGCAGTCGTCAGCAGGATCGCCGCGACGAGCCCCGCGCCGAGCAGGCTGCCGAACGGGTGCCCCCACATCCGGAATGCGAGAGTAGGGCCGCGATACCGAGAACGAAACCTCAGGTGCGTGACGAAGATCATCAGCCAGGTGAACAGCGCGCCGAACATCGCGATTGCCATCATCACCGTGAACGCGGTATCGGGCGCGAGCGCGACCAGCACGGCCGCCACCGCGACGCCGCTCGTCGAGATCCACAGCGCGGCGCGCGGCACGCCGTTCGAGCCGAGCCGGCCGAACACCGCGGGCGCGAGGTGCGCGCGTGACAGGCTGAACATCATCCGCGTCGTCACGTAGAGCTGGCTGTTCATCGCCGACAGCGCCGCGATCAGCAGCACGAAGTTGATCACGCCTGCAGCATACGGCACATGCGTCGCGGCCATCACCTTCACGAACGGGCTTTCGTCGGTGCCGGCCTGCGTCCACGGCACGATCGCGAGCATCAGCGCGAGCGTCAGCAGGTAAAACAGCACGAGCCGGAACACGGTCGAGCGGAATGCGCGCGTGACCGCGTGCTGCGGATCGCGCGCCTCGCCGGCCGCGATCGCGACGGCCTCGATGCTCATGTAGCTGAAGATCGCGACGATCACCGCGACCCAGGTGCCCCACAGCCCCTTCGGGATGAAGCCGCCGTGCGCGGTGTAGTTCGCGAAACCGATGCCTGACGCGGCCGGCGCCGACCAGACGAGAAACGCGCCGAGCACGACGAACACGACGATCGCCGCGATCTTCAGCAGCGAGAACGCGTATTCAACGGTCCCGTACAGCGTGACGCTCGCGAGGTTCACCGCGATCAGCAGCGCGGAGAAACCGATCACCCAGTACCAGCCGGGCACGGCCGGAAACCAGTACTTCATGAACACGGCGATCGCGCTGATCTCCGTACCGATCGCGAATACCACGGCGAACCAGTACGCATAACGCACGAGAAAACCCGCGAGCGGGCCGACGTAGTGCTCCGCATAGGCGCCGAACGAGCCGGCCGTCGGATGCGCGACGGTCATTTCCGCGAGCGCGCCCATCAGCAGCAGCGCAATCAGCGCGCCGATCGCGTAGGACACCAGCACGCTCGGACCCGCGAGCCCGATCGCGAATCCGCTGCCGAGGAACAGCCCCGTGCCGATCGCGCCGCCAATCGCGATCATCGCCATCTGCCCCGACGTCAGCGCGTGGCGCAACCCTTGTTCGCGCGCGACGATAGCGTCGAACGACCGTTGTTGTCGTGTCACTGCGTTACTACTCCCCTGCCCTGCCATCGCGCCGCCGGCGCCGGATAAAACGAAACGGCGCGGAGAACTTCCCGCGCCGTTCGCATGAACAACGAATTATCGCTTACTCGACTTCGACCGTCTCTTCGTTCGGCTTGTGCGGCGGATTCGCCAGCTTGTCGAACGACAACTGCACCTTGTCGCTTTCATCGACGTCGACCGTCACGTGGCCGCCGTTGAGCAGCTTGCCGAACAGCAACTCGTCGGCGAGCGCACGACGGATCGTGTCCTGAATCAGCCGCTGCATCGGCCGCGCGCCCATCAGCGGGTCGAAGCCGTGCTTCGCGAGATGCTTGCGCAACGCGTCGGTGAAGAGCGCGTCGACCTTCTTCTCGTGCAGCTGTTCCTCGAGCTGGATCAGGAACTTGTCGACCACGCGCATGATGATTTCCTCATCGAGCGAGCGGAAGCTGATGATCGCATCCAGCCGGTTGCGGAACTCCGGCGTGAACAGGCGCTTGATGTCGGTCATCTCGTCGCCGGTTTCGCGGCGCGTCGTGAAGCCGATCGTCGCCTTCTGCATCGACTCGGCGCCCGCGTTCGTCGTCATGATGATGATGACGTTGCGGAAATCCGCCTTGCGGCCGTTGTTGTCCGTCAGCGTGCCGTGGTCCATCACCTGCAGCAGCACGTTGAAGATGTCCGGATGCGCCTTCTCGATTTCGTCGAGCAGCAGCACGCAATGCGGCTTCTTCGTGACGGCTTCGGTCAGCAGGCCGCCCTGGTCGAACCCGACGTAGCCCGGCGGCGCGCCGATCAGCCGGCTCACCGCGTGACGCTCCATGTATTCCGACATGTCGAAGCGGATCAGCTCGATGCCGAGCGTGAACGCGAGCTGGCGCGCCACTTCGGTCTTGCCGACGCCGGTCGGGCCCGAGAACAGGAACGCGCCGATCGGCTTGTCCATCTTGCCGAGGCCCGCGCGCGCCATCTTGATCGACGCCGCGAGCGCGTCGATCGCCGGATCCTGGCCGAACACGACGCTCTTCAGGTCGCGGTCGAGCGTCTGCAGCTTGCTGCGATCGTCCTGCGACACGCTTTGCGCCGGCACGCGCGCGATCTTCGAGATGATTTCCTCGATCTCGCCCTTGCCGATCGTCTTCTTCTGCTTCGACTTCGGCAGGATGCGCTGCGCGGCGCCCGCCTCGTCGATCACGTCGATCGCCTTGTCCGGCAGGTGACGATCGGTGATGAAGCGCGCCGAAAGTTCGGCCGCGGCCGACAGCGCGCCCGACGAATACTTGACGCCGTGGTGCTCCTCGAAACGCGACTTCAGCCCGCGCAGGATCGCGACCGTCTGCTCGACGCTCGGCTCCGTCACGTCGACCTTCTGGAAGCGCCGCGACAGCGCCGCGTCCTTCTCGAAGATGCCACGATATTCGGTGAACGTCGTCGCTCCGATGCACTTGAGCGTGCCCGACGACAGCGCCGGCTTCAGCAGGTTCGACGCATCGAGCGTGCCGCCCGACGCGGCGCCCGCACCGATCAGCGTATGGATTTCGTCGATGAACAGGATCGCGTGCGGACGCTCCTTGAGCTCCTTCAGCACCGTCTTCAGACGCTGCTCGAAATCGCCGCGATACTTGGTGCCCGCCAGCAGCGCGCCCATGTCGAGCGAATACACCTGCGCGTTCGCGAGGATGTCCGGCACTTCGCCGCGCGTGATCCGATACGCGAGCCCTTCGGCGATCGCGGTCTTGCCGACGCCGGCTTCGCCGACGAGCAGCGGATTGTTCTTGCGGCGGCGGCACAGCACCTGCACGACGCGCTCGACCTCGGGCTCGCGACCGATCAGCGGATCGATGCGGCCGTCCTTCGCCATCTGGTTCAGGTTCTGCGTGAACTGCGCGAGCGGCGTTTCCTTCTGCGCATTCGCGTCTTCGCTTTCCGCGTTCGCGTCGGTCGACTTCGCGGCTTCGCCGCTGTTCGTCTTCGCGATGCCGTGCGAAATGAAGTTCACCACGTCGAGGCGCGTGACGCCCTGCTGCTGCAGGTAGTACACGGCGTGCGAATCCTTCTCGCCGAAGATCGCGACCAGCACGTTCGCTCCGGTCACTTCCTTCTTGCCGTTCGACGTCGACTGCACGTGCATGATCGCGCGCTGGATCACGCGCTGGAAACCCAGCGTCGGCTGGGTATCGACATCGTCGGTACCCGGGACGGTAGGTGTGTTGTCGTGGATGAAATTGCGCAGGTTCTGACGCAGGTCCTCGATGTTTGCCGCGCACGCGCGCAACACCTCGGCCGCCGTCGGATTATCCAGCAGGGCCAGCAGCAGATGCTCGACCGTAATGAACTCATGGCGCGCCTGGCGTGCTTCCATGAACGCCATGTGCAGGCTGACTTCCAATTCCTGGGCAATCATGCTTCCTCCATCACGCACTGCAGCGGATGCCCTGCCTGCCGCGCATGGGTAACGACTTGCTCAACCTTGGTCGACGCGATGTCCCGCGTATAGACCCCACATACCCCTCGCCCTTCGCGATGGACCTTCAGCATGATCTGCGTGGCCGTCTCGCGATCCTTCTTGAAATACTCCTGGACCACCATCACGACGAACTCCATCGGCGTGAAGTCGTCGTTCAGCAGCACCACCTTGTACATCGAAGGCGGCTTGAGCTTCTGCTGCTTGCGTTCCAGGACGGTACTGTCCTGCTTGTCCGGGATAATCGCCATACACCCATTCTAAACAACTCGGACAGGCCCGCAATCCTGCCATTACCCGACCGACCGGCCGGCGCCCTCCCCGGTATCCCGGAACACGCGATCGCCTTCGCGCCATACGAAAGCCGGCTGCGGTGCCGGCTT
This sequence comes from Burkholderia sp. AU17457, assembly GCF_002223255.1. Lineage (NCBI taxonomy): Bacteria > Pseudomonadati > Pseudomonadota > Betaproteobacteria > Burkholderiales > Burkholderiaceae > Burkholderia > Burkholderia sp. AU17457. The sequence continues at coordinate 324,665 of NZ_NKFB01000004.1, forward strand.
TCACGCATGGCGCGGAACACGAACCGTCAGGGGGAATCGCACCGGAACGCCCGTGTCCGCATCCAGTATCCCACAAGCCGGGACGACTCGAACGCGTGTCACTCGAGCCTGGTATATGAGCCGATTATGCGGCTTTTCAAGCCCTTGCGCTTGGCCGCATGCAGGCAAGCAAAGCCGGAAAAACCCTGAAAATGGGTTCTTTACAACGACCCTCTAAACGTCTAAAAATTCCACTTGACACTCCAATAAAGAGCGCCAACAATCAAGCTGGCACTTTTTTCAATTCGCCGGTTGGCGAAACGAAAGGGCCGAGGTGAGCTTGTGAGGGGGGAACGGCTGCATTTTCCGGTCGTTTAGCTTTTCGAGCGTGCTCGTGGTAAGTAGCAGCGACTGTGTGACAGGGGAAGTAGGAAATGGCAACTGGTATCGTTAAATGGTTCAACGACGCGAAGGGCTTCGGTTTCATCACTCCCGACGAGGGCGGTGAGGATCTGTTTGCGCACTTCTCGGCTATCACCATGAATGGCTTCAAGACGCTGAAGGAAGGCCAGAAGGTGAGCTTTGACGTCGTCCAAGGGCCGAAGGGCAAGCAAGCGTCGAACATCCAGGCCGTATAAGGCATCGGATATCTGACGAAGAAACCCGGCGCATTGCGCCGGGTTTCTTTTTTTGAGGCCGGTCAATCGATAATCGATTGGCCGGCCTTTTCGTTCAATCCCGATAATTGAACACGCATTGTGTCGTCGCGCATGCAGATCGGATAACTACGCCTCGCGTGAAACACATTCGCGGCTTCGTTACACGACCCTCAGCGTCCCCATCATCCCGAGATCCTCATGCTCGAGAATGTGACAGTGAAACATGCGCTCGCCCGGCATGTCTTGCGTGACGAGGATCGACACGGTTTCGCCGCTGCGCACGTTCACCGTATCGCGCCATGCGCGAAATGGTTCGCTGGTGCGTGAACCACCCGACGTCCGCTCGATCACCTGGAACTGCGTGCCGTGCAGATGGAACGGGTGATCCATGTCCGTCCCATTGCGAATCTCCCAGCGTTCGACGTCGCCGCGGCGGCTCGTCAGCGTCGCGCGATGCGGCGCGTAGGTGTCGCCGTTGATCGTGAAGCGCATGCCCGCCGGGCGGCCGTGCGCGCCACCCTTCATCATCGCGTCCATGTCCATTTCCTCGCCGAACGCAACCGTCTTGTGCGTCACCGGTTCGCCCAGCGGCGGCACCGCGCGCAGCGTGGCAGGCAGCGCGCGGGCCCCGGCGGGGGCGAACGCGACATCAGCCAGCGCCAGCGCCGGATCGGGCGGCAGGCTGCCGTGGCCGTCGTCGTGCGACATCGCCATCTTGCGGCGGTCGTACTCGGCCGCCTGCAGCACCGCGCGCGACGCACGGTCGCCGGCGCGTACCAGCAACTCCGCGCGCTCTCCCGGCGCAATCAGTAGCGACGTCGCGCGCCGCGGCGCGTCGAACAAACCGCCGTCGGTGCCTGCGTGCTCGAACACGCGGCCGTCGTCGAACGCGATGCGCAGGTAGCGTGCGCTGCACGCGTTCCACACACGCCAGCGCTCGTCGCCCGTGATATCGATGCGCGGCCGGCGCGCGCCGTTGATCAGCACGAATTGGCCTTCGCGGCCGTTCATCCAGTCCATCATGTCGTTCGGCGCAATCGTGCCGTCGCGTGCAAGCTTCAGGTCCGACACGAACAGATGCCGCTCGGGCCAGCCGGTCAGCGGATCGTCCGCGGCGCGCACGACGAAGGGGCCGGCCAGCCCGCGGAATACCTGCTCGGCCGTCATCATGTGCGGATGCGGGTGGTACCAGTAAGTGCCGGCGCTGCCCTTCGGCAGCGTGAAGCGATACACACGCGACGCGCCGGGCGCGACAGGATCCGACGGGTTGCCGTCCTGGTCGGGCGGCACGGGCAGGCCGTGCCAGTGGATCGTCGACGGTTGCGGCAGCTTGTTCACGAACCGGATCTCGACCGTATCGCCCTCGCGCACGTCGATCAGCGGGCCGACGACAGGCCCTTGCGTGCCCGCGCCGAACTGCCAGAACGTCGTCGGCCGCGCGCCGCGCAGCAGCGGTCGCGCCACCGGTTGAGCGACCAGCGTCGCCCGGAACATGCCGGGCTCGCGACTTTCGTTGGCCAGCGTGCGCAACGTCGCGAGCGGCGCGCCGGCCGGCAGCGCGTCGGGAGCCGCGAGCGCGACCGGCGCCGGCGCGCGGTGCTGCGCGTGCGCCGGCATCCCTGACATACCCGACATGCCCGGCATGTCGCCCATCGAATCCATGCCGGCCATGCCCGCATGACCGGCGTGCTGCGCCCACGCGGTGCGCGCGAACAGCGACGCGGTCGCGACGCCGATGGCGCGCGACAGGAAGGTTCTCCGTCTCATCAATCGATCCTCGTTATTCATGCAGCGCGCGCGACAGACGCGGCGGTCGCGTCATCATAACCGCAGGGCCGGATCGAAAAACGACGTCACCGGGCGGGCGGCGATACGCCGCGGCGAACATCGCGATCGCACCGGCCGCGGCGCCACGCTGACATCGCCGAGCGGCGCTTCGGCAGCCATCGCTGCGCAACTGCCGTCCCTTTGCGCTTTCGCGCCGCCCCCCGGGATTCCCGCCTGATGCCTCGACGATCCGTAAACCCGTCAATTTTTCACGATGCGGAACAAGTCCCTGCGTTATAAAAATTCGTGGTGCAGGGCACAAATTCGCCGTTTCGCGATGCCGAAAACCTTTCCGCAATACAAAACGATTAACATAAGTCATTGTTTTTATTAACGATTTTTTGTCTCGAGAAGCCGTTCTACGTGCACCATACAACCGCGTCGCGGACGTAGACTTTGTTCCATGCACTGACGCTTCGCCACGACGTTCGATACGGAATCCGGCGCAAGCCGTCCGTCGGGCCACAGCCGGCCGAGCCGGCAGGCGCCACAACAGAATCGCTCGTCATCAGAAAGGGAGAACGGAAATGAAGGGATTTCGCTTTGGTTCAGCGCTCGGGTCGTTCTACATCCTGCCGGCAAACGGCGGCTGGGAAGCGACGTTCGGCAACGCCTCGCTCGGCGCGTTCTCGTGCCCGGAAATCGCGGCCGACCGCATCTCCCGCGGCGACTGCGCGCAAGTGTCCGAACTGGACACGGCCACGCTCGAAGTGCCGGACGAAATCACCGAATGGGAAATCGTTCACGTCTGAATGGCACGCCTGCAACGAAAAACGCCCCGGGCGACCGGGGCGTTTTCATTGCGTGTCGGGCGGCGAACGGGTAACCGCGCCGCATCGGCACATGCATCGGCTCGCGCGATGGCGCGGCCGGCGTCAGGCAACCGCGTCGACGATGCCGTTCAGCGTCGCGCTCGGGCGCATTGCCTGGCTCGTCAGGTCGACGTTCGGACGGTAGTAGCCGCCGATCGCCTGCGGCTTGCCTTGCGCGGCCGCCAGTTCCTCCAGGATGCGCGCTTCGTTGTCGGACAGCGCCTTCGCGACGCCTTCGAACTGCGCCTTCAGCGCGGCGTCCTCGGTCTGCTCGGCCAGCGCCTGTGCCCAGTACAGGCACAGGTAGAAATGGCTGCCGCGGTTGTCGAGGCCGCCGACCTTGCGCGCCGGCGACTTGTTCTCGTCCAGGAACTTGCCGGTCGCCTGGTCGAGCGTCTTCGCGAGCACGAGCGCCTTCGGGTTCTGGTACGCGTTGCCGAGATGTTCGAGCGACGCGGCCAGCGCGAGGAATTCGCCGAGCGAATCCCAGCGCAGGAAACCTTCCTCGACGAACTGCTGCACGTGCTTCGGCGCGGAGCCGCCCGCACCCGTTTCGAACATCCCGCCGCCGGCCATCAGCGGCACGATCGACAGCATCTTCGCGCTGGTGCCAAGTTCCATGATCGGGAACAAGTCGGTCAGGTAGTCGCGCAGCACGTTGCCGGTGACCGAGATCGTGTCCTTGCCCGCGCGGATGCGCTCGAGCGAGAAGCGGGTCGCGTCTTCCGGCGTCATGATGCGGATGTCGAGGCCGTTCGTGTCGTGATCCTTCAGGTAGCGTTCGACCTTCGCGATGATCTGCGCATCGTGCGCGCGCGCCGGATCGAGCCAGAACACGGCCGGAGCGCCGGTCGCGCGGGCGCGGTTGACCGCGAGCTTGACCCAGTCCTGCACCGGCGCATCCTTCGTCTGGCACATGCGCCAGATGTCGCCCACCTCGACCGCGTGCTCAAGCAGCACGTTGCCGGCGTCGTCGGTGACGCGCACGACGCCGTTCGCCGGGATCTGGAACGTCTTGTCATGCGAACCGTATTCCTCGGCCGCCTGCGCCATCAGGCCGACGTTCGGCACGCTGCCCATCGTGACCGGATCGAACGCGCCGTGCTGCTTGCAGTCCTCGATCACGGCCTGGTACACGCCCGCGTAGCAGCGGTCCGGAATCACGGCCTTCGCGTCGTACAGTTGACCGTCCGGGCCCCACATGCCGCCCGAATCGCGGATCATCGCCGGCATGGATGCGTCGACGATCACGTCGCTCGGCACGTGCAGGTTCGTGATGCCCTTGTCCGAGTTGACCATCGCGAGACGCGGGCGCACCGCGTACTCGGCCTTGACGTCGGCTTCGATCGCTTCGCGCGTGTCGGCCGGCAGGTCCTTCAGGCGCGCGTACAGGTCGCCGATCCCGTTGTTCGGGTTGAAGCCGACCTTCGCGAGCACGTCCGCGTGCTTCGCGAGCGCGTCGCGGTAGAACACCGACACGAAGTGACCGAACAGGATCGGGTCCGAGACCTTCATCATGGTCGCCTTCAGGTGCACCGAGAACAGCACGTCCTGCGCCTTCGCGTCGGCGATCTGCGCTTCGATGAAGCTGCGCAGCGCGGTGCGGCTCATCACCGATGCGTCGATCACTTCACCGGCCTTCACGGCCGTCTTTTCCTTCAGCACCTTCTTCGCGCCGTCGGTCGTCGTTAGTTCGATCTTCACGCTGCCGGCCTCGGCGATCAGCGCCGACTTCTCGCTGCCGTAGAAGTCGCCTTCGGTCATGTGCGCGACGTGGGCCTTCGACGTGGCCTTCCACGCGCCCATCTTGTGCGGATGCTTGCGTGCGTAGTTCTTGACCGACAGCGGCGCGCGGCGGTCGGAGTTGCCTTCGCGCAGCACCGGGTTCACCGCGCTGCCCTTGATCTTGTCGTAGCGCGCCTTGACGGCCTTCTCTTCGTCCGTCGACGGATCTTCCGGATAGGCCGGCAGCGCGTAGCCCTGCGCCTGCAGTTCGGCGATCGCGGCCTTCAGCTGCGGCACCGATGCGCTGATGTTCGGCAGCTTGATGATGTTCGCTTCCGGCTTCAGCGTGAGCTGGCCCAGTTCGGCCAGATCGTCGGAACCCTTCTGCTCCGACGGCAGGACGTCTGCGAATGCCGCGATGATGCGGCCGGCGAGCGAGATGTCGCGCGTTTCGACGGCGACGCCGGACGAACGCGTGAAGGCCTTGACGATCGGCAGCAGCGAATAGGTCGCGAGCGCCGGCGCTTCGTCGGTGAGGGTGTAGATGATCTTGGGCGAAGTGGACATGGTGGTCAAAGCATTGCTACGTGATGATGGGACTGAGGAGCGCCGGCGGTAACCGGCGGGGAGCGACCGGGTCGATCGCGAAAGGGGCACGCCGGCTCAGCCGGGCGGCGGTGTTGCGAGGGCCGTCATGTTCTACCTTGCAGGGCTTGCGGGCCGCTTCGCGGCGCCGCGGCCCGCATGCCGGGCCACCCTGCCAACAAACCTGCCATCCACGAAACGCTCCGGCGCCGGCAGTCAGCGCCGGGGCGGCCGGCAACCTGCCGGCCCACCCCGGAAGGGGTCTTACATGTTCTCGATCAGCACTTCGCCGAAGCCGGAGCACGACACCTGCGTCGCGCCTTCCATCAGGCGCGCGAAGTCGTACGTGACGCGCTTCTGCAGGATCGACTTCTCCATCGCGGCGATGATCGTGTCGGCTGCTTCCGTCCAGCCGAGGTGGCGCAGCATCATTTCCGCCGACAGGATCTCGGAACCCGGGTTCACGTAATCCTTGCCTGCGTACTTCGGTGCCGTGCCGTGCGTCGCCTCGAACATCGCGACCGAATCCGACAGGTTCGCGCCCGGCGCGATACCGATGCCGCCGACCTGCGCGGCCAGCGCGTCGGAGATGTAGTCTCCGTTCAGATTCAGCGTGGCGATCACGTCGTACTCGGCCGGGCGCAGCAGGATCTGCTGCAGGAACGCGTCGGCGATCGAATCCTTGATCACGATCTCGTTGCCCGTCTTCGGGTTCTTCACGCGCATCCACGGGCCGCCGTCGATCAGCTCGCCGCCGAATTCCTTCTGCGCGAGCGCGTAGCCGGCGTCACGGAACAGGCCTTCCGTGAACTTCATGATGTTGCCCTTGTGCACCAGCGTGACCGACTTGCGATCGTTGTCGATCGCGTACTGGATCGCCTTGCGCACGAGGCGCTCGGTGCCTTCGGTCGACACGGGCTTGACGCCGATCCCGGAAGTTTCCGGGAAGCGGATCTTCTTCACGCCCATCTCGTCCTGCAGGAACTTGATCACCTTCTTCGCCTGCTCCGAGCCCGCGGCCCACTCGATGCCCGCGTAGATGTCTTCCGAGTTCTCGCGGAAGATCACCATGTCGATCTTCTGCGGCTCGCGCACCGGCGACGGCACGCCCTTGAAGTACTGGACCGGGCGCAGGCACACGTACAGGTCGAGCTCCTGGCGCAGCGCGACGTTCAGCGAACGGATGCCGCCGCCGACCGGGGTCGTGAGCGGCCCCTTGATCGACACCACGTATTCCTTCAGCACCTGCAGCGTTTCGTCCGGCAGCCACACGTCCGGACCGTACACCTTGGTCGCCTTCTCGCCCGCGAAGATCTCCATCCAGTGAATCTTGCGCTGGCCCTTGTACGCATGCGCGACCGCCGCGTCGACGACCTTGATCATGACCGGCGTGATATCGAAGCCCGTACCGTCGCCTTCGATATAGGGAATGATCGGCTGATCGGAAACGTTGAGCGAGAAGTCCTTGTTGACGGTGATCTTGTCACCGCCCTCCGGAACCTTGATGTGCTGATACGGCATGATCGACTCCAGTGACGTGGCTGAGCAGGTGATGCTGGTCGAAGCTGCGCGCGCGGCGGGGCGCGGCATGGCCACCCCGTGACGACAACAGCGAGCCGCTATTCTAGCGCCCCAACCGGGCACTTCGGCGCGAACCGCGGCACTGCGCCTCAAGACCTCACTTATGTCTTATATAAGACAGAGGACTTGCCGTTCCGTATTATGCATTAAGATTCCGCCATTTGCCATACACCGCCCGCCCCCGCTCCCCGCGGGGCGCCGGACGGGCGCCCTGCCATGAACCTGATCGCCCTCAACAAGCCGTTCGGCACGATTTGCCAGTTTTCCGCGCACGAGACGCGGCCGTCGCTCGGCGACTGGGTAAAAACGGCCGGCGTGTACGCGGCCGGCCGGCTCGACGCGGACAGCGAGGGGCTGCTGCTGCTCACCGACGACGGCGCGCTGCAGGCCCGCATCGCGGAGCCGCGCCACAAGCTGGTGAAGCGCTACTGGGCGCAGGTCGACGGCGCGCCGGGGCCGGCCGACCTGAAAGCGCTCGCACGCGGCGTCGACCTCGGCGACTACGTGACGCGCCCGTGCCGCGCCGAATTCATCGAGCCGCCCGACACGCTGTGGCCGCGCAATCCGCCGATCCGCTACCGCGCCGCGATCCCGACCACGTGGATCGAGCTGGCGATCACCGAGGGCAAGAACCGGCAGGTACGCCGGATGACGGCGGCCGTCGGCTTCCCGACGTTGCGTCTGGTGCGCGTCGGCATCGGCGCACTCGATATATTCGCGCTCGGCATTGCACCGGGCGAAACAATTGCACTGCCGCCGCGCGCGCCGTGGGACGGTTTCGCGTCGGCAGGATGACGAATCCGGGACGCGCGAATTTTTCGTCATCTTTTTCGTCAACCGCCCGCGGAGATCGCGCGTTAAACCACGCAGATGCCAACCTTAGCTATCCGGCATTGGCAGCCGAACCCGTGTTTGCGTCACGAAAGCGACGTTTTATTCGAATACGATTCGGCGCCCGCAGCGCAAAGAGAAATTTCTCGAAGCGTCTGTCAACCGAAAGGTGGATGGCACCGTTAGACGACATGACTCCTATTGCCGGGTCATTTGGTTAATTAACTAAAGCTGAGGAACACAACATGAACAAACTGATCGCCGCTCTGGTCGCTGGCCTCTTCGCAACGGCTGCTTTCGCACAAGCTTCGGCTCCGGAAGCTGCTCCGGCAGCAGCAGAAGCTGCTTCGGCACCGGCTAAGCACGCTGCCAAGAAGCACCACGCTGCCAAGAAGCACCACAAGGCATCGAAGAAGGCTGCAGCAAGCGACGCAGCAGCACCGGCAGCTGCTTCGAACTAAGTAAGCAAGCTGTAATAACGCAGTCAAGAACACGCAGTCCTGCCGTTCTTACGGCGTTGAAAGGCAGATCACCGCAAGGCGATCTGCCTTTTTCTTTTTTGTGCCCGCCGGCGCGCATCGCGTACCATGCGGGTCTCGTTTTCCAGACAGGAGCCATGCTGTGCCATTCTCCCTGCGCTCGTCGCTCGGCCGCCTTGCGCGCGCCGCCGTGTTTCCCGCCGCCCTCGCCGTCCTCGCGCTCGGCATGCAGGCCGCCGGCGCGCAAGTGCCGCCCGGCGCCAAGCAGCCGAGCGAGTTCCCGCGCGTGAAGCTGCGCGCCGGCATGTACGTGATCGACGCGGCCGTCGCCGCGAACGACGCCGACCGCGAACAGGGGCTGATGTACCGTTCGCAGCTCGCGCCGAACGAAGGCATGCTGTTCGTCTTCAGCGAGAACGCCGTGCACTGCTTCTGGATGAAGAACACGCTGATTCCGCTGTCGATCGCGTTCATCCGCGCGGACGGCACGATCACCGACATCGACGAGATGCGCGCGGAGACGACCGACAACCACTGCCCGCGCAACAACGGCGTCTATGCGCTCGAGATGAGCAAGGGCTGGTTCGCCGCGAAAGGCATCAAGCCCGGCATGAAGCTCGACGGCCTGCCGCGCGCCCAGTAACCGCAGCGGCCCGCGCGGCGGCCTTGCACCGCGCACCGCGAACCGACCGAAAAGCCGGCCGCCCGTTGTTTCTTATCGGGCGCCGGCTTTTTTTTCGCCCGCCGGCGACACCCACCTTGATTCGGCACACGCTGCCCGCATCTGCAAAAGCCACGGACAAGCGCTATCCTTTAAATCTCGCTAGTTCCAGCCCGGGCCGGCACCCATTAGCCGGCCCGCTTACGATCCGAACCACCAGGAGGTTCACGTGCCCCGCAAAACCCCCATCGAGCGCTATAGAAATATCGGGATCAGCGCTCACATCGATGCCGGCAAGACCACGACGACCGAGCGCATCCTGTTTTACACCGGCGTGAGCCACAAGATCGGTGAAGTGCACGACGGCGCGGCCACGATGGACTGGATGGAGCAGGAGCAGGAACGCGGCATCACGATCACGTCGGCCGCGACCACGGCCTTCTGGAAGGGCATGGCCGGCAACTATCCGGAACACCGGATCAACATCATCGACACGCCCGGGCACGTCGACTTCACGATCGAAGTCGAGCGCTCGATGCGCGTGCTCGACGGCGCGTGCATGGTCTACGACTCGGTCGGCGGCGTACAGCCGCAATCCGAGACTGTGTGGCGCCAGGCGAACAAGTACAAGGTGCCGCGCATCGCGTTCGTCAACAAGATGGACCGGATCGGCGCCGACTTCTTCCGCGTGCAGAAGCAGATCGGCGAGCGCCTGAAAGGCGTCGCCGTGCCGATCCAGATTCCGATCGGCGCGGAAGATCACTTCCAGGGCGTCGTCGATCTGGTGAAGATGAAGGCGATCGTGTGGGACGACGAGAGCCAGGGCGTGAAGTTCACGTACGAGGACATCCCCGCGAACCTCGTCGAGCTCGCGCACGAATGGCGCGAGAAGATGGTCGAGGCCGCCGCCGAAGCGAGCGAGGAACTGCTCGAGAAGTATCTGCACGACCATGAATCGCTGACCGAGGACGAGATCAAGGCCGCGCTGCGCCAGCGCACGATCGCGAACGAGATCGTGCCGATGCTGTGCGGCAGCGCGTTCAAGAACAAGGGCGTGCAGGCGATGCTCGACGCGGTGATCGACTACCTGCCGTCGCCGGTCGACGTGCCGGCGATTCTCGGTCACGACTTCGCCGATCCGGAAAAGCCGGCGGAACGTCATCCGAGCGACGACGAGCCGTTCTCGTCGCTCGCGTTCAAGATCATGACCGACCCGTTCGTCGGCCAGCTGATCTTCTTCCGCGTGTATTCGGGCGTCGTCGAGTCGGGCGACACGGTGCTCAACGCGACGAAGGACAAGAAGGAGCGGCTCGGCCGGATCCTGCAGATGCACGCGAACGAGCGCAAGGAAATCAAGGAAGTGCGCGCGGGCGACATCGCGGCGGCGGTCGGCCTGAAGGAAGCGACGACGGGCGACACGCTGTGCGATCCGGCGAAGCCGATCATCCTCGAGAAGATGGAATTCCCGGAGCCGGTGATCTCGCAGGCGGTCGAGCCGAAGACGAAGGCCGACCAGGAAAAGATGGGCCTCGCGCTGAACCGTCTCGCGCAGGAGGATCCGTCGTTCCGCGTGCAGACCGACGAAGAGTCGGGCCAGACGATCATCTCGGGGATGGGCGAGCTCCACCTCGAAATCCTGGTCGACCGGATGAAGCGCGAGTTCGGCGTCGAGGCGACGGTCGGCAAGCCGCAGGTCGCGTATCGCGAAACGGTGCGTACGACGGCCGCGGACGTCGAAGGCAAGTTCGTCAAGCAGTCGGGCGGGCGCGGCCAGTACGGCCATGCCGTGATCACGCTGGAGCCGAACCCCGGCAAGGGCTACGAGTTCCTCGACGAGATCAAGGGCGGCGTGATTCCGCGCGAGTTCATCCCGGCCGTCGACAAGGGCATCACCGAGACGCTGAAGAGCGGCGTGCTCGCGGGCTACCCGGTCGTCGACGTGAAGGTGCATCTGACGTTCGGTTCGTACCACGACGTCGACTCGAACGAAAACGCGTTCCGGATGGCCGGCTCGATGGCGTTCAAGGAAGCGATGCGCAAGGCGAAGCCGGTGCTGCTCGAGCCGATGATGGCCGTCGAGGTCGAGACGCCCGAGGACTTCATGGGCAACGTGATGGGCGACCTGTCGAGCCGGCGCGGCATCGTGCAGGGGATGGAGGACATCGCGGGCGGCGGCGGCAAGCTGGTGCGTGCCGAGGTGCCGCTCGCGGAGATGTTCGGCTATTCGACGTCGCTGCGTTCGGCCACGCAGGGGCGCGCGACGTACACGATGGAGTTCAAGCATTACGCGGAAACGCCGGCGAACGTGTCGGAAGCCGTGATCAACGCGAAAGTGAAGTAAGCGCCGCTCGCTCGCGCTCCGGCGCATGCGCGCAAGGCCCGTCCGGTTCGTTCCGGACGGGCTTTTTTTCGTCCGCGCGCATCGCGTTCGCGGCGGGTTGATCGGCGCGCCACGCTTTTTTTCGCGTGCCACAATGGATGGCGATTCGTCAGATGGAACCTGCCCGATGCCGCCCACCCCTGCCCTGCGCCGCCTGCTGACCCTCTATGCCGGCCTGATCGCCGCGAACGTCGCCGTCTGGCTGTGGGCGCTCGCGGTGCTGCGCGACCATCCGCTGCTGCTCGGCACCGCGGCCATCGCATACGGGCTCGGGCTGCGTCATGCGGTTGACGCGGATCACATCGCCGCGATCGACGTCGCGACGCGCAAGCTGATGCAGGACGGCCAGCGCCCCGTGAGCGTCGGCCTGTTCTTTTCGCTCGGTCATTCGACGATCGTGATCGCGGCGACGCTCGGCATCGCGCTGACCGCGTTCGCGCTGCGCGACCGGTTCGATGCATTCCGCGAGATCGGCGGCACGATCGGCACGGCGGTATCGGCTACCTTCCTGCTGGTGCTCGCGTGCGTGAACCTGACGATCCTGCGCGACGTGTGGCGACGCTATCGCGGCGCGTCCGGGCACACGCACGAGGGCGCGCACGAGCATCGTCCCGCCGGACTCGTATCGCGGTTGCTGCGGCCGCTGTTCCGGTTCGTGTCGAGGAGCTGGCACATGTACCCGGTCGGCGTGCTGTTCGGGCTCGGTTTCGATACTGCAACCGAAATCGGCCTGCTCGCGATCGCCGCCGCACAGGCGAGCCAGGGGCTGCCGGTCTATACGGTCATGCTGTTTCCCGCGCTTTTCACCGCGGGCATGACGCTGATCGACTCGACCGACAACGTGCTGATGATTCAGGCGTACGGCTGGGCGATGGACGATCCGCAGCGCAAGCTGCTCTACAACGCGAGCATCACGTTCGTGTCGGCGGCCGTCGCGCTGGCGATCGGCGGGATCGAGGCGGCCGGCCTGCTGGCCGACAAACTGTCGCTGACGGGCCCCGTGCGCGACACGCTCGATGCGCTCGGCGAACGCTTCGGCTCGATCGGCTACGGCATCGTCGCGCTGTTCCTCGTCTGCTGGATCGCGTCGATCCTGTTCCACCGCTGGCAACGCGCGGCCGACGCGCCGGCGCGCTGAACGACTCCTCCGACGTTTCATTCCGGAAACAAAACGCTCCCCTACGACGTTGCACGCGCGGTCACGCGACTGCGCCCGCCTTTTGCGACGGGCCCCCGCGGCCGATGGCACGAATCTCGCAGAGTGAGATTCGCACGGCGGGCCCGCGTGCCGATCCGCGTTCGCGGCTGACATCCAGCGTCGGCCCGAAGGCGATCGGCCGACGATAGGACTACGAATCTTTTACGCCCCCCTGCACCACACGTAAATCGTCGCGCGGCTACGAGGCATCGCGCGCATGGGGAGGCCATGATGCATAAAACGAAACAACCGTTCCGCGCGGCGGGACGGCGCCCGCGTGCAACCTTGCTGGCCGTGGCCGCGTTCGCGTGCTGCTGCTCGTATGCCGTCGCACAGAACACGACGCCTGACGCCGCGCCCGACGCGAACGCCAGCGCGGACGCCATCATGACGCTGGTCGAGAACGCATCGCCGTGCGCCGCCAATCCGGCTGCGTGCGCGGTACACGTTTATGCCGGCCGGGGCATCGGCAATGGCGGCGCGGGTGCGGGCGGCAGCGGGAACGGCGGCGGCACCGGGAACGGGAACGGTAGCGGCGGCAACAACGGGAACGGCGCCGTCGGACCCGCCGGTGTCGGCGGAACGACGGGCGGAACCTCCGGCAGTACGAACGGCACGGGCCGCGGGGGCAATGCGTCCGGCAACGGTGGTTCAGGTGGCGGTACTTCGGGTGGCGGTACCTCGGGTGGCGGCACTTCGGGTGGCGGCACTTCCGGTGGCGGTACTTCCGGTGGCGGTACTTCGGGTGGCGGTACTTCCGGTGGCGGCACCTCGGGTGGCGGCACCTCGGGTGGCGGCACCTCGGGTGGCGGTACTTCGGGTGGCGGTACTTCGGGTGGCGGCACTTCCGGTGGCGGCACTTCCGGTGGCGGTACTTCGGGTGGCGGTACTTCGGGTGGCGGCACTTCCGGTGGCGGTGGCCACGGCGGTGGTGGCGATGGTGACGGCGGCGGTCACGGTCATGGCGGCGGCCACGGCGACGGCGGCGGCCATGGTGGCGGCGGCGGTCACGGCAACGGCGGCGGCCATGGTGGCGGCGGTGGCGGCGGCGGCGGCGGTGGCGGTGGCGGTGGCGGTGGCGGTGGCGGCGGCGGCGGCGGCGGCGGCGGCGGCCATGGTAACGGCGGCGGTGGCCACGGCAATGGCGGTGGTGGCGCGGGCAATGGCGGTGGTGGCGCGGGCAATGGCGGCGGTAACGGCAACGGCGCCGGTGGCAATGGCGGCGGAAACGGTAACGGCGGGAGCGGCGGCGCAAACGGCACCGGCGGCCACGGCAACGGCGGCGGCAACGGTAACGGCAATGGCAGTGGCGGCGCCGGCAACGGCGGGGCCAACGGCGTCGGCAACGGCCGTGGCGCCGGCAACGGCGGCGGTCATGGCAACGGCGGCGGTCACGGCAACCACTGACCCGAAGCGTTGCCCTGCCGAAGTCGGTCAGAGCATCTCGAGCGCGCGCTTGCTGCGCGGCGGACGGAAATACGCGTCAAGCTGCGCGCGCTCGTCATCGCTGAACACGACATCGAGCGCGGCGCGGTTGTCGCGCACGTGCTCGATTCGCGACGCCTTCGGAATTGCGAATACACCCGGCTGCGCGAGCACCCATGCCAGTGCGACCCGCATCACCGACACGCTGCGCAGCCGCGCGATCTCGTCGAGCGGCGAGCGTTTCGGCAGCCGCCCGTGATCGACCGGGCTGTACGCCATCGCCGGGATCCGATGATCGGCCAGCCACGGCAGCAGGTCGAACTCCGGGCCGCGTCGCGCGATGTTGTAGAGAATCTGGTTGGTCGCGCACGCACCGCCGCCCGCTTCGTCGACGAGCTCGGCCATGTCGGCCGTATCGAAGTTGCTCACGCCCCAGTGACGGATCTTGCCCGCACGCTGCAACGCGTCGAAGCCCTCGACCGTTTCCGCGAGCGGCACCGAACCGCGCCAATGCAGCAGATACAGGTCGACGCGATCGGTACGCAGGCGCTTGAGGCTCGCGTCGCACGCGGCGACGATGCCGTGCCGGCTCGCATGGTGCGGATAAACCTTGCTGACGAGGAACACGTCGTCGCGCAGGCCCGCAAGCGCGTCGCCGACCAGTTCCTCGGTCGCGCCGTCGCCGTACATCTCGGCGGTATCGACCAGCGTCATCCCGAGTTCGACGCCCTCGCGCAGCGCGGCGATCTCGTCCGCGCGCCGCGCCGGCCGCTCGCCCATTTCCCAGGTGCCCATGCCCAGCTTCGGAATCGTCTCGCCGTTCGGCAAAACGACCGTGGCGATCGTGTCTGTCATGCGTTTCCTCGTTGCGGATTCGTGGCCGCACACCGCGGCCGAAGCATCGGATACGACGCATCAGTGTAGTCAATCGGTGCGCCCCCGGCCTATTACGCGGCAAAAACCGGCTATAACGGCGCGGCATGATGACTTAGAATGGCCGCAACCTGATCGATACCCATTGTATGAAGGCACCCACGGACGACCGCTGGCAGGACCTGCGCCCCGACCCCGACAACGATACGCCGCTCTACCTGCAGCTCGCCCGCAAGCTCGGCGACGCGATCCACGACAACCGCTGGACGGCCGGCGAGGCGCTGCCTTCCGAGCGTGTGTTGTCCGAAGCGCTCGGCGTGTCGCGCATCACCGCGCGCAAGGCGATCGCGCTGCTCGTCGAGCAAGGCTTGATCCGCCGCACGCAGGGCGCCGGCAACTTCATCCAGCCGCGCTACGAGGATCCGCTGTCGCGGCTGTCGAGCTTCAGCGAAATGCTCGAGCGCCGCGGCTTCAAGCCGAGCTCGCAATGGCTCGCACGTGAAATTCAGCCCGCGAACCGCGACGAAGTGATCCAGCTCGGACTGTCGCCGGCCGCATCGGTTACACGCCTGAAACGCCTGCGCCTCGCCGACGGCATCGTGATGGCCGTCGAGAACTCGACGTTCCCCGCGACGCTGATTCCCGATCCGCAGGCGATCGTCGGCTCGCTGTACAGCTATCTCGAAGCGCGCGGCACGCCGATCGTGCGCGCGCTGCAGCATTTCCGCGCGGTCAACGCGACCGACGAGATCGCCGAGCAGATGGGCATCGCCCCGCACGACGCGCTGTTGCTGATCACGCGGATCGGCTATACGTCCGACCAGCGCGCGATCGAACTGACCGATACCTACTGCCGCAACGACTACTACGATTTCGTCGTCGAACTGCGCAAGTAACGCGACGCGCGTCGCCGGCGCTTACAGCCAGCGCGGGTCGTCGGTGCCGAGCGGCACGGGCGGCCGCGCGAACGACGGCGGTGTCGCCGACAGTCGCTCGGCCGGCCGCACGGTGTCGAGCACGCCGAACGGCGACGCGATGCGGTCGATCCGGTCGCGCACGTCGGCCAACGCGAGATCGGACGCGTGCAGCCCGTCAGGCACGGCGCCGAACGACTGCAGCCAGCGCCCCGTCTGCGCGAGCGACATCCGCACGTGCCAGCTTCCCCCTTCGCGCGCGCGCCGCGCGAGCGCGATCATCGCGCCGAACGCCGCGAGATACCCCGTCGCATGATCGAGCGCCTGGCACGGCAGATGGCGCGGCCCGCTCGCCTGCGCGGCCTGCTGCTCCTGCCATGCGATTCCGCTTGCCGACTGCACGAGGCTGTCGAACCCGCGCCGCTTCGCCCACGGCCCGGCGTGCCCGTACGCCGACACCGACACGTAGACGATGCCGGGCCGCCGTTCGGCCAATGCCTGCGGCGCGAAACCGCGCGCCGCGAGCGCGCCGGGCCGGTACGACTGCAGAAACACGTCCGCCTCGCGCACCAGTGCGTGCAGCGTAGCGACGCCTGCCGCGTCGCGCAGATCGATCCAGGTCGAGCGCTTGCCGCGCCCGTTGTCGATCACGAGCGGCGCGATGTTCGGCAGGTGCGGACCGTTGACGAGCAGCGTCTGCGCGCCGTGCGACGCCAGCGTGCGGCCCGCGACCGGCCCCGCGATGATGCGCGTCAGATCGAGCACGCGCACGCCGGCCAGCGGCTGGCCGGCTTCGCCGCGGCCGATCGGCTCGGCCGGCGCGTCGCCGATCCGCTCGATTTCGAACAGCGGCAGCGACGCGATCGCGCGCGCCTGCTCGTGCGCTGCCCATTCGTCAGGGGTTCTGATCAATGCCGCGCACAAGCCGGCGTCGGCCAGCGCGGTATCGAGCGCCGCGCCGTCCCACGTATGAATCGCGGCAGCGACGTCGGCGGGCCGCGGGCCGCAGCCGAGCACGTCGAGGATGCCGTACAAATGATGCGGGAAGTTCGCGTGCAGTTGAATCCAGCGCCCGTCACCCGTCTCGAAGAAGCCGGTCACCGGGTGACGCAACTCCGGCGGCGGCCCGTCGTCCACGCGCAGGTAGCGTTCGCTGCGGAACGCCACGAGCGCGTCGCGCACCGACACGTCGACCGATTGCGCCGCGCCCGTTCGCAGCCGATGGCATTCGGCAGCCGCGAGGCCGGCGGCCGCGATCGTCGCGACGGCGAGCGTGCCGACGTGAAACGTCGACGGCAGCGTCGGATCCTGCCCCGTCAGGGTCGTGCGGGCCAGCGCGTCGCGCTCGCCATGTGCGAGGTGCCAAAGATGCGCCAATGCGGATTCGGGTGTCATGGTGGAGGAGACGCCGTTGAGGAGACGGAATCGAGTCTAGAATTCGCGACAGGCACGATCAATCTTGATTGCGCGAATCAATACATAACGAATAGTTGTAGCGCGCCCGCGCTTCATGCGCGGCGACAGGAGCCACCGGCATGACATCCGTCAGTGCACAGGAAGCCGCCGGCATGCTCGGCGTCAGCGTGAGCACGCTCTACGCGTACGTGAGCCGCGGCCTGCTGCGCTCGCTGCCCGACGGCGCGACCAAGCGCCGCCGCTACGACGCCAACGAGGTGCGCCTGCTCGCGCGTCGCCGCGCCGATGCGAAGCGCGCGGGCGGCGTCGCCGAACGTTCGCTCGACTGGGGCGTGCCGGTCCTTGAATCGCGGATCACGCAGATCGCCGACGGCCGCCTGCGCTACCGCGGCGTCGATGCAATCGCGCTGGCCGACGCCGCGACGCTCGAGGAAACGGCCGCGCGGCTGTGGGATTGTCCGCCCGCGCGGCTGGCCGCCGCGTCGCTCGCTTCAAGCGGTTTCGACAGGGCCCAGTGGGACGACTGGGCGCGTCGCTGGGCGCATCTCGCGCCGCTCGAACGCACGCTGGTGCTGCTGCCGGCCGCCGCCGCATCGCTGCCGCGCCTGTGGGCGCAAGGGCGCGATGCGCAGCTCGATTCCGCGGCGCTGCTGTTGCGCGTCGCGACGGCCGCGCTCGCCGGCAGCGCGCCGGGCGACGCGCCCGTGCACCGCCAGCTCGCGGCCGCGTGGCGCGTGCGACGGCGCGACGAAGCCGACCTGCTGCGGCGCGCGCTCGTGTTGTGCGCCGATCACGAACTGAATCCGTCGACCTTCGCGGTACGCTGCATCGCATCGACGGGCACCCATCTGTTCGGTGCGATCTCGGGCGGGCTCGCGGCGCTGTCGGGGCCGCGCCACGGCGGCGAGACGTTCCGCGCGGGCACGCTGCTCGACGAAGCGGCCCGCGCCGCCGATCTCGATCGCTACCTCGCGCTGCGGCTGGCGCACGACGAACGCGCGGACGGCGGCCGCACGGCCCTGTCCGGCTTCGCGCACCCGCTGTACCCCGACGGCGACCCGCGCGCACGGGCGCTGCTCGATGCGCTGCACGCGACGGTGCCCGACCGGCCGGCGCTGCGCGCGGCGCGCGCGCTCGCCGCACGCGTCGAAGCGGCCACGGGCCTGCGGCCGACGATCGATTTCGCGATCGCGCTGCTGGAGCGCACGCTCGCGCTGCCCGACGGCGCGGCGTTCACGCTGTTCGCGGCCGGCCGCACGGCCGGCTGGATCGCGCACGCGCTCGAACAGTACGCGGACGGGAAGCTGATCCGGCCGCGGGCACGCTACGTCGGCAGCGACGCGGCCGTGTGACGCCGCCCGTCGCGCCACGCGGCGAACGCGCGCCACCACGCGGGCGCGGTGCGCGCGGCCGACACCGCCAGCGGGCCGAACGCGAACGTCGCGCCGCGCGGCCCGGCACTGACCCACGCGCGCGTGCCGGGCAGCAACGTCAGCGATGCGCCCGCGCCCAGCCAGTGATCGTCGGGCCGACCCTCGACGGTCACCCACACGTCGCCTTCGGCCACTTCGAGCAGTGTGCGATCGACGATCCGCCACCGTCCGGCCGGCTCGTCGCCGTCCATTACGTAAAGTCGCAGTTCGCGCATCGCAGCCTCCTCGTCGCATCGGTTCGATGACACCAGTATTTCGGAGAGCGGCGGCACACGGACAGATACGGCCGCGGACGGTTCTGGCTGAACTGTACTGGCCGCCCGACGGGGACAGACATCCGGTCGCGGGCCGCGCCGGCCCGGGTCCGGCCGGAACCGCGCGACATACCGCCCCGAACCTGCACGGTGCGGCGGCTTTCCCTACAATGTCGGCTGTCCCGCGCCACCGCCCCCGCCCTCATGTTCCAACGCCCGCCCGCCGCCGCTCCCGGCGAAAAGAACCTCACCGTGATGCTCTGGCTCGTTGCGACGGGCTTCTTCATGCAGACGCTCGACGCGACGATCGTCAACACGGCGCTGCCGTCGATGGCCGCGAGCCTCGGCGAATCGCCGCTGCGGATGCAATCGGTCGTGATCGCGTACTCGCTGACGATGGCGGTGATGATCCCCGTGTCGGGCTGGCTCGCCGATACGTTCGGCACGCGGCGCGTGTTCTTCAGCGCGATCCTGGTGTTCTCGCTCGGCTCGCTGCTGTGCGCGAACGCGCATACGCTGACGCAGCTCGTCGCGTTCCGCGTCGTGCAGGGCGTCGGCGGCGCGATGCTGC
The DNA here is from genome assembly GCF_002223255.1 of Burkholderia sp. AU17457. Lineage (NCBI taxonomy): Bacteria > Pseudomonadati > Pseudomonadota > Betaproteobacteria > Burkholderiales > Burkholderiaceae > Burkholderia > Burkholderia sp. AU17457. Next base: position 344,268 of record NZ_NKFB01000004.1, read on the forward strand.
TGCCGGTCGGGCGGCTCGCGGTGCTGCGCACGTTCCCGGCCGAGCGCTACCTGCCCGCGCTGTCGTTCGTCGCGATTCCGGGCCTGATCGGCCCGCTGATCGGGCCGACGCTCGGCGGCTGGCTCGTGAAGATCGCGTCGTGGCACTGGATCTTCCTGATCAACGTGCCGGTCGGCGTCGCGGGCTGCATCGCGACCTTCTATTCGATGCCCGATTCGCGCAACCCGGCCGCCGGCCGTTTCGACCTGAAGGGCTATCTGCTGCTGACGATCGGCATGGTCGCGATCTCGCTGTCGCTCGACGGGCTCGCCGATCTCGGCATGCAGCACGCGGCCGTGCTGGTGCTGCTGATCCTGAGCCTCGCGTGCTTCGTCGCATACGGGCTGTACGCGGTGCGCGCGCCGCAGCCGATCTTCTCGCTCGAGTTGTTCAAGATCCACACGTTCAGCGTCGGGCTGCTCGGCAACCTGTTCGCGCGAATCGGCAGCGGCGCGATGCCGTACCTGATCCCGCTGCTGCTGCAAGTGAGCCTCGGCTACTCGGCGTTCGAGGCCGGGCTGATGATGCTGCCGGTCGCGGCGGCCGGCATGTTCTCGAAGCGGATCATCACGCGCCTGATCACGCAGCACGGCTACCGCAAGGTGCTGCTCGCGAACACGATCATGGTCGGCGTGATGATGGCGAGCTTCGCGCTGATGCGCGACACGGTGCCGGTGTGGGTGAAGGTCGTGCATCTCGCGCTGTTCGGCGGCTTCAACTCGATGCAGTTCACAGCGATGAACACGCTGACGCTGAAGGACCTCGGCACCGGCGGCGCGAGCAGCGGCAACAGCCTGTTCTCGCTCGTGCAGATGCTGTCGATGAGCCTCGGCGTCACCGTCGCCGGCGCGCTGCTCGCGACGTTCACCGGCATGCTGCGCACCGTGACGCCGAGCAACACGCTGCCGGCGTTCCATGCGACGTTCGTCTGCGTCGGCATCATCACCGCCGCGTCCGCGTGGATCTTCGCGCAGCTCGCGCCCGAGATCCGCAGCACCGCGCGCAAGACCGACCCGTCCGAGCGCGCGTGACCGGCGGCGCGCGCGGAATCGGGCCCGCGCGCACCATCGCGGTGCAACGCGGCCCGGCACGCGTGCGCGTATCGGCCGCGACCGGCGGCCGCACGTGGCGCCCTGCCGTGCATGCTTCTTGCTCGCCTATTCTGTAGGTAAACTGGCAGTCTTCCTTCGGCCGACATCATGAGCATGATCGAAATCGATCCCCCCGGCTTTCAGCCGCCCCGCCCGGTCGCAGGCGACGACGGGAACCGACGCACCGTGCTGTACGGCGGCTACACCGTGTTCAGCGTGTTCCAGCCGGTTTTCTCGGTGTCGCACCGGCGCGCGATCGGCTATCACGCGTCGCTGCGCGCGCACGACGAGGAAAGCCGGCAGGTGGCGTCGCACGAGGTGTTCACGCAGGCGGCGCGGCGCGGCGACCTGCTCGAGCTCGGCCGGCTCGCCGAATCGTTGCATCTCGGTAACTTCCACGCGTTCGACAGCCACGACGAATGGCTCTTCCTGAGCCTGCATCCGGCCGCGCTGATGGACACCATCTACGGCGACGCGCTGCTCGCGAACCTGAAGGCGCTCGGGCTGCCGCCGCACCGCGTGGTGCTCGAGGTGCCCGAGCAGGCCGGCGGCGAGACGCCGCGCTATGCGGCGATCATCGACGGGCTGCGCAAGGCCGGCTTCCTGATCGCGCTCGTCGGGTTCGGCGCGAAGCACTCCAACGTCGATCGCGTGTGGCACCTGCATCCCGACATCGTCACGCTCGACCGCGGCATCCTCGCGCAGGCGAGCGAGCACTCGCATCTCGAACGCGTGCTGCCGGGGCTCGTGTCGCTGCTGCACGAATCCGGCCAGCTCGTGCTGATGGGCGGGCTCACGACCGAACGCGACGCGCTGATCGCGCTCGAATGCGACGTCGATTTCGTGCAGGGCCAGTATTTCGCGGGGCCGAGCGTCGATCCGGTGCAACCGCAGGCCGCCGCGGGCTGCATGGATACGCTGTCGGCCGCGCTGCGGCTGCGCGTCGCGCAGCGCGAGCGCACGCAGGCGGAACGGCTCGCGCCGTACGTCGCCGCACTGGAGGAAGCGAGCCGCAGGCTCGGCGCGGGCGAATCGCTCACCGAGGCGGCTACCGCCGTGCTCGGGCTGCCCGAGACCGCGCGCTGCTTCCTGCTCGACGCGTCGGGCCGCCAGATCGGCGACAACGTGCTCGCGCGCGGCAGCGTGTCGCAACGCGCGAAGCGCTTCCGGCCGCTGCTGCATTCCGAAGGCGCGAGCTGGGAACGCCGCCCGTACTTCATCGACGCGATGCGCGCGCCGGGCCGCGTGCACCTGACGCCGCCCTACCTGTCGATCAACGAGGCACACCTGTGCGTGACCGCGTCGATCGCCGCGCCGGCCGCGACCGGCATGCAGGTGCTCTGCGTCGACATCAACTGGGAAGCGGCGCTCAGCCGCGAGTAAGCGCGCCGGCGCGCCGCGTTCAGGCGTCGCCGCCCGCCTTGCGCACGATCAGCCGGTGCACGCGCTTGCCGGACGACGCGCTGACGACCTCGTGTTCGTCGATCACCCACACGCCGGCGCCGAGCGCCGCATGCATCCGCGCCGAGTCCAGCGGCGTATAGAGGCGCCCGCGCTCGTCGCGCAACACGCCGTTTCCGGCCACCCGCCAGCTCAGGTACAACGTGCCGCCCGGCATCAGCAGATCGGCCAGCCGCGCGGCGGCGGCGGCCGCGTCCGCCTGTTCGAGATGCATGACGACCGTTTCGCACAGCACGTTGCGAAACGTGCCGGACGGTACGCCGGCCAGCGCCGGCAGCGCGGCCAGTTCGAAAGTCAGCCCGCGATGGCGTCGCCGCGCCTCGTCGAGCAGCGCGGCGCTCGCATCGTAGCCGCGCACGTCGAAGCCGCGCGACGCGAGCCACGCGGTGTCGCGCCCCGCCCCGCAGCCGACGTCGGCGGTCGGCCCCGGCGTGAAATACTGTTCGAGCAGCGCGTACATGTCGTCGGGCGCAGCCTGGTCGAGCCAGTCCTGCGCGTATTGCGCGGCATGGGTGTCGTAGGCATCGAGAGTCGGGCGATCCGCCATGGCGAGTGCTCCGCAAAGGCGTCGTATGACGCACTCCGCATCTTAGTCGCTGCGCGCGGTCCGCGCCGACCGGGGAACGCGCGAGGCCGGGTGTCACGCCGGCCTGCGCGGCCGGCACGTCGCCGGCACGTCGCCGGCACGCGGTGCCTGCGGCCCGGCCGGCCCATCAGACGTGCGAATGCGCGCCGCCATGCACGGGACCGGCGCGCCGCTCGACTTCGCGGCGCACGTCGCCGCGCAGCCCCGCGAAGAACGCGACTTCGGCAACGACGAACAGCGGCCCGACGATCAGGCCGACCAGATCGTCGATGAACGCGGGCTTGCGGCCTTCGAACCAGTGCCCGACGAACTGCACGATCCAGCCGACGACGAACGCGCCGACGCCGATCGCGAGCCATTGCGCGGTCGGCAGCAGCGCCAGCGACTGCGCGGCCCACAGGCCGAGCGCGAGCAGCACGGTCATCACGATCCCGAACCGCAGGTCGAGACGCAGGTAGAACAGCGCGGACAAGACGGCGAGCAGCAGCGCCGGCGACAGTGCGACGCCGGCCAGCGGCCCGAGCGCCGGCCGCGACAGCAGCACCTCGACCGCGAACACGATCATCGGGATGCCGACCAGATGCGTCGCGATGTTGCGCGCGTCGCGATGGTAGGCCGCATACTGGGAAAGATGGTCTTCGAGGGTCTTCATCGCGTCTCCTGATCGGTTGTTGAGCGCTATGATGCGCGTCACGCCCGAGAACCTCTGTCAGCTACCCGACATCGCGTGCCCATGCCTGCCTCGCTCGCCCCGTACCTGCCGCAGATCGAAGCGAACCCGTGGTTCGCCGCGCTGCCGCCCGCGCTGCGCGCGGCGCTGATCGCCCGCGCGGCGCTGCGCCGTCTGCCGTCCGGCCACGCGCTGTTCCGGCGCGGCGACCCGCCGTGCGGGCTGTACGCGGTACTGGCCGGTTCACTCACGATAGGTGCGGTCGATCCGCGGGGCAAGGAGACGCTGCTGACGGTGGCCGAGCCCGTCACGTGGTTCGGCGAGATCGCGTTGTTCGACGGCCAGCCGCGCACGCACGACGCCATCGCGCTCGACGACGCGCTGCTGCTGCACGTGCCGCAGGCCGCGCTGCTCGCGATCCTCGAGACGACGCCGCAATACTGGCGGCAGTTCGCGCTGCTGATGGCGCAAAAGCTGCGCCTGAGCTTCCTGACCGTCGAATCGATGAGCGTGATGCCGGCCGCGCAGCGGCTCGCCGCGCGGCTGCTGATGATCGCCGAAGGCTACGGCGGCATCAGCGCCGGGCGCACGCACATCCGGCTGTCGCAGGAAACGCTCGCGTCGATGCTGTCGCTGACGCGGCAGACCACCAACCAGTTGCTGAAGGCGCTGCAGGCCGACGGCGTCGTGCGGCTGCACGTCGGCGAGATCGAGATCGTGGACATCGACGCCTTGCGCCGCGCGAGCGGGCTCGGCCACGGCGCATACTGAACGCCGCGCAACGACCTCTATCGGCCGGTATGGGCCGCCATGCACTGCCCGCGGCCGCCGAGTTGCGCTATCGTGGCGGCTCGTTCCGTCCGCCGCGCGCACCGCCTTGAACACCTCGACCGTCCCCGCCCCCGCCCGTCATCCGTGGCCCGTATTCATCGCGTTCCTGCGGCTCGGCCTCACGTCGTTCGGCGGCCCGGTCGCGCATCTCGGCTACTTTCGCGCGGAATTCGTCACGCGGCGCGGCTGGCTCACCGAGCGCACCTATGCCGATCTCGTCGGGCTGTGCCAGTTCCTGCCGGGGCCGGCGAGCAGCCAGGTCGGGATGGCGATCGGTCTCGCGCGTGCCGGCTATGCGGGCATGTTCGCCGCGTGGCTCGGCTTCACGCTGCCGTCGGCGCTGCTGATGATGCTGTTCGCACTCGGCGTTCACGCAACGGGCGCGCCGATCGAAGCCGGCGCACTGCACGGGCTGCGCATCGTGTCGGTCGCGGTGATCGCGCAAGCCGTGTGGGGCATGGCGCGCACGCGGTGCCCGGATGCGCGGCGCGTCACGCTGATGGCCGCGGCCGCATGCGTCGCACTGCTCGCGCCGGCCGCCTGGACGCAGGTCGCGGTGATCGTCGTGGCCGGCGCGGCCGGTCTCGTGCTGCTGCCGCAACCGGCGCGCGACGCGCACGAACCGTTGCCGCTGCACGTGTCGCCCCGCGCGGGCATGCTGTGGCTCGCGCTGTTCGCGGCGCTGCTCGTCGCGCTGCCGTTCGCGGCCCGCGCGCTGCGCTCGGATACGCTCGCCGTCGTCGATGCGTTCTTCCGCACGGGTGCGCTCGTGTTCGGCGGCGGCCATGTGGTGCTGCCGCTGCTGCAGGCGGCCGTGGTCGCACCCGGTTGGGTGAGCGATTCGGCGTTTCTCGCCGGGTATGGCGTCGCGCAGGCCGTCCCAGGCCCGCTGTTCACGTTCTCGGCGTTCCTCGGTGCGTCGCTGCGCGATGCGCCGAACGGCTGGCTCGGCGGCACGATCGCACTCGTGTCGATCTTCGCGCCGTCGTTCCTGCTCATCGCCGGCACCGCACCGTTTTGGGAGCGCCTGCGCCGCAGCGCGCACATGCAGGCCGCGCTCGCCGGCGTGAACGCGGCCGTCGTCGGGCTGCTGCTCGCCGCGCTCTATCACCCGGTCTGGACCGACACGATCGTCGCGCCGCGCGACCTGGCCGCCGCGCTGGTCGCGTTCGTCGCGCTGGTGTTCTGGCGCGTGCCGCCGTGGGCCGTGGTGATCGCGAGCGCGGCGCTCGGCTGGCTGCTCGGCATGGCCGGCTGAGTCGGCAAACGGCGTACGTTCGGGCCGCGCAAAAAACAAAAAGCCCTCGAACCGAGGGCTTTTCTTCGATGCCGCGCGCCGTGACGGCGCGCAGGCGCCGGACTTACGCGAAGTTCTTCGCCGCGAAGTCCCAGTTCACGATGTTCCAGAACGCTTCGACGAACTTCGGACGGGCGTTGCGGTAGTCGATGTAGTACGCGTGTTCCCACACGTCGATCGTCAGCAGCGCCTTGTCGGCGGTCGTCAGCGGCGTCGCGGCGTTGCTCGTCGACACGATGTCGAGCGAACCGTCGGCCTTCTTCACGAGCCATGCCCAGCCCGAACCGAACGTGCCGACCGCGGCCTTCGTGAACGCTTCCTTGAATGCGTCGTACGAACCCCACTTCGCGTTGATCGCGTCGCCCAGCGCGCCCGTCGGTGCGCCGCCGCCGTTCGGCGACAGGCTGTTCCAGAAGAACGTGTGGTTCCAGATTTGCGCGGCGTTGTTGAAGATGCCGCCCGACGACTTCTTCACGATCTCTTCCAGCGGCAGGTTTTCGAATTCCGTGCCCGGGATCAGATTGTTCAGGTTCGTCACATAAGCCTGATGGTGCTTGCCGTAGTGGTACTCGATCGTCTCTTTCGAGATGGTCGGCGCGAGTGCGTCTTCAGCGTACGGGAGCGGCGGGAGCGTATGAGCCATGGCGATTCCTTCGTTGAGTATGTAGGGAGGCTGTGTTGGATGCTGCCGAGCGTCCGATTGTAGGCGAGGACGAATAACCCCGCAAACTCACGGGCCATTTATCCGCGGTATGCGGAAAAGCGCTGCTGGCGCAACGCGGGGCAGGACGAACCCGACGATGCGCAGCATCCGTTCCCGCCGCGATGTGCGTGTTGCGACGACACGCGTTTCGCTTGGCACCCGTTACGTCAGATCGTATCCGTCAGCCGGGGCTGCACGTCGGCGAGCGACACGTCGGCCGAGCCTTCGGCGAGATGCACGGTCAGGCGCCGCTGCGGCTTCAGCGCGTTCGGCGCGCGCACCGCACGGCCCGTCTGCGCGTCGATCAGCGCCGCATAGCCGCGCTCGAGCGTGCGCTGCGGGCTCAGCACCTCGAGCCGTGCCGCACAGGCCGACACACGCGCCGTGTCGCGTTCGTGACGACGCTGCAACGCGCTTGCGAGACGCTGCGACAGCCCCGCGAGCGCGTGGCGCGCCTGGGACGGATCGGGCCGCGCGCGCTGCCAGCGCAGTTGCGCGAGCGCGAAACGCGCACGCGCATCGCGCACTGGCCGCGATGCCGCCGACGCGAGCCGCACCGCGAGCTGCTCGACGTGCGTGCGCTGCCGCTGCAGCCGCTCGGCCGGGCTCACGAGCCGGCGCGCAAGCCAGTCGAGCTGCTGCGCGCGCTGTTCGAGCCGGCGCGCCATGCCGCGCGCGAGCGCGCGCTGGCGCTCGTCGACCTCGCGCAGCAGCAGCGCGCGCTGCGGGCTCGCGAGTTCGCCCGCGCCGGTCGGCGTCGGCGCGCGCAGGTCGGCCGCGAAGTCCGCGATCGTGAAATCGGTTTCGTGCCCCACGCCGCTGACGACCGGCAGCTCGCTCGCCGCGATCGCGCGCGCCAGCGCTTCGTCGTTGAACGACCACAGATCCTCGATCGAGCCGCCGCCGCGACATACCAGCAGCACGTCGACCTCGCGCCGCGCGTTCGCGGTCGCAACCGCCGCGACGAGCTTTTCGGCGGAACCGGCGCCCTGCACGGGGGCCGGATAGACGATCACCGGAATGTGCGGCGCGCGCCGGGCGAGCGTGGTCAGCACATCGCGCAATGCGGCGGCCTGCAGCGACGTGACGATGCCGATCGCGCGCGGATGGGCCGGCAACGGACGCTTGCGCTCGGGCGCGAACAGGCCCTCGCCTTCGAGTTGCGCCTTCAGCCGCAGGAACGCCTCGTACAGACGCCCCTGCCCGGTGCGCCGCACGGCTTCGACGTTGAGCTGCACCTCGCCGCGCGGCTCGTACATCGTGACGACCGCGCGCACCTCGATGCGGTCGCCTTCGCGCGGCGTGAATTCCGCGTATTGCGCGCGGCCGCGGAACATCACGCAGCGCATCTGCGCCTGCTGGTCCTTGATCGAGAAATACCAGTGGCCGCTCGCGGCGCGCGTGAAATTCGACACTTCGCCGGAAATCCACAGCAGCGGAAACGAACGCTCGAGCATCGTCGAAATCGCACGATTGAGCGCCGAAACGGGAATCACTTCGTCGCCGCCGCGCGTGGCGCCGGGTGCGGAAAAAGGAGAATCGGAAAGCATGGGCGGTCGGATGAATGCTGGCGGCGTCACGATAGTCCGACACGCGCGCGGCGTCCAGCGCCGCTGCATTCGCCGCCGCGCGCGGAAGGTGTCCACACTCTGGCATTCGTCCGCGTAAAACGCTCGGAAACCGCGAAAAAACCCAGACGATTCTTCGCAACACGTTGATTTTTATAATCTTTTAAACCTTTCAAAACGATTCTCATCCGATTCGATGCCCGCCGGGCGGGCGTTTGACGCGATCGAGCGGGGAGTTTTTCACAGAGTTATCCACAGGCCGCCTCGATCCCGCCCCGCGAGCCGCGGCGGCCCGTCGCGCTTGCCGCGCCGGCGTGCGGCGCGCTAGAGTGCCGCCTTCCACGGACCCTGCGGCATGCGCCGCCCAACGGAGAATCCGCCTTGACGAATCCGTCCCTCGCCGCGGCGCCCGACGCGCCGCGCCCGGCCCGATGAGCGTGCCCGGCACCCCGCTCGCGCGACTCGAAGCGCGGCTGACGCGCGAATGGCAGCGGCGCGGCGCGCTCGCGTGGGCGCTCACGCCGTTCGCCTGCGTGTTCGGCCTGTGCGCGGCGCTGCGGCGCACCGCTTACGCACGAGGCTGGAAGCAGCCGGTCGACGTCGGCGTGCCCGTCGTCGTGGTCGGCAACGTGACCGTCGGCGGCACCGGCAAGACGCCGACCGTGATCGCGCTCGTCGACGCGCTGCGCGCGGCCGGCTTCACGCCCGGCGTCGTGTCGCGCGGCTACGGCGCGAACGTGAAGGCGCCGACGGCCGTCACGCCGGCGTCGCGCGCGGGCGCGGCCGGCGACGAACCGCTGCTGATCGCGCGCCGCACCGGCGCGCCCGTGTGGGTGTGCCCCGACCGCGTCGCGGCCGCGCAGGCGCTGCGCGCCGCGCATCCGGACGTCGACGTGATCGTCAGCGACGACGGCCTGCAGCACTACCGCCTCGCGCGCACCGTCGAGCTCGTCGTATTCGACCACCGGCTCGGCGGCAACGGCTTCCTGCTGCCGGCCGGCCCGCTGCGCGAGCCGCTGTCGCGGCATCGCGACGCGACGCTCGTCAACGATCCGTACAGCGGCGCGCTGCCGCCGTGGCCCGACACCTACGCGCTCGCGCTGACGCCGGGCGCCGCATGGCACCTCGACCAGCCCGCCCTGCGCCGCCCGCTGTCGCAATTCGCGAACGAACGCGTGCTCGCCGCGGCCGGCATCGGGGCGCCGGAACGCTTCTTCGCGACGCTGCGCGCGGCCGGCCTCTCGCCGGCGACCCGCGCGCTGCCCGACCATTACGCGTTCGCCGACAATCCGTTCGTCGACGATGCCGTCGATGCGATCCTGATCACCGAGAAGGATGCAGTAAAATTGGGCGCTTCCTGGCGCGACGCCCGACTGTGGGTGGTCCCCGTCGAAGCCGCGCTCGACCCTCGCCTCATTGCCCTCGTTGTGGAGAAACTCCGTGGACGCTCGCCTGCTTGAAATCATTGTGTGCCCTATCTGCAAAGGCCCGCTCCACTACGACCGTGCCGCGCAGGAACTGATCTGCAACGCGGACAAGCTCGCATACCCGATCCGCGACGGCATCCCGGTGATGCTCGTCGACGAAGCGCGACAGACCGTCGAAGGCACGCCGGTCGATCCGGCGGGCCGCTGAATCGCCGGGCCGCTCGCCCGGCGCACCGATTCGCACCCGACGGCCCGGCCCCGGCCGGGTCGCCGCACTCCGCCGGGCGACCGGCTTCCGGCGTCGCCCGCCCCGTCCTTCTCAGCGCTCCCCGATGACTCAGCCGCAACCCTTCATCGCCGTCATTCCCGCCCGGCTCGCGTCGACGCGGCTCCCGAACAAGCCGCTCGCCGATCTCGGCGGCAAGCCGATGGTCGTGCGTGTCGCCGAACGCGCGCGCGAAGCGGGCGCGCAACAGGTGCTCGTCGCATCCGATGCGCAGAGCGTGCTCGACGCGGCGCGCGATCACGGCTTCGAAGCGGTGCTCACCCGCGCCGATCATCCGTCCGGCACCGACCGGCTCGCGGAAGTCGCGGCGGCCTTCGGCTGGCGCGACGACACCGTCGTCGTCAACGTGCAGGGCGACGAGCCGCTGATCGACCCCGCGCTCGTCCGCGACGTAGCGTCGCACCTGGCCGCACATCCGGCGTGCGCGATCGCGACCGCGGCCCACCCGATCCACGACGCGGCCGACGTATTCAACCCGAACGTCGTGAAGGTCGCGCTCGACGCGCAGAGCGTCGCGCTGTACTTCTCGCGCGCGCCGATTCCTTGGAGCCGCGACGCGTACCAGCCACACTGGCCCGACGTCTCAGCCATGCCAGCACCGGCTTTCCCGGCCTACCGGCACATCGGCCTCTATGCGTATCGCGCGCGTTTCCTGCGCACTTATCCGTCGCTCGCGCAGGCGCCGATCGAACAGGCCGAGCAGCTCGAACAGCTGCGCGCGCTGTGGCACGGCGAGCGCATCGCAGTGCTGATCACCGAGTCCGCGCCCGAAGCCGGCATCGACACGCCGGCCGATCTCGCACGCGTGCAGGCCCTTTTTCAGCCGGGTTCAAAATAACCCGTGGCATAATCAGGCGATTGTGCGAGCCGTCCGCGACCAGCGCGTCCTCGCTTGACCCCGCCCATGGCCCTGCCGGCAGCCGCGCGTCACTCGACCCGACGCGCCGCATCAGACCGGTCCGCCATGCGCCGTGCAAGCCCCGCGCCCGCCGTCGCCGACGCCTTTGCGTCTCGCCACACGAATCTACATACTTGGAGATATCACCATGCGTTTGATCCTGTTGGGCGCGCCCGGCGCGGGAAAGGGCACCCAGGCAAACTTCATCAAGGAAAAATTCGGGATTCCGCAAATCTCGACCGGCGACATGCTGCGTGCGGCCGTCAAGGCCGGCACGCCGCTCGGCGTCGAGGCGAAGGGCTACATGGATGCCGGCAAGCTCGTGCCGGACGCGCTGATCATCGGCCTCGTCAAGGAACGCCTGAAGGAATCCGACTGCGCGAACGGCTATCTGTTCGACGGCTTCCCGCGCACGATCGCGCAGGCTGACGCGATGAAGGACGCCGGCGTCGCGATCGACTACGTGCTCGAGATCGACGTCCCGTTCTCGGAAATCATCGAGCGCATGAGCGGCCGCCGCACGCACCCGGCATCGGGCCGCACGTACCACGTCAAGTTCAACCCGCCCAAGGTCGAAGGACACGACGACGTGACGGGCGAACCGCTGATCCAGCGCGACGACGACAAGGAAGAAACTGTCAAGAAGCGTCTCGAAGTGTACGAGGCGCAGACCAAGCCGCTGATCACGTACTACGGCGACTGGGCGCAGCGCGGCGAGGAAAACGGTCTGAAAGCGCCGCAGTATCGCAAGATCTCGGGCCTCGGCACCGTCGACGAAATCCGCGAACGCGCATTCGACGCACTGAAGTAAGCAGCGCGTCGCGCACCCGCAAGCCGCCCGTTCCGGGCGGCTTTTTTTTCGCCTGCCGTGATGTGCACGCGCGGGCGCGTGTCGCCGCCGCAAGCGTCCGATGCTCGACGGCGAAGTGATTCGCAGGGACGGCACGGTCCGGATGCAGCCGAAGTAACGACGGCGCGCGCACAAGAAAAACGCCCGCGATGCGGGCGTTCTTTCCGTGTGCGAGCAATGGCGTGCCGGCGCGCTCAATCCTCGCCGTCGCGCTGCATCCGCTGTCGCAATTCGCTGACCTGCGACTCGACGACGGTCGCGTCTTCCGCCTCGGGCCGCTCGCCGAGATACTGCTCGAGATCCTCGAGCGCGGGACGCAGATAGTCGAGCCGCGCATACGCGAAGCCGCGGTCGCGCACCTCGTCGAGCTGCTCGGGCAACAGGATCACGAGCCGCTGCTGCACCGCGAGCAGCCGTTGCCAGCGCTCCGTCTGCAGATAGATCGTCTTCAGGTTGCGCAGCATCCGCGCGATGATCTCGCGGCTCGTCGCCGGCTGCAGCAGCGCGCGCAACGCGCTGTCGACGGCGCCGGCCGCCCGCGCGACGTACGGCTCGAGCATCTCGACCATCTCGGCTTCGGACAGCGAATGGCCGTTGGTCGGATCGATGATCAGGTCGCCGTCCGGCAGCGTCACGCGCAGCAGGAAATGGCCGGGAAACGACACGCCGCGCGCCGGCACGCCGATCTGCTCGGCGAGCTCCAGGTACAGCACCGACAGCGAGATCGGGATCCCGCGCCGCCGTTTCAGCACGGCGTTCAGGTGGCTGTTATCGGGGTCGTAGTAATCGTTGTGATTGCACGCGAAGCCGAGTTCGCGGAAGAAGAAGTCGTTCAGCGCGGCGACGCGGCCCTTCAGGTCCGTATCGTCGGCGAGCCGCCGGCGCAGCCGCGCCGCCAGCATGTCGAGTTCGGCCAGCGTGCCCTGCAGGTCGAGGTCGGGATACGCGTCCTGCGCCAGCGACAGCGCGGCTTCCGTGACGGGCAGACTGTCGTCGTCCGCCACGAGCGTGCTGAAGTAGTCGAGGACGCGGGTCATTGCGGTCGTCACTTGGCGCGCCTTCTGAAGTAAGCGTATTTGAAGCCCATCACCCACAACATACCGAAATATAGTGCAGCAAACAGCACGAGGCACGCCGCCATCAGCGCAATGCGATCGAGCGGCTGCGCGCGCATGCCGGTCCAGTCGAAACTGATCGCGCACCAGTGCATCAGGCCCGCGAGCACGAGCGCCGCGCCGACGAGCTGCACGAAGAAGCGCAGCCAGCCCGGCGACGGCTGGTAGATGCCGCGCCTGCGCAGCCCGAGGAACAGCAGTAGCGAATTCAGGCACGCGCCAACGCCGATGCTCAGCGTGAGGCCCGCGTGGCCGATCAGCGGCACGAACACGTAGTTCGACAGCTGCGTGACGATCAGCACGCCGACCGCGATCTTCACCGGCGTCTTGATGTCCTGTTTCGCATAGAAGCCCGGTGCGAGGATCTTGATCAGGATGATGCCGACGAGCCCGATCCCGTAGGTCGCGAGCGCGCGCGCGACCATCGTGACGGTATGCGCGTCGAACTTGCCGTAGTTGAACAGCGTCGCGGTAAGCGGCGTCGCGAAGAAGAACAGCGCGAGCGCGCTCGGCGCCGCGAGCAGGAACGTGACGCGCAACCCCCAGTCGAGCAGCGCCGAATACTCGTGCGAATCGGCGTCGACGTGCGCCTTCGACAGGCTGGGCAGCAGGATCGTGCCGAGCGCGACGCCGAGCAGCGCGGTCGGGAATTCCATCAGGCGGTCGGCGTAATTGATCCACGACACGGCGCCCTGCCCGAGCCGCGACGCGATGTTGGTGTTGATGATCAGCGACAGTTGCGCGACGGACACCGCGAACGTCGCCGGCACCATTTTCGCGAGCACGCGCTTCACGCCCGGATGACGCAGCGCGCGCAGCGGGTTGACGCCGATCAGCGGCACCATGTCGATCTTCTTCAGGCCCGGCAACTGGACGAGAAACTGCAGCACGCCGCCGACGATGACCGCCCATGCAAGCGCGTAGACCGGCACCCTCAGGTGCGGCGCGACGAACACGGCCGCGGCGATGAACGCGACGTTGAGCAGCACCGGCGCGAACGCGGGCAGCGAGAAGCTCTTGTATGTGTTCAGCACGCCCGACGCGAGCGTGGTCAGCGAAATGAACACGATGTACGGGAACATGATCCGCGTCATCGTGACCGCGAGCGGGAACGCCTGGCCGTCGGCGTGCAGGCCGGACGCGACCGCGAACACGACCCACGACGCGCCGGCGATGCCGACGACCGACAGCACGGCCAGCGCCCACGCGAGCACGGTGGACATCGCGTCGACGAGCGCCTTCGTCGCATCGTGCCCCTGCTGGTTCTTGAACTCGGCGAGGATCGGCACGAACGCCTGCGAGAACGCGCCTTCGGCGGACAGGCGGCGCAGCAGGTTCGGGATACGGAAGGCGACGTAGAACGCGTCGGTGTATTGACTGGCGCCGAACGCACGGGCGATCAGCGTCTCGCGGGCCAGTCCGGTCACGCGCGACAGCAGCGTGAAGCCGCTGACCGTCAGCAGGGCTCGGAATAGATTCATGGGGCGCTTATTATACGGACGTTGCGCGACCCGGCCATGGGCCGATGCCGAAAAGCGCCGCCACCGCCGGCGCCCCGCCCGGCGGGCGTTACGTCGAACTTGCCACTCGCTTGATTTTGTTGCTATAATCGCCGGTTTCTGGGCTCGTACATGCACGGCAACTGCCGTTTTCATGTCCCGGCCTCGGTTAAAATCACCGTTTTTTTATGCGCCCCTGGGCAATCGTTCTCAGGGGACGGATCGAAAAGCAGCGCTTGGCCGTCAGGCTCCAAGCTCTGGAAACAGGACAGGATAAGGAACCGTCATGGCTAACTCCGCACAAGCACGCAAGCGCGCCCGCCAGGCCGCGAAGGCAAACTCGCACAACTCGGCGCTGCGCTCGAAATTCCGTACCGCGATCAAGTCGGTTCGCAAGGCTGTTGAAGCCGGCGACCAGGCAAAGGCTGCCGAGCTGTTCAAGGCTGCCGTGAAGACGATCGACACGATCGCCGACAAGAAGATCGTTCACAAGAACAAGGCCGCTCGCAGCAAGAGCCGCCTGGCCGCAGCCGTCAAGGGCCTGCAGGCAGCAGCGTAACTCCGGTGCGCCCGCTCAGGCGGGCGTTCCTGTTTCCTGCGATCACGAAAAAGCCCGCCTAGGCGGGCTTTTTCGTTGCCTGCCGCCGGCGCATCGTGTGCGGCGGCGGCACTGACTTGCCTGACGGCGAGCGCAGCACGTGCCCTCGCCCATCGGCATCACTCATTTCTTCGTGTTGTAGTCCGGCAGTTCGCACGCCTCGGTCACGACGAGGTTGTTGTCCTTCGCGAAATTCAGCACGAAATCGAAAGCCATCGGCTCGATGTCGCGCAACCGCGAATCGAGGATCACGCATTTGAGGTCGCCGAGCATCGTCGGGCGCACGTACAGCGAATACTTGAGACGCGCATTCGGCCCGCTCGCCCCCGGCCCGAAGCAGGCCATCACACCGGCCAGACGTTCCGACCAGTCGCTCGGGCGAAACTTTTTCCCGTCTTTCGTGATGCCCTGGATGAAAAATTCGGTCGGAGGGGTTTCAGCCATGTGGTTACCCAAGTGACGGCCCGGCGATGTCCAGGCAACGGCGCCTGGATACGCGAACACAAAGCTGGAGGGTCGGCCGCACGCGCCGATCGATATCCCGAAAACGGAGCGTCGATGCGCGCCGCCGGTGGACTGCACAGGATTTGTGCAGCGCACGGCTTGTGTCCGGCAGAGCGCGAAAAGCCTTGCCTGCCGGGCTGGAGAAAACTTTTGAATTATACCGCAGCGCGCCATTGCGCGGCGTCCCGACGCCCGCCTCCCGCACTGCCGGTCGCGCGCGGCAATCCTGCCCCGCGTCGCTCCACGGCTCGTCAAAGCACAGAAAATCCTTTATGCTGCTTTGAGTTATCCACACCCGACGGCGGCGCCGTCCGGCCTCGCTGCCGGGTGAGACCCGCCGTATTTCGTTTCATGACCGCCAAAACCATTCGTCACTACCTGCAGTTCAAGGATTTCTCGCTGGAAGACTACGAGTACGTGCTCGAACGCACGGGTATCCTGAAGCGCAAGTTCAAGAACTACGAGACCTATCACCCGCTGCACGACCGCACGCTCGCGATGATCTTCGAGAAGAGCTCGACGCGCACGCGCCTGTCGTTCGAGGCCGGGATCTTCCAGCTCGGCGGCCACGCCGTCTTCATGAGCACGCGCGACACGCAGCTCGGCCGCGGCGAACCCGTCGAGGATTCCGCGCAGGTCATCTCGCGAATGGTCGACATCATCATGATCCGCACGTTCGAACAGGACGTGATCACGCGCTTCGCGCAGAATTCCCGCGTGCCGGTGATCAACGGGCTGACGAACGAATACCATCCATGTCAGGTGCTCGCCGACATCTTCACGTACTACGAGCACCGCGGCCCGATCGCCGGCAAGACCGTCGCGTGGGTCGGCGACGCGAACAACATGCTGTACACGTGGATCGAGGCGGCGCAGATCCTCGGCTTCAAGCTGCGCCTGTCCACCCCGCCCGGCTATGCGCTCGACATGAAGCTCGTGTCGCCCGACAGCGCGCCCTTCTACGAAGTGTTCGACGATCCGAACGAAGCGTGCAAGGGCGCCGATCTCGTGACGACCGACGTGTGGACGAGCATGGGTTTCGAGGCCGAGAACGAGGCGCGCAAGCAGGCATTCGCCGACTGGTGCGTCGACGAGGAAATGATGGGCCATGCGAATCCGGACGCCCTGTTCATGCACTGCCTGCCCGCGCACCGCGGCGAGGAAGTGACGGCCGGCGTGATCGACGGCCCGCAGAGCGTCGTGTGGGACGAAGCGGAAAACCGCCTGCACGTGCAGAAGGCGCTGATGGAGTTCCTGCTGCTCGGCCGCCTCAAGCACTGACGCGCGGCAACGCACACGCGTAAAAAAGCGCCGGTCGACGATCGGCGCTTTTCGTGTGGGCGCGCCAAAAACCGGCGCGCGCCGTTACAGGCAGACCGGCTCCGCCTCCAGCTCGACACCGAACCGCGCGCGCACGTCAGCCTGGATCGCCCGCGCCAGCGCCAGCACCTCGGCGCCGGTCGCGCCGCCGCGATTGACGAGCACGAGCGCCTGGCGGTCATGGACGGCCGCCGCCCCGAGTGCGCGCCCCTTCCAGCCGCAGCGGTCGATCAGCCAGCCGGCCGCGAGCTTCACCTGCCCGTCCGGTTGCGGATACGACACGACCTCCGGCGCGCGGGCGCGCAGCGCATCGAACTGCGCGGCGTCGATCACCGGATTCTTGAAGAAACTGCCCGCATTGCCGAGCACCAGCGGATCGGGCAGCTTCGCGCGACGGATCGCGACGACCGCATCGAACACGTCGCGCGGCGTCGCCGCATCGGGCGCGATGCCGCGCGCGTCGAGCTCGCGCGTGACGTCCGCATAGCCGAGCCGCGGCGTCCATTGCTTCGGCAGCCGGAACGTCACCGCGACGATCGCGAACCGGCCGCGCCCTTCCCGCTTGAAGAAGCTGTCTCGATAGCCGAACGCGCAGCGCGCGGCGTCGAAGCGCTCGCTACGTCCGGTCGCCAGCTCGACCGCGATCAGCGAATCGAAATACGCCTTCATCTCGAGGCCGTACGCACCGATGTTCTGGATCGGCGCGGCGCCGACGGTGCCCGGGATCAGCGCGAGATTCTCGAGGCCCGGCATCCCGCGCTCGAGCGTCCATGCGACGAACGCATGCCAGTTCTCGCCGCCGCCGGCCTCGACGTACCACGCGTCGTCGTCCTCGCGCACGACGCGGCGGCCGGCGATCTCGTCGAGCAGCACGACGCCGTCGAAATCGCGCGTGAACACGATATTGCTGCCGCCGCCGAGCACGAGCTGCGGCAGGCTCGCGACCCGCGGGTCGCGATGCAGCGCCTCGAACTGCGCCGCTTGCGTGATGCGCGCGGCGAAGCGCGCACGGGCGGCGATGCCGAACGTGTTGTGCGCGGCGAGCGGATGGTCGGGAAGCAGCGACAAGGCGGAATCGTCAGGAGGCATCGGCATTCGCGGTCACGTCGGCCCGGGCGGCGCATGGCTGGCCTTGGGCAAACGGAGGGGCATCGGTAAAATGGCAAATAGTCCGCAATTATAGCGAGTGCCCGCGCGCGAGCCGGGTGCCCGCATCTCAAGGGAGAATGCCATGCCATCGTTCGACGTCGTTTCCGAAGCGAACATGATCGAAGTGAAGAACGCCATCGAGCAGTCGAACAAGGAAATTTCGACGCGCTTCGACTTCAAGGGCTCCGACGCGCGCGTCGAGCAGAAGGAACGCGAGCTGACGCTGTTCGCCGACGACGATTTCAAGCTCGGCCAGGTCAAGGACGTGCTGATCGGCAAGCTGGCCAAGCGCAACGTCGACGTGCGCTTCCTCGACTACGGCAAGGTCGAGAAGATCGGCGGCGACAAGGTCAAGCAGATCGTCACCGTGAAGAAGGGCGTGACGGGCGACCTGGCAAAGAAGATCGTGCGCCTCGTGAAGGACAGCAAGATCAAGGTGCAGGCGAGCATCCAGGGCGACGCGGTGCGCATCTCGGGCACGAAGCGCGACGACCTGCAGAGCACGATCGCGATGCTGCGCAAGGACGTGACCGACACGCCGCTCGACTTCAACAACTTCCGCGACTGACCGGCAACCGCCGCGTCGGGCCATCCGGCCGGGCCCCGCATACGCGGCGCGCCCGGCGCGCGGCCAGCGCCGCGCGTTCTCAGGCCTTCCCGCCGTCCTGCGCGCCGCCGTCCGCGGCCGCCTTCTTCTTGTCGCCGATCCGGCTCTCCTGCCCCGCGAGCAGCTTCGAAATGTTGCCGCGATGACGCCACACGAGCAGCACGCTCATCGCGAGCACGGCCCAGGCGATCGGGTTGTGGCCCGGCATGCCGAACAGGAACACGTCGAACACCGGCGCGAATACGGCCGCCCCCAGCGCGGCGAGCGACGAATAGCGGAAGAAGAACGCGACGATCAGCCAGGTCAGCGCGGTCGCGAGCCCGAGCACCGGGTGCACGGCGAGCAGCACGCCGGCCGCGGTCGCGACGCCCTTGCCGCCCTGGAAGCGGAAGAACACCGGGTACAGGTGGCCGAGGAACACGGCGATCGCGACCCATGCCACCGCGACGTCGGGCAGGCCGAAGCGCCGGGCGAGCCAGACCGCGATCCAGCCCTTGAACGCGTCGCCGACGAGCGTCAGGATCGCGGCCTTCTTGTTGCCGCTGCGCAGCACGTTGGTCGCGCCGGGATTCTTCGATCCGTACGAACGCGGGTCGGCCAGGCCCATCACGGAACTGACGACGACGGCGAACGACACCGAACCGATCAGGTAGGCAACGAGGGCGGCGAGCAGGATCTGCATGCGGAGGACTCTTCTTTCAACGTATCGGGAAAGGGACGGCCGTGCGCGGCGCGCCGGCAGGCCGAAACGGCGCCCATTCTACCGAACGGGCGCGGGGTGCCACGAAGGTGAAACCCTCAGTCGACGCTCGCGCACTGCACGGGCCGCGCGCCGAGCAGCGACGTGAGCACCGCCGGCGCGAGGCTGACGAGGTAGCCGCGCCGGCCGCCGTTCAGGTAGATCGTCGGCAATTCGAGGATCGTCGCCTCGACGTAGACGGGCATCGTCTTGCGCGTGCCGAACGGCGACGTGCCGCCGACGAGATAGCCCGAATGGCGGTTCGCGACCTCGGGCTTGCACGGCTCGACGCGCTTCGCGCCGATCTGCCGCGCGAGATTCTTCGTCGACACGGTGCGGTCGCCGTGCATCAGCACGATCAGCGGCTTCGCGTGCTCGTCTTCCATCACGAGCGTCTTCACGACGCTGTGCTCGTCGACGCCGAGCTGGCGCGCCGATTCGCCGGTGCCGCCGTGCTCGACGTATTCGTACGGATGCTCGCCGAAGGCGACGCCATGGCGGCGCAGCCACTGGGTCGCGGGGGTTTCGGACACGTGTCTGGATTTGCTCATGGCGGCATTTTAATGGCGAACGATCGGCGCGCGCGCGATGGCGTGCCCGCGCCGACGGTATACTCGCGGCCCGTTTTCCGCCGGCCTGCCGCCTCGCCGTCGCACGTATGCCCATCATCGTTGCGAACATCGTGAAGCGCTATTGCCCGATTGGCTGATTGTGGCGCGCGCGCCGTCATGGCACGATCGTTCGCAAATATCGTCGGCGCTCGCCGGCCACTCATCTGGAGACGCCATGTCCTCGCCCATCCGTTCATCCGAATCGCTCGACGTCGATGCGCTGCTCGCCGCGCTGCCGCGCCGCATCGCCGACGTGCCCGCGCACCGGGCCGCGCAGTCTCCCGCGCATCCGGCGCTGATCGAGGATGCGCGCCGGCTGTCGTACGGCGAGCTGGCGCAGGCCGTCGACGCGGCGGCCGCGCGGCTGGCGCGCCTCGGCGTGCAAGGCGGCGACCGCGTGATGATCGTCGCGGAAAACTGCGTCGCGCAGATCGTGCTGCTGTTCGCGGCCGCGCGCCTCGACGCCTGGGCGCTCGTGTCGAACGCGCGGCTGTCGGCCGCCGAGCTCGACGCGATCGCCGCGCACGCGCGTCCGAAGCTGATCGCGTTCACGACCGACGCATCGGCCGACGCACGCGCCCACGCCGAGCGGCTCGGCGCGACGCCCGCCGGCGCGCTGCCGGTCGACATCGGCGCGTGGTCGTATCGCGTCGATGCGGGCGCGCCCGCCGAACCGGTGGCCGCCGACGGCGGGGGGCAATGCGCGGCGCTGATCTATACGACGGGCACGACCGGTACGCCGAAAGGCGTGATGCTGTCGCACCGCAACCTGCTGTTCATCGCGGCGATATCGAGCACGCTGCGCCGCGTGTCGCCGGACGACGTCGTCTACACGGTGCTGCCCGTGTCGCACGTGTACGGGCTCGCGTCGGTGTGCGTCGGCAGCCTGTACGCAGGCGCGACGCTGCGGCTCGCGCCGCGCTTTTCGCCGGAAGCGGTGCGCGTCGCGCTCGCCGACGAAGGCGTGACGATCTTCCAGGGCGTGCCCGCGATGCACGCGAAGCTGCTCGAACACCTGCACACGCACGGCCACGCCTGGCGCGCGCCGCGGCTGCGCTTCGCGTATTCGGGCGGCTCGCCGCTCGATGCGAACCTGAAGGCCCGCGTGGAGCGCCTGTACGGCGTGCCGCTGCACAACGGCTACGGGATGACCGAAAGCAGCCCGACGATCACGCAGACGCCGCTCGACGCGCCGCGCGCGGACAGTTCGGTCGGCGTGCCGATCCCGGGCGTCGACATGCGGATCGTCGCGCCGGACGGCACCGACGTGCCGCGGGGCGAAGTCGGCGAGATCCGCGTGCGCGGGCCGAACGTGATGCTCGGCTACTACCGCGACGCGGACGCGACGCGCGCAGCCGTGTCGCCGGACGGCTGGCTGAGTACCGGGGATCTCGCGCGGCAGGACGCGGACGGCGCGGTGACGATCGCAGGCCGCAGCAAGGAGCTGATCATCCGCTCAGGCTTCAACGTGTATCCGGTCGAGGTCGAACAGGTGCTGAACGCGCATCCGGACGTCGTGCAGGCGGCCGTGATCGGCCGCGCGATCGAAGGCAACGAGGAAGTGCTCGCGTTCGTCGAGCTGCTGCCGGGCGCGGCGGCGGACGAGGCGGCATTGCACGCATGGTGCGCGGATCGGCTCACGGCTTACAAACGCCCCGCGCACATCCGCGTGCTCGATGCGCTGCCGGCCGCGTCGACCGGCAAGGTGCTCAAGCACCGGCTGCGCGAGCTGGTCTGACGCGGCGGGCGCCAGCGGCGCAGCCCGCATCGGCGCCCGCGCCGCGCCGGACGGACGCGTCGCGCGTCAGCCGCGCGGGTGATGCTGCGCGTGCAGCGTCCGGAGCCGCTCGCGCGCGACGTGCGTATAGATCTGCGTGGTCGAGATGTCGCTGTGGCCGAGCAGCAGCTGCACGACGCGCAGGTCGGCGCCGTGGTTCAGCAGGTGCGTCGCGAACGCGTGCCGCAGCGTGTGCGGCGACAGGTGCGCGCGCACGTCGGCCTGCTGTGCGTGGCGCTTGATGATGTTCCAGAACTGCTGACGCGTCATCCCGTCGCCGCGCGCGGTCACGAACAGCGCATCGGCCGCGCGTGCGCCGAGCAGCGCCGGCCGCGCATCGCGCAGGTAGCGTTCGATCCAGCCGTGCGCGACTTCGCCGAACGGCACGAGCCGCTCCTTCGACCCCTTGCCCATCACGCGCACGACGCCTTCGTTGAGGCCGACCTCGACGGTCTTCAGCGTGACGAGCTCACTCACGCGCAGCCCGCTCGCGTACATCAGCTCGAGCATCGTGCGATCGCGCAGGCCGAGCGGCGTGCCGATGTCGGGCGCGCCGAGCAGCGCCTCGACCTGCGCCTCGGACAGCGTCGACGGGAACCGGGCCGCCTGCTTCGCAGACGTGATCCGCAGCGTCGGGTCCGCGCTCGCGCGATGCTCGCGCACGGCCCAGCCGTAATAGCGGCGAAACACCGACAGCCGCCGGTTCGACGACGTCGCCTTGCCGTCGCTGCGCGCGGCGATGTAGCCGGTCACCATCGCCTCGTCGGCCGAGTCGAGCGACGCGTCGTGCGTCGCGGCCAGCCAGTGGGAAAACAGCGCCAGGTCGCGCCGGTACGCATCGAGCGTGTTGCGCGCGAGCCCGTGCTCGAGCCACAGCGCATCACAGAACACGTCGATCGACGTGCGGCTCGCGAGCAGCGCGGGCGATGCCGCGACGGCATCGGTATCGTCGGCGTCGGGGGAAATCATCGGTTCGCTCATTGGTACGGCACGCCCTCGTGCGCCAGCAGCCAGCGCTTCACTCGCTGGTAATAGCCGTTGTCGTCGTGGTTCGCGAACCCGCCGAGGCCGCCCGCCGCGACGACGCGATGGCACGGAATCACGAGCGGGAAGTAGTTCGCGCCGCACGCCTGGCCGACCGCGCGCGGCGCACTGCCGATCCGCTTCGCGACCTGGCCGTAGGTCAGCACCGTCCCGGGCGGGATGTCGCTGATCACGTCCCACACGCGGTGCTGGAATGCGCTGCCGACGTCGGCGAGCGGCAGGTCGAAACGCGCCGATGCGCGCTCGAAATAACGTTCGATCTGCTCGACCGCGCGCTTCGCGAGCGCCGAATCCGGATCGACCGACTTCATCGATTCGGGCAGATAGACGATCTCGCGCACCACCGCGGCATCCGTGCGGATGCCGACCTTGCCGAACGGCGCGTCGATGACTGCGTTGAACATTGCCTTCTCCTGACCGGGATGCGCGCGGCCCTGCCCGCGCGCCGACGACACTTTACGCCGCCTTCACGCCGCTCGCAGCGCCCATTCGACATGCTCGCGCACGACCGGCGACGGATCGTCGGCGCGGGCGCGCAGCGCGGCCACGATCGCGTCGCGCGCCGCCGGCGCGAGCCGGTCCGCGCCGGCGCGCAACGCATTGCCGAGCCCGACCGCGAGATTGCGCAGCCAGCTTTCATAGCCGATGCGCCGGATCGCGCTGCCCTGCATCCGCGTATCGAACGTCTCGCCGTCCCACGCGAACAGCTCGACGAGCGTCGCGCGATCGAGGCCGTGCCGCACGTCGAAATCGGCGACGGGCGCGGCCTGCGCGAACTTGTTCCACGGGCACACGAGCTGGCAGTCGTCGCAGCCGTACACGCGATTGCCGATCATCGGCCGCAGCGGCTCGGGGATGCTGCCTTTCAGTTCGATCGTCAGGTACGAGATACAGCGGCGCGCGTCGACGCGGTACGGCTCGACGATCGCGCCGGTCGGGCACGCGTCGATGCAGCGCGTGCAGCTGCCGCAGTGCGCGCCGGGCGTTTCGGGTGCGCTGTCGGGCGACGTGTGCGCATCGGTCGGCAGCGGCAGGTCGACGTAAATCTCGCCGAGAAAGAACAGCGAGCCGGCATCGCGCTGCAGCAGCAGCGTGTGCTTGCCGCGCCAGCCGACCCCGGCCTTCTGCGCGAGTTCGACTTCGAGCACGGGCGCCGAATCGGTGAACACGCGGTAGCCGAACCCGCCGATCTCGTGCTCGATGCGCTCCGCGAGCGTCTGCAGCCGGTTGCGCAGCACCTTGTGATAGTCGCGGCCGCGTGCATAGATCGACACGACGGCCGCCCGCGGATCGTCGAGCCGCGCCCGTTCGCGCGCGCGCCAGTCGTGCGGCGCGAGCGCGCCGGGCTCGCCGCCGGGCGCGTCGGCCGCGAGCGTTTGGGCCGGCAGGTAGGCGAGCCGCACGGAAATCACGCGTCGCGTACCGGCCACAAGTTCGGCCGGCCGCGCGCGTTTCATCCCATGTTTGGCCATATAATCCATTTCGCCGTGGTATCCGGCTTCCAGCCAGGCGGCGAGGCCCGCTTCGGCATCCGAGAGATCGGTGTCGCTGATGCCGATCGCCCCGAAACCCAATTCGCGCCCCCACGCCCTGATGCGAGCGGCGAGCGCAGTCAACGCCGCATCGTCGAGCGCGCACGGCGCCGCGCCTTCGGCACGAGTCGAAGGCCGGTCGGATGCGGTGCGTTCCGGTAGTCGGTTCATCGCACTATTTTACGAGAATGCCAGCCACGCCCAGCCAACCGCCTCAAGCCATGTTGCCCGCCCCGCTCGCGGAGCGCGTGATCGCGCTCGCCGACGAAGCGGCAACCGAGGCCTTCGGCACCCGCTTCGCGCACGCGCTCGACGCGGCGCGCATCGAGCTCGCCCGCGCCCATGCGTTCGACGGGCTGCAGATCCAGCTGGTCGGCGATCTCGGCGCGGGCAAGACGACCCTCGTGCGCGCGATCCTGCGCGGCCTCGGCCACCCGGGCCGCGTGCGCAGCCCGACCTATACGCTCGTCGAGCCGTACGCGCTCGAGCGCAGCGACGGGGAACTCGAGGTCTATCACTTCGATCTGTATCGATTCAACGATCCGGCCGAATGGTCCGATGCAGGCTTTCGCGAATATTTCAATTCCAGCGCGATCTGCCTCGTCGAATGGCCGCAACAGGCGGGCGCGCTGCTCGGCGTGCCCGATCTGGTTTTCTCGCTCGACGTGGATGGCGACGGCCGTGCCCTCACCGTCCGGGCGTACAGCGCTTCAGGAAAGGCATGTCTCGAAAGATGTTGATCAAACCGTTCCGCTCGATCGAATCGGCGGCCACCGCGACGCACAACTGGCGGCGCCGTCAGATCCTGCGCGCGGGAGCGTCGACGCTGGTGCTCGGTCTCGTCGCGCCGCGGCTCGCGCATGCGTCGTCGGTGCTCGGCGTGCGCGTGTGGCCCGCACGCGATTACACGCGCGTCACGATCGAATCCGACCAGCCGCTGCAGAATAGCCAACAGCTGCTGCAGGGGCCCGACCGTCTGGTCGTCGACCTGAGCGGCCTCGACCTCGACCAGGCGCTGCGCGACCTCGTATCGAAGATCGCGCCGAACGATCCGCAGATCCAGTCGGTGCGCGTCGGCCAGTATCAGCCGCACGTCGTGCGGATGGTGTTCGACCTGAAGGGCTCGGTGAAGCCGCAGGTGTTCACGCTGCCGCCCGTCGGCACCTACAAGTACCGGCTCGTGTTCGACCTGTATCCGGCCGTCGCGCCCGATCCGCTGTCCGACCTGATCGCGCAGACGGAACGCAAGGAACAGGCGCTCAACGACACCGCGCGCGCGCAGCAGATGCAGCCGCCGTCCACGCTGGCCGGCCCGGGCACCCCGCCGCCCGGCGCGGGCGACAACAGCGACGCGTTCTTCCAGCGTTTCGCGCAGAACACGCCGGCCGCGCCGCATACGCCGCCGGCCGCCGGCACGCCGTCGACGCCCGCGAAGCCGGCCGTCAAGCCGCCGCCCGTCATCGCGCGCCGCGACGACAACGACGACGACGGCGACACCTACAAGTTCACCGCGCCGAAATCAGGCAAGGGCGGCACCGTACGCCTGCTGACCGTCGCGATCGATCCGGGCCACGGCGGCGAGGATCCGGGCGCGATCGGCGGCGGCGGCACGTACGAGAAGCACATCGCGCTCGACATCGCGAAGAAGCTGCGCGCGAAGATCGACGCCGCGCCGAACATGCGCGCGATGATGACGCGCGACGCCGACTTCTTCGTGCCGCTGAACGTGCGCGTGCAGAAAGCGCGCCGCGTCGGCGCGGATCTGTTCGTGTCGATCCACGCGGATGCGTTCACGACGCCGTCCGCACGCGGCTCGTCGGTGTTCGCGCTGTCCGACCACGGCGCGACGAGCGCCGCGGCGCGCTGGATGGCGAACAAGGAGAATTCGTCGGACCTGATCGGCGGCATCAACATCAAGACGGCGGACGCGGCGGTGAACCGCGCGCTGTTCGACATGTCGACGACCGCGCAGATCCGCGACTCGCTGCGCTACGGCAACTACGTGCTGAAGGAAGTGGGCGGCATCAACAAGCTGCACAAGGGCTCGGTCGAGCAGGCCGGGTTCGCGGTGCTGAAGGCGCCCGACATTCCGTCGATCCTCGTCGAGACCGCGTTCATCAGCAACCCGGACGAAGAGCGCCGCCTCAACGACGACAGCTATCGCGACGAGATGGCCGACGCGATCTTCCGCGGCATCAAGCGTTATTTCGCCGCGAATCCGCCGCTCGCGAAGAGCCGGATGGCCTGAGCGCCATCACTTCCCTGCCGCCGGCACGCAGCGCGTGCCGGCGCGTCACGACGCCGCGAAGCGGCTCAGCAATTTCCCGCCGAACACGTTCACCGCGAGCCCGCCCATCACGAGCGCGGCGCCGATCAGCTGCGATTGCGTCAGATGCTCGTCGAGCAGCAGCGCCGACGACGCGAGCCCGACGATCGGCACCAGCAGCGAGAATTGCGCGACCTGCGCGGCCGGGTAGCGCGACAGCAGGCGGCTCCACAGCCCGTAGCCGAGCAGCGTCGCGACGAACGCGAGATAGACGACCGCGAAGATCGACGCGCCGTCGAGCCCGGCGAGCGCGGTCGCGATCCGCCGCGGCCCTTCGAACCACAGCGACAGCAGGAAGAACGGCACCGGCGGCACGAGGCTCGCCCACACGACGAGCGACACGAGGTTCGCCTTCCCGACCTTCTTCGTGACGATATTGCCGACGGCCCACATCGCGGCCGAGCAGATCGTCAGCAGGAAGCCCGCGAGCGTCATCGCGCGGCCGCCCTGCGCGGCGATCACGACGAGCCCGCCCGCGGCGATCGCGAGCCCGACCAGGTTCTGCACGCGCAGCCGCTCGCCGAGGAACAGCATCGCGAACACCAGCGTGAAGAACGCCTGCGACTGCAGCACGAGCGACGCGAGGCCGGCCGGCATCCCGACGTACATGCCGGTGAACAGGAACACGAACTGGCCGAGCTGGATCGTCGCGCCGTACAGCACCAGCAGCCGCCACGAAATCTGCGGCCGCCGCACGAAGAACACTGCCGGCACGGCCGCGAGCGTGAAGCGCAGCGCGCCGAGCAGCATCGGCGGCATGCCGTGCAGGCCCACCTTGATCACGACGAAGTTCACGCCCCACGCCAGGATCACGACCAGCGCGAGCAGCAAGTCCTTCGGGGCCATCATCGGCGTCTCCTCGATCGTCGAATTGTCATTGTGAAGCCGGTCAGTCTACCGGCTTTCGCCGCCGCGGCCGATATCCGCGCGGCGCGCATGGAATCGGCGACGCGCGCGGCGGCTGGCGCCACGCCGCGGATGCCGCACGGCGCGTGCCTGCCGCGGCCGTGTCGCGCCGCGCGCATTTCGCGTTTCCCGCGTTCACCGTCACGCGGGCCGTCGCGCCGCCAGTACAATGACCGGCAACCCAGCCGTTCCCCACGAGGCCCGCCATGACCGACTCGATCAAAGCCCTGCTGAAGCCGCACGTGCGCGACATCGGCAACCTGCAGGTGCGCCGCACGCTGCCCGCGCTCGCCGCACGCCTCGTCGGCCCGTTCATCTTCTTCGATCACATGGGGCCCGCCGCGCTGCCGGCCGGCACGGGGCTCGACGTGCGCCCGCATCCGCACATCGGGCTCGCGACGGTCACCTACCTGTTCGACGGCGCGATCCTGCACCGCGACAGCCTCGGCTCGCTGCAGGAAATCGTGCCGGGCGACGTGAACTGGATGACGGCCGGCCGCGGGATCGTCCACTCCGAACGTACGCCCGACGCGCAGCGTGCGAGCGGCCACACCGTACACGGCATCCAGACCTGGGTCGCGCTGCCGAAAACGCACGAGACGACCGAGCCGTCGTTCGAGCATCACCCGGCCGACACGCTGCCCAAGCGCGATGAAAACGGCGTCGCGCTGACGGTGATCGCCGGCGACGCATTCGGGCTGCATTCGCCCGTGACGACGTTCTCGCGCACGCTGTACGTCGCGGCCGAATTCACGGCCGGCGGCCGGCTCGAACTCGATGCGTCGCACGAGGAGCGCGCGGTCTACGTGGTCGACGGCGAGCTCGCGATCGACGGCACGCCGGTGCCGGCCGAACGGATGGCCGTGCTCGCGCCGGGCGCGCCGGGCGCGCCGGTCACGCTGACGAGCGGCAGCGGCGCGCGCGCGATGCTGCTCGGCGGCGACCGGATCGACGGCGAACGCTTCATCGAATGGAATTTCGTCGCGAGCAGCCGGGACGCGATCGAGCGCGCGAAAGCGGCATGGACGCGCCAGGAAATGGGCAAGGTGCCCGGCGAGACCGAGTGGATTCCGCTGCCCGAATCGAAGCCGCGTTGAAAAAGCGGCGCGCCGCCCCCATCCTGACGATATTCGAACGGAAGAGAACGACATGGACACCACGCTTGCCACATTCGAGAGAGACGTCATCGAGGCGTCGCTGGACACGCCCGTGCTGGTCGACTTCTGGGCGCCGTGGTGCGGCCCCTGCAAGACGCTCGGCCCGCTGCTGGAAAAGCTCGAAGCCGATTACGCCGGCCGCTGGAAGCTCGTGAAGGTCAACGTCGACGAGAACCAGGAACTCGCCGCGCACTTCCAGACGCGCAGCATCCCGCACGTGATCGCGTTCGCCGACGGGCGGCCGGTCGACCAGTTCGTCGGCGTGCTGCCCGAAGGGCAGTTGCGCGCGTTCCTCGACCGGCTGCTGCCGGCGGCCGAGGAAGCCGAGCGCCGCGCCGCGCAGTACGCGATGGCCGAACAGCGCTTCGACGATGCGCGCACGCACCTCGAAGCGGCGCTCGCGCTGAACCCCGGCTACGATGACGCGCGCCTCGACCTGATCGAGCTGCTGCTCGCGCGCAACGAGGTCGACGCCGCGCGCGCGGAAACCGAGCGCCTGTCGCCGCAAACCGTGCAGAACGGCGACCCGCGCTACCAGGCGATCAAGACCCGTTTCGACGCGCTCGACGCCACGGCCGACCTGCCGCCGACCGACGCGCTCGAAGCACGCATCGCGGCGAACCCGGGCGATCTCGACGCGCGCTTCGACCTCGCGCAGAGCCTGATCGCGCGGCGCGCGTACGAAGGGGCGCTGGAACAGCTGCTGGAAATCGTGACGCGCGATCGCGCATACGGCGACGACCTCGGCCGCCGCACGATGATCTCGGTGTTCGAACTGGCCGGCGATCGCCCGGACCTCGTCGCCGCGTGGCGACGCAAGCTGAGCATGGCGCTCAACTGATGCACGAGAGGCCGGGCCACGACAGGCCGGGCCGCAACGGCGCCCGGCCAACTCGCTTTAACTTGCCGACTCGCGCGCGGCGCACCGGCCGCGCCGCAACATTCTCATTCGCGACCCGCGCTCAGCCGGCCGCCTGTGCCGCGATCGCCCGCAGCGCATGCGCGGCAGCCGCGAAGCCGAAGCTCGCGGTCACGCACACGCTCGAACCGAAGCCCGCACAGTTGAGCCCCGCGACGTGCGCGGCCGCGGACGGCTCCGCGCCGTCCTCGATGTCGCAGGCCGCCGCTTCCGGATAGATCAACGGCTCGTCCGAATACACGGCGCTGACCTTGAAGCGCGCCTTCGGCCCGCGCGGAAAACCGTGCTGCTTGCGCAACTGCGCGCGCACCTTCGACAGGAGCGGATCCTGGATCGTCAGCGCGAGATCGTCGATGCGGATGCGCGTCGGGTCGAGCTGCCCGCCCGCGCCGCCGACGACGATCAACGGCTGCCGTTTCGCGACGCACCATGCGATCAGCGCGACCTTCGTGCGCACGCTGTCGATCGCATCGATCACGTAGTCGAAGCCGCCGCCGAGCAGCGCGTCGAAGTTGTCGGGCTCGACGAAATCCTCGATCCGGTTCACGCGGCATGCGGGATCGATCAGCGCGATCCGCTCGGCCATCGCGTCGACCTTCGGCTTGCCGTAATTCCCGTCGAGCGCATGGACCTGCCGGTTCGTGTTGCTTTCCGCGACGTTGTCGAGATCGATCAGCGTCAGCGTGCCAACCGCGTTGCGCGCGAGCGCCTCGGCCGCCCACGACCCGACGCCGCCGATCCCGATCACGGCGACGTGCGCCCGCTCGAACGCGGCCGCCGCCGGCGCGCCGTACAGGCGCGCGACGCCGCCGAAACGCCGGGCGCGATCCACGTCAAGCTGGATTTCCGGGGTCGGGGTAAGATCGGATGAACGGGGCGGGGCAGCGTCGGCGGAGGACATGGCAGCAAGGAAAACGTAAGTCGTGCAGCCCTCTATTTTGCCTGAACTCCCCGCTCCCCCGCCCCACTGTGCACGCACGATTCTCGCGCGTTCGCTATACTGGCCCCAGATTGAAGCGTTTGCATAACATGACGACTCTCGCCGATCTCCGCATCAACTATTCGCGTGCCTCGCTCGACGAAGCCGATGCCGCCCCCGACCCGTTCGCCCAGTTCGATCGCTGGTTCAAGGAGGCGCTCGCCGCCAAGCTGCCCGAGCCGAACACGATGACGCTCGCGACCGTCGGCGCCGACGGCCGGCCGTCGGCCCGAATCGTGCTCATCAAGGGCGTCGACGAACGCGGGTTCGTCTTCTTCACCAATTACGAAAGCCGCAAGGGTCACGATCTCGCCGTGCATCCGCAAGCCGCGCTGCTGTTCTACTGGATCGAGCTCGAGCGCCAGGTGCGCATCGAGGGCCGGATCGAGAAAACCAGCGCGGAAGAAAGCGACCGCTATTTCGCGTCGCGCCCGCTCGGCTCGCGCATCGGCGCATGGGCGTCGGACCAGAGCACCGTGATCGACAGCCGCGCGACGCTCGAAGCGCGCGAACAGGCCGTCAGCGAACGCTACGGCGACAACCCGCCGCGCCCGCCGCACTGGGGCGGCTACCGCCTCGTGCCCGACGCGATCGAATTCTGGCAGGGGCGCCCGTCGCGGCTGCACGACCGCCTGCTCTATACGCGCGACGCCACGGCGGCGCCGGGCTGGACGATCTCGCGCCTGTCGCCGTAAGCGCGGCGCCGGCGTGCGCCGGTCGTGTCTCGTTGTTGCATCCGGGTGCCTGCGCCGCAAGCGGTGGGCGCCGGTCAAGATACTTGGCTGTATTCGATTCAACGAACAAACGGAGAATCCAAATGTTCTGGGAAAAGAAGCTGGCACAGTGGGCGGATGAAGTACGGGCAAAGGCGAACATACCGGCGCGACTGGTGCTGTGGAACGGCGATCAACTCGATTTCGGCACCTTCAGCGCACCGCAGGTCACGCTGAAGGTAAACAGCGCATCGGCGTTGCCGCTGCTGCTCGAACCGAGCCTCGACAATCTCGGCGAGGCGTACGTGAAGGGCAAGATCGACATCGAAGGCAAGCTGTCGGACATCATCAACATCGGCTACTCGCTCGCGCGCAGCACCGTGACGAGCGCGAGCAAGCTGGCACGCGTGAAGCGCTACTTCAATCACACGAAGAGCACCGACAAGAAGGCGATCCAGTACCACTACGACGTGTCGAACGAGTTCTACCGGCTGTGGCTCGACGAGAACATGGTGTACTCGTGCGCGTACTTCGAGAATGGCGACGAGGATCTCGCCACCGCGCAGATCAAGAAGATCGACCACATCCTGACGAAGATCCAGCTGCAGCCCGGCCAGCGCCTGCTCGACATCGGCTGCGGCTGGGGCGCGCTCGTGCTGCGCGCCGCGCAGAAGTTCGGCGCGACGTGCCTCGGCGTGACGCTGTCGCAGAACCAGTTCGACCTCGCGACCGCGCGCGTGAAGGCGGCAGGCCTCGAAGACAAGATCGAGATTCGTCTGCAGGATTACCGCGAGATCGAAGGCCAGTTCGACCGGATCACGAGCGTCGGGATGTTCGAGCACGTCGGCCGCAAGAACCTGCCGCTCTACTTCTCGCGCGTGCGTGAGCTGCTCGCCGACGACGGCATCGCGATGAATCACGGGATCACGTCGACCGACGCGGAAAGCGGCGAAACCGCGCTCGGCGGCGGCGAATTCATCGATCGCTACGTGTTCCCGGACGGCGAGCTGCCGCACATCAGCCTCGCGCTCGAAGCAGCGCAGCGCGGCGGACTCGAGGCGGTTGACGTCGAAAGCCTGCGCCGGCACTATGCGCGCACGCTCGATATCTGGACGGAAAACTTCGAAGCGAAAGCCGAGGAAGCGAGAAAGCTCGTCGACGACGAAAAATTCCGCATCTGGCGCGTCTATCTCGCCGGTTGCGCGTATGCGTTCGAGCACGACGACGTGTCGATCTTCCAGATCGTGTGCCGCAAGGCCGGACGCAGCGCGAAAACGCTGCCGTGGTCGCGGCGCTACATGTACGAACACGCGCTGCCGCGCTAGGCGGCGCCTCACGCAGGGCATGCATGGGTGACGGCAGGACGCGGCGCAAGGCGCCGCCGCAACGACAGCCGCGCGACGACGCCAACGAGTCGCACGCCGACGGGCAATTCGACCTGTTCGGCGTGCCGACGGATGCCGCACGCGCGTCGCCGGCCCATGACGATCGCTCCGCCAGCCCCGATGAGCCCGTGACGCCGCACGCGCGGGAAGACGCGCGACCGACGCGGCCCGCCCGCACGACTTCCCGCCCCGCCGCCGATGACGACGAGCCCGCCCCGTCATCGGGCCTGCTGTGGGACGAACCGTCCCCGCCCGCTGCCGCGCCGAAGAAAGGCCGCCGCAAGCGCGGCGTACTGCCCGCGCCGATCTCGGCGGACGTGGCCGACGCCGCGGCAGGCCTCCCGCCGAACGTGCGGCTCGGCACGTCGTCGTGGTATTTCCCCGGCTGGAACGGCATCGTCTACGACGGCGATTTCGCGCAGACCAAGCTGTCACGCGAAGGGCTCGAAGCGTACGGCGCGCATCCGCTGCTGAAGAGCGTGAGCCTCGACCGGTCGTTCTACGGGCCGCTGTCGGTGGCCGATTACCTGCGCTACGCGCAGCAGGTGCCCGACGATTTCCGTTTCGTCGTGAAGGCGCCGGCCGCGGTGACCGACGCGGTGATCCGCGGCCGGCGCGGCGAGCCGTCCGGGCCGAACCCGACCTTCCTCGATGCTCGGCTCGCGACCCGCGAATTCGTCCAGCCGTGTCTCGACGGGCTCGGCCGGAAAGCCGGCGTGCTCGTGTTCCAGTTCTCGCCGCTGCCCGACCAGCTGCTCGCGGCGCCGGCCGCGCTGATCGACCGGCTCGCCGCGTTCTTCGCAGCGCTGCCGCCGCTGCCGCCGGACGCCGACGGCACGCGCTACGCGATCGAGATCCGCGACGCGAGCCTGCTCACGCCCCGCTTCATCCGCGCGCTGGCCGCGCTCGGCGTGCGCTACTGCGTCGGCCTGCACGCGCGGATGCCCGATCCGCTGCGCCAGGCCGCCGCGCTCGCACTGCTCGACGGCGACGCGCCGGGCCCGCTGTTCGTGCGCTGGAGCCTGCACGGCGGCTTCAAGTACGAGCAGGCGAAGGCGAAATACGAGCCGTTCGACAAGCTCGTCGACGAGGATCCGGCCACGCGCTCGGCGCTCGCCGAACTGGCCGCGCGCTATGCGCTGGCCGGGCAGCCGGTGATCATCACGATCAACAACAAGGCGGAAGGCTCCGCGCCGCTGTCGTGCATCGCGCTCGCACGCGAAATCGCCGCCGCGTGCGCGCAGTGGCGCAACGAGGCGGCGTGACGCCGGCTTCCGCCGGCGTCGTTCAGGCGCCGCGCAGCGACTTCAGCCGGTGCGAGAACTTCTGCCGGAATTTCGCGAGCTTCGGCCCGATCACGACCGAGCAATAGCCCTGCCCCGGGTTCCGCGCGTAATAGTTCTGATGGTAGTCCTCGGCCGGCCAGTAGTTGCCGTCGAGCGGCACGACCTGCGTGACGATCGGCTGCCCGAACACCTGTTCGCGCTCGAGCTCGCGGATCACGTCGAGCGCCGTGTCGCGCTGCGCATCCGAATGCGTGAACACGACCGACCGGTACTGCGTGCCGACGTCGTTGCCCTGCCGGTTCAGCGTGGTCGGATCGTGCGTCGCGAAGAAGATCTCGAGGATCTCGCGATAGCCGATGCGCGCCGGATCGAACGTCACGTTGACGACTTCCGCGTGACCCGTGTCGCCTTCGCAGATGTCGCGATAGCCAGGGTTGCGCGTATGGCCGCCCGCGTAACCCGACTGGACGGCCGTCACGCCGTCGACGTCGAGAAACACGGCCTCCGTGCACCAGAAACATCCGCCTCCGAGCGTCGCGGTTTCAAGCATCTCGTTCCCCATGAAATCAGTCCCTCGTTGATGACGGCAGCGGCACGCCCGTGCCGGCTGCCACCGTTCCATCCCGCCGCCGCGCGCCCGTGATACGGGACACCGTGGCGCTCCGGCAAGTATCTCACTCGCGCGCGAACCTGGCAGATTGCGCAGGCGCCGCGCCCGACTCACCTGCACGATTCTCGTCTACACTTAGGCACGCGCTAGCGCGGCGGCAAACCCGCCGTCACGCGCGCAGCGTTCGATGCATGCCCGACCCTGATGCAAACATCATCTGCCGGAACATCGCTATGCATGCCTTAACAGAATTCACCCGCGTCACCCGCCCGGCCGCTGCCGCGCCGCAGGGCGCCGCTTCGACTGCTTCATCACGTTGCAGACCGTCCGCCCCGCCCCCGGCGCGGCGATCCCGCCTGTCGCCGTTACCTGCTTTCCCCGCTTTCACGATCTGATGCACGGCGCGGCGCGTGGCACCGACACGTGCGTCCGTGCGTCGATCGCACCCGCCGGCACGATGCACGCCGCGCGGCCATCCCGACCCGCACACCCGCAACGAACGGCCGTGCGTTCACAATCCGAACCCATCGAGGAGGCATCACCATGAGCATGCGGCCCGACCCGACGTTTCACGCTTCGCCCGAGCTTGCGATGCAGGCGCCGGCGGAGGAGTTTGCCTATACGTTGTTGCTGAGTCCCGATTTTTCCAGACCCGACGCGCTCGCCGTGATCGACGTGAAGCCCGGTTCGTCGACGTACGGCAAGATCGTGCATACGGTGACGATGCCGAACACCGGCGACGAGTTTCACCACTTCGGCTGGAATGCCTGTTCGTCGTCGCTGTCGCCGCTCACCGGCCATGCATTCCTCGAGCGCCGCTTCCTGATCATCCCCGGCCTGCGCTCGTCGCGCATCTACGTGATCGACACGAAGCCGCATCCGACGCAGGCGCGCATCCACAAGATCATCGAGCCCGACGAGATCTTCGCGAAGACCGGCTACTCGCGGCCGCACACCGTGCACTGCGGGCCGGAGGGCATCTACGTGAGCACGCTCGGCGGGGCCGGCAAGGACGGCACCGACGGCGCGCCCGGCATCTTCATCATGGATTGCGAGACCTTCGACGTGCTCGGCCGCTGGGAGATCGACCGCGGCCCGCAGGACAAGCATTACGACTTCTGGTGGAACCTGCCGCGCGACTACATGGTGTCGAGCGAATGGGCGCTGCCGCCGCAATTCGAGAACGGGATCGTCCCCGAGGACCTGCTCGCGAACAAGTACGGGCACCGGCTGCATTTCTGGGATCTGCGCGCGCGGCGCAACGTGCAGACGATCGATCTCGGCGCACAGCACCAGATGGCGCTCGAGGTGCGGCCCGCGCACGACCCGGTGCGCGAATACGGGTTCGTCGGCGTCGTCGTCGACACGACCAATCTCGAAGGCTCGATCTGGACCTGGTGGCGCGAAGGCGGCAAGTTCCATGTGAAGAAGACCGCGACAATCCCGGCCGAGCCGGCCGCGGCCGACGAGTTGCCGCCGCTGCTGCAAGGATTCGGCGCGGTGCCGCCGCTCGTGACCGACATCGACCTGTCGCTCGACGACCGCTTCCTGTACGTGTCGTGCTGGGGTACCGGCGAGATGCGCCAGTACGACGTGTCGGACCCGCACAACCCGGTGCTCGCCGGGTCGGTGCGCATCGGCGGCATCGCGCGCCGTGCGCCGCACTCGAACGGCCGCACGTTCGCGGGCGGCCCGCAGATGGTCGAGATCAGCCGCGACGGCCGGCGCGTGTACTGGACCAACTCGCTCTATTCGACGTGGGACGACCAGTTCTATCCGGACGGCGTGCCGGCCGCGCAGGTGCTCGCGCATGCGGGGCCGGACGGCGGGCTGACGCTCGCCGACGACTACTGGGTCGAATTCCCCGACGGCTATCGCGCGCACCAGATCCGGCTCGAGGGCGGCGACTGCTCGACCGACTCGTTCTGCTATCCGTCGGTCAAGCGTTGAGCGCCGGCCTTCACGCGCCGTTCGCGCTGTGGGCGGCCGTGCTCGCGAGCGGCGTCTATCACGGGCTCAACCCGGCGATGGGCTGGCCGCTCGCGGTATCGAACGCGCTGATGACGCGCCGCGGCCGCGCGCTCGTCGCGGCGCTCGGCTATCTCGCGCTCGGTCATGCGCTGGCCGTCTTCGCGGTGATGCTGCCGTTCGGGCTGCTCGCGGCGCTGCTCGCGTGGCAGTCGGCGATCCGGATCGGCGCGAGCGCGCTGGTGATCGGCTTCGGCGCGGTGCTGCTGATCCGGCGCCGGCATCCGCGGGCGCTCGCGCGGATTCCGCCGGCGCGGCTCGGCCTGTGGTCGTTCGCGGTCGCGCTCGCGCACGGCGCGGGGCTGATGCTCGTGCCGATCTACCTCGGCCTGTGCGGACTCGACCGGGATGCCGGCCACCGCGCGGCAGCAATGCTCGTCGATGCGCATCTCGGGATGGCGCTCGTCGTCGCGGCCGTGCATGCGGCCGCGATGATCGCCGCCGGCGGCGGGCTCGCGTGGCTCGTGTACCGCTATCTCGGGCTGAAGTTCGTGTCGCGGAGCTGGTTCAATCTCGATGCGGTGTGGGCGTCGAGCCTGATCGTCACCGGGGCGCTGTCGCTCGGGCTGGCGGCGGCGCGATAGCGCGGGCAGCGCTGCCGGCCGGGCAGCACGGTGTCGGCCTGAACGGCCGCACCGTTAAAAACGCGACGGAACGGCGATGCCGGCCGCGCGCCGCAGTGTTCGCTACGTCACCCTGACGTCGCGATGCGCCGCCCGACCGGGCCCGGCGGCCGCGATTCCGCTAAAATCGGGCCATGCGCACCCGTTCCCATTCGACCGCCTTGTCGTCCTTCGTCCGCCGCGCCCGTCACACCCGTGTCGTGTCGCGCCCGCCCGTCCCGTTCCGGATGGCTGCCCGATGAGCCACGCCAATCCGCCGGATTTCGACGCGGCCGCCTTCCGGCAGGCGCTCGGCCAGTTCGCGACGGGCGTGACGGTGATCACGACGCGCGCGCCGTCCGGCCAGTTGATCGGCATCACCGCCAGCTCGTTCAATTCGGTTTCGCTCGATCCGCCGCTCGTGCTGTGGAGCCTCGCGCACAAATCGGCGTCGACGCCCGTGTTCCGCGGCAACAGCCATTACGTGGTGAACGTGCTCGCGGCATCGCAGCTCGACCTGTGCAAGCGCTTTTCGACCTACAAGGGCGATCGCTTCGAAGGGATCGCGCATGCGGCCGGCAACTCCGGGATGCCCGTGCTCGACGGCGCGCTCGCATGGTTCGAATGCCACAACCGCAGCCGCTACGACGAAGGCGACCACGTGATCTTCGTCGGCGAAGTGGAGCGCTGCGGCGTGCGCGCGGTATCGGACACGGCGCCGCCGCTCGTGTTCCACGGCGGCGGCTTCCACGGCCTCACACCGCTTTGATCGCCCCCGTGCGCGCCAGCCCGACCGGCGCGCCCGCTTCGTCCTTCAGCGTCTGCAGCACGATGTTCGAACGGATGTCCATCACGCCCGGCGCCTTGTACAGGCGGTTCAGCACGAAATCCGAATAGTGCTTGAGGTTGTGCGCGAGCACGCGCAGCAGATAGTGGCTCTCGCCCGTCACGACGAACGCGCCGACCACCTCCGGCCATTCGCGCAGCGCTTCCGCGAAGCGCTCGTGCCATTGATTCTCTTCGTTGCGCATCGACACCTGCACGAACGCCTCGAGCTCGAAGCCGAGCTTCTCGCGGCTCAGGCACGCGCGATAGTGCTCGATCACGCCCTGCTCCTCGAGCAGGCGCATGCGGCGCAGGCAGGCGGATGGCGAAAGCGAGATGCGTTCGGCCAGGTCGAGATTGCTGATTCTGCCCTCCTCCTGCAATACCGCCAGAATCCGGCAGTCGGTGGCATCGAGCGTGATCGCGTGCATTTTTGGTCCCCGTTTTCCCTCTGAGTCGAATTATCTGCCAATCCGGCGGATTGTCCATGTTTATTTCGCAAGCACTTTCTGCGAGCGTCCACCTATCATTCGAAGCATCGATTCACGCTTCGTCATGCCATGGACACACTCTGGGACATCTCGCCGCCGGTCAGCCCCGCCACGCCCGTGTGGCCGGGCGATACGCCGGTTTCCGTCGAACGCGTGTGGCGGATGGAGGCCGGTTCGCCGGTCAACGTCGCGCGCGTGACGCTGTCGCCGCACACGGGCGCGCACTGCGACGCGCCGCTGCACTACGACGCCGACGGCGCGCCGATCGGCGCGGTGCCGCTCGACACCTATCTCGGCCCGTGCCGCGTGATCCATTGCATCGGCGCATCGCCCGTCGTGCGGCCCGCCGATGTGGAAGCCGCGCTCGATGGCGTGCCGCCGCGCGTGCTGTTGCGCACTTATGCGCGCGCCGCGGTCGAGCAATGGGACAGCAATTTCTGCGCGGTCGCGCCCGACACCGTCGACCTGCTCGCCGCGCACGGCGTGAAGCTGATCGGCATCGATACGCCGTCGCTCGACCCGCAGGAATCGAAGACGATGGATGCGCATCACCGCGTGCGCGCGCACCGGATGGCGATCCTCGAAGGCATCGTGCTCGACGACGTGCCGCCCGGCGATTACGAACTGATCGCGCTGCCGCTGAAATTCGCGACGCTCGACGCAAGCCCCGTGCGCGCGGTGCTGCGTGCGCTGCCCGCATGCGCCGCCTGATTACCCCGACCCACAACCTCACATCATGATGATCAAGACCCGTGAAGATGCGCTCGCGCTCGACCGCGACGACCCGCTGGCCGCGCTGCGCGACCAGTTCTCGCTGCCCGACGGCGTGATCTACCTCGACGGCAACTCGCTCGGCGCGCAGCCGCGCGCGTCGGCCGCCCGCGCGCAGCAGGTGATCGGCGCGGAATGGGGCGAAGGGCTGATCCGCAGCTGGAACACGGCCGGCTGGTTCGCGCTGCCGCGCCGCCTCGGCGACAAGCTCGCGACGCTGATCGGCGGCGCGCCCGGCGAAACGGTCGTGACCGACACCATCTCGATCAACCTGTTCAAGCTGCTGTCCGCGATGCTGCGCCACCAGGCCGAGCGCGCGCCCGAGCGCCGCGTGATCGTGTCGGAACGCTCGAACTTCCCGACCGACCTGTACATCGCGCAGGGGCTGATCGAGCAACTCGGCGGCGGCTACGAACTCCGCCTGATCGACGATCCGGCCGACCTGCCCGGCGCGCTCGGCGCGGACACGGCCGTCGCGATGATCACGCACGTGAACTACCGCACCGGCTACATGCACGACATGCCGGCCGTCACGCAGCTCGTGCACGACGCGGGCGCGCTGATGCTGTGGGATCTCGCGCACTCGGCCGGCGCGGTGCCGGTCGACCTGAACGGCGCGCGTGCGGACGGCGCGGTCGGCTGCACGTACAAGTACCTGAACGGCGGCCCCGGCTCGCCCGCGTTCGTGTGGGTGCCGCAGCGCCATCTCGCGCACTTCTCGCAGCCGCTGTCGGGCTGGTGGGGCCACCGCGCGCCGTTCGCGATGCAGCCGGGCTTCGCGCCCGACCCGGGCATCGCGCGCTTCCTGTGCGGCACGCAGCCGATCGTGTCGATGTCGATGGTCGAATGCGGGCTCGACGTGTTCCTGCAGACCGACATGCAGACGATCCGCCGCAAGTCGCTCGCGCTGACCGACGCGTTCATCGCGCTCGTCGAGGAACGCTGCGCGGGCCTGTCGCTGAAGCTCGTCACGCCGCGCGCGCATCACCAGCGCGGCTCGCAGGCGAGCTTCGAGCATCCGCACGGCTACGAAGTGATGCAGGCGCTGATTGCGCGCGGCGTGATCGGCGACTACCGCGAGCCGTACGTGCTGCGCTTCGGCTTCACGCCGCTCTATACGCGCTTCGCCGACGTCTGGGATGCGGTCGAGACGCTGCGCGACATCCTCGCCACCGACGCGTGGAAGGCGCCCGAGTTCGCCGAACGCGGCGCGGTGACCTGAGCGGTTTTGCGTGGCGCGCCGCCGCTGCATGCGCGGCGCGCGCCACGCGTTCGTCATTCAAATCTGGAGAAAGTCGTGAATTCTGGTCATATGCAGCCGCCCGGCGGCGACGCGCCGGCAGGCTGCCCGTTCTCGGGCGCACGCGCCGCCCAACCGGCGCAAGCCGCGCACGAGGCCCCGCACGTGCCGGGCGAGGCCGACACGCAAGCCGGCTGGCACAACGCGCAACTCGATTTCTCGAAGTCGATGAGCTACGGCGACTACCTGTCGCTGAATTCGATCCTCGATGCACAGCATCCGCTGTCGCCCGATCACAACGAGATGCTGTTCATCATCCAGCATCAGACGAGCGAGCTGTGGATGAAGCTCGCGCTGTTCGAGCTGCGCGGTGCGCTCGATGCAGTGCGCACCGACGCGCTGCCGCCCGCGTTCAAGATGCTCGCGCGCGTGTCGCGCATCCTCGAGCAACTGGTGCAGGCGTGGAACGTGCTGTCGACGATGACGCCGTCCGAGTATTCGGCGATGCGGCCGTATCTCGGCCAGTCGTCGGGCTTCCAGTCGTACCAGTATCGGCAGCTCGAATTCCTGCTCGGCAACAAGAACGCGCAGATGCTGCAGCCGCATGCGCATCGGGCCGACATCCTCGAACAGGTGCGCGCGACGCTCGAGGCGCCGTCGTTCTACGACGAGGTCGTGCGCCTGCTCGCGCGGCGCGG
Organism: Burkholderia sp. AU17457; assembly: GCF_002223255.1. Classification (NCBI taxonomy): domain Bacteria; kingdom Pseudomonadati; phylum Pseudomonadota; class Betaproteobacteria; order Burkholderiales; family Burkholderiaceae; genus Burkholderia; species Burkholderia sp. AU17457. The sequence goes on from NZ_NKFB01000004.1 coordinate 385,406, forward strand.
GTTCCCGATCGCGCCCGAGCGGCTCGAGCGCGACTGGACCCAGCCGATGCGGCACGACGAGACGGTCGAGGCCGCGTGGCTCGAGGTCTATCGTCATCCGCAGCAGCACTGGGAGCTGTACGAGATGGCCGAGGAACTCGTCGATCTCGAGGATGCGTTCCGTCAGTGGCGCTTCCGTCACGTGACGACGGTCGAACGCATCATCGGCTTCAAGCAGGGCACGGGCGGCACGAGCGGCGCGCCGTACCTGCGCAAGATGCTCGACGTCGTGCTGTTCCCCGAACTCTGGCACGTGCGCACCACGCTGTAACGCCCGTCATGCGCCCGCGCGTCACGACGACGGGCGGGCGAGTTCCTCCCCTTCTCGCGGCGGTACACGTTCGGACACGGATCCGCCACCGACGAGATCGCCGCGCCCTATCCTTGCGGCGCCGCACCATCCGCTGCGCACATACCGCCTGCCGGCGCCGCTATGGCCTTCTACCGCGCCCGCCAGCACAGTGCTCGACGAACTCGTCGCCCCTCACGCGCGAAGGACGCTGACACCTTTTGCCGCCAGCGCCGCCGCGCCCGCCCTGCCCCGCACGCCGCCGCAGCGCACCATCGAAATGCCGTGTCCGCGCCTTGACTTTCGTTCGGCCGAATACGATCATTCGCTCACACAAAGAGCAAAAGATCGAATTCGACAGGATAGACAGGCAGGAACAGGAGACACCGGATGAGCGAATCGCCCTCCGCCCGCGCGCCCGTGCTGCTGCACATCGGCGCGGGCTCGTTTCACCGCGCGCACCAGGCGTGGTATCTGCATCGCGTGAACGCGGCCGTGCCGGCCGACGAACGCTGGTCGCTGACCGTCGGCAACATCCGCGACGACATGCGCGCGACGATGGACGCGCTCGCCGCGCAGCATGGCGCGTACACGCTCGAAACCGTCACGCCGCAAGGTGAACGCGCCTACGAGTCGATCCGTGCGATCACGCGCGTGCTGCCGTGGTCGATCGACCTCGCGGCGCTGATCGACGCGGGCGCCGATCCGGCCTGCCGGATCGTGTCGTTCACCGTCACCGAAGGCGGCTACTACCTCGACGAACACAACCGGCTCGACGTCGCGAACGCAGACCTCGCCGCCGACCTGCAGGGCGCGCGCACGACGCTGTACGGCGCGCTCGCGGCGCTGCTCGCCGAACGCGTGAAACGCGGCGCCGGCCCGCTCACGCTGCAAAGCTGCGACAACCTGCGCAACAACGGCGCACGCTTTCGCTCGGGAATGCGCGAATTCCTCGAACGACGCGGCGAAGGCGGCCTGCTCGCGTGGTTCGATGCGCACGTCGCGACGCCGAGCGCGATGGTCGACCGCATCACGCCGCGCCCGACCGCCGACGTGCGCGAACGCGTGCGGGCGGCCACCGGCATCGACGACGCGTGCCCGGTAATGGGCGAATCGTTCATCCAGTGGGTGATCGAGGACCGCTTCGCGGCCGGACGGCCGCGCTGGGAATTGGCCGGCGCGGAACTCGTCGACGACGTGCATCCGTACGAGGAAGCGAAGATCCGCATCCTCAACGCGACGCACAGCTGCATCGCGTGGGCCGGCACGCTCGCGGGCTGCACCTACATCCACGAAGGCACGCACGACGCGGCGATCCGCCGCTTCGCGCACGACTACGTGACGCAGGACGTGATCCCGTGCCTGAGCCCGAGCCCGCTCGATCTCGCGCGCTACCGCGACGTCGTGCTGGAGCGCTTCGGCAACCCGTACGTGCTCGACACGAACCAGCGCGTCGCGGCCGACGGCTTCTCGAAGATCCCCGGCTTCATTGCGCCGACGCTCGTCGAATCGTTCGCGCGCGGCGCCGCGCCGGTCGCCACCGCCGTGCTGCCGGCGCTGTTCCTGCGCTTTCTCGAACGCTGGGCGCGCGGCACGCTGCCGTATGCGTACCAGGACGGCGTGATGGACGAAAGCAGCGCACGCGCGATCGTCGAAGCCGACGACCCGGTCGTCGCGCTGTGCGCCAGCCGCGCGCTGTGGGGCTCGCTCGCCGGCAACGCGGCACTGTTCGATGCGTTGCGCGCCGGGCTCGCGCGCGTCGATGCCTGGCTCGCCGCGCGTTGACGACGCGCGCGCCGACGCCCGGCCGCGCAGCCGGGCGAACCCGCTTGGCACAGGCCGCGCGGCACGGCTAAAGTAGCGGCTCCTCACCGACCGAACGGATCGCTCATGTATCTCGGCATCGACCTCGGCACCTCGGAAGTGAAGGTGCTGCTGCTGGCCCCGGACGGCACGGTGGTGGGCACCGCGGGCTCGCCGTTCACCGTGTCGCGCCCGCACCCGCGCTGGGCGGAACAGCATCCGGACGACTGGTGGCAAGGCACGCTCGCCGCGCTCGCGGCGCTGCGCGAACGGCATCCCCGGGCGTTCGCGCAGGTGCGCGGCATCGGCCTGTCGGGCCAGATGCACGGCGCGGTGCTGCTCGGCCGCGACGATCGCGTGCTGCGACCCGCGATCCTGTGGAACGACATGCGCAGCGCCGACGAATGCGCGCTGCTCACCGAACGCGCGCCCGATCTCCACGCGCTGGCCGGCAACCTCGCGATGCCCGGCTTCACCGCGCCGAAGCTGCTATGGGTCGCGAAGCACGAACCCGACGTGTTCGCGGCCACCGCGTGCGTGCTGATGCCGAAGGACTACCTGCGGTTCCGGTTGACCGGCGCGAAAGTGTCCGATCCGTCCGACGCGGCCGGCACGCTGTGGCTCGACGTCGCGCGCCGCGACTGGTCCGATGCGCTGCTCGCCGCGTGCGGGATGACGCGCGAGCAGATGCCGCGCATCGTCGAGGGCAACGCGCCGTCCGGCACGCTGCGCGCGGACGTCGCGCGCGAACTGGGGCTGTCGGAGGCCGTGCCGGTCGCGGGCGGCGGCGGCGACAACGCGACGAGCGCGCTCGGCATCGGCGCGATCCACGCGGGCGACGGCTTCGTGTCGCTCGGCACGTCGGGCGTGCTGAGCGTGGTCGGCGACCGCTTCATGCCGAATCCCGCGTCGGCCGTGCATGCGTTCTGCCATGCGATTCCCGATCGCTGGCAACTGATGAGCGTCGTGCTGTCGGCCGCGAGCTGCCTGCGCTGGGTCTGCAAGCTGACCGGCACCGACGAGCCCGCGCTGCTCGCCGAAGTCGAAGTGCTCGACCCCGACGCGCTCGCGGCGGCCCCGCTGTTCCTGCCCTATCTGTCCGGCGAACGCACGCCGCACAACGATCCGTACGCGCAAGGCGCGTTCTTCGGGATGACGCACGCGACCGAGCGCGCGCACCTCGGCTACGCGGTGCTCGAAGGTGTGACGCTTGGCCTCGCCGACGGCCTCGACGCGCTGCACGCGGCCGGCGTCGAAACCGACCAGTTGTCGCTGATCGGCGGCGGCGCGCGCAGCGCGTTCTGGGCGCAACTGATCGCGGACGCGCTGAACGTGCGCACGCGCCAGATCGGCGGAGGCGAAACGGGCGCGGCGCTCGGCGCGGCACGGCTCGGCTGGCTCGCCGTCGGCGGCGATCCGCATACGGTGCTGACCAAGCCGCCGGTACGCGCCGAATACACACCGGACGCCGCCCGCCATGCACGGCTGCGCGAACGCCTCGATGCGTTCCGCACGCTGTACCGTCACGTGCGGCCGCTGTACGAACCGTCGCGCGCACGGCTCGCATAGGCGCGTCCCGTCGCGCGGCCGGCCGCCGGCCGCGCGCGCGACATGCGTTACAGTGGATGCCGTCATGCGGCCCGCCGGCCGGCCCGCGGGCGGCCCCCCAGCTCCGAACCGAATCGCTATCGTGTCCAAGTCCTCAGAAAAACTCGATCTCGCCACGCGCGCCGCGTGGCTCTATTACGTCGCGGGCGACACGCAGAACGAAATCGCCGAAAAGCTGCAGGTGTCACGCCCCGTCGCGCAGCGCCTCGTCGCGTTCGCGGTCGAGAAGAACCTGATCCGCGTGCGCGTCGACCACCGGCTCGCCGACTGTCTCGATCTCGGCGCGCAGCTGTCGAAACGCTACGGCCTCGCGATGTGCGAAGTCGTCCCTGTCGACGCCGATGCGCCCGACGCGATCGACCGCAAGCTCGCGGTCGCCGGCGCGCAGGTGATGGAGCGCTACCTGAACGAAACGCGGCCGATGGTGATCGCGGTCAGCAGCGGCCGGACGCTGAAGGCCGCGGTCGCGCAGATCGCGCAGATCGACCGCCCGCAGCACCGGCTCGTGTCGATGGTCGGCGCGATCGCGGCCGACGGTTCGTCGAACCGCTACGACGTCGCGCAGTACATCTCCGAGAAAACCGGCAGCAAGCATTTCCTGCTGCCCGCGCCGCTGTTCGCCGACAGCGACGCCGAGCGCGCGCAGTGGTGCAACCACCGGCTGTACCGGATCGTCGAGGCGCTGTCGGGCGAGGCCGACGTCGCGTTCGTCGGGATCGGCAACATCGGCCCGCACTGTCCGCTCTACGAAGACGGCTTCATCACCGAACAGGAGCGCGACGAGATGACCGCGCTCGGCGCGGTGGCCGAACTGCTCGGCGTGCCGATCGACGCGCAGGGTACGCAGATCACCGTGTCGACGAGCGCGCGCGTGACCAGCGTCGCGCTCGCCACGCCGCCGAAGCGGCCGACGATCGCGTTCGCCGGCGGCCCGAAGAAACACGACGCGGTGATTGCCGCGCTGCGCGGCGGCTGGCTGTCGGGGCTCGTCACCGACGAAGCGTGCGCGCGCGCCGCGCTCGCCGCGAAGGCGGCCTGACGCCGCCGTCGCACACGCCGGCTCAAGTCCCGCGCGGCGCCGGAAACGCATGCCGGCGTGCGCGCCACGCGCCGACCCACGCCAGCGCCAGCAGCGCGACGAGCACCCACGGAATCGCGCCCGCGCCCGTCGCGCCGAGCAGCATCCCGCCCGCGATGCCGCCGCCGGCGATCGCGAGATTCCACACCGTCACGAGCATCGACTGCGCGACGTCGGCCGACTCCCCCGCCGCGTTCGCGGTGGCCGTCTGGAACAGCGTGGGCGCGCCGCCGAACGCGAGCCCCCACAGCACGACGCCCGCATAGACGATCGCGATTCCCGAACCGGCGCCGAGCATCGCCGCCGCCAGCGCGAACAGCGCGATGCTCGCGAGCGTCAGGCGTCGCTGCGCGGCGCCGATCCATGCCCCCGTCAGCGCGATGCCGACGAGCGACGCGACGCCGAACACGAACAGCACCACGTCGACCTGCGCGCCCATCCGCACGCCCGCAAGGAACGGCGCGACGTACGTGTACAGCATGTTGTGCGCGAGCACGTACGCGAACATCACCGTCAGCACCGGCCGCACGCCGGGCAGCATCATCACGCCCAGCACCGGCTCGCGCGCGCCGGCCTGCTGGCCCGGGTGGTCGGGCACGCGCAGGCGAATCCAGCCGATCAGCGCCAGCGCCGCGACCGTGATCCCCGCGAACGCGACGCGCCAGCCGAACGTCGCGCCGAGCGCGGTGCCGGCCGGAATGCCGATCGACATCGCCGCCGGTATACCGAGCATCGCGACCGCGATCGCCCGACCGCGCAGCGACGGGTCGACCAGCCGGCTTGCGTAGCCCGCCAGCAGTGCCCACAGCAGCCCGGCCGACATCCCGGCGACGAAGCGCGCGGCCAGCGTGAGCGCGTAGTACGGCGACGCGGCCGTCAGCGCATTCGACACGACGAAGCCGGCCAGCGCCGCGAGCAGCAGCCGGCGCCGCCGCATCGCGCGGGTCGCGGCGACGAGCGGAATCGCCGCGACGATCGAGCCGAGCGCATAGACGGTCACCAGTTGGCCGATCAGCGCCTCGGTCACGCGCAGGTCCGCGCTCATCAGCGGCAGCAGGCCGGCCGGCAGGGCTTCGGTGAGCACCGTGATGAAGCCGGCGGTGGCAAGCGCGAGCAGGTTCGCGACGGGCAGGCGCGCACGGCCCGGTGCAGATGAACCCGCGGCAGGTCCGGCCCGGTCGGCCGCGGACGCGGAAACGGACGGGGAAGCGGATACGCACTCGCTCATGCCGCGCTCCGGTCGTCGACGCGATACACCGCATCGCGCACGTCGGTGACGATGCGCCCGTGCATCCCTTCGTACAACGTATTGGTCAGCGCGACGACCGTCAGCCCGGCCGCACGGTCGACGAACCACGCATGCCCGTATGCGCCGCCCCAGCGCCACGTGCCGACCGACTCCGGCGACTGCGCGGCTGCCGGATCGTGCAGCACCGAAAAGCCGAGCCCGAAACCGAATCCCGGCGCATCCGGCAAGTCGCGCGCGCCCGGCTGCACCCGCGCCATCTCGTCGATCCAGCGCGGTGCGAGCCAGCCGTCGCGGCCCGTACGCAACGTATCGAGCAGCGTCAGGCAATCGTGTGCGGTGCCGACCATGCCCGCGCCGCCCGACGGCCACGCGGTCGCATCGAACGCGCGCGCCGGCTCGAAGCGGATGCCGACCGTGCCGTCGAACACCGGCACGAGATCGTCGTCGGCCATCCGGCGCGGCGCGCCCGGCGTGCTCACGTAGGGTGTCGCGACGCGCGCGGCGTCGTGCGCGACGAATCCGGTATCGGCCATCCCGAGCGGCGTCGTGACGAGCGCGGCCACGGCCTGTGCGAGCGGGCGGCCGTCGACCGCTTCGATCAGCGCGCCCACCACGTCGGTCGCGAGCGAGTAGCCCCACGACGTGCCGGGCGCGAACTGCAGCGGCACGCCGGCGATGCGCCGCACGTTCTCGGCGAGCGACAGGCTCGCGCGGTCCATCCCGTCGGATACGCGTGCACGCGCATACGGGCCGTCGCCGTCCGCCTCGAAGAAGCGATAGCCGAGGCCGGCCGTATGCGACAGCAGATGCCGCAACGTGATGTTCGCCGGCGTGCCGTCCGCGAGCGTCGGCGCGAATGCGGGGAGCCAGCGAGCGACCGGCTCGTCGAGCCCGATGCGACCTGCCGCGACCAGCCGCATTGCAGCGGCCGTCACGATCGGCTTCGATACCGACGCGAGCCGGAACAGCGCGTCCTCGCGCATCGGCGTGCCGGCTTCGCGATCGGCCAGCCCGGCCGCGCGCGCGTAGCGCAATTCGCCGTCGCGGGCGACCAGCACGACCGCGCCGACCACGCGCGCGTCGGCCAGCGCGCGATCGAGCACGGCGTCGAGCCGCGCGCGCAGCGCGGCGTCCGGTTCGACGCGGTGGGCGGTGACAGGCAGGGATGACATGGCGTGACCTCGAACGATGAAGGAACGTCCATCGTAGGGAGCCGGCGCGGGAAGAAAAACCGGGGTAGAGTTCCGGACACTCCGGACATCGGTGTCCGCAATCGGGAACCTGCATGGAAAATCTTGGCGGTTTCGTCGTATTCGTCCAGGTCGCGGAAACGCGCAGTTTCGTCGCGGCCGGCCGCGCGCTCGGGCTGTCGGCGTCGGCGATCGGCAAGCGCATCGCGCGCCTGGAGGCGCGCCTGAACGTGCGGCTGTTTCACCGCAGCACGCGCAGCATCACGCTGACGGCCGAAGGCGCGCGCTTTCTCGAACGGTGCCGGCGCGTGATCGCGGAGATCGACGCGGCCGAGCAGGAACTGATGCACAGCGTCGAAGCGCCGCGCGGGCGGCTGCGCGTGAGCCTGCCGACGATCGGTACGCTGCTGCTGCCGGTGCTCGCCGATTTCATGGCCGCGTATCCGGAAATCGAACTCGACATCGATTTCAGCGACCGGCTCGTCGATGTCGTCGACGAAGGGTTCGACGCGGTGCTGCGCACCGGCCGGCCGACGGACTCGCGGCTGTCGTCGCGGCTGCTCGGCCATTTCCGCCAGCATCTCGTCGCGTCGCCCGGCTACCTCGAGCGGCACGGCGCGCCGCGCACGCCGGCCGATCTCGCGCAGCACCGCTGCCTGCACTACCGCTTCCCGAGCAGCGGCAGGCTCGAGACCTGGCCGTTGCGCGCGCCGCGCGCCGGCACGCCGCCGGAGGTGCCCGTGTCGATGGTCAGCAACAACGCGGAAACACGGCTGTGCTTCGCGCGACGCGGGCTCGGCATCGCGTGCCTGCCCGAGTTCTTCGTCCACGACGCACTGGCCGACGGCACGCTGCGCACCGTGCTCGACGAACACGTCGAGAGCCGCACGCCGTTCTACGTGCTGTGGCCGTCAGGCCGGCACCCGACGCCGAAGCTGCGCGCGTTCGTCGACTACATGGCCGAGCACCTGCGCCTCTGAGCCGCGCAGGCGCACGTGCCGTGCGTCACGCCGCCTTCGCGTGCACGCTCAGCCGCCGGAACGCCTGCCCGTTTTCGTCGAACAGGTGGCAGTGCTCGGCCTGTGCATGCACGCGCAGCGTGTCGCCGGTGCGGTACGTGTCGAGCGGCGGAATCCGCGCGATCAACCCGTCCGGCGCGACGGCCGACTCCGCATACAGATACGCGGCGTCACCGAGCGACTCGACGGCCATCGTCCGGGCGGCCACGCCCGGCGCCGCCGCATCGACCAGCAGATGCTCGGGGCGCACGCCGACGGTCACCGCCGCGCCGCGCTGCAGTCCCGCCGCGTCCACCGCGACACGCTGCGTCTCGCCGCTGTCGAAGCGCACGAGCACGCCGCCCGCATCGGCCGATTCGACCGTGCCCTTCAGGAAGTTCATCTTCGGCGAGCCGATGAAGCCCGCGACGAACTGGTTCGCCGGCGCGTGATACAGCGCGTTCGGCGTGCCGACCTGCTGCACCGCGCCGCCCGACAGCACGACGATCTTGTCGGCGAGCGTCATCGCCTCGACCTGGTCGTGCGTCACGTAGATCATCGTCGTCTTCAGCTCGTCGTGCAGCCGCGCGAATTCCAGCCGCATCTTCACGCGCAGCGCGGCGTCGAGGTTCGACAGCGGCTCGTCGAACAGGAACACCTTCGGCTTGCGCGTGATCGCGCGGCCGATCGCGACGCGCTGCCGCTGGCCGCCCGACAACTGCTTCGGCTTGCGGTCGAGCAAGTGATCGATGTGCAGGATCTTCGCGGCCTGCTTCACCGCCTGGTCGATCTCGGGCTTCTTCGCGCCGGCCAGCTTCAGGCCGAACGCCATGTTGTCGTACAGCGTCATGTGCGGGTACAGCGCATACGACTGGAACACCATCGCGATGCCGCGCTTCGCGCTCGGCACGTCGTTGACCTTCGCGCCGTCGATCAGCAGATCGCCGTTCGAGATGTCCTCCAGGCCGGCGATCATCCGCATCAGCGTGGATTTGCCGCAGCCGCTCGGGCCGACGAACACGACGAATTCGCCGTCGGCGATGTCGAGGTTCACGTTGCGCAGCACTTCGGTGTCGTCGTAGCGCTTCGCGATGTTGCGCAGGAGCACGCTTGCCATGATCTGTCTCCGTTCGTTCGTGATGCGCCGCGTTGAAAGCGGCGCGCCTTCGTTCCTGATTGCTAGTTCGGCAGCACCTCGCCCGTCGCCTGCCAGCGCGCGACGTAGCCGGGCAGCTCGTGCATGTCGTCGAATACGTGACGCGCGCCGATGCCGCGCAGCGCGTCGATCTGGGCCGCGGATGCGTGCCCGCCGCCGATGAAGCCGAGCACGGTCATGCCGGCCGCGGCCGCGGCGGTGATGCCGGTCGCGCTGTCCTCGACCACGAGGCATTGCGCGGGCACCGCGCCGAGCGCGCGTGCGGCTGCCAGATACACGTCCGGCGCCGGCTTCGGCCGCGCGACCGAATCCGCGCAGAACAGCCGGTCGCCAAAAAAGCGCGCGAGGCCGGTGCGCGCGAGCGCCGCTTCGACGTACGCGCGATAGCTGTTGCTTGCGCAGGCCGTCGTCAGGTCGATCGCGGCCAGCGCCGCGTCGATGCCTTCGACCATCGGCGCATTGACGGCCGCCGCCTCGACTGCGCGACGGATCGCATCGACGTCGTCGTTCGTCAGCGCCTGCCCCACCGCCTCGGACGCGCCGGCCAGCACGCGCTCGATGCGCAGCCCGAGCAGCGGCATCACGGCCGGCCGCGCATCGACGCCCGGCCAGCGCGCATCGAGTTCGCGCACGATCACGTCGGCGGCGACGGCCTCGCTGTCGATCAGCACGCCGTCGCAATCGCAGATCAGCACGTTCATGCCGTGACCGGCCGCACGTTTGCCGGCCGCGTCTTTGCTTGCATCGTTCATTTAACCGCCCCGAACGTGAGCCCGCGCACGAGCTGCTTCTGCGACAGCCAGCCGACGATCAGGATCGGCGCGACCGCGAGCAGCGATGCGGCGGACAGCTTCGCCCAGAACAGCCCTTCGGGGCTCGAGTACGACGCGATGAACACGGTCAGCGGCGCCGCGTTCGAGCTCGACAGGTTGATGCTCCAGAACGCCTCGTTCCACGACAGGATCACGAGCAGCAGCGCGGTGGACGCGAGCCCCGGCAGCGCCATCGGCATCAGCAGGTAGACGATCTCCTGCCACGTCGACGCGCCGTCGATGCGCCCGGCCTCCAGGATGTCCTTCGGGATTTCGTTGAAATACGTGAAGGTCATCCACACCGCGATCGGCAGGTTGATCAGCGTGTAGACGATCACGAGCCCCGACACCGTATCGAGCAGCCCCGCGTTCTTCCACAGCAGGTAGATCGGCACGAGCACGCCGACCGACGGCATCATCTTCGTCGACAGCATCCACAGCAGCACCTTCTGCGTGCGATGGTTCGGGAAGAACGCCATCGCATACGCGGCCGGCACCGCGAACAGCAGCGAGATCAGCGTGACGCCGGCCGAGATCAGCACCGAATTCCACGCGAACCCGAAGTAGTTGCTGCGCGCGAACACCTCGCGGAAGCTGTCGAGCGTCGGGATGAAGAACAGCGACGACGCGTACGCCTGCTGCTCGGTCTTGAACGCGGTGATCGCCATCCAGAAGATCGGGAAGAACAGCAACAGCGCGATCAGCCATGCGAGCGTGCCGGGCAGCGCGCGCCGCACGAGGTCGAACACGGCCGGCGCGCGCCGGCCTTCCAAAGTCAGGTCGCTCATTTCTCGTACTCCCCCTTCAGGTTGCGCGCGAGCATCCGCACGAGGAAGAACGACACGACGTTCGCGACCACGACGGCGATGATGCCGCCCGCGGACGCGAGGCCGACGTCGAACTGCTGCAGGCCGAGCGCGTAGATCAGGTACGACAGGTTGGTCGTCGCGTCGCCGGGGCCGCCGCCGGTCGTCGTGTAGATTTCCGCGAAGATCGACAGCAGGAAGATCGTCTCCATCATCACGACCACGGCGATCGCACGCTTCAGGTGCGGCAGCGTGATGTAGAAGAACATCGCGATCGGGCCGGCGCCGTCGATGCGCGCGGCTTCCTTCTGCTCCTGGTCGAGCGACTGGATCGCGGTGAACAGGATCAGGAACGCGAACGGCAGCCATTGCCACGCGACGATGATGATCACCGCGGTCAACGGGTAGTCGGCGAACCAGTCGATCGGCGTCATCCCGAGCGCGCGCATCGCGTTCGCGACGAGCCCGTACACCGGATGCAGGATCATGTTTTTCCAGATCAGCGCGGAGACCGTCGGCATCACGAAGAACGGCGCGATCGCGAGCAGGCGCGCGACGCCCTGCCCGTAGAACTTGCGATCGAACAGCACGGCCATCAGCACGCCGCCGATCACGGTGATCGCGAGCACCGCGCCGATCAGCACGAGCGTGTGCCAGATCGCGGGCAGGAACGACGGATCGGTCGCGAGGAAGCGGTAGTTGTCGAACCCGGCGAAGCCCTTCACGTCCGGGTTCAGCAGGTTGTAGCGCGAGAACGAATACCAGATCGTCATCGCGAGCGGAATCGACATCCACAGCAGCAGCACCGCGACGGACGGCGATACGAGCCAGCTCGCGCCGCCGCGCGCCCGGCGCGGCGCACCGGGCGGCGACGACGCGTCGCCGACCGACGGCGCGTGAGCGTGACTCAGGGGAAGACGCAGGTGACGCATGACGGAGTCCCTCCGGTTGATGCGCGGGCGCGAACGGCCTGCCCGCCTGTCGGCCTCGCCGGCCCGCGCCGTGTGCCACGGCGCACGATGCGGGCCGCGCGACGGCTTGCGCGTTACTTCTTGTAGCCGGCCTGCCGCACTGCGCGGTCGGCTGCGGCCTGGCCCGCGGCAAGCGCCTGGTCGACCGACATCTGGCCCGCAACCGCGCCCGCGATCGACTGGCCGACCACCGTGCCGAACGACTGGAATTCAGGAATCCCGACGTACTGCACGCCCGTGTACGGCACCTTCTTCAGCGACGGATCGTTCGGATCGGCCGTCTCGATCGCCTTCAGCACGAAGTCGGAGAACGGCGCGGCGGCCTTGTACTCGGCCCGCTGATACGTCGACGTGCGCGTGCCCGGCGGCACCGACGCCCAGCCCTCGTCCTTGCCGACCATCTCGATGTACTGCTTCGACGTCGCCCACGCGATGAACTTGCGCGCGGCGTCCTGCTGCTTCGACGTCTTCGGCACGGCCAGCGCCCACGCCCACAGCCAGTGCGAACCCTTCGGCGTCGCGGCGACCGGCGCGGCCGCGAAGCCGATCTTGTCGGCCACCTGCGACTGCTGCTTGTTGTACAGCATCCCGGCCGCGACCGTCGCGTCGATCCACATCGCGCACTTGCCCGACGCGGTCAGCGTCAGGTTCTCGTTGAAGCCGTTCGAGCTCGCGCCCGGCGGGCCGTTCTTCTTCAGCAGGTTCACGTAGAAATTGATCGCCTTCTTCCATTCGGGCGACGTGAGCTGCGCATTCCAGTTCTCGTCGAACCAGCGCCCGCCGAACGTGTTCACGACCGTCGACACGTACGCCATGTTCTCGCCCCAGCCGGCCTTGCCGCGCAGGCAGATCCCGTAGGTGCCTTTCGACTTGTCGGTCAGCTTGTCCGCGAATTCGGCGATCTGGTCGTAGGTCGGCTGGTCGGGCATCTTCAGCCCCTTCGCCGCGAACAGGTCCTTGCGGTAGAACGTCATCGAGCTTTCGACGTAGAACGGCAGCGCGTACAGCTGGCCGTTGTACGACAGGCTGTCGCGTGCGGTCTTCACGATGTCGTTCAGGTCGTAGTCGGCCGGCAGCCCCGTGATCGGCGCGAGCCAGCCGCGCTTGCCCCACTGCGGCGTTTCATAGGTGCCGATCGCCATCACGTCGAACTGGCCGCTGCCGGTCGTGATGTCGGTCGTCGCGCGCTGGCGCAGCACGTTCTCCTCGAGGATCACCCAGTTCAGCTTGATGTCGGGGTTCGCCTTCTCGAATGCCGGCGACAGCTTCTTCAACTCGATCATGTCGGGGTTGTTCAGCGTCGCGATCGTCAGCGTGCCGGCGGACGCCGCGCAGGCCGCCGTCGCGAGCGCGGCTCCGGCGAAACAGCGTGCGGCGGCGTCGAGCATCTTTCGTTGCATGGCATGTCTCCTGTGATTGTTCGAAATGTCGTCGGTCTTGCGTGGTGTTGCGTCGTTTCCTTCGCGGCCCCGTCATGCCGGCCGCTGCATCCCGCACGCGCGCGCATAGTGCGCGATCACGTCGCGTATCCGGTGGCGCACCCATGCGCGCGGTTCCTTCGCGAGGCCGCCCGCGCGGCACGCCGCGTAGACGTCCGGCAGCCACTGCGCGACGAGCGTCTCCGGCACCGGCTGCCGCGCGAGGTTGTCGAACAGTTGCTCGACCGCGGCCGCGACGGCCGGCTGCAGCCAGTAATAGCGGATGCGGTCGCTGTAGCTGAACTGGCGCGCGAGCCGCTGCGCGGTCTCGTCGCCGCGGTAGTACGGCGCCCAGTGTTCGGGCTGCGCGCGCATCGCCGCATCGACGACGTCGCGCAATCGCGAGCGCTGCGCGACGTCGTCGATCAGCGCGTCCTCGATGAACGTCAGCGCGAACAGCGCCTCGCGCAGCGCGAACGTCAGCGCGGGGCCGACCTTCAACACCGCGAAGTGATCGCGCACGAGCGCGGCGAGCGCGGCTTCGGTCTGATAATCGGTCGAATGCGCTTCGAACACGAGGCGCGGTGTCTGCAGGATACTCGCGCCGAGCGACGCCGCCCTGGCGCTGTCGTAATCGAGCACGTGGCGATCGTCGAAGTCGACGCCCGGCTGCGCGACGATCGCGACGACACGCGCCCACGCATCGTCGAGCCCGGCCGCCGCGAACGCGCGGCGGTGCGCATCGAGCGTCGCCGCGATGCTGTCGCTGCGCGTGACCGCGATCTGCGCGATTGCGTCGCCGCTCGCGTCACTACCGGCATCACCGCTCACTTCGCCGCCCGGCGTCGGCACCTCGGTGCCGATCACGTAGACGGGCGCGGTCCCGGCGCGCGCCGCCGCGTCTTCCGCGACGCGGCACAGCTCGGCCGCGCGCGCGGCGATCGTGCGATCGTCGAGCCGCGCCGGATCGTCCGCGCACGCCATGCTCGCATCGAGATGGATCTTTTCGAAACCGGCTTCGACGTAGGCCGCGACCATCGCGGCCGCTTCACGCATCGCGTCGGCCGCGCGGCGGTGCCGCCACGGGTTCGGGCCGAGATGGTCGCCGCCGAGCACGAGCGCCGACGGCGCGAGCCCGCAGCGTGCGGCGATCGCATCGACGTCGCGACGAAAATCGGCGGGCGTCATGCCCGTATAGCCGCCGAGATGGTTCACCTGGTTGCAGGTCGCCTCGATCAGCAGCGGCGAGCCGTCCGCGCGCGCGGCTTCGCACGCGGCCTCCAGCACGAGCCGGTGCGCGCTGCAGATCGAATAGATGCCGCGCTGCGCGTCCGCGCGGTTCGCGTCGAAGATCATCCGCAGCACGGCGTGCGCGTGCGCGGTGCGCGTGCGCTCGGCAACGGTCGTCAGGCCGGACATGCGATACCTCGTTCGGTCAGGAAACGGTCGATCTCGGCCGCGCTGCCGTTGCCTTCCATCGGGCCGCGCCGCGTGACGGCGATCGCGCCGGCCGCGTTCGCGCGACGCAATGCGACGTCGATCGGCACGCCGGCGACGAGGCTCGCGACCAGCGTGCCGCCGAAGCAGTCGCCGGCGCCGGTCGGATCGACTTCGTCGACCGGAAATGCCGGCGCTTCGGCCCGGTTCGCGCGATCGAACGCGACGCTGCCCTGCGCGCCGCGTTTGAGCACGACGCGCTCGAGAAGCGGATGCGTCGCGAGCAGGCCCGCGATCGCGCGCTCGGCCGGCTGCGGCCCGCAGAAGAACGGCAGGTCGGCTTCGCTCGGCAGGAACAAGTGACACGCGGCGAGCATCTCGTCGAGCGCCGCGCGCATCGGGCGAAAGCTCAGCATTTCGGGCCGCACGTTCGGATCGAACGACACCTTGGCGCCCGCGCGCGCGGCCTCGATCACGCCGCGCTGCACCGCCGCGATCGCCGATTCGCTCGTCAGCGACGAGCCCATCACGTGAAAGTAGCGGCAGCCGTCGAACATCGCGGTGTCGACGTCGGACGCATCGACGCATGCGGCCGCACTCGTGGAAAGCGTGAAGACGAAGCTGCGCGAACCGTCGTCGCGATACGCGACGAACGCGGTGCCGGTCGGGCGTGCGACGCGGCGGATGCGCGCGACGTCGACGCCGTCGCGTGCGAGCCGCGCGACGATCGCATCGCCGAACGCGTCGCGGCCGACACAGCCCGCATACGCGACGCGCGCGCCGAGCCGCGCGGCCTGATCGGCGAAGATCGCCGGCGCGCCGCTCGGGAACGGCCCTTCGAACAGGCCGGGCGTATCGAAACCCTGGCCGCGCTCGACGGCGACGAATTCGGCCAGCAGTTCGCCGGCGACGACGATCTCGGCCATCAGGCGAGCCCTCCTCGGTCGACGACGGCCGCGGCGTGCGGCGATGCCGCCGCGTCGCGGGCCGGCTGGCGACTGGCGCGTGCGAGCGGCGCCACGTCAGCTCATCCAGTTGCCGCCGTCGACGTTCAGCGTCTGGGCGGTGATGTAGTCGGCGTCGGCCGACGCGAGGAACAGCGCGGCGCCCGTCAGGTCGCCCGGCACGCCCATGCGGCCGAGCGGCACGGCTTCGCCCACGAGCCGCTTCTTCTCGCCGAGCGGCCGGTTCTCGTAGCGCGCGAACAGCGCATCGACCTGTTCCCACATCGGTGTGTCGACCACGCCCGGCGCGATGCCGTTCACGTTGATCCGGTGCGGCGCGAGCGCGAGCGCGGCCGATTGCGTATAGCTGATCACCGCGGCCTTGGTCGCGCAGTAGTGCGAAACGAGCGCCTCGCCGCGACGGCCGGCCTGCGACGACATGTTGACGATCTTGCCGCCGCGCCCCTGCTCGACCATCCGCTGCGCGACGGCCTGCATCAGGAAGAACAGCCCTTTCACGTTGACCGAGAACAGCCGGTCGAACACGTCCCACGATTCGTCGAGGAGCGGGCGCATGTCGAACAGCGCCGCATTGTTGAACAGGACGTCGACGCCGCCGAAGCGCTCGACCGCCGTCGCGACGATCCGCTCGATGTCGTCGCGGCGCGTGACGTCGGCCGTGACGGCCACCGCGCGGCCGGGGTTGGCCTCGATCAGCCGGGCGAGCGAGCCGCCTGCCGGCTTCACGTCGACGAGCACGCAGCGCGCGCCCTCGTCCAGATAGCGTTGCGCGACCGCCTCGCCGATGCCGCTTGCGGCGCCCGTCAGGATCGCGACCTTGTCTTCCAGTCTCACTGGCTGTCTCCGGTTCGTTCTTGCTGCACGACGGTCGCGGGGTGAGCGAACGCTCTTCGACCGATCAATTGCTCTGTTAGTGATCGAATGATCGGATACGCGATACGCGCTGTCAAGACGACGCGGCGGCTTTCTATGACGCGCTGCGGCACGAGGGCGCGCGACGACGCGGCGACGCGCCCGCACCGCAAGGCGGAAAGCGCGCGGTGCGGCGCAGTGGCATCGACGATGAAGGGGACGGAGCGACGACGGAAAATGGAATTCGCGCTGCACGGCGCGGCGATACGTTATATCATCGCGATACTGTGTTTCATCGCCCTGCTTCACGCCATGGCTACCTCATCGTCCATTGACGCCCGGCTGTCCCGGGCCGACGCATTCGCCGCCGAGCACGGGCTCGCGTGGACGCCGCTGCGCCGCCAGGTCTACGAACGCGTGCTGGCCGCGCAGCGCCCGATCGGCGCGTACGACCTGCTCGCGGAACTCGAACCGCAACGCGGCCGCGTGCCGCCGACAACCGTCTACCGCGCGCTGGATTTCCTCGTCGAGCACGGCTTCATCCACCGGATCGAATCGAAGAACGCGTTCCTCGCGTGCTGCGAGATCGGGGTGCCGCACGAAGGCCAGTTCCTGATCTGCGATTCGTGCGGCGACACCGTCGAGATTCCCGGCAGCGACCTCGCGAAACAATTGTCCGCGAGCGAGCCCGCGCACGGATTCGAAGTCCATCACCAGGTCGTCGAGCTGAACGGCCTGTGCGGGCACTGCAAGCGCAAGCCCGCGCAGCGCTGACGCCGCATCGCGCGGCGCCCGCGCCGCCCTTCCAACGAGGAGTTCCATGTCCATTGCCCTGAAGCGCGCGCCGCGGCGCGCCCTGTCGCCTGTCCGCTGGCTCGCCGCCGCCGTCGCCGCGCTGTCGTTCGCCGCGCCCGCGTTCGCGCAGGCGGCGACCGTCAACGTCGTCGCCGCCGAGAATTTCTACGGCGACGTCGCGTCGCAGATCGGCGGCCGCCACGTCGCGGTCACGAGCATCCTCAGCAATCCGGACCAGGATCCGCACCTGTTCGAAGCGAGCCCGAAGACGGCCCGCGCGCTGCAGCACGCACAGGTCGTGATCTACAACGGCGCGGACTACGATCCGTGGATGGGCAAGCTGCTCGGCGCATCGAAGCAGGCGAAGCGCGCGACGATCGTCGTCGCCGATCTGGTCGGCAAGAAGGCCGGCGACAACCCGCACCTGTGGTACGACCCGGCGACGATGCCGGCGGCCGCACGCGCGATCGCGGCCGAACTCGGCCGCGCCGACCCGGCGAACCAGGCCGAGTACGATGCGAACCTGCAGAAGTTCGTCGCATCGCTGAAGCCCGTCGACGACAAGGTCGCCGCGCTGCGCGCGAAGTACAAGGGCGTGCCGGTCACGGCTACCGAGCCCGTGTTCGGCTACATGTCGGACGCGATCGGCCTCGACATGCGCAACCAGCGCTTCCAGCTCGCGACGATGAACGACACCGAGGCGAGCGCGCAAGACGTCGCCGCGTTCGAGGGCGACCTGCGCAAGAAGCAGGTGCGCGCGCTGATCTACAACAGCCAGGCCGAAGAACCGATGACCAAGCGCATGCTGAAGATCGCGCGCGACGGCGGCGTGCCGACCGTCAGCGTCACCGAGACGCAGCCGGCCGGCAAGACATTCCAGCAATGGATGATCGGCCAGCTCGACGCGCTCGGCAGCGCGCTTTCAGCCGGCAAGTAATAGAAGACGACCGTTACGACATGACCGCCACTCCCCACGCCCTCGCACTCGATCGCGTCACGCTCGAACTGGGCGGCCGCACGATCCTGCGCGACGTCAGCTTCTCGATCGAGCCCGGCGAATTCGTCGGCGTGCTCGGACCGAACGGCGCGGGCAAGACGACGCTGATGCGCGCGGTGCTCGGCCTCGTCCCCGTGTCGGCCGGCACGCTGTCGGTCGGCGGCGTGCCGGTCGCGCGCGGCAACGCGTCGATCGGCTACATGCCGCAGATCAGAAGCGGCCTCGCGAACCGCCGGATGCGCGGCTACGATTTCGTCGCGATGGCCGCCGACGGCCATCGCTGGGGCCTGCCGCACACGAACGCGGCCACGCGCCGCGACGTCGATCGCGTGCTCGATCTCGTCGGCGGCCCGTCGCTCGCGCGCCGGCCGCTGTCCGAACTGTCGGGCGGCGAACGGCAGCGCCTGCTGCTCGCGCAATGCCTGCTCGGCAACCCGAAGCTGCTGCTGCTCGACGAGCCGCTGATCAGCCTCGATCCGAACCACCAGCGCGGCGTCGTCGAACTCGTGCGCAACGTGCAGCGCGAGCTCGGCATCACCGTGCTGTTCTCCGCGCACGAACTGAATCCGCTGCTGAACGCGCTCGACCGCGTGCTGTATCTCGGCAACGGCGTGGCCGCGCTCGGCACCGTCGACGAGGTGATCACGAAGCCCGTGCTGTCGAGGCTCTATGGATCGCCGATCGACGTGATGCGCGTGAACGGCAAGATCTTCGTGATGTCGGGCGACGTCGAAATCGAAAAGCACGATCACGAACACGAGGACGACGACGGCCATTCGCACGGCGGTGGCGGCGGCCACGGCCATCACCACCACGGACACGCTCATCCCGGGCATTCGCACGATGTTTGAATACGACTTCATGATCAACGCGTTCGCCGCGTCGGGGATCGTCGCGGTGCTCGCTGGCATCGTCGGCTATTTCCTGGTGCTGCGCGGGCAGACCTTCGCCGGCCACGCGCTGTCGCACGTCGGCTTCACCGGCGCGACGGGCGCGGTGCTGCTCGGCATCTCGCCGATCTGGGGGATGGTCGGCTTCACGCTCGCGGCCGGGATCGGCATGGGCGCGCTCGGCGAAAAGCTCGCGGGCCGCGACGTCGCGATCGGCGTGATCCTGTCCGGCGCGCTCGGCTTCGGCCTGCTGTTCCTGCATTTCTACACGTCGTTCGCGACGCAGGTCACCGCGCTGCTGTTCGGCAACGTGCTCGCGGTCAGTCACGACACGCTCGCGGTGCTCGCGGGCATCGGCGCGGTGAGCCTCGCCGCGCTCGCGCTGATCGCGCGGCCGCTGCTGTTCGCCTCGCTGCAGCCCGAACTCGCCGAAGCGAAGGGTGTGTCGCTCCGCACGGTGTCGATGCTGTTCCTCGCGGTATGCGCGCTCGCGGTGGCCGCGGCGACGCAGATCGTCGGCGTGCTGCTCGTGTTCACGCTGCTGGTTGGGCCGGCCGCGGCCGCGCAGAACGTGTCGACGCGACTGTCGACGGGTGTGCTGCTCGCCGCGCTGTTCGCACTGTTCGAAGCGTGGGCCGGCATCGTGCTCGCGTATCACACCGACTGGCCGACGAGCTTCTGGATCACCGCGCTGTCGGCGCTCGTGTACGGGGCGAGCCTGTTGCGCAGGGCATGACGACTCGCATGCGTGGGGATGGTGTTACGTGATCGTTTTCCATGCGCACACCGCCGTTGCCGCGAGCATCAGGAACCCGACCCAGGGTTTGGCGCCTGTGGCCCTGGACCTCGCGAGCAACACGATCTGTGTGATCGCAACCACCATGAGCAGTGCATAACTGACCAGCGTATGGTCGCCGGCTTCGCCCTTGATCGCGTCGAGCGCGACGGATGGATCGATTTCGTGCATCCACGCATACTTGTTCCCGGTGATCGTGACAACGACGAGCAATCCGATGACACATGCGACATGAATGACGAAGCGAAGGGGACGACCGTTCGGGGAATTGTTTAACACCTCGCCCTTCCTGTCGCTCATTCAGGCCAAAGCCTCGCTCAAACAAATTCACCACGATTAAATCGTCGGTCGTTATTCGGTGAATCGATTTGGCATCCTATAGAACGAGTACGAATTTGCGACGGCAGGTGATTTTTCCGGGCGAATGCCCCGGTAGAATGCGTAACGATGGATGACAGCCACGTCGCCCGTTGAAGCGCAACGACGTGGCGTCAGGGACGGCTCACCGCGCCAGCACGCGTGCGTGATGCGCGAGGTGATCGGCGATGAACGTCGAGATGAAGTAGTAGCCGTGGTCGTAGCCCGGATGGCGGCGCAGCGTCAGCGGCTGGCCCGCCTTCGCGCACGCGGCTTCGAACACGTCGGGGTTCAACTGGTTCGCGAGGAACTGATCGGCGAGCCCCTGATCGACGAGGATGCCGTCCGCGAACTTCGGCGCATCGGCGCGTGCGACCAGCTCGCTCGCGTCATGTGCCTTCCACGTCTCGCGATCGGCGCCGAGGTAGCCGGAGAACGCCTTCTCGCCCCACGGGCAGCGCGTCGGCGCGGCGATCGGCGCGAACGCAGACACCGACCGGTACAGGCCCGGATGACGCAACGCGAGCGTCAGCGCGCCGTGCCCGCCCATCGAGTGACCGAAGATGCCGAGCCGCGCGCCGTCGATCGGCAGTTCGGCCGCGACGAGTTCGCGCAACTCGCCCGTCACGTACGATTCCATCCGGTAATGCGTCGACCACGGCGCTTCGGTCGCATCGACGTAGAAACCCGCGCCGACACCGAAGTCCCACGCATCGGTCTCGCCCGGCACACCCGCGCCGCGCGGGCTCGTATCGGGCATCACGAGCGCGATGCCGTGCTGCGCCGCGTACTGCTGCGCGCCGCCCTTGATCGCGAACGTCTCGTCGGTGCACGTGAGTCCCGCGAGATAGAACAGCGCCGGCACGCGCCCGTGCGCAGCCTGCGGCGGCAGATACACCGAAAACTTCATCGGCAGGCCGATGGCCGCCGAATCGTGACGGTAGAAACGCTGCTCGCCGCCGTGGCATGCGTGCGCTGAAACGAGTTCGAGCATGGTCGCGCCCTCTCGATCAGTACAGCACGACCGAGCGGATCGACTCGCCGGCCTTCATCAGGTCGAAGCCTTCGTTGATCCGCTCGAGCGGCAGCGTGTGCGTGATCAGGTCGTCGATGTTGATCTTGCCTTCCATGTACCAGTCGACGATCTTCGGCACGTCGGTACGCCCGCGCGCGCCGCCGAACGCGGAACCCTTCCACTCGCGGCCCGTCACCAGCTGGAACGGACGCGTGCTGATCTCCTCGCCCGCTGCCGCCACGCCGATGATGAACGACTGGCCCCAGCCCTTGTGCGTGCATTCGAGCGCCTGGCGCATCAGCTTCACGTTGCCGACGCATTCGAACGAGTAGTCGGCGCCGCCGTCGGTCAGCTGCACGATGTGGTCGACGACGTTCTCGACTTCGTTCGGGTTGATGAAGTGCGTCATCCCGAACTTCTTCGCGAGCTCGACGCGCTTCGGGTTGATGTCGACGCCGATGATCTTGTCCGCGCCGACCATCTTCGCGCCCTGGATCACGTTCAGGCCGATCCCGCCGAGGCCGAACACGACCACGTTCGCACCCGCCTCGACCTTCGCCGAGTACACGACCGCGCCGACGCCCGTCGTCACGCCGCAGCCGATGTAGCAGATCTTGTCGAACGGCGCGTCCTCGCGCACCTTCGCGACCGCGATTTCCGGCACGACGATGTAGTTCGAGAACGTCGACGTACCCATGTAGTGGAACAGCGGCTTGCCGTCGAGCGAGAAGCGCGACGTCGCGTCGGGCATCAGGCCCTTGCCCTGCGTCGCGCGGATCTTCTGGCACAGGTTGGTCTTGCGCGACAGGCAGAACTTGCACTCGCGGCATTCGGGCGTGTAGAGCGGAATCACGTGGTCGCCCTTCCTCACGGTGCCGACGCCGGGGCCGACGTCGACCACCACGCCCGCGCCTTCATGGCCAAGGATCGCCGGGAAGATCCCTTCCGGATCGGCGCCCGACAGCGTGTAGTAGTCGGTGTGGCAGATGCCCGTCGCCTTCACTTCGATCAGCACTTCGCCGGCGCGCGGCCCTTCGAGATCGACTTCCTCGATCGTCAGCGGCGCACCGGCCTTCCATGCAATCGCGGCTTTCGTTTTCATCGTGTCACTCCTGTGTGTCTGTGAGGTCGGCCCGGGCCGGCGCGTCGACGCCGGCCGGGGTTTCATGCAAGGCGTAGAAACCGTGCCGCATGGCACGGCGCAACAATATCGTGCTCGCCATGATGGCCGCTCCCGCCGCGCATCGCGTGCGCGAAACGGTCGTCGGCTTGCCAGGATGCGTCATCGCTGGCGCAAAAGAACAAGCGTCCGAGTTTAAACGCCCGTCGTGAACCATGCATCCGTGCGCGCGTACAGATCGACGAAGCGCGCATGGCGTGCGGCCAGCAGACGGTCGTCGTGCGGTGCCGCGACCGGCGATGCGCTCGGCGCCAGCGCGCGCAACGCCTCTTCACGCCAATGCCCGATCGCGACGCCCGCGAGCAATGCGGCGCCGCGCGTCGCGGCGTTCGGGCAATCGATCGCGTGCAGCGACGCGCCGAGCGCATCGGCAAGCAACTGGCGCCAGCGCGGATCGACCGAGCCGCCGCCCGCGAGGCGCAGCGTCGTCACCGCGTCGCGACGATCGGCGTCGCGGATCGCATCGAGCCCCGCGCGCAGCGCGAACGCGACGCCTTCGAACGCGGCGCGCATCATTGCGCCGCGCGTGTCGCCGAGCCCGAGGCCGAGCCAGCCGCCGCGCGCATCCGGATTCATCCACGGCGAACGCTCGCCGGTCAGGTACGGCAGGAAGCACAGCCGCTCGGACGCCGGTTGCGCGAACGCGTCGTCATAGGCATCGGCCCATCGCGCGTAGCCAAGCCAGCCGCGCACGGCTTCGAGCGCGAGCCCGACGTTCTGCATCGCCGCCATCGTGTAATAGCCGCCGCCCGTCGCCGCACGATAGCGATGCAAGCCGCGCCGCGCGGGCGGCAACGCATCCGCGAGCACGACGATCTGCCCACCGCTGCCGGTCGTCAGCAACGCATCGCCTGCCGCGGCCAGTCCGCTGCCGAGCGCCGCGCACGCGGTATCGGCCGCGCCCGTCGCGAGCGGCACGCCGGCCGGCAGACCGAGCGCGGCTGCGGCCTGCGCGCCGAGCACGCCACAGCGCGCCGTGGACGCGCGAACCGGCGCGAAGCGGTCGGCCGGCAGGCCGAGCGTGTCGATCAATGCACTGTCCCACGCGCCGTCGGGCGTCGCGAGCGCCGTTGCGCACGCATCGCTCGGGTCCGCGGCGACGTCACCGCCGAGCGCGATGCGCAGCCAGTCCTTCGGCTGCACGGCCCAGCGCGCGGCGCGCAGCGCGTCGGGCTCGTGCAGTGAGAGCCAGCGCAACAGCGGGCCCGCCATGCCGGGCGCGACGGGGTTCGGGACGACGGGTAATCCGGCGACGGGCCAGCCGGCCGCGTCCGCCTCGCGCACCGCGCGCGTGTCGGGCCACAGCAGCGCGGGCCGCACCGGCTGGCCGGCCGTGTCGATCAGCACGACGCCATGCATCTGGCCCGAAAAGCCGATCGCCGCGACCTGCGCACGCTCGTCGGCCGGCAGCCGCGCGGCCGCGCGCACGAGCGCCTGCCACCACGCGTCGGGCGCGATTTCCGCCCAGCCGGGCTGCGGCGACGACAACCCGTAAGGTTCGCTCGCGACGGCCCGCTCGACGCCGTCGGCATCGAGCGTGACGAGTTTGACGGAGCCGGTGCCGAGGTCGATTCCGAGCAGGCGCATGAGGTAAGCGGGATTCGAATGAACGGATGTCGATGATAACGGGATCGCGATGCGCGCCCCGCTTTTTGCCGCCGCTTCGACGCATCGAACGTGCGGTCTGGCCGCCGCGTTCCACCGGGCTGCACCTTGCACGCAAAAGCGGCCGTTCGCGGGTTAACCCGGCACGATTTGCGCACACCGCTTTTTGCCACTATGCGGCCCGCCCGATACACACCATAAAGCACCCCATATTTGACAGGGGGGCCGGCGCTATTTTGAAGCGCTATAAAACCGGTACACCTCACTCCCGCGGCAGTTTCCCGATGATCGCCCCCCTGTTCCATACCGAAATGGCATATCGAACCAGCAAAGAACGGAATAGAACCCAGTGCTCTTGTTGCATGGATTCAATCCGAATAACTTCGTATCACCCCGAAAACAAGATCATGGAGTGAGACAGATGCAATCGAACACGGTCCATCCGTGCGATGAGGTGCTGCCGACCGGCAAGCTGGTAACGCTTGGCCTGCAACACGTCCTCGTCATGTACGCCGGCGCCGTCGCCGTGCCGCTTATCGTCGGCGCGGCGCTCAAGCTGCCGAAAGACCAGATCGCGTTCCTGATCAGCGCCGATCTCTTTTCGTGCGGCATCGCCACGCTGATCCAGACGCTCGGCCTGTGGATCTTCGGGATCCGCCTGCCCGTCATCATGGGCTGCACGTTCGCGGCCGTCGGCCCGATGATCGCGATCGGCACGAACCCGGGCCTCGGCATTCTCGACATCTTCGGTTCGACCATCGCGGCCGGCATCATCGGCATCGTGCTCGCGCCGACGATCGGCAAGCTGTTGCGGTTCTTCCCGCCCGTGGTGGTCGGCACGGTGATCGCGGTGATCGGGCTGTCGCTGATGGAAGTGGGCATCAACTGGGCGGCCGGCGGCGTCGGCAATCCCGAGTACGGCAGCCCTGTCTATCTCGGCCTGTCGCTGCTCGTGCTCACGCTGATCCTGCTGATCAACAAGTTCGGCCGCGGCTTCATCGCGAACATCTCGGTGCTGCTCGGCATCGTCGCCGGTTTCGTGATCGCGTTCGCGATCGGCCGCGTGAATACGGAAGGCGTGTCGCTTGCACCATGGGTCGGCTTCGTGATGCCGTTCCACTTCGGCTGGCCGCACTTCGACCCGTTGTCGATCGTGACGATGGTCACGGTGATGTTCGTCACGTTCATCGAATCGACCGGCATGTTCCTCGCGGTCGGCGACATGGTCGATCGCCCGGTCAACCAGGAGCGCCTCGTGCGCGGCCTGCGCGTCGACGGCCTCGGCACGCTGATCGGCGGCATCTTCAACTCGTTCCCGCATACGTCGTTCTCGCAGAACGTCGGCCTGATCGGCGTGACGGGCGTGAAGAGCCGCTTCGTGTGTGCGACGGGCGGCGTGATCCTCGTGCTGCTCGGGCTGTTCCCGAAGATGGCGCAGGTCGTCGCGTCGGTGCCGCCGTTCGTGCTCGGCGGCGCAGGCATCGTGATGTTCGGGATGGTCGCCGCGAACGGCATCAAGGTGCTGTCGAAGGTCGACTTCGTGAACAACTCGCACAACCTGTTCATCGTCGCCGTGAGCGTCGGGATGGGCCTCGTGCCGGTCGTGTCGCCGCACTTCTTCTCGAAGCTGCCGCCCGCGCTCGCGCCGATCCTGCACAGCGGTATCCTGCTCGCGTCGGCGTCGGCCGTGATCCTGAACATCGTGTTCAACGGCGTGAAAGGCGAAAAGGATGCGCGCTGCGAGATTCGGCGCGCGGGGCACGACTTCGACGGACGGCCCGCCGACGTACACCACTGATTGCGCCGCGCCGAACGACGGCTCAACGCAGTAACGAAAAACGCCACGGCATGCCGTGGCGTTTTGCTTGATTCACCGCGCGATCCGACAGCGCAAGAGAAAACGCCACGGACTTTCGTCCGTGGCGTTTTCTCTTGCGCATACAGCCGGTTCGAAGCGCAAGCGCGGTAACCCGCGCCCGCCCTTCTCGGTGCTTACCCGTTCGCTGCCGCCGACGCAGGCGCAGGGGCCGCCGCCTTGTCGTAGTCGACCGGTGCATCCGGCGCGCGCGGCGCTTCGCCCGCGCGCTGGATCCAGCCGCCGCCGAGCGCGCGGTACAGATCGACCAGATTCGTCCAGCGCGCCAGGCGCGCGCTGATCAGCGACTGCTGTGCGGAGTACAGATCCGTCTGCGCGGTCAGCACCGACAGGTAGCTGTCCACACCGTTCTTGTAACGCAGGTCGGACAGATCGAAGCGACGCTGCTGCGCGTGCTCGTTGCGCTCCAGCGCCGCGATCTGCTGGTCGTACGTGCCGCGTGCGGCAAGCCCGTCCGACACTTCGCGGAACGCCGACTGGATCGCCTTCTCGTAGTTCGCGATCTCGATGCGCTTCTGCACGTTCGCGAGATCCAGGTTCGCGATGTTCTGCCCGCCCTCGAAGATCGGCAGTGCGATGTTCGGCGCGAACGACCACGCCGCCGTGCCGGCCTTGAACAGGCCGCCCAGCGTCGGGCTCGCGGTGCCGAACGCGGCTGTCAGCGAGATCTTCGGGAAGAATGCCGCACGCGCCGCGCCGATGTTCGCGTTCGCGGCCAGCAGCGTCTGCTCGGCCTGCATCACGTCCGGACGACGCGTGAGCAAGTCCGACGGCAGGCCAGCCGGCACGTCCGTCAGCAGGTTCTGCGCGTCGAGCGGCATGCCCGCCGGCAGGTCGTCCGGCAGCGGCTCGCCGATCAGCAGCACCAGCGCGTTCAGCGCCTGCGCGCGAGCGCGTGCCTGCGCCTGCTGGTTCGCAAGCGCCGTCTCGACCACCGTCTGCGCCTGACGCAGCTCGAGCTCGGAACCCGTCCCGTTGTCGAATTGCAGCTTGGTCAGGTCGTACGACGCCTGCGCGGTCTTCAGCGTGTCCTCCGTGACCTTCAGCAGGTCATCGGTCGACAGCAGCGTCAGGTACTGATCCGCCACCTGCGACACCAGCGAGATCTCGGACGCCTGCCGTGCGTACGACGTCGACAGGTACTGCGCGAGCGCCTGGTCCTTCAGGCTCTGCACGCGACCGAACAGATCGAGCTCCCACGACGCCGACAATCCGACGTTGTAGGTACGCGAAATCAGCGGCTGGCCCGTCTGCGATACGCCGGCCGGGAAACGCTGGATGCTGCCCGTGCCCGTACCGTCGAGCGTCGGGAACAGCCCCGCGCGCGTGATCTGGTACTGCGCACGCGCGGCCTCGATGTTCAGCACCGACACGCGCAGGTCGCGATTGTTTTTCAGCGCGATCTCGATCAGCCGCTGCAGGCGCGGATCGACGAAGAACTCGCGCCAGCCGATGGCAGTCGCCGCCTGGCCGTTCGCGCTGCGCGCGCCGGCCGCGCCGGGCTGCGTCGCGTAGACGCCGCCGGCCGGGTACGCCTGCGCGACGGGCGCGTCGGGCCGCTTGTAATGCGGCGCCATCGTGCAGCCCGTGGCAAAGAGCGCGACTGCGATTGCAGTCAAAGCGTGTTTTTGCATCATCACTGTCCCTTGTTGCCTTGGTCGCCGTTGCCCGGCTTCTCTTCGTGGTGCGAGTGCTCCTGAGCCAGGCGCAGCGCCTCGTCGGCATCTTCCTTCTCGCCGCTGAAGATCGCACGGATCTTCACGAAGAACATCGGGATCATGAAAATCGCGAGGAACGTCGCCGTGATCATCCCGCCGATCACGCCCGTGCCGATCGCATGCTGGCTGGCCGAACCCGCGCCGTTGCTGATCGCGAGCGGCAGCACGCCGAGAATGAACGCGAGCGACGTCATCAGGATCGGGCGCAGCCGCAGGCGCGCCGCTTCCAGCGCGGCCTCGATCGGCCCCATCTTCTCCGTCTGCTGCAGTTCGCGCGCGAATTCGACGATCAGGATCGCGTTCTTCGCGGACAAGCCCACGGTGGTCAGCAGGCCGACCTGGAAGAACACGTCGTTCTCGAGGCCACGCATCGTGGCCGCAAGCAGCGCACCGATCACGCCGAGCGGCACGACCATGATCACCGAGAACGGGATCGACCAGCTTTCATACAGCGCCGCGAGACACAGGAACACGACGAGGATCGAGATCGCGTACAGAATCGGCGCCTGCGAGCCCGACTGGATTTCCTGGAACGACAGGCCCGTCCACGAATAGCCGATACCGACCGGCAGTTTCTTCGCGAGCGTTTCCATCGCCGCCATCGCCTGACCGGTCGACTTGCCCGGTGCGGCCTGGCCCTGGATTTCCATCGCCGACACGCCGTTGTAGCGCTCGAGCTTCGGCGAACCGTACGTCCAGTGACCGGTCGCGAACGCGCTGAACGGCACCATCCCGCCCGACCCGTTGCGCACGTACCAGATGTTCATGTCTTCCGGCGTCATCCGGAACGGCGCGTCGGCCTGCACGTACACCTTCTTGATCCGGCCGTCGGTGTCGAGGAAGTTGTTCACGTACTTCGACGCCCACGCGATCGAGAACGTCTGGTCGATCGCATCCGCCGTCACGCCCAGTGCATTCGCCTTCTCGCGGTCGATGTCGACCTTGTACTGCGGCGTGTCGTTCAGGCCGTTCGGACGGACACCCTGCAGCGTCGGATCCTTCGACGCCATCCCGAGCAGCTGGTTACGCGCGGCCATCAGCGCATCGTGGCCGAGACCGGCGTTGTCCGTCAGCTCGAAGTCGAAGCCGGCAGCCGTACCGAGTTCCGGAATCGACGGCGGGTTGAACGGGATCACGAGCGCGTCCTTGTAGCTCCCGTAACGACCGAACATCCGGCCGATCAGCGCCTGCACCTTCTGGTTCGCATGCTGACGCTGCGAATAGTCCTTCAGGCGCACGAACACGAGACCGGAGTTCTGGCCGCGGCCCGCGAAGCTGAAGCCGTTGACCGTGAACGCCGATTCGACGATTTCCTTCTCGTCCTTCAGCAGGTAGTCGGAAATGTTCGCGAGCGTCTTCGCGGTCGTTTCCTGCGTCGAACCCGACGGCGTCTGCACGATCACGAACATCAGGCCCTGGTCTTCATCGGGCAGGAACGACTTCGGCAGGCGCACGAACAGCAGCCCGACCGCGACGATCACGACCAGATAGATGATGAGCCAGCGGCCCGAGCGCTTGATCACGTGGTGCACGCCGACGTGGTACTTGTCGCGGCTGGTGTTGAACGTGCGGTTGAACCAGCCGAAGAAGCCCTTCTTCTCTTCGTGATGCCCTTGCGGGATCGGCTTGAGGATCGTCGCGCACAGTGCCGGCGTCAGAATCAACGCGACCAGCACCGACAGCACCATCGCCGACACGATCGTCAGCGAGAACTGACGATAGATCGCGCCGACCGACCCGCCGGAGAACGCCACCGGCACGAACACCGCCGACAGCACGAGCGCCACGCCGACGAGTGCGCCAGTGATCTGGCCCATCGCCTTCCTGGTCGCCTCCTTCGGCGACAGCCCCTCTTCCGCCATCACGCGCTCGACGTTCTCGACCACCACGATCGCGTCGTCGACCAGCAGGCCGATCGCGAGCACGAGACCGAACATCGACAGCGTGTTGATCGAGAAGCCGACCATCGACATGATCGCGAACGTACCGAGCAGCACGACCGGCACCGCGATCGTCGGGATGATCGTCGCGCGCAGGTTCTGCAGGAACAGGTACATCACGAGGAACACGAGCACGATGCCTTCGAGCAGCGTCTTGACCACTTCCTCGATCGACAGCTTCACGAACGGCGTCGTGTCGTACGGATACTTCACGACGAGGCCGTGCGGGAAGAACGGTGCGAGCTCGTCGATCTTCGCGCGCACGGCCTTCGCGGTCGCGAGCGCGTTCGCGTTGGTCGCGAGCTGGATACCGAGTGCCGCGGTCGGCTGACCGTTGTACTTCGTGTCGAAGTTGTAGTTTTCGCCGCCGAGGCCGATCTGCGCGACGTCCTTCAGGCGAACCTGCGAGCCGTCCTGGTTGACCTTCAGCAGGATGTTGCCGAACTGCTCGGGCGTCTGCAGCAGCGTCGATTCGGTGATCGTCGCCTGCAGCACGGTGCCCGGCTTCGCCGGCGTGCCGCCGATCTGGCCGCCCGCGATCTGCACGTTCTGCGCGGTGATCGCCGAGCTGACGTCGACCGGCGTGAGGCCGTAGTTGGTCAGGCGGTTCGGGTCGAGCCAGATCCGCATCGCGTACTGCGAGCCAAACAGCGTGACGGTACCGACGCCGTTCAACCGGCTGATCGGATCCTTCACGTGCGACGCCACGAAGTTCGCGAGGTCGTACTTGTTCATGCTGCCGTCTTCGGAGTTGAAGGCGAGCACCAGCAGGAAGCTGCTGCTCGACTTCGTGACCGACAGACCGAGCTGCTGCACGACCTGCGGCAGAACCGGCGTCGCGAGCGACAGCTTGTTCTGCACCTGGACCTGCGCGATGTCGGCGTTGGTGCCCGGCGCGAAAGTCAGCGTGATCGTTGCGTTGCCCGAGTCGTCACTCGTCGACGACATGTACAGGAAGTTGTCGAGACCGCTCATCTGCTGCTCGATCACCTGCGTCACCGTGTCTTCCACCGTCTTCGCGGAAGCGCCCGGGTAGTTCGCGGTGATCTGGATCGATGGCGGCGCGATCGTCGGATACTGCGAGATCGGCAGCGTGAAGATCGCCGCAACCCCGGCCAGCATCAGGATGATGGCGATCACCCACGCGAAGATCGGGCGATCGATAAAAAACTTTGCCATGAAACAGGCTCCCTGTTATTTCGCGCTCGAGGCAGCGGCAGCACTCGCCGGCGCGGCGCCCGATGCGGCGGCACCGGAAGCGGCAGCGGCGCCGGACCCGGCGGCGGCCGGCGCGGCGGGGGCAGCAGCACCCGAGGCGGCATCGGCCGCCGGTGCGAGCTGCGCGGGGACCGTCTTCACGGTCGCGCCCGGGCGCACCTTGTCGACGCCTTGCACGATCACGTGATCGCCCGCCTGCAGACCGCCTTCGACGATCCAGTTCTGGCCTTGCATGCCGGTGGTCTTCAGCGGACGCGGCTCGACCTTGTTGCTGGCGTTCACCACCATCGCGATCGCCTGCCCCTTCTGGTCGTGCGTGACGCCGATCTGCGGCACCAGGAACGCGTTCTCGTTCACGCCTTCCTCGATCCGCGCACGCACGAACATCCCCGGCAGCAGCACCTTGCCCGGGTTCGGGAACACCGCGCGGATCGTCACCGAGCCGGTGGTCTGGTCGACCGTCACGTCCGAGAACTGCAGCTTGCCGGCTTCCGAATAGGTCTTGCCGTCTTCCAGGATCAGCGACACCTTCGCCGCGCCCGGGCCGCTCGTCTTCAGACGGCCGCTCTGCACGTCCTGACGCAGCTTCAGCCCTTCGAGGCTCGACTGCGTGAGGTCGACGTACACCGGATCGAGCTGCTGCACCGTCGACATCAGCGTCGCCTGGCTCGCCTGCACGTATGCGCCCGGCGTCACTTGCGAGATGCCGACGCGGCCGCTGATCGGCGACACGACGTCCGTATAGCCGAGGTTGATCTGCGCGGTGTCGACCGCCGCCTTGCCGGCCGCGACGTCCGCCGCGGCCTGGCCCTGCGTGGCGACCGCGTTGTCGTAGTCCTGCTTGCTGACCGCGTTCGCGGCGACCAGCACCTTGTAGCGCGCGACCAGCGCGTTCTGCGTGACCAGGTTCGCCTGCGCCTTCGCGAGCGTCGCCTTCGCGCTGTTCAGCGCGGCGATGTACGGCGCCGGATCGATCTTGTAGAGGCGCTGACCGGCCTTGACGTCGGTACCTTCGGTGAATTCGCGGCGCAGCACGATGCCGTCGACCCGTGCGCGAACCTGCGCGACGAGGAATGCACTGGTGCGGCCCGGCAGGTCGGTGAAGACCGGTACGGCTTGCGGCTGGACGGTGACGACGCCGACTTCCGGCGTTTGCGGCGGCGGTGCCGATTCTTTCTTCCCGCACGCGGCCAGGAAAACGGCGGCCGTCGCGACAGTGATTAAGCGGTATGGAACCCGTTCGACGCGCATGGAGCGACCTCTGTGTATAACCAATGGAATGAGTGCCGCGCCCGAGCGGAGCGCAACACGGATGCGCCTCGCGGCGCTGATCGAACACCTGAATTACTGGACTACTGGATACAGCAAGTCGGCACGAGACCTCCATGCCGACGGGATGCCGCGAACTGCGGACAAGTACTAGGGCGGGAATCAGCAGAGTGGGATATTAACTGATTGCCACTTGGGTCATTCGATCGTAGGGTGGTATTGTATATACATTCACGAATGTATGTAAAAAGCCCGTTTGTACGCCACCGGCTGTCTAGTCTTACGAATTGTTACCGGAAGCAAGCATAGCCCGTCTGCATGACGGCGACGAGGGGTGGCGACCCTCTATTCACCGACGATCGATCCAATCAGGCCTGCACATGGTCAGACGTACCAAGGAGGAGGCACTCGAGACGCGCAATCGCATTCTCGACGCCGCCGAACACGTGTTCTTCGAGAAAGGCGTGTCGCACACGTCGCTCGCGGACATCGCCAAGCACGCCGGCGTGACGCGCGGCGCGATCTACTGGCATTTCGCGAACAAGACCGAACTGTTCGATGCGATGTTCGACCGCGTGTTCCTGCCGATCGACGAACTGAAGCGGATGCCGCTCGACGCGCCGGGCGGCAATCCGCTCGAGAAGGTGCGCCAGATCCTGATCTGGTGCCTGCTCGGCGTGCAGCGCGACCCGCAGCTGCGGCGCGTGTTCAGCATCCTGTTCATGAAGTGCGAATACGTCGCGGACATGGAGCCGCTGCTGCAGCGCAACCGCGCGGGGATGAGCGAGGCGCTGCACATGATCGACGCCGATCTCGCGGTGGCCGTGGGGCTCGGGTTGCTGCCCGAGCGGCTCGATACGTGGCGCGCGACGCTGATGCTGCACACGCTCGTCAGCGGCTTCGTGCGCGACATGCTGATGCTGCCCGACGAGATCGACGCCGAGCAGCATGCGGAAAAGCTCGTCGACGGCTGCTTCGACATGCTGCGCTACAGCCCGGCGATGCTGAAGGACGGCGACTGAGCGCGCGGCGCATCGCGCGCCGCGCCGCCGCGCCGGGTCAGGCCGCCTTCGCGCGCCGCGCGCGGGCCCGCCGGTTCGACGCGGCCACCGAATCGCGCGCCGGCATCGGCGCGCCGGCCAGTCCCGCGATCCACGCGTCGGTCGACATCACCGCCGCGAAATTCGACTGGAACACCACCCCGTACGCGCGATGAATCTCTTCCGCGCTCACCGCACCCGCTTCGTTCTCGTAAGGCAGCGTGCCCGTCGCGTCGTTCAGGTACTCGACCTTCAGCCCCGCATGCGCCGCGTGATAGACCGTCGACGCATTGCAGTTGTGCGTCATGTAGCCGGCCACCGCGAGCGTGTCGATCCCGTGCGCGTCGAGCCACGCGGCGAGATCGGTGCCGGCGAACGAGCTTGCGTGCGCCTTTTCGATCCGGTGCGCGTACGGCCGGCTGGCGACCACCGCGTGCAGCGCGACGCCGTCGCTGCCGGGCGCGAAGATCGGCGCGCCGGCCGGCGCGACGTGCTGCACCACGATCACCGGCACGCCGGCCGCGTGCGCGGCGTCGATCGCACGGCCGATGTTCGCGAGCGACACGTCGAGCGGCGGATATTCGATCGGCAGGTTGCCCGTCACGTATTCGTTCTGGACGTCGATCACGATCAGTGCGCGGCGGTTGGCGGGACGGGAAGCGGAATGCGGGACGGTGTTCGACATGGCGGGCTCCTGGTCGGGAGGCGCTGCCCCGCCCCGGAGCGGGGCGGCCAGCAGTGCGATGCGATGCATTGTCGGACCGCGTGGCGTGCGCCGATAGTGGCCCGATAGCCATTCTTCGATAAAATCGGGCCATCGCCGTTCCGGAGTCCGCCATGCCCGCCGCCGCGTCCATCCCGTTTGCCACGTCCGCACCGACCGTCGTCGCCGTGATCGCGTACGACGGCATCAGCCCGTTCCACCTGTCGGTGCCGTCGGTCGTGTTCGGCAAGGAACGCGATGCGGCCGTGTCGCCCGTGTTCGAATTCCGCGTCTGCTCGGCCGAGCGCGGCCCGCTCGCGACGACGGGCGGCTTCACGATCACCGCGCCGTACGGGCTCGACGCGCTCGACGATGCGGATATCGTCATCGTGCCTTCCTGGCGCGACCCGGACGAAACGCCGCCCGACGCGCTGCTCGATGCAGTGCGTGCGGTCGCCGCGCGCGGCGCCGAGCTCGTCGGCCTGTGCCTCGGCGCCTACGTGCTCGCCGCGGCCGGCCTGCTCGACAGCCGCCCGGCCACCACGCACTGGGCGTGGGCCGACGATTTCGCACAGCGCTTTCCGCGCGTGAAACTCGATCCCGACGTGCTGTACGTAAGCGACGGCAACCTGATGACGTCGGCCGGCACGGCGGCAGGCCTCGACTGCTGCCTGCACGTCGTGCGGCGGCGCTTCGGCTCGGACGCCGCGAACCGGATCGCGCGCCGCCTCGTGATCCCGCCGCACCGCCAGGGCGGCCAGGCCCAGTACGTGCCGCAGCCGGTCGCCGCGCACCCGCGCGACGCCCGGCTCGCGAGCCTGCTCGATTGGGTGCGCGCCCATCTCGACGCCGCGCACAGCGTCGATTCGCTCGCCGAACGCGTGCTGATGAGCCGGCGCACGTTCACGCGCCACTTCCGCCAGGCGACGGGCACGACCGTCACCGCGTGGCTGCAGGCCGAGCGGCTCGCGCGCGCGCAGCACCTGCTCGAAACCACCGGACAATCGATCGACGCGATCGCGCAGGCGGCCGGCTACGGCTCGAGCGTGTCGCTGCGCCAGCATTTCGCGGGCGCGCTCGGCACGTCGCCGTCTGCGTATCGAAGGGAATTTCGCGGCGCCGGCACCGGTGCCGACGCGGGACGGTGACGCCCGCCGCGCGGGCGGCGGACACGTCGTGACGCAAAGCCGGGCAGCCGCTCAGCCGCCGTTGAACCAGCGTGCCGCGTAAAGCAGCAGCGCGACGAACACGATCATCACCGCCCACGCCCACACGGGCACCGTGCCGGAATCGCGATGCCGGAGCGCGCTCGCCGCCCGCCCGCTCAGCGTGCCGCCGAGGTGCGGCGGCAGCGAACGCTTCGTTGCGGCCATCAGCGATGCCGGCCGCAGAAATACATGCTGGCGTCGCTGTGCGGGGGCGCTCGCGCGATTCGGGGCGAGGCCGTGCTTCGCCTGCACGACCGCGCAGAACTCACGGAAGAACGTGTCGGTCCATTCGCGCAGCGCATTGTCGATCTGCCGCCCCGGCAACTCCGCGAGCGGCCCGCTCGCCGTCGCCCAGACCACGTACTCGATTCGCGTGGCGGTCGCCTCGTCATCCGGCATCAGCACGAGTTCGACCTGGCCGCGCAGCGCGCCGAGGCCGTCGGCCCGCGCCTTGAAGTTGAGCACGCGGCGCGACTGCCCTTGCGCGTCGCCCTGCTCGGCGGCCGCATGCGCGCGCACGTCGTAGCGGGCGCGCAGCGGGCCGAGCGGCACCGTGATCGTCAGCGCGAACTCGCCGTGCGCGAGTTTCACGAACGATTCGCAATGATCGAAGCTCGCCCGCAGCAGCGCGAGATCCTCCAGCGCTTCCCGCACGACAGGCGGCGCGAGCGGTACGCGTAACGTGTCGTTCAATTCCATGACGCCTCCCCGATGAACGCGCGCCGCATCAGGACGTCTCGACGAGACTGTCGACCCGTGCGACATCGAAGGTGACGTAGTGCGCGAGCACGGCGGCCGCCTCCTTCGGTTCTTCGTAACTCCATGCGGCGTTCTCGATCACGCCGTCTTCCGTCTGCAAATCGAAATGTACGGCCTGCCCCCTGAACGGGCAGGCTGTCGTGACGCCCGATTTCACGAGCCGGTGCATGTTGACGTCGCTGCGCGGCAGGTAGTGGATGTCCGGGAGCCCCGCTTCACGCACGGTCAGCGCGCCGTGCGAATCGGCATACGTGATGCCGCGATGGATCACGCGCACGCGATGACGGTTCGGCACGATTTCGAGTCGGGGGTCGGCTGCATCGGACATCGTTTCTCCTTCGGGCGGCCGCCAGGCCGGGCAGGAAACGAAAAAGCCACGGCACGCATGCCGTGGCTTTCATTATGGGCGAAACTGCGTCCGATTGCGCGTCCCGGGCCCGGACCGCGCGCCGGCGGCTACTGCGCACTCCACTGGAACGCGGCTTTCGCGCCGCCCTTCGCGCCGACCGTGACGGCGCGCGATTCATCGCTGCCCTGGTACGACGCATGCACCGTATAGCGCCCCGGCGGCAGCTTCACCAGCATGTACGGCCCGCGCGCGTCGGTCGCCAGCACCTCGGTGCCCTTGCCGTCGACGATCCGGACATGGACGTCGGCCAGGAACTCGCCGCCCTTGCCGGTGAAGCGCAGCGCGAGCGGCCATGACGCCTCGTTATTCTGGAATGCCGTCGACTGGTCCTTGCCGATACCGCCCGACACATAGCTGATATCGCCTTGCTGGCTCGCGGCGGGCAGACCGTCCGACTGCGCGTACGCGCCGGTCGCACCGGCCGCGAGGCCGACGGTCAGCGCCGCGGCGACGGCAAATCGGGACACGTTGCGTAGATATTGCATGGCTCTCTCCTTGGGGTCGGAACACATACGGGGCGCAGCGTCACGCGATCGAGCGGCGGCGGCGCCCGCCGCGGCCGGCCGGGCCGGCCGTCGGCCGTGGCCGGTCAGCTCAGGTCGACCGGCACGAAGATCTGTGCATTATCGCGCTGGATCAAGAGAGCAAGACTGTTGCCCGCGCCCTTCACCGCGTCGCGCAACTGCTCGGGGCTCGTGACCGGGCGGCCGTTCACCGCGAGGATCACGTCGCCGGGCTGGATGCCCGCGTTGGCGGCCGGCCCGCCGGCCTGCTGCACGATCAGCCCGTGCGACAGGTTGTCGGCGTTGCGCTCCTGCGGCGACAGCGGCCGCACCGCGACACCCAGGCGGCCCTGCTCGACCGGCCCGCCGTCGTTCGACGCGAGCTTCGCATCGGCCATCGCGCCGAGCGTCACGCTGATCGACTTCTTCGACTTGTCGCGCCAGATCTGCAGGTCGGCCTTCGAACCCGGTTTCAGGTTCGCGATCTGCGCGGGCAGCGACGTCGAATCGGCGACCGGCGAACCGTTGACCGCGAGGATCACGTCGCCCGGCTGCAGGCCGGCCTTCGCGGCCGGACCGTTGGCGTCGACCGAGCTGACGAGCGCACCGTCCGGCTTCGGCAGCCCGAACGAGCTCGCGAGCGTCTGGTTCAGCCCCTGCACGGCCACGCCGAGACGGCCGCGGCTCACGTGGCCGGTCTTCACGAGTTCGTCCTTCACCTTGATCGCCTCGTTGATCGGGATCGCGAACGACAGGCCCTGGAAGCCGCCCGTCTGCGAGTAGATCATCGAGTTGATGCCGATCACTTCGCCCTGCAGGTTGAACAGCGGGCCGCCCGAGTTGCCGGGGTTCACCGGCACGTCGGTCTGGATGAACGGCGTGTAGTTCTCGTCCGGCAGCGCGCGCGACTTCGCGCTGATGATGCCCGACGTGACCGTGTTGTCGAAGCCGTACGGCGAGCCGATCGCGACGACCCACTGGCCGACCTTGCTCTGTGCCGGATCGCCGATCTTCACGGTCGGCAGGCCGCTCGCGTCGATCTTCAACACAGCGACGTCGGACTGCTTGTCGGAGCCGACGACCTTCGCCTTGTATTCGCGCTTGTCGGTCAGCTTGACCGTGACGACGTTCGCGCCGTCGATCACGTGCGCGTTGGTGAGGATGTACCCGTCGGCGCTGACGATGAAGCCCGACCCGAGGCTCGCGCTGGGCTGGTCGTCCGGCTGCGCGTCGCCGCCCATGCCCGGCACCTGGCCGTAGAAGTGCTTGAAGAACTGGTAGAACGGGTCGCTCGGATCGATCGGCAGTTGCGGCTGCGGCGCGCGCCGCGACACCTGCTTCACGACATGCTTCGCGCTGATGTTCACGACCGCCGGGCCGTAGGTCTCGACGAGCCCGGAGAAATCGGGAATGCCGGTCTTGGCGGCGGCTTCGGCCGGCATCATGGCGGCCTGCGCGGGCGTGATGATCTGCGGATCGGCGCGGCGGGTACCGGCGAAATAGCCTGCCGACAGGGCGGCCGCCACGGCGACCGCGACGGTGCCGCGCGCAAGGAATCGGGTGTTCATCGTAGGACCTCCTCGTTGTTAGGACGCAGCGTAACGACCCTGACTTAAAGGAGGCTTAATCAGCCTTAAGCGGGGCTTAAGCGGCCTCCGTCGCGGGGCTGGCACGGCCCGTTCAGGCGGATTCGGAAGGCTGCGGCGCCTGGGCCGGCATCTCGGCATCGCGGAACACGACGCTGACGAGCAGGCCGCCCGCGGCCGCATCGCCGAGCGACACCGTCGCGCCCTGCTGCGCGGCCACGCGCTTGACGATCGCGAGCCCGAGACCGCTGCCCGACACGTCGGTGCGCGCGCGCGCCGTGCTGTCGCGATAGAAGCGGTCGAACACGCGCTCGCGCTCGTCGGCCGGAATGCCCGGCCCGCTGTCGGCGATCTGCACGCACGCGCGGCCGGCCGCGTCGCGCGTCAGCGACACGTCGATGCGGCCGCCGTCGGGCGTGTACTTCACCGCGTTGTCGAGCAGGTTGCCGAACATCACGCGCAGCGCGCCGACGTCCGCGACGACGCTCGCCGCGTGCGTTTCCTCGAAGCCGAGATCGATGTCGTGCCGCTGCGCGAGCGGCGCATGCGCGGCCACGCATTCGGCGAGCAGCGCCTGCAGGTCGACCGGTTCGCGCATCGTCGCGCCGTCCGGCTCGGCGCGTGCGAGCGCGAGCAGTTGCTCGGTCAGACGCGTCGCGCGCGACACGCCGTCCTGGAGATCCGCGATCGCCTCGCGGCGCGACGCATCGTCCTTCGCGCGCGCGACGAGCTGCGCCTGGATCTGCACGGCCGCGAGCGGCGTGCGCAATTCGTGCGCGGCGTCGGCGACGAACGCCTTCTGCGTGTCGAGCGCCGACGACAATCGCGCGAGCAGCCCGTTCAGCGCCCGCACGAGCGGCTGCACCTCGAGCGGCAGCCGGCCGTCGGGGAGCGGATCGAGCGCTTCCGGCCGGCGCGCCTCGACCGCGCGCGTCACGCGGCCGAGCGGCGCGAGCCCGCGCCCGACGATCCCCCACACCGCCGCACCGAGGAACGGCAGCAGCACGATCAGCGGCCATAGCGTGCGCAGCGCGACGTTCGCCGCCAGCCGGTTGCGCACCGACAGCGGCTGCGCGAGCTGCACGACGTTGTCGCCGACGATCGCGCCATACACGCGCCATTCGCCGCGATCGGTGCGCTCGGTCGAGAAGCCGAGCTCCGCGCGCGGCGCGATCGGCGCGCGCGGATGCGAGAAGTACATCAGCACGCCGTTGCGATTCCAGATCTGGATCACGATGCCTTCGTCGCCGTTGGTGCGCGAGCCGAACACCTGCGAGAACGGCTCCGACGGCAGCGCCGCGGCGATTTCCTGCAACTGGTAGTCGAACAGTTCGTTCGCCTCGGCGAGCGCCTGCCGATAGATGAGCCAGCCGGCCATGCCCACGCCCGCGACGACGATCGCGAGCAGCCAGATCAGCAATTGATGACGAATCGACCGCACGCGTCAGCTTTCCTTGACGACCATGTAGCCGAGCCCGCGCACGTTGCGGATCAGGTCCGAGCCGAGCTTCTTGCGCAGCGCGTGAATGTAGACCTCGACCGTGTTGCTGCCGATCTCCTCGCCCCAGCCGTACATCTTCTCCTCGAGCTGGCTCTTCGACAGGACCGCGCCCGGCCGCGCGAGCAGCGCCTCGAGCAGCGCGAACTCGCGCGCGGACAGCGCGACGGGCGCGCCGTCGAGCGTCACCTGGTGCGCGGCCGGATCGAGCGTCAGCGCACCGTGGCGGATCAGCGACTCGCTGCGCCCGGCCTGGCGGCGGATCAGCGCGCGCATCCGCGCGCCGAGCTCGTCGAGATCGAACGGCTTGACGAGGTAGTCGTCGGCGCCCGCGTCGAGCCCCTTCACGCGATCGGCGACCGCGTCGCGCGCGGTGACGATCAGCACGGGGAGCGCCAGCCCGCGCCCGCGCAGCGTGCGCAGCACGTCGATGCCGTCGCGCTTCGGCAGCCCGAGATCGAGCAGCAGCAGATCGTACGTCTCGCCGCCGAGCGCCGTCAGCGCGGCGTCGCCGTCCTGCACCCAGTCGACCGCAAAGCCGTCCGAGCGCAGCGCCTTGCGCACGCCCTCGGCAATCATTCGATCATCTTCGACAAGCAGAATCCGCATCGGGCCACGCATCCATGGGGCGAGTCAAACACGGCGACCATTGTAGCGCCGCGAATCGCGTGCGCGGCACGCTGCAATGCAACAGTAAGGCGGATTGCAAGGGGCCTGCCGCGACTTGTCTCTACAATGTGCGCTTCGGCGCCCCGCGCGCCCTGCCCGAGCCCCTGCTTTTCCCGTATTCGCCCATGCCGATTTCCGATCTTTCCGCGCGGTTCGCCCCCCGCGCCCGCGTCTGCCTGCGGGCGGCCGCCGTCGTCGCCACCTGCACGGCGCTCGCGTTCGCGCCGTCCGCGCAGGCCCGCAAGAAACTCCACAAGGAAGCACGCAAGAGCGCCGTCGTGTCGCCGGCCGCGCGCGCGGCCGGCTTGCCCGCATCAGTGCTCGTCGCGCTGCAGCGCGCGAAGGTGCCGGCGTCGGCGATGAGCGTGGTGGTCGAGCGCGTCGGCGATCCGCAACCGCTGATCGCATGGAATGCGAGCCGGCCGATGCTGCCGGCCTCGACGATGAAGCTCGTGACGACCTTCTCGGGCTTGTCGATCCTCGGCCCCGACTACCGCTGGCGCACGACCGCGTACACGGACGGCACGGTCGACCCCGACGGCACGCTGCAGGGCAACCTGTACATCAAGGGCACCGGCGATCCGAAGCTCGTGCCCGAAGAGTTGATCGACCTCGTCGACAAGCTGCGCAAGGCCGGCGTCAAGCGCGTGGCCGGCGGCCTCGTGCTCGACAAGAGCTATTTCGCGGCGTCGACGCGCGACCTGCCGTCGTTCGACGACGATGCGAGCGCACCCTACAACGTCGGCCCCGATCCGCTGCTGTACGCATTCAAGGCCGTGTCGTTCACGGTCACGCCGGGCGACGACGGCAAGGTCGCCGTCGACGTGCTGCCGCCGCTCGCGGACCTGTCGATCGACAACCAGCTCGTCGAAGGCTCGGGCTCGTGCAGCGCGGCCGCCGCGGCCGCACGCCCGACGCTGACGGCCGGCGGCGGGAT
Organism: Burkholderia sp. AU17457; assembly: GCF_002223255.1. NCBI lineage: Bacteria > Pseudomonadati > Pseudomonadota > Betaproteobacteria > Burkholderiales > Burkholderiaceae > Burkholderia > Burkholderia sp. AU17457. The sequence goes on from NZ_NKFB01000004.1 coordinate 427,045, forward strand.
CATGACCGCGTCGTTCGCCGGCGACTACCCGCTGCGCTGCGGCGCGCACACGACCAACCTCGCGATCCTCGATCACACGACGTTCTTCGCGCGCGGCTTCCTCGCGCTGTGGCAGCAGGACGGCGGCACGATCACGGGGCCGGTGAGCGAAGGCAAGGTGCCGACCACCGCGCGGCCGCTCGCCGTGCATCACAGCCCGGTGCTCGGCAGCATCGTCTACGACATCAACAAGTTCAGCAACAACGTGATGGCGCGCAACCTGTTCCTGACGATCGGCGCGGTCAGCGGCAAGCCGCCCGCGACGCCCGAGCAGTCGAGCCGCGCGATCCAGGCATTCCTGCAGAAGAACGGCATCGCGATGTCCGACCTCGTGCTCGAGAACGGCTCGGGGCTGTCGCGCGAGGAGCACGTGAGCGCGCTGTCGCTCGCCGCGCTGCTGCAAGCCGCGAACGCGAGCCCCGTCGCGCAGGCGTTCGTCGATTCGCTGCCCATCGCCGGCATCGACGGCACGATGAAGAACCGCCTCACCAACGCGGGCGTGCTCGGCAACGCGCACATCAAGACCGGCACGCTGCGCGACGTGCGCGCGATCGCCGGCTACGTCGCCGGCGCGGACGGCCAGAGCTACGTCGTGGTCAGCTTCATCAACGACGATCGCGCGGAAGGCGCACGCGCCGCGCACGACACGCTGCTCGAGTGGATCTACGCGGGCGCGCACTGACGGTCCGCGCACCGTGCATCGGGCCGTCGTGACAACGCGGCCCGCGCTTCCCGTCCTCTTTCGCCCGCGAAATTTCGCGCCGCGCGGTTTGAAACGCCGCCGCCCCTCTCGCGTGACGCGCGGCGCGCACGCCGCGCACGCAAAACGGGGCCGCACCGCCCGGCCCCGCGCAGTACGGATTCCGTAGAAACCCTGTCCTCAGAGGGAACCCTCTACGCTCCCCCCTCGCCTAGCGCGTGACGATTGCGTAGGCTGTTGGCCTGACCGATATCTACAACGGGCCACACGCCCGGCCTCATGGCTTGCAGGGGAACGAAGGAGACACGCCCATGCGATTCGACGTCGAATTGCTTCTGCTCGCGCTGGCGCCCGTCTTCCTGCTCTGCATCGCGTGGGAGGCCTGGCACCTCGCCCGCACCCGTGCGCAGGACCGCATCTATGCGTGGCGCGATACGCTGTGCAACGCGGCGCTCGCGCTGATGCACCAGGGCGCCGACAAGCTCGCATGGCTGTTCGTGATTCCCGTCTATGCGTACTGCTACCGGCACTATCGTCTTTACACGTGGCACGACGGCTGGCTGTCGTTCGCCGTGCTGTTCGTCGCGCAGGACTTCCTCTACTACGTGTTCCATCGCGCGAGCCATCGCGTGCGCTGGCTGTGGGCCGCGCATGTCGTGCACCACTCGTCCGAGCGGATGAATTTCTCGACCGCGTTCCGCCAGAGCCTGATGTACCCGGTCGCGGGCATGTGGCTGTTCTGGCTGCCGCTCGCGTTCGCCGGCTTTCCGCCGCAACAGGTCGTCGGCATCGTGCTGATCAACCTCGCGTTCCAGTTCTTCGTGCACACGCAGGCGATCGGCAAGCTCGGCTGGCTCGAATACGTGCTGAACACGCCGTCGATCCACCGCGCGCACCACGCGCGCAACGCGCGCTACATCGATCGCAATTACGCAGGCGTCCTGGTGATCTGGGATCGCCTGTTCGGCAGTTACGTCGACGAAACGCCCGACGATCCGCCGCAGTACGGGATCGTCGAGCGGCTCGACTCGAACAACCCGCTCGTCGCGACGTTCCACGAGTGGGTGGCGATGGCGTCCGACGCGTGGCGCGTCGGCGGATGGCGCAACAAGCTGCGCGCGATTTTCGGCCCGCCCGAATGGGCGAGCGCTTATCATGCGCAGATTGCCGAGGCCGCGAACCAGGATTCGCGCACCGCGCCGCCGGCGGCTGCGCGCGACCGATAAACCGTTTCAGCCAACGGCCGCCGCGCAGCCCGGAACCGAGCAGGCACGCGGCAGATGAGAAACACATCAGGGCCATATCTACGAGGAGATAGAACGATGCAGACACAACAACACGCACTTTCCCGCACGCGTCAGCGCATGCTGCGCACCGCCCAGGTCGCGATCGCCGGCGCCGCGCTCGCGCTGCTCGCCGCATGCGGCGGCGGTGACGACAACAACGGCAGCAGCGCATCGACCACGCCGCCGTCGGGCGTGAAGATGCAGATCGTGTCGTTCGGCGACAGCCTGTCCGACGTCGGCACCTACTCGCAGATCAAGCTCGGCTTCGGCGGCGGCCGCTTCACGACCAACCCGGGCCAGGTGTGGACGCAGAACGTCGCGCAGTACTACGGCGACACGCTGCAGCCCGCGAACCAGGGCGGCTTCGGCATCCCGCTGCAGGCCACCGGCGGCCTCGGCTACGCGCAGGGCGGCTCGCGCGTGACGCTGCAGCCGGGCATCGGCCATGCGGACGCCAGCGTGCCGAACCCCGACTACGCGCAGGCGACCACCACGCCGATCGCCGACCAGGTCAAGCAGTACCTGACGCAGCACGGCAGCTTCAACGCCGGCCAGATCGTGCTGATCAACGGCGGCGCGAACGACATCTTCTACCAGGCCCAGGTCGCGCAGGCGCAAGGCAATACGCCGGCCGCGCAGCTCGCGGCGGCGCAGGCGATCGGCCTGGCCGCGCAGCAGCTCGGCGGGATCGTCCAGCAGATCGTCGCGGCGGGCGCCACGCACGTGTTCGTCGCGAACGTGCCGGACATCGGCGGCACGCCGCTCGCGCTGCAGGGCGGCACGCAGGCCGCGTTCACGCAACTGTCGGGCCTCTTCAACCAGACGCTGGCCGGCACGCTGGCCGCGCTGAAGGTCGACCCGACGAAGGTTGCGGTGGTCGATTCGTTCACGTGGCAGGACGGCATCGCGGCCAACTACCAGGCGAACGGCTTCAGCGTGAAGAACACCGATACGGCCTGCAACCTGAAGGCGATGGTCCAGGCCGCGACGCAGTACGGCGTCGCGAACGCGACCGCGTTCGGCTCGTCGCTGTTCTGCTCGCCGCAGACCTACACGGTCGCGAATGCGGACCAGACCTACATGTTCGCCGACACGGTTCACCCGACGACGCGCCTGCATGCGCTGTTCGCGCAGTACGTCGAACAGCAGATCGCGAAATCCGGCGTCGGCAAGTAAGCCGCCGGCCACGCGCGCAAACGAAAACGCCTGACCGGTTCGCGCCGGTCAGGCGTTTTTTCATTCCCGAGCGGAAGGCGAAGACTGCGTCAATCGCGCGCGTCGAACGCGGCCGCCGCGCGGCCGAGGCGATCGTTGACCGCGATCCATTCGACGGTCTCGGGCAGCTTCTCGACGAGGATGCGCGCGACCTGCGCGCGATCGAGCGCCCGCAGCATCCCGTACAGGTCGCGTGCATAGGCCTGCGGATCTTCCGGCGCCGCGACGAAATGCACGCCGTCGGCCTGCGCCCAGTGTCCTGCCCGCGACGCGCGGGCAACGAGCGCGACGCGCTCGCCGTCGGTTTGCGCGGCCGCGAGCAGCGGCTCGAGCGCGTCGAACGGCAGCAGCGCGAGCGGCGTACGCGGCGCGTAATGCGCTTTCAGCGTGCCCGACGCGCGCGGCGCCGTCGCGTCGCTGCCGTCCGGCAGTTTCGGCGCGCGGCCGAGCACGTCGGCGATCTGTTGCGGCGTCACGTGGCCCGGGCGCAGCAGTGCCGGGAAACCGCGAGACAGGTCGAGAATCGTCGATTCGATGCCGACTTCGGATGCGCCGCCGTCGAGCACGTGCACGGTATCGCCGAATTCGTCGCGCACGTGCTGCGCGGTCGTCGGACTCACGTGGCCGAACCGGTTCGCGGACGGCGCGGCCACGCCGCCGTGGCCGCCGCGTCGCGCGCTGAACGCGGCCAGCAGCGCCTGCGCGACCGGATGCGACGGACAGCGCAGCCCGACCGAATCCTGCCCGCCGCTCACGGCATCCGGAATGCGCGCGTGGCGCTTCAGGATCAGCGTGAGCGGGCCCGGCCAGAATGCATCGATCAGCGCGTGCGCGTCGGCCGGCAGGTCGTCGGCCCAATAGCCCGGATCGCCGCCGGGCGGCAGATGCACGATCACCGGATGGTTCGCGGGCCGCCCCTTCGCCGCATAGATGCGCGCGACGGCTTCGGGGTTCGCCGCGTCGCCGCCGAGCCCGTAGACGGTCTCGGTCGGAAACGCGACGAGCTGGCCTGCGTCGAGCAACGCGGCGGCCGCGTCGATCTGCGCGGGCGTCACGTGCTTCGGGAGATCGATGGACATCGGCCGGCGCCTCAGTCGAGCGGCACGCGCAGCAGTTGCGCGCACGCGGTGGCGGCGGCGACGGCTTCGTCGCGCGTCTCGGCCGTGAAGTTCACGTGGCCCATCTTGCGGCCGACGCGCGCTTCTTCCTTGCCGTACAGGTGCAGGTGCGCGGCCGGCATCGCGGCGACCGTGTCCCACGGCGGCGTGACGGCCTCGGCCGCCGCACCATCGGGAAACCACACGTCGCCGAGGATGTTCAGCATCGCGGCCGGCGAATGCTGGCGCGGGTTGCCGAGCGGCATGCGCGTCATCGCGCGCACCTGCTGCTCGAACTGGCTCGTTGCGCACGCATCGACCGTGTAGTGGCCGGAGTTGTGCGGGCGCGGCGCCATTTCGTTCGCGACGAACGAGCCGTCCTCCAGCACGAAGAATTCGACGCACAGCACGCCGACGTAGCCGAGCGTATCGGCGATCCGCACGGCCGCCTGCTGCGCCTCCTCGACGCGCGCGGCATCGGCGGCCGGCGCCGGCACGACCGTCAGCGCGAGGATGCCGTTGTGATGCACGTTCTGCGCGAGCGGGAACGCGGCCGAGCGGCCGTCGGCGCCGCGCGCGATCAGCGCCGACACTTCGTATTTCAGCGGCAGGCGCTTCTCCAGCACGCACGGCACGCCGCCGAGCGCGGCATGCGCGTCGCGCGCTTCCTGCGCGGTGGCGACACGCACCTGGCCCTTGCCGTCGTACCCAAGGCGGGCCGTCTTCAGGATGCCCGGCAGCACCGCGGTGAGCGCCGCATCGTCGAGCGCGGCGAGCGCCGCCGCCGATTCGATCACGACGTGCGGCGCGACCGGCACGCCCGACGCCTCGATGAACCGCTTCTCCGCGATGCGATCCTGCGCGACCGCGACGCAGCGGCCGGCCGGTGCGACGAACGTCGTGCGCGCGAGGAAATCGAGGCTCGCGGCCGGCACGTTCTCGAACTCCGTCGATACGGCGTCGCACAGGTCCGCCAGTTCGGCGAGTGCGGCTTCGTCGTCGTACGCCGCGCGCAGGTGGCGATCGGCGACCGCGCCGGCGGGGCTCGTCGGATCGGGATCGAGCACGGCGACGCGGTAGCCCATCGACTGGGCGGCAAAGCAGAACATGCGGCCAAGCTGGCCGCCGCCGACCATGCCCAGCCACGCGCCGGGCAGGATCGGGGAAACGGAATCAGGAGTTGCGGTCATGTCAGTGGTCGGTCGCGGCGGAACGCGGAAATGCCCGCCGCAGTAGGAAAATCCGGCGCCGGCCGCCTCGTGCGGCCGCGCGCCATGCCGTCATTCCAGCGGCGGCAGCACCATCGCGTGCGCGGCTTCGTTCTGGCGCACGCGGAACGCGGCGAGCCGGTTCGCGTAGTCGACCGAGTTGCCGGACAGGATCGACACCGCGAACAGCGCGGCATTCGCGGCGCCGGCCTCGCCGATCGCGAACGTCGCGACCGGCACGCCCTTCGGCATCTGCACGATCGAGTGCAGCGAATCGACGCCCTTCAGGTACTTGCTCGCGACCGGCACGCCCAGCACGGGCACCGTGGTCTTCGCGGCCAGCATGCCGGGCAGGTGCGCGGCGCCGCCGGCGCCCGCGATGATCGCGCGCAGCCCGCGCTCGCGCGCCTTCTCCGCATAGTCGAACATCTCGTCGGGCATCCGGTGCGCGGACACGACCTTCGCCTCGTACGGCACGCCGAATTCCTGCAGGATGGCGACCGCATGCTTCATCACGTCCCAGTCGGAACTCGAGCCCATCAGCACGCCGATGAGCGGCGCGCCGTGCGTGTGGGCGGTCTGGACTTCACTCATTTCTTATCTTCCTCGATCAGGCAAGCGACTGGCCCGTGATGCGCTCGAGCGCTTCCTGGTACTTCGCGGCCGTCTTCTCGACGACGTCGGCCGGCAGCGCCGGCGCCGGCGCCGTCTTGCCCCACGGCTGCGCCTCCAGCCAGTCGCGCACGAACTGCTTGTCGAACGACGGCGGGTTCGTGCCCACTTCGTACTGGTCGGCCGGCCAGAAGCGCGACGAATCGGCGGTCAGCACTTCGTCCATCAGGTACAGCTTGCCGTGGTTGTCGAGGCCGAATTCGAACTTCGTGTCGGCGATGATGATCCCGCGCGTCGCCGCGTAGTCGGCCGCTTCCTTGTACAGGCGGATCGAGATGTCGCGGATCGTCGCGGCCAGCTCGGTGCCGATGCGGCGCTCGGTTTCCTCGAACGTGATGTTCTCGTCGTGCTCGCCCATCTCGGCCTTCGCGGCCGGCGTGAAGATCGGCTCGGGCAGCTTCTGTGCGTTCTGCAGGCCTTCGGGCAGTTGCACGCCGCACACGGCGCCCGACGCCTGGTATTCCTTCCAGCCGCTGCCGGCCAGGTAGCCGCGCACGACCGCTTCGATCATGATCGGCTCGAGGCGCTTGACGACCACGCCGCGGCCCTTCACCTGCTCGACCTCGTCGGCCGCGACGACCGCTTCCGGCGCGTCGCCCGTCAGGTGGTTCGGCACGATGTGCGCGAGCTTGTCGAACCAGAAGTTCGCCATCTGGTTCAGCACGCGGCCCTTGTTCGGAATCGGCTCGCCCATCACCACGTCGAAAGCCGACAGGCGATCGGTCGTGACGATCAGGAGCTTGTCGTTGCCGACCGCGTAGTTGTCGCGAACCTTGCCGCGACCGAGAAGCGGCAGCGAGCGGAGCGTGGATTCGTAAAGGGTAGACATCGTCTTTTCGCAGATAAGGAGCCAAACAAAAAGGGAAACGCCGTTCCCCGCGGCAGGCGGGAACGGCGGTCTTGCAATACGTCGGCGAACCGGCGGGCGCAACGCCCGGGCGGCTGCCGGCCGGCCCTCGTTCGGCCGGACGGAACGGCTGCCGGGGCCGGATCGGATCCGGCCAACCGGGCGGCCAGCCCGTGCCCGGCGGCAGAACCGGGCGGGGCAATCGTACTACAGTCTCAGCGCACGACCTGCGCGAGCGCGCCGGACTTGTACTGTTCGGCGATCTTGTCGAGCGACACCGGCTTGATCTTGCCGGCCTGGCCTTCGCAGCCGAACGCGAGGTAACGGTCGACGCACACCTTCTTCGCGGCTTCGCGCGCGGGCTTCAGGTAGTCGCGCGGATCGAACTTGCCCGGGTTCTCGAACAGGTAGCGGCGGATCGCGCCGGTGATCGCGAGACGCAGGTCGGTATCGATGTTGATCTTGCGCACGCCGTGCTTGATGCCTTCCTGGATTTCCTCGACCGGCACGCCGTAGGTTTCCTTCATGTCGCCGCCGAATTCGCGGATCTCGGCCAGCAGTTCCTGCGGCACCGACGACGAACCGTGCATCACCAGGTGCGTGTTCGGAATGCGTGCGTGAATTTCCTTGATGCGCTGGATCGACAGGATGTCGCCCGTCGGCTTCTTCGAGAACTTGTACGCGCCGTGCGACGTGCCGATCGCGATCGCGAGCGCGTCGCACTGCGTGAGCTTCACGAAGTCGGCAGCCTGCTCCGGATCGGTCAGCAGCTGCTCGCGGGTCATCGTGCCTTCCGCGCCGTGGCCGTCTTCCTTGTCGCCCTTCATCGTCTCGAGCGAGCCGAGCACGCCGAGTTCGGCTTCGACCGTCACGCCGATCGAGTGCGCCATCTCGACGACCTTGCGCGACACGTCGACGTTGTATTCGTAGGAGGCGACCGTCTTGCCGTCGGCTTCCAGCGAACCGTCCATCATCACGCTCGTGAAGCCGCTGCGAATCGCGGCCGTGCAGACCGCCGGCGACTGGCCGTGATCCTGGTGCATCACGACCGGGATATGCGGATACGATTCGACCGCCGCTTCGATCAGGTGGCGCAGGAACGGCTCGCCCGCATACTTACGCGCGCCGGCCGATGCCTGCATGATCACGGGCGCGCCGACCTGATCCGCCGCCGCCATGATCGCCTGGACCTGCTCCAGGTTGTTCACGTTGAAGGCCGGCAGGCCGTAACCGTGCTCTGCCGCGTGGTCCAGCAATTGACGCATTGATACGAGAGGCATTGTGGAACTCCTTGGAATGAAAACCGGTGCGCCCTGACGCCGGCGCGGCGCTCGCTCCCCTCTGAACCGGGACGGCGCGGCGCGGCTGAGCGTCGAATAGCCGCATTTTATCGCGAAGCGCCTCCGATTCCGACCGCTGGGTGGCGCCCGCTCGCAATTTGTTACGTTCGCACGGCACAATCCGGCCAAAAAGGAGAAAAAAAGCCGCGCGGGGCTTCGGACCCCGCGCGGCGCTTGCGCAAAAAACAGTGCCGGATCGATTCCGGCCGATCCGGGCCGCCGGCCCGCGGGCCGGTTCGATACGGCTCAGCCGGCACTCAATAGTGCTCGCCGACCCGCACGATCTTCAGCGTGTTGGTGCCGCCCGCCTGCCCCATCGGCTCGCCGACGGTCAGCACGACCATGTCGCCGTGCTGCACGTAGCCCTGCTTGACGACGATCTCCAGCGCCGCCTGCAGCGCCGAATCGCGGTCGCTGTTGAAGTCGACGTGCAGCGGCGTCACGTTGCGGTACAGCGCCATCGTGCGCTCGCTGCCGACGCGCGGCGTCAGCGCGAAGATCGGCACGTGCGTGTAGTGACGCGACATCCACAGCGCGGTCGCGCCCGATTCGGTCAGCGCGATGATCGCCTTCGCGCCGAGGTGGTACGCGGTGAACAGCGCGCCCATCGCGATCGACTGGTCGATCCGCGTGAACGTGCGGTCGAGGAAATCCTTGTCCAGCTCGACTTCTTCCGATTTTTCCGCCTCGACGCACACGGCCGCCATCGTCTCGATCGTGACGACCGGGTACTTGCCGGCGGCCGTCTCGGCCGACAGCATCACCGCGTCGGTGCCGTCGAGCACCGCATTCGCGACGTCCGACACTTCCGCGCGGGTCGGCACGGGCGCGTAGATCATCGATTCCATCATCTGCGTCGCGGTGATCACGAGCTTGTTCGACTCGCGCGCCATCCGGATCATCCGCTTCTGCAGCGCCGGCACGGCCGCGTTGCCCACTTCGACCGCGAGGTCGCCGCGCGCGACCATGATGCCGTCGGACGCGTCGAGGATGCTCTGCAGCGCCGGAATCGCCTCCGCGCGCTCGATCTTCGCGATCATCTTCGGCTTGATGCCGTATGGCGCGCCCGCGATGTTCGCGAGCTGGCGCGCCATTTCCATGTCGGTCGCATTCTTCGGGAACGACACCGCGACGAGGTCCGCGCCGAGCGACATCGCGGTGCGGATGTCTTCCATGTCCTTCGCGGTCAGCGCCGGCGCCGACAGGCCGCCGCCCTGGCGGTTGATCCCCTTGTTGTTCGACAGCTCGCCGCCCACCTTGACGATCGTGTGGATCTCGTCGCCGAGCACGCGCTCGACGGTCAGCACGATCAGGCCGTCGTTCAGCAGCAGCAGGTCGCCCGGCTTCAGATCGCGCGGCAGTTCCTTGTAGTCGAGACCGACGCGCTCGTCGTTGCCGAGTTCGCAGCCCGCATCGAGGATGAACGGCTGCCCCGGCGCGAGCGTCGTCTTGCCGTTCTCGAACTTGCCGACGCGGATCTTCGGGCCCTGGAGGTCGGCCATGATCGCGATCTCGCGGCCGACCTTGCGGGCGGCCTCGCGCACCATTTCGGCGCGCTGGCGGTGATCGTCGGCCGTGCCGTGCGAAAAATTGAGCCGCACGACGTCGAGGCCCGCCTGCATCATCTGCAGCAGAATCTCCGGCGAACTGGATGCCGGGCCGATCGTGGCGACTATCTTGGTGGCGCGCTGCATGAAACTCCTCATCTGGATCAAGGTGGATGCGCTGGGTGAAACGCTGCGAGAGCCGGAACCGGCAGGCCCAGCGGCCGCCGTTCCGGGGGGCGTGCCGGTGCTGGCGCCCGGCATCGCTTTGTTCTGAATCTCGTGGTGCTGCACGGCCGCGTCGCCGGCGGCCGCCGGTGCGCGCGGGGCGGTGTTCGCCCGCGCGGGCGCGCGTGTGCGCTTGCCCGCGCCGGCCGGCTGCTCCGCTTTCGCGGAGCGCGCGGCCTTCGTCACCCCTGCGCGCGCCGCCACGCTCAGGCCGCCCGCGTTTCGAGCACTTCCACCGCCGGCAGCTTCTTCCCTTCGAGGAACTCGAGGAAGGCGCCGCCGCCCGTCGAGATGTAGCTGACCTGGTCGTGGATGCCGTACTTCGCGATGGCCGCGAGCGTGTCGCCGCCGCCCGCGATCGAGAACGCGGACGATTTGGCGATCGCTTCGGCGAGCGTCTTGGTGCCGTTGCCGAACTGGTCGAACTCGAACACGCCGACCGGGCCGTTCCACACGATCGTGCCGGCCTTCTCGAGCTGGCTGGCGAGCGCCCTGGCCGTATCGGGGCCGATGTCGAGGATCATATCGTCCGCTTCGATGTCGGCGACCTGCTTCACCGTGGCCGCGGCCGTCGGCGAGAATTCCTTGGCGGTGACGACGTCGGTCGGGATCGGCACCGATGCGCCGCGCTCGCGCGCTTCGTCGATGATCGCCTTCGCCTCGGCGACGAGATCGGCTTCCGCGAGCGACTTGCCGATCGACAGGCCGGCCGCGAGCATGAACGTGTTCGCGATGCCGCCGCCGACGATCAGCTGGTCGACCTTGCCGGCCAGCGACTTCAGGATGGTCAGCTTGGTCGACACCTTCGAGCCGGCGACGATCGCCACCAGCGGGCGCGCCGGGTTGCCGAGCGCCTTGCCGAGCGCGTCGAGCTCGGCGGCCAGCAGCGGGCCCGCGCACGCGACCGGCGCGTACTTGGCGATCCCGTGGGTGGTCGCTTCCGCGCGGTGCGCGGTGCCGAACGCGTCGTTCACGTACACGTCGCAGAGCTTCGCCATCTTCTGCGCGAGCTCGTCCGAATTCTTCTTCTCGCCCTTGTTCACGCGGCAGTTCTCGAGCAGCACGACCTGGCCCGGCGCGACGTCCACGCCGTTCTCGACCCAGTTCGACACGAGCGGCACGTCGCGGCCGAGCAGTTCGGCGAGACGCTTCGCGACCGGCGCGAGCGAGTCTTCCGGCTTGAATTCGCCTTCGGTCGGACGGCCGAGGTGCGACGTGACCATCACGGCCGCGCCGGCGTCGAGCGCGGCCTGGATGGCCGGCACGGACGCACGCACGCGCGTGTCCTCGGTGATGTTGCCCTGGTCGTCCTGCGGGACGTTCAGGTCGGCGCGGATGAACACCCGCTTGCCGGCGAGCTGGCCGGCGGCGATCAGGTCGGTAAGACGCTTGACTTGGCTCATGTTGAACAGATTGAAGTAGTGGATGGGGAAAGGGGGTTCACGCTGGACGTGCGCGGGCTGCCGCGAAAGGGCGCCGGATGCGGCCGTGGCTGGCGGTTCGCAAGACGCGCACGGGTAAAAAATCTCGAACGGGCATTCTAGCCGATCCATCCGACAGACTGACCCGTGCGGCGGCGAATTCCGCCTATTTGGGATCGCGCGCCGGAACGGAAGCCTTGCCGCATTGCAGCAATCCGCAGACGCAGGCGGGCCGTGCCCGGCAAGCCGGAACGGCGGCGCATCAGAAGATCAGGCGCAGCGCGGTGAACACGAGCATGCCGACGACGATCGTGCCGAGCATGCTGCGTCGCCACAAAAACCAGCCGAGGCCGGCGAGCGCCGCGTAGAACGGATGATTGGACAGCCCGAACGACAGCCCGGCCGGCGTTTCGAGCACGTCGGGCAGCACGACGGCGACCAGCGCGGCGGCCGGCGCGTAGCGCAGCGCGCGCTGCACGCGTTCGGGCAGCACGGTGCGCTCGCCGCCGATCAGGAACAGCGCGCGCGTGACGGCCGTGACGATCGTCATCCCGACGATGACGATCCAGATCTCGGTCGCGCTCATTCGATGTCCTTTTCGTGCACGGTTTCGGTCCGGATGCGCCGCCAGTCGGCGCGCTCGACGAAGAAATCGGCCGCGCAGCCGGCCGCGAGCGCGGCCAGCACCGCGATCGGCAGCGCGAGCCGGTACGGCAGGTCGAACGCGATCAGCGACACGATGCCCGCGACCGCGACGGCCGCGAGCGTCGAGCGGTTCGCGACCGCCGACACCATGATCGGGATCAGCGCGAGCGTGCCGGCCAGCTCCAGCCCCCAGCTCGCGGGAAAGACGCTCGCGAGCAGGATGCCGGCGAGCGACGACACCTGCCACGACGCCCAGCTCGCGAGCGCCATCCCCCAGAAATAGGCTTCCTTGCCCGGCACGCGGCCGTACGCGAAGCCCTGTTTCTGGAACAGCAGATAGATCACGTCGCCGTTGAAATAGCCGATCGCGAGGCGCCGCCACAGCGGCAGGTAGGAAAAATGGGGCGCGAGCCCGGCGCTGAAGATCACGAAGCGCAGGTTGACCATCGCGGCCGTGAGCAGCACGGTCCAGATCGGCAGCTTCGCCGCGAGGAGCGGCAGCACCGCGAGCTGCGACGAGCCCGCGTAGACGAACAGCGACATCGCGCTCGCCTGCCCGAGCGTCATCACGGATTTGCTCATCGCGATGCCGGTGACGAGCCCCCAGGACAGGATCGCCATCAGTGTCGGGGAATAGTCGCGCGCGCCCTGGATCAGCGCGAAGCGGTCGGTGGCGGACAATCGAGCGAGCATCGGAAAGCGGGCCGCGGCGGGCGGTTCGTCGGGCCGCCGGCGCCTCCTGCCGGTGCGACCCATCGTTATTGGAATCGGTACCGGACGATTATAGCGCCGGCCCCGTGCCACCCGACCGGATCGTCCCCAAATGACGCTAAAATAAGCGTCTTTCCGGTTCAACGCTGCACACCACCCGCAGCACATCACCGCTTCCAGGAGAATCCTATGTCAATGGCCGACCGCGACGGCAAGATCTGGATGGACGGCAAGCTGATCGACTGGCGCGACGCCAAGATCCACGTCCTGACCCACACGCTGCACTACGGCATGGGCGTCTTCGAGGGCGTGCGCGCGTACAAGACGGCCGACGGCGGCACCGCGATCTTCCGCCTGCGCGAGCACACCAAACGTCTGCTGAATTCGGCGAAGATCTTCCAGATGGACGTGCCGTTCGACCGTGAAACGCTCGAAGCCGCGCAACTCGCGGTCGTGCGCGAGAACCACCTCGAGTCGTGCTACCTGCGCCCGATCATCTGGGTCGGCTCGGAAAAGCTCGGCGTGGCCGCGAAGGGCAATACCATCCATGTCGCGATCGCCGCGTGGCCGTGGGGCGCGTACCTCGGCGAGGACGGCCTCGCGAAGGGCATCCGCGTGAAGACGTCGTCGTTCACGCGCCACCACGTGAACGTGTCGATGGTGCGGGCGAAGGCGTCGGGCTGGTACGTGAACTCGATCCTCGCGAACCAGGAAGCGACGGCCGACGGCTACGACGAAGCGCTGCTGCTCGACGTCGACGGCTACGTGTCCGAAGGCTCCGGCGAGAATTTCTTCCTCGTGAACAACGGCAAGCTGTACACGCCCGACCTGTCGTCGTGCCTCGACGGCATCACGCGCGACACGGTCATCACGCTCGCGAAGGACGCCGGCATCGACGTCATCGAGAAGCGCATCACGCGCGACGAGGTCTACACGGCCGACGAAGCGTTCTTCACCGGCACGGCCGCCGAGGTCACGCCGATCCGCGAACTCGACAACCGCACGATCGGCAGCGGCGCGCGCGGCCCCGTCACGGAAAAGCTCCAGTCGGCGTTTTTCGATATCGTGTCGGGCAAGAACGCGAAGTACGCGCACTGGCTGACGAAGGTCTGAGCGCGCCGCGCCACCGACCGCCCCACACAAGAGTGATAAGAGAAAGTCTCATGAGCGAAATCAAGGAAATGCCGCTGGTCGAGCTGACGGCCAAGGATCTTCCCGCCTACTGCCCGAACCCGGCCATGACGCGCTGGAATGCGCACCCGCGCGTCTTCATCGACGTATCGCACGGCGAGGCGCGCTGCCCGTACTGCGGCACGCGCTACAAGCTGCGCGACGGCGAGGTCGTCAAGGGCCACTGAGCCCCGGTGGCCGGGCCCGTGGGCCCGCCGACCCGCAAGGCGGCGCAGCCGGAAATCCGGCGCGCCGCCCTTCCCCATTATGGCAACCCGAACGCGGCGCCCGTGCGCCGTGCTTCATTACGACATCGGAAGTCGACCTGATGCGTCGAGCGCTGGTTATCGCACCGAACTGGATCGGTGACGCATTGATGGCGCAGCCGCTTTTTGCGCTGCTGAAAAAGCTCCATCCCCGCATCGCGATCGATGCCGTCGCACCCTCCTGGGTCGCGCCCGTGCTCGAGCGGATGCCCGAGATCCACGATGTCTACGCGACCGATCTCGCGCACGGCAAGCTGCAGCTGCTGCGCCGCTGGCAGCTCGCGAGCGACCTGCGCGACGTCGGCTACGACGCGGCGTACGTGCTGCCGAATTCGCTGAAATCCGCGGTGATCCCGTGGCTCGCGAACATCCCGCTGCGGATCGGCTATACGGGCGAGCACCGCTACGGGCTGTTGAACGTGCGGCACGCGAACCCGACCAAGTCGGGCGAGCGGCCGCCGATGACGACCCACTACGCGGCGCTCGCGTACGCGCCGGGCGCGAAGCTGCCCGAGTCGATGAAGACGCTGCCCGCGCCGCGCCTGGATGCCGACCTGAACGAGACGGCGCGCGTGTCCGCACGTTTCAATCTCGATACGCGCAAGCCGCTCGTCGTGTTCTGCCCCGGCGCCGAATACGGCCCGGCCAAGCGCTGGCCGCCCGAGCACTTCGCGTCGCTCGCGACCATCGTCCACCAGTCGTTCCCGTATACGCAGATCGTCGCGCTCGGCTCGCAGAAGGATGCGGCGGCCGCGCAGGCGATCGCCGACCACGCGCCGAACGTGCGCAACCTGTGCGGGCAGACGTCGTTGTCCGAGGCGTGCGCGCTGATCGCGCGCGCGAACGCGGTCGTCACCAACGATTCGGGGCTGATGCACGTCGCCGCCGCGTTGCGCCGGCCGCTCGTCGCGTTGTACGGATCGACCGATCCGCGCCACACCCCTCCGCTGTCGGATCTGGCGAAGGTACAATGGTTGCATCTCGAATGCAGTCCCTGCTTCGAACGCGAGTGCCCGCTCGGCCACCTGAAGTGCCTGCGCGAACTCGGTCCCGAGCAGGTATTCGGCGATTTGCGCGGCATGCTCGTCGGGCAGCGCTGACCCTGACCGGCAGCGTCGCACGGCGCGCCGGGCAATCCGATTCACCGGTGTACGGCGGCTCGATCCGGGCCGCCGTGCTGAATACGGCGCGCGATGCGCGCGAGAGACAACCCCGATGCCACGTTTTGCCCGCCTGTTCGAAGCTGCTGCCGATACGCTGAACGCCTACTACCAGGCCGTCGCGGATGCCAATCTCGACGCGCTGCTGGCGCTGTGGATCGACGAGGATTTCGCCAGCTGCGTCTGGGCGGACGGCGAGCATCTGCACGGCCTCGACCAGATCCGCGGCGGGCTCGCCAACCGGCTCGCGACGCGCCCGGTCACGATCGAGCCGCTCGACATCCGCGTGTACGACAGCCTCGGCACGGTCGTCTATACGATCGCCGAAGCGCATCAGCAGGCCGACCTGACGGCCGAACCCGACATGGTTTTCGCGACGTACGTGATGATCCACGAACGTGGCGAATGGCGCATCGCGCACATCCACGCGAGCCCGATTCCTGAACAAGCGGCCGGACAATTCGCCGCGAAGATCCGTCACGGGCAGGGTCCGCTGCACTGACGAAAAACGAAGCAACGCATTAGCGGGGCGATCATGAGTACGGCTTCTCCGCCCACCTCGCCGCTGACCGGGCCCCCGGCCCCCGACGACGATTCATTGCGCTATCGCGCACCGCGCTGGCTGCCGAACAGCCATGTGCAAACCATCGTGCCCGCGCTGTTCGCGCGGCGTCCGGTTGTCGCTTATCGGCGAGAGCGATGGGAAACCCCCGACCACGACTTCATCGACCTCGACTGGGTCGCGCACCTCGACAGCGCGGCGCCAGCGCCCGACGCGCCGCTGTTCGTGCTGTTCCACGGCCTCGAAGGCAGTTCCGGCTCGCATTACGCGCTCGCGATGATGGCCACCGCGCGCGCGAACGGGTGGCACGCGGTCGTCCCGCACTTCCGCAGTTGCAGCGGCGAGATCAACCGCCAGCCGCGCTTCTACCATCTCGCCGACAGCGCCGAGGTCGACTGGATCCTGCGCCGGCTCGCCGCGCAGCACCGCGGGCCGCTGGTCGTGGCCGGCGTGTCGCTCGGCGGCAACGTGCTGCTGCGCTGGCTCGGCGAGCATCGCAGCGACACGTCGATCGTGCGCGCCGCCGCCGCGATCTCGACGCCGATCGACGTGCACGCCGGCGGCCGCGCGCTGTCGCAGGGGTTCGCGATGGTCTACACGCGCAGCTTCCTGAAGACACTCAAGCGCAAGGCGCTCGCCAAGCTCGACCAGTATCCGGGGCTGTTCGACCGCGACGCGATGCTGCAGGCCGTGACGATGCGCGACTTCGACGAGGTCGTGACCGCGCCGCTGCACGGTTTCGCGAACGCGGACGACTACTGGACGAAGGCGACCACGCGGCCGCTGCTGCCCGCGATCGACGTGCCGACGCTGATCCTCAACGCCCGCAACGATCCGTTCCTGCCCGAATCGGCGCTGCCGGGCCCGGCCGACGTGTCGCCGGCCGTCGAGCTCGACCAGCCCGCGCACGGCGGCCATGCGGGTTTCATGACCGGGCCGTTCCCCGGCCGCCTCGACTGGCTGTCGGCGCGGGTGTTCGGCTATTGCTCGAAATTCGTCGACCATGGATGACATCGTCAGACAGGCGCTCGCCAAATGGCCGAACGTGCCGCATTGCACCGGCTGGCTGCTGCTCGACCGGCGCGGCGCATGGCGGCTGCGCGACGACGCCGCGCAGGCGGCCGGCGAACTCGGTTCGCCGATCCGGCATGCGGCGCTGAACGCGTTCATCGGCCGCAACTACGCGTGCGACGCGCAGGGCCAGTGGTTCTTCCAGAACGGGCCGCAGCGCGTATACGTCGAACTCGCCTATACGCCGTGGGTCGTGCGGCTCGCCGAGCATGACGGACAGCTTGCGCTCACCGACCAGACGGGTGCCCCGTTCGAACCGGATGCAGCGTGGCTCGACGACGGCGGCGGCGTGCTGTTTCGCGATGCCGGCACACCCGCGCGCATCGCGGCGCTGCACGATCACGACCTCGGGCTGTTCGCCGATCACGCGGATTTCGATGCCGAGCCGCCGGTGCTGCGCTGGCGCGACGGCCGTACGCTGCGGCTCGGCCGCATCGCGTGCGCCGACGTACCGGCGCGGTTCGGCTACGTCGCCAGCCCGGCGCGCCACGCGCGCGACGCCGCCGACAGCGGCCAGTGAGCCGCGGCGGCGCCGGCCGCGCTCGCTGCGCGGCGGTCGCTACCCGCGGCCGTTCTTCTCGTCGTCGCGCTCTTCCTTGTAGCGCGCCTCGAATTCCAGCAGCCGCGCGCCGATGATCGACTGCTCGTAGAACGACACGTCCTTCGCGTCGCGCGCTTCCTTCAGTTGCCGGATCGCCGACGGCCACGCGCCGTCGAGCGCCAGTTTCTCCGCCAGCGCCCGGCGCCGCGCGAGCACGTCGCCCTTGCCGTCGCTCGCCTTCGCGAGGTAATCCCACCAGTCCGGCTGTTCGGGGTCGGCCTTCGCCTGCGCCCGCGCGAGCGTCTGCGCGTCGGCGAAGCGCCGCGCGGCGATCAGCGCCTGCAGGTGCGCGACGATCGCCGCGTGCGACGCCGGCCAGCGCCGCTGCGCAAGCGCCGACAGCCGTACCGCATCGTCGGTCCGGCCCGCGCGGCGGGCGATGTCGGCGGCCAGCACGTCGAGGCTCGGCGAACTGGTCGCCGGATCGTCGTCGCGCCGCTCGCGCTCGTCGAACGCGCCGCGCGCCGATGCGAGCGCCTTGTCCGCCGCATCGTACTGGCCGAGCAGCGTGTTCGCGAGCGCGATGCCGTACCAGTTCGCCGCGACGTTCGGCGCGGTGCGATCGTCGATCTCGAGCTGCATCCGGCGCGCCTCGGCCGAGATGTCGGTCGGCGCCCGGTTCTGCAGGATGCGCAGTCGCGCACGCACGAACCCGTATTCGGCCGACTGGCGCGGCTGTCGGTACGGCGCGCGGCGCGCCCGATCCTCCATGTCGGCAATCCGCTCGCCGGTCAGCGGGTGCGTGCGCGCGTAGGCCGGCACACCCGCATCGCCCATCGACGCGCGGTCGAGCCGTTCGAAGAAGCCCGGCATGCCATACGGGTCGTAGCCGGCCCCCGCGAGCAGCTGGAAGCCGACGCGATCGGCCTCGCGCTCGGCCGAACGCGAGAAGCGCAGCTGGTTGTCGACCGCGTACGCCTGCCCGCCCATCGCGATCGCGCTGCCGAGATCGCCGCTGCGCGCGAGCACGCCAGCCAGCACGCCGAGCAGCATCGTCGCGAGCGCCGTGTAGCCTGTCTTCTCGCTCGCACCGATCATCCGTGCGATGTGGCGCTGCAGCACATGTCCCATCTCGTGGCCGACCACCGATGCGAGCTCCGACTCCGTCTGCGTCGTCACCACCAGCCCGCTGTTGATCCCGATGAAGCCGCCCGGCATCGAGAACGCGTTGATCTGCGGATCGCGCACCGGGAACAGGTCGAAGTCGGGCGTGTAGCCGCCGATGTAGCGCGCCGCCGCCGCGGCCGCGAGCCGCGCCGCCATCGCGTTCAGGTAGTCGCGCACGAGCCAGTCGTCGAGATAGTCGGGATCGCGCCGCACTTCGCGCATCACGCGCTCGCCGAGCCGGCGCTCGGCCTGCGGCGTCAGCGCGCCGCCGGAGCCGTCGCCGAGATCGGGCAGCTCCAGCGCACGCAGCGGCGCGCGCAGGCTCGCGACCGGCGCCGACGCACCGTCCGCGCCCGAGAACCGGCTCTCCGCGCCGCCGTACGTCCCGAACACGCCGGTCGCGATGCCGGACGGCACGGTGGATATCGACGTCGCGCCGCCCGCCGCCGGCTCGAGCGGCGGCGCGGATGCGCTTTGCGCATGGCCGCCCGGCGGCAGCGCGAGCGCGGCCGACAGCGACACGGCAAGCAACTGTTTGACACGCATGGCAGGATGAAAACGACGCCGTCCCGCGCGCGGCGCGCATCGCGGCGTGTGGTCTGAATATTCGGGTCATTGTACCGGCGCCGCGACGACTGTCCCGTGCCGCGCGTGCGTCATCTGCGCCTGCGGCAACGCGGACGCCGCTGCTATGATAGGCGCCCGCTGCGCGGTTGGATCGGTTCGTCGCGCCGGTACGGGATTCGACGCGCGGCCGATCGCGAAGCCGGATCGACGGACGTGCGCGCGCACGCCGCTCCACGAGAGGAAGACATGTCAGGACTCACCCATTTCGATGCCGCCGGCCATGCGCACATGGTCGACGTCGGCGACAAGCAGGAAACCCGTCGCATCGCGATCGCGCGCGGCACGATCCGGATGCTGCCGGCCACGTTCGCGCTGATCCGCGACGGCAAGGCCAAGAAAGGCGACGTGCTCGGCGTCGCGCGCATCGCGGCGATCCAGGGCGCGAAGCGCACGGCCGACCTCATTCCGCTGTGCCACCCGCTCGCGCTGACGCGCGTGGCCGTCGACTTCGAACTCGACGACGCGCTGCCGGGCGTGCATTGCGTCGTGCAGGTCGAGACGTTCGGCCGAACCGGCGTCGAGATGGAAGCGCTGACGGCCGTCCAGGTCGGGCTGCTGACCGTCTACGACATGTGCAAGGCCGTCGATCGCGGGATGGTGATCACGGACGTGAGCGTGCGGGAAAAGCGCGGCGGGAAGTCGGGGGACTGGAAGGCGGAAGACGCGGCGGGGTGAACGGCCGGGCGCAGCCGGCCCGGCAGCAGAACATGCGCGGCGACGCCATGTCGACCAGGGGCAAGAAGCCGAATAGCGATAGCTGCACGATGAACGTGCCGTCGTACTCGCTCGAACTGGACGACGGCACCTTCAAGACTGACGCGTTCAAGACCCATCCTCTCGCCTGTCTCGACGACGCTCCGGCCGGGCTCGGGCCTGTTGGACTGAGGCCGAAATGAAATGACGAGAAAATTCCCGACGCTGTCGCTCGGCGCGGCAGTCGTGTTCATCGTTCTGACCGGGTGCCGCGGACGCCGGCAAACCCCGTCGCACCTTTGACGGCATCGACCTCGGCCCGGACGGTACCTTGCGCATGGCATACCACGTCGAAAAATCCGAGTACGCTCCCGCCAGAAGCGTTGTCTATCGGCTCGGCTAGGAACAATCCGGGTTCGTCCTGGACACCGTGTTGCCTGAACAGGGGATCGTCAACCTGTCCTCGTCACCGACCGCGTCGGATCACTATGCGCTGTACGCGCTGTCGCGTCTCGGCGAACCGCGCAATTTCGATAATCCCGCCGACAAGGGAAAACGCGTCGGCGCCATTTCGACCTGAACGAACGGCGCACCCGAACAGGTGCGGCAGTTGCATTCGTTTGACGACACGCTGACGCTCGATAGCCTGAGCGTCGGCCGGGGACGGATTGCTGCTCGTCTACGCAACCGGCGCCAGCCGCAACGGCACACCGCTCGATCTCACGTTCGTCAGCAGCAACGCGGGAAAGACCCGGAGCTCGAGCAGGGAGAAACCGACTCAGGGCTGGTATCTCAATGCCCAAACGAACACGTTGTATTCGCTGGTCGCCTATACGCTCAAGAAGCGGCAGTTCTGACCGTTCCGATGCGATTCCCGCGGGGCGCCGTCGCGATTCGGGTGCCGGCTCCGCGGCAGCGCACGTCGAGCGCGCGGCACAGCCGCCGCACGGATCGACTTTCGGTGCCCGCGTGCAACGATACGGCCATCGGCGCGCGGCACGCCCGTCACTGGGCGCGCCGCGGCTCGAACACGAACGGTTGGGTCAACAAGAAAGGATTCGCGGTCGCGCCGGTCTGCACGCAGGTCGCGTGCGTCATCGCGTCGACGGCCGCGCGGTCCGCCGCCGCGTTGCGGCTGCTCGTCGTCACGGTCACGTTCTGCGCTTCGCCGGACGTCGTCATCAGCGCGCGCACGAGCACGGTGACCGGACGCGTGAGCGGTTTCGCGCTATCCGGATAAACGGCACGCGGGATATGGCAGGTCAGCTTGCTTTCCTGCGACGACGACAGCATCGCGCAGCCGGAAAACAGCACGGCGACGGCAGGCAGGATCAGGAGTGTGGAGCGAAAGGCCATGGTCGAATGTCGTTCTTCAGTACTGTTCTGGGCACATGCGTCGTGCGCCGGCAGCCTTCCGTCGGCCGCATCGCATGTGTCGCACTGCGCCGCGGCCATCGGACCGGCGCCCCGTTACGGCCGCGCGGCCGAGCGATGCTCGATCGCGATCCTGCTCGGGGGAATGCCCGGATGGCCGGGACATTCTCCGTATTCACACCGGCTACGCCCCGCGCCGGCGGCACGCGAGCGCTTTCGCGCATTGTGCACGCGCCGCCCCGTCAGTGGCGGCGATTTGACAATGGTTGACGCGAATCGCTGCCCATTCGACCGGAATCCACGCGATCCGCGACGTAATCGATACCCCGACCGGTTTGGCGCGCCATGCGTCGGGCCGTGTTGCTCCGACGTCAGCCGCCGTCAGCGCGGCGCGGTCGACGCCGGAATGTCCCGTTCCGGCGTGCACGACGGGCGTCAATCCGAATCGTCGTCGTCCGAATCGTCGCCCTCGTCTGCCGGCGCTTCCCCGTACTTCGCGACGACGGCCGCCCTGAACGACTTCAGCGCCGGCTCCTGGTCGCACAGCTTGTACAACGCGGCCAACTGTTGCGGCCAGTCCTTCAATTCCTTCGCAAACACATGCAGCCGCGCGACGGTATCGAGCGCGTCGGCTTCACGGCCGGCCAACGCCTGCAGCACCGCATAGCGGCGCAGCACCGTCTCGCCGGGCAGCAGCGCGATCGCGCGCTCGTGCGCGGCGAGCTTGAGCGGCAGGTTGTCCGACGAAATGGTGAGCAGCGTCGCCGCACCGTAATCGCCCCACGCGCCGAACAGCCGCGACGGCGCATCGCGGTACTGCGCGGCCGGATTGCTGCCGTAATAGAGCACTTCCGCGCGCTGGTAGTCGCGCAGCACCGGCACCGCCGCCAGCACGCCGCCGAACGACAGCACCGCGAACAGCCCGAATGCCGCGCGCCCCGGCAGGATACGCAGCGGCTTCACCTCGAGCAGCCCGATCACGAACATCGCCGGCAGCAGGAAGAACATGTATTGCTGCGGATACTCGACCAGCGCATGCATCAGCAGGATGCCGATCAGCGCGAAGCCGAACACGCGCATGCTCGACTGCGGCGCCCGCACCGCGCGCACGAACCACGTGACGAGCGTGACGGCGAGCACGCCGAGCCCGACGAGACCGGACTTCGCGAGCAGATCGATGAAGATGTCGTGCGAGTTGTTCGCGATCTCGACGCCGCCGAGCGTGCGCACGAGCGCAAACTGGTGCGACGGGAACTCGCCCCAGCCGACCCCGAGCAGCGGATGCTCGCGGAACATCGCGAGCCCGTACTTCCACAGCGCGAGGCGCGGCGCGATCTGCCCGGCATCGCGCATCCGGTCGGCTGCCGACTCCGCGAGATTCAGGTGGTAGTGCACGTTGGCCCAGCGCACCGCGACGTTCACTGCGATGAACGCGACCGCAAGCACGACCGGTATCAGCCACGCACGCGCATTGCCCGGCGTGCGGCGCGATTCGACCCACGCCATCCAGAAACCCGCGACGACCATCACCGCCACCTGCAGCCACGGCCCGCGTGACACCGTCAGCGCGAGACCGACCGACAGCACGAGCGACAACGCGAGCCATGCCCACACCGCGAGCCGGCGCGTCTGCACCAGATACAGCGCACCCGCGAGCGCGAAGGCGATGTAGCTGGCCAGATGGTTCGCCTGCGCCATGTTGCCGTACGGGCGGCGGTCGACCGCGATGTTGTACACCACGACGAACGGCGAGACGGCCGATTCGAGGTGGAACAGCTGCACGATCTGGGTGCCGACCGCGAACACGCCGCCCACGAGCAGCGCACCGGCCATCATCCGCGACACGATTTCCGCCATCCCGTCGCGCGCCAGCGCATACCCGGCCTGCATCGCGACCAGCGCGGCGGCGAGATAGCCGACCGCCAGCCAGTTCATTGACGGCACCTTGAGCGGGATCAGCGCGACCTGCGCGATCAGCACCACCGCAAAACCGAGCGGCACGGTGAACGCCGCCGGCGCGGCAAACGGCTGGGCCGGGCGGCCGGTGCGTGCGAGCAGCACGACGGACACGCCCAGCAGCAGATACAGCACCAGCGCGGAAAACTCGGAATAGAAGGTCGGGATCGGATACGTGTGATTCGTGATCGCGTACGGCACGATCAGGGCGACAGCCAGCGCAACGAGCGACAACGAACGGGAAAAAGTGGAAGGCATGAGCGAACCGGATGTCAGCAACCGGCGCACTATACAAAACTTTCCCTGCTCTGTGCGGGGCTGTCGCTCCGCGAGCCGGCGCGAGCCGCAGCCTCGCCGGCCGAAGCAGCGGCCGGCGAGGCCGCATGCGCGGCCGCCCTCCTTCTCCGCCAGCCTTATGCACGGCACTCCGCGGGCGCATATTTCCCGGGCAGCGTCGCGGCATTACCGGGCAACGGCCCCGCGCCGGGCGCCGGCAGCGACGACGCGTCCTTGCCGGCGGCGAAGCATTCCCACGCAATCGCGCCCGCCTGTATCGCCCCCTTTTTAAGCGGCACGCGCGCGGTGGGCGCGTCGGCCTTGTCGGGCGCCGACGGCACGAGCACCAGCGTATTCGTGCCGGCCGCGGCGACGCGGGTGGTGAACGCGACCGTGATCTGGCCGGTGGCGCCGTCGATCGCAACCGATTCGACGTTGCGGGTCGCGGCAGGCGGGCTGTAGCCGCCGTCGAGGCTCGCGCCGCTCGCGGCATTGTCGGCGACCGCGAGCCGCGCCGACGACGCGAGCGCAAGCCCCTCGCCGACACGCGACCGCGCGAGGTAATCCTGGTACGCGGGAATCGCATAGGCTGCGACGACGCCGACGATCGCCAACACGATCATCAGTTCGATCAGCGTGAACCCGGCCAGCCGCCAGCGCGACGACGGCCGGTTCGCGCGCCGCAGATCGGCGGCAACGCGACGGAACAGGGAAACGGAAAAGGCTTCGAACATGGCAGGCTCCGGAAACGAAAAACGCCTGCCGACAAAGGCAGGCGTCTCGATCGTAGCCAGCGGGCCGCGAAGCCGGCAGTCGGCCGGATGGCCAGTCAGTGCTGCGGCACGTCGCGGCGTTTCCTGAGCGCGTAACCGATCGCGACGACGAACAGTGCGCCGACGATGCTCGCGCCGTAGATCACTTCCGGCGTATCGAGCACGGGCCAGCGGTCGCCGACCGGGTCGTTCACGATCAGCCCGCCCGCGATCCAGCCAAGCAGCCCGGCGCCGAGCGCCACGACGACCGGGAAACGGTCGAGCAGCTTCAGCACCAGCGTGCTGCCCCACACGATGATCGGCACGCTGACGACGAGCCCGAAGATCACGAGCGCGATCCGGTGCGACGGATCGGCTTGCTCGGCCGCGCCGGCGATCGCGATCACGTTGTCGAGGCTCATGACCGCATCGGCGATCACGATCGTCTTCACGGCATCCCACAGCCGGTCGGCCGGCTTGATGTTGTCGTGCGCGTCGGCGGCCGGCGCCATCAGCTTGATGCCGATCCACAGCAGCAGCAGACCGCCGCCGAGCTTCAGGAACGGCACGTCGAGCAGCGCGACCGCGAACGTGATCAGCGCGACGCGCAGCAGGATCGCCCCTGCGGTGCCCCAGACGACCCCGCGCAGCCGCTGGTTCGCCGGCAGGTTGCGGCACGCAAGCGCGATCACGACCGCGTTGTCGCCGCCGAGCAGGATATCGATGATGACGATCTGGAGAATGGCGCCCCAGTGGAGCGAGGTCAGGAATTCGAGCATGGCGGTGAGGAAAGGGCAGCGGCCGCCTCACGGGCGACCCGGTTCATCGTCGGCACATGCAGGACGCATGCCTGGTGCTTACGAATTCATTGCGGGAGCATAACAAAAAACGCCGGCAAGGCCGGCGTTTTCTGCAGGACGGACCCGATGGAAATACTTACAGCGCCTTCTTCAGCAGACGGCCCATTTCCGACGGGTTGCGCGTGACGGTGATGCCGCACGCTTCCATGATTTCCAGCTTCGCTTCGGCCGTATCCGCACCGCCCGAGATCAGCGCGCCGGCGTGGCCCATGCGCTTGCCCGGAGGCGCCGTGACGCCCGCGATGAAGCCAACCACCGGCTTCTTCATGTTGTCCTTGATCCACTCGGCGGCATTGGCTTCGTCCGGACCGCCGATTTCGCCGATCATCACGACCGCGTCCGTATCCGGATCGTCGTTGAACATCTTCATCACGTCGATGTGCTTCAGACCGTTGATCGGGTCGCCGCCGATACCGACTGCCGACGACTGGCCGAGGCCCAGCGCCGTCAGCTGCGCAACCGCTTCATACGTCAGCGTGCCCGAACGCGACACGACGCCGATGCGGCCCTTGCGGTGGATGTGACCCGGCATGATGCCGATCTTCAGCTCGTCGGGCGTGATCGTGCCCGGGCAGTTCGGCCCGAGCAGCAGCGTCTTGCGGCCTTCGCGACGCATGCGGTCCTTCACTTCGATCATGTCGCGCACGGGAATGCCTTCCGTGATGCAGATCGCGAGATCCAGATCGGCTTCGACCGCTTCCCAGATCGCAGCAGCCGCGCCTGCCGGCGGCACGTAGATGACCGACACGGTCGCGCCGGTTTCCGCCTTCGCTTCCTTGACGCTCGCGTAGATCGGAATGCCTTCGAAATCTTCGCCGGCCTTCTTCGGGTTCACGCCCGCGACGAATGCCTCGCGGCCGTTTGCGTATTCACGGCAGGCGCGCGTATGGAACTGACCGGTTTTGCCGGTAATGCCCTGCGTGATGACCTTCGTGTCCTTGTTGATCAGAATCGACATGTATTTTGACCTCTGTTCGATGGGCGTCGCGTGCAAGCCGCGCCGCCCTACGTGTTCATTAGCGCGTGCTTACTTGCCTGCGGCAGCCGCGACGACCTTCTGCGCAGCCTCTTCCATGCTGTCGGCCGAGATGATCGGCAGGCCCGAATCGGCCAGCATCTTCTTGCCGAGGTCCTCGTTCGTGCCCTTCATGCGCACGACGAGCGGCACGTTCAGGTTCACGGCCTTCGAACCGGCGATCACGCCTTCCGCGATCACGTCGCAGCGCATGATGCCGCCGAAGATGTTCACGAGGATCGCCTTCAGGTCCGGGTTCTTCAGCATCAGCTTGAACGCTTCCGTAACCTTCTCGGTCGTCGCACCACCGCCGACGTCCAGGAAGTTCGCCGGCTCGCCGCCGAACAGCTTGATCGTGTCCATCGTGGCCATCGCGAGGCCTGCGCCGTTCACGAGGCAGCCGATGTTGCCGTCGAGCGAGATGTATGCGAGGTCGAACTTCGACGCTTCGATTTCAGCCGGATCTTCTTCGTCCAGATCGCGGTACGCGACGATTTCCGGGTGGCGGAACAGCGCGTTCGAGTCGAAGTTGAACTTCGCGTCGAGTGCGGTGACCTTGCCGTCGCCGGAGACGTTCAGCGGGTTGATTTCAGCCAGCGATGCGTCGGTTTCCCAGAATGCCTTGTACAGGCCTTGCAGGATCGCGCGCGCTTGCGGAATCGATGCGGCCGGCACGCCGATCTTCGCGGCGAGATCGTCGGCCTGCGCATCCAGCAGGCCCGTCGACGGCTCGACGATGACCTTGTGGATCAGTTCCGGGTGCTTTTCGGCGACTTCTTCGATGTCCATGCCGCCTTCGCTCGAACCCATCAGCACGATCTTCTGCGAGATGCGGTCGACGACGAGGCTGACATACAGTTCCTGCTTGATGTCCGCGCCTTCTTCGATCATCAGACGGTTGACCTTCTGGCCTTCCGGGCCCGTCTGGTGCGTGACGAGCTGCATGCCGAGGATCTGGTTCGCGTATTCGCGCACCTGCTCGATCGACTTCGCGACCTTCACGCCGCCGCCCTTGCCACGGCCACCCGCGTGGATCTGAGCCTTCACGACCCATACCGGGCCGCCGAGCTCTTCCGCCACCTTGACGGCTTCGTCAACCGAGAACGCCGGCTTGCCGCGCGGTACCGCGACGCCGAATTTCCGCAGGATTTCCTTACCCTGGTACTCGTGAATCTTCATGCGTGATTCCCTTCAGTCTGAGAGTTGGATGAAATGTCGCTTAAGACGCTTCTTCGAATGATTTCCGTTCATTCCTTCGTGCTGCCTTCACCGGGCAGATCCGGCCGAATCGGGCCATACCAGCGCGGGTAGTATTGCCGCACGACCTCGCCGTCGAATCGCAGCGCCCGGCAGCGGCCGAGCTGGAAAGGCGGTTCGGCGTGCACGCCGTCGTGATCCGGCCCTTCGCCGCCCTCCTCGCGCACGTTCCATACGTCACCGGCGAACGCCTGGATCGCGGCCGTCGGCAGCACGGCGCACAGTTCGGTGAGATGGGAACAGCCTGCGACGCCGGCGAGCAGCCGGTTCGCGTTGCGGCGGAAATTGCGGAAGAGATTGAGCCCGATGAGGGCCCGATAGGCGGGGGAAGCGGATTGACAGTGACCGGGATAGGGCACCCATTCCGAAGACGCTTCGGCGTCGACGACATTGAGGTCACGGTCGATGGTCACGCGCAGCCAGAGTTCGTGGATCGGCAGGCCCTGGGGCCGGATGCCCGACGCAAGCGCGACATCGCGCGGCTTGTGGTCGGTCAGGCAGGCTTCGATGTCCCACAAGCCGTCGCCGCGCTCGTAGGCTTCCGCTCGGATTGCGCGTCGATGTCGCAACTGACGGGGCACGGGCTCGGATAGCGGCATGCTGGAGGTTGAGGCCGAAGAGGAAAACCCGTGGATTTTAGCATATTGGGTATTTGAGGCATTCGGCCCCGACGGCGGGTATTCCCGCCTGTCCGGAAGCGGTTGCGATGCAGCAAAATCGCGCGCCACGCGCGCGACCGGGCGGCTCAGTCGTCGATCGGGAAATCGTCGCCGACCTTCAGCAACTTCACGATGGTCGCACTCGAGAAGCCGCGCGCGGCCAGGAAGCGCGCCTGCTTCGCGCGCTCCGCAGGCGTTTGCGGCAGCGCACCGAATTTCTTGCGCCACACGGCCTGCGCACGCGTCCACTCGGTCTCGCGCAATTGGGCATTCACCTCTTCGACGAGGCTGTCGCCGACCGCATGGCGCTTCAGTTCGCTGACGATGCGCGCGACGCCGACGCGCGACGCGCGGCGATGCACGAGGCTCTCGGCGAAGCGCGCGTCGGACAGCCAGCCTTCCTTTTCCAGCGCATCGAGCACCGGGTCGACGGATTCGTCCTCGCCGACGTACGGTGCGAGCTTGCGCGCGAGCTCCGCACGGCTGTATTCGCGCCTCGACAGGTAGCCGAGCGCGCGCCCCTTCAACGACCGCGGCGGCTTCGACGACTTGCGTTCGCGAGCGCCCGGGGTGTCGCTTGAAGCAGCGCCGCCGGAAGATGCGCCGGATGCACGGCGTGTGCGGCGCGGATGCTGGCTGCTGCGCGTATAGACATCTTCCGTCGCGGGCGCATCGGCTGTGCGATCGTCCGGGGCGCGATCGCTCGGGGCGCGATCGCCCGGGAAGCGGACACCGGACACACGACGGCGGGAGCGATCGTGTGCGTCGAACGATTCATCGTCGTCGAACGGATCGTCCGGTGCGGCAATCTCAAACGAAACGAGGGCATCGTCGGATGCCCTCGTCGCGGTGCGGTTCGCTGCGTTGCCGCTTGCGTCCCGCCGGCTGGCGCCCGAGGGGCCGGCCCGCTGGCCGGAGCGACCCGCCGTTTCGGGCGTGTCGTGCTCCTCCGGCTCGCCGGCCTGACCTCGGCGCGCAATCATCACTCTTCTTCGTCCATCGCCTCGGCTTCGTTGCCCGCGCCGTCGGGCATGGCGACGACACCGAGCGATTCGCGGATGCGGTTCTCGATCTCGCGCGCGATTTCCGGATTTTCGCGCAGGAATTCACGCGCGTTGTCCTTGCCCTGGCCGATCTTCTCGCCGTTGTAGCTGTACCAGGCGCCGGCCTTGTCGACGATCTTCGCCTGCACGCCGAGATCGATGATTTCGCCCTGACGCGAAATGCCTTCGCCGTACAGGATGTCGAAGATCGCTTCGCGGAACGGCGGCGACACCTTGTTCTTGACGACCTTCACGCGGGTTTCGTTGCCGATCACCTCGTCGTTCTTCTTGATCGAGCCGATCCGGCGAATGTCGAGACGCACCGACGAGTAGAACTTCAGCGCGTTGCCGCCCGTCGTGGTTTCCGGGTTGCCGAACATCACGCCGATCTTCATCCGGATCTGGTTGATGAAGATCACGAGGCAGTTCGTGCGCTTGATCGTGCCGGTCAGCTTGCGCAGCGCCTGCGACATCAGGCGGGCCTGCAGACCCGGCAGCGAATCGCCCATCTCGCCTTCGATTTCGGCCTTCGGCACGAGCGCCGCGACCGAGTCGATGACGATCATGTCGATCGAGCCCGAGCGCACCAGCGCGTCGGTGATTTCGAGCGCCTGCTCGCCGGTGTCCGGCTGCGAAATCAGCAACTCCGGCACGTTCACGCCGAGCTTCGCGGCATATTGAACGTCGAGCGCGTGCTCGGCGTCGATGAACGCCGCGGTGCCGCCCAGCTTCTGCAGTTCGGCGATGACCTGCAGCGTGAGCGTGGTTTTACCGGACGATTCCGGACCGTAGATCTCGACCACCCGGCCCCGCGGCAAGCCGCCGACGCCCAGCGCGATGTCGAGACCCAGCGACCCCGTGGAGACGACCTGGATATCCTCGGCCGCTTCGCCGTCGCCCATGCGCATGATCGAGCCCTTGCCGAACTGCTTCTCGATCTGCGCGAGCGCGGCCGCCAGCGCCTTGCTCTTCTCGGCGGTCATCCCGGAGCCCTTCTTGCTATCTTCCATGAATCGTCCTTTGCTATGATGAGCAGCGTCTGTTGGAGGCGCGCCCGCATTCAAGCGCTGCCCACGAATGCAGACACTGTATAAAAAAACAGTGGTTTATGCAAGCCCGCAATGCGGGTTGCGTTGTACACGAATAACTTCGGAGACAGCCGCGCCGGCGCGAACGCCCTGCCGGCATCGGTCAGCAACATGCGAATTCTCATCGCCGAAGACGACAGCATACTCGCGGACGGCCTCACCCGGTCACTCCGCCAATCGGGCTATGCCGTCGATCACGTGAAGAGCGGCGTCGACGCCGACACCGCGCTGTCGATGCAGACTTTCGACCTGCTGATCCTCGATCTCGGGCTCCCGAAAATGTCCGGGCTCGACGTGCTCAAGCGCCTGCGCGCGCGCAATTCCAATCTCCCCGTGCTGATCCTGACCGCCGCCGACAGCGTCGACGAACGCGTGAAAGGGCTCGACCTCGGCGCCGACGACTACATGGCCAAGCCGTTCGCGCTCAACGAGCTCGAGGCGCGCGTGCGCGCGCTGACCCGGCGCGGCGCGGGCGGCGGCCCGACGGTCGTGCGCCACGGTTCGCTCGCATTCGACCAGGTCGGCCGCATCGCGTATGCGAACGATCACGTGCTCGATCTCTCCGCACGCGAACTCGGCCTGCTCGAGGTCCTGCTGCAGCGGATCGGCCGCCTCGTGTCGAAGGAACAACTCGTCGACCACCTGTGCGAATGGGGCGAGGAAGTCAGCAACAACGCGATCGAAGTCTACGTGCACCGGCTGCGCAAGAAGATCGAACCGAGCGGCGTGCGGATCTCGACCGTGCGCGGCCTCGGCTATTGCCTCGAGAAGGTCGCGCCCGCGACGCCGGCCGACACCGCAGCGTCCCAGCCCGCGGCCGCCGGCACGCCGCTGCGCTGACGCCGGGCGGCGCCGCGATGGCCACGCCGGCCCATTCCCATTCCCGCCACCCGACCGGCGCGCCGTCGTCCGCTGCCGACGAGGCGCGCGACGCCCGTTACGAGAACCCGTTCGCGCCGCCCGACGAAACCGAATCGCCCGAAACGCCGCGCCCGCGCTCGCTGTTCGGCGAAATCCTCGACTGGATGCTCGCGCCGCTGCTGCTGCTGTGGCCGATGAGCATCGCCGTCACCTATCTCGTCGCGAAGACGATCGCGAACAGTCCGTTCGACCGCGCGCTCGAGACCAACGCGTACGTGCTCGCCCGGCAGATCCATCCGGTCAACGGCGTCGCCGAACTGACGCTGCCGGAGCAGACGCGCGACTTCCTGCGCGCGGACAACATCGACAGCGTCTACTTCCAGGTGCTCGGCACGCGCGGCGAGCTGGTCGCGGGCGAAGCCGACATGCCGCTGCCGCGGGACGAGGACCGCCCGCCGCCGGGCGTCGTCGTGTTCCGCGACGACCTGCTGCGCGGCAACGACGTGCGCGTCGCCTATACGACCGTCGCGCTGCCGCAGGCGAGCGGCGCGCAGCCCGTGCTCGTGCAGGTCGGCGAGACGCTCGACAAGCGCAACGCGCTCGCGAACGACATCATCAAGGGCGTGATCCTGCCGCAATTCGTGATCCTGCCGCTCGCGATCCTGCTCGTCTGGTTCGGGCTGTCGCGCGGGCTCGCGCCGCTCAACGCGCTGCAGGCGCACATCCGCGCGCGGCGACCCGACGACCTGTCGCCCGTCGAGGCGCAGCGCGCGCCGCCCGAGATCGAACCGCTCGTCACGTCGTTCAACGACCTGCTCGCGCGGCTCGAGCAGAACATGGCGCTGCAGAAACGCTTCATCGCCGACGCCGCGCACCAGATGAAGACGCCGCTCGCGGGCCTGCGCACGCAGGCCGAATTCGCGCTGCGCCACCCGGTGCCGCCCGACGTGCAGCGCTCGCTCGAGCAGATCGCGACGAGCTCCGAGCAGGCCGCGCGTCTCGTCACGCAACTGCTTGCGCTCGCGCGTGCCGAAAACCGCGCGAGCGGGCTCACGTTCGAGCCGGTCGAGATCGGCGCGCTCGCGCGGCGCACGGTGCGCGACTGGGTGCAGGCCGCGCTCGCGAAACGGATGGACCTCGGTTACGAAGGCCCGGACGACGACGCGCCGCTCGACGTCGACGGCAATCCGGTGATGCTGCGCGAGATGCTCGGCAACCTGGTCGACAACGCGATCCGCTATACGCCGGAAGGCGGCCGCATCACGGTGCGCGTGCGCGCCGACCGCGCGGCGCGGCGCGTCCATCTCGAAGTCGAAGATACGGGCCCCGGCATCCCGGCCGGCGAGCGCGAGCGCGTCGTCGAGCGCTTCTACCGGATCCTCGGCCGTGAAGGCGACGGCAGCGGCCTCGGGCTCGCGATCGTGCGCGAGATCGCCACGCAGCACGGCGGCACGCTGACGCTCGACGATCACGTCTACCAGCACGCACCGCGCCTCGCCGGCACGCTCGTGCGCATCAGCCTGCCGCTCGCCGACACCGCCCCGGATTAACCCTGACGCGCGCCGCCGCGGCTCGGCGCAACCACGTCGAGACCGGGGATTTACCGGCCGTTCACGCCACGATCGGCGCGCGAAGCGGCCGATTCGACGCGGGTTAACGCGCAGTCGTTTTGTACGCGCGAGTCAGTGGGCCGTAAGTTTCCGTGCCAATAATCGTCGACAGGCCCGCCCCTCCCAAGGCGGCCGCACATTTATATCAAGGGACTTGGAGACGATTCATGGCAACGTTAGGCGGGCAAATTTCGCACTCGCCGATGACGGGCGAAGAGAAGAAGGTGATCTTCGCGTCGTCGCTCGGCACCGTGTTCGAGTGGTACGACTTTTACCTGGCCGGCTCGCTCGCGGCCTACATCAGCAAGAGCTTCTTCTCCGGCGTCAATCCGACCGCCGCGTTCATCTTCACGCTGCTCGGCTTCGCGGCCGGCTTCGCGGTGCGGCCGTTCGGCGCGATCGTGTTCGGCCGGCTCGGCGACCTCGTCGGCCGCAAGCACACGTTCCTCGTGACGATCGTGATCATGGGCGTCTCGACGTTCGTGGTCGGCTTCCTGCCCGGCTACGCGTCGATCGGCATCGCCGCTCCCGTGATCTTCATCGCGATGCGGCTGTTGCAGGGCCTCGCGCTCGGCGGCGAGTACGGCGGCGCGGCGACCTACGTCGCCGAGCATGCGCCGGCCAACCGGCGCGGCTTCTACACCGCGTGGATCCAGACGACGGCCACGCTCGGCCTGTTCCTGTCGCTGCTCGTGATCCTGGGCGTGCGCACGTTCATCGGCGAGGAAGCGTTCGGCAGCTGGGGCTGGCGCGTGCCGTTCGTCGCGTCGATCCTGCTGCTCGCGGTGTCGGTGTGGATCCGGCTGCAGCTGAACGAATCGCCGGTGTTCCTGCGCATCAAGGCGGAAGGCAAGACGTCGAAGGCGCCGCTGACCGAAGCGTTCGGCCAGTGGAAGAACCTGAAGATCGTGATCCTCGCGCTCATCGGCCTGACGGCCGGCCAGGCCGTCGTCTGGTACACGGGCCAGTTCTACGCGCTGTTCTTCCTCACGCAGACGCTGAAGGTCGACGGCGCCAGCGCGAACATCCTGATCGCGATCGCGCTGCTGATCGGCACGCCGTTCTTCCTGTTCTTCGGGTCGCTGTCGGACAAGATCGGCCGCAAGCCGATCATCCTCGCGGGCTGCCTGATCGCGGCGCTGACGTACTTCCCGCTGTTCAAGGCGCTCACGCACTACGCGAACCCGCAGCTCGAACTCGCGACGCAGAAGGCGCCGATCACGGTCATCGCCGATCCGGCCGCCTGCTCGTTCCAGTTCAATCCGGTCGGCACGTCGAAGTTCACCAGCTCGTGCGACATCGCGAAGAGCGCGCTCGCGAAGGCCGGCCTGAACTACGAGAACGTCGCGGCGCCGGCCGGGACGCCGGCCCAGATCAAGGTCGGCGACACGGTGATCCAGACCTACGACGGCAAGGCGGCCGACGCGAAGGCGCAGGGCGCGGCATTCGACAAGACGCTCGCGTCGGCGCTGAAGGGGGCCGGCTACCCGGCCAAGGCTGACCCGGCGCAGCTCAACTGGCCGATGACGATCGTGATCCTGACGATCCTCGTGATCTTCGTGACGATGGTTTACGGCCCGATCGCCGCGATGCTGGTCGAGATGTTCCCGACGCGGATCCGCTACACGTCGATGTCGCTGCCCTATCACATCGGCAACGGCTGGTTCGGCGGCTTCCTGCCGGCGACCGCGTTCGCGATCGTCGCGGCGAAGGGCAACATCTATTCGGGGCTCTGGTATCCGATCGTGATCGCACTGGTCACGTTCGTGATCGGCCTGCTGTTCGTCAAGGAGACGAAGGACTCGGACATCTACGCGCAGGATTGATGTTGGGCGCGGAGCGGGGACGGCCGGCGGAGGGACGCCTTCCGGTGGCCGCCCCCGCCAGTGACCGAGGCCGGCACGGACTGCCGGCAACTTTTTTCGGGAAAGATGGAAAAAGGTATTGACAGCCGACCGGCCGATCGACATAATTCAAGTCTTCGGCGAATTAGCTCAGTCGGTTAGAGCGACGGAATCATAATCCGCAGGTCCGGGGTTCGAATCCCTGATTCGCCACCAAATGCGAAAAGCCGCTGTTTCGAAAGAAACAGCGGCTTTTTTCATTGCTTCATCCGGCGCACGCGGTGTCGCGGCGCGTTGCCCGTCCCCCCCAGCCACGCGCCTCGACTACGCCACCACCGCTCCGCGCTGCGCCTTCGCCGCCTGCACCCCCACCTTCCCCCGCCAGTTCTCCCCACCTTCCAGCGCCGGCGTCGACTCGAACACCTCCGCGATCCAGTCGGCGAACACGCGCACCTTCTGCGACAGATGCCGGTTGTGCGGATACACGATCGAGATCGGCTTCGGCTTCGGATTGCTGTCCGGCAGCACCTCGACCAGCGAGCCGTCGAGCAGGTGCGGCAGCACCATGAACAGCGTCGGCTGGATCATCCCGAAGCCTTCGAGCCCGCACGTCACGTACGCATCCGAATCGTTGACCGTGACGCTGCCGTTCATCCGCACCTCGAACGGCTTGCCATCGATCATGAACACCCACGGAATCGCCCGCGCGCCGTGGCTCGCGCGGAAATTCACCGCATGATGTTCGACGAGATCGGCAATCTCGTTCGGCTCGCCGTGGCGGGCAAGGTAATCGGGCGACGCGCACGTCACGCGCTTGAGCATCCCGATGCGCCGCGCGACCATCGACGAATCCTCGAGCGGCCCGACCCGGATCATGCAATCGATGCCCTCCTCGACCGGATCGACGTAGCGGTCGGACAGCCCCAGCTCGAGCGTGATGTCCGGATAGCGCTGCCGGAAGATCGACAGCGACGGCAGCACGACGCGCCGCCCGAGCGAACTCGGCATGTGGACGCGCAGCATGCCGCTCGGCTTGCGGTTGCCGGCCTGGAAACTCGCGTCGGCCTCGGCGATCTCCGCAATGATCTTCATGCAATGCTCGTAGTACGCGGCGCCCTCCGGCGTCAACGACAGCCGGCGCGTCGTCCGGTGCATCAGGCGCACGCCGAGCAGCGCCTCGAGATTCTGGATGATGGTCGTCACCGACGCACGCGGCATCGCCAGCGTGTCGGCCGCCCGCGTGAAGCTGTTCGCGTCGACCACGCGGGTAAAAACTTCCATTGCCTGGATTCGGTCCATGCTGCTTCCCCTTCGAATCGCCAACGGAACAGAATAGAGCCCGCGGCGGGCGCGGCACAAGCCCCCGCCTATTGTTGTCCGATCCTGAATAGTTTCGGCGCTTCGGACCGGAAATCGATCGGTTTCCGCGCAGTTCCTTCCGGCAGCGCCCGCGCCGGCCCCGCTCATCCCGGCGACGCGCCGCACCCGCAAACATCGTCGGATCATCGCACCGGGATGAAGCCGTCGTCCGTTACCGCACGAACCGCTCGCGATATCCCTGCGGCGACACGCCGAGCACGCGCACGAAACTGCGCCGCAGCGTCTCCTCGGAACCGAAGCCGCACCGCCCAGCGATTCGCTTGACGGGCCACGCCGTTTCGCCGAGCAGGCGTTGCGCGGCCTCGACCCGGATCTGCTCGACCGCGCGGGCGGGCGTGCGGCCGGTTTCCGCACGATAGTGGCGTACGAAGCTGCGCTCGCTCATGCTCACGCGCTCGGCGAGCGCGGGCACCGACAGGTCGGCCGTCAGGTGCTCGGCCATCCACGCGTGCAGTTCGCCGAACCGGTCGGCGGTGCGCTGCATCGACAGCATCGTGCTGAACTGTGCCTGCCCGCCCGGACGCTTCAGGAACACGACGAGTTCGCGCGCGACGTCGAGCGCGGTCGCCCGCCCGAGATCCTCCTCGACGAGCGCGAGCGCGAGGTCGATGCCGGCCGTCACGCCGGCCGACGTCCACAGCGCGCCTTCGCGGATGAAGATCGGGTCCGGTTCGACGCGCACGTTCGGGTAGCGCGCCGCGAATTCGTCGCAGCGCGCCCAGTGCGTGACCGCGCGCCGCCCGTCGAGCAGGCCGGCCTCGGCGAGCAGGAACGCGCCGGTGCAGACCGACGCCACGCGCCGCGCGCGCCCGGCCTGCTGCCGCACCCAACTCACCACGCGAGCATCCTTCGACGCCGCATGCACGCCCTTGCCGCCGGCGACGATCAGCGTATCGGGACGGCGCGCGGCCGCGTGCAGCGACTCGGCCATCACGACGAGGCCCGACGACGTCTCGACGGGCCCGGCTTCGACGGCCACGACGCGCGGCGCATACGGCGCCGGCTGCCCGCGCTCCAGCGCGAGCTCGTTGACGGACGCGAACACCTGCAGCGGCCCCGTTACATCGAGCAGTTGCGCACGGGGAAACGCGAGGACCAGGATCGAACGCGGGGCGGCGGCAGGCATGGCGATTGGCTTAAAACGTGGGTGATATGGCAATTTCGCCAAACACTACGCGCCTAGAATCGATCTGTCCATCCCGTGCCGAACGGCGCGCGTTCCCTTCCAGACGGAGTCTTCGCATGACCCTGCATATCGGCCTTCTCGTCTTTCCGGGCGTCCAGCAACTCGACCTCACCGGTCCGCACGACGTGCTCGCGTCGCTGCCCGATGCGGCCGTCCATCTGGTGTGGAAGTCGCGCGACGCGGTCGCGTCGAGCAGCGGCCTCGCGCTCGCGCCCACTTGTACGTTCGACGACTGCCCGCCGCTCGACGTGATCTGCATCCCGGGCGGAATCGGCATCAACGAGCTGCTGCTCGATGCCGAAACGATCGCGTTCGTGCAGCAGCGCGCGGCCACCGCGCGCTACGTGACGTCGGTCTGCACGGGCGCGCTGCTGCTCGGCGTGGCCGGCCTGCTGCGCGGCCGGCGCGCGACGACGCACTGGAGGTTCCACTCGCTGCTCGAACCGCTGGGCGCGATACCGGTACGCGAGCGCGTGGTGCGCGACGGCAACCTGATCACGGGCGGCGGCGTGACGGCCGGCATCGACTTCGCGCTGACGATCGCCGCGGAGCTGGTCGGCGACGAAGAAGCGCAGGCGATCCAGCTGCAGCTCGAATATGCGCCCGCGCCGCCGTTCGACGCCGGCTCGCCCGACACCGCGCCGGCTGCGGTCGTGACGCGCGTCACCGAACGGACGGCAGCCGGCTTCGCGAAGCGCAAGCAGATCGTCGAGCAGGCGCTGCGCGCGACGTCGCGCTGAATGCGGATGTCGGAAAAATCACGGGAAGGCGGCACACACGCGTGCCGGAGAACACATCGATGAAGATCATCCGGAGTGCCGCATTCACGGCGGACCGCGCGTGGGGCGCGCTCGACATCGCGAACCTGAACGGCATCACGGTCCGGCTGCACTGGACCGACCAGCCGTATCGCTGGCACGTGAACGACGGCGAGGAAGTGTTCGCGGTGCTCGACGGCCGCGTCGAGATGCGCTACCGCGACGCAGGCGTCGAGCATGCGACGGTGCTCGAGACGGGCGACGTCTTTCACGCGACAGTCGGCACGGAGCACGTCGCGCATCCGCTCGGCGCTGCGCGCATCCTCGTGATCGAGACCGCGGGCAGCGTCTGACGGCGGCTATCGGGGCCTCGATGCCGCGCGGGCGACGAGCGCCTGCGCGCGGCGGGGCCCAGCCCGAAATCGTCCCGCTTGCCTGCGACTACCCGATCCGCCGTTCCGTCGAGGCCGTGCGCCGGCACGAACGCGCGAAGCTGCCAACGCAACAGGGACGTATACGGTTCGGTATCACATCGCATCGATAACGTCCGAGGCTTTAACGAAAAAATTAGCCTATATTTTCGTACAATTACTAAATACAAATTCATCAAAAAGGTCTAATTGCAATCGCAATCAAATCGCCAATTCAATGACCTTAAGGCCTTGAAACCCGTCATTCTCCGACCGTTCTCGCACCCGATAAATACGCGATTCCATAATAATCATTCGTTAAAAACGTCCGTTAAAATTCATCAAATCGATGGATAGAATTGAATCCACGCTTTCTGTTTATCGATAAAAAATGGACGAACTCCTCCCGATGCGACTATTCGTCAAGGTCGCCGAACTTCGCAGTTTCGCGCGCGCAGCCACGGAACTGAACATCTCCAACTCGTCGGCCACCCGCCTCGTGATGAGCATCGAGGATCGGCTCGGCGCACGCCTGCTGAATCGCACCACCCGCAGCCTGTCGCTGACCGACGCGGGCCACCTCTATCTGGCGCAGATACGTCACGTGATCGACGAGATCGACCGGGTCGAGGAAACGATCGCCTCGATGCATCACGAACCGATCGGCTCGCTGAAAATCGCCGCGCCGGTCATGTTCGGCATGCACGTGCTCGCGCCGGCCATCGACACGTTCAAGACGCGGCATCCGGCCATCGTGCCGGAAGTCACGATCGTGGACCGTCACGTCGACCTCGTGTCCGAGGGCTTCGACATCGGGCTGCTGCTGTCGCAGCACATCAGCAACAACACGCTCGTGAAGCGCCCGCTCACGCGCATCAACCGGATCGTCTGCGCGGCGCCGCACTATGTCGAACGGCACGGCGCGCCCGGTCATCCGCACGATCTCGCGTCGCACGCGGGCCTGGCATTCCATGCCGATTTCGCGGGCGAATACCTGTCGTTCGAACACGAACAGACGCGCATCACCGTGCGCCCGAACAAATCCGCATCGTCGAACAACGTCGGGTTGATCCGGAACTGGGCGCGGTCCGGCATGGGCATCGCGGTCCTGCCCGATTTCCTCGTCAAGCCGGATCTCGACGACGGCCGGCTGCTCGCGCTGCTGCCCGGCTATCGACTGGAGGCCCTCGAGATGAATGTCGCGTACCCGACCCGTCGGCATTTTCCGCGCAAGGCACGGCTGTTCGTCGATCACCTGATCGAGCATTTCGTCAGTTGAATGAACGGTGAAAGCGCGCACCATTTTTCCACGCTGGCTCGCCGCCGCCCGCTCGACCGCGCCGGGCTGGCGCGCCCGCGCCGGCTGGCGCCCCGACCGCCATCGACCCGTCGCCCGGCTGGGGCGGGCACGCCTGTTGCGCCGGCGCATCTCGGTAGTCAACCGCCCTTGGCAGTCCGCCGCGGAGGACTACACTAATCCTTAATGGGGTGTGGCCGGACAACCGCGCCCTCAGGGAGACGCCGCCATGAATCGGCCGCTGAATCGTATCCTCCCGCGCGTGACCGGTCCCGCATCGGTCTGGACGTGGGTCAAGTGGTCTTTGCTCGCCGCATTGCTGATCGCGGTGGCGATCGTCGCGCGGCTCGTGCAGACCGAGATCGAAACGTCCCGGCTGCAGGCGCGCTACCTGTCCGAGCTCACCCGCGACGTCGGCTACACGGTCGAAGCGGGGCCGAGCGATCACATCCGCTTCCCCGGGAACGGTCCGTACGACCAGCGCTTCGGCTACGCGATGATCCCCGCGTTCCAGCAGCGGCTGCTCGCGCGCGGCTTCGTCGTCAGCGAACAGGCGCGCGATTCGCAGCGGATGCTGTCGCTCGGCGAGCGCGGGTTGTTTCTCCCATACGAAGAGAAAGACCAGACGGGCCTGATGCTGTTCGATTCGACCGGCTCGCCGCTGTTCGCGACCGTGTTCCCGCAGCGCGTCTATGCCGACTTCGACACGGTGCCGCGCGTGATCACCGATTCGCTGCTGTTCATCGAGGATCGCTATCTGCTCGATGCGAACGAACCGAACCGCAACCCGGCGATCGACTGGGGGCGCTTCAGCCGCGCGCTGGCCGACCAGGCGCTGCACGTGGTCAATCGCCATCAGGCACGCCCGGGCGGCAGCACGCTCGCGACGCAGATCGAAAAATTCCGCCATTCGCCCGAGGGCCGCACCGCGACGCCGCCCGAGAAGCTGCGGCAGATCGCGTCCGCGTCGGTGCGCGCGTACCTGAACGGCCCGCAGACGATGCTCGCGCGCCGCACGATCGTCGTGCGCTACCTGAACTCGGTGCCGCTCGCCGCGCGGCCGCACATCGGAGAAATCACCGGCATCGGCGACGGTCTCGCCGCGTGGTACGGCCGCGACTTCAACGACGTGAACCGCGTGCTGTCCGCGCCGACGACCGGCGACAACGTCGATCAGCAGGGCAAGATGTTCCGCGAGGCGCTGTCGCTGCTGATCGCGCAGCGCGCGCCGTCGTACTTCCTCAACCGCGGCTATCCGGCGCTGCAAAAGCTGACCGACAGCTATCTGCGGCTGCTGTCGAACGGCGGCGTGATCTCGCCCGCGCTGCGCGATGCCGCGCTGGCCGCGCAGATCGAACGCAGCGCGCCGCCAGCCGCCGCGCGCGTGCAGTCGTTCGTGTCGCGCAAGGCCGTGACCTCCGCGCGCGCGTCGCTGCTGTCGGCGCTCGGCATCAGCGACCTGTACCAGCTCGACCAGCTCGACCTGCAGGCCACCAGCACGCTCGACAACGGCGTGCAGCAGGCGGTCGCCGAGCGGCTCGCGCGGGCATCGACACGCGGCGGCGCGCAGGCCGCCGGCCTGTACGGTTTCGAGATGCTCGCGCCGAAGGACGACCCGTCGCACCTCACGTACAGCTTCACGCTGTACGAGCACCGCAACGGCGCGAACATGCTGCGCGTGCAGACCGACAGCGTGAACCAGCCGTTCGACGTGAATCGCGGCGGCCGTATCAACCTGGGCTCGACCGCGAAGCTGCGCACGCTGATCACGTACCTGCAGATCGTCGCCGACCTGCACGCGCGCTATGCGCACCTGTCGAACGCGGAGCTGGCGCGCGTGAAGCCCGATCCGATCGACGGGCTGTCGCGCTGGGCGCTCGACTACCTGTCGCATACGCGCGAGCGCTCGCTGCAGGCGATGCTCGATGCGTCGGTCGAGCGCAAGTATTCGGCGAGCCCGGACGTGTTCTACACGGGCGGCGGCGCGCAGGTGTTTTCGAACTTCGAGAAGTCGGACAACGGCCGCATCCTGACGCTGCACGCGGCGTTCGAGCACTCGGTCAACCTCGTGTTCGTGCGGCTGATGCGCGACATCGTTCACTACGAAACGCTGCAGGCGGCCGGCCCGTCGTCGTCGTGGCTCAACGATCCCGCGCAGCGCCAGCATTACCTGCAGCAATTCGTCGACGGCGAAAGCCAGGTCTACGTGAAGCGCTACTACACGCGCTATGCGGGCAAGGCGCCCGACGAAGCACTCGCGCTGATGCTGCGCGACGTACGCAAGTCGCCGCCGAAGCTCGCGACGGTGCTGCGCAGCGTCGCGCCGAACGAATCGCTCGCATGGTTCGACGCGCAGATGCGCGCGCAACTGAAAGGCACGCCAGCCGCGACGCTGTCCGACGACGATCTCGCCGCGCTCTACGCGAAGTATGCGATCGACCGCTTCAATCTCAACGATCGCGGCTATATCGCGAGCGTCCATCCGCTCGCGCTGTGGACGCTCAACTACCTGCGCGCGCACCCGACCGCGTCGCTCGCCGAGGTTCAGCGCGACAGTCGCGATGCGCGTTTCTACACGTACTCGTGGCTGTACAAGACCCGCTACCACGCGACGCAGGACCGCCGCATCCGCCGCATGGTCGAGCTGCGCGCGTACGCGGAGATCACGAAGTCGTGGCGCGCGCTCGGCTACCCGTTCGCGGAAGTGACGCCGTCGTACGCGGCCGCGATCGGCGCGTCGGGCGACCAGCCGGACGCACTCGCGAAGCTGATCGGCCTGATCGCGAACGGCGGCCAGAAGGCGCCGACCGAGACGATCACGCGGCTCGATTTCGCGAAGGGCACGCCGTACGAAACGCGTTTCGTGCGCGCGGCCGCGCAACCGCAGCCGATGCTGGCGCCGGAGATCGTCAACGTGGCGCACACGCTGCTGCGCGACGTCGTGCTCCATGGCACCGCGCGCCGCCTGGCGGGCGGGCTCACGCTGCCGGACGGCAAGACGCTCGACGTGTACGGCAAGACGGGGACGGGCGACCAGCGCTTCAACGTCTACGCACGCGGCGCGCGGCTGATCGAGTCGCGCAAGGTCAACCGCAGCGGCACCTTCGTGTTCGCGATCGGCGACCGGTTCTTCGGCGTGCTGACGGCGACCGCGCACGAGCCGTATGCGGCGCGCTACGACTTCACGAGCGCGATGGCCGTGCAGTTGCTGAAGTCGATGGCGCCGGCGCTCGCGCCGCTGATCGAACGCCCGGCCGACGCCGGCACGCGCACCGCCGGCCC
Organism: Burkholderia sp. AU17457; assembly: GCF_002223255.1. Classification (NCBI taxonomy): domain Bacteria; kingdom Pseudomonadati; phylum Pseudomonadota; class Betaproteobacteria; order Burkholderiales; family Burkholderiaceae; genus Burkholderia; species Burkholderia sp. AU17457. The sequence goes on from NZ_NKFB01000004.1 coordinate 470,163, forward strand.
GGCGCCGCAGACGGAAACGCCTGCGGCGAACGTGGCGGCCGTGCAACCGTCGTGATCGAGTCGCGCCGCGCAGGCGCCCGCAACCGCGCGCCGCTCAGTGCGAGCGGCCGTCGTAGTGCGTGACGGGCAGCGCGTCGAGATCGACGCCCTCGACGCAGCGCACATTGATCGCGGCCATTGCGGTGCCGTCCGGATGAACGCCTTCGCCGAACGCGTGAATCCCGCAGCGCTTGCAGAAGCGATGCCGGATCACGTGCTTGTTGAACAGGTAGGTCGCGAGATTTTCGTCGGGCGTCAGCAGCGTCATGTGGTCGCGCGGCACGAACCACATCAGCGCGCCCTTGCGCTGGCAGATCGAGCAGTTGCACGCCATCACGCCCTGCAGGTCGCCTTCCGCCTCGAACGTCACGTCGCCGCAATGACAGCTTCCGCGATAATGCATGGTCGTCTCCCGGTGCAGCCCGTGCGCAGCACCGGCGCCCAGGCGGGACGCCGTTGGCCGGGCCGATCCAAACGCGTACAGTAGCGCTCGCATGCGCCGCACGCAATGTCCGGGCGGCGCCCATCCCTCGTCGACCCAGGAGACCATCATGCTCGAACTGCGCCCCGGCTGCGAATGCTGCGACAAGGACCTGCCGCCCGATTCGGCGGAAGCACGCATCTGTACGTTTGAATGTACGTTTTGCGCGACTTGCGCGGACGACGTGCTGAAGGGCCGCTGCCCGAATTGCGGCGGCGACCTGGTCGCGCGGCCGCGGCGGCCGGCGAGCCTGCTCGCGAAGTACCCGCCGTCAACGGAGCGCATCCACAAGCCGGGCGGCTGCGCGAACGCCTGACGGTACGCTGCGGGGCGCCGCCCGCCCCGCTCCCGTCACGACAGCTCGATCCGCGCGCGCGTCACCGCGAGCAGCGTCGCCATCGCGCGGCGCGCGCCGTTCTCGTCGCGTACGCGGATCGCGTCGCTGACGGCCGCATGCTCGGCAAGCGACGCGTTGTACACGTCCGCCCGGCGCGCATTCAATTGCAGTTGCGCCTCGAGCGTGCGATCGATCAGCGCGCCGAGCGGCACCAGCAACTCGTTGCCGCCGGCCTCCAGCACGCTCAGGTGAAAGTGCAGGTCGGCGCGCACCCATTCGTCGACGTTGCGCGCGGCGGCCATCGCGCGCACCGCGCCATCGATCGCGTCGAATGCTTCGGGCGTACGGGTGCGCGCGGCGAGCGCGGCCGCGTGCGGCTCGATCATCTCGCGCATCTCCTGCAGCTTCAGCGCGAACGCGAGCGGCGGCGCGACCCGCGCATACCAGTCGAGCAGGTCGGCATCGAGCAGGTTCCACGCACGGCGGGGCCGCACGCGCGTGCCGACCTTCGGCCGCGATTCGACCAGCCCCTTCGACGTCAGCGTGCGCAGCGCCTCGCGCATCACCGTGCGGCTCACGCCGTACATCTCCATCAGGTCGGGTTCCCTCGGCAGCAGCGATTCGGGCGGATAGTCGCCGCGCAGGATCGCCGTCGCGAGCCGGAAGGCCGTCTGTCCATGCAGGTCGCGTTGAATGATCGTTCTCCGTCGGGCGGCTGCCCACTATCTGCACATTAATGCTATTAATACTATTTTTTGTTCGACTACGCTAGGATAACCGCGAAAGCACGGATCGTGCGCCGCGCCCGCGCGGGCGCGCCGGTCAATCATGGAGACACGCGTCATGAAAATCACCCGCCTCGAAACGTTCGTCGTCCCGCCCCGGTGGCTGTTCCTCAAGATCGAAACCGACGAGGGCATCATCGGCTGGGGCGAGCCGGTCGTCGAAGGCCGCGCGCACACGGTCGAGGCCGCCGTGCACGAACTGGCCGACTATCTCGTCGGCCGCGACCCGCTCTTGATCGAGGATCACTGGCAGGTGATGTACCGCGCCGGCTTCTACCGCGGCGGCCCGATCATGATGAGCGCGATCGCGGGCGTCGACCAGGCGCTGTGGGACATCAAGGGCAAGCATCACGGCGTGCCCGTGCATGCGCTGCTCGGCGGCCAGGTGCGCGATCGCATCAAGGTGTATTCGTGGATCGGCGGCGATCGGCCGAGCGACGTCGCGAACAACGCACGCGCGGTGGTCGAACGCGGCTTCAAGGCCGTGAAGATGAACGGCTCCGAGGAGCTGCAGATCGTCGACACCTACGACAAGGTCGAGCAGGTGATCGCGAACGTCGCGGCGGTGCGCGATGCGGTCGGCCCGCACGTCGGGATCGGCGTCGACTTCCACGGCCGCGTGCACAAGCCGATGGCGAAGGTGCTCGCGAAGGAACTCGATCCGTACAAGCTGATGTTCATCGAGGAACCGGTGCTGTCGGAGAATGCCGAGGCGCTGCGCGACATCGTCAACCAGACCAACACACCGATCGCGCTCGGCGAGCGGCTCTACTCCCGCTGGGACTTCAAGCACATCCTCGCGGGCGGCTACGTCGACATCATCCAGCCGGACGCATCGCACGCCGGCGGCATCACCGAGTGCCGCAAGATCGCGACGCTCGCGGAAAGCTACGACGTCGCGCTCGCGCTGCATTGCCCGCTCGGGCCGATCGCGCTCGCCGCGTGCCTGCAGCTCGACGCGGTCAGCTACAACGCGTTCATCCAGGAACAGAGCCTCGGCATCCATTACAACCAGGGCAACGACCTGCTCGACTATCTGCGCAATCCCGAGGTGTTCCGCTACGAGGACGGCTTCGTCGCGATCCCGCAAGGCCCGGGGCTCGGCATCGACGTGAACGAGGAGAAGGTGCGCGAGATGGCGAAGACCGGCCATCGCTGGCGCAACCCGGTGTGGCGCCACGCGGACGGCAGCGTCGCCGAGTGGTGATGAACGCTTGAGATAAGAAAGATGTGTGGCGCGGCGCGCGCCGCGCAGTGCGTTCGACACGGCCGCCCCGACACGGCGGCCGTTCTTGCATCCGTACCACGCATGCGGCGCCCCGCCCTGCGCCGTTCGGCCGTCAGCCGAGCGCCGCGAACCCCGGCACGCTGAACGACAGCACGGCCGCCGCGACGAACACGCCAATCATCGTCATCCCTTCGAGATGCAGGATGTTGCGGAACGTGTACGCGTCCTCGGTCGACGCGGTGCGGCGCAGGCGCGGCAGCGCCGAGAAGCGGTTGAGCCCGCCGAGCACGAGCGCGAGCGCGACGAGCAGCAGCTTCAGCAGCAACACGCGCCCCCACGTGCTGCCGTCGAGCGGCGCGAGCGAGCCGCCGAGCCCGCGGATCGCGTTGAGCACGCCGGTGCCGAGCACGAAGACGACCGCGACGATCGACGTGCGCGACAGGTGCTGGCCGATGCGGATCAATGCGCCGCGCGCGACCGACGTCCCGAGCGCCGGCAGCACCGCGAGCCCGCCCGCGAGCACGAGGCCGCCCCACACGGCGGTGGCCAGCAGGTGCAGCGTCTGCACGCCGACCGCCGCGGACAGCACGCCGCTATCGGCCGCATGGCCGAGCGACGCCTTGCCGGCCGCGACCACGATCACGGCGAGCCACAGCACCGCATGCGCGACCGGGCCGTCCGGCTTCGCGAGCGCGACGATCGCGAGCAGCACCGCGCCGGCGAACGCGACGCTCCACGCGAAGCCCGTATGCGTCTGCATCAGCATGACGGGAATCGCGGCGAACGCGCCGCCGAGCCCCGCGCCGCTCATCGCCGCGGCTTCGTAGACGAGCCAGCCGAGATCGGCGAGCACGAGCGCCAGCGCCGCCGCGACGAGCGAATGTTGCGCGCGCAGCCATGCGGGGTGCGACGGCGCAATGACCGGCCGCGCGCCGTCCTTGCCGAGCCACGCCTTGAACAGCGCCGAGCCGACCGCCATCGCGAACGCCGCATCCATCAGCGCCGCGAGCGCGACCTGACCGATCCACAAGCTGTCGAACTTCATCGCGCACGCCCTCCCGCAAGCGGCAGGCCGGCAGTGCGGCGGCAACGGGGCGGACGGCGGGACGGACGGCGGGAGGCAGGCAACGGCACGGTAGAAAACGTCATCGATGAATCCGGAAACGGGAGAAACGACTGGACCTGCGGCGGAGGCGGCGCCGCGCGACCCGCGAGTGTACGGTCTTCGATGGGGAAAACGCACGCCGGTTCACATGACGCCGGCGCAATGCGCGTCAAATTGTCGCAAGTCGCAAACGGACAGGAACCGATGTCCTTTTGCCAAATAGCCGTCATTACCCATCGATGATAGAATGCCGCGTCGCAGCAGCCCGGCTGTCCTGCCGTCCATGCGCCGAGCCGATCGTAGCCCGGACAAGGTCCCCGACGAATAAACATGGAGTCTCGTGTGTCTTCAAGACGCCTCTTCCGTCCGCTGCTCGCCGTTCTGATGATCGGCGGCGCGGGCCTTATGAGCGCTGCCCAAGCGCAGACCAAGCCCACGGAGCAAGCGCACGCCCAGCAGGCGCCGCTCAAGGCACCCGATACCATGGCCGAGCGCGTGCGCGGCTGTACCGCATGCCACGGCGTCCACGGCCAGGGCACGGACAACGACTACTTCCCGCGTCTTGCCGGCAAGCCGGCCGAGTACCTGTACAACCAGCTCGTCAACTTCCGCGACGGCCGGCGCAAGTACCCGCCGATGAACTATCTGCTGACGTACCTGAACGACGATTACCTGAAGGAAATCGCCGAGCACTTCTCGGCCGAACGTCCGCCGTACCCGACGCCGGCGAAGCCGACGCTGCCGGCCGCGACGCTCGCACGCGGCAAGCAGCTCGTCACGCAAGGCGACCCGTCGCGCAAGCTGCCGGCCTGCGTGGCCTGCCACGGCGCAGGGCTGACCGGCATGCAGCCGGCGATCCCGGGCCTCGTCGGCCTGCACGCCGATTACCTGAGCGCGCAGCTCGGCGCATGGCGCTCGGGCAACCGCCACGCGAAGGCGCCCGATTGCATGCACGACATCGCCGCGAAGCTTTCCGACGAAGACGTGACGGCCGTGACCGCGTGGCTCGCCGCGCAACCGGCGCCCGCCAACCCCGTGCCGGCCCCGGCGCGTTCGATGAAGACTCCGCTCGCCTGCGGCAGCGAACCGCAATAAGGCAAGGGAGACAGACACAATGAAACGCAAGTCCCTGTTTGCACTCTCGGCCGTCGCGATCGTCGCGGCTGCCGCCCTCGTGCCGGTCCTGTGGCCGGGCAACGACACGCTGCACGGCGCTGCCGCCGTCGCGGCCACGCCGGCCGACCAGGCCGCGCTGATCAAGAAGGGCGAATACCTCGCGCGCGTCGGCGACTGTATCGCGTGCCACACCGTGCGCGGCGGCAAGTCGTTCGCGGGCGGCCTGCCGATGGCGACGCCGTTCGGCACGATGTACACGCCGAACATCACGCCCGACGACCAGAACGGTATCGGCAAGTGGACGTCGGACGACTTCTACCGTGCAATGCACACGGGTCGCTCGAAGGACGGCAGCCTGCTGTACCCGGGTTTCCCGTTCGCGAGCTACACGAAGGTCACGCGCGCCGATTCGGACGCGATCTACGCGTACCTGCGTTCGGTCCCGCCGGTGTCGGTGCCGAGCCGTCCGCACGAACTGAAGTTCCCGTTCAACAACCGCAACCTGCTGATCGGCTGGCGCACGCTGTTCTTCAAGGAAGGCGAGTACAAGCCGGATCCGACGAAGTCGGTCGAATGGAACCGCGGCGCGTATCTCGTCGAAGGTCTCGGCCACTGCTCGATGTGCCACACGTCGATCAACATGATGGGCGGCCCGGTGAGCTCGTCGGCGTTCGCCGGCGGCCTGATCCCGCTGCAGAACTGGTATGCGCCGTCGCTGACGAACGACAAGGAACTCGGCCTCGGCGACTGGCACGTGCAGGAGCTGTCCGACCTGCTGCAAGCCGGCGTGTCGCAGAAGGGTGCGGTATTCGGCCCGATGGCGGACGTGGTCCACAACAGCCTGCAGTACATGACCGACGAAGATACGCGCGCGATGTCGACGTACCTGAAGTCGATCCCGCAGAAGGCTGAAGCGCCGAAGAACATGCAGTACGAGCCGTCGAAGCAGTTCGGCAACGCGCTGTTCGACCAGGGCAAGAAGATCTACGCGGACAACTGCGCGACCTGCCACGCCGAGACCGGCGCGGGCAAGCCGCCGGCCTATCCGCCGCTCGCGGGCAACCACTCGATCATGATGGAATCGGCCGTCAACCCGATCCGCATGGTGCTGAATGGCGGCTATCCGCCGAGCACGTTCAAGAATCCGCGTCCGTACGGGATGCCGCCGTTCGCGCAGTCGCTGTCGAACCAGGAAGTCGCGGCGGTCGTCACGTATATCCGGATGTCTTGGGGTAACAACGGTACGCCGATCTCGCCGCAACAGGTGAGCGATCTGCGTTCCGCGCCGCTCGACTAAGAAGCGGCTCACACAAACGGGGCGCGGCTGCGGGAAACCGCGGCCGCGCCCTTTTGCTTTTTGGCTGTTTTGCGATGCAGGTTTGACGCGCGGGCCGCGCGACGCATCGCCGATCATAAAACTCAAGAGTGGTATCTATGTCTTTCGAATCTCTCGGCCTGGCCGAACCGCTGGTCAAGGCGGTCAACGAGCTCGGCTACACGTCGCCGACCCCGATCCAGCAGCAGGCGATCCCGGCCGTCCTCGGCGGCGGCGACCTGCTCGCCGGCGCGCAAACCGGCACCGGCAAGACCGCCGGCTTCACGCTGCCGATCCTGCAACGCCTGCACACGTTCTACGCGGAGCACCGTGGCGCGAAGCGCGCGGTCCGCGCGCTGATCCTCACGCCGACGCGCGAACTCGCCGCCCAGGTCGAGGAAAGCGTGCGCGCGTACAGCAAGTACCTGAAGCTGCGTTCGACCGTGATGTTCGGCGGCGTCAGCATCAATCCGCAGATCGATGCGCTCAAGCGCGGCGTCGACATCGTCGTCGCGACGCCGGGGCGCCTGCTCGACCACATGCAGCAGAAGACCATCGACCTGTCGGATCTCGACATCCTCGTGCTCGACGAAGCCGACCGGATGCTCGACATGGGGTTCATCCACGACATCAAGCGCGTGCTCGCGAAGCTGCCGCCGCAGCGCCAGAACCTGCTGTTCTCGGCCACTTTCTCCGATGAAATCAAGGCGCTCGCCGACAGCCTGCTCGACTCGCCCGCGCTGATCGAGGTCGCCCGCCGCAACACGACCGCCGAGAGCGTCGCGCAGAAGATCCACCCGGTCGACCGCGACCGCAAGCGCGAGCTGCTCACGCACCTGATCCGCGAACACAACTGGTTCCAGGTGCTGGTGTTCACGCGCACCAAGCACGGCGCGAACCGGCTCGCCGAGCAGTTGACGAAGGACGGCATCAGCGCGATGGCGATCCACGGCAACAAGAGCCAGTCGGCGCGTACGCGCGCGCTGGCCGAGTTCAAGAACAGCACGCTGCAGGTGCTCGTCGCGACCGATATCGCCGCGCGCGGGATCGACATCGACCAGTTGCCGCACGTCGTCAACTTCGACCTGCCGAACGTGCCCGAGGATTACGTGCACCGGATCGGCCGCACGGGCCGCGCCGGCGCGACCGGCGAAGCCGTGTCGCTCGTGTGCGTCGACGAGAAGCAGCTGCTGCGCGACATCGAGCGGCTGATCAAGCGCGAGATCCCGCAGGAAGTGATCGCGGGCTTCGAACCCGATCCGAACGCGAAACCGGAGCCGATCCAGCAGCGCCGCGGCCAGCAGCAACCGCGCGGCGGCGGCAATCGCCAGCCGCGTGCCGGCGGCTCAGGCCAGCCTGCCGCGAAACGCGACGGCAACGCGCAACCGAAGGCGACGCAGCAGAAGGCCGCGAAGCCGCGCACGCAAGGCGGCGCCGGTGCCGGTGGCAATGGCGGCGGACGTCCGGCAGGCGGCGGCAACGGCGCCCGCCCGGCAAGCGGCAATGCCGCGCATCCGAACCGCAACCGTTCGTCGCGCAGCGGCCAGCGCGGTCACTGAAGCCGCGCGGCCGCGCGCCGCAGGTGCTCGATCTGGCGTCGCCAGCGTGCGAGCACCGCGGCGCGCTCCCCTTCCAGCGTGAACGTGACGCCTGTCGCGAGACGCGCATAGCCCACCCGCTGCGCATCGCCGTGCGCGATCGTCGCAGCGAATCCGGCCAATCCGCCGACATCCCCTTCGAGCGGCATCATCTCCAGTTGCGCCTGAAAGAACGCACCGTCCGCGACGAGCGTCAACGCGGCCATACGCCGTTGCGCGATCGCGCGCGCCGCCCGCGACTGCGGCCAGAGCGCGATCAGCAGCGTGCGCGCATCGTGCGCATAGATCTCGCCGACGCCGAGCAGCGTCGTGCGCAGCTGGCCATCGTCGGTCGCGACGATCAGCGACGCGGCAATGTCCGCGTGACGCTCGAGCGCGGTGCCGTCGAACAGCGACACGACGGCGGACGGCCACGCGTCGAACGTCCATTGTTCGAGTGCGTGGCGATGAGTATCGGTCATGATGGCGTGGCCCGGCTGCGGATCGGATGAGGAAGTGCCAGCATACGCGCGACGGGCCGCGCCGCGGCGATCAGCGCAGGAAAACGTGCCGCGTGATCTTCGTGAGCGGATAGTGGACGCCCGGCTGGATCTTCGCGGGCAGGTCGAGCGGCTTGAGCAGCATCTTCACGCACATGTCGGCCGACAGGTTGCGGCGGACCAGCGAATTGATGCGCGCGGCGCGCTCGCGGTTGTACTGGCTGTCGCCGACGCGGTCCGGATAGCGGATCGCGAACACGTGGCGCAGCGCGATCTCGGAATCCTCGTTCTTGATTTCCATCACGCGGCGCGCGAGCGCACCGAGCACCGCGAGCCGGCCGTTGCCTTCGACCTGGTTGTACTTCTTGAAGAACTTGAAGAAGTGCTTGTAGTGACGCACTTCGTCCGTGCGGATGTTGTCGGTGATTTCCTTCAGCACCGGCTCGTCCGAGCATTCGTTGATCGCGCGATAGAGCGTGGCCGTGCCCGTCTCGACGACGCAGCGCGCGACCATTTCGAGCGCGCGGGTTTTTTCGAACGCCTCGACCGAACAGGTCTTCGAATACTCGGCGAAGAAATTCGCGAAGGCCGTATCCCAGTCGAACTCGGGCCACACGTGCGCGATGTACGCCTTCAGTGCGCGGCCGTGCTGCAATTCTTCGGGCTCCCATGCATTGTTGAGCCATGCGGAGACTTCCGGATCGTCATTGAAGAATTCGCTCAGATTGCTCGTATAGAGATCCGAGCCGCTCTCGATGAACGACGACGCGCACAGCAGCAGCAGCAGATCCTCGTTCGCGGCGGCACGCTGGCGATCGATCCGGTTCAGGTCGATGTCCTCGATACGCCACGGCATCACATGCGTCGTTTTGGTGTCCATGGTAGTGCGCTCCCAGTCGTCGCGCGGAGGCCGGCCCATGCCTGGGGCACAGGCGCCAGCCGATCCGCAGGCGGCGTTTTACTTGCGTTTATAGTGAGTCGGTCCGGCCGAACCATCCTGGCATCTTAGCCGGACTTTGAAGTTCGTGCTCCAGAGCACTGACCATACCCGACGAGCGCAGTTCCACGGCGTCTGTTGCCGTTCGTTAGACGAGTCCTTCAAACCGCTTGCGCGCGTTCGATGGTATGCGGCGCGCCAAACGAAACGGGCGGCCGCCGGGCCGCCCGTGATGGGGAAAAACTGCAGCGCGAGCTGGAAGCGATCCGTCAGAAACCGGCCGCGAGCCCGTCGCGCCGGCTGTCGCTCGCGGCCACGTAGCCGCGCTCCGGATCGTCGGGATCGAGGCGCCACACGAACTGCCCCGAACCGAAATCCATGTAAGGATCGTCGATCGACTGGATCGTATGGCCGCGGGCGGCCAGCGCGTCGACCGTCGCGCGGTTCATCGTCGCCTCGACGTCGAGCGTGAAGTCGCGGTTGACCTTCCAGCGCGGCGCGCAACACGCGGCCTGCGGCTGCTGGCCATAGCCGAGCATCCGCACGATGGTCTGCAGGTGGCCCTGCGGCTGCATGTCGCCGCCCATCACGCCGAAGCTCATCACGGCCTCGGTGCGGCCGTCGGCCTCCTCGGTGACGAACGCCGGGATGATCGTGTGGAACGGCCGCTTGCCGCCCGCGACGACGTTCGGCGAAGCCGGGTCCATCGAGAAGCCGTGCCCGCGGTTCTGCAGCGCAATGCCGGTGCCGGGCACGACGAGCCCCGAGCCGAAGCCCATGTAGTTCGACTGGATGAAGCTCACCATCATCCCGCGCTCGTCGGCCGCCGACAGGTAGATCGTGCCGCCCGAACGCGGACGGCCGGCGGCGAAGTGCGTCGCACGCGCGCGATCGATCAGCTTCGCGCGTTCGGCGAGATACGCATCGTCGAGCATCTGTTCGGGCGTGACGTCCATCGCGCGCGGATCGGCGACGTAGCGATAGACGTCCGCGAACGCGAGTTTCATCGCCTCGATCTGCAGATGCTGCGAATCGACCGAGTCGACCGGCCACTCGGTCACGCCCGCATGCTCGGCGATGCCGAGCGCGATCAGCGCGGCAATGCCCTGCCCGTTCGGCGGGATCTCGTGAATCGTGTGACGGCCGAAACGCTTGCCGATCGGCTCGACCCATTCCGGCCGGTACGCGCGCAGGTCGGCTTCGGTCAGCGCGCCGCCGCCTTCGCGCGCGAACGCGGCGATGCGCTCGGCGAGCGCGCCTTCGTAGAACGCCCGCGCGCCGTCCTTCGCGAGCGTGCGCAGCGTCTGCGCATGACCGGGCAGGCACACGCGTTCGCCGACGAGCGGCGCGCGGCCGCGCGGCATGAAGGTGTCCGCGAAACCGGGCAGCCCCTGCAGTTCGGGGACGGCCGCCGCCCACTTGTGCGCGACGATCGGCGGCACCGAATAGCCGCGCTCCGCGATCTCGATCGCCGGCTCGAGCAGGTCCGCGAACGGCAGCGAACCGAACTTCGCGTGCAGCGCTTCCCAGCCCGCGATCACGCCCGGCACGGTAACGGTGTCCCAGCCGCGCGTCGGCTTGTTCGCGATGCCGCGCGCATCCTCGCCGTGGCGCTTGCGGAAGTAGTCGACGTTCCATGCGGCCGGCGCGACGCCCGATGCGTTGAGCCCCGACAGTCGCTCGCCATCCCAGACGAGCGCGAACGCATCGCCGCCGAGCCCGCACGACACGGGCTCGACGACCGTGATCGCGGCGGCCGCGGCCAGCGCCGCGTCGACCGCGTTGCCGCCCTTCCACAGCATCCGCAGCCCGGCCTGCGCGGCAAGCGGGTGCGACGTCGACACGACATTGCGCGCGAACACCGGAATACGGGTCGACGGATACGGGTTGTGCCAGTTGAAGCCACTCATCGAGACCACCTCGTCGAAAGCTGAATGAACGGGCCCGCGCGAGCGGGCAATCCGCCATTCCAGCGCGATCGGCGCGATCGCACAAATTCATTTGTCACATGAATCCATGTAGTTTCCGCATGAATCGTGCGCGCCGATGTCCGGCAGGCCGGCCGAACGCCGTTGCCGCCCTTACAATACCCGCTCCGTCTCACGACACGACCATCGAGCCATGACCCGAGATCCCCGCCTCACCCTCAACGCGCGCCAGCAGGAATTGCTCGAATGGGTGCAGCGCGACGGCTTCGTGACCGTCGACGATCTCGCCGCGCACTTCGCGGTCACGCCGCAGACGATCCGCCGCGACGTGAACTGGCTCGCCGACCTGAACCTGCTGCGCCGCTACCATGGCGGCGCGAGCCTGCCGACCAGCTCGGAGAACGTGTCGTACACCGCGCGCCAGCGGATGTTCCACGACGAGAAGCGGCGCATCGCGGCGCTCGCGGCGTCGCACATCCCCGACCAGGCGTCGCTGTTCATCAACCTCGGCACGACGACCGAGGAAGTCGCGCGCGCGCTGAACCGCCATCACGGGCTGCACGTGATCACGAACAACCTGAACGTCGCGTCGATGATGAGCGGCTATCCCGACTGCGAGGTGCTGATCACGGGCGGCATCGTGCGGCCGTGGGACAAGGGCATCGTCGGCGAGCTCGCGATCGACTTCATCCGGCAGTTCAAGGTCGACTACGCGATCATCGGCACGTCGGCGATCGAGGCCGACGGCACGCTGCGCGATTTCGACACACGCGAGGTACGCGTCGCCGAGGCGATCATGCAGCATGCGCGCACGGTCTACCTCGTCACCGATCATTCGAAGGTCGGCCGCCCGGCGCTCGTGCGCCAGGGCCATCTGAGCCAGGTGCACGCGCTCTTCACCGACAAGCCGCTGCCGCCCGAGATGGACGACACGGTGGCCGCCGCCGGCACCCAGGTGTACGTCGCGGAATGACGGTCGCGATGCTGCACCGCACCTGAAACTTCAAGTGAAATCAAGAAGTTGGCGCCGCGCACGAACCGCTTGTGGCATGCGCTTCTGTCAAACGGAAAATTAACGGGGCACGATTTGTCGTTGCGTGCGCGCTCGACTAGACTCCAGTTCCCCGGCCCGTTCGCCGATCCGCCTGTGCCAGGGCGGTGCGAATTGCAGGGCCGGCGAATACAGCTTTCCCCCCAAGCCATACCCCCGCGGGTATCGCGCGTCGGCGTATGCGCCGGCCGCGCGGGCAGTCCGATTGCCATGGAGAGAACGATGCTGAGTCCGCATGAATTCGCCACGCTCTTGCTTGTGAAGGACGCGCCTGATCAGCGCGACATGGATCGGGATGAACTGGACATCCTGCTCGAACAACAGCTCGTCCGCCTGGAAGGGCTCGGCTCGGGGCGCAGATACTGCGTGACCGAGACCGGCGACGCCACGCTGCGATCCGTCAAGTACCGCTATTCGTAAGCCCCGCTGTTCCCGACCTTGACCTGATCGCGCGGCCGGCATCCGGCCGCGCGATCGTTCCCGCCTCCCGCCTGCCCGTTCGCCGCCGCCGGCTTCAACCGCCGCGCAGCGTCGGATCGACCGCCGCCCGCCAGCTGATGGCCTGTGCGCGTGCGTCGTTGAAATACGCGATCCAGCCCGCGCGTGCCGCCGCGTCAGGCGCCACATAGTGGATCGAAAGTTCGTTTACGAACGCACAATAGTTTGCTTCGGTCAGCCCGCGATAGCGTTTCGCGACGTACGCGTCGTACAGCGTCGAATAGACCGGCTGCGCGTCCGCGCCCCAGTCGCGCGCGGCGCCGCCGCACGACGTCTGCAGGTCGACGAGCGACGGCGCGCGCCAATTGCCGGCGAGCGGCGGCGTACCCGCGCCGCACCCCGCCAGAAGGATGGCGCACACGCCGGCCCACATCCCAATACGCATGATTCACCTCGCGAAACGGTCGATTTCGCCAGTATCGTCCGGGATCGTGTCGCGCGCTACTGGCCCCGCTTTTTCGAACTTTACTTTTTCGATTTCGTTCGTTAAATTTCGAATTCGAACATTTCATGTTCGCCTCATTTCAACAGACGATAAGGACAGTAGGTGACCCAACCGAATCGCTACGATCTGCTCGTCGTCGGCGGCGGCATCAACGGCGCGGGGATCGCGCGCGACGCGGCCGGCCGCGGCCTGTCGGTCATGCTCTGCGAGCAGGACGACCTCGCGTCGCACACGTCGTCGTCCAGCACGAAGCTGATTCACGGCGGCCTGCGTTACCTCGAGTACAACGAGTTCGGACTGGTGCGCAAGGCGCTGCAGGAGCGCGAGACGCTGCTGCGCGCGGCGCCGCACATCATGTGGCCGCTGCGCTTCGTGATGCCGCACATGCCGAACCTGCGCCCGGCCTGGCTGATCCGCATCGGCCTGTTCCTCTACGATCACCTCGCGAAACGCGAACTGCTGCCCGGCTCGCGCGGCATCGACATGCGCCGCCATGCGGCCGGCGCGCCGCTGATCGACTCGATCAAGCGCGGCTTCGTGTATTCCGACGGCTGGGTCGACGATGCCCGCCTCGTCGTGCTGAACGCGATGGATGCGAAGGAGCGCGGCGCCGAGATCCTCACCCGCACGAAACTCGTTTCCGCCGAACGCCGCGGCGACGAATGGGAGGCGCGGCTGCAGCACGCCGACGGTTCGATCCGCGTCGTGCACGCGCGCGCGATCGCGAACGCGGCCGGCCCGTGGGTCGGCGACGTGCTGCACGGCGCGCTCGGCCGCGGCGCGCATCACAGCGTGCGGCTCGTGAAGGGCAGCCACATCATCACGCGCCGGCTGTTCGATCACGATCACGCGTACATCTTCCAGAACCCGGACAAGCGGATCATCTTCGCGATTCCGTACGAGCACGACTTCACGCTGATCGGCACGACCGACGTCGAATACACGAACGATCCCGCGAAGGTCGCGATCGATCGCGACGAGACGCAATATCTGTGCGATTCGATCAACCGCTACTTCAAGCGCAAGATCTCGGCTGCCGACGTGCACTGGACCTATTCGGGCGTGCGCCCGCTGCTGGAAGACGAGAACGCGGCGAATGCGTCGGCCGTCACGCGCGACTATCGCCTCGAACTCGACGACGGCGCGGGCGCCCCGCTGCTGTCGGTGTTCGGCGGCAAGATCACGACGTTCCGCAAGCTCGCGGAAGAAGCCGGCGACATGCTGTGCCGCGCGCTCGGCCGCGAAGCGAAGACCTGGACCGCCGGCGTCGCGCTGCCGGGCGGCGATATCGCCGATGCGAAGTTCGACGTGTTCGCCGGCGCGTTCGCGAAACGCCATCCGTGGCTGCCCGCCGCACTCGCACGCCGCTATGCGCGCGCGTACGGCACGCGTGCGGAGCGCGTGGTCGACGGCGCGAAGTCGCTCGCCGACCTCGGCGCCGAAATCGCACCGGGCATCCACGACGCCGAACTGCGCTACCTGCGCGACGCCGAATGGGCGACCTGCGCGCAGGACGTACTGTGGCGCCGCTCGAAGCTCGGCCTGCACGTCGCGCCCGGTACGCTCGACGCCGTGACCGCCGCGGTCGACACGTGGTTCGCCACCGCGCATGCACCGCACGCCTGACCCGAATGCACATTGCAGTTGCCGTTGCCTGACCGACGTTGATTCACCGACGCGCCGCCCACATGCGGCGCGCATCACAACTAAGCCAATCCACGGATGGAGATGAGAGACATGCAGGACCAGTACATCCTCGCGCTTGACCAGGGCACCACGAGTTCCCGCGCGATGCTGTTCGATCGCCAGGGCAATATCGTATCGATCGCCCAGAAGGAATTCGAACAGATCTACCCGCAACCCGGCTGGGTCGAGCACGACCCGCAGGAAATCTGGTCGACGCAAGCCGGCGTCGCCGCGGAAGCCGTCACGCGCACGGGACTGAACGGCACGTCGATCGCCGCGATCGGCATCACGAACCAGCGCGAGACGACGATCGTCTGGGATCGCGAGACGGGCCAGCCCGTCTACAACGCGATCGTCTGGCAGGACCGCCGCACGGCCGACTTCTGCGACTCGCTGAAGAAGCAAGGGCTCGAAGCGAAGGTGCGCGCGAAGACCGGCCTGCCGATCGACTCGTACTTCTCCGCGACGAAGATCCGCTGGATCCTCGACAACGTGCCGGGTGCGCGCGACAAGGCGCGCCAGGGCAAGCTCGCGTTCGGCACCGTCGACAGCTGGCTCGTATGGAACTTCACGAAGCACGAACTGCACGTGACCGACGTGACGAACGCGTCGCGCACGATGCTGTTCAACATCCATACGCGCGAGTGGGACAGCGAGCTGCTCGAACTGCTCGACATCCCGCGCAGCATGTTGCCGGAAGTGAAGGCGTCGTCGGAGATCTACGGCCACACGAAGACCACCGTGTTCGCGTCGAAGATTCCGCTCGCGGGTATCGCCGGCGACCAGCACGCGGCGCTGTTCGGCCAGATGTGCACGACGTCGGGCATGGTGAAGAACACCTACGGCACCGGCTGCTTCCTGATGATGAACACCGGCGACAAGCCGATCGAGTCGAAGAACAACCTCGTCACGACGATCGCGTGGCAAATCGGCGACGACGTGCAGTACGCGCTGGAAGGCAGCATCTTCATCGCGGGTGCGGTCGTGCAGTGGCTGCGCGACGGCGTCGGCCTCATCAAGACGGCCGCCGAGATCGAAGCGCTCGCCGCGAGCGTGCCGCATACCGACGGCGTCTACCTCGTGCCCGCGTTCGCCGGCCTCGGCGCGCCGCACTGGAACGCGCGGGCGCGCGGCTCGCTGTTCGGCGTCACCCGCGGCACGAGCGCCGCGCACCTCGCGCGCGCGGCGCTCGATGCGATCGCGTACCAGTCGCTCGACGTGCTGGCCGCGATGGAAGCCGATTCGGGCATCAGCATCGGCGAGCTGCGGGTGGACGGCGGCGCGAGCGCGAACGACCTGCTGATGCAGTTCCAGGCCGACCTGCTCGGCGTCGACGCGGTGCGTCCGCAGATCACCGAGACGACCGCGCTCGGCGCGGCCTATCTCGCGGGCCTCGCGATCGGCTACTGGAAGAACCTCGACGAAGTGCGCGACCAGTGGCAGCTCGATCGCCGCTTCGCACCGTCGATGCCGAAGGAGCAGGTCGAACAGCGCATGGCCGGCTGGCAGCGCGCGGTGCGCGCCGCGAAGGCATGGGCCGACGACACCCAGTAATCCAAATAAAGCCAAACGAAATACAACAACACCGGCGGACCGCGCAGCGCGCGAGTCCGCCGTGACTTCGAGAGACAATCATGTCACCTTATATTGCAGAATTCATCGGCACCGCGATCCTCGTGCTGCTCGGCAACGGCGCGGTCGCAAACGTGCTGCTTGCAAAGACCAAGGGCAAAGGCGCGGACCTGATCGTGATCGTGATGGGCTGGGCGATGGCGGTATTCGTCGCGGTCTACGTGACCGCGTCGTTCAGCGGCGCGCACCTGAATCCGATCGTCACGATCAGTCTCGCGCTCGCGGGCAAGTTCGCGTGGTCGAAAGTCGGCGGCTACGTGCTCGCGCAGATGCTCGGCGGGATGGCGGGCGCGTTGCTCGTATGGCTCGCGTATCGCCAGCACTTCGCGAAGGAAGCCGACGCGGACCTGAAGCTCGCGGTGTTCTGCACGGCGCCGGCGATCCGCAGCACCACGCACAACGTGCTGACTGAAGCGATCTGCACGTTCGTGCTGATTCTCGGCGTGCTGTACCTCGCGTCGCCGCAGGTCGGCCTCGGCGCACTCGACGCGCTGCCCGTCGGCTTGTTGGTGCTCGGCATCGGCATCTCGCTCGGCGGCCCGACCGGCTATGCGATGAGCCCCGCGCGCGACCTGTCGCCGCGCATCATGCATGCGCTGCTGCCGATTCCGGGCAAGCGCGACAGCGACTGGCGCTATGCGTGGGTGCCGGTGATCGGCCCGCTGCTCGGCGGCGCCGCGGCAGCCGGCCTGTATCTGCGTCTGCACGCGATGGCCTGATCGCGGTGCGAACGAAGCGCGCGGCGTTCGCTGTCGCGCGCTTCACTCCCCTCTTTTTTCTGTCGGCCGTCACGAGCCGCGGCCCGGGCGCGCCGCCGGCCGACTACATTCGCCATGCGGGCGGCATCGCGACGGACGTGCCGGGGCCGTTCTTGCCCGAACGCTCCCGGCACGCGTATGCGCCGCATCGGGCACATTTACCGCCGCGTCGCGGGGCCTGCGCGTGAAAGCACGTATGATGGCGAATCGATCGGCGTCGCCGATATCCCGCGTTTTCCTCACCATGCTCGATCACCTCATCTGCGACTGCGACGGCGTGCTCGTCGACAGCGAAGTCATCGCCGACCGCGTGCTGCTCGACACGCTGTCCGCCACGTTCCCGAACCTCGATTTCGAAGCCGCCGCGAAGTCGGCATTCGGCCAGCAGACGTCGCGTTTCCTCACCGGCATCGAAGCCCGCTTCGGGATCGAAATGCCCGCCAACTTCATCGAGACCATCGAGCACAACATCGAAGTCGCGCTCGCGCAATCGCTCGCGCCGATCAGCGGCGTGCGCGACGCGCTGCTGAAGGTCACGCTGCCGGCCGCCGTCGTGTCGAACAGCCGGCTCGTGCGCGTGCGCAGCTCGCTGAAGCGGGCGTCGCTCACCGAGATCTTCGGCGAGCGGGTGTTCAGTTCCGAACAAGTCGCGCGGCCGAAGCCCTACCCCGACGTCTACCTGCACGCGGCGCAAACACTCGGTGTCGCGCCGGCGCGCTGCGTCGTCGTCGAGGACAGCATCTCGGGGTTGAATGCCGCGCGGGCGGCCGGGATGAAGACGATCGCGTTCGTCGGCGCGAGCCACATCCCCGACAACTACGCGGACGCGCTGCGCGCGATGGGCATCACGCGGATCATGCGCAGGATGGACGAACTGCCGGCGCTCGTCGAAGCCGGCATGCGCGGCGAATTCGGCGACGTGCAGTCCTGATCGTCATGCGAGCCGGATCGGGTCGATCCGGCCGCGCCACGGGCGCGCGAGCGCGCCCGCCTTTCCTTCGCTCAGGCCGGCTCGCAGCAGCGCTCACGCGCCGCCGCCAGCGCCTCGCGGAACTCGACGAGTTCCGCGATCGTCAGCATCGGCAGCCCGTGCCGTTGCGCGAAGCGCTCGACATCGTCGCCGCGCGTCATCGTGCCGTCCGGATTCATCAGCTCGCACAGCACGCCGGCCGGCTTCAGGCCCGCGAGGATCGACAGGTCGACCGTGCCTTCGGTGTGACCGCGGCGCGCGAGCACGCCGCCCGGTTGCGCACGCAACGGAAACACGTGGCCCGGGCGCACGATGTCGTGCGGCTTCGCGCCGTCGGCGATCGCCGCGCGGATCGTCGTCACGCGATCGGCCGCCGACACGCCGGTATGCACGCCTTCGCGCGCCTCGATCGACACGGTGAACGCGGTGCCGTTGCGGCTTTCGTTGGTCTGCACCATCGGCGGCAGTTCGAGCGCGCGCACCGTGTCGTCGGTGAGGCACAGGCACACGATGCCGCTGCACTCGCGAATCAGCAGCGCCATCGTCTCGGGCGTGATGCGCTCGGCGGCAACGATCAGGTCGGCTTCGTTCTCGCGGTCGTGGTCGTCCTGCAGCACGACCGCGCGGCCCGCGCGCATCGCGTCGAGCGCGGCGGCGATGCGCGGCGGCACCGGTTCGGAATCCAGTAACGGGAGATCGGCAAAGGCGTCGGCAGGCGCCGACGAAACGGACATCAAGGACATGTGAAACGCTCCTCGCAAATACGATTTGGGCGAAAAACGTTTCAGGGCATTGCAAACAGACAGAACGACAATCCGCTTCGCATGCAGCGCGAAGCGGCCCTGACGGACATGACTATCTGCACATCTTCTCTCATCCGGACTATGACCGTCGGCTCTGGCATTTGACCAGATCTGCTGACCCCGCGCGGATGCGCGGGCGCTCGCGGGCTCGCCGGCTTACGCCAGCCTACCGCCGGTGGGGAATTTCGCCCCGCCCTGAAGACGCACTGATTGCCGGGCGGGAACACCCCGTGACCGGCGGGCCAAGCATACATCAGCCGCGCGCGACGCGCAGCGTAAAACCTTACTGACGACCCCGTCTAACGGCATCGTCCGAACGGCCGGCGGACGAACCCACGATCCCGCGAAAAGCGCGGATCGCAGCCGCGCCGCGCAGCCTGCGCGATCAGTTGACGGCCGCGTGCGTCGCGTCGGGCACGAGCCAGCGCGGCGGCACTTCGGGGCTCACCGTCACGCGGAACGCACGCGCTTCGCTGTCGCCCGGGTTGCGCAGGCTGTACGGCTGGTCGGCGTCGAACACGATCGCGTCGCCGGTCGCGAGCAACTGGCGGCGGTCGTGCACGCTCACTTCGAGCGTGCCTTCGCTGACGACGAGGTTGACGGTCGTGCCGGGCGCGCGGCGCGCGCCGGGCTCGGTATGCAGCGGCGCGATCCGCAGCTCGTGGAATTCGGCCGCGGCCGGCTCGCCTTCCGGATACAGCGCACGTGCCGAGAAGCGGCCGTTCGAGCTGACGACGCGCGACGCGCGCTCGGCCGCCAGATGCTCGAAACCGTTCACCGCATGGCGCCGCAGGAACGCGGCGACCGATACCTTCAGCGCCGCGGCGATCTTGCAGAGCACCTTGATCGACGGCACGCTGCGCGCGGATTCGATCTGCGCGAGCATCGCGCGCGACACGCCGGACAGCCGCGCGAGCGCGTCGAGCGACAGTTGCCGCTCGGCGCGCAAGCGCGCGAGATTCACGCCGACGACCTGCTCGAGGACGTCGAGCGACGCGGCGCCGCGTCCGTCGGCGGCATTGCCGGACTCGAAGGAAGACACGTCGCGCACGAGCGCCAGGGATGAAGACATAGCATTGCCTCCGGGCCGCGGCGCGGCCCTGCGTAGGGGGTAAGCCGGAATCGGAATCGGGTTGCGCCGGTCATTGGCGCGTATCGAGACGCTATCACCCGGCCTGATACGGGCAAACGAAGTTATCTTCACACCGTTATCAGCATCGCGGAGGAATACGTTTCTCGCGAACCTTTTCCCGCCGCTATGGCGTCGCCGCGCAGGGCGCCGTGGGGACGCTCACTGCGCGGCCGGCGCCGCGCCGCGCGCCGGGCCGCGCGCATCGAGCCGCATGGCGAGCCACGTGACGACCAGCGCCGCGAACGTCACCGCGACCGCGACCCACGGCAGCGCATCGAGCGCGAAGCCGTGTTCCAGCGCGACGCCACCGAGCCACGCACCGCCCGCATTGCCGACGTTGAACGCGCCGATGTTCAGCGTCGACGCGAGATGCGGCGCGCTCGCGGCTTTCTCGACCACGCGCGCCTGCAGCGGCGGCACCGTCGCGAATGCGGCGATCCCCCAGACGAACACGGTGACCGCGGCCGCGACCGGCAGGTGGCTCGTCTTCGCGAACACGGCCATCACGGCCATCAGCGCGACGAGGATCGCGATCAGCGACGGCATCAGCGCGCGGTCGGCCAGCTTGCCGCCGATCGTATTGCCGATCGTCAGGCCCGCGCCGAACAGCACGAGGATCAGCGCGACCGCGCGCGGCGAGTAGCCCGACACGGTCTCGAGAATCGGCGCGATGTACGTGAACACGACGAACACGCCGCCGAAGCCGAGCACGGTCATCAGCAACGCGAGCCACACCTGCGGCTCCTTCAGCACGCGCACTTCGTGGCCGAGGCCGACCGGCCCGCTGTCGTGGCGGTTCGGCACCAGCGCGGCCACGCCGCCGAGCGCGAGCACGCCGAGCGCGGCGACGATCCAGAACGATGCGCGCCAGCCGAGCAGTTGGCCGACGAACGTGCCGAACGGCACGCCGAGCACGTTCGACAGCGTGAGCCCCGTGAACATCAGCGCGATCGCGCTCGCACGCTTGTCGGCCGGCACGAGCGACGCGGCGACCACCGCGCCGATGCCGAAGAACGAGCCGTGCGCGAACGACGTGACGACGCGCGCGACCATCAGCATCGCGTAGCCGGACGCCGTCGCGCACAGCACGTTGCCGACGATGAAGATCGCCATCAGCAACTGCAGCGCGGCCTTGCGCGGCATGCGGCTCGTCAGCACCGCGAGCAGCGGCGCGCCGACCGCGACGCCGAGCGCGTAGCCGGTGACGAGCAGGCCGGCCGACGGCAGCGACACGGCGAGGTCGTGCGCGACTTCGGGCAGCAGGCCCATGATGATGAATTCGGTGGTACCGATGGCGAAGGCGCTGATCGCGAGCGCCAGTAACGGAATGGGCATGACGTTCTCCGGAAGGCGGCGGCTGCGGCGCCCGGTCGGTGCCGCACCGCACAAGAAAGCGGGATGTGCGCGCATTGTCCCGAAGACGCCTATATTTGATAATTGGCGTGGCATTTGAACCATTTTCAAATATTTCTGGAAAATCGCATGGACCGACTGGGCGACATCCGGCTGTTCGTCGAGGCGGCCGAGCTGGGCAGCCTGTCCGCCGCCGGGCGCAAGCTGAACCTCACGCCGGCCGCCGCGAGCGCGCGGCTCGCGAAGCTCGAGGCGAAGATCGCGACGCGGCTGTTCGAGCGCTCGACGCGGCAGTTGCGGCTCACCGACGAAGGCAAGCTGTACCTGAACTGCTGCCGCCAGGCGCTGCAGGCGCTCGACGACGCGGATGCGATGCTGCAGGAAGGCCGCAACGTCGTGAGCGGCAAGGTGCGGCTGTCGTCGACGTCCGATTTCGGCCGCCACCAGTTGCTCGACTGGCTCCACGAATTCACGACGCTGCATCCGGGCGTCACGTTCTCGCTGACGGCGTCGGATTCATCGTCGAACCTGTGGCAGGACGAGATCGACCTCGCGATCCGCTTCGCCGCGCCGCCCGACGGCGCGCTGATCGCCCGCCGGCTCGCGACCAACCGGCGCGTGCTGTGCGCGGCGCCGTTGTTCGTCGAACGCCATGGCGTGCCGGCCGACCCGCACGATCTGGCCCGCTTTCCTTGCAACGTGATCACGATCGCGTCCGGTCCGATGAACACCTGGCATTTCACGCGCGGCGACGAAGTGCAGATCCATACGGTGCCGGTGTCGACCGCGTTCGAGACCAACGACGGCGGCCTCACGCGCGAATGGACGCTGCGCGGCCACGGCATTGCGCTGAAGTCGCTGTGGGACATCGCCGACGACGTCCGCGCCGGCCGGCTGCGCGTGCTACTGCCCGACTGGCGGCACCAGGACGCGCCGCTGCACGCGATCTATCACAGCAAGCGCTACATGGCGCCGCGCGTACGCGCGCTGCTCGACTTTCTCGCCGAACGGTTCGCGCGCGAGGAAGCCGCGCTCGACGACCTGCTGAACGCATGCCGCTGACGGCCGGCCCGCCACGCCACCGGGGTCGGAACGCGAAAACCGGCGTCGCGCGCCCGCAACCGGCCGCCCGTCCGTCGTGGCGTGAAAAGCTATAATGGAAGGCTTTCCCGACGGCCTTTCCTGTCCGATGCGCGCGTTCGCGTGCCGCGCACGGCCGTCCCGATTCACCCTTGACGACGCCCCCAGGTCAACCACTGCGAACGGCGAATCCCCATGACCAAGAAAGTTTACGTAAAGACCTTCGGCTGCCAGATGAACGAGTACGACTCGGACAAGATGGTAGACGTGCTCAATGCGGCCGAAGGCCTCGAAAAGACCGACACGCCGGAAGACGCGGACATCATCCTGTTCAACACGTGCTCCGTGCGCGAGAAGGCGCAGGAGAAGGTGTTTTCCGATCTCGGCCGCGTGCGCGAGCTGAAGGAAGCGAAGCCCGGCCTGCTGATCGGCGTCGGCGGCTGCGTCGCGAGCCAGGAAGGTGCGTCGATCGTGTCGCGCGCGCCGTACGTCGACCTCGTGTTCGGCCCGCAAACGCTGCACCGCCTGCCGCAGATGATCGACGCGCGCCGCGCGAGCGGCCGCGCGCAGGTCGACATCACGTTCCCCGAAATCGAGAAGTTCGACCACCTGCCGCCCGCGCGCGTCGAGGGGCCGAGCGCGTTCGTGTCGATCATGGAAGGCTGCTCGAAATACTGCAGCTACTGCGTCGTGCCGTACACGCGCGGCGATGAAGTATCGCGCCCGCTCGACGACGTGCTGACCGAAGTGGCCGGCCTCGCCGACCAGGGCGTGCGCGAAGTCACGCTGCTCGGCCAGAACGTGAACGCCTACCGCGGCGCGCTCGCGGCCGGCTCGTCGGAAATCGCCGATTTCGCGACGCTGATCGAATACGTCGCCGACATCCCCGGCATCGAGCGGATCCGCTACACGACGTCGCACCCGAAGGAATTCACGCAGCGCCTGATCGACACGTACGCGAAGGTGCCGAAGCTCGTGAGCCACCTGCACCTGCCGGTCCAGCACGGCTCCGACCGCATCCTGATGGCGATGAAGCGCGGCTACACGGTGCTCGAATACAAGTCGGTGATCCGCAAGCTGCGCGCGATCCGCCCGGACCTGTCGCTGTCGACCGACATGATCGTCGGCTTCCCCGGCGAGACCGACGAGGATTTCGACAAGATGATGGCGCTCGTGCACGAGATGAGCTACGACACCAGCTTCTCGTTCATCTACAGCCCGCGCCCCGGCACGCCGGCCGCGAACCTCGCCGACGACACGCCGCGCGAAGTGAAGCTCAAACGCCTGCAACATCTGCAGGCGACGATCGAGGAGAACGTCGCGCGCATCAGCCAGTCGATGGTCGGGAAGGTCGAGCGGATCCTCGTCGAGGGCCCGTCCCGCAAGGACCCGAACGAGCTCGCGGGCCGCACCGAGAACAACCGCGTGGTGAATTTCCCGGCGCCGCTCGCGTCGCACCCGCGCCTGATCGGCCAGATGATCGACGTGAAGATCAACCATGCGTACCCGCACTCGCTGCGCGGCGAGCTCGTGCTCGTCAGCGACGACGCGAGCGCGGCCACCCACTGACCGACCGCCGCCCGACAGGAGCCCGACGCTACTTTGAAGACCGTCCAAGCACTGGAATTCACCGCCCCGCGCGACGACAACGCGCGCCTCGCCAACCTCTGCGGTCCGCTCGACGAAAACCTGCGGCAGATCGAACAGGCGCTCGACGTCACGCTCGCGCGGCGCGGCCACCGGATCACGATCCGCGGGCGCGGCGCCAAGCTCGCGCTCGCCGCGCTCGAAAACTTCTACAACCGCGCGCGCGATCCGCTGTCGGTCGACGACATCCAGCTCGCGCTGGTCGAAGTGCGCCACACGGCCGGCAACGGCCGCCAGGACACGCTCGACGTGCGCTTTCGCGGCGACCCCGACCATCCGTTCGACGAGCCCGTCGCGCAGCTCGACGCCAGCGAACCGGAGGAAGAGCCGGGGCCGAAGCTCTACACGCGGCGCGCCGACCTGCGCGGCCGCACGCCCGCGCAGCGCGAATACCTGAAGCAGATCCTGCAGCACGACGTGACGTTCGGCATCGGGCCGGCCGGCACCGGCAAGACCTACCTCGCGGTCGCGTGCGCGGTCGACGCGCTCGAACGCGACCAGGTCAAGCGGATCGTGCTGACGCGCCCGGCCGTCGAGGCCGGCGAGCGGCTTGGCTTCCTGCCGGGCGATCTCGCGCAGAAGGTCGACCCGTACCTGCGCCCGCTGTACGACGCGCTGTACGACCTGCTCGGCTTCGACAAGACGGCCAAGATGTTCGAGCGCCAGATGATCGAGATCGCGCCGCTCGCGTACATGCGCGGCCGCACGCTGAACCACGCGTTCATCATCCTCGACGAGGCGCAGAACACGACGCCCGAGCAGATGAAGATGTTCCTCACGCGGATCGGCTTCGGCTCGAAGGCCGTCGTGACCGGCGACACGAGTCAGGTCGACCTGCCGCGCGGCCACAAGAGCGGCCTCGTCGAGGCGCAGCAGGTGCTCGGCGGCGTACGCGGCATCGCGCTCACGCGCTTCACGAGCGCGGACGTCGTGCGCCATCCGCTCGTCGCGCGCATCGTCGAGGCGTACGACGAGTTCCACGCGCAGCATCAGGACGGCTGAGCGGCGCGGCCGCCCGCGCGCTCCCCCGGCCTGCCGGCCCGGCCCGCCAGACGGCGCGCCGGGCTTTTTTTCGCCCGCGCACGGCCGGTCCGAATTCGGGCGCGATCGGCCGTTTGGTGTATCCTCAACGCGTCCCAATCGCCGCACGCGTCATGAAATCCTCCCGTTCCCGCAAGTCCGGCCGCGCCCCGTCCGCCGCGTCCGAATCCCCCCGCCTTTCGCTGTTCGACGCGAAGGGCAAAGCCCGGACCGTCAACGCGCAAGGGCTGCGGATCGACTTCCCGGACGGCCGCAGCCTGATGTTCGACCTGTCGGGCAGCTCGGGCGACGCGGCCGTCGCGATCGTCGCGCAGCACAACGATCCGGCGATGCGCGCGAAGCTCGCGCTGCAGCCCGAGCACTACGACAGCGTGACGCTGCACGTCGGCGCCGAGTTCGCGCCGCGCGAGGACGATCCCGAAGACGAGCCGCGCGCGCTGGAATTCGACCTGTCCGTGCAGTACGGCGACGAGATCACGAGCGACGTGCGCAAGACGCTGCCGAAGCGCAAGCTGATCGCCGAATGGATCGAGCCGGCGCTGTTCGCGAGCGCGCAGCTCACCGTGCGCTTCGTCGGCGAGAACGAAGGCCGTACGCTGAACGCCGGCTACCGCCACAAGGACTATCCGACCAACGTGCTGACCTTCGCGTACGACCCGGCGCCCGATGGCACCGTGATCGGCGACCTCGTGCTGTGCTGCCCGGTGGTCGAGAAGGAAGCGCACGAGCAGGGCAAGCCGCTCGCGGCCCATTACGCGCACCTGCTGGTGCACGGCGCGCTGCACGCGCAGGGCTACGACCACGAGACGAGCGACGAGGACGCGGCCGAAATGGAAGCGCTCGAGGTCGACATTCTCGCGAAACTGGGTTTCCCGAACCCGTACCAGTAAGCCGTCCGCCCGATGCGCAACGCCGCGATGCTGCCGCCCGCCTACCCGCCGTCGATCGGCGAAGGACGCCTGCTGACGGAAGACGAGCTCGCGGCGTCGCTCGCGCAGACGATGCGCGACTGGGACGGCCGGCAGGATCTCTGGCTGTTCGGCTATGGCTCGCTGATCTGGAACCCCGGGCTGCCGACCGTCGCCGCCGTGCGCGGCAAGGTGCACGGCTACCATCGCGGGCTCTACCTGTGGTCGCGCGTGAATCGCGGCACCCCCGAACGGCCGGGCCTCGTGCTCGCGCTCGATCGCGGCGGCTCGTGCTCGGGCATCGCATTCCGGCTCTCCGGCCCGACCGCGCAGCCGCATCTCGAGACGTTGTGGAAGCGCGAAATGCCGATGGGCTCGTACCGGCCCGCGTGGCTGCCGTGCTCGCTCGAGACCGGCGAACGCGTGAACGCGCTCGCGTTCGTGATGCGCCGCGACGCACCGACCTATACGGGCAAGCTGACCGACCCCGTCGTCAAGGAAGTGTTCCGCTGCGCGGCCGGCCGCTACGGCACGACGCTCGACTACGTGAGCCGCACGGTCGATGCGCTGCGCGCGAGCGGCATCCCCGACCGCGCGCTCGAAGGGCTGCTGGCGCGATGCCGGTGATCCGGCACGACGCGCGGGCTGCCGCCATGCGACTCCGCGCCACCCGCGCATCCGCACGAGGACACACCCGATGAAACCGTCACGCCGGTCGCGTTGCAGGATCGCCGCACTGCTCGTCGTCGCGAGCGTTGCGCTGTCCGGCTGCGGAATACTCGGCTGCGGCGGCGCCGCGACCAACGGCGCGGCCGCCGGCGGCTGCTCGGCCGGCATGCGGTTCTGAGCGGCGCGCGACGCGTGCGCCCGCCTGCGGCGGAATGCCGCCGTCGCCGGCCGTTTCCCGCGTCCGGCCGCGCCGCCCTGCCCGCCGCCATTTTTTTGCCGCCATGCCCCGCCGGCGCTTTCTGCGATAGGATGGACCCGACGACGACGTCGCGCCCGGCGCGGCCGTCCGCGAGCGGGGCCCGCGTGAGCCGCCCACCCTGGCCGTACGGCCGGGTGACACGGTCGCGTCGTGCCCTTGGTGTATCCTTGCCTACTCCGTGACCGCGCGCCCCGGCATGACCCGGGCGCACCACCATGAACGATTCGTATCCCAGTCGTAAGCCAACCGACAAACCGCAAGAAAAGCGCTCGCTGCTCGAGCGCCTGACCGACTTCATCTCGCCCGAGCCCGAATCCCGCGGCGAGCTGCTGGAAATCCTCCAGGACGCCCACGAACGCAACCTGATCGACGCCGATTCGCTGTCGATGATCGAAGGCGTGTTCCAGGTCTCCGATCTGTGCGCGCGCGACATCATGGTGCCGCGCGCGCAGATGGACGCGATCAACATCGCCGACAAGCCCGAGGATTTCATCCCGTTCGTCCTCGAAAAGGCGCACTCGCGCTACCCCGTATACGAGGAGAACCGCGACAACGTGATCGGCGTGCTGCTCGCGAAGGATCTGCTGCGCTTCTATGCCGAGGAGGAGTTCGACGTGCGCGGGATGCTGCGCCCGGCCGTGTTCATTCCGGAATCGAAGCGCCTGAACGTGCTGCTGCACGACTTCCGCGTGAACCGCAACCACCTGGCGATCGTCGTCGACGAATACGGCGGCGTCGCGGGCCTGATCACGATCGAGGACGTGCTCGAACAGATCGTCGGCGACATCGAGGACGAATACGACTTCGACGAGGAAGCCGGCAACATCATCTCGGGGCCGGACGGCCGCTACCGCGTACGCGCGCTCACCGAGATCGAGCAGTTCAACGAGACGTTCGGCACCGATTTCCCCGACGACGAAGTCGACACGATCGGCGGCCTGATCACCCATCATTTCGGACGCGTGCCGCACCGCGGCGAGAAGCTGCAACTCGGCAACCTCGTGTTCGAAATCCAGCGCGGCGATGCGCGCCAGGTTCATGTGCTGCTGGTGCGCCGCAACCCGCTCGCCAGCCGTCGCGCCGAAACCTCGCACGAAGACTGACCGTTCCGCGCCAGCCGCGCTTCCTTCAACCGCTCGCCCTCTTCCGCTTCACATGGACGATCCGATTCCGTCCCGCCCGGCTGGCGGCCTTCTCGCGCCGACGCCCGGCCGCGCGCTGCCGCGCTGGCACTATCCGGCCGCGCTGCTCGCCGGCGCGGCCAATACGCTCAGCTTCGCGCCCACGCCGCATGGCGGCTGGCTGCAGCTCGTCGTATTCGTCTGGTTTTTCGCGCAGCTGACGCGCACGTCGAGCTGGCGCGGCGCCGCGCTCACCGGCGGCGCGTTCGGCTTCGGCAACTTCATCAGCGGCGTCTGGTGGCTCTACATCAGCATGCACGTGTACGGCGAGATGGCCGCGCCGCTCGCGGGCGGCGCGCTCGTGCTGTTCGCGCTGTACCTGTCGCTGTACCCGGCGTTCTCGGCCGGGCTGTGGTCGTTCTGCGCCGGTCATGCGTGGCACCGCCGCGAGCCCGACCCGCGGCCGTTCTCGCCGACCTGGCACGGCGCGTTCGCGTTCGCGAGCGCGTGGGCGCTCGGCGAATGGCTGCGCGGCACCGTGTTCACCGGCTTTCCGTGGCTCGGCAGCGGCTACCCGCAGGTCGATGGCCCGTTCGCGGGCTTTGCGCCGGTGGTCGGCGTGTACGGGATCGCGTGGGTGCTCGCGCTGTTCGCCGCACTCGTCGTGCAGGCGCTCGCCGCCGCGCGGCCGTCGCCGGTGCGTGACGGCGACGCCGGCGCATCGAGCGGCGACGCTCGCGTGCGCATCGCCGCGCCGGCCGGCATCGCCGTCGCGCTCGTCGCGGCCGGCCTCGGGCTGTCGCAGGTCACGTGGACCGTGCCCGCGAACGCGCCGCTCACCGTGCGACTGCTGCAGGGCAACGTGAAGCAGGACATCAAGTTCGAGCAGGAAGGCATCGACGCGGCGATCAAGATGTACCAGCAGATGATCGTCGAGAAGCCGGCCGACCTGATCGTCACACCCGAGACCGCGATCGCGGTGATGATCCAGGAATTGCCCGAGCCGTTCGCCGTCGCGATCCGCAAGTTCAGCGACACGACCGGCTCGGCCGTGCTGTTCGGCGCGGTCGGCGCGTCGGTGACCGAGGACGGCCGCTACGTCGACTACACGAACAGCCTGTACGGCGTGACGCCGAATTCGCGCGACATCTATCACTACGACAAGCATCACCTCGTGCCCTTCGGCGAATTCATTCCGTGGGGCTTCCGGTGGTTCGTCAACCTGATGAAGATGCCGCTCGGCGACTTCGCGCGCGGCGCGCCGGTGCAGAAGCCGTTCCTCGTGCACAACCAGCCGGTGATGGCCGATATCTGCTACGAGGATTTGTTCGGCGAGGAAATCGCCGCGACGATCCGCGACAATCCGCAGCCGCCCGGCGTGCTCGTCAACGTGACGAACCTCGCGTGGTTCGGCGACACGATCGCGCTCGACCAGCACCTGCAGATCGCGCGGATGCGCTCGCTCGAAACGGGCCGGCCGATGCTGCGTTCGACCAATACGGGGATGACGGCCGCGATCGACGCACGCGGCCGCGTGCTCGGTCAGTTGAAGCCGTTCACGATCGGCTCGCTCGACGTGCGGATCGAAGGCACGAGCGGCTTCACGCCGTACGTGACGAGCGGCAACAACATCGTGCTCGCGGTGTCGTTCGTGCTGCTCGCGTTCGGCTTCACGTTCGGGCCCGGGCTGCGCCGGCGCAACGGCCGGAAGCAGCCCGGCGGCGGCGAAGCGGAATGATGCAGCGGACCGCCGCCGCCGCGCGCGGCGGCCAGTGACCGCGAACCGGCCGGCCGCTCAGGCGTGCCGGGCCGGCCGCTCCGATCGAGCCGATGGTTCCGGCTGCGCGGCGAGGGCCCGCAGGTCGCGGCCCACTTCCTCCATCACCGGCGCCCATGCGCCGAACGTCGGCTGCCGGTACAACGTCGCGGTCGGATACCACGGGCTGTCCCGGCGATCGAGCAGCCATGGCCAGTGCGGATTCACGTCGAGCAGCACCCAGGTGCGCGCGCCGAGCGCGCCGGCCAGATGCGCGACCGACGTGCACACGGTGATCACGAGATCCAGCGCGCCGATGAATGCGGCCGTATCGTCGAAGCGCTTCAATTCGTCCGTGTAGTCTTCGATCGCGAAACCAGCCGCACGCGCGGCGGCGACATCCGCGTCCGCCCCCGGCTGCAGCGAATAAAACGTGACGCCGTCGATCCCGCGAAACGCGTTCGCGTAGCGCTCGAGCCCGACGCGCCGGAACGGATTGCGCTGGTGGCCCGCGCTGCCCGTCCACACGAGCCCCACCTTCAGCCGGCCGTCGCCCGCGAGCCGTGCGCGCCATGCGTCGCATGCGGCCGGCTCGGCCCGCAGGTACGGCACCGACGCGGCGAGCGTCGACGCCTCCATGCCGAGCATCAGCGGCAGGCCGATCAGCGGCACTTCGTAATCGAATGCCGGCAGCGCATCGACGCCGCCGCCCGCGCCGAACACGTCCGCGTGCGCGCCGAGGCTGCGCTGCATCAGCGTGCCGAGCGCCGGAAACGTATTCCACGCGAGCCGGCCGCCCTCGCGATGCACGCGTTCGGCGAGCGGCGCGACGAAGCGGCAGAACTGCAGCACGTCGCCGAGCCCCTGCTCGCCCCATACCAGCAGCGTCTTGCCGGCGAGCGGCTCGCC
Organism: Burkholderia sp. AU17457; assembly: GCF_002223255.1. Classification (NCBI taxonomy): domain Bacteria; kingdom Pseudomonadati; phylum Pseudomonadota; class Betaproteobacteria; order Burkholderiales; family Burkholderiaceae; genus Burkholderia; species Burkholderia sp. AU17457. The sequence goes on from NZ_NKFB01000004.1 coordinate 501,229, forward strand.
CTGCCAGCGCGGGCCCGGCAGCGCCGGCCGGCGGCCGCGCAGCTCGCCCGCGCCGTCCCAGCGCGCCTCATGGCCGCGCCAGCCCGCCGCGTAGTTGCCGCGCACGAGCTGGATGATCGCGAGATTGAAGCGGAACGACGCGTCGTCGGGCGCCAGCTCGCATGCACGCGCCGCATGGCGTTCGGCGTCGTCCCAGCGCTGCGCCTCCTTCATCGCCATCGCGACGTTGTTCATCGCGAGCGCGTTGTCGGGCGCAAGGTCCGCGAGCCGCGCGGCGCACGCGAGCGCGCCGTCGAGGTCGTGCGTCGCGATCCGCGCGACGACGAGGTTGATCCATGCCTGCACGTCCCGCGGATCGTGCTTCACGGCCGCGTCGAGCAGCGCGATTTCCTCCGCGCGACTCGCACCCGACAAGCGCAGCGCGATCGCGAGGTTGTTGCGCAGCGACGGCCAGCCGGCATCGATCGCGAGCGCCGCGCGGTACGGCGCAACCGCCTCCGCGTGACGGCCGGCCATCTGCAGCGCGTAGCCGTGGTTGAAGTGGGTGGCCGCGCCCGGCTGCGCGCGCGCCGCGCATTCGGCGAGCGCAATCGCGTCGTCCGTGCGCTGCCGCGCGACGAGCGTGGCCGTGAGCTGCGCGATTGCCGGCGCATCGACCGCATGCAGATGGGCGGCGGCGGCAAGCCACTGTTGGCGTGCGGCGTGCTCGCCGCGCGCCCGCGCGTCGGCGGCCTGCCCGAGCAGCCCGAGGAACGGCGGAAGCAGCGGAATCAGGATGTCGGTCGGTTCGTCCATGCAGTAAGCGTCGGCAAGCGGTGACGCGGCACGCATCGCGCGCCGCAATACGCGCATCTTACCGCCCGCGCGAAGCGCCGCGACATGCGCGTCGCGGCGGCCCAGCACGCGGCTGCGCGGCGCATGCGGGCCATGGGTGCGCGGGCCGCCGGAAACGGGCCGGCGGCGCCCGCATCCGCCTTCCGGCCGCATCCGGTCGCCGATCCGGTAAAATTACGCGTTTCAGCACACTAACAAGCCGCGCCGCCGCGCGAGCCGACCCTCCGGGCCCGCCCGGAGCGCCGTCCGCAACGGAGCGCCAGCGCCACGAAGGCTCTTCATGCTTACGTTTCAGCAAATCATCCTGACGCTGCAGTCCTACTGGGACAAGCAGGGTTGCGCCCTGCTCCAGCCCATCGACATGGAAGTCGGCGCGGGCACGTCGCACGTCCACACGTTCCTGCGCGCGGTCGGCCCCGAGCCGTGGCGCGCCGCGTACGTGCAGCCGTCGCGCCGCCCGAAGGACGGCCGCTACGGCGAAAACCCGAACCGCCTGCAGCATTACTACCAGTACCAGGTCGTGCTCAAGCCGGCGCCGGAAAACATCCTCGACCTGTACCTCGGCTCGCTCGAGGCGCTCGGCTTCGACCTGAAGCAGAACGACGTGCGCTTCGTCGAGGACGACTGGGAAAACCCGACGCTCGGCGCGTGGGGTCTCGGCTGGGAAGTGTGGCTGAACGGGATGGAAGTCACGCAGTTCACGTATTTCCAGGAAGTCGGCGGCCTCGAATGCAAGCCGGTGCTCGGCGAGATCACGTACGGCCTCGAGCGCCTCGCGATGTACCTGCAGAAGGTCGAGAACGTGTACGACCTCGTGTGGACCGAGTGGGAAGAGCAAGGCCCGAACGGCCCCGAGCTGCGCCGCCTGTCGTATGGCGACGTGTACCACCAGAACGAGGTCGAGCAGTCGACCTACAACTTCGAGCACGCGAACGTCGACCTGCTGTTCACGTTCTTCAACAGCTACGAAGCGGAAGCGAAGAAGATGATCGACGCGCAGCTCGCGCTGCCCGCGTACGAGCTCGTGCTGAAGGCCGGCCACACGTTCAACCTGCTCGACGCGCGCGGCGCGATCTCGGTCACCGAGCGGGCGGCATACATCGGCCGCATCCGCGCGCTGTCGCGTCTCGTCGCGCAGGCTTACTACGACTCGCGCGAGAAGCTCGGCTTCCCGATGCTCGGCAACCCGCCGGGCGTGCCGGGCCTCACCACCGACGCCCAGGACGCCGCGCAGCCGGCATGGGCGCCGCCGCTCAAGGTCGAACGCAAGATCGATCAGGTCTGACGAGACGAGATTCAATCCAACCATGACGCACAATCATCCCGCCCCCCTGCTCGTCGAACTGCTGACCGAAGAGCTGCCGCCGAAGGCCCTCGCGCGCCTCGGCGACGCATTCGCCGAAGGTGTCGCACAACGCCTCGCCGCGCGCGACCTCATCGAAGGCGAACTCGTGTTCGAGCGCTACGCGACGCCGCGCCGCCTCGCGGTCGTCGTGCAGAACGTGCGCGCCGTCGCACCCGACAAACAGGTCCGCGAAAAGGTCCTGCCCGTGTCGGTCGCGCTCGACGCCGAAGGCAAGCCGACGGCGCCGCTCGCGAAGAAGCTCGCGGCGCTCGGCCACCCGAACGCGTCGATCGCCGATCTCGAGCGCGCGCAGGACGGCAAGGCCGAAGCATTCTTCATCAACTACTCGGCGGCCGGCGCCACGCTCGCCGACGGCCTGCAGGCCGCGCTCGACGAAGCGCTCGCGAAGCTGCCGATCCCGAAATTCATGACGTATCAGCGCCCGGACGGCTCGGACGTGAAGTTCGTGCGCCCGGTGCATCGCCTGACGGTGCTGCACGACGACCGCGTCGTGCCCGTCACCGCGTTCGGCGTCGATGCCGGCGATACGACGCTCGGCCACCGCTTCCTGTCCGACGGCCTCGTCGCGATCCAGCATGCGCATGCATACGCGGACACGCTGCGCGACAAGGGCCGCGTGATCGCCCACTTCGCCGATCGCCGCGAAACGATCCGCACGCAACTGAACGAACATGCGAACGGCGACACGGTCGTGATGCCCGAATCGCTGCTCGACGAAGTCACGTCGCTGGTCGAATGGCCGGTCGTCTACCCGTGCCGCTTCGAGGACGAATTCCTGCAGGTGCCGCAGGAATGCCTGATCCTCACGATGCAGACGAACCAGAAGTATTTCGCGCTGACCGACGTCGCCGGCAAGCTGCGCTCGCGCTTCCTGATCGTGTCGAACATCGAGACGAAGACGCCGGGCGAGATCATCGAAGGCAACGAGCGCGTCGTGCGCCCGCGCCTCGCCGATGCGAAGTTCTTCTTCGAGCAGGACAAGAAGAAGCCGCTCGCCGAGCGCGTGCCGCAACTCGCGAACGTCGTCTATCACAACAAGCTCGGCTCGGCGCTCGCGCGCGTCGAGCGCCTCGAGGCGCTGGCCGGCGAGATCGCCCCGGCGATCGGCGCCGATACCGCGCACGCGAAGCGCGCCGCGCGTCTCGCGAAGGCCGACCTGCTGACCGACATGGTCGGCGAGTTCCCGGAGCTGCAGGGCACGATGGGCACGTACTACGCGCGCCACGACGGCGAAGCCGACGACGTCGCGCTCGCGTGCGCCGAGCACTACCAGCCGCGCTTCTCCGGCGACGCGCTGCCGACCACGCCGGTGTCGACCGCCGTCGCGCTCGCCGACAAGCTCGAAACGATCGTCGGCATCTGGGGCATCGGCCTCGCGCCGACCGGCGAGAAGGATCCGTTCGCGCTGCGCCGTCACGCGCTCGGCGTGCTGCGCCTGCTGCTCGAGAAGCAACTGCCGCTCGATCTCGTATCGCTGCTGCGCACGGCCCACGCTCGCTTTGACGGCGTGCCGGGCGTCGCCGAATCCACCGACGCGATCTTCGCGTTCTTCATGGATCGCCTGCGCGGGCTGCTGCGCGAGCGCGGCTATTCGGCCGGCGAAATCGACGCGGTGCTGAGCCTGAACCCGACGCGCATCGACGATCTCGTCGCGCGCCTGGACGCGGTGCGCGAATTCACGCGCCTTGCGGAAGCGGAAGCGCTCGCGGCCGCGAACAAGCGGATCTCGAACATCCTGAAGAAATCGGAAGGCGGCGCGAACGGCGCGGTGCAGCCGACGCTGCTCGTCGAGGCGGCCGAGAAGGCGCTGCACGAACAGCTCGCGGCCGTCACGCCGCACGTGCAGTCGCAGCTCGAGGCGCGTGCGTACACGGGCGCGCTGTCGGCGCTCGCCGCGCTGCGCGCGCCGGTCGACACGTTCTTCAACGACGTGATGGTCAACGCGGAAGATCCGGCGCTGCGCGCGAACCGTCTCGCGCTGCTGTTCGCGCTGCACCAGCAGATGAACTGCGTCGCCGACATCTCGAAGCTCGCCGCATAAGGGCCGCACGATGCCGACCAGCCCCAACCGAAAGCTCGTCGTCCTCGACCGGGACGGCGTGATCAACGTCGATTCGGATGCGTTCATCAAGACGCCCGACGAATGGATCGCGCTGCCCGGCAGCTTCGAGGCGATCGCCCGGCTCAACCACGCGGGCTATCGCGTGGTCGTCTCGACCAACCAGTCCGGCATCGGTCGCGGGCTGTTCGACATGGCCGCGCTCAACGAGATGCACCTGAAAATGCATCGCGCGGCGGCCGCGGTCGGCGCGCGCATCGACGCGGTGTTCTTCTGCCCGCACACGGCGGAGGATCACTGCGACTGCCGCAAGCCGAAACCCGGCATGATGCAGATGATCGCCGAGCGCTTCGAGATCGATCCCGATCACACGCCGGTCGTCGGCGATTCGCTGCGCGACCTGCAGGCCGGTGTCGCGGTCGGCTTCCAGCCGCACCTCGTGCTGACCGGCAAGGGCAAGAAAACGCTCGCCGCGGGCAATCTGCCGGATGGCACGAAGGTCCATGACGACCTGCGCGCGTTCGCGCTCGACTTTCTTTCACACGAACACGAGTGATGCGGCTGCCGCGCGCATCCTCCCCAACACCAGACTCACGCCGATGCGCTTCGTCCGCTCCCTGCTGCTGCTGATCTACTTCATCGTGTACACGGTGCCGTACGCCACCGCGTGCTTCATCGCGTTCCCGTTCATGCGCCCCGACGCGCGCTACTGGATGGCGGCCGGCTGGTGCAAGTCGACGCTGTGGGTCGTGCGCTGGCTGAACGGCATCCGTTACCGGATCGAAGGGATGGAGAACCTGCCCGATGGCCCGGCCGTGCTGCTGTCGAAGCACCAGTCCGCGTGGGAGACGCTCGCGTTTCCGGCGCTGATGCCGAAGCCGCTGTGCTACGTGTTCAAGCGCGAGCTGCTGTACGTGCCGTTCTTCGGCTGGGCGCTCGGGCTGCTGCACATGGTCAACATCAACCGCAAGGAAGGCAAGAACGCGTTCAATTCGGTGATCCGCCAGGGCAAGAAGCGCCTGTCGGAAGGCGCATGGATGATCATGTTCCCCGAAGGCACGCGCACGCCGGTCGGCAAGCAGGGCAAGTACAAGACGGGTGGCGCGCGCTTCGCGATCGAAACCGGCACGCCGGTCGTGCCGATCGCGCACAATGCAGGTCGTGTGTGGCCGCGCAACTCGTTCACGAAATTCCCGGGCGTCGTCACGGTGTCGATCGGCAAGCCGATCGCGAGCGAAGGGCTGACACCCGATGCATTGAACTCGCAGGTCGAAGCATGGATCGAAGCGGAAATGCGCCGCATCGATCCCGATGCGTATCGTCAGACGGGCAACGCCGGCACCCGCGATGCCGCACGCGCCTGACGCCCCGGATTGCAGCCGTTGCGTACGACAAAAAGAAGCGAACTGATGAAACAGCGTCCGCGGCCACGGCCTGCCGTCGTGGCCCTCGATCATCGCCAGATGGATCTGCCGCTCTTCGACGGGCCGGCCGCCGCGCCGTCGGCGCCTGCCGCCCCGCCGGCGCCGCCCGACGCCCTCCCCGCCGCGCCGCTCGACCCGGGCCCGGCGCCCGATCGCTCCCGCGTGCGCACGTTCGCGCTCGACAGCCGCGTGCTCGAATACCGGCTGAAGCGCTCGGCGCGCCGCACGATCGGCTTCACGATCGACGGCAGCGGGCTGTCCATCACCGCACCGCGCTGGGTCACGCTCGCCGACATCGAAGCGGCGATCGCCGAGAAACAACGCTGGATCTTCGCGAAGCTCGCGGAGTGGAAGACGCGCACCGAGCAGCGCGCGCTGCCGCAGATCGACTGGCGCGACGGCGCGCAGCTGCCGTATCTCGGCAAGACGGTGACGATCGCACTCGGCGCGGGCGCCGTCGCCTTCGACGCCGATGCGCTGCGGTTGTCGCTGCCGCTGCCCGTGCAGGCCGACATGCAGCAGATCAAGGATCGCGTGCAGGGCTGGCTGCAGGGCGAAGCGAAACGCATCTTCGGCGAACGCCTCGTCGTCTATGCGGAAAAGCTCGGCGTCACGTATTCGATGTATGCGCTGTCGTCGGCCGCGACGCGCTGGGGCAGTTGTTCGAGCGACGGCAAGATCCGCCTGAACTGGCGGCTGATCCATTTCCCGATGTCGATCATCGACTACGTCGTCGCGCACGAGCTGTCGCACCTGCGCGAGATGAACCACAGCCCGGCCTTCTGGCAGACCGTCGAATCGATCTTCCCCGAGTTCCGCGAAGCGCGGCACACGCTCAAGCATCACCCGCCCGAGCTGCTGCCGTCGCTTTGACGCGCACGGCTCCGCCATCAACGAAAAAGGGCGATGCGAGGTCACTCGCACCGCCCTTTTTCGCTGCCGCGGCGCACGCCGCACGCCGCAGCCCGGTTCATCCGGCGCTTACTTCTTCTGGATGAACTCGATCTTGTAGCCGTCCGGATCCTCGACGAACGCGATCACGGTCGTGCCGTGCTTCATCGGGCCTGCCTCGCGCGTGACCTTGCCGCCTTGCGCCTTGATCTTCTCGCAGGCCGCGTACGCATCGTCGACCGCCACGGCCAGATGGCCGAAGCCGTTGCCGAGATCGTAGGACGGCGTTTCCCAGTTGTGGGTCAGCTCGATCACGGTGCCCGTGCTCTCGTCTTCGTAGCCGACGAACGCGAGCGTGAACTTCCCTTCCGGATAATCCTCGCGACGCAACAGCTTCATGCCGAGCAATTCGGTGTAGAACTTGATCGAGCGGTCGAGATCGCCGACTCGCAGCATCGTATGCAGCAAACGCATGTGTTGTACTCCTGTGGGGACTTTCCAGAACCGGAAATTCTACCGGAGTCGCCGAAAATCCGCTGGCCGCGGGCCTCCGCGAGACGTGGCAGCCTTTTGGCCGCATGGGTGACGCGACAACTATCGGCTTGCGCGGGAAATAAGAAAAATACGAGGATTAATGCGAAATCCGCGGCACCGACGCGGAGAAAAACATATCGCATCAGCGATGTTATTCAGATAAATCCGCCAATATCGAGATATTTAAATATCTCAAAATAAATTAGATTGCCATACTCAAAAACAATACATTATTATTGCAATCTCATTTCATTTTCATGCCGCCATGCAAAACACATATACATATGGGATACACAACAACCTCACACCTGCAGAACTATTCTTTTTGATCGCAGTCGATAAAACCATGGATGAGTTGGGAGTTAGTGATGCAGCAGGTGTTGCAATGATACTTGCGGGCTCACGGCTTCTCTCAACACGAGGCAAATTCGCTGGCGCAGTAAAGGGAACCTCGGTTGCGTCGAAGGTCTCTCGCTCACTATTGCCCTATGAGATAAAATATCGGATCTTACCGACGTTTACTTCATGGACCAGTGTAGCGCGATTACGAGTGAAGTTGACGAACCATATTGGTGTATTCGTCGGCCGAGCGATTCCGGGAGTCGGCTGGGCGATTACTGCCGTCGACGTTGCAATAATCGGGTATAAATCGGTTATGGAATACAACCGACGAGTAAAACGTGAGGATCGACTGTAATGGACGATGCGTGGCCCCAACTTCAGCAATTCATACGGGAAGTCCGCGCCGCCGGAGTATTCGGGCTGGACGATGAATTAACTCGCGATATGGATCTGTATCACGATCTCGATTGGGAACCACCCAAAATCGTCAACGTCATCCAGATGTGGGGCGAACGATTTCACGTCGACCTCAGCGACTTCAATATCGCCTACTACGTGCCATCCGCGAGTATGCGAAGGCGTGACGTAGTGCTGGCTGCGTTGAAGTCGCCGTTCAGCGCGAAGGCGCGAGAATCGCTAGGAGGGCGATCGCTCACATTGGGGATGTTGGAAGAAGCAATGAAGCGGGGGCGATGGGAACGGCGTTAACGACGCGCCGCCGCCAGCGCCTGCGCCACGCCGACATATTCGGCCACGCTTACATCCTCCGCACGGCGCGCGAGATCGAAACCGAGCGCATCGAAATCGATCGTCTCGCGGTAGTCGCCAAGCGTATTGCGCAGCATCTTGCGGCGCTGCGAAAACGCGGCCGTGACGATTTCGCCGAGCAGCACCGGATCGACGTCCGGGAGTTCGTGCGGCTCGTACGGAATCATCCGGACGATCGCCGAATCGACCTTCGGCGGCGGCTGGAACGATTCCGGCGGCACGTCGAGCATCTTTTCCATCACGTAGCGGTACTGCAGCATCACCGACAGTCGCGAAAACGCCTTCGTACCCGGCTCCGCGACCATCCGCTCGACGACTTCGTTCTGCAGCATGAAATGCTGGTCGATGACCGCGTCGGCGAATGTCATCAGATGAAACAGCAGCGGGCTGGAGATGTTGTACGGCAGGTTCCCGACGATCCGCAGCGACGGCTTGTCGCCGGGCATCGCGAGCGAGCGGAAGTCGAACGCGAGCGCGTCGCCCGCGTGCAGCTCCAGCAGCGCGCCGAAGCGTTGCTGCAGGCGCCCGATCAGGTCGCGGTCGAGCTCGACCGCGTGCAGCGGCGACTCCGGCGTCGCGAGCCGCTCGATCAGCGGCCCGGTCAGCGCGCCGAGCCCGGGGCCGATCTCGACCATCCGCTGGCCGCGCGCGGGGCCGATCGTCGCGACGATCGAGTCGATCACGCCGTGATCGACGAGGAAGTTCTGCCCGAAGCGCTTGCGCGCGAAATGGCCTTGGTGCTGTCTGCTGTTCGACATCGACTGAGTAAAACGAAAAATACGACGAAGGGGGTAAACCGGCAGCGTCAGGCTGCGCGGCGATGGCGCGCCATCGTGACGGCCGTATCGAGCGCGGCGATCATGCTGCCCGGATCCGCGCGGCCCGTGCCGGCCAGATCGAGCGCCGTGCCATGATCGACCGACGTGCGGATGATCGGCAGCCCGAGCGTCACGTTGATGCCCTCGCCGAACGTCGCGTACTTCAGCACGGGCAGACCCTGGTCATGGAACATCGCGAGCACGCAATCGGCATCGGCCAGATGGCGCGGCTGGAACAACGTGTCGGCCGGATAGGGCCCGCGCGCGTCGATGTGTTGCGCGTTCGCGCGGGCCAGCGCCGGCGAGATCACGTCGATCTCCTCGCGACCGAGATAACCGTTCTCGCCCGCGTGCGGGTTCAGGCCCGTCACGAGGATGCGCGGCGCGGCAAGACCGAAATCGCGCCGCAGGTCGCGGTCGATGATCGCGAGCGTCTCGACGAGCCCGTCGATCGTCAGCGCGGCCGATACGTCCTTCAGCGGCAGGTGCGTGGTCGCGAGCGCGACGCGCAGCGGCCGGTGGCCGGTGCCGGCCAGCATCATCACGACGCGCGGCGTACGCGTGCGTTCTGCCAGGTATTCGGTATGACCGGTGAACGGCACGCCCGCATCGTTGATCGTGCTCTTCTGCAGCGGCGCGGTGACGATCGCGTCGTACCGGCCGGCCAGCGCGCCGTCGATCGCCGCGTCGAGCAGCCCGAGCACGTAGCGGCCGTTCGCCGCGTCCAGCTTGCCCGCCTGCGCGGGCGCCGCCAGCGCGTGATGCGCGACCGACACCTGGCCGCCGGCCAGCGTGTCCGCATCGACGCCGACCGCGGCCGCCCGCGCGTCGAGCAGCGCGGCATCGCCGAGCACGGTGAAATGCGCGTCGGGCCAGCGCTGCGCGGCGTCACGCAGCGCCTGCACGGTCAGCTCCGGGCCGACCCCCGCGGGTTCGCCGGTCGTGATCGCGATCTGCAGCGCGCGCGTGCTCATCCGAGGCTCGCTCAGTTCGCCGGGCCGACGCCGCCGATCTTGTACTGCACGTACGACGAATCGCGCAGCTCGCGCAGCCAGTCGGCATACGCCTGCTCGGCCTTACGCTGGCCGATCGCCTGACGGGCGATGTCCATCTGCTGCTGCACCGACCCTTCCGCTTCGCGGCGGCTCAGCACCTGGATCAGGTGATAGCCGTATTCGGTACGAATCGGCTGGCTGATCTGGCCGTCCTGCAGGTTGTTCATCGCGCGCTCGAATTCCGGCACGGTCTCGCCCGGGCTGATCCAGCCGAGATCGCCGCCTTGCGACGCGGAACCGTCCTGCGAGTAGGTGCGCGCGAATTTCGCGAAATCGCCGCCGGCCTCGACCTGCTTGCGGATGTCGGCCAGTTGCTGACGCGCCTGGCCTTCCGACTTGCCTTCGCCGACGCGCAGCAGGATGTGGCGCACGTGCGTCTGGACGATCTTCGGCGCCGCGGCGCTCGCGCCCTGGCTCTGGCGGCGATCGACGAGGCGCACGATCTCGAAGCCGTCCGGCACGCGGATCAGCGTCGGGTTGACCTGGCCCGGGCGCAGCTTCGACGCGGCGTCGACGACGTCGGGCGGCAGCGCGCTCGGCGACTTGAAACCGAGATCGCCGCCCTTCTTCGCGTCGTTCGCTTCGGAGTTGTTCTTCGCGAGGCGCTCGAAATCGGCGCCCGACTTCGCCTGCTGCAGCAGCGCTTCGGCCTTCTTCTGCGCGGCTTCGATGTCGGCCTGCGGCGCGTTGGTGGGCGCCTTGATGAAGATGTGCTGGAAGCGCAGGTCCTGCTGCTGCGATGCGTTCGGCCCGCGCTGGCTCGCGATGTAGTTCGCGACCTCGGCGTCCGACACCGTGATCTTGCCGTCGACCTCGCGCTCGCGCAGCTTCGACAGCATAAGCTCGGTGCGCGCGTCGCTCGTGAAGATGCTCCAGGGCACGCCCTGCGCCTCGAGGCGCGCGCGGTACTGGTCGAGCGTCATCCCGTTCGCCTGCGCGAGACGCTGCAGCGTGGCCTGCACGGTCGCGTCGTCGATGCGGATTCCGTCGTCCTTGGCCTTCTGCACCTGGATACGTTCGAGCACCATCTGGTTCAGCACCTGCGCGCGCAACTGGTCGGCCGGCGGCACCGGTGCGTTCTGCTGCTGCAGGCGGCGTGCGATCAGGCCGGCGCGCTGGTCGAGTTCGCGGCCCGTGATCACGTCGTTGTTGACCACGGCGACGACTTCGTCGGCGAGCTGCGCACCTTGCGAACCGAGTGCCTGCGCCGCGGCCGGCGCGGCGGCGAGCAGCGCGGCGGACGCGGCGAGGCTGGACACGACTGCCGCGAAACGAAGGGTTTTCTTCATTGCCACTGAAACTCCATTGAAATCGTGCTGACCGGTGCAGACATGCCGGCGTTACTCGTAGTTGCTGAAGCGGGACATCGGCGGCGGCGGCGGCGGCAACGGCGTGTAGCCCGGCACCCCGGCGCGGAATGCGGACACGAGGCCGTTGTCGATGGTCGACAAGCCCTTGAGCGTCAGCTGCATCATGAAGCGCGTCGACGAGTTCTGCTGTCCCGACGAATTGATGCCGTTCGCGGCCCGCTGCACCCCGACCCCGAGCGCCCAGCAATCCGCGTCGTATTGTAAGCCGACCAGACCGTCGACCACGCGATCCCCGGCGAAGTCGTAGTTGAACCGGCCGATCGCATACAGGCGGCGCGTGAGCGGCCACTGCGCGGACACCAGGAACTGGTTGATCGGCTGGTTGTCGAGCGTGGTGTTCACGCGCGTATAGCGGTAGCCGACGTTGATCACGCGGCGCTCGCCCGGGCTGTAGCCGAAACCGATGCTCGACTTCACGAGCTGGTTGTTGTTCTGGTTGTACTGGAACGCCGTTTCCGACATGAAGCCCGAGCCGAGCTTCAGCGCGGCGCCGACGATCAGGTCCGAGTGGCGCGCCAGCACGGCGCTCTGCCCGGGGTTCAGCGTGACGCGCTGATCGGCGAAGTAGTACTGCTGCGCGATCACGAAGCGCGCGCGCTCGTCGCCGGTGCGCGGATCGATGAAGCGCGAGGTCAGCCCGGCCGTGATCCGGTTCGCATCGGCGATCCGGTCGTTACCGACGAACGTGTTCGGCTGGTAGATCTCCGCGAGGCCGAAGTCCGATTCCGCGGTGTCGAACAGCGGTGCGTTCGACTGATCGCGATACGGCGTGTACACGTAGTACAGGCGCGGCTCGAGGGTCTGGATGAAGTCCTGGCCGAACAGGCGCACCGAACGGTCGAAGATCAGGCCCGAATCGAAGCTCACGGTCGGGATCGACTCGGTGAAGCGCTTCGGGCTGTTCGGCGTGGCGGACGACAGGTAGTTCAGGTCGTACGACGCCAGGTGGTACTGGACCTTCGGCACCGCGAAGTAGCCGGGGCCGTACACGCCGTACGAGATGTACGGGTTGAAGACGATCCGGTCGCCCTGGGTCGCATCGGCGGTCGTGATGCGGAACCGCGAATAATCGGCTTCCGCGCCGAAGTCGAAGCCGCCGACGTTGTACTTCGTGTACTTCACGTTCAACTGCGGCTCGCGGCTGTACGGCGCGATCGACGGCGGCAGCGTCTGCCAGTGCTGGTAGCGCGCGAGCACCGACCACGGGCCGTTGTTGTACGTGAGGCCGGCCTCCTGCTGGTACAGCGTCTGCGTGCCGTTGATGAACTGGTTCGCCGACCCGAGGTCTTCCGGATACGTGTTGTCCGAGACCTTGTTGAAGTAGACGTAGCCGCCGAAGCCGCCGCCGAAGTTCTGCTGGTGCTGCCAGTAGATCGCGTAGCGGTTGCGATGCGCGAGCCGGTCATCCGGCAGGTAATTGGCCGTAAACGTGCCCGAATACGACGGCGACAGATAGCGGAACGTCGCTTCGGTCATCACGCCGCGCCGCGAGATGATGCGCGGCGTGAGCGTCAGGTCGCGGTTCGGCGCGATGTTGAAGTAGTACGGCAGCGACAGCTCGAAGCCGTTGTTCGAGTTCACCGAGAACGTCGGCGGCAGCAGGCCGCTGCGCCGCTCGCCCGACAGCGGGAACGTCATCCACGGGCTCGCGAAGATCGGCACGCCCTGGAAGAACAGCACGCCGTTGCGCGCGGTGCCCTCGTCGGCGCCCGTATCGAAGTCGAAGCGGCTGCCCTTGATGTACCACGCGGGGTTCGTCGAGCACTGGCACGCGGTGTACGTGCCGTTGACGAACACCGAGCGCTCGTTGTCGACCATGTCGACACGCTCCGCGCTGCCCGACCCGCCCGTCACGTTGAAGTGATACTTCGGCGCGGTCATGAAGCCCTGGTTCGCCTCGATCTTCAGGTGCGCCTCGGGGCCGGCGAACGACGTGCCGCCATTGACCACCTTGACCTGGCCGTACGCATCGGCCATGTCGGTATCCTGATCGTAGTGGATCGCGTCGGCCTTCACGACGGCGTCGCCGCGCCGCAGCTCGGCCGAACCCTTCGCGGCGAGATCCTGCTCGGCGGTGCCGCTCGTATGGTCGGCGATCACGAAGGCGGCCGGCTTCGCACCGTCCTTCAGCGGATGATCCTCGAGCTGGGGCGCGAGACGCAGATCCCACGGCGAGTCGAGCGGCTGCGGCTGCGCAGCCGCGCCCGACAGCTGCGCGTACGACACGGCCGGCACGAGGCCGGGCACGGCCAGGAGCGCGAGCGCGAGCCGCCGTTTGCGCGGCGCCCCGTCACCGGGGAAAACATTCGGGAATAGCGGTTTGGGCGGCATCTATCGTTTGGCGAATCGCCCCTTGTCAACCGCGCCTGCACGGCACCTTCGCGCGCGGCGGGCCGCGCCGTCGAGCCGCGACTGCGGCTCTTCGCAAACCGGGGAGGCGATCGGGCGGACGGCGCGACAGGCGGCGGGCCTGCACGGCGGAAGCTGACGCGGGGCGCGTCAAAAAAGTCGTGGGGTATTATATGGCAAGACGTTCCCCCCTCCGCCGAGTTTCATGACGCCCCCATCCGCCGCATCCCAGCCCGACGCCCGCCTCGACGCGCTCACCGCGTGGCTGAACCCGCTCGCCGAGCGCTACGCCCTCGATCTGTCGACCCTCGCGCCCGCGTCGTCGGACGCCAGTTTCCGCCGCTATTTCCGGGTCGCGTCGGCCACGAGCCCCGGCGGCACGCTGATCGCGGTCGATGCGCCGCCGCCCGAGAAGTGCCGCGAGTTCGTCCAGGTCGCGCAGCTGCTCGCCGCGGCCGGCGACCACGTGCCGGACGTGCTGGCCCACGATTTCGACGCGGGCTTCATGCTCGTGACCGACCTCGGCCGCACGTCCTACATCTCGGTGCTCGATCCGGCCGATCCGGTCGCGGCCCGCCCGCTGATGCGCGCGGCGCTCGACGCGCTGATCCGCTTCCAGCTCACGTCGAAGCCCGACGTGCTGCCGCCGTTCGACGAGGCGTTCCTGCGCCGCGAAATGGAGCTGCTACCCGAATGGTTCGTCGGCCGCCATCTCGGCAAGCCCGTCACCGACGCGATGCGCGGCACGCTCGACCGCACGTTCGCGCTGCTGGTCGCGAGCGCGCACGCGCAGCCGCAAGGCTTCATGCTGCGCGATTTCATGCCGCGCAACCTGATGGTCTGCGAGCCGAACCCGGGCGTGCTCGACTTCCAGGACGCCGTCTACGGGCCGCTGACGTACGACGTCGTGTCGCTGCTGCGCGACGCATTCATCAGCTGGGACGAAGAGTTCGAGCTCGACTGCTTCGCGTACTACTGGGAAAAGGCGAAGAAGGCCGGCCTGCCGGTCGACCCGGATTTCGGCGAGTTCTACCGCCAGCTCGAATGGATGGGACTGCAGCGCCACATCAAGATCCTCGGGCTGTTCGCGCGCATCAACTACCGCGACGGCAAGCCTCACTACCTGAACGACCTGCCGCGCTTCCTCGCGTATGCACGCAAGGTCGCGCTGCGCTATCGCCCGCTCGTACCGTTCGCGAAGCTGCTCGACGAGCTCGAGGGCAACGCGCCGGCCGACGTCGGCTATACGTTCTGACCGTCCTCGCACCCAGTCGACCATGAGCACACCCCTGACCACGGCGATGATCTTCGCCGCCGGACGCGGCGAACGGATGCGTCCGCTGACCGACACCTGCCCGAAGCCGCTGCTCGAAGCCGGCGGCAAGCCGCTGATCGTGTGGCAGATCGAGGCGCTCGCGCGCGCGGGCATCGACACGATCGTGATCAACCACGCGTGGCTCGGCGAGCAGATCGAGGCCGCGCTCGGCGACGGTACGCGCTGGGGCGTGCGACTCGCGTATTCGGCCGAGGGCGACGCGCTGGAAACCGCCGGCGGCATCGCGCAGGCGCTGCCGCTCATCGAGCGCGACGGGCAGCCGACGGTGTTCGCGGCGGTCAGCGGCGACGTGTACTGCGCGTTCGACTACCGGACGCTCGCGCCGCGCGCCGCCCGGATGGCCGGGCTCGACACGCCGGCGATGCACCTCGTGATGGTGCCGAACCCGCCGTTCCATCCGGCCGGCGACTTCGCGCTCGGCGACGACGGCCGTCTCGCGCTCGACGGCGCCGCGCGCTTCACGTTCGGCAACATCGGCCTGTACGACACGCGGATGTTCCGCGACCTCGCGCCCGGCACGCGGCGCGCGCTGACGCCGTACTATCGCGCGGCGATCGAAGCCGGCCGCGCGAGCGGCGAACTGTACGAAGGGATCTGGGAGAACGTCGGTACGCCCGCGCAGCTCGGCGAACTCGACGCACGGCTGCGCGCCGCCGCGGGCTGATCGTTGCGCGGCCGAGCGCCGGTTCGTCGGGTGGCCGGCGCGGTGCGCCGATGGCCTGACGGCCGATGAATGCCCGGCCGAGCCGGGATCACGTGCCGCGAACGTCCGCCGGTTCACCCGACGGTGACCCCACCACGCCGCCCGTCGCCGAGCGGGCTGCCGAACGGACGGGCAACCATCCGCTCCCGCCGCGCGCCGCGTTGCGCGACGCCCGCGCTCACGCGGCCTCGGCCTCTTCCCCGCCCGCCGCCGCGCGCTGCTGCTGCAGCGCCCACATCTGCGCATACAGCCCGTCCGCGCGCACGAGTTCGTCGTGCGTGCCGCGCTCGACGATCCGCCCGTGGTCCATCACGAGGATCTGCTGCGCATGCACGACCGTCGACAGCCGGTGCGCGATCACGAGCGTCGTGCGATGCCGCGCGATCTGATCCAGCTCGTGCTGGATCGCGCGTTCCGAGCGGGAATCGAGCGCCGACGTCGCTTCGTCGAACAGCAGCACCGGCGGATCCTTCAGCAGCGTGCGCGCGATCGCGACGCGCTGCTTCTCGCCGCCCGACAGCTTCAGCCCGCGCTCGCCCACCGGCGTGTCATAGCCCTTCGGCAACCCTTCGATGAAATCGTGGATGTGCGCGGCGCGCGCGGCCGCGACCACCTCGTCGCGGGTCGCCGTCGGCCGGCCGTACGCGATGTTGTGGTAGATCGAGTCGTTGAACAGCACGGTGTCCTGCGGCACGATCCCGATCGACGCGCGCAGCGATTCCTGCGTGACGTCGCGAATGTCCTGCCCGTCGATCCGGATCGCGCCGCCCGCCTGCCGGTCGAGATCGTAGAAGCGGAACAGCAGCCGCGACAGCGTCGATTTCCCCGAACCGCTGTGACCGACCACCGCGGTCGTCGTGCCGGCATCGATCGTAAACGTCACGTCGTGCAGGATCTGCCGCGACGGCTCGTACGCGAAGTTCACGTGCTCGAAGCGCACCTGCGCGCCGGCCACCGCGAGCGGCGGCGCATCGGGCCGGTCGGCCACTTCCTTCGGCGCCGACAGCAGCCCGAACATCCGGTCCATGTCGGTCAGGCTCTGCTTCAGCTCGCGATAGACGACGCCGAGGAAGTTCAGCGGAATGTAGAGCTGCAGCATGAACGTGTTGATCAGCACGAGATCGCCGAGCGTCAGCTTGCCCGCGAGCACGCCCTGCGTCGCGCGCCACAGGATGAACACGAGCCCCGTGCCGATGATCGCCTGCTGGCCGAAGTTCAGCACCGACAGCGAGTTCTGCGAGCGGATCGCGGCCTTCCGGTAGCGCTTCAGGTTCTCGTCGTAGCGCTGCGCCTCCCACGCCTCGTTGCCGAAGTACTTCACCGTCTCGTAGTTGATCAGCGAGTCGATCGCGCGCGAATTCGCGCGCGAATCGAGCTCGTTCATCGTGCGGCGGAAGTGCGTGCGCCAGTTGGTGACCTTCACGGTGAACACGATGTACGTGACCAGCGCCGCGAACGTCACGTACGCGTAGTAGGCCTCGTACTTGACCACGAAGAAGCCGAGCACGAGCCCGACCTCGACGAGCGTCGGCAGGATGCTGTACAGCGAGTACGAAATCAGTTGCTGGATGCCGCGCGTGCCGCGCTCGATGTCGCGCGACATGCCGCCCGTCTGCCGCTCGAGATGGAAGCGCAGCGACAGCCCGTGCAGATGCCGGAACACCTGCAGCGCGAGCTGGCGCACCGCGCTCTCGGTGACCTTCGAGAACAGGATTTCGCGCAATTCGGTAAAGAGCGACGTCGACAGCCGCACGAGCGCATACGCGACGACCAGCAGCCCGACGCCGCCCGCGAGCACGATCCCGGCCGACTGCTCGGCGCGGCCGAGCGCGGTGAGCTGCTGCACGGCGGACAGGTGATCGACGATGCGCTTCATCACGACCGGCACGCCGAGGTTCGCGACCTTCGCGCCGATCAGGCAGCCGAGCGCGAGCGCGACGCGCCATTTGTAGGTGGTCAGGTACGGCAGCAGCGACCGGATGGTCTGCCAGTCGTTGCGAGGCCCGGTCGAAGCCGGCGCGGGCTCGCCGGAAGCGGGAAATCGGCGCATGGGGAAAGGTCCTGCGGCGATGCCGGGCGCGTGTATCGGCGGCCGGCTCGCGCGCTTTCTCGTACAATTTGCGAACGTTGTATTGTCGCAGAAGCCGCTTCGCGCCGCTGCCGGCGGACTCGCCGGCCAGCCTGCGCGCGGCGGCTCGTTTATTACAGGATGAAAGCCCCGCCATGACCGATTCGACCCTCGAACTCCCGCAGAAGCAGCCCGCGCTGCGCGTCGTCCCGCAACCGCACGACGCGAACGTTCACGGCGACGTGTTCGGCGGCTGGATCATGTCGCAGGTCGACATCGCCGGCTCGATTCCCGCGAGCCAGCGCGCGAACGGCCGCGTCGCGACGGTCGCGGTCAATTCGTTCGTATTCAAGCAGCCGGTATTCGTCGGCGATCTGCTGAGCTTCTACGCCACCATCATGCGCACCGGCAACACGTCGATCACGGTCGACGTCGAGGTGTACGCGCAGCGCATGCGCCTGATGGGCGAAGTCGTGAAAGTCACCGAAGCGACGCTCACCTACGTCGCGACCGGCCCGGACCGCAAGCCGCGGCAACTGCCGCCGCTCTGACGGCGGGCAAGCGCCGGGCCGCGGCGCGGCATGCGGCCGTCAGTGCGTGGCCGTCAGCCCGAATTCCCGCATCGCGGGCACGAAATCGTGATTCAGCGTCGGTTTGCGCGACAGCTTGACCAGCACGTAGCGCTGGAACGGCGCGAGCCGCTGCCACTGCGCGAGCGCGGGCGCCGGCAGCCCGGCCAGCGCGCTCTGCTGCACCAGCGACTCCGGCACCGTGTCGACGGCGCGCCAGGCCGGCTGCTCGTCGGGCTGGAACCATGAAGGCTCCAGATCGGCGTGCGTGCGCAGCATTTCGAACAGCGCGTGATCGAAGTTGGGCTCGATCGCGGTGTCGTCGTCGGCCGGAAAGCGCGCGAGCAGCTTGCGGTCCTCGAGCGGCAGCAGTTGCCACTGTTCGAGCGAAATCCGCAGGCCGAAGCGATCGAGATTGAAACGCACGATCATCGGGATGTACGTGAAGTTTTCCGACGAATCGTGTTCGAAGTTGAAGAGCAACGGAGCGTCGCTGAGTCCCATGGTCGTTACCTGACGTGGCGGATGCCGGCGCGGCCGGCTTGCCTGGGGTATTTTAGAACCTCTGCGCGCGGGCGGCGGCACGATCGTCGCCGGCCGTACCTCGAATCAACGGAGTGCTCGTGAATCCGACCCAATCAGATGAACCGCGCGGCGCGATCGAGCTGCCCGTGAGCCGCACGCGCGGCGGCGCGGTCGAAACCGCGCACGACTTCGTCGGCCAGGAATGGCCGGTCGCACTCGTCTTCAACGGCATCTCGCATGCGGTGATGATGTGCACGCCATGCGACCTCGAAGCGTTCGCGGTCGGCTTCGCGATCTCGGAAGGGATCGTCGCGCGCGGCAGCGACATCAAGGACATCGAGGTGATCCTGCACGCCGACGCGCCGCTGCCGCATGCGGAAGTCCATCTGGAAGTCGTCCAGCAGGCGTTCGCCGCGCTGAAGGACCGGCGCCGCGCGCTCGCGGGGCGCACGGGCTGCGGCGTCTGCGGCATCGAAAGCATCGACCTGCTCGACCTCGCGCCCGAACGCGTGCCCGACACCGGTTTTCTCGCGCGCCTCGCACCCGACGCGCTGGCGCGCGCCGCGCATGCGCTGCCGGCGCATCAGGCGCTCACGAAACTGACCGGCGGGCTGCATGCGGCCGCGTGGTGCGATGCAACAGGCGCGATCCGCACGGCATTCGAGGACGTCGGGCGCCACAACGCGCTCGACAAGCTGATCGGCTCGCTCGTGCTGTCGCGCGCCGATACCACCGACGGCTTCGTGTTCCTGTCGAGCCGCGCGAGCTACGAGCTCGTGCGCAAGGCCGCGCGGGTCGGCATCCCGCTGGTCGCGACCATTTCCGCGCCGTCGTCGCTCGCGATCGAAATCGCGAAGGCGGCCGGCTTGCGGCTCGTCAGCTTCTGCCGCGAAACCGGCCACGTCGACTACGGCACGGCCTGATCGCGATCGGGCCCGCGCACCGGCAATCCATCGCCGGCGCGGCCTGCGCCGTCAGTCGAACTGACGGAAATCCGGCTTGCGCTTCTCGAAGAACGCCGTCATCGCCTCGCGCGCTTCGGGCGCGCGCAGCATCGCCGAGAAGTGGCGCGCTTCCTCGGCCATCCGCGCGGGCGTCGCCACGCCGCCCGTATCCTTGAGCAGCGCCTTCGTCACACGCAGCGATGCCGCCGGCAGCGCCGCCAGCTTCGCCGCCTGCTTCGCCGCGAACGCGTCGAGCTCGGCCGCCGGCAGCACGCGGTTGACGATGCCGATCCGGTGCGCTTCCAGCGCGTCGAACGCCTCGCCCAGCAGCAGCTTCTCGGCGGCGACCTGATGACCTGCCAGCCGCGGCAGCAGTGCGCTCGACGCGGCTTCCGGGCACAGCCCGAGCTGCACGAACGGCAGCGAGAACGTCGCGGTGTCGGCCGCATAGACCAGATCGCAGTGCAGCAGCATCGTCACGCCGACGCCCACCGCAATGCCGGGCACCGCCGCCACGACCGGCTTGCTCGCGCTGCTGATCCGCGCCAGAAACTGGAAGACCGATGCGGTGTCGTCCTGCGGCGGCGACTTCAGGAAATCCTCGAGATCGTTGCCCGAGCTGAAATTGCCGTCGCTGCCGCGCAGCAGGATCACGCGCGTCGCCTTGTCTTCCTGCGCGTCGGCGAGCGCATCGGCCATCGTCTGGTACATCGCCGCCGTCAGCGCATTCTTCCTCGCCGGGCGCGCGATCGTGATCGTCATCACGCCGTCGGCGCGTTCCACTTGAATGTCGGCCACAACCGTCTCCTTTGACTGTCTCTACCGGAATGAAAAAACGGTGCGCGAGCTCGTGGCCCGCGCACCGTCGTCGCTTTTCGTCGCGTCCCGCTTACAGGCGTTCGATGATGCCCGCGGCGCCCATGCCGGTGCCGACGCACATCGTGACCATCCCGTACTTCAGGTTGCGGCGGCGCAGGCCGTGCACGACGGTCGCCGCGCGGATCGCACCGGTCGCGCCGAGCGGGTGGCCCAGTGCGATCGCGCCGCCCATCGGGTTGACCTTGGACGGATCGAGGCCGAGATCGCGCATCACCGCCAGCGATTGTGCGGCGAACGCTTCGTTCAGCTCGATCCAGTCCAGATCGTCCTGCTTCAGGCCGGCGGCCTTCAGCGCGGCCGGAATCGCTTCCTTCGGGCCGATCCCCATGATTTCCGGCGGCACGCCGCGCACCGCGAAGCTCACGAAGCGCGCGAGCGGCGTCAGGTTGAATTCCTTCAGCACCTTCTCCGACACGACGAGCAGCGCGCCCGCGCCGTCGGACGTCTGCGAGCTGTTGCCGGCCGTGACCGAGCCCTTGTTCGCGAACACCGTGCGCAGCTTCGCGAGGCCTTCGAGCGACGTATCCGCGCGCGGACCTTCGTCGAGCTTGATCTCGCGCGTCTTCACGTCGACTTCGCCGGTCGCGAGGTTCGGGAAACGCTCGGTGATCGTGTACGCAGCGATTTCGTCGCCGAATTCGCCGGCCTGCTGCGCGGCGAGCGCCTTGCGGTGCGATTCGACCGAGAACGCGTCCTGGTCGTCGCGGCTCACCTTCCACTGCTCGGCGACGCGCTCGGCCGTCAGCCCCATCCCGTACGCAATGCCGAAGTCTTCGCTGCGATCGAAGATGTGCGGCGACATCGACGGCTTGTTGCCCATCATCGGCACCATGCTCATCGATTCGCAGCCGCCCGCGAGGATCGCGTCCGATTCGCCGACGCGGATGCGGTCGGCCGCCATCGCGAGCGCGGTGATGCCCGACGCGCAGAAACGGTTGACCGTCACGCCGCCGACCGTCTGCGGCAGGCCCGCGAGCAGCGCGCCCATGCGCGCGACGTTCAGGCCCTGCTCGGCTTCCGGAATCGCGCAGCCGATGATCGCGTCCTCGATCACCTTCGTGTCGAGACCCGGCACCTGCGCGACCGCCGACTTGATCGCGTGAACCAGCAGCTCGTCGGGGCGCGTGTTCTTGAAGACACCGCGCGGGGCCTTGCCGATCGGGGTGCGGCTGGCGGCGACGATGTATGCGTCTTGCAATTGTTTGCTCATTTCAGACTCCTTGTCTGCTCGCTCAGTTACGCACCGGCTTGCCGGTCTGCAACATGCCCATGATCCGTTCCTGCGTCTTCTGCGTGCCGAGCAGCTCGACGAACGCGCGGCGCTCCAGCGCCAGCAGCCATTCTTCGTCGACGAGGCTGCCGGCTTCGACGTCGCCGCCGCACACGGCTTCGGCGATGCGGCTCGCGATCAGGTAGTCGTGGTCGCTGATGAAGCGGCCGTCACGCATGTTGACGAGCGATGCCTTGATCGTCGCGATCGCCGAGCGGCCCGCGACCGGCACGTCCTTCGCGCGCAGCGGCGCGCGGTAGCCGGTATCGGCCAGCGCACGCGCTTCCTTCTTCGCGGTGTCGAGCAGTTCGAACACGTTGAAGACGATCGTGTCGGACGGCTTCACGTAGCCCATCGCACGTGCGTCGTGCGCGGACGCCGACACCTTCGCCATCGCCGCGTTCTCGAACGACTTCGTGACGAACTTCAGGATGTCGGTGGTCGCGTTCGCGGCCGTCGCGGCGTCCGCCGCACGCAGCGCCGCTTCCTTCAGGCCGCCGCCGGCCGGCACGAGGCCGACGCCCACTTCGACGAGACCGATGTAGCTCTCGACGTGCACGACACGCTTCGCGCTGTGCAGCATCAGCTCGCATCCGCCGCCGAGCGCGATGCCCGACACGGCCGCGACGACCGGCACGTTCGCGTACTTCACGCGCAGCATGCCTTCCTGGAACTTCTTCACGAACGGCTCGATGCCCTTCGCGCCGCCCATCATGAACGCGGGCATCGCCTCTTCGAGGTTCGCGCCGGCCGAGAACGGGCCGCCCGGCGTGCCGAGCTTCAGCGACGTCGGCTGCCAGATCACCACGCCCTTGTAGTCCTTCTCCGCGAGTTCGATCGCCTGCACGAGGCCGTCGATCACGCTCGGTCCGATCGTGTTCATCTTCGACTTGAACGACACGATCACGACGTCGTCTTCACCGGCACGATCGTCGACCCACGCACGCACCGCGTCGGTCTCGAACAGCGTCTTGCCGTACGTCTTCGGATCGGCGCCGGTTTCGCCGATGAGCGGCGCGCGGAACACCTGCTTGCCGTACACGGCCAGGTCCGAACGCGGCACGAAGCGCTTCGATGCCGGCGCCCACGAGCCTTCGGCCGTGTGCACGCCGCCCTTCTCGGCGACCGGGCCTTCGAGCACCCACGACGGCAGCGGCACGTTCGCGAGCGCCTTGCCGGCCGCGATGTCTTCCTGCACCCACTCGGCGACCTGCTTCCAGCCGGCGGCCTGCCAGCCTTCGAACGGGCCTTCGTTCCAGCCGAAACCCCAGCGGATCGCGAGGTCCACGTCGCGCGCGTTGTCGGCGATCGACTCCAGATGCACGCCGATGTAGTGGAACACGTCGCGGAAAATCGACCACAGGAACTGCGCGTGCGGATGATCCGTCTCGCGCAGCAGCTTCAGGCGTTCTGCCGGCGGGCGCTTCAGGATGCGACCGACCGTTTCGTCCGCCTTCGCACCGGAATCGACGTAGGCGCCCGTCTTCGCGTCGAGCACCTTGATCGCCTTGCCTTCCTTCTTGTAGAACCCGCCGCCCGTCTTCTGGCCGAGCGCGCCCTGCTTCACCAGTTCGGCCAGCACGGCGGGCGTCTGGTAGACCGGGAAGAACGGATCGTCGGCGAGGTTGTCCTGCATCGTCTTGATCACGTGCGCCATCGTGTCGAGGCCGACCACGTCCGCGGTGCGGAACGTCGCCGACTTCGCGCGGCCGAGGCGGCTGCCCGTCAGGTCGTCGACTTCGTCGAAGCGCAGGCCGAACTTCGCGGCCTCGGTGATCACCGCGAGGATCGAGAAGATGCCGACGCGGTTCGCGATGAAGTTCGGCGTGTCCTTCGCGCGCACGACGCCCTTGCCGACGACGCTCGTCAGGAAGGTTTCAAGCTGGTCGAGGATTTCGGCACGCGTATGCGCGGTCGGGATCAGCTCGACGAGGTGCATGTAGCGCGGCGGGTTGAAGAAGTGCACGCCGCAGAAGCGCGACTTCAGCTCGTCCGAGAATCCTTCGGACAGCTTCGTGATCGACAGCCCCGACGTGTTGGTCGCGAAGATCGCGTGCGAAGCGATGTGCGGCGCGACCTTCTTGTACAGGTCGTGCTTCCAGTCCATCCGCTCGGCGATCGCCTCGATCACGACGTCGCATTCGGCGAGCTTCGCGATGTCGTCTTCGTAGTTCGCCGCTTCGAGGTACTTCGCATCGTCCTTCACGCCGAACGGCGCGGGCGACAGCTTCTTCAGGTTCTCGATCGCCTTCAGCGCGATCGCGTTTTTCGGGCCTTCCTTGGCCGGCAGGTCGAACAGCAGCACCGGCACGCGCGCGTTGACGAGGTGCGCGGCGATCTGCGCGCCCATCACGCCGGCGCCCAGCACGGCGACCTTGCGAATCAGGAAATTGCTCACGGGATGTCTCCGGATAGTGTCGTGCAGCGCGGAATGTGAGGGCTGCACGGCGAAGTGAGTACCAGGAACCGTTGCGTTCGGGCGGCGCGGCGCGCGGCGCGCACCGCCCGGTCTCGCGTCAGAACAGCGATTCGTCGACTTCCATCAGCGTCTTCGAACCGGCGCGCGCGGCGCGGATCGTCGATGCCGTTTCGGGCAGCAGACGCGCGAAGTAGAAGCGGGCGGTGGCGAGCTTCGACTTGTAGAACGGGTCGCCCGATGCTTCCTTATCGAGGGCGAGACGCGCCATGCGCGCCCAGAAGTACGAGAACACCAGATGGCCGACAGTGCGCAGGTACGGCACGGCGGCAGCGCCGACTTCGTCCGGGTTCTGCATTGCCTTCATGCCGATTTCCATCGTCAGCTTCTGCACCTTTTCACCGATGTCGGCGAGCGGGTTGATGAACTCGGCCATCTCCGGCTTCACGCCTTCGGCTTCCGCGAATTCGGTCACGAGCTTGCCGAACTTCTTCAGCTTCGCGCCCATGTCGCCGAGCACCTTGCGGCCCAGCAGGTCCAGCGACTGGATCGAGTTCGTGCCTTCGTAGATCATGTTGATCCGTGCGTCGCGCACGTACTGCTCCATGCCCCACTCGGAGATGAAGCCGTGGCCGCCGTAGATCTGCATCGCGTGGTTCGTGCACTCGAACGCGTTGTCGGTCAGGAACGCCTTGATGATCGGCGTGAGCAGCGCGACGAGGTCGGCCGCCTCCTTGCGCACGGCTTCGTCGGCGTGCGACAGTTCCTTGTCGATCTGCAGCGCGGACCAGTACGTGAATGCACGCGCGCCTTCCGCGTAAGCCTTCTGCGTGAGCAGCATGCGGCGCACGTCCGGGTGCACGATGATCGGGTCGGCCGGCTTGTCCGGTGCCTTCGGGCCCGTCAGCGAGCGCATCTGCAGGCGCTCCTTCGCGTACGTCAGCGAGTTCTGGTACGCGACTTCCGTGAGGCCGAGGCCCTGCATGCCGACGCCGAGGCGCGCGGCATTCATCATCACGAACATCGCGTTCAAGCCCTTGTTCGGCTCGCCGACCATCCAGCCCTTCGCGCCGTCGAGGTTCATCACGCACGTCGAGTTGCCGTGGATGCCCATCTTGTGCTCGATCGAGCCGCACTTGATGCCGTTGCGCTCGCCCGGCTCGCCCGACGCGTCCGGAATGAACTTCGGCACGATGAACAGCGAGATCCCCTTCGTGCCCTGCGGCGCGTCCGGCAGGCGCGCGAGCACGAGGTGGACGATGTTCTTCGACATGTCGTGCTCACCGCTCGAGATGAAGATCTTCGTGCCGCTGATCGAGTACGAGCCGTCGCCGTTCGGTTCGGCCTTGGTGCGCAGGATGCCGAGGTCGGTGCCGCAGTGCGGCTCGGTCAGGCACATCGTGCCCGTCCATTCGCCCGACACGAGCTTCGGCAGGTATTGCTGCTGCAGTTCCGGCGCGCCGTGCGCGTGCAGGCATTCATACGCGCCGTGCGACAGGCCCGGATACATCGTCCATGCCTGGTTCGCCGAGTTCAGCATTTCGTAGAGCGCGTTGTTCACGAACGCGGGCAGGCCCTGGCCGCCGTAGTCCGGATCGCAGCCGAGCGCCGGCCAGCCGGCCTCGACGTACTGCTGGTAGGCTTCCTTGAAGCCGGTCGGTGTCTTCACGACGCCGTCGCCTTCATACGTGCAGCCTTCGCGGTCACCGACCTGGTTCAGCGGGAACAGTACCTCGGAGCAGAACTTGCCCGCTTCCTCGAGGACCTGGTTGATCGTGTCGGCGTCGAGGTCCGCATGCTTGGGCATTTGCTTGACTTCGGCTTCGACGTTCAGAAGCTCGTGCAACACGAATTGCATGTCGCGCAGCGGCGCGGCGTACTGTCCCATGACTCTCTCCAAAGGTGGGCAACGGCTCGAGCTCGTGGCGGGCGGGTCACGCGCCGCTAACGGCTCTCGCTCTGATACGAAACAATCGTCTTTTCCAGCGCGGCCCACGTGAGGCGCACGGCGTCCGGCGAATGCAGGAAGCGTGCGTCGTGATGCAGGCCGAGCGTGAAGCTGTACAACTCGAAGAGCATCAGTTCCGGATCCGTATCCGCGCGCAGATGCCCTTCTTCCATCGCCTGCGAAATGGCGCGCAGCAACGCGGCACGCCAGGCGGTCACGCTCGCGATCAACTGCTCGCGCACGGGGCTGTCCGGCCGGTCGTCGTACTCCACTGCGCCGCTGATGTAGATGCACCCGGTCGTCACCTCCTGGATGCGCTTCTCGATCCAGCGCGCCAGCATCGCCCGAAGACGCGGCAGACCGCGCGACTCGCGCAGGCTCGGAAAGAACACCTCGTTTTCGAAACGATGGTGGTACTCGCGGACGACCTCGACCTGCAGGTCTTCGCGCGATCCGAAGTGCGCGAACACGCCGCTCTTGCTCATCTGCATGCGCTCGGCCAGCAGGCCGATCGTCAGCCCCTCCAGCCCGTCACGGCTGGCGAGGTCCAAAGCAGCTTCGAGTATTGCGGCACGCGTCTGTTCGCCTTTTCGCATAGCTATTTCTGTAACCGTTCGGGGGTTCGAATAAAATCGAACGGCCGTACTATTATTGAGTGCGGCCGCTCGCGAAACAAGGAAATTATTAGAAACCGGTGTCTAACCGAGCCGCTATTTTGCGCGATTCCGGCGGGACCGGAGCGGCTTTTCCGCACGAACGTGCGGACAGATTTTTTGAAGCGAATACTTAGTCTGCGTCAGTCGTAACCGCCGACCGTCAGCGCCTTCATCACGAGGCGGTACGTGTTGTACGCAAGCCAGTTCAGCAGCCGCTCGACGCGCGGGCGCGCCGCGTAGTGCGCGGCGTCGATCTCCCGGCCTTCGGCGAACGCGGTGGCGATCGCGTCGCGCAACTGGTTCGTCACTGCATCGTAGCGCACCAGCACGACGTTCGCTTCATTGTTCAGCATCAGGCTCAGCGCGTCCAGATTCGACGAGCCGACCGTCGCCCAGTTGTCGTCGATCACGGCGACCTTGCCGTGCAGGATCGTCTTGTCATATTCGGCAACGCGCACGCCCGCGCGCAACAGCGAGTGATACAGGAACGGTACGGCCGTATCGAGCGCCGTGAACTCCTTGCGGCCGATCAGCACCTGCACGTCCACGCCGCGCCGTGCCGCCCCCGTCAGCGCGCGGCGGAGCTTGCGGCCCGGCATGAAATACGGATTCGCGAGCAGGATCCGCTGGCGCGCCTGGCCGATCGCCGCGAGATAGGCCTTCTCGATCGCGCGGCGGTTCACGACGTTGTCGCGCGCGACGAATGCAACGCTCGGCTCGGTCACGACCCGCAGCGCGCCGGCCTTGATCCATCGGTGGCTGCGCATCCAGCGCCGGAACATCTCCGGGAACGCCTCGCCGCCATGCAGCCCGGCCGCGTACTGTGCATACGGCTTGTGGCCGAACCGGATCCGGTGCCACTGCAGTTCGAACGCGGCGCGCACGTCGGACACCGCCGGCCCCGCCATCTCGACCGCGAAATCCCAGCGCGGGAACGGCAGCGTCGCGCTGCCCTGCGTGTAGTCGTCGACGATGTTGATGCCGCCGCAGAACGCGACCGCGTGATCGATCACCGCGAGCTTGCGGTGCGTGCGCGAGAAGCCGAAGCGGCCGAACAGGAAGCGGTTGTAGATGCAGTGCTCGACGCCGGCCCCGGCCCATGTGTCGAACAGCGGCAGGCGGGCGGTGCCGATGCCGTCGGTGATCACGCGCACGCGCACGCCGCGCTGCGTCGCGCGGATCAGCGCGTCCGACACCGGGCGGCCGGCCGCATCGTCGCAGAAGATGTAGGTTTCGAGCATCACCTGCTCGCGCGCCGCATCGATCCGTTCGATCAGCGCCTGGAAGAATTCCGCGCCGGTTTCGCACAGCCGCACGGTATTGCCGGCCGTAAACGCGAGCCGCGACGCGGAGCCGCGCTCCTGCAGGAACATCTGCCGCAATTGCGCGAAGCGCTTGCGGGTCTCCGCATTCATGCGGACGAGCCGTGCGGCGCACGCGCGAGGGCCACGCGCGCGGGCAATTGCAGGATCGCCTCGGCATTCGATGGCGAGAAGCAGCGCGCGGCCGCCTCGCGGAACGGCAGCCAAGCATGGTCGACGTGCTCGCGCGGCGACAGCGTCACGTCGACGCGATGCGGCACGCACAGGCCGAACCAGTGCTCGACGTTGCGCGTGACGCCCGGCGCATAGCGGTGCAGGTATTGCGGATAGATCGTGTATTCGATCCGGTGATGCCAGTCGACGAGCGCGGTGGCCGGCACGGCCGGCGTGCCGACCGCGATGCCGGTTTCCTCGGCCACCTCGCGCGCGGCGGTGAGCGCGAGCGGCTCGTCGAGCGCGTCCTTCGAGCCGGTGACCGATTGCCAGAAATCGGGCTGGTCGGCACGCTTGATCACGAGCACATCGAGATCGGGCGTGTAGATCACGACGAGAACGGATTCGGGGATTTTCGGCGGCTTCGTCATCTTTGTTTCATGCGGCACAGGGCCGTGCGCGGGGCCTGTGCCCGAACGTGCGGCAAGTGCTGCGACTGTACCGCAAAAAATGAAAAAGGCGCATCGCTGCGCCTTTTTCATGGGCGTTGTGTGGGCGTGACCGCGCGCACACGACCTGCGAGAAGCGCGTTACGCCTTCGGCTGCTCCGGCTGACGCAGACGGATGTGCAGCTCGCGCAGCTGACGTTCGTCGACCGGGCTCGGAGCCTGCGTGAGCAGATCCTGCGCGCGCTGCGTCTTCGGGAACGCGATCACGTCGCGGATCGAATCGGCGCCGGCCATCATCGTGACGATGCGGTCGAGACCGAATGCGATACCGCCGTGCGGCGGCGCGCCGTACTGCAGCGCGTCCAGCAGGAAGCCGAACTTCAGTTGCGCCTCTTCCGCGCCGATCTTCAGCGCGCGGAACACCTTGCTCTGCACTTCCTCGCGGTGGATACGCACCGAGCCGCCGCCGATTTCCCAGCCGTTCAGCACCATGTCGTACGCCTTCGCGAGGCAGCGGCCCGGGTCGGTCTCGAGATACTCGAGGTGCTCGTCCTTCGGGCTCGTGAACGGATGGTGCGCGGCGACGTAGCGCGCGTCTTCGTCGTCGTATTCGAACATCGGGAAGTCGACGACCCACAGCGGCTTCCAGCCGGCCTGGACGAGGCCGTTCGCCTTGCCGAATTCCGAATGGCCGATTTTCAGGCGCAGCGCGCCGAGGCTGTCGTTGACGACCTTCGCGCGATCGGCCGCGAAGAAGATGATGTCGCCGTCTTCAGCGCCGGTGCGCTCGAGGATCGCCGCGATCGATGCGTCGTGCAGGTTCTTGACGATCGGGCTTTGCAGGCCGTCGCGGCCCTTCGCCTTCTCGTTGACCTTGATCCATGCGAGGCCCTTCGCGCCGTAGATGCGCACGAATTCCGTGTAGCCGTCGATGTCGCCGCGCGACAGCTCGCCGCCCTTCGGCACGCGCAGCGCCGCGACCCGGCCGTCCTTCGCGTTGGCCGGCGTGCTGAACACCTTGAAGTCGACGTCCTTCATCGCGTCGGTCAGCTCGGTGAATTCGAGCTGCACGCGCAGGTCCGGCTTGTCCGAACCGAAACGCGCCATCGCTTCCGAGTACGGCATCACCGGGAATTTCGCGTCGAGTTCGACGTCGATCGTCGTCTTGAAGATGTGACGGATCATGTCTTCGAACAGGTCGCGGATTTCCTGCTCGCCGAGGAACGACGTTTCGCAGTCGATCTGCGTGAATTCCGGCTGACGGTCGGCGCGCAGATCCTCGTCGCGGAAGCACTTGGTGATCTGGTAGTAACGGTCGAAGTTCGCGACCATCAGCAGCTGCTTGAACAGCTGCGGCGACTGCGGCAGCGCGAAGAACTGGCCCGCGTTCACGCGCGACGGCACGAGGTAGTCGCGCGCGCCTTCCGGCGTGCTCTTCGTCAGCATCGGCGTTTCGATGTCGATGAAGCCCTGCTCGTCGAGATACTTGCGCGCCTCGATCGCGACGCGGTAGCGCAGGCGCAGGTTGTGCTGCATCTGCGGGCGGCGCAGGTCGAGCACGCGGTGCGTGAGGCGCGTCGTTTCCGACAGGTTGTCGTCGTCGAGCTGGAACGGCGGCGTGACCGACGCGTTCAGCACGTTCAGTTCGTGGCACAGCACTTCGATCTTGCCGCTCTTCAGGCCGGCGTTGACCGTGCCTTCCGGACGGTTGCGCACGAGGCCCTTGATCTGCACGCAGAACTCGTTGCGCACGCCTTCGGCGGTCGCGAACATTTCCGCGCGATCCGGGTCGCACACCACCTGCACGAGGCCTTCACGATCGCGCAGGTCGATGAAGATCACACCGCCGTGATCGCGGCGGCGCTGCACCCAGCCGCACAGCGACACGGTTTGGCCCAGCAGGTGTTCGGTCACGAGACCGCAGTATTCAGTACGCATCGACATGATGTTTGCTTTCGTTCGGTTTGATCAACGGGCGCCGCAACGCGCGGCCCGGGCGATGATTCTTTACTTACAGCGGCGGCTCGACGGGACGGCGGGCGGGCGCCGGAGCCGGCGCCGAAGGCGCCACGACGCCCATCGAGACGATGTACTTGAGCGCGGCATCGACCGACATGTCGAGTTCGATGACTTCACTCTTCGGCAGCATCAGGAAGAAGCCCGACGTCGGGTTCGGCGTCGTGGGCACGTACACGCTCACGTACTCTTCCGTCAGATGGTTGACCACGTCGCCGCCGGGCGTGCCGGTCAGAAACGCGATCGTATACGAGCCGCGGCGCGGGTATTCGATCAGCAGCGCCTTGCGGAACGCATTGCCGCTGCTCGACAGCAGCGTGTCCGACACCTGCTTGACGCTCGTGTAGATCGGCCCGACGACCGGGATGTGACGCACGACCGCGTTCCACCACGTGACGAGCTTCTGGCCGATGAAGTTCTGCGTGGCCAGCCCGACGACGAAGATGAACGCGAGCGTCAGCACCGCGCCGATCCCCGGCAGATGGAAGCCGAGCATCCGCTCGGGCTGCCACGATTCGGGCAGCAGGAGCAGCGTCTGGTCCATCGTGCCGATGATGAGGCCGAGCACCCACAGCGTGATCGCGAGCGGGACGAGAACCAGCAAGCCGGTCAGGAACACCGTTTTCAGGGTCGTCTTTTTCATCATCTGCCGTCAATGAACCGCGCCGGAAGCGCGGGTTGGTCGCGACCCGGCCGGGCCGCGACGGTCAACTGCCGGCGGCGGGCGTCGCGGCCGGAGCCGGCGCGGCGCTCGTCGCCGTGGTGCTGCCCGAACTGCTCGCCGCAGCCGGCGCGGCCGCGGTGGGTGCGGCTTCCGTCGCGGGCGCCGCCGGCGCCGCGTCGCCCGACGCCGTCGCCGGTGCGCTGGCGCCGCCCGAGCCGCCGCGGAAATCGGTGACATACCACCCCGAGCCCTTCAGCTGGAAACCGGCGGCGGTCACCTGTTTGCGAAAAGCATCCTTCCCGCATTCAGGGCATTGCGACAGCGGCGCGTCGCTCATCTTCTGGAGCACGTCCTTCGCGAAACCGCACGCTTCGCATCGATAGGCGTAGATCGGCATGATATTTTTTCCCGCAGAAACTGGAAACGGCTTGCAAAACCTTGAATTATAGCCGAAACCCCGGCGCGCTCCGGCAACGGCCGCGACGCCCGCGCATCAGCGGCGACGCCACGTGAGCCAGCGCTCGTGCCCGTCGAACACGGCCAGCGAATCGGTCACGGGCAAATCCTCGACCAGCTCGAAGTGCGGCGCGAGCAGCGCGTCGAGTTCCGCCCGCTCGATCCCGAACGGCGGCCCCTTCGGCTTCGCCACCACGAAGAAATAGCCGGCCAGCAACCCGCCCGCGGGCAGCAGCTCGGCCATCCGCGCCGCATAGCCCGCACGCAGGCTCGGCGGCAACGCGCACAGGAACGCACGCTCGTACACCCACTGCACGTCGAACGGCGGCCGGTACGTGAAGAAATCGGCCTGCTCGACGACGTCCGCGTGCGCGCCGAGCTGCGCCTTCGCCGCGGCGACCGCCTGCGCGGCGAAATCGATCGCACGCACCGGCCAGCCGGCCTGCGCAAGCCAGCCGGCCTCCTGCGCACTGCCGCAGCCGGGAATCAGCACCGCACACGAATCGCGCCGCTGCGCGAATGCGCGAAACCCGTCCGGCACGCCGCCGAATTCCCACGGCGTCACGCCGCGTGCGAAACGCTCGTCCCAGAACGATGCGCTGCCGGGGTCGCGCGTCGCGAAATCGGCGGCGCCCGGCACGGACGGTTGTTTCGGTTCGGACATCGCGCGGCTCCTTTCGATCAAGCGCCGTACGCGAGCGCGAGCAGCACGCGCGCGACGAGCGCCCCGACGCAGACGGCCAGGCCGAAGATCAGCAACGCCTGCAGCAGCCGGTTCGTCCGTTTCTGCTCGACGAGGACCTGACGCATCAGCTCCTCGCTCGCGGCACGCGGCGCGTCGTGGCGCGCGGCCATCGCATGGTGGATGAGGCGCGGCAGTTGCGGCAGCGTCTTGCTCCACTGCGGCGCCTCGACCTTGAACCGCTCGTACCAGCCGCGCAGGCCGATCTGCTCGGTCATCCAGCGCTCGAGATACGGCTTCGCGGTCTTCCACAGGTCGAGTTCGGGGTCGAGCGAACGGCCGAGCCCCTCGACGTTCAGCATCGTCTTCTGCAGCAGCACGAGCTGCGGCTGGATCTCGACATTGAAGCGGCGCGACGTCGAGAACAGACGCATCAGCACCTGGCCGAGCGAAATGTCCTTCAGCGCGCGATCGAAATACGGCTCGCACACCGCGCGGATCGCGCTTTCGAGTTCCTCGACGCGCGTCTCCGGCGGCACCCAGCCCGATTCGAGGTGCAGCGTCGCGACGCGGTGGTAGTCGCGCTTGAAGAATGCGAGGAAGTTCTGCGCGAGGTAGTTCTTGTCGAAATCGGACAGCGCGCCGACGATCCCGAAATCGAGCGCGATATAGCGGCCGAACGTGTTCGGGTCGAGGCTCACCTGGATGTTGCCGGGGTGCATGTCCGCATGGAAGAAACCGTCGCGGAACACCTGCGTGAAGAAGATCTCGACGCCTTCGCGCGCGAGCTTCTTGATGTCGACGCCGGCCGAGCGCAGCGTCTCGACCTGGCTGATCGGCACGCCGGTCATGCGCTCCATCACGAGCACCTGCGACGTCGAGAAATCCCAGAACATCTCGGGCACGAGCAGCAGGTCGAGGCCCGCGAAGTTGCGGCGCAGCTGGCTGCCGTTCGCGGCCTCGCGCATCAGGTCGAGCTCGTCGTGCAGGTACTTGTCGAATTCGGCGACGACCTCGCGCGGCTTCAGGCGCCGGCCGTCGGCCCACATGCGCTCGGTCCACGTCGCGATGTCGCGCATCAGCGCGAGGTCGGAATCGATCACCGGCAGCATGTTCGGCCGCAGCACCTTGACGGCGACCGCCTTGCCCGCGTGCACGCCCTGCTTCAGCTTCGCGAAATGCACCTGCGCGATCGATGCGCTCGCGATCGGCTCGCGCTCGAATTCATCGAACAGTTCGTCGACCGGCGCGCCGAGCGACTTCTCGATGATCGCGATCGCGACGGCCGAATCGAACGGCGGCACCTGGTCCTGCAGCTTCGCGAGTTCGTTCGCGAAATCGACCGACAGCAGGTCGCGGCGCGTCGACAGCACCTGGCCGAACTTCACGAAGATCGGGCCGAGGCTTTCGAGCGCGTGGCGCAGCCGCACGGCGGGCGGATCGGAGTAGCGGCGGCCGATCGTCGTGATCCGCAGCAGCAGCTTCACGCGCCGGTCGTCGATCCGGGACAGCATCACTTCGTCGAGACCAAAGCGGATGACGGTGTAGACAATCTTGATGAAACGGAAAATGCGCATGCCCTGCGGCCCTCAGTGCGCGCCGCGCGGGCCGGAACCCGTGCGCGCGCCGATTTTTTGTTCGAGTCGCTCGACCCGCTTTTCGACCCGCGCGAGCGCATCGCGTGCGCGCGCCAGTTCGGCGTCGAAGCCGCCGAGCGACGCGCGCCGGACGACTTGCGGGTTCTCGTCGAGCCAGTATTCGGCGACGGAGTCGAGCACGTTGCGGCCGGTGCGGCGCGCGCGCGCGCCGGCGTCGCGCACGACCGTCGCGATCCGGTACGCCGCCGCGTCGCCGACCAGCTTCGCGAGATCTTCTTCCGGCTCCCAGCGCAGATGCTCGGCCAGCTTCGCGATCTGCGTCGCGAATTCCGCGTCGCCCTCGATCTTCACGTGCTTCATCACGGCCGCCTGGCCGCCCTGCAGGAACGCGGCGACCGTATCGCCGGCAAGCGCGATCGACACGTCGACCTGTTGCGCATCGTGCGCGTCGACAGCCGACAGATAGCCGTCGGGCTGCACCAGCAGCGTGAGCGTGACGGGAGGCACGTCGATCCGGGCAGTCTTGCCCGCGTAGGGAATCAGGCGGTCGCGCGCCCACGATTCGCGCGCGAGCAGGTGATTGACGGCAGCAGCAAAAGGCTTGGCGGCAAAGGTCATCGGGCTGGGAAAGAAAAACCCGCGCAGGCCGGGCGCCCACGCGGGTTTCTATTGTAACGTCGGATCGATGGCG
Source organism: Burkholderia sp. AU17457 (assembly GCF_002223255.1). NCBI lineage: Bacteria > Pseudomonadati > Pseudomonadota > Betaproteobacteria > Burkholderiales > Burkholderiaceae > Burkholderia > Burkholderia sp. AU17457. The sequence continues at coordinate 536,384 of NZ_NKFB01000004.1, forward strand.
GACCGTGCCTGACCGTACACGCGGGCGGCAAGCGGTCGCAGGGCGGCGGCCGTCGCCCGGGTACCCGGCGGCACGGGCCGCCGGCCACGCTCAATGCGTGTTGATCTGCTGGATACCCGCGAGCAGCCAGCCCTGACTGCCCGACTTCGACAGGTTCCAGACCTCGTCGAACGGCGCAGCCGACGTATTCGCCGCTTCGCGGATCAGGCCGTGGAAGCGCACGCTCGCCGACTGCTCGATGCCGCGATCCTCGATCGCGACCAGTTCCGCGTCGAGCTGCACGACGTCGGTCTGGTTCGCGTCGTTGCCTCGGGAATCGAGGTCGATCTTGATCTCGGCGAACATTTCGGGCGTCGTGAACTCGCGGATGTCGGCCAGGTTGCCCTGATCCCACGCCGCCTGCAGGCGCACGAAGTAGACCTTCGCGCTGCGCAGGAACGCTTCGGTGTCGAAGCCGGCCGGCACCTGGAGCGGCGCAGCCGCCATCGCGCCTGCCGCGCCGGCGGCCGCCGCGCCGCCGCCGAACACGCCCTGCGCTTCGTTCGCATAGCTGCTGCCACTGCCCGCGTAGTTACCGCCGGTGTTGCCCTGCTGGAACGACGGGCTTTGCGAATAGCCGCCCGAGGACGACGACGCGCCGCCGACCGAATACGCCGGCTCCTGCGGGCGACGGCGGTTCATGAACTTGCGGACCAGCCAGATGCCGACCATCGCGAGCAACGCGATCACGATAACGTTCGCCATCATGCTCGCGAAGGCGCCGCCGAGACCGAAGTGCGACAGCAGCGCCGCGATGCCGAGACCGGCCGCGAGACCGGCGATCGGCCCGAGCCAGCGCGAGCGGTTGGGCTGCGCGGCCGGCGTGGGCGCGGCCGGGTTCGTACGCTGCGCCTGCGACGGTGCGGCCTGCTGCATCGGCTGCTGCGCGGGCGGCGTGGCCTGGCGCTGCGTGACGGTGGAGCTCTGGCGGCCGATGCTGCGCCCGCCACCCATGCGCTTCGCTTCGGCGTCGAGCGATGCGAACGTGCCGGCCGTGAGCAGGCCGACCATCAGCAGCGTGCCGACCCGTCGAGCCCACGGCTTCGACGGCTTGCTACGGTTGAACAACGAACGCGATTCAGACATCAGCTTCTCCGAATGTAAGACGAATGTAGGGAAAGAACCCCTTAGTACTTGGTCCCTAGGTGTAAAGCTACCACGCCACCTGACAAATTGTAATATTTGACGGCATCGAGGCCCGCTTGTTCCATCATCGTCTTCAGTGTGTCCTGATCGGGGTGCATCCGGATAGATTCAGCAAGATACCGATAACTTTCAGCATCTTTCGCGAACTTGTCGCCAAGCCACGGCAATACTTTGAAAGAATACAGGTCGTACGCTTTTTTCAGCGGATCCCAGACTTTCGAGAATTCCAGCACCATCACGCGGCCGCCGGGCTTCGTCACGCGACGCATTTCGGCGAGCGCGGCATCCTTGTGCGTCATGTTGCGCAACCCGAATGCGACCGTGACCACGTCGAAGTAGTTGTCCGGAAACGGGATTTTCTCGGCATCGCACAGCAGCGACGGCGTCACGACGCCCTTGTCGAGCAGGCGGTCACGACCGACGCGCAGCATCGATTCGTTGATGTCGGTATGCCAGACCTCGCCCGTCGGCCCGGCCGCCTTCGCGAACGACTTGGTGAGGTCGCCGGTGCCGGCCGCGATGTCGAGCACCTTGAAGCCGGGACGCACGTTCGCCTGCGCGATCGTGAACGCCTTCCACGCGCGGTGCATGCCCGCCGACATCAGGTCGTTCATCAGATCGTAGTTGCTCGCGACCGAATGAAACACGCCCGCCACTTTCTTCGCTTTTTCGTTTTCCTCGACGCTTTCGAAGCCGAAGTGGGTTTTGCTCATCGCGTTGATCCTCAGTAAATGGCAAGACGGCGCCGAGCGGGCGCCGTCGATTTCAGTGGCAGTGGCCGTGCGGCGCTGGGGCCGCCTGCATCGGGGCGTCGCGCTCGATGCCCGCCGCCTTCAGTTTGTCGAAATAGTCGCGCCACAGCGCGTCCTGCTGCGTCGCCAGCTCGTACAGCAGGTCCCACGAGTAGATGCCGGTCGAATGGCCGTCGGAGAACGTCGGCTGCAGCGCGTAGTTGCCGACGCCTTCGAGCGCGGTGATCGTCACTTCGCGCTTGCCGGTCTGCAACGTCTCCTGGCCGGGCCCGTGGCCGCGCACCTCGGCCGACGGCGAATAGACGCGCATCAGCTCGAACGGAATCCGGAAGTTCTCGCCGTTCGGGTACTGCAATTCGAGTACGCGCGACACCGCGTGCACGACGACGCCGGACGGAATCGGCGTCGTGGAAGTCAAACCGCTCATGCTTGCCTCGAATCGGTCATGCGTTGAATTTCCTCGCGCACCGCATTGTGCAGCAGCGAGGCCTGCGCCGCGCGCGAGCGCAGCAGCGCCTCGGACACGCTGCGCTGGCGCGGCGCCCACACGGGCTGCGGGAAATGGGCATCGTTGGAAAAGCGCGGAATCACGTGCCAGTGCACGTGCGGCACCATGTTGCCGAGGCTCGCGAGATTCACCTTGTTCGGTTGCATCACGCGGCGCACGGCCCGCTCGACCGCGTAGACCACGCGCATCAGATGTGCCCGCTCGGGCTCGCCGAGATCGGAGAACTCGGCCACGTGCGCACCCCAGATCACCCGGCAGAAGCCCGGGTAGTCGTGCTCGCCCGTGGCCAGCACGACGCGCAGCGCATCGTCCTGCCAGAGCACCTCGCCGCCGTCTTCACGGCAAAACACGCATTCCATCGTCGCTCCCATGTGGACGGACGCCGGCACGGCTGCGCCGGCGCCCGCTCAGTCCCGGCCCGGTCGGGCGGTCGTCATGCCCGCATTAGACCAGCACGCGCTCGATCCCGCCATGGTTGGCCCGTGCGACATAATCGGCCATCCAGTTCTCGCCGAGCACCTGACGCGCGATTTCGACCACGATGTAGTCGGCCTCCAGGTTCGCGTCCTCGTTGTAGCGCGACAGCCCCTGCAGGCACGACGGGCAGCTCGTCAGGATCTTCACGTCCGGGCCGTTCGCTCCCGCGGCCGCCGGCGCCGCCGCATCGCCCGCCACCACCGGAATCGCGCGCAGCTTCGCCGCCCCCTTGCGGATCTCCTCCTCCTTGCGGAAGCGCACCTGCGTCGACACGTCCGGCCGCGTGACCGCCAGCGTGCCCGACTCGCCGCAGCAGCGATCGTTCTTCTCGATCCTGTAGCCGTCCTTCTCCGCGCCCATCAGCTCGTTGACCAGCTTCACCGGGTCGATCGTCTTGATCGGCGTATGGCACGGGTCGTGATACATGTAGCGCGTGCCCGTCACCCCGTCGAGCTTCATCCCCTTCTCGAGCAGGAACTCGTGGATGTCGATGATCCGGCACCCCGGGAAGATCTTGTCGAATTCGTAACCCGCGAGCTGGTCGTAGCAGGTGCCGCACGACACCACCACCGTCTTGATGTCCAGGTAGTTCAGCGTGTTCGCGACCCGGTGGAACAGCACGCGGTTGTCCGTCACGATCTTCTCGGCCTTGTCGTACTGCCCCGAGCCGCGCTGCGGATAGCCGCAGCACAGGTAGCCCGGCGGCAGCACCGTCTGCACGCCCGCCTCCCACAGCATCGCCTGCGTCGCCAGCCCCACCTGCGAGAACAGCCGCTCCGAGCCGCAGCCCGGGAAGTAGAACACCGCTTCCGAATCGACCGTCGTCGACTTCGGGTTGCGGATGATCGGCACGATCTTGTTGTCCTCGATGTCCAGCAGCGCCCGCGCCGTCTTCTTCGGCAGGTTGCCCGGCATCTTCTTGTTCACGAAGTGGATCACCTGCTCGACCGCCGGCGGCTTGCCCGTCGTCGCCGGCGGGTGCTGCGTCTGCTTCGTCACGACCTTCTTCAGCATGTCGTTCGCGAAGCGCTGCACCTTGTAGCCCACGCCCATCATCACGCCGCGCGCGAGGTTGATCGTCTGCGGATTGGTCGCGTTCAGGAAGAACATCCCCGCCGCATTGCCGGCGTTGAACTTCTTCTTGCCCATCTTGCGCAACAGGTTGCGCATGTTCATCGTCACGTCGCCGAAGTCGATCTTCACCGGGCACGGCGTCGCGCACTTGTGGCACACCGTGCAGTGGTCGGCCACGTCGTTGAACTCGTCCCAGTGCTTGATCGACACGCCGCGGCGCGTCTGCTCCTCGTACAGGAACGCCTCGACCAGCAGCGACGTCGCCAGGATCTTGTTGCGCGGGCTGTACAGCAGGTTCGCGCGCGGCACGTGCGTCGCGCACACCGGCTTGCACTTGCCGCAGCGCAGGCAGTCCTTCACCGAATCGGCGATCGCGCCGATGTCGGACTGCTGCATGATCAGCGATTCGTAGCCCATCAGCCCGAAGCTCGGCGTGTACGCGTTGCGCAGATCGGCGCCGTCGAGCAGCTTGCCCTTGTTGAAGCGGCCGTTCGGGTCCACGCGCTGCTTGTACGCGCGGAATTCGGCGATCTCGTCCTCGGTCAGGAACTCGAGCTTCGTGATGCCGATCCCGTGTTCGCCGGAAATCACGCCGTCGAGCGAGCGCGCCAGCGTCATGATGCGGGCCACCGACGCGTGCGCGTCCTGCAGCATCTCGTAGTTGTCGGAGTTGACCGGGATGTTCGTATGGACGTTGCCGTCGCCCGCGTGCATGTGCAGCGCGACGAACACGCGCCCGCGCAGCACGCGCTTGTGGATCGCCTGCGCTTCGTCGAGGATCGGCTTGAACGCGCCGCCGTTGAAGATCGCGCGCAGTTCCGCGCGGATCTCCTGCTTCCACGAGATGCGCACCGTGCGGTCCTGCGTGATGTGGAACACGGTCGCGCCCGGCTGCTCGTCCGCGCGATCGGCGAACTTCTCCGCAAGCGCCTCGTAGCCGAGCTGCACCAGGTAGTGCTGCGCCTCGCGCAGCGGCTGGTCGAGCCGGTCGCGCACGAATTCCCAGCGTGCCCGCACGCGCTTGAGCAGCTCCAGCGCCTGCTGCACGCGGTCTTCCAGCAGTTCGGCGCTCGGGATCTCGTTCGCGTCGTCGGTCTTGCCGAGCGGCAGGTTGCCGCCCTTGAAGAACGCCTCGAGCGCGTCGACCAGCTGCAGCTTGTTCTTCAGCGACAGCTCGATGTTGATCCGCTCGATGCCGTCGGTGTACTCGCCCATCCGGTTCAGCGGGATCACCACGTCCTCGTTGATCTTGAACGCGTTCGTGTGCTTGGCGATCGCCGCCGTGCGGCTGCGGTCGAGCCAGAAGCGCTTGCGCGCCTCCGCGCTGACCGCGACGAAGCCTTCGCCGCTCTTGCCGTTCGCCATCCGGATCACCTCGGACGTCGCGTGCGCGACCGCATCCGCATCGTCGCCGACGATGTCGCCGATCAGCACCATCTTCGGGAAGGCATTGCGCTTGCTCTTGGTCGCGTAGCCGACCGCGCGCAGGTAGCGCTCGTCGAGGTGCTCGAGGCCCGCGAGGATCGCGCCGCCCTGCTTCGACGTCTCGAACAGGTAGTCCTTGATCTCGACGATGCTCGGGATCGCTTCGCGCGCCTGGCCGAAGAATTCGAGGCACACGGTGCGCGTGTGCGCGGGCATCTTGTGCAGCACCCAGCGCGCGGACGTGATGAGCCCGTCGCAGCCTTCCTTCTGCACGCCCGGCAGGCCGGCGAGGAACTTGTCGGTCACGTCCTTGCCGAGCCCTTCCTTGCGGAACCGGCGACCCTCGATCTCGAGCATCTCCGTCTTGAGCAGCTTCTCGCCGGGCGCGTACGCGCCGTCGAACCACTTCAGTTCGAAGCGCGCGACCGCGATGTCGTGGATCTTGCCCTGGTTGTGCTCGTGGCGCGTGACTTCGAGCCAGTTGCCGTCCGGGTCGACCATTCGCCACCATGCGAGGTTGTCCAGCGCGGTGCCCCACAGCACGGCCTTCTTGCCGCCCGCGTTCATCGCGACGTTGCCGCCGATGCACGACGCGTCGAGCGAAGTCGGATCGACCGCGAACACGTAGCCGGCCGCTTCGGCCGCCTCGGTGACGCGGCGCGTGACGACGCCCGCGCCGGAGAAGATCGTCGGCACCTTGTGCGCGACGCCCGGCAGCTCGGTCAGCTCGACCGCGCCGAGCTGTTCGAGCTTCTCGGTGTTGATCACCGCGGAGAACGGCGTGAGCGGCACCGCGCCGCCCGTGTAGCCGGTGCCGCCGCCGCGCGGGATCACGGTCAGGCCGAGCTCGAAGCATGCCTTGATCAGCGCGGCGATCTCGGCTTCGGTGTCCGGCGTCAGCACGACGAACGGGTATTCGACGCGCCAGTCGGTCGCGTCCGTCACGTGCGACACGCGCGACAGCCCGTCGAAGCGGATGTTGTCCTTCTGCGTGCAGCGGCCGAGCGCCTTGGTCGCGCGGCGGCGCAGCTCGGCCATCTTGTCGAATTCGTCGGCGAATTCGTTGACCGCGCGCTGCGCGGCGCTCTCGAGCATCTCGACGCGCGATGCGCGTTCGCGGCCGGCGTCGTCGCGGTGCGCGGTGAGATCGGCGCTGCGGCGCTTGCCGATTTCGGTCAGGCGGTGGTTCAGCGCCTCGATCAGCAGCGCACGGCGTTTCGGATTGTCGAGCAAGTCGTCCTGCAGATACGGGTTGCGACGCACGACCCAGATGTCGCCGAGCACCTCATACAGCATCCGTGCCGAGCGGCCTGTGCGGCGCTCGGCGCGCAGTTCGTCGAGCACCGCCCACGCCTCTTCGCCGAGCAGGCGGATCACGATCTCGCGATCCGAGAAGGACGTGTAGTTATAGGGAATCTCGCGCAAGCGGGGCGCGGGGTCGGCGGCGACGGCGGCGGCCGCGCCATGCGGATCGAAAACTTGTGGTGCGTTCATGTTCGGACGACTCGGAGGGCCGATATCCCGTGCACGGGCGTCGGCAAGCGCGTGGGCGCAATCTTGGGGAAATCTGTTCTGTTACCAGGCGCGCGGCTGTCCTTCATGGGGCCGGAGCGGGCGACTCGCCCCTCCTGGCCGGCGACAGGGCCTGGCGGCACTCGGAACCATCAGCACGATCGCGCGCGGCGCGCATGCCGTTCGGCCGCGGGGCTGGCTGCGCGCGGCGTCGGCTTCAACGGTGCGATCCGAGGGTGCCTCTGCATCTTCCGAATCCTTGATTCAAAACGGAATTCTAACCCATGATCGGGCCGCCCGTGACACGCCGGACAGGTCGTGGGGCTATCGCCGCGCGCCGCGCCGGGCGGGGTTCGGCGCGGTTTCGTCCGACCATTCGCCGTCCGTCCGGTCGGTAACCGTGCGGTTAAATCGGTCAAGCGCGCCGGTAAAAAGCGGCGCCCGGCGGCGCGAATGCCCCGCCCGCACGCGCACGCGACCGCTCACGACCGCCCGGCCGGCATGCCGCTTGCGTGCGGGCGGACCCTTGGCGCTATCATTGACCCTTTACCGTCTGCATCCGCACTGCACGCGAGCGTCCATGGCATCCCACGATTACCTGAAGAAAATCCTCACCGCGCGCGTCTACGACGTCGCGATCGAGACGGAACTCGAACCGGCCCGCAACCTGTCGGCCCGGCTGCGCAACGCCGTTTACCTGAAGCGCGAGGACAACCAGCCGGTGTTCTCGTTCAAGCTGCGCGGCGCGTACAACAAGATGGCGCACATTCCGGCGGACGCGCTCGCGCGCGGCGTGATTACCGCGTCGGCCGGCAACCACGCGCAGGGCGTCGCGTTCTCGGCGGCCCGGATGGGCATCAAGGCCGTGATCGTCGTGCCGGTGACGACGCCGCAGGTGAAGGTCGATGCGGTGCGCGCGCATGGCGGCCCGAGCGTCGAGGTGATCCAGGCGGGCGAATCGTACAGCGATGCGTACGCGCATGCGGTCAAGGTGCAGCAGGAGCGCGACCTCACGTTCGTCCATCCGTTCGACGATCCGTACGTAATCGCCGGCCAGGGCACGATCGCGATGGAGATCCTGCGCCAGCACCAGGGCCCGATCCACGCGATCTTCGTGCCGATCGGCGGCGGCGGGCTCGCGTCCGGCGTCGCCGCGTACGTGAAGGCGGTGCGCCCGGAGATCAAGGTAATCGGCGTGCAGGCCGAGGATTCGTGCGCGATGGCGCAGTCGCTGGACGCGGGCGAGCGTATCGAGCTGAGCGAAGTCGGCCTGTTCGCGGACGGCACCGCGGTGAAGCTCGTCGGCGAGGAAACCTTCCGGCTGTGCCGCGAATTCCTCGACGGCGTCGTGACGGTCAACACCGACGCGCTGTGCGCGGCGATCAAGGACGTGTTCCAGGACACGCGCAGCGTGCTCGAGCCGTCCGGCGCGCTCGCGGTCGCGGGCGCGAAGCTGTACGCGGAACGCGAAGGCATCGAGAACCAGACGCTCGTCGCGGTCACGTCCGGCGCGAACATGAATTTCGACCGGATGCGCTTCGTCGCCGAACGCGCGGAGGTCGGCGAGGCACGCGAAGCCGTGTTCGCGGTCACGATCCCCGAGGAGCGCGGCAGCTTCAAGCGCTTCTGCTCGCTCGTCGGCGACCGCAACGTCACCGAGTTCAATTACCGGATCGCCGATGCGCAATCCGCGCACATCTTCGTCGGCGTGCAGATCAAGCGCCGCGGCGAATCGGCGGAGATCGCCGCGAACTTCGAGTCGCACGGCTTCAAGAGCGTCGACCTGACGCACGACGAGCTGTCGAAGGAACACATCCGCTACATGGTCGGCGGCCGCTCGCCGCTCGCGCTCGACGAGCGCCTGTTCCGCTTCGAATTCCCGGAACGGCCGGGCGCGCTGATGAAGTTCCTGTCGTCGATGGCGCCGGACTGGAACATCAGCCTGTTCCACTACCGCAACCAGGGCGCGGACTACAGCTCGATCCTCGTCGGGCTGCAGGTGCCGCAGGCCGATCGCGCCGAATTCGAACGCTTCCTCGCGGCGCTCGGCTATCCGTATGTCGAAGAGAGCGCCAACCCGGCTTACCGCCTCTTCCTGTCGTAAAGGCGTCACACGATGAATCCCGAACATTCCCCGCTCGGCAAGGCCACCGTCTACGCGGCGCAGTACGACGCGTCGCTGCTGTTTCCGATCCCGCGCGCCGGCGCGCGCGAGCAACTCGGCATCACGTCGGCGCTGCCGTTCTTCGGCACCGACATCTGGAACGCATACGAGTTGTCGTGGCTCAACGCGCGCGGCAAGCCGCAGGTCGCGATCGCGACGTTCTACGTGCCGGCCGAATCGCCGAACATCGTCGAATCGAAGTCGTTCAAGCTGTATCTCGGTTCGTTCGCGCAGTCGAAGTTCGACTCGGTCGACGCGGTGCGCGACGTGCTGAAGCGCGACGTATCGGCCGCGTGCGGCGCGAGCGTATCGGTGCAGCTGGTGTCGGCGCACGATTTCAGCAAGCTGGAGATGGACGAGCTCGACGGGCTGTCGCTCGACCGGCTCGATCTCGACACCGACGTGTACGAACCCGATCCGTCGCTGCTGTCGGCCGCCGAGGATGAAGCGCCGGTCGAGGAGACGCTCGTGTCCGACCTGCTGCGCTCGAACTGCCCGGTCACGGGCCAACCCGACTGGGGCAGCGTGCAGATCCACTACGTCGGGCCGCAGATCGACCACGCGGGCCTGCTGCGCTACATCATCTCGTTCCGCAATCACACGGGCTTTCACGAGCAGTGCGTCGAGCGGATCTTTCTCGACATCCTGCATGCGTGCAAACCGGTGAAGCTCGCCGTGTATGCGCGCTATACGCGCCGCGGCGGGCTCGACATCAACCCGTTCCGCACGAACTACAACCAACCGATGCCGGATAACGCGCGGACGGCGCGGCAGTGAACGAGTGTGTTGGCGGGTATGTCGGGGCCGCCAACACCGCCTGCTTGCGGAAGGCGCGCCTCTCTAATTCGGTGCGAATACGTCGGCTCGGCACTTCGGACAATACAGGTAGATTGTTCGACCATCGTGCAGGGAAATGAAGCCTCGCCTCGCCTGGTCTATCCTCCATTTCGCCGCGCCACCACCCGCTAGACGCGCTTCGCCTTCGGCATAGCAACGCGCCGCGTCCAAGTCATGGCTGTATGCCCGTTCCGTTACGCGGCCCGCACGCTTGAAAAACACGCTGACATCCGCACGCCGAAGAACGAACGTACGACACATATCCGCCGTTTCGTCCCCGCTGATGTCGGCCGACCACGCACCGTTCTTCACGATATCGACTGACTCCGGCACAACAGGTGGTACCTCGCCGCCAGGCGATACTCTGCTGGACAGCGTGTCCGCCACCGCACCGTGGTTGAGCACGAGTGCCGACATCAAAATTGCGATCCGATTCACCATTGCACCCTAGCCGCCTCCGTCCGGTTCTTCCGCGATACTACCGGGTGACGAAAAACCTCCGTCATCGGAACACCTAGCGTTACCGAAAGGGCGTGGATGAGCCATTGCAACGAATCATTCTGAGCCTCGGGCGCCGCGACGTAGCTTCGTCGATCAGGGTTGGGCTCATTGAACGGCAGAGCTTCACCGACCAGTTCCACCCCGATGCTGTCTGTATTGGAAGGATAACGGTCCGGGACCGCCTTGCGCATCTCCCGCCGGTCTTCCCCGCGCGGGTCAAAACGGCGAAGTTGCTCCAGTTCGAGGGGCGTGCAACGCATTTCGGCAACACAGCGCGCCTTGATTCGACCAACATGCCAAGTCTGCTTCTTCAAAGACGCCGTCTGATAAATCGTTCCATCTTTTTCAATCAGAAAATGCGCGCCAGTGGCCGACGCGTTCTGATAGCTGCTGAGAGCAGAAGCCGCGGTTGAACCACCTGTTTGGTGGACGACAATCCCACTAATCCTCTGCATCGCACCACGCTCGATTTGGATTTTTCTGGCCCGCACTACGCGCGGAGTCACAACCATTCCACTGGAATCAATCGACAACATCCAATACCCTCCGGTTTGATTACGGCATATCGCCTCGAGCTTTCCGCCTATCGCTTACGTTCAGTTCCCCGGGAGTCATGCGCATCTGCCCACTCGACTCTTCACGATAGCTCGGCCAGTTGCCGCGCATCCCATTTCCGTTCAACCGCTGCGCGGTACAGCATCGCCAGCGTGATCGGTTCCCGTTCGAGAGCGAGTGGTTTTCGGAGCACCCATCGGCGGAACAACGAATAAAGCCCTCCCTCGCCCTCCATCAGGAAATACCGGTGAAAATCGAAGTCGCCGGCATCGACGGAAAACCGCGCGAAAAGGCGACCCATGAAATCGTCGGCTTCGTCGCCGGTCTGGCCAAGATCCTCCCAAAGCCTCGTGGCGGCGGACAACGGCGTCGATTTGCCAAGCCCTACCTCTGATCTGACGAAGACCTCGATCTCATCCCAACGCACGTTTTCCATCAAAACACCTTGCCCTCTGGATCGAAAGGCGGTTGTAGCCGGCGACTCGCGCCATGCATCCGCGGCTTGCTGTCGCAGCCCGCTCAGACGGGCGTGTCGCGTTGAGATCCGTTGGAAAACTTCGTCACACAATGCAAAATTCCGGTGCCGCCCATACCTACTTCAACCGAGTTGTATTTGAACGCCCTCGCCCACCCGCTCGCCCTCGCATCGACTGCCTCAAATGCAACAAGGCCGGTGCACGTCCATGCACCGGCCTTGTTATACAGCTTCCGCGCTCGCCGCGTTACTTCACCGGCGGCTTGTAAGCGATGCAATCGACCTCGACCTTGCAGTCGATGACCATGCTCGACTGCACGCACGCGCGCGCCGGCGGGTTCTCGCCGAAGTACGACACGAACACCTTGTTGAACGACGCGAAATCGCGTGCGTCGTCGAGCCACACACCGCAGCGCACGACGTGCTCGAGGCCGTAGCCGGCTTCCTTCAGGATCGCGATCACGTTCTCGATCGTCTGCTTCGACTGCGTGACGATCCCGCCTTCGACGACCTCGCCGTTCACCATCGGCGTCTGGCCCGACACGTACAGCCAGCCGTCGGCCTCGACCGCACGTGCAAACGGCATCACCTGGCCGCCGGTCCCCTTCGCTTCGCCCACGCCATATCGCTTCATCGTTTCACTCCTCACATTTCGGTTACGGATGCGCGCGCCGGCTTGGGCACGCGCGGAAGATCGGAACACCCGCCGCGTTCAGAACGCCGCATCGGCACTCGCCGGCACACGCTCGCCGCGCGCGACGAAACCGCCGGCGCGCTCGCCGGTCGGCTGGCCGTTTTCGTAGGTCAGCACGCCGTTCACCCACACCGCGTCGATCCCGTGCGCGGGCTGTTGCGGCTTCTCGAACGTCGCCGCGTCGATCACACTCGCCGGATCGAACAGCACGAGATCCGCGTGGTAGCCGACATGCACTTCGCCGCGCTTCGCGATCCCGTAGCGGCGCGCGGACAGCGACGTCATCTTGCGGATCGCCTCCTCGAGCGGCAGCAGGTTCGTGTCGCGCACGTAATGACCGAGCACGCGCGGGAACGCGCCCCACAGCCGCGGGTGCGGCAGCGGATCGTTCGGCAGGCCGTCCGAGCCGACCATCGTCGCCGGATGCGACAGGATCCGGCGCACGTCGTCCTCGGACATGTTGTGGTACACGGCGCCCGCGGGGCGGATGCGCTGCGCGGCTTCCTGCTCGGTCACGCCCCAGTCGGCCGCGATCGCCTTCAGCAGCTTGCCCGCGACTTCCGGATGCGGCTCCGACCACGTGATCGTGATGTCGATGTCGCCCGTCACCTGCTTCAGGTCGAGCGTCGACGAACTGCGACTGTACGGATAGCAGTCGCAGCCGACCGGCTGGTAGCGGCGCGCGCCTTCGAGCGACGCGAGCACCTCGGTGCTGCGCCCCCAGTTCGACGGGCCCGCGCACTTCAGGTGCGAGATCACGACCGGCACCTGCGCGTGGCGGCCGACACGATAGGCCTCGTCCATCGCATCGAGGATCGCGTCGAACTCGGTGCGCATGTGCGTCGTGTACAGCGCGCCAGCCTTGGCGAGCGGCTCGGCGAGCGCCATCACTTCCTCGGCCGGCGCCGCGAACGCAGAGCCGTACGCAAGGCCCGACGACAGGCCGAGCGCGCCGTTCGCGAGCGCCTCTTCGAGCTGCGCGCGCATGCCGGCGATCTCGCCGTCGGTGGCCGCGCGGTCGAGGCGGTCCATCTGGTTGTTGCGCAGCGCCGTATGGCCGACGAGCGCTGCGACGTTCACGGCCGGGCGCGCATCGTTCACGGCCGCGACGTAAGCGGCGAAGGTCGGGTACCGGAACGCGCCGCGCTCGCCCAGCAGGTTCATCGGATCGGGCGGATCGCCGGCGAGCGTCACCGGCGATGCGCTGATCCCGCAGTTGCCGACGATCACGGTCGTCACGCCCTGCGAGATCTTCGGGATCATCTCCGGCGCATGGATCACGTGCGTGTCGTCGTGCGTGTGCACGTCGACGAAACCGGGCGCGAGCGCACGGCCGTTCGCGTCGACGACGTTCTCGGCGAGCCAGTTCGACAGGTTGCCGATCGCCGCGATCAGGCCGTTGCGGATCGCGACGTCGCGCGTGACGGGCGGCGCGCCGGTGCCGTCGTACAGTTGCGCGCCGACGATCAGCGTATCGGCCGCTTCGGGATGCGAATGCATGGTCAGTCTCCTACCGGTTGACGGTCTCCGCCGCCGCGGTGCGCATCGAGCGCGTGTTTGATGCGGCGCAGCGATTCCCGGCCCGCATCACCGAGCCGCAACGCGACGCCGGTGACGAGCACGTCGATCGCCATCATCATCGCGTAGCGCGAGGTCGACGGCTTGTAGATGAAATCGGTTTCGAACGCGACGACGGGAATCAGGTGGTCGGCGAGCTTCGCGAGCGGCGACGCCGGCGCGGTGATCGCGATCAGCTTCGCGCCGTAGCGCTTCGCGAGCCGGCAGCTTTCGAGCAGCTCGGGCACGCGCCCGCTCACCGACAACGCGACGACGACGGTGTCGCCCGACAGCGTCGCGGCCACCATCCGCTGCAGCAGGCTGTCCTGGTAGCTCGCGACCGGCCGGCCGAAACGCACGAGCCGGAAGCGCAGCTCGTCGGCGAGTGCGGTCGAGCCGCCGCCTTGCCCGTACACGTAGGTCATCTTCGCGCCGGCGAGCAGGTCGGCCGCCGCGTCGAACGACGTGTTGCGCAGCAACTGGTGGTTGTGCGCGAGCGCCACGCGAATCTCGTCGTAGACCATCGATGCGGGGTTCGCGTCGTCGGCCGGCGCGTCGTCGGACGGCACCAGGAAGCGCTGGCCGACGGCCGCCGCCTGCGCGACGAGCACCTTCAGTTCGCGCACGTCGCGGCAGCCGACGGCCTTCGCGAAACGCGTGACCGTCGCGACGCTGACCTCCGCGTCGCGCGCGAGCGCGCCGATGCTCGCATGCGCGGCGCGCGCGAGGTCGGCGAGGATGAACGCGGCGACCTTGCGCTCGGCTTCGCGCAACTCGGGCGCGCACTCGGCGATTCGCGCGACGATGTCGAGGACCGGGGCGGCGGCCTGAGCCGGATGCGGCTCGGCGGCAGTCGGAGCGGACGGGGAAGCGGGCGTATTCATCGACGGAAAAGGGTGCGGGACTTGATGTTATTAAATAACATCACCGCGCCGATGCTACTTTCTGTACCATCTGCATGTCAACTTCAGTGCAATGCATAGTGATGATGGAGCGGGATGACATGAAAGTTACAAACTATCAGGAAGCGACGATCGATCCGTTCGGCAAGGGCCTGGGCAATGTGCCGAGCGCGAGCGTGCCGCTCGGCGACGCCGGCCGGCTCGAATGGAACCTGCTCGCGGAAGACGTCAGCCTGCCGGCCGCCGTGCTTTACGAGGATCGCGTCGAGCACAACCTGAACTGGATGCAGGCGTTCGTGCAGAAATACGGCGTCAAGTTCGCGCCGCACGGCAAGACGACGATGGCGCCGCAACTGTTCCGCCGCCAGCTCGACGCCGGCGCGTGGGGCATCACGCTCGCGACCGCGCACCAGACGCAGGCCGCGTATCACGGCGGCGTGCGGCGCGTGCTGCTCGCGAACCAGCTGGTCGGCCGCCAGAACATGACGATCATCGCGGGGCTGCTGTCCGATCCCGATTTCGAATTCTTCTGTCTCGTCGATTCCGCGGAGAGCGTCGACCAGCTCGGCCGGTTCTTCGGCGATGCGAAGAAATCGCTGAACGTGCTGATCGAGCTCGGCGTGCCGGGCGGCCGCGCGGGCGTGCGCGATGCCGCGCAGCGCGAGGCCGTGCTGGCCGCGATCGCGCGCTATCCGGACACGCTGAAGCTGGCCGGCATCGAGCTCTATGAAGGCGTGCTGAAAGAGGAAGGCGAGATCCGCGCGTTCCTGCAGCAGGCGGTCGCCCTCACGCGCGAGCTGGCCGAAGCCGGCCGCTTCGCGCGCACGCCGGCGATCCTGTCCGGCGCCGGTTCGGCGTGGTACGACGTGGTCGCGGAAGAATTCAGGAAGGCGTCCGACGCGGGCTTCGCGGAAGTCGTGCTGCGTCCGGGCTGCTACCTGACGCACGATGTCGGCATCTACAAGAAGGCGCAGACCGACGTGTTCGCGCGCAACCCGATCGCCCGCTCGATGGGCGAAGGGCTGTTGCCGGCGCTGCAGCTGTGGGCGTACGTGCAGTCGGTGCCGGAAGCCGACCGCGCAATCGTCGCGCTCGGCAAGCGCGACGCCGCGTTCGACGCGGGCCTGCCCGAGCCGGCGCGCCATTTCCGCCCGGGCCGCGACACCGCGCCGCGCGACGTCGCCGCCGCCGAAGGCTGGGCCGTCACCGGGATGATGGACCAGCACGCTTACCTGCAGATCCCGCCGGGCGCGGACGTGAAGGTCGGCGACATGGTCGCGTTCGACATCTCGCACCCGTGCCTGACGTTCGACAAGTGGCGCCAGGTGCTCGTGCTCGATCCGCAGTTCCGCGTGACGGAAGTCGTCGAAACCTTCTTCTGACGCGCGCCGCGCGCGGCGCCGCCCTGCCGCTCGCGCGGGGCGGCCGTCACGCGCGGTTCAATCCACCGGAGTACACTGCGCTTTCGTCCTCGGGCCCGGTCGCGGCCGTCATGCACGGCGCGACCGGGCCTTCAACGCTGCTTCACTGGAGAAAGCCATGGCCGCGAAGAAGATCCTGTTCCTGACCGGCGATTTCGCCGAAGACTACGAAACGATGGTGCCGTTCCAGGCGCTGCAGGCCGTCGGCCACCACGTCGATGCAGTCTGCCCGGGCAAGCGCGCGGGCGACAAGATCAAGACCGCGATCCACGATTTCGAGGGCGACCAGACCTACACCGAGAAGCCCGGCCACCACTTCACGCTGAACGCGGCGTTCGACGACGTCGAGGCGGCGCGCTACGACGCGCTCGCGATCGCGGGCGGACGTGCGCCCGAATACCTGCGACTCGATCCGAAGGTGATTTCGCTCGTGCGCGAGTTCGCCGAGGCCGGCAAGCCGATCGCGGCGATCTGCCACGCGGCGCAACTGCTCGCGGCCGCCGACGTGATCCGCGGCAAGCGCATTTCGGCGTACCCGGCCTGCGCGCCGGAGGTGAAGCTCGCGGGCGGCGAGTACGCGGACATCCCGGTCGACGCGGCCGTAACCGACGCGCCGTTCGTCACCGCGCCCGCCTGGCCCGCGCATCCGGCCTGGCTCGCGCAGTTTCTCGCGCTGCTCGGCACGCGCATCGAGCTGTAAATCTGCACCCAATCAGGGTGAAATGAAGCGATGGCCGGCGGCGCTGACACGCCGCCCGGCCGTGCGCATCAACGCGCGACCGGCGTCGACCCGACGTCCGCGATCCGCGATTCCAGCATCGCGAGCGCGCCCGACAGCGCATTCAGCACGTCGTCCGGCAGCTGCGCCATCGTCTGTTCGAGAAACGCCTTGCGGCGCGGCAGGCACGCGTCGAACGCCGCGCGGCCTGCGTCCGTCAGCGTGACATTGGTCACGCGGTTGTCTCGCGCGTCCGATTCGCGCTCGATCCAGCCGAGCGCGTCGAGCGACTTCAACTGGCGCGTGAGCGCGCCCGGATCGATGCGCAGCACTTCGACGAGCTTCTTCTGCGACGCATGCCCGTCCATCGTGTGCAGCGCGACCATGATGCGCCAGCGCGGCATCGGCTGCCCGACGTGCGCCTCGAACGCGGTCATGAACGCGCGATACGTGCGTCCGAATTGCTGCAAGATCGCGACGCGGTCCTGTTCTTCCATGCGCTGATTTCGTTCCGGTGAATCGTTGAGTCGTCGAATCGCTCGCCCGATCGGTCAATCGGCCGCGACGTGCGGTTCGATCTTGCGCCGCAGCGCGATCGGCGGCACGCGACGGCACTGCCACACCGACACCACGGCGACGACCGCCGCCATCGCGACGCCCAGGTGAATCGCGCCGACCAGCGATTCGCGGGCCGCTTCCAGCAGCAGCGCGCCATTATGCCCGGCACGCGTCAACTCCGCGACGAGACCGCCCTGCGCCGCGCGATCGATCAGGATCTGCGGATCGGCGAGCCGCGCGTGCCACTGCATCGCCTGGTCGGCCGACAGCGCATTGCGCACGCCGCTCGAATACATCTGATTGACCAGCGTGCCCGTCAGCGCGGTGCCGAGCATCCCGCCGACCATCCGCAGCGACTGCAGCAGCGCGGTCGCGATGCCGAGGTGCTCGCGGCCGGCCGTCTGCTGCGCGAACACGGTGAGGTTCGGCAGCACGAAGCCGAGCCCGATGCCGCCCGCGACCATCAGCGCCATCAGCATCCAGGTCGGCGTCGCGTGAGTCGACACGACGATGCCCGCGCACGCGATGGCGAACAGCACGAAGCCGACGTGCAGCATCGTGTTCGGGTTGCGAATGCGCGTGATGACGCGACCGTTCATGATGCTGCCGATCGTGATGAACACGACGAGCGGCGTGATCACGAGCCCCGCCTCCTTCGGCGACATCCCGAAGCCGCCCTGGAACAGCAGCGGCGCGTAGAACAGCAGCGAGAACATCGAGAAACCGGCGAGGATCGCGAGCACGAACAGCGCGGACAGCGCGCGGTTGCCGAACATGTCGAACGGCAGAATCGGCTGCGCGCAGCGCTTCTCCCAGTGCCACAGGCCGATGCCCGCCGCGACCGCGACGACGAGCAGCAGCGACGCCCAGCTCGCGACGCCGTACTTCGGCAGCCATTCGACGAACAGCTGCAGCGCGCCGAGCGACAGCGCGATCAGGAGCGCGCCCGGCCAGTCGAGCCGCATCTTGCGATCGTGCTCGACATGGCGCAGGTGCGGCAGGTAGCGCCACACGAAGATCAACGACAGGATGCCGATCGGCAGGTTCACGTAGAACACCGAACGCCAGCCGAACGACTGGGTCAGGAAGCCGCCGAGCGACGGCCCGACCGCGTTCGCGATACCGAACGCGGAGCTCATCAGCACCTGCCAGCGCAACCGCACGACGGAATCGGGGAACAGGTCGGGAATGCATGCGAACGCGGTGCCGACCAGCATCCCGCCACCGATTCCCTGCAGCCCGCGCGCGAGCACGAGGGACAGCATGTCGTTGGCCATTCCGCACAGCACCGACGCGCCGGTGAACACGACGATCGATGCGATCACGAACGGCTTGCGTCCGTAATAGTCGCCGAGCCGGCCGAAGATCGGCACCGTGATCACGGAACTGAGCAGGTACGAGGTCGCGACCCATGCATACAGGTCGAAGCCGCGAAGTTCGGCGACGATGGTCGGCAGCGCGGTGCCGACGACCGTCTGGTCCAGCGCGACCAGCATGGTGACGAACGAGATCCCGATCATCGCGAGCAGCGATTCGCGGAACGGCAGGACTTGCCCGCTCGAATGGTGGGCGGCAGTATGGACGGCCATTTTTTGTCGATACAACGTTTGCCGGGTCAAATAATCTCAAAATTCTAGCATGCCGGAGTAATCTAGGCCGGCGAGGGTTCAGGGCCCGTTCACGCCAAGGAGAGAGATGGAACCGATTTCAATTTCCCCCGCCACGACGCTGTCGGCCGAGGATCGGGACGCGCTGCGCCGCGCGAAGCAGGTGCTGGAAAGCCCGTCGCTGACGATGAAGCTGACGGGCGTGCTCGGCGCGCCGGTCGAGAAAATGATCGCGCGCCTGCCGGACTTCGCGACGGGCAAGATCAACGATGCGACGCAGCTCGCGCTGCGCAAGTGCCTGAACATCGCGCTGCGCACGCTCGGCAAGCCGCAGGCGCCGGACGCCGAGCCCGAGAAGCCGAGCAACCTGCTGCACAAGCTCGCGGTCGCGACGACCGGCGCGGCGGGCGGCGCGTTCGGCTTTCTCGCGCTGCCGGTCGAGCTGCCGGTGACGACCACGCTGATCTTCCGCTCGGTGTGCGACATCGCGCGCAGCGAAGGCGAAGACCTGACGTCGGTCGATACGCAGCTGCAATGCCTGGCCGTGCTCGGCATGGGGGGCAACCCGGACAAGCAGGAAGAGGACGCCGATCTCGGCTATTTCGTGCTGCGCGGCGCGCTCGCGCAGGCGATCTCGAAGGCGTCGTCGGACATCACGACCAAAGGTATCGCCGCGCACAGCTCGGCGGCCGTGTTCAAGCTCGTGCAGACGGTGGCGTCGCGCTTCTCGGTGCAAGTGACCGAGCAGATGGCCGCGAAGTCGATCCCGGCGATCGGCGCCGTGCTCGGCGCGACCGTCAACACGCTGTTCATCGATCACTTCCAGCAGATGGCGCACGGCCACTTCACCGTGCGTCGGCTCGAACGCAAGTACGGTTCGGTGGCCGTCAAGGCTGCCTATCAGACGATCGACGCCTCGCCCGCACGCTGAACCGCGCGCTCGACCGCGACGCGGCGCACGAACGCGGCCGCGCGGTCGAGCGCGTCGCGCGCTTCCGGGACCATCGGCGCGTACAGCTGCCACACGTGCGGCATGTCGGGCCACACCTCGATTTCCACCTGAACGCCGGCCGCCTTCGCCTTGTCGGCGACGCGGCGCGAATCGTCGAGCAACACTTCGGTGCTGCCGACCTGGATGTGCAGCGGCGGCAAGCCCGCGAAGTCCGCATGGAGCGGCGATGCGTACGGATGCGTCGCCGGCGCGTCGCCGAGATACAGCTTCGCGGCCTTCGGCAGCGCCGCGGCCGCGAACATGGGGTCGCGGCCGTCGTTGCTGCGCATCGTGTCGCCGGTGCCGGCCAGGTCCGTCCACGGCGAGAACAGGATCGCGCCGGCCGGCAGCGGCTCGCCGCGATCGCGCAGCGCGACGAGCGTCGCGAGCGCGAGGCCGCCGCCCGCCGAATCGCCGCCGAACACGATCGACTCGGGCGGCGTGCCGAGCGCCAGCAGTTGCCGGTACGCGGCGAGCGCATCGTCGAGCGCGGCCGGGAAGCGGTTTTCGGGCGCGAGCCGGTAGTCGAGCGAGAAGGAACGCACGCCCGCGCGCTTCGTCAGCCCGAACACCAGCGGCCGGTGGGTCTTCGTCGAACAGAAGTAGTAACCGCCGCCATGGAAATACAGCAGCGTGCGGGCGGGCCCGCGCGCCGCGCCCGAATCGGTGCGCTCGAGCCATTCGCCGCGCAGCGGCGCGTCGCCCGGGCCGTAGCACTGGCGCAGCCGGTAGCCCGACGGCGGGCGGCGCGGCACGATCATCCGCAGGTCGGTAAAGCGCCGGGCACGCGCGGGGTCGAGCACCTCGCGCGTGGTTTCGGGACGAAACTGCCAGCGCAGCAGCCAGCAGGCGAACTTGCTTTGCCAACTCATCGGACGCACTCCGTCATCGCAGTGTGACGATGGTACGTGCGAACGCTCCCGCGTCGCTCGACGGGTGCCTCTACATCAAACGCCGGCGCTCAGTTCGCCGGCATCATCTGGCCGCGGATCTCGCCCGCCGGGTGTTCCTTCGTATGAATGTTGAAGTACCACTTGCCGCCCATCAGATCGGTGACCTGCTCGTCGGTGAGCGCCTTCGAACCCTTGATCGGGCTCGCCAGCTCGTCCTTCGGGATCGGCACCTGCACGCCGGCGTTCTGGCCGACCGGCGCGGGCCCGTGGAAATGCGCGGCCGTGGCCGGCCCCGTGAGGTGTTCGTAAGTGACCGTCCACTGCAGCATGCGGGTGGCCGTGTCGTAGGTGGCGGCGACGGCGCCCGAGCCCTTGGTCGCCGTCGGTGGCACTTCGCTCGACGGCTGCAGACTGGCGGACAAGCGCACCGTTTCGGCAGCGGCGCTGCCGGCGGCCAGCACGCCCGCGAATAACGCGACCTGGAGCAAACGCAGCTTGAGCATGGATTCTCCTTGTACGACGTGGTACGCCGCCCGGGCGGCGGCGCGTCACTGGATGGTAGTCGATTGCGGTCGATCCGGGCAGCCTGCCGAAACCTGGAAGACACCTTTGCAGCATGCCCGCTGAATCCCTGCACGGCCTTTCGCTACACTTCGTTTCACAGTTGCTTGTTTCCTTCGTCCGAAGGAGTCTGCGAGTATTCACGCGGCCGCCCGGCCGCGTTTTTTTTGCGTCGTTGGCGACAAGCGGCATGCCGCGCGCGAATGCGTCTTTCCGGAATATCGAGCATCACGAATCGTTTTTCGTCTCGCTCCGGTCGCGGCCGACGCGCGTACCGACGGTTGCCTGGACCCGACCGCGTACCCCGCATGTTGTCACGATGCGTGTAATACGTTATTGCGCGAACCCCGGTCGACACGCGTTGTCCCGCGCAGGAAAATGATCGCGTGCTGTCGTGACTGGAAAGTGAACCGTGCCGGCCCGTCTCCCGATGCCCTGCCCGCCCCGCCCCGTCCGTGTTCGCCCGCTGCTGGCGAGTCTCTGCTCCGTCGCTGCCCTCTACGGCGCGCCCGTCGACGCGCAGGAGTTCTCGCTGTTCGCCGGCCCGCTGTGGGGCGGAGGGCAGCGCACGTATTCGTGGGCGTTCGATTACCAGGAAGGCTTGAGCGCGCATACCGCGCTCGGCTTCACGTGGTACAACGAAGGCCATATTCCGAATCACCATCGCGATGGCCAGGCGGTGCAGTTCTGGGGCCGCATGCCGCTCGAGCATCGCCGGCTGGTGCTGTCGGCCGGCGCGGGCCCGTATCGCTACTTCGACACGGTGCCGGCCGGCGAAGGCGGCGGTGACTCGCGCAGTTATTCGAACACGCATGGCTGGGGTGTGCTGATGAGCGTGCGTGCCGCGTACTACACGTCGCGCCGCTGGATCGCGCAGCTTCAGGTCAACCGCGCGCAAGTGTTCAGCGGCCCCGACACGACGTCCGTGATGTTCGGCATCGGCTACCAGCTCGATGCGCCCGACACGCCGGGCCCGCGCGACACCGCACTGCCGCGCACGCGCAAGGTCACGCACAACGAAGTCACGGCAATGCTCGGCGAGACGATTCTCAACAGCCGCTCGTCGCCGTCGACGCTCGGCGGCAGCGTCGAATACCGGCGCGGCCTCGCGCGTTCGATCGACTGGACCGCGACATGGATGTACGAAGGCGCGAAGCAGGCGGTTCGCCGCAACGGGATCGCGTCCGAGCTGTGGCTCACGCGCGCGTTCCTGAACGACAAGGTCACGCTGTCGGCCGGCGCCGGCGCGTATTTCACCGTCAACCAGCGCAACCGCGAAGGCCAGCCGGGCCCCGGCGACGGCCGCCTGTCCGGCATCGTGTCGATCTCGGCCAGTTACCGGCTCTCCGACCGCTGGCTCACGCGCATCACATGGAACCGCGTGG
The DNA here is from genome assembly GCF_002223255.1 of Burkholderia sp. AU17457. Classification (NCBI taxonomy): domain Bacteria; kingdom Pseudomonadati; phylum Pseudomonadota; class Betaproteobacteria; order Burkholderiales; family Burkholderiaceae; genus Burkholderia; species Burkholderia sp. AU17457. Next base: position 559,136 of record NZ_NKFB01000004.1, read on the forward strand.
TCACGCGCTACGACCGCGACACCGACGTGATCCAGGCCGGTCTCGGCTACCGGTTCTGACGGGCGCACGCACCGGGCGCCGTCCGCGTCACGCGCGGTAACCCGGATCGATCCGGTCGACGATCCGCTGCAGCGCGTCGAACGCGTCCTGCCCCGCGCCATGCTTCGGATCGAAATTCAGCGAATCGCGCACGCACCCTTCGAGCACGGGCGGCGCGATCGGCAGCGCATCGCCGATCGCGTGCGTCGCGACCTGTACCTCGCACGCACGGTTGAGCAGCCACATCAGCGAAAGCGTCTGCGCGAGCGTCGCGCCGATCGTCACGGGTCCGTGGTTGCGCAGCAGCAGTACGGGCCGCCCGCCCGCGCTGTCGACGATGCGCCTGCCTTCGTCGAGATGCACGGTGATGCCCTCGAAGTCGTGGTACGCGATCTTCCCGTACAGCTGCGCCGAATAGAAATTCGAGAACGACAGCCCGTCGCGCGAACAGCACACGGCCATCGTCGGCGTCGTGTGCACGTGCATCACGCAGTGCGCATCGGGCAGCGCCGCATGGATCGCGCTGTGGAACGTGAAGCCGGCCGGATTGATCGGCCAGTCGGAATGGCCGATCACATTGCCGTCGATGTCGATCTTCACGAGGTTCGACGCGCACACCTCGCGGTAATGGAGCCCGAACGGATTGATCAGGAAATGACCGTCCTCGCCCGGCACGCGCAGCGAGATATGGTTGTAGATCAGCTCGGTCCAGCCCAGATAATCGAAGATGCGGTAGGCGGCCGCGAGCTGCACACGCGCCTGCCATTCGGCTTCGGAGAAGCGCGCGGGACGCGTGAACGGCTGGTTCGGTACACGTTGCATGGGGAACTCCGGTTGCGGCGGCGCGCGGCCACGGCGAGCGGCGGTGCGCATCGTCCTCGTCTGCCGGCGCCGCAAGCGGTGCGTGCGGCGCGTATGGCGCACGTACGGCGCGCCGTTCCGGCCCGCATTGCGCGAGCGATCCGCCGGCACGCTTCACGACACCCATATAGTTGCGCGCACAACCATATCATCTTTCCCCGCGCACCGGTATCGCGGGTTTTGCCGGAGCCGTTCCCGCCCTTACAACTGGTCGTCGACCGGCAGCAGCGTGAAAATGCCCGTCATCACGTTGCGCAGCAGCCCCGCATGCGGGTCGACGTGATAGGTGGTCGTCTGGCCGCCTTCGGTGCCCGTCCATTCGAGCACGGGCGGGCTGCCGTCGGTCCGCTTCGCGAGCGTGACGCGGTAGCTTTCGTCCGGCTGCGTCACGCGCGCGAAGATCGCCGCGGCCTGCTGCGCGAGCACCGGGCTGTGGATCACGAGCGCGAGCTCGGTGTTCAGGTACGCGGAACGCGGGTCGAGGTTCAGCGAGCCGATCACGAGGATTTGCCGGTCGATCACGTACGCCTTCGCATGCAGGCTCGCGCGCGAGCGCGACCCGAACAGCCGCGCGGGCTGCTGGTCCGGCTGCGACTTGAATTCGTACAGCTCGACGCCGCGCTGCAGCAACGGCACGCGGTACGGCGCATAGCCGGCCTGCACCGCGACCGCGTCGGTCGCCGCGAGCGAATTCGTGACGATCGCGACGCGCACGCCGCGCGCGGCCGTATCGCCGAGGATCTTCACGCCGGCGTCGTGCGGCACGAAGTACGGCGAAAACGCGAGGAATTCCTTCTGCGCGCCGCGCGTCAGCTCGGCCAGGCGCTGCATCGGCGGGCTCACGTAGGTGCCGGTCGGCCGCGCGACCTTGGTCGGCGCATCGACCTTGAATTCGGCCGGCGCCCACACGAGTTCGAGTTCGTCGCGCGCGATCTGCCGTGCGAGCGGCGTCGCGTTCAGCGGCTTCGCGTTGTACGGATCGGCGTTCTTGCGCCAGTGGTCGCGCAGCTCGTCGCGCATCGCATCGAGATCCTTCGGATCGAACCTCTGATGATTGAGCACGCGCAGCGGATAGCTGCTCGCGCTCGCCCAGTAGTCGTCGAAGCTCTTCGAGATGTCGTGGGTCACGGGGCCGGCCGCCAGCACGTCGAGATCGCGGAACTGGAGCGTCGGGCTCGCGCTGAAGTATTCGTCGCCGAGATTGCGGCCGCCGACGATCGCGAGCTGGTTGTCCGCGATCATCGCCTTGTTGTGCATCCGGCGCGTGAAGCTGTCGATTCGCGTGAAGAAGTTGGTCGTGCGCTCGACCACGCCGCGCTGCGATGCGCCGAACGGGTTGAACACGCGGATCTCGATGTTCTGGTGCGTATTGAGCGCAGCCATCACGCGGTCGATATCGTCGAAGTTCAGGTCGTCGACCAGCATCCGCACGCGCACGCCGCGATCGGCCGCGTACAGCGCCGCGCCGAGCAGCAGCTTGCCGGTCGTATCCTCGGTCGCGATGTAGTACTGCATGTCGAGCGTCTTCGTCGCCGCCCGCGCGAGCGCGATGCGCATCTGCAACGCGGTGGCGCCGTCGGCCAGCAGCCGGAAGCCCGACTGCCCAGGATGCGCGGCTTCCGGCGCGGCCAGCGCGGCGCGCAACGGTGTCGCGGTATCGGCCGACAACGCGTGGGAGACGGGGCGATCGAGCGAGGTGGCGGGCGGATGCGTCGCGCACGCGGCGAGCGGCAGCAGCGCGCAAACGACCAGCGCGCGGGCCTGGCGGCATGCGGCGCGCCACGACGGCGCGGCCGATGCGCGCCGGATCAGGGACGTGAGCACGAAAGCTTCCTCGACAGTCGGATCAATGGGCACGTCATCGCCGCGGCGCGCGGCTGACAGGCGGCTGCGGTCGATTCTAGAGGGCGCCCGACGAACCGGTCAATCGGGAGGCCCCGCAGGCCATCGCAGCCGCTGGTCCGACCAATCTCATGACGCGTCGCCGCTGCGCTCGAAATGGCTGCGCACGTAGTCGATGTGCGTCTGCATCGCGGTGCGCGCCTCTTCGGGGCGGTGCGCGCAAATCGCGTCGCACACCACCCGGTGCTGCAACAGGAGCAATTCGGATGCCTGCTCGTCCTCCGTCGTCATCCCGGCCACGTTGATCGAAATATGCTCGCGCAACATTCCGATCACGCTCGTATGCAGGTGCAGGAACATCGTGTTGCGCGACGCGAGCGCGATCGCCTCGTGCAGCTTCGCATCGGTCGCGGCTTCGACGGCCGCATCGTCGTTCGCATGCGCGGTTTCGAGCTCGCGCAGCAGCGCGCGGATCCGGCGCCGGTCGTTCGCATCGGCCCGCAGCGCGGCGAAATAGGCGGTCGCGCCTTCCAGCACGCGGCGGAATTCGAGGATGTCGTCGCGCAGCGCCGGATGATCGGCGACCAGTTGGCCCCACGGCGACGCGATGCCGGCGCGCAACTGGTCGGTCACGTAAACGCCCGCGCCGCGCCGGCTCTGCAGCAGCCCGCGCGCGACGAGCCGCTGGGTCGCCTCGCGCACCGTATTGCGCGCGACGCCGTACTGCTGCGCGAGCACGCGCTCGGCCGGCAGCCGCGCGCCGGCCGGCCACGTGCCGTCGAGCAGCGCCGTCTCGATCTTGCGCATCACCACTTCGGTCCGGCCCCGTGCCGTCATCGCCGCCATCGTCGCGTCTCCTCGCGGAATGCGTGCCGCCCCCGATTGGCCCAACCAATTTGAGCTGCGGCGCGGACGGGGGAATTATGCAGCGAAATCGACGCTCCGCACGCCGGGCCGTCGCCTCTGGAGCGAGACATGAACCCACGGCCTTACCCCACCGCCCCCGCGCACGTCTATCTGTTCGCGACCTGCCTGGTCGACCTGTTCGTCCCCGAAGCAGGGCTCGACGCGGTCCGCCTGCTGGAACGCGAGGGGCTGACCGTCCACTATCCGCGCGGCCAAAGCTGTTGCGGGCAGCCGGCCTACAGCAGCGGCAATCCCGACGAAGCGCGCCGCGTCGCGGCCGCGCAGCTCGACCTGTTCGCGCAACCGTGGCCGGTGATCGTGCCGTCCGGTTCGTGCGCGGGCATGATCCGGCACCATTGGCCGGCGCTGTTCGCCGACGATCCCGTTCACGGCCCGAAAGCACGCGCGATCGCGGAGCGGACCTACGAACTCGCCGAATTCCTCGTCCATGTGCTCGACGTGCAGCTCGACGCGGTCATGACCGACGCCGGCCCCGACGAACGCGTCGTGCTGCACACGTCGTGCGCGGCACGGCGCGAGATGGGCACGCGCGTGCACGGCGTCGCGCTCGTCGACGCGCTGCCGGGCGTGACGCGCATCGAACACGAACGCGAATCCGAATGCTGCGGCTTCGGCGGCACGTTCTCGCTGAAGCATCCGGACATATCGGGCGCGATGGTGCGCGACAAGGTCGCATCGGCGTGCGCGACGGGCTGCGACCGGCTCGTGTCGGCCGACTGCGGCTGCCTGCTGAACATCGGCCACGCCGCGGCCAAGGCCGGCGCGGCGCTGCCCGTCGAACATCTCGCGAGCTTCCTGTGGCGCCGCACGGCCGGCGCCGGCTCGCTGCGCGGAGAGTCGAAATGAGCGCACGCGACGCGATCCTCGCGCGGCTGCGCGCCGCCGCACCGGGCGTCGCGACGAACGCCGCGCCTGCGCTCGATGCGCGCATCGACGCGCATTACGACACGCGCCGTGCATCGGCCGGCCGCGCCTCCGATGCGCGCGTGCAGGCGATGCAGACGGCGCTCGCCGCGTCGCACGCCGAAGTCTGGTGCGCGAGCGCCGACGCATGGCCCGCGCAGCTCGCCGCACGTCTGGCCGACGCCGGCGTGCGCCGCCTGCTGCTCGACCCGGCCCGCGCCGAATCCGCGGCGCTTGCCTGCGCGCTGCCCGATACGGTCGCGCCGGTGCCGTTCGACCGGCCGATCGACGCGTGGAAAACCGAACTGTTCGACACGATCGACGCGGGCTTCACCGTCGCACGCTCGGGCATCGCGGCCACCGGCACGCTGGTGCTCGCGCCCGATGCCGGCACGCCGCGCACGGTGTCGCTGGTGCCACCGCTGCACATCGCGCTCGTGCATGCGAGCACGCTGCATGCGGACCTGCACGCCGCCGTGCACGCGGAGCACTGGCAAGCCGGCATGCCGACGAACCTCGTGCTGGTATCGGGCCCGTCGAAGACGTCCGACATCCAGCAGACGCTCGCCTATGGCGCGCACGGCCCGCGCCGCCTGTGGGTCGTGATCGTCACCGATTCGGCCGCGCCGCCGGCCGCCCCCGCTTGCGAGGACCTGCCGCGATGAGCGACCACCCGCTGCAATTCGTCTCCCCCGGCGACTTCAAGACCCGTGCGCGCGCCGCGCTCGACGATCCGGCGCTGCGCCGGAGCTTTCGCGGCGCGATGGACTTCCTGCAAGGCAAGCGCGCGGCGCAATTCCCCGACGACACCGAGCTGCAGCACCTGCGCGATCTCGGCGAAGCCGTCCGGCAGCACGCGCTCGCGCAACTGCCCGCGCTGCTCGAACGGCTGGAGACGAAGCTCACCGCAGCCGGCGTGCACGTGCACTGGGCCGAGACGGCCGCCGACGCGAACGCGATCGTGCTCGGCATCGCGCAGGCGAAGAAGGCGCGCCGCGTGATCAAGGGCAAGTCGATGGCGAGCGAGGAAATCGAGCTGAATCATTACCTCGCGGAACACGGTGTCGACTGCATCGAATCCGACATGGGCGAATTCATCGTGCAGCTCGCGGGCGAGAAGCCGTCGCACATCGTGATGCCGGCGATCCACAAGACCCGCGGCGACATCGCCGAACTGTTCGAGGCGCACCTCCCCGGCACGCGCTACACGGAAGACGTCGACGAACTGATCCAGACCGGCCGGCGCGCGCTGCGCCGCGCGTTCGCGGAAGCGGACATCGGCCTGTCGGGCGTCAATTTCGCGGCGGCCGACACGGGCACGCTGTGGCTCGTCGAGAACGAAGGCAACGGCCGCCTGTCGACGACGGTGCCCGACACGCACGTGGCGATCATGGGGATCGAGAAGGTCGTCGAGAAGCTCGAGCACATCGTGCCGCTGTCGAGCCTGCTCACGCGCTCGGCCACCGGCCAGGCGATCACGACCTACTTCAACCTGATCTCGGGCCCGCGCCGCGACGGCGAACGCGACGGCCCGCGCGAGCTGCACCTCGTGCTGCTCGACAACGGCCGCACGCAGGCGTACGCGGACGAACAGTTGCGCGCGACGCTGCAATGCATCCGCTGCGGCGCGTGCATGAATCACTGCCCCGTCTATACGCGCATCGGCGGCCACGCGTACGGCACGACCTACCCGGGCCCGATCGGCAAGATCATCTCGCCGCACCTGCTCGGCCTCGACGCAACGGCCGACCTGCCGACCGCGTCGACGCTGTGCGGCGCATGCGGCGAGGTGTGCCCGGTGCGCATCCCGATCCCGCAATTGCTCGTGCGGCTGCGCACCGAAGCGAACCGCAAGCCCGACGAACCGGTCGCGCATCCGCTGCGCGGCCAGGGCGCGAACTACCACCGCGCGGAAGAACTCGTGTGGCGCTTCTGGTCGGGCGCGTTCGCGCATCCGCGCGCGTACCGCGCATTCCGCTGGGCCGCGACCCGCCTGCGCGCGCTGACGCCCGCGAAACAACTGGGCTGGACGCAGCACCGCACGCCGCTCGAACCGGCGCCGCGCAGCCTGTCCGACCTGCTGCGCGCCCGCGGCCAGCCCGAATAGCGCATCCGCTTTCAAACCCGTACCCCGATAAATCCATGGAGGAGACAACCATGCAGGTTTGGCATCAGATCTACACCCCGCTCGGCAGCCTCGGGCTGTCGGCACTCGTCGCCGCGATTCCGATCGTCTTCTTTTTCGTCGCGCTCGCCGCGCTGCGGATGAAGGGCCACGTCGCGGCCGCGATCACGCTGCTGCTGGCGCTCGGCGTCGCGATCGTCGCGTACGGCATGCCCGTGCCGCAAGCGCTCGCGGCGGCCGGCTTCGGCTTCGCGTACGGCCTGTGGCCGATCGCGTGGATCATCGTCGCGGCGGTGTTCCTGTACAAGATCGTCGTGAAGACCGGCCAGTTCGACATCATCCGCGCGTCGGTGCTGTCGATCACCGACGACCAGCGGCTGCAGATGCTGCTGATCGGCTTCTCGTTCGGTGCGTTCCTCGAAGGCGCGGCCGGCTTCGGCGCACCCGTCGCGATCACGGCCGCGCTGCTCGTCGGCCTCGGCTTCAAGCCGCTGCATGCGGCCGGACTGTGTCTGATTGCAAACACCGCGCCGGTGGCGTTCGGCGCGATGGGCATCCCGATCATCGTCGCCGGGCAGGTGACGGGCATCGACGCATTCCACATCGGCGCGATGGCTGGCCGCCAGCTGCCGCTGCTGTCGCTCGCGGTGCCGTTCTGGCTCGTGTTCATGATGGACGGGCTGCGCGGCGTACGGCAGACGTGGCCGGCCGCACTCGTCGCGGGCGGCAGCTTCGCGGTCACGCAGTACTTCACGTCGAACCACATCGGGCCGGAGCTGCCGGACATCACGTCGTCGCTCGTCAGTCTCGTGTCGCTCGCCGCGTTCCTGAAGGTCTGGCAGCCGAGCAGCGCGAAGCAGACGGCAGGCGCAATCGTCGCGTCCGGCGGCGGCGCGGCGCTCGCCGGGTTCGGCGCGGGCGGCAACGGGGCGGGCACGAGCCGCCAGGCGTCGCCGTACACGTTCGCGCAAACCGTGCGCGCGTGGTCGCCGTTCCTGATCCTGACGGCCGTCGTCACCGTGTGGAGCATCGCGCCGTTCAAGGCGCTGTTCGCCGCGCACGGCGCGCTTGCTTCGACCGTGCTGAAGTTTCACGTGGCCGGGCTCGACCAGCTCGTCGTGAAGACCGCGCCGATCGCCGCGACGCCGAAGGCGCTCGACGCGGTGCTGAAGATCGATCTCGTGTCGGCGGTCGGCAGCGCGATCCTCGTGACCGCGCTGATCTCGATGGCGCTGTTGCGGATGAAGCCGCGCGACGCGCTCGTCACGTTCGGCGAGACGCTGAAGGAACTGACGCGCCCGATCCTGTCGATCGGCCTCGTACTCGCGTTCGCGTTCGTCGCGAACTACTCGGGGATGTCGTCGACGCTCGCGCTGATGCTGGCCGCGACCGGCGGCGCGTTCCCGTTCTTCTCGCCGTTCCTCGGCTGGCTCGGCGTGTTCCTGACCGGCTCGGACACGTCGTCGAACGCGCTGTTCTGCTCGCTGCAGCAGGCCACCGCCCATCAGCTCGGCGTGCCCGAGACGCTCGCGGTCGCCGCGAACACGACGGGCGGCGTGACCGCGAAGATGATCTCGCCGCAGTCGATCGCGGTCGCGTGCGCGGCGACGGGCCTCGTCGGCAAGGAATCCGAGCTGTTCCGCTTCACGGTGCGGCACAGCCTGCTGTTCGCGGTGATCGTCGGACTGATCACGCTCGTGCAGGCGTACGTGCTGCCGGGGATGGTGCCGTAAGGCGCGACGTGCACGCCGAACAAACAAAAAACCCACGCCCGAACGAGCGTGGGTTTTTCACTTCACCTGCCGATCGCCGGCGCGGACGGCCGGCGATCCGTTGCGCGATCAGCTGCCCTTCGCGATGCGATCCTGGATGTGCTGCGCACGGCTCGACGACGACGGATGCGAGCTCATCATCGAGCTCTTGCCGCCGTCCAGCTGCGCGAGCTTCTGGAACGCGGTGACGAGGCCCTTCTGGTTCATGCTCTTCTGCTTCATCAGGTCGAACGAGTAGTCGTCGGCCGCGCTTTCCTGCGTCTGCGAGAACTGCGCGTTGATGAACTTCTCGGTGATGTCGCCGAGCTGCGAGCTCGTCAGCGCCGCCACGCCCGGCGAAGCCGCGCCGGCCGCGGTACGCGCCGCGCTCACCGCATATGCCGTCTGCATCGCCTTCTTCGAGTGGCCGAGTGCGACGTGGCCCATTTCATGGCCGATCACGCCGCGCAGCTCGTCGTCGTTCATCATGTCCATCAGGCCGCTGTACACGCGCACGCAGCCGTTGCCCATCGCCCACGCGTTGACGTCCTTGGTCATGTAGACCTTGTAGTTGATCTTCTGGCCGTTCAGCGTCATGTCGCCGAAGCCCTTCATCACCTTCGTCAGGCGCTTCGCGTACGCGCTGTTCGCCGGCGCGATCTTCGATTCGGCGTCGCTCGACTTGCACGACTCGTTCGACAGCGCGGCGATGTCGCTGTCCGACAGCGTCGCCGCCTTGTACAGGTTGGTCCCCGCCGACGTCAGGCTGTTCGCGTCAAGGTTTTGCACCCCGCCGCATGCGCTCAACAGAAACGCCACGCCACATGCCGCCACCGCTTTCTTGAGTTGCATCCCGGAATCCCTCGATAGTTGTATTTGGGAGCGGCGATTTTGCATAATCCGGCAGAAAATTACCAGTTGTTTACATCAGATGACACGCTCATTACTCAGCGGATCGACATGATGCGGCGATCCGGCCCCGGATTGACGGCGAACGGCGTGGCAATCGCCGCGCCCGGCACGGCGACCGGGGAACGGAAGCGGACCGACCTGCGCTCAGGCCGTCTGGTCGCGGCGCCGCGTCAGGCGGCGCGCGACGAGCATCGGCAGCCGCATCGCGAAGCCGGTGAACAGGCGCAGGTGCATCCACGCGAGCAGCGCGTTGTCGCGGCCGTAGTGAAAATGCGACACGCCGCCTTCGTGGCGGCCGAAATAGCGCACCGGCGCATCGATCCGGATCGGGCGCACGCCGGCCCAGCACAGCCGCACGGCCGCTTCGGGATCGAAGTCGAAGCCGCGCATCCACGGCTGGCGCCGCATGATCGCCGCCAGCGGCGCGACCGGATACACGCGAAAGCCGTACAGCGAATCGCCGATCCCGGCCCATAGCGTCTCGAGGTCGGCCCACGCGTTCGACAGCCGGCGCCCCTGCACGCGCAACCGCGGCGCGCTCGCGTCGAACTTCGGCACGCCGAGCACCATCGCATCGGGCGCGGCCTGCGATGCCGCCATGAAAACGGGAATCAGGTCGGCCGGATGCTGGCCGTCCGAATCCATCGTCAGCACGTGCGTGAAGCCGCTCGCGGCGGCCGCGTCGAGCCCCGCGAGCACCGCAGCGCCCTTGCCGCGATTCTCCGGCAGCACGATCACGCGCAGGCCGGGATCGCGCTCGGCCATCGCCTGCAGCCGTTCGGCGCTGCCGTCGGTGCTGCCGTCGACGACGACCCACACCGGATTCCACTGCGCGCGCGCATTGCGCACGGTCGTGTCGACCTTGGCGCCCGGGTTGTAGCTCGGAATCAGGACGAGATGGGTGGACGACGCGTGCAGCTTGGACATGGAAACAGCCGATGGGGAAGACGGGGAGCCTGACAAAAGTGTATGACTTGCCGGCGAACGCCGGCACGCGTCGTCGACGCCGGCCGCGGGCCGGACCGGCTGCCCGATCGCGAGGCTCTCGCGCTTCATGACAGCCACTCCATCGCATGACCGGCGCTGGCCTCGATCTCGACCAGCAGGTCGTCGCGACACACGTCCGCATGCACGAACAGCGGCCGCACGTGGGGACCGGCCGCGTCGCGCAGCACGCGGCCGATCGCGGCCAGCGCCGCGGTATCGCCGGCGTCGCGCACGTAGACGCGATAGCTCAGGTCGGCGAGCGAGAACGGGCCGTGCCCCTGCCGCGCGGCCTGCTCGAGCACGGCCGCGAAATTCGCGACCGTCTCGCGCGTCTGCGCGACGACGTCGCCGCGATGCACGGTACGGTGCCCGACGATGCTCGCGGTGCCCGATACGAACAGCACCGGCGCCGCATGGCCGTCGGCCCACGCGGCGGCGCGCGCGAACGTCGGCGCACGCGGGCCGTACTGCGCCGGATAGTGATACGCGCTGACCTGGCGCGGGTTCTCGATGGAATCGGCCGGCGTGCGGCTCGCGAGGAAATGAATCGCGAGCGGCGCGGCCGGCGATGCATCGCCCCCGACCGGCACGACCGAGCCGAGCGCGCACGCAGCCGGCACGCTGCCCGTGAGCGCGCGTCGGCACGCGTCGAACGCACGCTGACGGCCGATATTGAACTGACGATAGCGCTCTATCCCGCCCTGCACCGCATTGATCGCCGGCACGGTGTTCCAGATCCGCAGCGGATGCGGCATGCCGAGCGTATCGAGCAGGCCGAACAGCGCGCGGTACGCGTCGAACGTCGCGCGTTCGAGCGGCGTGCCGCCGTCGTGCGGCGCGTCGCACGACGCGTCCGTCTCGTGCACGACGAGGCTGCCGAACACGAGCCCCGCCGTTTCGCTGTAGCGATAGTGCAGCGCACCGTGTCGCGCGCCGCGCAGGTCGTGCGCATCGCATTGCCACAGTTCGCAGACGGCATCGCCCGGCGCGACCTCGGTGCCGAGCAGCGCCATCTGTACCGGCGCGACCGGCAGGCCGGGCGCGGCATCGGTCAGCATCCGCGCCATTGAGTCGGCGCGCGACTCGTCCGGTGCTCCCGCCGCGCCGATGCACACCGCGCCCAGCGCGCCGGGAAACACGCGATCCAGTTCGTCGCCCCGGCTGCGCGCGTCGTGCAGCAGCGCGACGAGCCGCGCGTCGCGCATCTGGACGAGCCGCAGCGCGGGCTCGCCGCCGTGCGCGAACGGCGCGGCGGAAGGCAACAGCGGACTCGGACGCCGTTCGGCGCGGGCTGGATGCACGGACACTTCGATTTCCTCACTATGCGGCGCAGGCCGCGCGGCAACGCGGCACCGCACCGTGTTGCGTTACGTCAGGCCAACGCGGCGCGCGTCGTCACGCGAGCCCGCCGTTGACGGACAACACCTGCCCCGTCACATAGGCCGCGGCGTCGGATACCAGGTACGCGACCATCGCCGCGACTTCGTCGGGCCGGCCCGCGCGCTGCGCGGGCACGAGCTGCTTGATGCGTTCGGCGGGAAACGCCTGTTCGGCCATCGGCGATGCGATGATGCCGGGCGCCACCGCGTTCACGGTGATGCCGCGCGACGCGAGCTCCAGCGACAGCGACTTCGTCGCGCCGATCAGCCCGGCCTTCGCGGCCGCGTAGTTGGCCTGCCCGCGATTGCCGGTCACGCCGGCCACCGACGCGATGTTGACGATCCGGCCGTGCCGCGTGCGGATCATCGGCAGCAGCAGCGGCTGCGTGACGTTGAAAAAGCCGTTGAGCGTCACGTCGATCACGCCGTGCCATTGCCGGCGCGACATGCCGGCCATCGGCGCGTCGTCGTGAATGCCCGCGTTGTTGACGAGGATCTGCACCGGCGCATCGTCGATGAACGGCTGCAGCGCGGCGAGCGTCGCATCGGCGTCGGTCACGTCGAACGCGATCGCGTGCGCGGCGCCGCCGGCCGCGACGATCTGCTGCGCGACGGCCTCCGCCTGCGCGAGATGGCGGTTCGCATGCACCCACACTTCATGGCCGGCCTGCGCGAGCGCCGTGCAGATCGCCTGCCCGAGTGCGCCGCTGCCGCCCGTCACGAGCGCCCGCATCGAATTGCTCCGTTCATCGCGTTCTCACCTCGATCGACGCGGCCGCGCGTCGTCCGTCGAGCGCCGCCGTCACTTCGTGCGATGGGCGGCGACGTAGGCCGCCAACGCACCGAGCGTCGCAAAGATCTTTTGGTTGTCCGGATTGTCCGAGCGCAGTTCGAAGCCGTATTTCTTCGAAATCAGCAGCGCGATTTCCAGGATGTCGATGGAGTCGAGCCCGAAACCTTCGCCATACAGCGGAGTGTCGGCCGTCACTGTGTCGAGCGGGACGTCTTCGAGATTCAATTCGCCGATGATCAGCGTGGCGAGCTCTTGTTCCAGTGCGTTCATCATGGGTGCGTGCAGGCGGCCCATCGCGGCGGGAGGTGCACGGAAACGGCAACCGTCGGGCACGCCCGGCGCGTGCAAAATCTCCGTCCCTCCGGCGTCTGCCGGCTTCCCCGCCTGCGTTATCGGGGGATCGTTTGTAAAAGTTACGCGGATTCTAGACGAAGGGTATCGGGTCGTATACCGCGAATGGTTACAAGACTGGCGAGCCGTCGCCGCGGCCCGTTTCGGGCGCGAATACACGAGACGCTTGAGCCGCTTTGGACGGAAATGGACCGACCCCGCGAAATCGTTCGTCCGGTGCCATACAATCGGTTACAAAACCCGGTCGCGGCCACCCCGAACGCGCGCTGCCGCGGCCCTAAAATGAGCGTGCCCGACCACCGGCCCGGACCGCGTCCCGGCCACCATTCATATGATGTTTGACGGCCCGACCATCGCGTCCGGCCACGATCCGCCCGATGTTTCCAGTCATGCCGCATCCGCCCTTGCGCTCCGTTCCGGTTCGCCCGCCCGTCAACCGCTGCAGCCCGGTCGCCGAGCGCTGCGCGCGCCGCGCGCCCGGAGGCCGCCGATGAGCCGGCTGCTGGCCGTCGTGCGCGGTGTCGCAGCAGTCGGCGCCGTAGCCGCCTACCAGGCCGGCGCGCACTACGCGAGCGCCACGCCCGGCGCGCATGGCTTCGGCCTCGCGATGGCGCTCGTGCCGCCGCTGCTGCTCGCGCTGGGCGCGGCGCTGCGCTCGCCACGGCGCGCGTGGCTCGTGCCGGCCTGGCTGCTGGTTGCCGCCGCGCTGTGGGCCGCGCGCGCGCCGCTCGCGCAGCATTTCGAATGGGGCCTGTATCTGGAGCACGCGAGCTTCAACGTCGCGATGGCGCTGCTGTTCGGCCGCACGCTCGCGGCCGGCCAGGTCCCGCTGTGCACGCGCTTCGCGGCGATGATCCACGGCACGGTCACGCCGGCCGTCGCGCGCTACACGCGGCGGATCACGCTCGCGTGGACGCTGTTCTTCGTCGCGATCGCCGCCGTGTCGACGCTGCTGTTCGCGACCGCGCCGATCGTCGCGTGGTCGACCTTCGCGAACTATCTGTCGCTGCCGCTCGTCGCCGTGATGTTCGCGGCCGAGCATGCGTGCCGGCGTTTCGCGCTGCCGCACGAGCCGCGGCCGCGGATGGTCGACGCGGTGCGCGCGTATCGCGCGTCGACCCACGCATCGCAGGGCTCGCGATGAATTCATGACCGGCGCGGCCGCGCCGGCCTTCGTTTCCGTCTTGACCGATTTATGCCGACTCACCCGCTGGTATTCCATTCCTCGCCGGACCAGACGATCGCCTGGCGCGACGGCTCGCCCGTCACCGTGCGCGCCTTCGTCGCCGACGTCGCGCGCGTGGCCGCCGCGCTGCCCGCCGGCGGCCACGTGTTCAACGTGTGCCGCGACCGCTATCGTTTCGCGGTCAGCCTGTGCGCGGCGCTCGTCGCCGGCAGGATCAGCCTGCTGCCGTCGACGCACACGCCGGAAATGGTTCGCCAGCTCGCGTCGTTCGCGCCCGACGCGTTCTGCCTGCACGACGCGCCCGATTGCACGATCGACCTGCCGCGTTTCGCGTATCCCGACGCCGCGCCGGGCGAACCGGCGAGCGACGCGCCGTTCGCCGTCCCGCAGATCGATGCGGCGCGGATCATGGCCTACGTGTTCACGTCCGGCTCGACCGGCCAGCCGGTGCCGCACCGCAAGACCTGGGGCTTCCTGGTCGCCTGCGTGCGCGCGGCGGCCGATCGCCTCGGGCTGCTCGACGGCCGCGCGGCCACGCTGATCGGCACGGTGCCCGCGCAGCACATGTACGGCTTCGAGTCGACGGTGCTGCTCGCGCTGCTCGGCGGCCTCGCGTTCAGCAACCGCCAGCCGTTCTACCCGGGCGACATTCGCGACGAACTCGACGCGATCCCGCAGCCGCGCGTGCTCGTCACGTCGCCGATCCACCTGCGTGCGCTGCTGTCGGCCGGCCATGCGCTGCCGCGCGCGGCGCTCGTGCTGTCGGCCACCGCGCCGCTGTCGGAAAAACTCGCGCGCGAAGCCGAGGCCGCGCTCGACGCGCCGCTCGTCGAGATCTACGGCAGCACCGAGACCGGCCAGATCGCGACCCGTCGCACGTCGCAAGGCGCGGCGTGGGCGCTGTTCCCGGACATCCGGCTCGACGCACGCGACGAACCGGGCGGCGACGACAGCGGGCCCACCGTGTGGGTATCGGGCGGGCACGTCGAGGCGCCGGTGCCGATGGGCGACGCGCTCGAACTGCTCGGCGACGGCCGGTTCCTGCTGCACGGACGCAAGGCCGACCTCGTCAACATCGCCGGCAAGCGCACGTCGCTCGCGTACCTGAACCATCAGCTCAACGCGATTGCCCAGGTGGTCGACGGCGTGTTCTTCATGCCCGACGAAGCCGGGCCCGCGCACGGCGACACGGCGCGCGAACCGGTCACGCGGCTCGTCGCGCTCGTCGTCGCGCCGACGCTCGCGGCCGCCGATCTGCAACGCGCGCTGCGCGAGCGGATCGATCCCGCGTTCATGCCGCGCCCGCTCGTGTTCGTCGATGCGCTGCCGCGCAACGAAACGGGCAAGCTGCCGCGCGACGTGCTGGCCGCGCTCGTCGCGCATCATGCACGTGCGACGGCTGCAACGGCCGCGCCGCCGGCCGGGCGCGACCCGGCCGGTCCGCCCGCGCTCGCGTTCACGATTGCCGCCGACCATCCCGCGCTGCCCGGCCACTTCCCCGGCCATCCGGTCGTGCCCGGCGTCGTGCTGCTCGATCACGCGATCCAGACGATCGGTGCGGCGCTGAACCGTCCGCTGCATGCGTGGCGGCTCGGGTCCGCGAAATTCCTGAGCCCGGTCGCGCCTGGCGAGCCGCTCGCGCTCGCGTACGACGCCGCGGCCAGCGGCGCGATCCGCTTCACGGTGCGCGCCGGGTCGCGCGAGGTCGCGACCGGCGTGCTGTCCGCACCGCCGGCCGCGCAGGACGGCGCGCAGCGATGAAGCGCACCGCATGGGCCGAGCGCCAGGAGCGCAGCAATGCGAGCCTGCTGCGCGCGATGACGTGGATTTCGCTGCGCTTCGGCCGACAGCGCGCGCGCATCGTGCTGCACCTGATCGCGACGTATTTCGTGCTGTTCTCGCCGGCCGCGTGCGCGGCGTCGCGCGACTACCTGCGCCGCGTGCTCGGCCGCCCCGCGCGCTGGCGCGACGTGTACCGGCACGTGTTCACGTTCGCGGCGACGATTCACGATCGCGTCTACCTGATGAACGGACGCTTCGACCTGTTCGACATCCGGCTGCATGGCGAAACGCTCGTCGACGCCGCGCTCGCGGATGGGCGCGGCGCGTTCCTGATGGGCGCGCACCTCGGCAGCTTCGAGGTCGTGCGCGCGATCGGCCGCACGCGTCCGGACCTGCGTGTGGTCGTCACGATGTACGAGCAGAACGCGCGCAAGATCAACGCGACGCTCGCCGCGGTGAACCCGGCCGCGCAGCCGGAGGTGATTCCGCTCGGGCAGGTCGACTCGATGCTGAAGGTGCGCGAGCGCCTCGACGGGAACTGCATGGTCGGCATGCTCGCCGATCGCACGCTGCTCGACGACGCGGCCGCGTCGCTGCGGCGCGTGCCGCTGCTCGGCGCGCCGGCCGCGTTTCCGCTCGGACCGCTTTACATGGCCGCGATGCTGAGGCGCCCGGTGATCTTCATGACGGGCCTCTATCGCGACGGCAACCGCTACGACGTGCACTTCGAGACGCTCGCCGATTTCTCCGGCGTGCGGCGCGACGCGCGCGCGGCGGCGGTCGACGCGGCGCTCGCGCGCTACGTCGCGCTGCTCGACAAGTACTGCCGCATGGCGCCGTACAACTGGTTCAACTATTTCGATTTCTGGAAGGGCGGCGATGCCGCGGCCACGCGCCGCGAGACGGTGCACGCCGGCGCCGACCTGACCGCCACGAGGGATTCCGACGCATGACCGCCGTTCGCCGCCGCCTGTTCCCGTTCTCGTCGCACCGCATCGTCCGCGTGGCCCGCGTGCTCGCCGCCACGGCCGCCGCGATCGTGCTGGCGATGCCCGCGCACGCAGCCGATGCCGGCTCGGCGTGGACCCTCGACCGGCTGATGTCGACGCTCGCGCAGCACAAGTCGGGCCGCGCGACCTTCACCGAGACGAAGACCCTGTCGATCGCCGCGCAGCCGATCGAATCGTCGGGTGAACTGATGTTCGTCGCGCCCGACCACCTGGAAAAACACACGCTGAGCCCGAAGCCCGAACACCTCGTCGTCGACGGCGACATGCTCACCGTCGAGCGCAACAACCGCAAGTACACGCTTGCGCTCGCGCGCTATCCGGAGCTCGGCGCGTTCATCGACAGCATCCGCGCGACGCTCGCCGGCAACCGCTTCGCGCTCGAACAGGTGTACAAGGTCGCCCTTTCCGGACGCGGCGACGACTGGACGCTGACGCTTACGCCGCTCGATTCGCGGATGCGGAAGGTCGTCAGCACGATCACGCTCGACGGCACGCGCGACGTGTTGCGCAGCGTCGCGATCCGGCAGGCCGACGGCGACCGTTCGGTGATGCGCCTGCAACCCGTCGCGGCGAACGCGAACTGATGGACGATCGTACGCGCCCCTCCCCCGTCGTCCGCCGCGTGCCCGCATGGCGGCAGCGCGCGGTGCTCGTATGGCTGCTCGCGCTCGTCGCGTGCGGTGTCGCGATCGGGCGCGCGCACTTCACGGCCGACCTGTCCGCGTTCCTGCCGAATGCGCCGAGCGCCGGGCAACGCGTGCTCGTCGACCAGTTGCGCGACGGTATCGTGTCGCGTCTGATCCTCGTCGCGATCGACGGCGGCGACGCGCGCACGCGCGCCGCGCTGTCGCGGCGCGTGGCCGGTACGCTGCGCACCGATCCGCAGTTCGCGGCGGTGCACAACGGCGAAGCCGCGAACGACGCACGCGACCGGCAATTCATCTTCGACCATCGCTATCTGCTGAGCCCGGCCGTCACGCCGCAGCGCTTCAGCGCCGACGGCCTGCACCAGGCGCTCGGCGACAGCCTCGACCTGCTGGGTTCGTCGGCCGGCCTCGTCGCGAAGGCGATGCTGCCGCGCGACCCGACCGGCGAAGTCGCCGCGCTCGTCGACGGGCTCGACAGCGCGGCCGAACCGGCGAGCCGCGACGGTGTGTGGGCGTCGCGCGACGGCACACGCGCGGTGCTGGTCGTGCAGACGGCCGCCGCCGGCTCCGATACCGACGCGCAGGCCCGCGCGATCGACGCCGTGCGCCGCGCGTTCGCGGCCGCGACGCAGGCCGTGCCGAACGCGAACGCCGCGACGCTCGCCATGACGGGCCCCGGCGTGTTTTCGGTCGCCACACGCGATACGATCCGGCACGACGTCGAACGATTGTCGACGGCAAGCGTCGTGCTGATCGTCGCGCTGCTGCTCACGCTGTACCGTTCGCCGCGCACGCTCGCGCTCGGCCTGCTGCCGGTGCTGACCGGCGTCGCGGCCGGAATCGCGGCGGTCGGCGTCGCGTTCGGCACGGTCCACGGGCTGACGCTCGGTTTCGGCACGACGCTGATCGGCGAAGCCGTCGACTATTCGATCTACCTGTTCGTGCAATCGGCGCAGGCCAGCACGCGCGGCGCGGCGCGCCCGGCCGACGCGACGCGCGCGTGGGTCGCCGCGTACTGGCCGACGATCCGGCTCGGCGTGCTGACGTCCGTGTGCGGCTTCGCGTCGATGCTGTTCTCCGGCTTCCCGGGCCTCGTGCAACTCGGGCTCTATTCGATCGTCGGGCTGACGGCCGCCGCGCTCGTCACGCGCTTCGTGCTGCCGCACCTGCGCGGCGAGCGTGTCGCGATCCGCGACGTATCGCGCGTCGGCGCCATGCTCGCGCGCGCGGCCGACGCCGCGCCGCGGCTGCGCTGGCCGCTCGCGGTGCTCGTGGTCGCCGCGTGCGCGACGCTCGTGCTGCATCGCGACGGCCTGTGGAGCCGCGAGCTTGCCGCGCTCAGCCCGGTGCCCGCGCCGGCGCAGGCGCTCGACGCCCGGCTGCGCGCCGATGTCGGCGCGCCCGACGTGCGCTACCTCGTCGTGATCGCCGCGCCGACCGAACAAGCCGCGCTCGAAGGCGCGGAAAAAGTCGCCGCGCAGTTGCAGCCGCTCGTCGACCGGGGCGCGCTCGGAGGTTTCGAAAACCCCGCACGCTACCTGCCGAGCGATGCCGCGCAGCGCGCGCGCCAGGCAAGCCTGCCGGACGCGGGCACGCTCGCCGCACGGATGCGCGATGCCGTCGCGCACCAGCCGATCGCGGTGAAGCCCGACCTGTTCGCGCCGTTCCTCGCCGACGTCGACGCCGCACGCCACGCGCCGCTGCTCACGCGCGCGGACCTGCGCGGCACATCGATGGCGCTCGCCGTCGATGCCCTGCTGACCGAGCGCGACGGCCGCTGGAGCGCGATGCTGCCGCTGCGGACGCCCGACGCCACGCGCGCCGCGCAGCCGTCGTCGAGCCTCGACGCCGCGCCGATTCGCGCGGCCGTCGCGCGCGCGGGCGTGCCCGATGCGCTGTTCGTCGACATGAAGGCCGAAGCCGATCGCCTGTACGTGAGCTACGTGCACGAGGACATCCGGCTGTCGCTCGCGGGTTTCGCCGCGATCGCCGTGCTGCTGGTGATCGCGCTGCGCTCGCCGCGCCGCGCCGTGCGCGCCCTCGCCCCGCTCGTCTCGGCCGTGCTGGTCGTGACAGCCGGCTTCGCGCTCGCCGGCGTGCCACTGACGATCCTGCACCTCGTCGGGATGCTGCTGATCGTCGCGGTCGGCTCGAACTACGCACTGTTCTTCTGCCGGCGCGACGACGCGCAGCCCGTCACGCCATACACGCTCGTGTCGCTGCTGATCGCGAACCTCGCGACGGTCGCCGGCTTCGGGCTGCTCGCGCTGTCGCGCGTGCCGCTGCTCGAAACCTTCGGGCTGACCGTCGGCCCCGGTGCGATGCTCGCGCTCGCGTTCGCGGCGATTCTCGCGCCGCGCGCGGCGGGGACGGCGGCGCTCGGCAAGCGTGAACGAGGAGGCCGCGCATGAACGTGCCGCCTGTCATTTCGCCGCGCGATGCCCGCGACGCACGGCGCTGGAAGCCGACGCCGCTGATCGCGGGCGCCGCCGCGCTGCACGCGGGTGCGGCCGCGGCCGTGATCGCGCAACCTGCCGCGTGGCCGTGGGCCGTCGGCGGCGCGGTCGCGTCGCATCTCGCGTTGACCGCAGCCGGCCTGTGGCCGCGCAGCACGTTGCTCGGCCCGAACTGGACACGCCTGCCGGCCGGCGCGGGCCGCCGCATCGCGCTGACCATCGACGACGGTCCCGACCCGGCCGTCACGCCCCGCGTGCTCGACCTGCTCGACCGTTACGACGCGCGCGCGACGTTCTTCTGCATCGGCGATCTCGCGCGCCGCCATCCGCGGTGGGTCGAGGCGATCGTCGCGCGCGGCCATGCGGTCGAGAACCACAGCCAGCGGCACCGCCATACGTTCTCGCTGTCGGGGCCGGCCGCGCTGCGGCGCGAGATCGCGGCGGCGCAGCAGACGCTGACCGACATCGCCGGCACGCGCCCGCTGTTCTTCCGCGCACCGGCCGGCCTGCGCAATCCGTTTCTCGAACCGGTGCTGTGCGAATTCGGCCTGCAACTGGCGAGCTGGACGCGGCGCGGCTTCGACACGCGGGCGCACGACGCCGCGACCGTTACGCGCCGCCTGCTGCACGGGCTCGATGCGCGCGACATCCTGCTCGTGCACGACGGCCACGCGGCGCGCGATGCGCGCGGCGAACCGGTCGTGCTCGACGTGCTGCCCGCGGTGCTGCGCGCGGCCGCCGACGCGCAGTTGCACTGGACCACGTTGCGCGCGGCGCTCGCGCCCGAACCGCCCGGCCAGCCGGGCGTTCCGGCCCCCCCGTTTGATAAAATCTGAACTCGAGCGGCGCGCGTGCCAGCCCTGCTGCAGCGCCCGTTCCGGCCACCGGATGCGACCCTCGTGAACCCTCTCCTGCTCTCGCACTTCACCGCCACCAGCTGCATCGGCCGCGGCCTCGACGCGACCCTCGATGCGTTGCGCCACGCCCGCGGCGGGCTCGCGCCGTGCCACTTCGAGCGTGCGGATCTCGACACGTGGATCGGCGCGGTAGACGGCGTCGATGCGCAGCCCGTGCGCGCCGATCTCGCCGACTTCGAATGCCGCAACAACCGCCTCGCGCAACTGGGCCTCACGCAGGACGGCTTCGATGCGTGCGTCGCGGCGGCGGTCGCGCGCTACGGTGCCGCACGCGTCGGCGTGTTCGTCGGCACGAGCACGGCCGGCATCCTCGAAACCGAACGCGCGTACCAGCACCGCGACCCGACGAGCGGCGCGCTGCCGGCCGACTTCCGCTACGCGCACACGCACAACCCGTATTCGCCGGCCGCGTTCGTGCGCGCGTATTTCGCGCTGCGCGGGCCGGCGATGGCGATCTCGTCCGCGTGCTCGTCGGGCGCGAAGGTGTTCGGCTCCGCACGCCGCATGATCGAGGCAGGGTTGATCGACGCGGCCGTCGTCGGCGGCGTCGATTCGCTGTGCCTGACCACGCTGTACGGCTTCAATTCGCTCGAACTGCTGTCGCGCCGGCCGTGCCGGCCGTTCGATCGCGCGCGCGACGGCATATCGATCGGCGAAGCCGCCGCGTTCGCGCTCGTCGAACGCGTCCCCGCCGCGGTCGACGGCGACGCGATCCTGCTGCTCGGCATCGGCGAATCGAGCGATGCACACCACATGTCGTCGCCGCATCCGGAAGGGCTCGGCGCGCACGCCGCGATCGAGCAGGCGCTCGCTTCCGCCGGCCTCGGCGCGCACGATATCGACTACGTGAACCTGCACGGCACCGCGACGCCGAGCAACGATGCAGCGGAAAGCCGCGCGCTCGGCGCGCTGTTCGCCCGCACGCCGTGCAGCTCGACGAAGGGCGCGACCGGCCACACGCTCGGCGCGGCCGGCGCGCTGGAGGCGATCGTCGCCGCGCTCGCGCTGCGCGAGCAGTTCGTGCCGGCCGGCGTCAACACGACGCAGCCCGACCCGGCGCTCGCAGCCGATTACGTGCTCGCGAGCCGCGACACGCGCGTGCGTGCCGTCCTCTCCAATTCGTTCGGCTTCGGCGGCACGAATTGCAGCCTGATCCTCGGCCGCGCCCAGAGCGTGGCCGGTCGCGCCCGCCGTTGAGGCCCGCCATGACGCTCACCACCTTCATCGAAAGCATCGGCCTCGTCGGGCCGGGATTGAACGACTGGCCGCATGCCGCCGACGTGCTCGCGGGCCGCACGCCGTACGTGCCGGCCCGCACCGAGCTGCCGCCGCCGGCCGGGCTGCCGTCCGCCGAACGGCGCCGCACGGGCCCCGTCGTGCGCGCCGCGCTCGCGGTCGGCCACGAAGCGGTGGCCGCGAGCGGCCGCGACGCCGCGACGCTCGCGACCGTGTTCAGCGCGTCCGGCGGCGACGGCCAGAACTGCCACGCCATCTGCGAAACGCTGGCCGGTGACGATCGCCAGCTGTCGCCGACCCGCTTCCACAATTCGGTGCACAACGCGCCGGCCGGCTACTGGAGCATCGCGACCCGCGCGACGGCGACGTCGAACGTGCTGTGCGCGCACGACGGCAGCTTTGCCGCCGGCCTGCTCGAAAGCCTGTGCCAGGTCGTCGTCGATCGCGTGCCGAGCCTGCTGATCGCGTACGACACCGACTATCCGGAACCGCTGCGCACGGTGCGGCCGATCGGCGACGCATTCGGCGTCGCGCTCGTGTTCGCGCCGGAAGCGAGCGAACGCGCGCTCGCCCGCATCGACGTGCAGCTCACCGATGCGCCCGCGACGACGCTCGCGCACGCCGGACTCGACGCACTGCGCGTCGGCAATCCGGCCGCCCGTGTGCTGCCGCTGCTCGATGCGCTCGCCGCGCGGCGCACGACACGCGTCGTGCTCGACTACCTGGACGATACGCGCGTGCAGGTCGACGTCGCGATCTCCGATTCCTTCACGGAGCGCGTGCGATGACCGCTCCGGTCGGATTGACCCCACCGCTCGACCACGCGTGGATTGCCGCGCACATTCCGCACGCCGGCGCGATGTGCGTACTCGATTCGGTCGACGCATGGGATGCCGAACGAATCCGCTGCACCGCGACGCGCCACCGCGATCCGCATAACCCGCTGCGCACACACGGGCGGCTCGCGTCGGTCTGCGGCATCGAATACGCGGCGCAGGCGATGGCCGTGCACGGCGCGCTGCTCGGCGCGCCCGAAGCGCGCCCGCGCGTCGGCTATCTCGCGAGCGTGCGCAACGTCGACGCGTTCGTCGACCGGCTCGACACGTTCGAAGCGCCGCTCATCGTCGACGCGCAACGGGTGAGCGGCGACGGCCGCTCGGTGCTGTACGACTTCGCGCTGCGCTGCGGCGAGCGCGTGCTGCTGTCCGGCCGCGCGGCGGTGATGCTCGACGCATCGGCCGCCGGCGCGTTTCAACCGGCGCCTGCCGGCAACACGAATCCTCGATGACGAGGCTTACCTCAAGGAAACCGGTCGTGAAAGTTCGTCAGTTCATTGGCGCCGCGCTCGTTCTGGCGCTACTCAGCCCGCTCGCACACGCGGACATGTCGGAAGTGAAGCAGGACATCAAGCGCGATTCGAAGGAAGCCGCGCACAAGACCGGCGAGGCCGCACGCAGCTTCGGCCACGCGACCGCCAGCGCCGCGAAGGCGGTCGGGCACGGCGTCGCCCACGCGTCGCGCGAAGGCTGGGAAGCCACCAAGCGCACGACGAAGCGGATCTTCCACAAGAACGACTCGGGCGAGTCGGCTGGCAAGAGCGAAAAGAACGACTGATCGCGCGTCCCGCGCGCTACCGACGGCAAGCGCGCGGGACGTGACCGCTCATCGGCCGCTCGACTGTCGTTCACCGCTCACGACGCGGCCGGCGCCGCGGTCAGCGTGCCCGGCGCATGCGGCGCAGCGACCTCGCCGGCCTGCGCGCGAAGCACTTGCCGTACGCGCCGAACCGGCAATCGCGATGATCGAAGTTCCGCAGCAGCCGCGCGCGGCGCCGTTCGAGCCAGTAGAGCGAGATCGCCATCGTCAGCGCGATGGCCAGCGCCGAGCCGCCGATCACCAGCCCGATCCAGGTGTCGCCCATGCGTTCTCCGGAATGCGAGGCCGAAGCGGCGCGCCTGCCGCCGCTCCGGCACGGGATAGGGGGAAACGCGGCCCGCGCGGGCGCGAACGCCGAGCGGGCCGCCGCACGTCACTGCATGTGCTGACCGCCGTTGATCGCGATGTTGGAGCCCGTCACGAAGCCGGCCTCCTCCGAGCACAGATACGCCACCAGCGCCGCGACTTCCTCGGGCTTGCCGAGCCGGCCCGCCGGGATCTGCGGGAGGATCTTCGTGTCGAGGATGTCCTGCGGGATCGCGGTGACCATCTTCGTCGCCAGATAGCCGGGCGACACCGTGTTCACCGTCACGCCCTTGCGCGCGACCTCGAGCGCGAGCGATTTCGTGAAGCCGTGCATGCCGGCCTTCGCGGCCGCGTAGTTGGTCTGGCCGACCGAACCCTTCGAGCCGTTCACCGACGAGATGTTGACGATACGGCCCCAACCGCGCTCGACCATGCCGTCGCAGACCGGCTTCGTCATGTTGAACACGGAATCGAGGTTCGTGCGGATCACCGCGTCCCAGTTGACCTTGTCGAGCTTGCGCAGCGTCATGTCGCGCGTGATGCCTGCGTTGTTCACGAGAATGTCGACCGGGCCGACGTCCTGCACGATCTTCTCGATACATTGCTGGCACGAGTCGTGATCGGCCACGTCCACCGGGTACGCATGGAATTCCCGGCCGGCCGCATGCATCTCGGTCAGCCAGCGGTCCGCGCCGGCGTTGTTCGGCGAATACGTGACGACTACCCGGTGACCCGCGTCGTTCAACCGGATGCTGACCGCCTCGCCGAGGCCACCCATCCCACCTGTCACAACTGCGATTCGCTTAGTCATACTATGAATTACCGACAAAAAAGTAATCGATGAAAGGCGGGCGGCGGCATCGCACACGCTGCCGCCCCACCGCTTCGATGCGCCTCCGCCCGCGTCGCGGGCCAGCACGCACCGGCACCTCGCGCGTGTTGTTGACTGCCTGTGTTGCGCGAAAACCGCCTGGCTCGCCCGCGACGCCGATTCGCGCCGGAGCGAACCGTATCGTCAGCCGCTGCTCAGATGCGCTCGACCGCGAGCGCGACGCCCATCCCGCCGCCGATGCACAGCGACGCCAGCCCGCGCTTCGCGTCGCGCTTGACCATCTCGTGCAGCAGCGTCACCAGGATCCGGCAACCCGACGCGCCGATCGGGTGGCCGATCGCGATCGCCCCGCCGTTCACGTTCACCTTCGACGTGTCCCAGCCCATCTGCTTGTGCACCGCCAGCGCCTGCGCCGCGAACGCTTCGTTGATCTCCATCAGGTCCAGGTCGCCCGGCGTCCAGCCCGCGCGCTCCAGCGCACGGCGCGACGCCGGCACCGGGCCCATGCCCATCACGCTCGGATCCACGCCCGCGTTCGCATACGCCTTGATCCGCGCCAGCGGCGTCAGGCCCAGCGCCGCCGCCTTCTGCGCCGACATCACCAGCACCGCCGCCGCGCCGTCGTTCAACCCCGACGCGTTCGCCGCCGTCACCGAGCCGTCCTTCGCGAACGCCGGCTTCAGCCCGGCCAGCGACTCCGCCGTCACGCCGTGACGCACGAACTCGTCGGTCGCGAACTGCAGCGGCTCGCCCTTGCGTTGCGGGATCGACACCGGCACGATCTCGTCGTCGAAACGCCCGGCCTTCTGCGCGGCTTCCGCCTTGTTCTGCGACAGCGCCGCGAACGCGTCCTGCTCTTCGCGCGTGATCCCGTATTCCTTCGCGACGTTCTCCGCCGTGATGCCCATGTGGTACTGGTTGTACACGTCCCACAGCCCGTCGACGATCATCGTGTCGACCAGCTTCGCGTCGCCCATCCGGAACCCGTCGCGCGAGCCCGGCAGCACGTGCGGCGCCGCGCTCATGTTCTCCTGGCCGCCCGCGATCACGATCTCCGCGTCGCCCGCGACGATCGCGTTCGCCGCCAGCATCACGGCCTTCAGGCCCGAGCCGCACACCTTGTTGATCGTCATGCCCGGCACCGCGCTCGGCAGCCCCGCCTTGATCAGCGACTGCCGCGCCGGGTTCTGCCCGGAGCCGGCCGTCAGCACCTGGCCCATGATCACTTCGCTGACCTGGTCGGGCTTCACGCCCGCACGCTCCAGCACCGCGCGGATCACCGTCGCGCCCAGTTCCGGCGCCGCAATCTTCGCGAGCGAGCCGCCGAATTTGCCGACCGCGGTCCGCGCGGCCGATACGATCACTACGTCCGTCATGTTCAGTTCCTGCATCGAAATCAGTTCGTCGGGGTGACGCCGGCACGCGGCGGTTGCGCGTGGCGATGGCGGGCGTCGATTCAACCGGTGCGATGGCGGTCGCACGCCGCCGCATGGCGGGCGGCCTCCGTCCGCACCGGCGGCACGGCACACCGCGGCACGGGCAACCGTGCACGGGCGTCTGGCGGCGACCCGGACGTTTGCCGGCCCCCCGCGTGGCACACGCGGCGGCCGACGCTATCCGGCGCCGGTCAATCGTGTCGCGCTCGCACGCGACACGCATTCACGCGGTTACGCAGCCGATTCGCGCGCAGCCGCTGCGTCCTTGCGGGCGGCCGCCGCCGTCTGCTTCGCGCCGCGCGTGGCCGTTTCGCTGACCGCATCGAAGCCGCTCTGCGCGGCTTCGATCGCCTGCCCCGTCGCTGCGCGCACGGAGTCGGCCGCGGCGCTCGCCGCGGACAGCGCCGAATTCAGCACGGCCACCACCGGCGCCGAGCCGGCCGGCGCATGCTTCGACAGTTCGCCGAGCACGTCCTTCAGCCGTTTGTCGTTCTGTTCGTACTGCGCCTGCGCGACCTTCGCCCATTCGGACTGCGTCGACACCGCGATGTCGAACAGATGGCGGCCGTACGACGCGACCTTGCCGGCCGCGTCCTGCGGCGCCACGACCTGCTGCACGAAGCCCGCGGCAGGGTTGTTGCTGCTGAACGCGTGCTTCAGCTTGTCCTCGTATTCATCGAGCGCCGTCCGGGCCGCTTGCAGGTTGAGTTCGACGACAGCCTCGAAACCGTGGATCGCCGGACGGGCGATCGCAAACCACGCGGCGATACCGGATTGATAATCGGCGGCGAGTTTTTCGGGGGCAAATACGGACATCGGGCACGCTCCTGTTGGCAATGCGAGAGACGACGTAAAGAAAAATGGAAGCTTGATCGACCGCTGCTTCCTTATTGACAGCCCGCACCTGTTTGCGCACGGGCAGTGGAAGGAAGTCATTCTAGATCGATTAATTGTCAATTAAATGGCATTAATGATAGGTGTAAACCCTTATTACCCTTTTGATCGACCGACGAAGCCGCAGGCGCGTCGAAATCTCAGACAAGACGTCGCCCTCACCGATCCGCCATGCGTTTTTACCTTTTTGCAGCATAGCGCATCATGACGTGGCGCAATATTTGCCAATTCATTATTCCGCTTATTAGAAAACCGGCCCCCATTGAAAATGGAGCAATTATTTATGTAATATTTTCCCCGGATTTGTTGTGAAATCGTTTTCTCGATTATTAATGACGAAATCAATAATCGGACGAATTGCCGGTCGTGACAAAAACAAGGCCGCTCGAAGCGGCCTCGGTCGATGCGGTCACGCGCGCGATCAGCCGGCCAGTTCGCGATGCAGCGCGCGGAACTCCTGCGCGAGCTTGTGCGCCGGTTCGAGATGAATCACCGGCATCGACTGCTGATGCGATTCGCGGATCTTCACCGATGCGGACAACCGCGACGCGAGCACCGGCAGCCCTTCGTCGACGAGTTCGTCGACCAGCCGTTGCGGCAGGCTCGCGCGCGGCTGGAACTGGTTGATGACGATCCCTTCCACCTCGAGCGCCGCGTTGTGGTCCTGCTGGATTTCCTTCACGTTCTCGAGCAGCGTGTACAGCGCGCGGCGCGAGAAATCGTCGCAGTCGAACGGGATCAGGCAGCGCTCGACCGCGATCAGCGCCGAGCGCGTATAGAAATTCAGCGCGGGCGGCGTGTCGATGTACACGGCGTCGTACATGTCAAGCTCGTTCAGCGCGTCGCGCAGCTTGTAGATCTTGTAGCGCGATTCGAGCTTGCCGTGCAGCGTGTCGAGATCCGGATGCGCGGGCATCACGTCGAGCCCGTCGAACGGGGTCGCATGAATGAACGACGCGACGTCGACCGGACGGAAGTTGAAGGTCAGCGCGGTTTCGAAGAAGCCGGCGACCCCCGGTTGCGCATCGGCCGCGGCGTCGCCGAGCAGGTAGCGTGTCGAGTTCGCCTGCGCATCGAGATCGATGACGAGCGTGCGCAGGCCTTCGCTCGCGCTGATCGCCGCCAGGTTGCAGACGATCGTCGACTTGCCCACGCCGCCCTTCTGGTTGAATACGACCCGCCGCATGGTGCCTCCTCGATCGAAACATCGAAACGTCGAAACGGCCAGCTTAGCCGATCAATAATGGCGACCGCGTGACGCAGGTCGAATCGGGCGCGATTGGGACGGGACGTCTACGCGGCACGCGTCAGAGACGCGGCACCGTGCCCGACACATACCGGTTGCCGGGCACGCTCCACCGCCACGGCAGATCCCGGCCGACGCGAATGCCGATCCGCGGCCCGCCCGCCAGATCGACGGGCGGCGCCATCCCGTCGTCGACGATCGCGAACCCGTCGCGCCCGCCGACCAGGTCGACGCCGTCCTGCGCGCCGCCGATCCCCATCGCCTGCGTCAGCCGGGCCGGCCCGCGGCACAGGTCGCGATCGCGCGTGCGCGGCGGCCGCGCCGCCCGCATCTGGTCGAGCCCGTGCAGCGGCTCCAGCGCACGGATCAGCACGCCCGTTCCCGCGCCGTCCGGGCCGCACACGCAGTTGCAACACCAGTGCATGCCGTACGTGAAATACACGTAGAAGTGCCCGGGCGGCCCGAACATCGTCGCGTTGCGCGGCGTCTTGCCGCGATAGGTGTGCGCGGCCGGATCGAGCGCGCCCGCATAGGCTTCCACTTCGACGATACGGCCGGCCCGGCCGTCCGCCGCCGCGAGGATCTTGTTGAGCAGTTGCGGCGCCACCTCCGTGGCCACGCGGTTGAAGAATGCGCGCGGCACGATGGCGCCCGGCCATGGCGCCGGCGTCTTACCGCGTCGCATCGTGCCGCTCCGTCATCGCCGCGAGATGAAGCTCGCGATACGCATCGACCAGATCGTCGAGCCCGAATGCGAGGTTTCTGCCGCTGGGGTTCGGCAGCACCCACACGCGCGCATGCCCGATGCGGGCCGGCTGCACCCCCCACGCGACTTCGCGTTGCCCCGACAGCGCCGAATACGCCGCCTTGCCGAGAAACGCGACGAAGCGCGGCGCATGCTGCGCGACCTTCTGCTCGAACCCGGCGGCCGCGGCTGCGAATTCAGCGCGCGACAGCTGATCGGCGCTCGCGGTCGGCCGCGGCACCACGGCCGTCAGCCCGCAGCCGTAACCGAGTATCGCCCGATCGTCCTGAGGCGAAAGTTCCGTCGGCGTGAAGCCCGCGAGATGGATCACACGCCAGAAGCGGTTGTTTCGCCCCGCGAAGTGATGGCCGGTCGCGGCCGCGAGCAGGCCGGGATTGATTCCGCAGAACAGGACGTCGAGATGGGGTGCGATGAGGTCGGGAAGTGCGTCAGCCACGTTTCATCCGGAGAGCGGCGTGCAGGCACGACGTAAACGAAGCAAGGCCCGAAAACCCGGGCCAAGCGACTGGCTTGACTCGGACGTTCGGGCCCATCGTGATGCGAGGGGTGCGACTGGCAATCAGAACGGAATATCGTCATCCATCTCGTCGAAGCCGCCGCCTGCCGGCGCGCTCGGACGGCTCTGGCCGCCGCCACCCGCACCGCCACGCGCAGCGCCGCTGGCACGGCCGCCGCCGCCACGTTCCGCCTGCTCGCCGCGACCGCCGCCACCACCACCGTAGCCGCCGCCATAACCGCCTTCGTCACCACCGCCACCGCCGCCGCCCGAACCGCCGCGGCCACCGAGCATCTGCATCTGTTCGGCGACGATTTCGGTCGAGTAACGGTCCTGGCCGTCCTGGCCCTGCCACTTGCGCGTGCGGATGCGGCCTTCGATATAGACCGACGACCCCTTCTTCAGGTATTCGCTGACGATCTCCGCCAGACGGCCGAAGAACGCGACGCGATGCCACTCGGTCATTTCCTTGAAATCGCCGCTTGCCTTGTCCTTGTAGCGGTCGGTCGTCGCGAGACGGATGTTCGCAACCGCGTCGCCGCTCGGCAGGTAACGGACTTCAGGATCGGCGCCGAGATTGCCGACGAGGATGACCTTGTTGACGGATGCCATGTGTTTCTCCAGTAAATTCGATGCCGGGCCGCCCGCGCGTATCGCCGGAACGGCCCGCCGGACAGGCCGGCGCGCGGCCGATGCCCGCCCGAAACAAGATTCAGGCCTTGCGCGGCGGCGCTTTCATGCTGGCCGCGATTATAAGCCACGCGGCAACGAGCCCCGAGCACGTATAAAACACCGTGTTCGCGCCGCCGTGCTTCAGCAGCCAGCCGCCCACGATGCCGCCGAGCGCGAGCCCGATCGACTGCGTGGTGTTGTAGACGCCCGTGGCCGCGCCCTTGCGCGAACCCGGCGCGAGCTTCGACACGAGCGACGGCTGCGACGCTTCCAGGATGTTGAACCCGAGGAAGTACACGAACAGGATCGCCGCCACAATCAGAATGGTATGCGGTGCGCTGCCGAGCAACAATTGGCCGATCAGGATAGCCAGAATGCCGCCGAGCAGCACCGGCTTCATCTTGCCCCGTTTTTCCGCGACGATGATCGCCGGCACCATCATCACGAACGCGAGCCCCATCACCGGCAGGTAGACCTTCCAGTGCGCGGCGACCGGTAGCCCGCCGTCCACCAGGAGGCGCGGCACGACGAGGAACAGCGCCGTCTGCGTCGCATGCAGCACCAGCACGCCGAAGTTCAGGCGCAGCAGTTCGACGTTGTGCAGCACCTCGGCGAACGGCGCGGGCACGTGCACGGGCTTCGCCGCGTCGGGCACGATCCACAGCACGACGCCGATCGCGAGGATCGACAGCACGCCGACGATCGCGAACAGCCCGCTCATCCCGACCCAGTGGAACACGATCGGCGCGCCGACGATCGCGACCGCGAACGATACGCCGATCGAGCCGCCGACCATCGCCATCGCCTTCGTGCGGTTCTGCTCGGAGGTCAGGTCGGCGATGAACGCGAGCACCGCCGACGACACGGCGCCCATCCCCTGGATCACGCGGCCGACGATGATCCACGTGATGTCGTGCGCGAACGCGGCGACGAAGCTGCCGAGCGCGAAGATCACGAGGCCCGTGGCGATCACCGGCTTGCGGCCGAACTTGTCGGACGCCCAGCCGTAGAAGATATAGAACAGCGACTGCGTGACGCCGTAGGCCCCGAGCGCGATCCCGACGAGCAGCACGTTGTCGCCGCCCGGGATGGTTTTCGCGTAGACCGAGAACACCGGCATGATCATGAACAGGCCGAGCATGCGCAACGCGAAGATCGCCGCGAGCGACGTGGTCGCGCGCAGTTCGGGCGCAGTCATGCGGGAAGACGTGGCGGACGGATTGGACATCGGGAATGAATTTCGAATGATCGGAATGTCCGCCCGGCGGCGGGCGGCGGAAGATCAGGACCGGCGGCCTGGCGGCCTTTCGGACGACACGTCGGGGCCGGATGCAGGCGGCCTGCGGGCCGCGCGGAACGTGCGGCGCGACCGCTTTTCCCGGCGCAGGTGTCGCCTTGCTGCCACCTGCTGTAAAGGCTAGGGGCCGTAAACGACGGTCTCGAAAAGCCGTTATAGTAGCAGGTTTGGTTCCCTCCATTTTCGCCAGGTTCATGGAACAGATCCGTATCCGTGGGGCACGCACCCACAACCTGAAAAACGTCAATCTCGACCTGCCGCGCCACAAGCTGGTCGTGATTACCGGGTTGTCCGGGTCGGGCAAGTCGTCGCTCGCGTTCGACACCCTTTATGCCGAGGGCCAGCGCCGCTACGTGGAAAGCCTGTCCGCGTACGCCCGCCAGTTCCTGCAGCTGATGGAGAAGCCTGACGTCGACCTGATCGAGGGGCTGTCGCCGGCGATCTCGATCGAGCAGAAGGCGACGTCCCACAACCCGCGTTCGACCGTCGGCACGGTCACGGAAATCCACGACTACCTGCGACTTTTGTACGCACGTGTCGGCACGCCATACTGTCCCGACCACGATATCCCGCTCGAGGCGCAGAGCGTGTCGCAGATGGTCGACGCGGCGCTCGCGCTGCCCGAGGAAACCAAGCTGATGATCCTCGCGCCCGTCGTCGCGAACCGCAAGGGCGAGCACGCCGAGCTGTTCGAGGAGATGCAGGCGCAGGGCTTCGTGCGTTTTCGCGTGCGCTCGGGCGGCGGCGCCGCGAACGAAGGCGTCGCGAAGATCTACGAGGTCGAGTCGCTGCCGAAGCTGAAGAAGAACGACAAGCACACGATCGACGTCGTCGTCGATCGCCTGAAGGTGCGTCCGGACATGAAGCAGCGGCTCGCCGAATCGTTCGAGACGGCGCTGCGCCTCGCCGACGGCCGCGCGGTCGCACTCGAGATGGATACCGATCGCGAACACCTGTTCAGCTCGAAGTTCGCGTGCCCGATCTGCTCGTACTCGCTGCAGGAGCTCGAACCGCGCCTGTTCTCGTTCAACAACCCGATGGGCGCGTGCCCGGAATGCGACGGCCTCGGCCAGATCACGTTCTTCGACCCGAAGCGGGTCGTCGCGCACCCGTCGCTGTCGCTGGCCGCCGGCGCGGTGAAGGGCTGGGACCGCCGCAACCAGTTCTACTTCCAGATGCTGCAGAGCCTCGCGGCGTTCTACGAATTCGACATCGACGCCGCATTCGAGGATCTGCCCGAAAAGATCCGCAAGGTGCTGCTGTTCGGTTCGGGCAAGCAGACGATCCCGTTCTCGTACATCAACGAGCGCGGCCGCACGACGATCCGCGAGCACGTGTTCGAAGGGATCATCCCGAACCTCGAACGCCGCTATCGCGAAACCGATTCGGTCGCGGTGCGCGAAGAGCTGTCGAAGTACCAGAACAACCAGCCGTGCCCGTCGTGCGACGGCACGCGCCTGCGCCGCGAGGCACGCCACGTGCGGATCGGCACCGGCGACCATGCGCGCGGCATCTATGAAATCAGCGGCTGGCCGCTGCGCGACGCGCTCGGCTATTTCGACGGGCTGACGCTCGACGGCGCGAAGCGCGAGATCGCCGACAAGGTGATCAAGGAAATCGTCGCGCGCCTGACGTTCCTGAACAACGTCGGCCTCGACTACCTGTCGCTCGAGCGCAGCGCCGAGACCTTGTCGGGCGGCGAAGCGCAGCGGATCCGGCTCGCGTCGCAGATCGGCTCGGGGCTCACGGGCGTGATGTACGTGCTCGACGAGCCGTCGATCGGCCTGCACCAGCGCGACAACGACCGCCTGATCGCGACGCTCAAGCACCTGCGCGATCTCGGCAACTCGGTGATCGTCGTCGAGCACGACGAAGACATGATCCGCACGGCCGACTACGTCGTCGACATGGGCCCCGGCGCGGGCGAGCACGGCGGCGTCGTGGTGGCCGAAGGCACGCCGAAGCAGGTGCAGTCGAATCCGCAGTCGCTGACCGGCCAGTACCTCGTCGGCAAGCGCGTGATCGAGTATCCGGACGAGCGCATGTCGCCCGATCCGGAGCGGATGCTGCGCATCGTCGACGCGCACGGCAACAACCTGAAGCACGTCGATCTCGAGCTGCCGGTCGGGCTCTTGACCTGCATCACCGGCGTGTCGGGCTCCGGCAAGTCGACGCTGATCAACGACACGCTGTATCACGCGGTCGCGCGCCACCTGTACGGCTCGTCGGCCGAGCCGGCGCCGCACGAGGCGATCGAGGGCCTCGAGCACTTCGACAAGGTGATCAACGTCGACCAGTCGCCGATCGGCCGCACGCCGCGTTCGAACCCGGCCACGTACACGGGCCTGTTCACGCCGATCCGCGAGCTGTTCTCGGGCGTCCGGACGTCGAAGGAGCGCGGCTACGATCCGGGCCGCTTCTCGTTCAACGTGAAGGGCGGCCGCTGCGAATCGTGCCAGGGCGACGGCGTGCTGAAGGTCGAGATGCACTTCCTGCCGGACGTGTACGTGCCGTGCGACGTGTGCCACGGCAAGCGCTACAACCGCGAAACGCTCGAAGTGCAGTACAAGGGCAAGAACATCAGCGAAGTGCTCGACATGACGGTCGAGCACGCGTACGAGTTCTTCAGCGCGGTGCCGGTGATCGCGCGCAAGCTGAAGACACTGCTCGACGTCGGCCTCGGCTACATCCGCCTCGGCCAGTCGGCCACGACGTTGTCGGGTGGCGAGGCGCAGCGCGTGAAGCTGTCGCTGGAGCTGTCCAAGCGCGACACCGGCCGCACGCTGTACATCCTCGACGAGCCGACCACCGGCCTGCACTTCCACGACATCGCGCTGCTGCTCGAAGTGATCCACCGGCTGCGCGACCAGGGCAACACGGTCGTGATCATCGAGCACAATCTCGACGTGATCAAGACCGCCGACTGGGTGATCGACCTCGGCCCCGAAGGCGGCGCCGGCGGCGGCCAGATCATCGCGCAGGGCACGCCCGAGCAGGTCGCGAAGACCAAGGCGAGCTTCACCGGCAAGTACCTCGCGCCGCTGCTCAAGCGTCCGACCCGCAAAGTCGCGACCGGCTGACGCCGGCTCCGCCCTTCCCGCGCGCGGCCGCCCGGTCGCGCGCCCGCCGCGGACGGCCGCGCCCCCTCGTTTTCCCTTCTGCGTTTACACCACGCGCCAAACGGCCCGTTTGCGGACCATAATGGCAGCTATACTTTACGGCCGTAAGGTTCGCCATCCGCACCAATCCGGTGCGGCACCGGGCGACCCGCGTTCTGCCGCGTGCTCCGCGGCACGACACAGGGACAACAGGAATCGACGATGGAGAAGCAACAAGAGTCGCGCGACACGCAGAACCGCGAACCGCACCTGCGCAGCGTGCGGCTGACGAGCGACCTGAGCCTGCCGAAGCTGTCGGCGCTCGAGATCGGCAGCTATCTCTTCGCGCTCGTCATGATGTGGCTCGTCCTCGAGCTCAAGCTGCTCGGCGGGATGCTGGCCGGCCTGCTCGTCTATCAGCTGATCCACACGATCGCCCCCGCGATCGAACGCCATACCACCAGCATGCGCGCGCGCTGGGTCGCCGTCGTGCTGTTGTCGATCGCGATCGTCGGCGCGCTCACCGGCCTGACGCTCGCCGTCATCGAGCATTTCGAGCACACGGTGCCGAACCTGCAGAGCCTGCTCGGCCAGCTGATGCAGATCGTCGAGCAGACCCGCGCACGCACGCCGGCCTGGATCGCCAATCTGCTGCCCGTCGACGTCGAACAGATGAAGACGAAGGCGGCCGTGCTGATGCACTCGCACATGGACCAGCTCCAGCAAAGCGGCAAGAGCGTCGCGCGCGGCTTCGGCCACGTGCTGTTCGGGATGATCATCGGCGCGATGATCGCGATCGGCGTCGAGCAGGGCAAGGTGCGCCGGCCGCTGTCGACCGCGCTCGTCACGCGCGTGTCGCGCTTCGCCGACGCGTTCCGCCGCATCGTGTTCGCGCAGATCAAGATCTCGGCGATCAACGCGGCATTCACCGGCATCTACCTGCTCGTCGCGCTGCCGATCTTCCATCAGCGGCTGCCGCTGTCGAAAACGCTCGTGCTCGTCACGTTCATCGTCGGCCTGCTGCCCGTGATCGGCAACCTGATCTCGAACACGCTGATCGTCGCGGTGTCGCTGTCGGTCAGCATGGGCACCGCGATCGCGTCGCTCGCGTTCCTCGTGGTCATCCACAAGCTCGAATACTTCCTGAACGCGAAGATCATCGGCGGCCAGATCGAGTCGCGGGCCTGGGAACTGCTGCTCGCGATGCTGATCATGGAGGCCGCGTTCGGGCTGCCGGGCGTGATCGCCGCGCCGATCTTCTATGCGTACCTGAAACGCGAGCTGTACTTGCTGCGGCTGATCTGAAGCCGCGCGCTCGCCACGGCAAACAAAAACGCCGCGCCCCGTGAAGGGCGCGGCGTTTTCGCTTGCGAAGCCAGCCTTTCGGAGCCGACGGATCAGCGAAACACGACCGTCTTCGTCCCGTTCAGCACGATCCGGTGCTCGACGTGCCACTTCACCGCCCGCGCGAGCGTCACGCACTCGACGTCGCGGCCGATCGCGGTCAGCTGGTCGGGCGTCATGCTGTGGTCGACGCGCTCGACTTCCTGCTCGATGATCGGGCCTTCGTCGAGATCGGTCGTCACGTAGTGCGCGGTCGCGCCGATCAGCTTCACGCCGCGGTCGAACGCCTGGTAGTAAGGCTTCGCGCCCTTGAAGCTCGGCAGGAACGAATGGTGGATGTTGATCGCGCGCCCGGCGAGCTGCTCGCACATGTTCGGCGACAGGATCTGCATGTAGCGCGCGAGCACGACCAGATCGGCCTGGTGCTCGTCGATCACTTCCAGCACGCGCGCTTCCTGCGCGGCCTTCGCGGCATCGGACGAACCGCCGATCAGCGGGAAGTGATGGAACGGAATGTTGTAGCTCGCCGCGAGCTGGTAGAACTCCTTGTGGTTCGACACGATCGCCGGAATCTCGATCGGCAGCTGGCCGGTGCGATAGCGGAACAGCAGGTCGTTCAGGCAGTGGCCGATCTTCGACACCATGATCACGACGCGCGGCTTCACGGCCGCATCGTGCAGCTCCCAGCGCATCGAGAACTGTTCGGCGAGCGGCGCAAATTCCTTGCGAAGCGTGTCGAGCGCCGACGCGGCATCCTCGCCGCCGCCGTCCTGCTCGAAGTGCACGCGCATGAAGAACTCGCTGGTGCGGCTGTCGCCGAACTGCGCGGAATCGAGGATGTTGTTGCTGCGCTCGAACAGGAAGCCCGAGACCGCATGGACGATGCCGTGCCGGTCGGGGCACGACAGTTTCAAGATAAAGCTGTGATCGGTCGGCATGACCGCTACTCCCATTGTTTCCGTATTCGTCAAATTGCCCGTTCGCGCCGCTCGGCGCGCGTCGCGGCGCACGTCATGCGGCCGGCACGAACAGCGCGTCGATGCCGGCGGCGTCGGCCGCCGATATCCAGCGGTGGCGCAGCAGCGTGTCGAGCGTCGCGAGGCTCGCATCCATCGTCGCGCGGCCTTCGCGCAGCCAGCCGATCACCTCGGGCACGCCGGCCAGCAGGTGCTCGGCCACTTCGCCGTCCTGGTTGCGCGGCGCGAAGTCGTGCGGCAGCGGCAGGTCGTACACGAAGATCAGTTCCGACTGCGTGCCTTCCGGCAGCGAGTTCAGCACCTGCACCGCCCGGCCCGCGATCGCGCGCGCCGCCAGGTCGGCCGGAATCCCGGCTTCTTCCCAGCATTCCTTCGCGAGCGTCTCGTGAACGCCGAGCCCCCAGCCGATCCCGCCGGCGACGACGTTGTCGAGCATGCCGGGGTCGGTCGCCTTGGTCGCGCTGCGACGGCCGAGCCACATCTTCGGCGCGGCCGCGGCAGGCGGCTCGCCCGGCGTAACCGCATATTCTACGATGCCGTTCACGTGCACCGCATAGGTCTGCGTGCCGAAGAAGCGCGACGCGGCGCGCTCGATGTACGCGAGCGGCGGATCGTCGAAGCGGTTGCGGATCGCGTAGATCTCGTCGCGCCAGCCGGGAATCGCGCCTTCGGCCGCCAGCGCACCGATCGCGCCGGCCAGCGCCATGCTGCGCGCGTCGACCGAATCGTAGCGCGACGACAGCACGACCCGCTCGGCGGTCAGCTCGAACACGTCGGGCCAGCGCGCGAGCTTCGCGACGTCCTGGCGGCGCACCCAGCCGACCGCCTGGCCGGCGATCTCGAAACGCAGGTGCGCGGCCGGATCGAAGCGGCGCGCGGCCGCGATGCACGGAAACGTCATCGCGCTCAGTCCTTCAGCGCGACACGGATGCCGATCGCGATGAACGTCGCGCCGGCGATCCGGTCGAGCCATACGCCGGCCTTCGGGCGACGCTTCAGCCACGCGCCGATCATGCCCGCGCCGACGCCGAACAGCGAGAAGACCGCGGCCGTCTGCAGCATGAACAGCGCGCCGAGCTCGAACATCTGCAGCGTCACGCCCTGCGCGCCGTGCGGATCGACGAACTGCGGCAGGAACACGACGAAGAACAGCGTGACCTTCGGGTTCATCAGGTTGCCGATCACGCTCTGCCGGAAGATCGTGGCAAGCGGCTGCGGCGGGCGCGCATGCGCGTTCGCGAGCCCCTGGCTGCGCAGCGCCTTGATGCCGATCCACACGAGGTACGCGGCGCCCGCGAGCTTCAGGATCTGGAACGCGACCGGCGACGAACGCAGCACGGCCGCGACGCCGAGCGCCGCGAGCGTCGTGTGGAACAGGATCCCCGCCGTGAAGCCGAGCGCGGCGACGAAGCCGGCCGCGCGGCCCTGCGAGATGCCGCGTGCGAGCACCTGCAGGTTGTCGGGACCCGGCGCGAACGTGATCGCGATCGACGTGGCGAGAAACAGCATGAAGTTGGGCATCGTGACCTCGCTGCGGAATGTGAACCAAGCGTGAATCAAGGCAAGCCGCGCCGGCCAGCCCCGACGGACCGGCGTTCAGTGGCCGGAGAATTCGGTGACGGTATAGACCGGCAGTCCGGCATTGCGCAGCAGCGTCGAGCCGCCGAGATCGGGCAGGTCGATGATCGCCGCGCCTTCGACGACCACCGCGCCGAGCCGCTGCAGCAGGTTGCGCCCCGCCATCATCGTGCCGCCGGTCGCGATCAGGTCGTCCATGATGATCACGCGGTCGCCGGGGCGGCACGCGTCTTCGTGGATCTCGACCGTCGCGCTGCCGTATTCGAGGTCGTACGATTCCGAACGCGTCTTGTACGGCAGCTTGCCGACCTTGCGGATCGGCACGAAGCCGACGCTCAGCTCGTACGCGACGATCGGCGCGATGATGAAGCCGCGCGCGTCGAGGCCCGCGACGTAGTCGAGCTTCGCGTCGACATAGCGTTCGACGAACAGGTCGACGAGGATGCGCAGCGCCTTCGGGCTCTGCAGCAGCGTCGTGATGTCGCGGAACTGCACGCCCGGCTGCGGCCAGTCGGGCACCGTGCGGATCTGGCTGTGGATGAAGGCGACCGGATCGAGCGGTGCGCCCGACGACGAATGCGGCATGAAACTCTCCGAAAAAAACGGTGCGCGAAGATCGGGCACCGTTTCTGATCAATACGGGTCAGGTTGTGAATGGCGGCTCACGCGGCCGCGGCCGGCGGATCGCGTCGATGGCGCGACAGCCGCTCCTCCGCGAGCGCGAGCGCCTCGGGCAGCCCGCGCAGCACCACGATGTCGCTCGCGCGCAGCTTGGTCTGCGGATCGGGCTCGACGCCGCGGATGCCGTGCCGGCGGATCGCCGTGACTTCCAGCCCGAGCGCGTACAGCCCGAGTTCTTCCAGCGAACGCCCGACCGCGTCCGCACGCGCGTCGACCGGCACCGATTGTAGCCGCACCTGCTCGTGATCGTCGTCGTCCGCATCGTCCGCGCCGCGGAAATAGCCGCGCAGCAGGCTGTAGCGCTCGTCGCGCATCTCCTCGACGCGCCGCACGACCTTGCGCATCGGCACGCCCACCAGCACCAGCGTGTGCGACGCGAGCATCAGGCTGCCCTCGACGATCTCCGGAATCACCTCGGTCGCGCCGGCCGCGAGCAGCTTCTCGAGATCGGCGTCGTCGACGGTGCGCACGATCGCCGGCAGCGTCGGCTCCAGCTCGTGCACGTGATGCAGTACGCGCAGCGCCGACGGCGTGTTCGCGTAGGTGATCGCGACGGCTGCCGCCCGGTGGATACCGGCCGCGAGCAGCGACTCGCGGCGGGCCGCGTCGCCGAACACGACCGATTCGCCGGCCGTCGCGGCCGCGCTGACGCGATCGGGGTCGAGGTCGAGCGCGACGTACGAAATGCCTTCCTGCTCGAGCATGCGCGCGAGGTTCTGGCCCGCGCGGCCGTAGCCGCAGATGATCACGTGGCCGCGCTGCTTGAGGCTTTGCGTCGCGATCCGCGTCATCTGCAGCGACTGCTGCATCCATTCCGTCGACGACAGCCGCATCACGATGCGGTCCGCGTTCTGGATCAGGAACGGCGCGGCGAGCATCGACAGCAGCATCGACGCGAGGATCGCCTGCAGCAGCGTCGAATCGACGAGATGCCGGTCGAGGATCAGGTTCAGCAGCACGAAGCCGAATTCGCCGGCCTGCGCGAGGCCGATCCCCGTGCGCATCGCGACGCCCGGCGTCGCGCCGAACAGCCGCGCGAGCCCGGCGATCATCGTCGCCTTGAACAGGATCTGCCCGACGAAGAAGCCGAGCACGATCAACGGATGCTCCCAGATCACGCGCGGATCGAGCAGCATCCCCGTCGTCACGAAGAACAGGCCGAGCAGCACGTCGCGGAACGGCTTGATGTCCTCCTCCACCTGATGGCGGAACGGCGTCTCGGAAATGAGCATCCCCGCGATGAACGCGCCGAGCGCGAGCGACAGGCCGAAGCGGTCGGTGATGAACGCGGCGCCGAGCGTGACGAGCAGCAGGTTCAGCACGAACAGCTCCTGCGAGCGGCGCCGCGCGACGACGTTGAGCCAGCGCGTCATGAAGCGCTGGCCGATGACCAGCAGCAGCGCAAGCGCGATCACGATCTTGACGGCCGCGAAGCCGAGCGTGAGCGCGAGATCCTTCGACGATTCGGCGCCGAACGCGGCGATCACGATCAGCAGCGGCACGACCGCCAGATCCTGGAACAGCAGCACGCCGAAGATGTTGCGGCCGTGCTCGGTCTCGATCTCGAGCCGCTCGGCGAGCATCTTCGACACGATCGCCGTCGACGACATCGCGAGCGCGCCGCCGAGCGCGATGCTGCCCTGCCACGTGATGTGCACCCAGTGCTCGAACAGCGCGCCGAGCACGAGCGCGAGCACGAGGGTCGCGACGACCTGCAACAGGCCGAGGCCGAACACGAGCCGCTGCATCGCCCTCAGCTTCGCCAAGGAGAATTCGAGGCCGATCGAAAACATCAGGAACACCACGCCGAATTCCGCGAGGTGCTCGGCCCGTTCGAGATCCGCCGCGACGCCGAATGCGTGCGGGCCGACCAGGATGCCGACGGTCAGGTAGCCGAGCATCGGCGGCAGGTTCAACGAGCGGAATACGACGACGCCCACCACCGAGGCCAGCAGCAGCAGCAGGGTCATTTCGAGCGGGGAAATCACAGGCGAAGCATCCTCGTTCGTCGGGGCCACGGCAAGGCGGGCGCGGGTGGTGGCGGTGGACAGGCGACCTCGGACGAGTCCGAAGGCGCGGCGCGGCGAACAAACGCCTTTGCTATACTCCGCGCATGATAGCGAAAATCAATGATGATCGGGCGCTCGCGCTCGCCCGCGACGTGCTCGACATCGAGGCGGACGCCGTGCGCGCGCTGCGCGACCAGCTCGACGGCGGCTTCGTCGAGGCCGTGGCGCTGCTGCTCGGCTGCCGAGGCCGCGTCGTGGTCTCCGGAATCGGCAAATCGGGGCATATCGCCCGCAAGATCGCGGCCACGCTGGCCAGCACCGGTACGCCGGCCTTCTTCGTCCACCCTGCCGAGGCCAGCCACGGCGACCTCGGGATGGTCACCTCCGACGACGTCTTCATCGGCATCTCCTATTCCGGCGAATCGGAAGAACTCGTCGCGATCCTGCCGCTCGTGAAGCGGATCGGCGCGAAGCTGATCGCGATCACGGGCCGCGCGGGGTCGAGCCTCGGCACGCTCGCCGACGTGCACCTGAACGCCGCGGTGTCGAAGGAAGCGTGCCCGCTGAACCTCGCGCCCACCGCGAGTACGACCGCCGCGCTCGCGCTCGGCGACGCGCTCGCCGTCGCCGTGCTCGACGCGCGCGGCTTCGGCTCGGAAGATTTCGCACGCTCGCACCCGGGCGGCGCGCTCGGCCGTCGCCTGCTCACCTACGTGCGCGACGTGATGCGCTCGGGCGACGACGTCCCGTCCGTCGGGCTCGATGCCACGCTGTCGGACGCGCTGTTCCAGATCACCGCGAAGCGCCTCGGCATGACGGCCGTGGTCGACGCCGGCGGCAAGGTCGCCGGCATCTTCACGGACGGCGACCTGCGCCGCGTGCTCGCACGCGACGGCGACTTCCGCACGCTGCCGATCACCGAAGTCATGACGCGCAACCCGCGCACGATCGCGCCGGATCATCTGGCCGTCGAGGCCGTGGAACTGATGGAGCGCCACCGGATCAACCAGATGCTGGTCGTCGATGCCGACGGCGCGCTGATCGGCGCGCTGAACATGCACGACCTGTTTTCGAAGAAGGTGATCTGATGAGCGCAGCGCTGACTGCGGCCGAACGCGCGAGCCGCGTGAAGCTGATGATTTTCGACGTCGACGGCGTGCTGACCGACGGCGGCCTGCTGTTTACCGCGGCCGGCGACGCGATGAAGTCGTTCAATTCGCTCGACGGCCACGGCGTGAAGCTGCTCGGCGAAGCCGGCATCGCGACCGCGATCATCACGGGCCGCCGCTCGGAGATCGTCGCGGCGCGCGCGAAGGAAATGAAGATCGCGCACCTGTTCCAGGGCGTCGAGAACAAGCTCGCCGTGTTCGCCGACCTGATCGCGTCGCTCGGCCTGACGGCCGACGCATGCGGCTACATGGGCGACGACTGGCCCGACCTGCCGGTGATGCTGCGCTGCGGCTTCGCGACGGCCCCCGCGAACGCGCACCCCGAGGTGATCGCCCGCGCGCACTGGGTCGCCGAGGCCCGCGGCGGCCACGGCGCCGTGCGCGAGGTCTGCGATGCGATCCTGCGCGCGCAGCGCCGCTACGACGCGCTGCTCGCCGCCGCCTGCGGAGCCTGACCGATGAGCACGCATTTCCGCTGGACCCAGATGCTGCCGCTCGCCGCGGTCGCCGCGCTCGCGGGCGTCACGTGGTGGCTGCTGCAGGCCACGCTGCCGCCGCCCGGCGAGGGCGTCGCGCAGCCGAAGCGCCACACGCCCGACTATTTCGCGGACAACTTCTCGGTCACCGAGCTCGACCAGACCGGCACGACCCAGTACCGGCTGACGGCCGCGAAGCTGGTTCATTACGAAGACACCGAAGGCAGCGACCTGACCGATCCGGCCATGCGCGCGTTCCAGCCCGGCAAGCCGGTCGTGACGACCACCGCGAAACGCGGCACCGTCAACGGCGACGTGTCGATCGTCGATTTGTACGACGATGCGCGCATCCTGCGCGCGGCCGGCGGCGGCGATCCGCAGATGCAGGCCGATTCCCAGCATTTCCGGATCTTCGTCAATGACGATGTGATCCAGACCGAAAAGCCGGTTAAACTTCAGCGCGGCCTGTCGCTCGTCAACGCGACCGACGGCATGAAGTACAACAACGTCACCCGGGTCATCGAGCTTTACGGCAACGTGCGCGGCACGATTGCCGCGGCGGACACGTCCGGCGGCTCGAAAGGTCAACCCAAGTGACGCATCCCTCACGTGACTGCATGAACGAACCGTTCCCTCGACTGATTACCGGCGGCGCTGCGCGCGCCGTCCGCGCCGCGCTCGCCGCGACGCTCGTGGCGCTCCCGCTCGTCGGGCTGGCGCCGCTCGCCCATGCCGAGAAGGCCGACCAGAACAAGCCGATCAACGTCGAGGCCGACAACCTGACCTACGACGATCTGAAGCAGGTCACGGTCGCGACCGGCAACGTCGTGATCACGAAAGGCACGATCATCATCAAGGGCGATCGCGTCGAAGTGCGCCAGGACCCGGAAGGCTATCAGTACGCGACGTCGTTCGGCAGCGGCAAGAAGCACGCGACGTTCCGCCAGAAGCGCGAAGGCCTCGACGAGTACATCGACGGCGACGCCGAGCGCATCGACTACGACGGCAAGCAGGACCTGACCACGCTGACCACCGCCGCGACCGTGCGCCGACTGCAGGGCACGTCGACGGTCGCCGACACCGTGCACGGCAGCGTGATCACGTACGACGGCCAGCGCGACTTCTACACCGCGAAGGGCGGCAAGGACGTCGCGGCGCCGGGCAACCCGAACGGCCGCGTGCGCGCGATGCTGTCGCCGAAGAACGGCGGCCCCGCGCCGCTGAACGGCGCGCCGGCCAAGCTGTCGCCGTCGACCACGATCCAGGGAGCACCGGGCCAATGAACGCGCTTCCGAACCGCCAGCCGGCCGGCACCACGAGTTCGCTCGTCGTCCGCAACCTGAAGAAGCGCTACGGCTCGCGCACGGTCGTCAAGGACGTGTCGCTCGACGTGAAGAGCGGCGAAGTCGTCGGCCTGCTCGGCCCGAACGGCGCCGGCAAGACCACGTCGTTCTACATGATCGTCGGCCTCGTGCCGACGGACGCGGGCGAAATCTCGCTGAACGGCAGCTCGATCGGCCTGCTGCCGATCCACAAGCGCGCGTCGCTCGGCCTGTCGTACCTGCCGCAGGAAGCGTCCGTGTTCCGCAAGCTGACCGTCGAGGAAAACATCCGCGCGGTGCTCGAGCTGCAGTACGGCGAGGACGGCAAGCGACTGTCGAAGGACGCGATCTCGTCGCGCACCGAAGCGCTGCTCGACGAGCTGCAGATCGGCCACCTGCGCGAGAATCCCGCGCTGTCGCTGTCGGGCGGCGAACGGCGCCGCGTCGAAATCGCGCGCGCGCTTGCGACCAACCCGAGCTTCATCCTGCTCGACGAACCGTTCGCCGGCGTCGATCCGATCGCGGTGCTCGAGATCCAGAAGATCGTCAAGTTCCTGAAGC
Organism: Burkholderia sp. AU17457; assembly: GCF_002223255.1. NCBI lineage: Bacteria > Pseudomonadati > Pseudomonadota > Betaproteobacteria > Burkholderiales > Burkholderiaceae > Burkholderia > Burkholderia sp. AU17457. The sequence continues at coordinate 604,056 of NZ_NKFB01000004.1, forward strand.
AGCGCAACATCGGCGTGCTGATCACGGACCACAACGTCCGCGAAACGCTCGGCATCTGCGACCACGCGTACATCATCAGCGACGGGTCGGTGCTGGCCGCCGGCGCGCCGAGCGAAATCATCGAAAACGAAAGCGTGCGCCGCGTGTACCTCGGCGAACACTTCCGCATGTAACGTCCTCCTCGTGGCTGGCTGCACCCCGCCCGGCATCGCCGCGCGGGGCTGCGCCCCGCTTTGCATCCACGCCCGCGGCCCTGCCCGCGGCCGGGCGGCGCGCCGCGCGTAATCGCGGATGGCTCAATGCGCCTGGGTCGTGGCAAACTGCCGGTATGACTCCCTCCTTGCCATGAAAGCCAGCCTTCAACTCCGCCTGTCGCAACATCTTGCGCTGACGCCTCAGCTGCAGCAGTCGATCCGGCTCCTGCAGTTGTCGACGCTCGAATTGCAGCAGGAAGTCGCGATGGCCGTCGCGCAGAACCCGCTGCTCGAGAACGACGACGAATGGATCGCGAGCCCGCTGCGCGTCGCGGCCGACGGATCGCTGATCGCGCAGACGCCGCCCGCACCGAACACCGAGCCGGCCGCGACGAACGGCAGCAGCACGTCCAGCGATCGCGCGGAGCGCGACGAGCCGGCCGGCGCCGACGAATACGACGGCTACGGGTCCGGCGACGGCAACGACGGCCCGCAGTGGAATCTCGACGAATACGGCCGCTCGAGCGGCGCGTCCGACGACGACGACCTGCCGCCGCTGCAGGTGCAGGAAGCCGCGACGTCGCTGCGCGACCACCTGTCCGCGCAATTGCGCGTCACGCAAGCCGGCCCGCGCGATCGCGCGCTCGTGATGTTCCTGATCGAGTCGCTCGACGACGACGGTTACCTGACCGCCACGCTCGACGAAGTGCTCGCCGACCTGCCGCCCGAATTGGAAATCGACTGCGACGAACTGAACGCGGCGCTCGCGCTGCTGCACAGCTTCGACCCGGCCGGCGTCGGCGCGCGCTCGGCCTCCGAATGCCTGAAGCTGCAGCTGCTGCGCCTCGATCCGTCCCCCACGCGCACGCTCGCGCTCGAGATCGTGTCGCAGCATCTCGAACTGCTCGCGGCACGCGACTTCACACGGTTGCGCAAGCACCTGAAGGCGACCGACGACGCGCTGCGCGACGCGCACGCGCTGATCCGCTCGCTGGAGCCGTTCCCCGGCGCCGCATACGGCAAGGCCGAGGCCGACTACGTCGTGCCCGACATCATCGTGAAGAAGGCCGGCCAGGGATGGCTCGCGGAGCTCAATCCGGAGGTCGTGCCACGCCTGCGGATCAACAACCTGTACGCGAACATCCTGCGCAACAGCCGCGGCGATCCGTCGGCCGGATCGCTGAAGCAGCAGCTCCAGGAAGCGCGCTGGTTGATCAAGAACATCCAGCAGCGTTTCGACACGATCCTGCGTGTCGCGCAGGCTATTGTCGAGCGTCAGAAGAATTTCTTTGCGCACGGTGAAATTGCCATGCGCCCCTTGGTTTTGCGGGAAATAGCTGATACGCTGGGCCTACACGAGTCGACTGTCAGCCGTGTGACAACCGGGAAGTACATGCTGACCCCGTTCGGGACGCTTGAATTTAAGTACTTCTTCGGATCTCACGTCTCGACCGACACCGGTGGCGCCGCCTCGTCGACCGCCATCCGAGCCCTCATCAAGCAACTGATAGGAGCTGAAGACCCAAAATCGCCACTTTCGGACAGCCGCATTGCCGAGCTGCTGGCAGAACAGGGTTTCGTGGTCGCGCGCCGCACGGTTGCGAAATATCGCGAAGCCCTCAAGATCCCGGCAGTGAATCTGCGCAAGTCTCTTTAAGCCTGCTGCCTGCCCGGCGGCAGGCGTGTCCCGACCACCGCGCACACGGGGAACAGGCCGGGCGACCTGTCCGCGATACGCCGCCTTCGCGCGGCACGGGCAAGTCGACCGGAGCGCCGCCTCGATGCGGCCGGGTGGTCACTCGCTTGGAGAAGCACTATGAACCTGAAGATCAGTGGACATCATCTCGAAGTCACGCCTGCAATTCGCGAATACGTGATCACCAAGCTGGACCGGGTGCTACGGCATAGCGATCAGGTGATCGATGGCACTGTGATCCTCTCGGTCGACAACCACAAGGAAAAGGACAAGCAGCAGCGCGCGGAAATCAACCTGCACCTGAAGGGCAAGGACATCTTCGTCGAAAGCGCGAACGGCAACCTGTATGCCGCGATCGATCTGTTGATCGACAAGCTGGATCGTCAGGTCGTCAAGCACATGGAGCGCCTGCAAACGCATGCGCACGATCCGATCAAGCTTCAACCGTCGATCGACCAGATCGAACTGCCGCCGCAATAACCGTCACCGCAACACGCACGCCGCCCGGTTCGCCGGGCGTTTTTTTTGCCGCGCCGAGCGCGGGTGCAACCGGTCCGTCCGTGCTGCGCCACGCACGCGGCTGTGCTCTATAATGTTCCGGTTATCGCCGGGGGGTGTTGGATGCGGTAGCGGTGTTGCAGGTTGCCATGCCACATGCCTTGATATCGCCGAACATGGAAAATCAGTCCGCCGCCGCAAGGAGACCCCAGGCCGCCCAATCGCCTGCCAACATGAATCGCCTAGCCAAAATCCTGCCCATAGAGAACGTCGTCATCGACCTCTCGGTCACCAGCAAGAAACGCGTCTTCGAACAAGCCGGGCTGATGTTCGAGAATCAGAACGGCATCGGCCGCAGCACCGTCACGGACAACCTGTTCGCGCGCGAGCGCCTCGGTTCGACCGGGCTCGGCGAAGGTGTCGCGATTCCGCACGGTCGCATCAAGGGCCTCAAGCACCCGCTCGCCGCGTTCGTCCGCCTCGCCGATCCGATCCCGTTCGAAGCGCCCGACGGCCAGCCCGTCGGCCTCCTGATCTTCCTGCTCGTCCCCGAGCAAGCCACCCAGCAGCACCTCGAGATCCTGTCGGAAATCGCGCAACTGCTGTCCGATCGCGACGCGCGCGAGCGTCTGCACAACGAAACGGATATCGCCGAGTTGCATCGCCTGCTCACTCAGTGGCAACCTTGAGTTGTTCCGGGCGGAATATTTCCCCGTACGAGGCGGCACGTGCCGCCGTCCAGGGCCGCCCGGCGCCGGCCCGGCATGGCGACGTCCGTCGCCGCGCGCCCGCACCGGCCCATTGGAGTGACGAGAGTCATGGATACGTCCAGCATCAACGCCCAGAGCATCTTCGACGACAACGCGGCTACGCTTAAACTGAGCTGGCTGACGGGGCATGAAGGCTGGGAACGCGGCTTTTCGGCCGACACGGTCGGCAACGCAACGTCGAGCGCCGACCTCGTCGGCCACCTGAACCTGATCCACCCGAACCGGATCCAGGTGCTCGGCGAAGCCGAGATCGACTACTACCAGCGCCAGACCGACGAAGACCGCTCGCGTCACATGGCCGAGCTGATCGCACTCGAACCGCCGTTCCTCGTCGTCGCCGGCGGCGCCGCGGCGCCGCCCGAACTGGTGCTGCGCTGCACGCGCTCGTCCACCCCGCTGTTCACGACGCCGATGTCGGCCGCCGCGGTGATCGACAGCCTGCGGCTCTACATGTCGCGCATCCTCGCGCCGCGTGCGACGTTGCACGGCGTGTTCCTCGACATCCTCGGCATGGGCGTGCTGCTGACCGGCGATTCCGGCCTCGGCAAGAGCGAACTCGGCCTCGAGCTGATCAGCCGCGGCCACGGCCTCGTCGCCGACGACGCGGTCGATTTCGTCCGTCTTGGCCCCGATTTCGTCGAAGGACGCTGCCCGCCGCTGCTGCAGAACCTGCTCGAAGTGCGCGGCCTCGGCCTGCTCGACATCAAGACGATCTTCGGCGAAACCGCGGTGCGGCGGAAAATGAAGCTGAAGCTGATCGTCCAGCTCGTGCGCCGCCCCGACGGCGAATTCCAGCGCCTGCCGCTCGAAAGCCAGACCGTCGACGTGCTCGGCTTGCCGATCAGCAAGGTCACGATCCAGGTTGCGGCCGGCCGCAACCTCGCGGTGCTCGTCGAGGCGGCCGTCCGGAACACGATCCTGCAGTTGCGCGGAATCGACACGTTGCGCGATTTCATGGATCGGCAACGACTCGCGATGCAGGATCCCGACAGTCAGTTCCCCGGCAAACTGGTGTAACCCGCGCGCGCCGGCCGCGCAACGCCGACGCGTCGAGCCGGTGCTATGATGAAACGTCAGGATTCTCTGCTCCCATGCGCATCGTCCTCATCACCGGCATCTCCGGCTCAGGCAAGTCCGTCGCGCTGAACGCGCTCGAAGACGCAGGCTATTACTGCGTCGACAACCTGCCGCCGCACGTGCTCCCCGAACTCGCCCGCTACCTCGCGCAGGACGGCCAGCGCCGGCTCGCGGTCGCGATCGACGCGCGCTCGAGCGCGTCGCTCGATGAAATGCCCGGCCTGATCCGCGAGCTGTCCCGCGAGCACGACGTGCGCGTGCTGTTCCTCAACGCGAGCACCCAGGCGCTGATCCAGCGCTTCTCCGAAACGCGCCGCCGCCATCCGCTGTCCGGCTCGCGGTCGCACGATGCGGACGTCGGCCTGCTGTCGTCGCTCGAGGAAGCGATCGAGCGCGAGCGCGAGCTCGTCGCGCCGCTCGCCGAATTCGGCCACCAGATCGATACCAGCACGCTGCGCGCGAACGCGCTGCGCACGTGGGTCAAGCGCTTCATCGAGCAGAAGAACAACGACCTGATGGTGATGTTCGAATCGTTCGGCTTCAAGCGCGGCGTGCCGCTCGACGCCGACCTGATGTTCGACGTGCGCGCGCTGCCGAATCCGTACTACGACCATGAGCTGCGCCCGCTCACCGGGCTCGACCAGCCGGTCATCGCCTTTCTCGACGCACTGCCGATCGTCCACCAGATGATCGACGACATCCATGCGTTCCTGATGAAATGGCTGCCGCACTTCCGCGACGACAACCGCAGCTACCTGACCGTCGCCATCGGCTGCACGGGCGGCCAGCATCGCTCGGTGTTCATCGCGGAAACGCTCGCCGCGCGCCTCTCGCGCGACGCGAACGTGATCGTGCGGCATCGTGACGCGCCAGTGGATGTCGACGCGTCGTCGCGGCTCGTCTCCGAGGTCGACCGACCCTAGCGACACCCGCCCCCACGCCCGCGCGCCATGTCCTCCCTATCGACCACCCTGATCGACCTGCCGCTGTTTCCGCTGCACACGGTGCTGTTTCCCGGAGGGCTGCTCCCGCTCAAGGTGTTCGAGGCGCGCTATCTCGACATGTCGCGCGCCTGCCTGCGCGACGACGCACCGTTCGGCGTGTGCCTGCTCAAGAGCGGGCCCGAAGTCGCGCAGGATGGCGCGGTGTCGGTGCCCGAAACCATCGGCTGCATGGCGCGCATCACCGAGTGCGATACCGGCGAATTCGGGATGCTGTATCTGCAGGCGGTCGGCACGCAGCGTTTCGAGCTGCTGTCGTATCGCGTCGAAGGCAACGGGCTGCTGGTCGGCATCGCGGAGCCGCTGCCCGACGACATCCCGCTCGAAGGCGAACAGGCGCTCGCGCAGTTCGGCTCGTGCGCCGAGGTGCTCGAGCGCATCATCGACGCGCTGAAGAAATCCGATCCGCAGAAAATGCCGTTCGGCGAACCGTTCCGCCTCGACGATCCGAGCTGGGTATCGAATCGCCTCGCGGAACTGCTGCCGCTCGACCTGCGCGCGCGGCAGAAGCTGATGGAGTTTCCGGACGTCGGCGCGCGCATCGACGCCGTGCACCACGTGCTCGACCGGCACGGCTGGCTGTAGCTACCGCGCCCGCCCAAACGCCGTTCCGGCGCGCGACGCTCCGCGCCTTCCCGAATGCGGCCCGCGTCGCGCCCTTCCCCGTTCGTTACAGCAGCGGCCCGCTCAGCGCATCGAGCAGCTTGCGCACGGGCGCCGGCACGCCGTACGCGTCGAGCCGGTTCAGCGGCACCCATGCGGTGTCCGCGTCCCGCGCCTGCGACGGCAGGCCGCCGCCGTCCGCCAGATCGCTCAGCCGCGGCTCGATCTCGAGCCGGAAATGCGTGAACGTATGCGTGAGCGGCGCGAGCGGCACCGTGCCGCCGCCGCCGAAGCCGCGCGCGAGATCCGCGAGCGCGGCATCGCCGTCTGCTTGCGGCAGGCTCCAGAGGCCGCCCCAGATGCCGGTCGGCGGCCGTCGCTCGAGCAACACCGCGTCGCCGTCGCGCAGCACGAGCATCCAGGTCTTGCGGGTCGGCACAGCCTTCTTCGGCCGCGCGGCCGGCAGTTCGCGCTGGCGGCCGGTCGATTGCGCGACGCAGTCGCCCGCGAACGGGCAGCGTGCGCAGTCGGGCTTGCCGCGCACGCACAGCGTCGCGCCCAGATCCATCAGTCCCTGCGTATACGCGCTCACGTCGGCCGCGTTCGCGGCATCGGGCAGCAGCGATTCGGCGAGCGCCCACATGTCGTTCTCGACGCGCTTCTCGCCCGGAAAGCCCTCGACGCCGAATACCCGCGCGAGCACGCGCTTCACGTTGCCGTCGAGGATCGTCGCGCGCGCGCCGTATGCAAACGACGCGATCGCGGCGGCCGTCGAGCGGCCGATGCCGGGCAGTTCGGCCAGCGCGTCGGGCGTCGCCGGAAACGCGCCGCCGTGCTCGGCGACGACGACCTGCGCGCAGCGGTGCAGGTTGCGCGCGCGCGAGTAGTAGCCGAGCCCAGCCCACAGCGCCATCACGTCGTCGGTCGGCGCGGCCGCGAGCGCGGCGACGTCGGGGTAGCGGTCGAGAAAACGTGTGTAATACGGAATGACGGTCGACACCTGCGTCTGCTGCAGCATGATTTCCGACAGCCAGATCCGGTACGGATCGCGGGTGTTCTGCCAGGGCAGGTCGTGGCGGCCATGCTCGCGCTGCCACGCGACGAGACGCGTGGCGAACGTGCGGTGCAGCGGCGTGACGGGGAACGGAGCGGGGGCGATGCGGGGCGGCTTCAAGTTGTCTGATCGTGGAAAAGGGTTTCAACGCTGGCACGTCGGGCAGAAATAGGTCGACCGCTGGCCCTGCACGATCTGGCGGATCGATGTGCCGCATACGCGGCACGGCTGGCCGGCGCGATCGTAGACGAAGCAGTCGAGCTGGAAGTAGCCGCTTTCGCCGTTGCTGCCGACGAAATCGCGCAACGTGCTGCCGCCGCGCTCGATCGCGTCGGCGAGCGTCGCGCGCACCGCGTCGGCCAGCCGCTCGTAGCGCGGCAGCGAAACCTTGCCGGCGGCCGTCGTCGGCCGGATGCCGGCGCGAAACAGGCTCTCCGACGCATAGATGTTGCCGACGCCGACGACCATGTCGCCCGCGAGCAGCGCCTGCTTGACCGACACCGTGCGGCCGCGCGTGCGCGCATGCAGCAGCGCGCCGGTGAACGCCGGCGAGAACGGCTCGACGCCGAGGCTCGCGAGCAGCGGATGCGCGTGCACGTCACCGGCTTCGCGCGGGTGCCACAGCACGGCGCCGAAGCGGCGCGGATCGCGGAACCGCAGCACGAATTCGTCGAAGATCCAGTCGATGTGATCGTGCTTCGCGGCGACCGGCACGCCGGCCGCGGGCAGCACGCGCAGCGTGCCGGTCATCCCGAGATGGACGATGAACCAGCCCGCATCGACTTCGAACAGCAGGTACTTGCCGCGGCGCTCGACGGCGAGCACCTCGCGCGCGCGCAACTGCTCGGCGAGCCCCGCCGGCACGGGCCAGCGCAGCATCGCGGTACGGACGTCGACACGCTCGACGCGGCGGCCCGCGACAAAGGGCTCGATGCCCCGGCGCGTGACTTCGACTTCTGGCAACTCTGGCATGTTTTGCGGGTCTGAGGCTACGGTCTGCTTACATGGGGAACGCGCATGCGCCGCCGCGAAAACGGCCGTTTTCGCGGCGGCCCCGAATTAAACACGGGAATGCCCGAAATCGCCCGCCTGGCAGCACGCGAGGCGGGCGATTTCGGGCATTCGCATGGGGGTTCCGCAGGTAAACGGACCCTATCACGATCGTGCGTGTATTGTAGCGAGCGCGTTACAATCGGTTGAAACATCGAACGGATTTCCATGACCCTGCCCTCGAAGCTGCTTCAGAAGCGCCCCGCCGCCGTGCGCGGCGCGCGCGCCTTCCCGGTCCGTCGTGCACTCGGCGCCGCGCTGTTTGCCGCCTGGACCCTCACCGCCTTTCCGGCCCACGCGCAGGATCCGGCATCGGACGACGCGGCGCCGCAGGGTGCGTTCGAGCATGTGATGCCGGACGAGCAGAAGAATCTCCCCGGCGTGCCGCTGACGAGCCAGATCGTCTACCAGGTGCTCGCCGCCGAGGTCGCGCTCCAGCGCAACCAGCCGGCGCCGGCGTACCAGACCTATCTCGCGCTGGCCCGAGACACGCGCGATCCGCGCATGGCGCAGCGCGCGACCGAAATCGCGCTCGGCGCGCAGAGCCCGGCCGACGCGCTGTCCGCCGCGAACCTGTGGCGTCAGTACGCACCGGATTCGAACCGCGCGTCGCAGGTCGACGCCGCGCTGCTGGTGCTCGCCGGCAAGCCGGCCGACGCGCAGCCGATGCTCGCGCGCGAGCTGGCCCGCGCGACCGGCGACACGCGCGGTCCGGCGATCCTCGCGCTGCAGGCGCTGCTCGTGCGCGGCCCCGATCGTGTCGGCGGCCTTGCGGTGCTGAAGGACATGCTGAAGAACGACATGAATCGCCCCGAGGCGCAGCTCGCGATCGCGCGGCAGCAGCTCGCGGTCGACGACAAGGACGGCGCGGCGCAATCGCTGAAGCAGGCGCTGCAGATCCGCCCCGACTACCTGCCGGCGGCGCTGATGCTGTCGCAGATGGGCCCGGCGGAACGCGCGGCGGGCATTGCGTCGTTCGAGAAGTATGTTCAGCAGAATCCGAAGTCGCGCGACGCGCGGCTTGCGCTGTCGCAGCTCTATCTCGCCGACGATCGCCTCGACGACGCGCAGAAGCAGTTCGAGACGATGCGCAAGCTCGACGCGAAGGATCCGACGCCGCTGATGGCGCTCGCGCTGATCAAGATCCAGCAGAAGAAACTCGACGAGGCGACCGGCTACCTGAAGCAGTACGTGCAGTTCGGCGACAAGCAGCCGAACCTCGACGTCGGCCAGGGCTACATCTACCTCGCGCAGATCGCGATCGACCAGAACAACGACGCGCAGGCGTCGCAATGGCTCGACAAGGTCGACCAGACGAGCCAGCACTACCTGCCCGCGCAGATCACGCGGGCGCAGCTGCTGCAGAAACAGGGCAAGACCGACGAGGCGCGCAAGGTGCTCGACAACCTGCCGATCTCCGATCCGCGCGACGCGGCCGTGGTCGCGCGCACCGATGCGTCGATCCTGTTCACCGCGAAGCGCTATCCGGAAGCGGAAGCGCGGCTCGGGCAAGCCGTCCAGGACTTCCCGGACGATCCCGACCTCCGCTACGACTACGCGATGGCGGCCGAAAAGACCGGCCACTACGCGACGATGGAAAAGCAGTTGCGCGAGCTGATCCGTACGCAGCCCGACAACCCGCAGGCCTACAACGCGCTCGGCTATTCGCTCGCCGACCGCAACCAGCGCCTGCCCGAGGCCAGCAAGCTGATCGACAAGGCGATGGCGCTCGCGCCGAACGACGCGTACATCATGGACAGCCTCGGCTGGGTGAAGTACCGGATGGGCGACACGGCCGGCGCGACGAAGGTGCTGCAGCGTGCATACGAACTGCAGCCGAACGCGGAAATCGGCGCGCATCTCGGCGAAGTGCTGTGGAAGAGCGGCGCGCAGGACGACGCCCGCAACGCGTTGCGGGCCGCGCAGAAGCTCGAGCCCGACAACGAAACGCTCGTGCAGACGCTCAAGCGCCTGCAGATCAACGGCCTTTGATGCGGATGTCCCCGATGTTTTCCCTGTCCTCCCGCGCGCGGCGCACGCTGGCCGCGGCCGGCGCGGCGCTCGCGCTCGCCGGCTGCGCGAGCACGCCGCCGGCGGCCAACGCGCCGACGGGCGCCGCGCTGCAGACGGCGGCGACGCATGCGTACCATGGCCGCTTCGCGGTGCGGTACGACGATCGTCTCGGCAACCCGCAGAACGTGTACGGCAACTTCGACTGGCAGGAGCACGGCGACGACGTGTCGCTCGAACTGCGCAGCCCGCTCGGCCAGACGCTCGCGGTCGTGAAATCGTCGCCGCGCGCGGCGTCGCTCGAATTGCCGAACCGCCCGATCCAATATGCGCCGGACGTCGGCGACCTGATGCAGAAAACGCTCGGCTTCGAACTGCCGCTCGCGGGCCTGCGCTACTGGCTGCTGCCGATCGCCGCGCCCGCGACGCCCGCGGAAACCGTGCGCGACCCGGCCGACGGCACGCGCATCAAGCAGCTGCGCCAGGACGGCTGGACGATCGACTACCTTGCCTACGCGGACGCCCCGGCCACGGGCGTCAAACGCGTCAACCTCGTGCGCGCGACGCCGCCGCTCGACATCAAGCTCGTGCTCGATCAGTGAGCACGCGCGCCTAGCCCCGATACCCGCATGACCGATTCGACCCGCTCGCTGCGCAACTGCCTGGCGCCCGCGAAACTCAACCTGTTCCTGCACATCACCGGCCGTCGTCCGAACGGCTATCACGATCTGCAGAGCGTATTCCAGCTGCTGAACTGGGGCGACACGCTGCATTTCACGCGGCGCGACGACGGCCGCGTCGCACGCGTCACCGACGTGCCCGGCGTGCCCGAGGAAAGCGATCTCGTCGTGCGCGCGGCGAACCTGCTGAAAGCGCATACGGGCACCGCGCACGGCGTCGACATCGAGATCGACAAGATCCTGCCGATGGGCGCCGGCCTCGGCGGCGGCAGCTCCGACGCGGCGACGACGCTGCTTGCGCTGAACCGCCTGTGGCAACTCGATGTGCCGCGCGCCGAACTCCAGTCGCTCGCGGTCAAACTCGGCGCCGACGTCCCGTTTTTTATTTTTGGAAAAAATGCGTTCGCAGAGGGTATCGGAGAAGAATTAGCTGAGGTACAATTGCCGACTCGCTGGTTCTTGGTTGTGACGCCACGCGTTCATGTCCCGACCGCTGAAATATTTTCAGATGAGTTGTTGACAAGAGATACGAAGCCCGTCACAATTGCTGACTTTCTTGCACAGCAAACCAGCGATGCGGAATGGCCAGATAGCTTCGGCCGGAACGATATGCAGGAAGTTGTAACAAGGAAGTACGCGGAAGTTGCGCAGGCGGTCAAATGGTTGTATGATGTGACCCCCGCGAGGATGACCGGCTCCGGAGCAAGCGTGTTTGCAGCGTTTCACAGCAAGCACGAGGCAGAAGCGGCGAAAGCCAAGCTGCCCGCCAGTTGGAACGGCGCAGTTGCCGAGAGTCTGAACGAGCATCCGCTCTTCGCTTTCGCGTCATGAAGTTTTACTTTGCCGAACGGCCTACACAAGTTCGGTGAAGTTATCAGTTAAGTGTAGGGGAGTCGCCAAGTTGGTCAAGGCACCGGATTTTGATTCCGGCATGCGAGGGTTCGAGTCCTTCCTCCCCTGCCAAAAATTTTCCCGCATTTCCCGCCCAAGCCTGAAGCAGGTGCACGATGAGCAGCCACAGCCATGATGGCCTGATGGTCTTTACTGGCAACGCGAATCCCGCGCTCGCCCAGGAAGTCGTCAGTATCCTTGGTATTCCCCTCGGCAAAGCGATGGTCAGCCGTTTCTCCGACGGCGAGATCCAGGTCGAGATCCAGGAAAACGTGCGCGGCAAGGACGTCTTCGTCCTGCAATCCACGTGCGCACCGGCGAACGACAATCTGATGGAACTGATGATCATGGTCGATGCGCTCAAGCGCGCATCCGCCGGCCGGATCACCGCCGCCATCCCCTACTTCGGCTACGCCCGTCAGGATCGCCGCCCGCGTTCGGCGCGCGTCGCGATCTCGGCGAAGATCGTCGCGAACATGCTGGAAATCGCCGGCGTCGAGCGGATCATCACGATGGATCTGCACGCCGACCAGATTCAGGGTTTCTTCGACATCCCGGTCGACAATATCTACGCGACGCCGATCCTGCTGGGCGACCTGCGCAAGCAGAACTACGCGGATCTGCTCGTCGTGTCGCCGGACGTCGGCGGCGTGGTGCGTGCCCGGGCACTCGCGAAGCAGCTGAACTGCGATCTCGCGATCATCGACAAGCGTCGTCCGAAGGCGAACGTCGCCGAAGTGATGAACATCATCGGTGAAGTCGAAGGCCGCACCTGCGTGATCATGGACGACATGGTCGATACGGCGGGCACGCTTTGCAAGGCTGCACAAGTGCTGAAGGATCGCGGCGCGAAGCAGGTTTTCGCTTACGCGACACACCCCGTGCTGTCGGGCGGCGCCGCCGAGCGTATCGCTGCATCGGAACTCGACGAACTGGTCGTCACCGATACGATTCCGCTGTCGGCCGAATCGCTGGCGTGCTCGAAGATCCGCTCGCTGACGAGCGCGAGCCTGCTGGCCGAGACGTTCTCGCGGATTCGCCGCGGCGATTCGGTGATGTCGCTGTTCGCGGAATCCTGATCGCGAATCGACGGAACAAAGCATGCGCGGAAAGCGAAGCGGCAACGCTTCGCTTTTTGCACAATCGGACGGGATAGACGAAACCCCGGCCGTTTCATCGGGGGCCGCTTGATGGCCCCGTTTTACTGCCTGGTCGCGGGCAGCAAATGGAGAATCACATGAAAGTCGTCGCTTTCGAGCGCCAACAGCAAGGTACGGGTGCGAGCCGCCGCCTGCGCAACGCCGGTAAGACCACGGGTATCGTCTACGGTGGCGAAGCCGCCCCGCAAAAGATCGAACTGGATCACAACGCGCTGTGGCATGCACTGAAGAAGGAAGCCTTCCACTCGTCGATCCTCGACCTGGAAGTCGCTGGCCAGTCGCAACAGGTTCTGCTGCGCGACGTGCAATACCACCCGTTCAAGCAACTCGTGCTGCACGTGGACTTCCAGCGCGTCGACGCGAAGAAGAAGCTGCACACGAAGGTGCCGCTGCACTTCCTGAACGCTGAAGTCAGCCCGGCCGTGAAGCTGTCGAGCGCAATCGTCTCGCACGTCGCAACGGAAATCGAAGTCGAGTGCCTGCCGTCGGCCCTGCCGGAATTCCTCGAAGTCGATCTGTCGAAGATCGAAGCCGGTCAGTCGCTGCACGCGAAGGACATCGCGCTGCCGAAGGGCGTCGCGCTGGTCGCGCACGTCGACGCGGAAAACCCGGTTGTCGCATCGGCGACGGTCCCGGCGGGTGCCGTGTCGGACGCAGCAGAAGGCGAAACGCCGGCTGCCTAAGCGGCTGCCTGCACGCCCCATCGATCCGTTTCGCGAAACGGTCGACGCAACCCGCCGCGGCTTGCCCGGCGGGTTTTTCTTTTTCTGCGCCCAGGCGGCCGCCGCCGCCTTCGAAACGTCATGATCAAACTGATCGTCGGCCTCGGCAATCCCGGGGCGGAATACACCGCGACGCGCCACAACGCCGGTTTCTGGCTGATCGACCAGCTCGCCCGCGAAGCCGGCACGACGCTGCGCGACGAACGCCGCTTCCACGGCTTCTACGCGAAAGCGCGCCTGCACGGCGAGGAAGTTCATTTGCTCGAGCCGCAGACCTACATGAACCGCTCCGGCCAGTCGGTCGTCGCGCTCGCGCAATTCTTCAAGATCCTGCCCGACCAGATCCTCGTCGCGCACGACGAGCTCGACCTGCCGCCCGGCACCGTGAAGCTGAAGCTCGGCGGCGGCAGCGGCGGCCACAACGGCCTGAAAGACATCTCCGCGCACCTGTCGTCGCAGCAATACTGGCGGCTGCGGATCGGCATCGGCCATCCGCGCGACCTGATTCCGGAAAGCGCGCGCGCCGGCGCGAAGCCCGACGTCGCGAACTTCGTGCTGAAACCGCCGCGCCGCGAGGAACAGGACGTGATCGACGCATCGATCGAACGCGCGCTCGCCGTGATGCCGATGGTCGTCAAGGGCGAACTCGACCGCGCGACGATGCAGCTGCATCGCAACTGACCGCACCGCGCACCGGCCCGGTGCATCGGCGGTCCGGCGCAACCTGGCGGCCTCGCCCGCCCCACCGAGACGCACACATGCGGTAATCTGGACGTTTTGCCCGACAGGAGCCAAGCGGTGAGCCGTTACTGGAGCGACGTCGTTCAGCAATTGGTGCCTTACGTGCCGGGCGAACAGCCCGCGCTCGCGCACCCCGTCAAGCTGAACACCAACGAGAATCCCTATCCGCCGTCGCCGCGCGTCGTCGCGGCGATCGCACGCGAACTCGGCGACACCGGCGACACGCTGCGCCGCTATCCGGACCCGGTCGCACGCGCGCTGCGCGAGACGGTCGCGGCCCATCACCGCATCCAGCCGGAACAGGTGTTCGTCGGCAACGGCTCCGACGAGGTGCTCGCGCACGCGTTCCAGGCGCTGCTCAAGCACGACCGGCCGCTGCGCTTTCCCGACATCACGTACAGCTTCTACCCGACCTACGCGCGCCTGTACGGCGTCGAGACCACGGTCGTGCCGCTCGCGGACGATTTCTCGATCCGCGTCGACGACTATCTCGACGACGCCGGCGGCGTGCTGTTTCCGAACCCGAATGCGCCGACCGGGCGCGCGCTGCCGCTCGCGGACGTCGAGCGGATCGCGGCCGCGAATCCGTCGTCGGTCGTCGTGATCGACGAAGCGTACGTCGACTTCGGCGCGCAGTCGGCCATTACGCTGATCGACCGCCATCCGAACCTGCTCGTCGTGCATACGACGTCGAAGGCGCGCTCGCTCGCGGGCATGCGCGTCGGCTTCGCGTTCGGCGATGCGGCGCTGATCGACGCGCTGAACCGCGTGAAGGACAGCTTCAACTCGTATCCGCTCGACCGGCTCGCGCAAGTCGCCGCGCAGGCCGCGTATGAAGACACCGACCATTTCAACGCCACCTGCCGGCGCGTGATCGACAGCCGCGCGCGGCTCACGCATGCGCTCGGCGCACTCGGCTTCGAGATCGTGCCGTCGGCCGCGAATTTCGTGTTCGCGCGCCATCCCGCGCACGATGCGGGCGCGATCGCGGCGAAGCTGAAGGAACGGGAAATTTTCGTGCGGCACTTCCGGCTGCCACGGATCGACCAGCATCTGCGCATCACCGTCGGCACCGACGCCGAATGCGATGCGCTCGTCGCGGCGTTGCGCGAGCTGCTGGGCTGACACGGAAGAACCGGCGCCGGGCGGCGCCGATCTGAAAAAAAGCGCGACGCGCGCGCCCGTCAATCGAAGCGCGCGCGTCAGCGCAACATCACGATGCGTCGTCGCCCTTCACGGCGATCAACGCGTGGTACTTCTCCATCAATTGCGCGTGCGATTCGTCATGCTGCGGATCGCGCGGGATGCATTCGACCGGACACACCTGCTGGCACTGCGGTTCGTCGAAATGGCCGACGCACTCGGTGCACTTGTTCGGGTCGATCACGTAGATATCCGGGCCCATCGAAATCGCGCCGTTCGGGCACTCGGGCTCGCACACGTCGCAATTGATGCACTCGTCGGTAATCATCAAAGCCATACTGATCTCACTTCTTCAGGCCGGCGGCCGGCTTCGCGACGAAACCGGCCGGTGCCGCGTCACGCGGCAGGGCCTCCCATCGCAGTGACTTTCTCGGTCAGCCACTTCTCGACGGACGGAAACACGAATTTGCTGACATCGCCGCCCAATTGCGCGATTTCGCGCACGATCGTTCCCGAGATGAACTGATACTGGTCGGACGGCGTCATGAACATCGTCTCGACGTCGGGCAGCAGATAGCGGTTCATCCCCGCCATCTGGAACTCGTATTCGAAATCGGACACGGCGCGCAGCCCGCGCACGATCACGCGCGCATTGTTGACGCGGACGAAATCCTTCAGGAGGCCGGTGAAACTCATCACCTTCACGTTCGGATAATGGCCGAGCACCTCGTTCGCAATCGTCAGACGTTCTTCGAGCGAGAAAAACGGCTTCTTCGCGCGGCTGTCGGCAACGCCCACCACCAGCGTATCAAAAATGCTCGACGCACGCCGCACGAGGTCTTCGTGCCCGCGCGTCAGCGGATCGAACGTACCGGGATACACGGCGACTACCATGTCGCTCCTCCTGTCATCACGCAAACGGGATGGCAGCCGTGCGATGCACGCGCCGCTGCCGAGATGGGCATGCGTCGCCTTTGCGGCGCGCCGCCTCGTATGGAACGCGCATTATTCATCATTTTCGCGCCGCAGCAAATGATAGTGAACCGCACCGGCCTTGCCGTGCTTCACGACCTGCCAGCCCGCGAGCGCGTCGTGCGCGGCCGGATCGAGTTCCGCCCCCGTTTCAACGTACAGCGCGCCGTCCGCCGCGACGAGCGGCGCGGACAGCGCGATCGCGCGCTCGAGCACGGCCAGGTCGTCGAACGGCGGATCGAGGAACACGACGTCGAACGCGCCCGGCGTGAGCCCGGTCGCAAGCCGCAGCGCATCGGCTTCGGCGATCTCGACCGAACGGGCGCCGAGCTTGTCCTTGATCGCACGCAGCTGCTGCGCGGCGCGCGGGTGGCGCTCGACCATCACGACGCTCGCCGCGCCGCGCGACGCGGCCTCGAAGCCGAGCGCACCGGTGCCCGCGAACAGGTCGAGGCAGCGCCAGCCGTCGAGATCCTGGCCGAGCCAGTTGAACAGCGTCTCGCGTACGCGATCGGGGGTCGGGCGCAGGCCGTCGAGATCGAGCACCGCGAGCGGCGTGCGTTTCCAGTCGCCGCCGATGATGCGGATCGTGTGCGGCTTGCCGCGACTGGAAGGGGCCGCCGGGCGGCCGGAAGAGGAACGGGACATACGGGATATCGACAACGGAGGGACCGGGCGCGCGCAGGGGGCGCCGCCAAACAGGCGCACGTTACCACAGCGGCGACGCGCACTGACGCGAGTGCCGCGCCGCACTGATAAAATGCACGGTTTCGGCCGCCGAGCGCCGCGCCCGCGCGAACGCAGAACGGCCCGTCCGGCGCCCCGCCCTCGGCGGCGGCCCGCCCTCTTCCCGACGTCAGACCATGTTCAGTTTCTTCAAACGATTCAAGAAAACGCAGGAGCCCGATCCGGCGGAATCGCAATCGGCCGACGCGCAGCAAGCGGACGAAGCGTCCGACGCCGACGCGCCCGCGCCCGCGGCCGACGTGCCGCAGGCGACCGCGCAACCGGCCGCGCCGGCCGTCGTGATGACGGTCACGCCGACCAACGACGGTCGCGACGAAGTGGTCGAGACGGTCGAGATCGTCCCGCCGCCGCTGCAGGACGCGTCCGCGAAGCAGTCGTGGCTCGCGCGCCTGAAAACGGGGCTTGCGAAGACGGGCTCGAGCATCACCGGCGTATTCGTCAACACGAAGATCGACGAAGACCTGTACGAGGAGCTCGAAACCGCGCTGCTGATGTCCGACGCGGGCGTCGACGCGACCGAATACCTGCTCGGCGCGCTGCGCGAGAAGGTGCGCGCGGGCCGGCTGACCGATCCGCAGCAAGTGAAGAATGCGCTGCACGACCTGCTCGTCGAGCTGCTGACGCCGCTCGAGAAATCGCTGATGCTCGGCCGCGCGCAGCCGCTCGTGATGATGATCGCCGGCGTGAATGGTGCGGGCAAGACGACCAGCATCGGCAAGCTCGCGAAGCATCTGCAGAGCTTCGACCAGTCGGTGCTGCTGGCCGCCGGCGACACGTTCCGCGCGGCCGCGCGCGAGCAGCTGGCGGTCTGGGGCGAGCGCAACAACGTGACGGTCGTGCAGCAGGAAAGCGGCGATCCGGCCGCGGTGATCTTCGACGCGGTCAGCGCCGCGCGCGCGCGCAAGATCGACGTGATGATGGCCGACACGGCCGGCCGCCTGCCGACGCAGCTGCACCTGATGGAAGAGCTGAAGAAGGTGAAGCGTGTGATCGCGAAGGCGCACGACGGCGCGCCGCACGAAGTGCTGCTCGTGATCGACGCGAACACCGGCCAGAACGCGCTCACGCAGGTGAAGGCATTCGACGACGCGCTGGGCCTGACCGGCCTGATCGTCACGAAGCTCGACGGCACCGCGAAGGGCGGGATTCTCGCGGCGATCGCGCGGCAACGGCCGGTGCCCGTCTACTTCATCGGCGTCGGCGAGAAGGTCGAGGACCTGCAGCCGTTCAGCGCGGTGGAATTCGCGGACGCGCTGCTCGGCTGAACGCCGCCGGCTCGCATCGCGCGGGGCGCCTTCGGGCGCCCTTTTTCATGCGCACCCGATCATGCTCGCCACGGGGGCGCGCGCTCATTCGGTGCTCATTCGGCGTCCGGCTGCACGCCCGGCTCGGCGGCCTTGAACGCATCGATCGTCGCCGCATGGTCGACGATCCGCTGGATCGTCGGGAAACGCGTCGTGTCGATCGAGAAGCGGTTCGCGTTGAACACCTGCGGCACGAGGCACACGTCGGCGAGCGTCGGCGTGTCGCCGAAGCACAGCTTGCCGGTGCGCGGATCGTTCGCGAGACGCGTCTCGAGCGTGTCGAAACCCGCCTCGATCCAGTGCCGGTACCATGCGTTCTTGGCGTCCTCGGACACCTTCAGCGTATGCTTCAGGTACTTGAGCACGCGCAGGTTGTTGAGCGGGTGGATTTCGCACGCGATCTGCAGCGCGACCGATCGCACGTACGCGCGATCGACCGGCTGTTTCGGCAGCAACGCCGGCTCGGGATGGGTTTCGTCGAGATATTCGATGATCGCGAGCGACTGCTGCAGCGTCGCGTCGCCATCGACCAGCGTCGGCACGACCCCATCCGGATTCAGCGCGCGATACGCGTCCTTCAGTTGCTCGCCGCCGTCGCGCAGCATGTGCACGGGCGCATAGTCGAACGGCAGCCGCTTCAGGTTCAGGGCGATCCGCACGCGGTACGACGCGGAACTGCGGAAATAGCTGTAGAGCTTCATGGGATGTCTCTCTTTTGATCGTATTCGGCCGGCGGCGGCACGGGCGCGGCGCAGCCGGTGCGCGCGCCGCCGGGAACCAGAGTGTAGCGCGGCACGGTGCGCGGCCGCGCCCGTGCGATACTCGGGGCATTCCTCACCGCTCACCGCGCGGCCCGATGCCGGCCGCCCGTCCCACGTTCCGATGACCGCTTCCCACGATCCCGCCGCCGCTCCGTTCCCCTGCGCCCGCTTCATCAAGGAAATCGGCCGCGGGCCGAACGGCGCGCGCGCCCTGTCCGCCGAGGACACGTTCGAGCTTTATCGCGCGATGCTCGATGCGCGCGTGTCGGACATCGAACTCGGCGCGATCCTGATCGCCTATCGGCTGAAAGGCGAATCCGCCGACGAACTGGCCGCGATGCTCGCCGCCGCGCAAGCGTCGTTCGAACCCGTGCACGTACAGGACGCCGCGTTCCGCCCGGTGTCGATCCCGAGCTACAACGGCGCGCGCAAGCAGCCGAACCTCGTGCCGCTGCTCGCGCTGCTGCTCGCGCGCGAAGGCGTGCCGGTGCTGGTGCACGGAGTGGAGCGCGATCCGGGCCGCGTGACGAGCGCCGAGATCTTCTCGGCGCTGTCGCTCGCGCCGTCGACGTCGCACGATGCGATCGAGGACACGCTCGCCGAGCGCCGCGTCGCGTTCGCACCGATCGACGTGCTGGCGCCCCGCATCGCGCACCTGCTGTCGATGCGCAGCGTGCTCGGCGTGCGCAACTCGACGCATACGCTCGTGAAGATCCTGCAGCCGTTCGCGCCGGCCGGGCTGCGGCTCGTCAACTACACGCACCCGCCGTACCGCGACAGCCTCGCGCAGCTGTTCCGCGATCATCCGGACGCCGCGCGGGGCGGTGCGCTGCTCGCGCGCGGCACCGAAGGCGAAGCGGTGGCCGACACGCGGCGCCAGGTGCAGGTCGACTGGCTGCACGACGGCGTGTGCGACACGCTGATCGACGCCGAGCGTTCGTCGACCGACGCGCCGCCCGTCGCGCTGCCCGAGTCGCGCGATGCGGCGACCACGGCGGCATGGACGGACGCGGTGCTGCGCGGCGAGGTGCCGGTGCCCGACACGGTCGCGCGACAGGTCGCGACAATCGTGCAGATCGTGCGCGTCGCGCGCTGACGGCGCGACGACGACCTGGCCCTTTATCCCGACATTTGACACGCGAGCGCATCCTGGCATAGAGTGGCCGTCATGCGTTCCTTTCCGAACACCCTCCGAATTACCTCCGGCCGCCTAGCGCGGCCGCTATCGCTACGACTAGCCTAAGGCTGTCGTAGCGCCGTGTGCTGTTCGCACGGTCCTCCCAGCAGTTCCTCGCCGTACCCCTCTCGCAGTTTTTACAACCCGAAGTCGTCAGCATTCGTCCGTCCATCCGTCGGCCGATTCGCGAAGATCATCCGCATCCGCGGCGCCATCGCGCGCCGGATGCGAGGCAGCGCCAACCGGCGCCCGTGCCGTGCGTCTTCGCTCGCGACTTGAGACCCGAGGTCCAGAAGATGATGCGCAATCCGCAAGACAAGTACCGTCCGTTCGAGCCCGTCCGCCTCAATGGCCGCCGCTGGCCGGCCCGCACCATCGAGCGTGCGCCCGTGTGGATGAGCACCGATCTGCGCGACGGCAACCAGTCGCTGATCGAACCGATGAGCATCGAGCAGAAGCTCGAGTTCTTCAACATGCTGGTCGCGATCGGGTTCAAGGAGATCGAAGTCGGTTTTCCGTCGGCGTCGCAAACCGACTTCGATTTCGTCCGCAAGCTGATCGACGACAAGCGGATTCCCGACGACGTGACGATCGAAGTGCTCGTGCAGTCGCGCGAAGACCTGATCGCGCGCACGTTCGATGCGCTCGAAGGCGTGCCGCGCGCGATCGTGCACCTGTACAACGCGGTCTGCCCGTCGTTCCGCCGCATCGTGTTCGGGATGTCGAAGGACGACGTGAAGGCGCTCGCGATCGACGGCACGCGCATCATCAAGGCACACGCCGCCGCGCGCCCCGACACGCACTGGACGTTCCAGTATTCGCCGGAAACCTTCAGCATGACCGAGCTGACGTTCGCGCGCGAGATCTGCGACGCGGTCGCGCAGACGTGGCGCCCGACCCGCGACCACAAGATGATCGTCAACCTGCCGGCCACCGTCGAAGCCGCGACCCCGAACGTGTTCGCCGACCAGATCGAATGGATGGACCGCAATCTCGCGTATCGCGACAGCATCGTGCTGTCCGTGCATCCGCACAACGATCGCGGCACCGCGGTCGCGGCGGCCGAACTCGCGCTGCTCGCGGGCGCCGACCGCATCGAAGGCTGCCTGTTCGGCAACGGCGAGCGCACCGGCAACGTCGATCTCGTCACGCTCGCGTTGAACCTCTACACGCAAGGCATCGACCCGGGGCTCGATTTTTCCGACATCGACGCGGTGCGCCGCGTCGTCGAGCGCTGCAACCAGATTCCCGTGCATCCGCGCCACCCGTACGCGGGCGACCTCGTATTCACCGCGTTCTCGGGCTCGCACCAGGACGCGATCCGCAAGGGCTTCGCCCAGCAACGCCCCGACGCGGTCTGGGAAGTGCCGTACCTCCCGATCGACCCGGCCGATCTCGGCCGCAGCTATGACGCGGTGATCCGCGTGAACAGCCAGTCCGGCAAGGGCGGCGCGACGTTCCTGCTCGAACGCGGGATGGGCTTCACGCCGACGCGCCGCGTCCAGATCGAATTCAGCCATGCGGTGCAGACGCTCGCCGACGCGTCGGGCGAGGAAGTGACGGGCGACGCGATCTGCGCGCTGTTCGCGCGCGAATTCTTCGAGACCGACGGCCCGGCCGCGCGCCACGGCAACGGCGCGCGCTGGCAAAACCGCGAGATCGCGACGGCGCCCGCCGCCGATGCGACGCCGGACGACGCGGCGCGACATTTCGCCGCGGCATTTGCGGCGGCCGCCGGCGCCGCGATCGAGGTCGCGTCGTGCGAGCACACGCGCGCCGCGGACGGCCGCATCGCGGTATCGGTCGGCTGCCGGGTCGGCGACGCGCCGCTGCGGCACGGGGTCGGCGTGCACGCCGATGCGGCCGTCGCGGCGCTCGATGCGGTCGTCGGTGCGGTCAACCGCTCGGCATGGCACTGCGCGGACCACCGCGCGGCGGCCTGAACGCCGGGCTGCGATGCCGGGTTGAAACGTCAGCGAGCGGTGCGTGACCGCCCGTGCGCCGCGCGATCCGCGCCGCACGAGGCAGCAAAAAGCGGCTCAGAAGGCCGCTTCGATCGACACATGAAAAGGGGCGCCACCCGCGCTCAAGTTTCGGTCGCGCACCGCGTCGCCTGCCACGCGAACAGGCACCAGCGGCCCTGGTCGTGCGTGTGGACGGACGTATAGGCAATCGGAAAGACGAGGCCGCCGTTGTTGGTTTCCATCTCGATCAACGCGCGCCCGGTGACGACGCAGGTGGCGTCGCCGACCGGCAGCACGTCCTGCGACTGGATTTCGATCTGGCGATAGCGGCGGCGGCCGGCGACGATGGCGTCGATGAACTGCTGCTTGGTTTCGCGTTTGCCGTTGGTGTGGACGAAAAACACCTTGTCCGACAACAGCGCGTCGAGCGCCTCGCCGTCGCCGTCCACCATCGCCCGGAACCGATCGCGCTCGAGCGCGCGGATCGCATCGACCACCTTCGCCATCGCCTGACTCCTCGGCAACGCGCCCGCCGTGCGCCGGCGTGCGGATCAGAAGTTGTACTGCACGTAGAACTGGTGGAAATTTATACCAGGATTCGGCTCTTTGATACCCGCGTTAGACACATGTTGGAAACGGTAACCCACCTGATACTGTTGCCGTTCGCCGAACTGCGCGCCGACGCCGACGACGTCCGCGAACTGGAACGATGTCGACAGCGACAGATTGTTCGAGATCGTTGGATGCGTGAGGAACCGGATGCCGGCGCCGGCTTCGACGAACGGACGAACCTGGCCCGCGCTCTTGATGAAACGGAACATCGGCGTCGCGCCGAATTCACCGATGTTGGCGTGCACGTTGCCGCCGGTGTGCCAGTAGCCGACATGGCCTTCCATCACGAACGCGAAGTGCCAGCCGCCGATTTCCCACCAGTTCCAGCCCGGATCCCAGACCACGCCGAGATCGGCCTTGTCGATCCCGTGGCGATCGGAAAAGCCGCCGCCCGCCTGGATCCCCCATCGGTCCGCGAAAGCCGCACCCGATCCGCCCAGAAGAGACGCTGCCAGCATCGCATGCAGCACCAGCCGGCTGCGGGGCCGGCGATTCTTCTTATTGTTCATCTGACACTCCAACTTTGTGGGTTGAATGGAGCCTGCGGCAACGGCCGGGGCCCGAGCGAACTGAATGGTATGGTAAAGGACTTTTCGAATCGGCATCACGAAGCGAAATGGCTTGCTTCCAAAACGACAAAAATCGAAATCGTCTACTGATTCCTATCAGAAACAACGGCTTACGGAACTTCATGGCCGAGCCCCTGTCGCAGAATAGACTATCGGTTCGACCCATCCGATAGAAAAATGGGGAACTCCGATGCCCCCGCCCGCTCTAAGGAATTAGCACTCGTATTGCGGGAGTGCTAAGATGACCACGGAATCTCATCCGAGACCGGGGTTTGTCCCTGATTCCAAAGGAGTTTTTAGTGAGCAACGCCCTGACCCTCCCGAACACCCTGAGCCCGACGCCGGCCAAGGCCGAATCGGCAGGCTCGCTGGCGCTCGCAGCCCAATCGATGTTGCCCGGCCAGCTCGGCAACATCGACGCGTACATCCAGGCCGTCAACCGCATTCCGCTGCTGACCGCCGAGGAGGAACGCCGGTATGCAACCGAATTCCGCGAAAACAACGACCTCGACTCGGCGCGGCGCCTGGTGCTGTCGCACCTGCGTCTCGTCGTGTCGATCGCGCGTAACTATCTCGGCTACGGCCTGCCGCACGGCGACCTGATCCAGGAAGGCAACATCGGCCTGATGAAAGCGGTGAAACGGTTCGACCCGACGCAAAACGTGCGCCTGGTGTCGTATGCGATTCACTGGATCAAGGCCGAGATCCACGAGTACATCCTGCGCAACTGGCGCATGGTGAAGGTCGCGACGACGAAGGCGCAGCGCAAGCTGTTCTTCAACCTGCGCAGCCACAAGAAGAGCATGCAGGCGATGACGCCCGAGGAAATCGACGGCCTCGCGCAGGAGCTCAACGTCAAGCGCGAAGAAGTCACGGAGATGGAAACGCGCCTGTCGGGCGGCGACATCGCGCTCGAGGGCCAAGTGGAAGACGGCGAGGAATCGTACGCGCCGATCGCCTACCTGGCCGACTCGCACAACGAGCCGACCGCCGTGCTCGCCGCGCGCCAACGCGACATGTTGCAGACGGACGGCATCGCGCAGGCGCTCGACGCGCTCGATGCGCGCAGCCGCCGCATCATCGAGGCGCGCTGGCTGCAGGTCGACGACGACGGCTCGGGCGGCTCGACGCTGCACGATCTCGCCGCCGAATTCGGCGTGTCGGCCGAACGCATTCGCCAGATCGAGGCGAGCGCCATGAAAAAGATGCGCACCGCCCTCGCCGAATACGCCTGAATCCCGGCGACCTAAAGCGCCTCATCGAAAACCGCTGCCCGACCGGCAGCGGTTTTTTTTCGTCCAGTTTCCCCGTGCTTTTCGGCCGTTTCGCTCTCCGTTTTTGCGTCGATTAATTGAACTGATTCATCGGGCATTACGCCATTTGCGGCGCCCTTCCGCATAACCTTGATCCACCTCAATTTTTACCCCCTGTTTCGCGACGGTCTGCCGCAGCGCAGCACTCGGCATCGGAAAGCAGTCCTTTTAAAATTGGCATGTCAGGCGCAAAAGGATTAAAACAGCTTCACGGCCGTCATAAATCCGACGTAAAGTCGCCCCCAATCCGACGTAAATCGATTCAGGATAATCGCCTTGATCTCGATCAATAAAGAGCCTGCGCCGCCTTCGCGGCCGGCCGGCACGATCGGCTGGCGCGCACGCATCGCCGCATGGGCACGCGGACCCACCCTCGCCCGCGACATCACCCTGGTGCTGATCGTCAAGCTGATCCTCCTGATGTCGCTCAAATACGCATTCTTCAATCATCCGCAGGCCGAGCACATGTCGTTGCCGCCTGCCGCCGTGGCCGAGAAGCTGCTCTCGGCGCCGGCGCCTGCATCTACCGAGGGAGACCATCATGATAAGTAGCGAAGTCGTCGATCTGTCACGTCTGCAGTTCGGCATCACGGCGCTCTACCACTTCCTGTTCGTGCCGTTGACGCTCGGCCTGTCCTGGCTGCTCGTCATCATGGAAGCCGTCTACGTGATGACCGGCAAACAGGTCTACAAGGACATGACCCAGTTCTGGGGCAAGCTGTTCGGCATCAATTTCGCGATGGGCGTGACGACCGGCATCACGCTCGAATTCCAGTTCGGCACGAACTGGTCGTACTACTCGCACTACGTCGGCGACATCTTCGGCGTGCCGCTCGCGGTCGAAGGCCTGATGGCGTTCTTCCTCGAATCGACGTTCGTCGGCCTGTTCTTCTTCGGCTGGAACCGCCTGTCGAAGGTCAAGCACCTGATCGTCACGTTCCTCGTCGCGCTGGGCTCGAACCTGTCCGCGCTGTGGATCCTCGTCGCGAACGGCTGGATGAACAACCCGGTCGGCGCCGAGTTCAACTACCAGACGATGCGCATGGAGTTGACCAGCCTGTTCGACGTGCTGTTCAACCCGGTCGCGCAGGTGAAGTTCGTGCATACCGTGTCGGCCGGCTACGTGACGGCCGCGATGTTCG
Source organism: Burkholderia sp. AU17457 (assembly GCF_002223255.1). Taxonomy (NCBI): domain Bacteria; kingdom Pseudomonadati; phylum Pseudomonadota; class Betaproteobacteria; order Burkholderiales; family Burkholderiaceae; genus Burkholderia; species Burkholderia sp. AU17457. The sequence continues at coordinate 629,907 of NZ_NKFB01000004.1, forward strand.
TACTCGGCATTTCGTCGTGGTACCTGTTGAAGAAGCGGGACATCGACTTCGCGCTGCGCTCGTTCGCGGTCGCGGCCGGCTTCGGCCTCGCGGCCACGCTGTGCGTGATCGTGCTCGGCGACGAATCGGGCTACACGACCGGCGAAGTGCAGAAGATGAAGCTCGCCGCGATCGAATCGGAATGGGAAACCCAGCCGGCGCCGGCGTCGTTCACGCTGATCGGCATCCCGAACCAGAAGGAAGAGCGCACCGACTACGCGATCAAGATCCCGTACGCGCTCGGCCTGATCGCGACGCGCTCGATCGACGAGCCGGTGATCGGCCTGCGCGAGCTCGCGAAGCACAGCGAGGAACACATCCAGAGCGGGATGGTCGCGTACGGCGCATTGCAGAAGATCAAGGAAGGCGACAAGAGCGACACGACCCGCGCGCTGTTCGACCAGCACAAGCAGTATCTCGGCTACGGACTGATGCTCAAGCAGTTCACGCCGAACGTGATCGATGCGACGCCGGAGCAGATCAAGGCCGCCGCGAAGAAGACGATCCCGCCGGTCGCGCCCGTGTTCTTCTCGTTCCGGATCATGGTGTTCCTCGGCTTCCTGTTCCTCGCGACCTTCGTCGCCGCGTTCTGGTTCTGCGCGCGCCGGCAACTGCTGCAGGACAACCGCCGCTGGTTCCTGCGTTATGCGCTGTGGGCGATCCCGCTGCCGTGGCTCGCCGCGGAATTCGGCTGGGTCGTCGCCGAGCTCGGCCGTCAGCCGTGGACGATCGCGGGCATCCTGCCGACGCATCTGTCCGCATCGAGCCTGACGTCGACGGACCTGTACCTGAGCCTCGCCGGTTTCATCGCGTTCTACACGGTACTGTTCGTCATCGAGATCAAGCTGATGTTCAAGTACGCGCGCCTCGGCCCGTCGTCGCTGCATACCGGCCGCTATCACCACGAACTCGCCGCCGCCGGCGAGCGGGCCGCAGTCTGAGCACGCCCTCGCAACCGAACAAGGAATCGCTATGGACTATGCAACTCTCAAGCTGATCTGGTGGGTGCTCGTCGGCGTGCTGCTGATCGGCTTCGCCGTCACCGACGGCTTCGACATGGGCGCGACCGCGCTGCTGCCGTTCCTCGGCAAGACCGACGACGAGCGCCGCATCATCGTCAACACGGTCGGCGCGACGTGGGAAGGCAACCAGGTGTGGCTGATCACGGCCGGCGGCGCGATGTTCGCGGCCTGGCCGCTCGTCTACGCGGCGTCGTTCTCCGGCTTCTACTTCGCGATGCTGCTCGTGCTGTTCGCGCTGTTCTTCCGGCCGGTGGGCTTCGACTACCGCAGCAAGCGGCCGGACCCGCGCTGGCGCGCGGGTTGGGACTGGGGCCTGTTCGTCGGCGGCTTCGTGCCGGCGCTCGTGTTCGGCGTCGCGTTCGGCAACTTGCTGCAGGGCGTGCCGTTCAAGTTCGACAGCGACCTGCGCGTGACCTACTACGGCGGCTTCTGGGCGCTGCTGAACCCGTTCGCGCTGCTGTGCGGGCTCGTCAGCCTCACGATGCTCGTCGCGCACGGCGCCGCGTTCATCAAGATGAAGACCGACGGCGCGATCGCGCGCCGTGCGTCGATCGCGCTGCGCGTCGCGTCGTTCCTCGCGGTCGTGCTGTTCGTGCTGGCCGGCGTGCTGGTGGCCTCCTACATCGGCGGCTTCCACATCACGCATGCCGCGCCGACCGACACCGTCGCGAACCCGCTGCTCAAGGACGTCGCCGCGGGTTCCGGCCTGTGGCTCGCGAATTACGGCGACTATCCGTGGATGATCGCCGCGCCCGTCGTCGGGATCGCGGGCGGCGTGCTCGCGCTGCTGCTCGCCGGCTCGAAGCAGGAAAAGACGGCGTTCTTCTGCACGGGCCTGATGATCGTCGGCGTGATCCTGACCGCGGGCTTCTCGATGTTCCCGTTCATCATGCCGTCGTCGCTCGACCCGCGCAGCAGCCTGACCGTATGGGACTCGACGTCGAGCCACATGACGCTGCAGGTGATGCTGTTCGCGGTGATCGTGTTCCTGCCGATCGTGCTGCTCTACACCGGCTGGGTGTATCGCGTGATGCGCGGCAAGGTCACGCACCAGACGCTCGAGGAGAACAAGCACTCGATGTATTGACGCATTGAACCCGGTCGGGGCGCGCGGGCGCCCTCGCCTACCGTTTCGCAAGGAGTCTGACCATGTGGTATTTCAGCTGGATTCTCGGTATCGGCGTCGCGCTGTCGTTCGGCATCGTCAACGCGATGTGGCTCGAAGCGCGGCAGAAGACGCAGGAAGCGTCCGTGCGGGCGCGCCGCGACTGAACGCGTGACGCATGCGGCCGCTCGATCCCGCGGTCGCCGTCCAGAAGGAAAGAACCTCGCTTCGCGCGAGGTTTTTTTTCGCCCTGGCCGCGCCGGGAGGCGGCGTACATCGATGCCAATTTAGCGCCAGATTGATACCACTTGAATACCAATAAAAGGTTTCATAAGATCGTTGGACACGGCCGCTGACAGGCCGATTCCTTCTGGGTGGGGGAGACATGCGATTTCCGTGTGTGGCGTGCGCCTGCGCGCCGTTTCGACTTCCGCGTGCCGCGGCTCGCGCCGTCGGCCACGGCCGCCTCGTCGCCGCGGCGAACGCCGTGGGCCGCCAATGAATCCGCGCACGCCGACGCCCCGATCCGATCGGCACGCGTGCCCGCCTCCCGTTCCGTAACGCACGCTCCCGCGTGCCGAATGCGCGCGGTGCAGCCGCATCGCCCCGCGCATGGGTATCTCCCGCAGCTCCACTGAAAGACCCGATCGCAGCGACGTCGCGTCACGACGCCGCCATGTCCTCTTTTTCTCAGGAGTTCGAATTGAAGCGCACCTTGCCATCCCTCATTGCCGGCCTGCTGATCGCGGTGCTGTCGCCCGCTGCGATCGCCGCGGCACCTGCGCCGGCCGCCGTTGGCGCGCCCGCCGGCACCGCGCAAGCGGCCAGCCTCGCGACGCAGCTGTCGAACGGCCTCGCGTTGCGCGTCGCCGTCGACAACAACCACGCGGGCGCGGCCGGCGTGCCGTGCGCCGATCTCGGCGCCGACGGCGCCGCCTGCGCGACGGGCCGCCTGATCCTGCAGAACCGCGGCCACCAGGCGATCGCCGACGGCGGCTGGAAGCTCTACCTGCACAGCATCCGCCGCCTGCTGCGGATCGATCGCCCCGGCTTCGCGCTGCGGCGGCTCACCGGCGACCTGTACGAACTGACGCCGCAGCCGGGCTCGGTGCGGCTCGCGCCCGGCGAGCGCATCGAGCTGCCGTTCGTCGCCGAATACTGGCTGCTGCGCTACAGCGACGTGATTCCGCGCCCGTATGTCGTCGTCGACGGCGCGCCGCCGGCCGTGCTGCGCTACAACGACACCGACAACGAGCTGCGCTACGTCGAATCGCTGCCGGCCGACGCGCAGAACAACTCGACCGGCAATGCGCCGCCGGTGGCCGCACGGCCCGATCCGGGCCGTGCGTTGCCGAGCGTGAAGCGCGAACTGCCGCTGCCCGGCACGCTCGAGCTGCGCGGCGTCGAACTCGCGCTGCCGGATCTGCCTGACGCGCAGGTCGCGGCGCTGCGCGAGCGAGCGACGACCCTCGGGCTCGACGGCGCACGCGTGCCGGTGCGCGGCTTCGTCGCACCGCGCCGGCTGCCGGCCGACCTCGCGACACCGGGCGGCTACCGGCTCGCGATCGGGCCGCGCGGCGTGCTGATCGAAGGCTACGATCGCGCGGGCCTCTACTACGGCGTACAGACGCTCTACTCGCTCGCGCCGGCCGGCGGCGGCCCGATTCCGGCGATGCTCGTCGAGGACGCGCCGCGCTTCGCGCATCGCGGGATGCACGTCGACCTCGCGCGCAACTTCAAGCAGCCGGCGACACTGCGTCGCCTGATCGACCAGATGAGCGCGTACAAGCTCAACCGCCTGCACCTGCATCTGTCCGACGACGAAGGCTGGCGCATCGAGATTCCCGGCCTGCCCGAGCTGACCGAGATCGGCTCGCGCCGCTGTCACGACCCGGGCGAGACGCGCTGCCTGCTGCCGCAGCTCGGCTCCGGCCCCGACAACCGCTCGGGCGGCGGCTACCTGACGCGCGACGACTACGTGGCGCTCGTGCGCTACGCGGCCGCGCGCTTCGTGCAGGTCATCCCCGAGATCGACATGCCCGCGCACGCCCGCGCGGCCGTCGTGACGATGGAGGCGCGCTACCGGCGGCTGCACGCGGCCGGCCGCGAGCAGGAAGCGAACGCGTATCGGCTGCTCGACCCGCAGGACACGACGAACCTGACGACGGTGCAGTTCTACGACCGGCGCAGCGACCTGAACCCGTGCGTACCGGGCGCGCTCAACTTCGCGTCGAAGGTGATCCGCGAGATCGCGGCGATGCACGCGGACGCGCAGGCGCCGCTGCAGACCTGGCACTACGGCGGCGACGAAGCGAAGAACATCTTCCTCGGCGGAGGGTTCCAGCCGCTGAACGGCACCGACCCGAACAAGGGGCGCATCGACCTGGCCGCGCAGGACAAGCCGTGGGCGCGTTCGCCCGCGTGCACGGCACTGCTCCAGCGCGGCGAGATCAAGTCGATCGACGAGCTGCCGACGCGTTTCGCGAAACAGGTGAGCGCGGCCGTCAACGCGAACGGAATCGGCACGATGGCCGCGTGGCAGGACGGCATCAAGCACGCGAACGGGCCGCAGGATTTCAGCACGCGCCACGTGATGGTGTCGCTGTGGGACACGATCTTCTGGGGCGCGTCGGACAGCGCGCGCGACCTGAGCGGCAAGGGCTACCTGACGGTGCTCGCACTGCCCGACTACCTGTACTTCGACTTCCCGTACACGCTCAATCCGCGCGAGCGCGGCTACTACTGGGGCTCGCACGCGACCGACGAGTACAAGGTGTTCTCGCTCGCGCCGGAGAACCTGCCGCAGAACGCCGAAGTGATGGGCGACCGCGACGGCAACGCGTTCGAGGTGACGGGCACGGGCCCCGCGCCGCGCATCGAAGGCATGCAGGGCCAGGCGTGGGGCGAGGTGATGCGCAACGACACCTTCCTCGAATACATGACCTACCCGCGGCTGCTCGCGCTCGCCGAACGCGCGTGGCACCGGGCCGACTGGGAGCTGCCGTATGCGGCCGGCGTGCGCTTCAAGCGCGGCGACACGCACCACGTCGACGTCGCCGCGCTGCAGCGCGACTGGGCCGGCTTCGCGACGCTGCTCACGCAACGCGAATTGCCGAAGCTCGAGCGCGCCGGCGTCGGCTACCGGAAGCCGACCTTCACGCTGACGAATCCGTGAACGGCTGAAGGCATCCGGTCATGCGCGGGGCGGGCAAGCGCATCGCCCGCCCCAAAGAAAACGGCTTGCGACGCGTACGTCGCAAGCCGTTGTTCTTTTGACGGCCGGCCCGGATCCGCCACGCGGATCGATCAGGCCGGCTTCACCGCATCACGCCGGTTGCGCAGCCGCCCCGCCGCCGGACGGCGGCAGGCGCGCGCCGAGCTGTTCGGCATAGCGTGCCGCCGCGTTGCCGCAGACGATGTGGAACGTGTCGAGCGACACCCATGCGACGTCGAGCGTGCCGAGACGCTCGCGATCGACCGCCGACGGATCGCGCACGACCACGCGCAGGCGCGTGGTGGCCACCGCATCGAGCGACACGACGTTGGTCGCGCCGCCGAACACCGCGAGCCAGCGGGTCGGTTCCGGATCGAGCGGGCCGGCGGCCGCGCCCGTGACAGGCTGCGCGGCGGCGGCCGGCGCCGTTGCTGCCGCACCGGTCGCGCCGCTGCCGATCGCGGCACGCATTTCGTCGGCGATGATGTCGGCCTCGGGCCCGATGATCACCTGCACGCTGTTGCCGCCGCGCTTGAGCACGCCGCGTGCGCCGATCGACTTCAGTTCCGGCTCCGATACCTTTTCCGGATCGACGACGGTCAGGCGCAGGCGCGTCGTGCACGCGTCGACGACCGACAGATTGGCCGCCCCGCCGAGCGCGGCGATGTAGCGTTGCGCGCGCGGTGCGGCAGCCGTTGCCGCCGCGCCCGGTGCGACGAAGCCGCCCGATGCGTACGATTCCGTGGCCGCGTCGGTCGATGCCGGTTCACGGCCCGGCGTGGCCATGTTGAACTTGCGGATGAAGAAGCGGAACAGCCCGTAGTACGCGACGCCGTACGCGATGCCGAGCGGGATCGCGATCCAGCCCTTCGTCGACAGCCCGTAGTTCAGCACGTAGTCGATCGCGCCGGCCGAGAACGTGAAGCCGAGCTTCACGCCGAGGATCTGGCAGATCGCGAGCGACAGCCCCGTCAGCACCGCGTGGATCACGTACAGCACCGGCGCAAGGAACATGAAGCTGAATTCGATCGGCTCGGTCACGCCGGTCAGGAACGACGTCAGCGCCATCGAGAACAGCAGGCCGCCGACCATCGCGCGGCGCTCCTTCGGCGCTTCGTGCAGCATCGCGAGACATGCGGCCGGCAGGCCGAACATCATGATCGGGAAGAAGCCGGCCATGAAGGTGCCCGCGGTCGGGTCGCCCGCGAAGAAGCGGTGCAGGTCGCCGTGCACGATCTCGCCGCCGGCGGGCGGCGTGAAGTTGCCGAACACGAACCACGCGAGCGAGTTGATGATGTGGTGCAGGCCGGTGACGAGCAGCAGGCGGTTCAGGAAGCCGAACACGAACGCACCGATCGCGCCCGCCGTCGTCAGCCACTGGCCGGCCGCGTCGATCGCATGCTGGATCGGCTGCCACACGTACCCGAACGCGATGCCCAATATCACGCAGACCAGCCCCGTGATGATTGGCACGAACCGCTTGCCGCCGAAGAACGCGAGGTAGTCCGGCAGCTTGATGTCTTTATAGCGGTTGTACAGCAGGCCCGCGACGACACCCGCGATGATCCCGGACAGCACGCCCATGTTCAGCTTGGGATCGATGTCCTTCATGATCGCGGTTTCGATCAGGTAGCCGATCGCGCCCGCGAGCGCCGCCACGCCGTTGTTGTCCTTCGCGAAGCCGACCGCCACGCCGATCGCGAACAACAGCGGCAGGTTGTCGAAGATCGCGCCGCCGGCGTCGGCGATCATCTTGATGTTGAACACGTCCGGCTGGCCGAGCCGCAGCAGGATGCCGGCGACCGGCAATACCGCGATCGGCAGCATCAGCGCCCGCCCCAGGCCCTGTATTTTCAGAAACGGATTCCCGTCCATTCGATCCTCCAATCCATGTCTCGTCGTTAAGCGTCGTTGACCTAATTGCTTTCGTAGTAAAACGGGTCGCGTGCCCGCCGCCGACGTTCAGTCGAGCGGCCAGACCTCGCGGCTTGCTGCCCTTACCGCCTGTGCCGAATCGAGCGCGAGCAGGTCCTGCGCGCGCTGACGGCACAACTGGTAATCGAGACGGCGCACACGCGCCTTGATGCCCGGCACCGACACCGGATCGACCGACAGTTCGGTCACGCCGAGGCCCACCAGGACCGGCACCGCGAGCGGATCACCGCCGAGCGCGCCGCATACGCCGACCCACTTGCCGTGCTTCGCGGCGCCGCGCACCGCGATGTCGATCAGGCGCAGCACGGCCGGATGCAGGCCGTCGGACTGCGCGGCGAGATCGGCCTGGCAGCGGTCCATCGCGAGCGTGTATTGCGTGAGGTCGTTGGTGCCGATCGACAGGAAATCCGCGTGCCGCGCGAGCTGGTCGGCCAGCAGCGCGGCCGACGGCACCTCGATCATCACGCCGACCTCGATCGGCTCGGTGCGGCCCTGCGCGTGCGCGAATTCGTCGATGCGCTTTTTCAACCGCACGAGTTCGCCCGCGTCGGTCACCATCGGCAGCAGGATGCGCACCGCGCCGAACGGCTTCACCGCGAGCAGGCCCTGCAACTGATCGTCGAGCAGATCGGGGCGCACCTGCGCGAGACGGATGCCGCGCAGGCCGAGCGCCGGGTTCGGTTCGGGCGGCAGCGTCAGGTAGTCGACTTCCTTGTCCGCGCCGACGTCGAGCGTGCGGATGATCGCCGTGCGGCCCTGCAGCGCGTCGACGATCGACTGATAGCTCTGCTGGTGCTCGACCGCCGTCGGCGCGGCCTGGCGATGGATGAACATCAGTTCGGTACGCAGCAGGCCGACCGCGTCCGCGCCGTTGTCGACCGCGGTGTTCGCGTCGTCGAGCGTCGCGATGTTCGCGGCGACCTCGATCGCGCGGCCGTCGACGGTCGCGGCCGCAACACCTGCCAGTTGCCGGTTCGCCTCGCGCACGCCGTCCAGGCGCTGGCGCTCGTGCCGCGCGCGCTCGACGTCGAGCGCGGTCGGCGCGTGTTCGAGCCGGCCCGCGCTCGCATCGACGACGACCTGCGTGCCGTCTGGAATCGCGTACAGCGCATCGCCGACCGCCACCAGCGCCGGGATGCCGAGCTGCCGCGCGATGATCGCCGCGTGCGACGTCGCGCCGCCGCGCGCCATCACGAGCGCGGTCACGCGTTCGCGATCGAGCGACGACAGGTCGGACGGCGTGAATTCGTCGGCCGCGAGCACGGCTTCGTCGGGCAGTGCGCGCGCGGCGCCGTTCGTGTGACCGAGCGCGCGCAGCACGCGCTTCTCGATATCGCGCAGGTCGGCCGCGCGTTCGGCGAGCAGCGCATCGTCGAGCTTCGACAGCGTGTCGATCTGCGTGCGGATCGTCGCCCGCCATGCGAAGCCCGCGCCCTTGCCGAGGCTGATCAGGTCGCGCGCCGCGTCGACGAGCGTCGGATCTTCCAGCAGCACGCGATGTACCGCGAAAATCCCCGCCTCGCCGACCGCACCGCGCGCCGATGCATTGCGCACCGTTTCGCCGAGTTCCGCGTCGACCGCCTTCAGCGCCTGGTCGAGGCGGCGGCTTTCCGCGGCCGGCGTGCCGGACGCCTGCTCGGGCGGCACGATGTCCGCATCGTCGAGACGCACCAGCGTGCCGACCGCGATGCCGGGCGCGGCGCACACGCCGGCGAGCGTGTTCGGGTCGATTGGTGCGCCATCGCGCGGCGCGCCGGCGTGGCGTGCGACCGTCTGCGGCGCGGGCGACGTCAGCCGCGCCGGCTTTTCCTCCACTTCGCCGTGCGCTTCGCGCAGCAGCTCGCGCTCGACCGCGTCAACGGCCTGCTGCGCATGTGCGCCGCGGCCGACCAGTTCGACCGTCGCGCCTTCGCCGGCGCCGAGACCGAGCAGGCCGACGACGCTCGCGATCGACGCCTTGCGGCCGTCGAACAGCACGTCGACGGTCGCGTCGAACCCGCGCGCGGCTTCCCGCGCCCGTGCAGCCGGCCGTGCATGCAGGCCGCCCGGCTGGGCGAGCACGATCTCGCGGCGCACTTCGTTGTGCGCGGCCGCGCCGGCCTGCGCCGCCTGCGCGGCGGCTTCGCCCTTGCCGCGCAGCGCGAGCAACGGCGTCTCGCCGGCGGTCGCGAAACCGCTCGCGCGATCGACGACCTCGAACGCGTCGGAATTCGCGATCGCGATCACCGACACGAGCGAATGGGCGTTTCGCGCCACCGCGTCCTGGTCGAACTCGATCAACAGCGCGCCGGCTTCGACGCGCGCGCCGGCTTCGACGTGCGCGATGAAGCCCTGCCCGTTCAGCTCGACGGTGTCGATGCCGATGTGCAGCAGCACTTCCGCGCCGTGCGGCGTCGTGATCGTCACCGCATGGCCGGTGCGCGCGAGATGCGACACGACGCCCGCGCACGGCGCGACGAGCCGGCCCTCGAGCGGGTCGATGCCGATGCCGTCGCCGAACATCCCGCCGGAGAACACCGGATCGGGCACGTCGGCCAGCGGGACGATCGGCCCCGTCAACGGGCTAAGCAGGACGATCTGATCGTGGTTGGGGCTCTTCAACTGGGATTCCTCGGCGCGTCTCATCGGCTTTCTCGACTATCAGTGCGTTTCGGTGACTTTGTTCAGGTGGCGCGGCGTGTCGGGATTGCGGCCGCGCGCGACGGCAAGATCCGCCGCCATCACGTAGAACGAAAGAATGGCGGCGATCGGGTCGAGCGCCGAATGGGCCGACTGCGCGAGCGGCAGCACGGTGCCCGATACGCCGGGCGTCGATACGCCGGGCGTGCCGGCGGGCGCCGCGAGCAGCACGGCGGCGCCGCGTGCGCGCATGTCCGCGGCAAGCTGCAGCAGGCCGGCCTGCTCGGGCCCCGGCGGCGCAAACACGAGCAGCGGATAGTCGCGATCGATCAGTTCCATCGGACCGTGGCGGACTTCGGCGCTCGAGAATGCCTCGGCCTGGATGCCGGAGGTTTCCTTCAGCTTCAGCGCGGCTTCCTGCGCGATCGCGAGGCCGAGGCCGCGACCGATCACGATCATCCGCTCGACGCCCGCGAGCGCGGCGACGGCCTGCGACCAGTCGAGCCGGCCGGCTTGCGCGAGTACGTCGGGCAGGCCGCGCAATGCGGTGATCAGCGCGGCGTCGCGCTGCCAGTACGCGACGATCTGCGCGGACAGCGACAGCATCGCGATATAGCTCTTCGTCGCGGCGACCGACAGTTCGGGGCCGGCCAGCAGCGGCAACTGGTGCTCGCACGCGTCGGCGAGCGGCGACGGCAGCACGTTCACGGCGGCGACGGTGCGCGCGCCGGCTTCGCGCAGCGCGGCCATCGTGTTGACGAGATCGGGGCTCTTGCCCGACTGCGAGAACGCGAGCGCGAGCTGGTCCTGCACCTTCAGCGGTGCCTGCTGCAGCGTCGCGACCGACATCGGCAGCGACGCGACCGGCACGCCGAGGCGGCTCATCGTCAGGCTCGCGAAATAGCTGGCGGCGTGATCCGAGCTGCCGCGCGCGACCGTCAGCGCGACGGCCGGCGGGTGATCGAGCAATTGGCCGGCGAGCGCTTCGACGCGCGCGGTGTCGGCGAGTTGCGCGGCGACGACCTGGGCGGACTCGCGCGCTTCCTTAAGCATATTCGACAATCGATTCTCCTTCGACATAGGTCGCGGTGAGGTTCAGGTCGCGATCGAACACCGCGAGGTCGGCCCATGCGCCGCGCTCGAGGCGGCCGCGATCGGCGATGCCGAGGTAGTCGGCCGCGTAGCGCGACATCCGGTTCGACACGTCGGCGATCGGCAGGCCGAGCGACACGAGATTGCGCAGCGCCTGATCCATCGTCAGCGTGCTGCCGGCGAGCGTGCCGTCGGCGAGCCGCACGCCGCCGAGGCACTTCGTCACGTGCTGGCTGCCGAGCCGGTATTCGCCGTCGGGCATGCCGGTGGCGGACGTGCTGTCGGTCACGACGTACAGGCGCGGGATCGCGCGCAGCGCCGCACGGATCGCGCCCGGATGCACGTGCAGCAGATCGGGGATGATTTCCGCGTATTCGGCATGCGCGAGCGCCGCGCCGACGAGGCCCGGGTTGCGGTGATGCAGCGGCGACATCGCGTTGAACAGGTGCGTGAAGCCGCACGCGCCGTGCTTGAGCGCGGCGACCGCGTCGTCGTAGGTCGCGAGCGAGTGGCCGAGCTGCACGCGCACGCCGCGCGCGGCCATCTCGCCGATGATCTCGATGTGGCCCGCGATTTCCGGCGCGAGCGTGACGACGCGAATCGGCGCGATCGACAGGTACTTCAGCACCTCGTCGAGCACGGCCGACACGGCCGCGTCCGGCTGCGCGCCGAGCTTGCCGGGGTTGATGTACGGGCCTTCGAGATGCACGCCGAGCACGCGCGCGCCGCCGGGCGTGCGGGTGCGGGCGACGATGCCGAGATTCGCGACGACCTCCATCAGTTCGTCGCGCGGCGCGGTCATCGTCGTCGCGAGCAGGCTCGTCGTGCCGAATTGCGCGTGCGTGCGGACGATCGTTTCGATCGCGTCGCCGCCTTCCATCACGTCGGCGCCGCCGCCGCCATGCACGTGCAGGTCGATGAAGCCGGGCAGGATGTACGGCGCGTCGTTCGTCGCGGGATCGACGGGCGTGCCGTCGAGCGTGGTGATGCGGCCGTTCTCGCTATCGAGCGAGCCGTGAATCCAGCCGTCGGAGGTGAGGATGTTGCCAGTCAGCATGACGTTCTCTTGATGATCGGGTGACGCAGGCATCCGCGTCGTGATTGGCCAATTCGTTGCGATTCATTGCGCGCGATTGCGTTCCATCGCGATTGCGCGGGGTGCGCGGGCAGTCTCGCGCGTCAGCGTTTCAGTTCGGCGACGAAGTCGTAGTAGTCGTCGCGGCAATACGTTTCGGTCACTTCGATCGCGCGCTGGTCGGCGCCGTAGCCGATGCGCGTGATCACCAGCAGCGCCGAGCCCGGCTTCACCGCCATCCATTTCGCGATCGCGTGCGTCGCGTTCGCGGCACGAAAGTGCTGCAGCGCGCGCACGACGGTCATGCCGCGCGCCTCGAGGTATTCGTACAGCGACGCGCCGAGCGCCTGCGGATCGGGCACCACCGCGGCCGGCAGCGTCGAGTGCTCGACCGCCATCACGATGCCGTCCGCGCGGCGCAGCCGTTCGAGCCGCGCGACCGTCGCGCCGGGCGCGAGGCCGAGATGCGTGAGCTCGTCGCGGCTCGCGGCGCGTAGCGTGCGCGCCAGCCACACCGAATCGGGCACGAAGCCGCGCTGCTGCATCTTCGCGGTGAAGCCGACGAGCCGCGACAGCGGATCGGCGACACGCGGCGTGATGAAGCTGCCTGCCCCGCGCGCCCGCTTGATCAGGCCCTGCTCGACCAGCAGCGCGAGCGCGCGGCGTGCGGTGATCCGCGACACGCCGACCGACACCGACAGCAGCCGCTCCGACGGTAGCGCCTCGCCGGCCCGCCACGCGCCGGCGTGAATCGCGCTCGCCAGGTTGCGGGCGAGCTGCAGATAGAGCGGCGTGTCGTCGAGGGGATCGGGCGCCAGTTCGGACCAGCCGGTTTCCATGTGCCTCCGGGTGTCGGACGACGATCTCGGACCGTCGAAAGTGAACGCATTATATAACCACCATAATACCAGTCAACGAACTGGTATTAGCGTCGCGGAAATCGCCGAAAGCCTTGCGCGGCAAGCGTTTTAGTGCCGACAAGGCCTTTGTTTACAACGCAGTGCGGGATAGGGATTTACCCGAAGTGGTATGCAAAGGGACGGTTCCGGTGCACCGTTCGGCCGGGTTTCGGGTGCGAATACGAGACCGGAATAGAACCAATTTGGCCAACTGGTATGCACCTGCCGAGCAGGCCGGCGCGATGCAGGCGTCAGTGGAATTCGCGGCTCGACGTGCGCAGGCCGCCGAGCAGCGGCGTCAGATCCTCGAAATGCTGCGCGACGAGGTGCCGTACGTCGCTGACGACCTGCCACACGCCGGACGCCGCGAGCAGCCGCGAATCGAGCGTTTCGCGACGCTGCCGCGCGAGCAGCTCGGGCCGGACGATCACGTTCACGCAGCCCGTTTCGTCTTCGAGCGTCATGAACATCACGCCCTTCGCGGTGCCCGGCATCTGCCGTGCGATCACGAGCCCGCAGGCGCGTGCGAGCCGGCCGTCGGGACGGTCGCGCAGCTCGGCCGCGGACGACAGCCGCTGCGCGCGCAACGCCGGCCGCAGCAGCGCGACCGGGTGGCGGTTCAGCGTGAGGCCGGTGGTGTGATAGTCGGCGATGATGTCGTCGGCTTCCGACGGCGCGCCGAGCGCGGGCTGCTCCACTTCGTCGATTGGCGCGGCGGCAAGAAGGTCTCGCTCCGGCGCCGCGGCGACGGCCTGCCACAGCGCATCGCGGCGATGGCCGGCGAGCGTCGCGAGCGCGTTCGCGGCGGCGAGCGCTTCGAGATCGCGCCGTTCGAGCTGCGCGCGGCGCGCGAGGCTGTCGACGTTGTCGAACGGGCCAGCGGTGCGAGCGGCTTCGATGCGCCGCGCGGCGGCTTCGCCCAAGCCGCGCACGAGCGACAGGCCGAGCCGCACCGCGGGCTGGCCGTGCGGCGGCGGCTGATCGGGCAGCGCTTCGAGCGACGCTTCCCAACCGCTTTGCGTGACGTCGATCGGCAGCACCTTCACGCGGTGACGCTTTGCGTCCTGCACGAGTTGCGACGGCGGATAGAAGCCCATCGGCTGGCTGTTCAGCAGCGCGGCGAGGAAGATCGCCGGTTCGTGACATTTGAGCCAGCTGCTCGCGTACGCGAGTTTCGCGAAGCTGGCCGCATGGCTTTCGGGGAAACCGTATTCGCCGAAGCCCTTGATCTGCTCGAAGATCTGCTCGGCGAATTCGCGCGTGTAGTTGCGTTCGAGCATCCCGCTGATGATCTTGTCCTGATATTTCTCGAGATTGCCCTTGCGCTTCCACGCGGCCATCGCGCGGCGCAAGTCATCCGCTTCGCCAGGCGTAAAACCCGCGGCGACGATCGCGATCTGCATCACCTGTTCCTGGAAGATCGGCACACCCAGCGTGCGAATGAGCACTTCCCTGAGCGCGTCGCTCGGATACGTGACCTCACCCTCTTCTTCGCCGGCCACGATCCTGCGCCGCTTCAGGTACGGATGCACCGCGCCGCCCTGGATCGGGCCCGGCCGCACGATCGACACCTGGACGACGAGATCGTAGTAGTTGCGCGGCTTCAGCCGCGGCAGCATCGACATCTGCGCACGCGATTCGATCTGGAACACGCCGACCGTATCGGCACGGCAGATCATGTCGTAGGTTGCTTTGTCGTCCTGCGGAATGTGTTTCAGCGTGAACGGTTCGCCGTCCGGCTCCGGCGGCCCGCGCCATGCGGTGCGCAGGTCGAACGCGCGATGCAGCGCCGACAGCATGCCGAGCGCGAGCACGTCGACCTTCATCAGCCCGAGCGCCTCGAGATCGTCCTTGTCCCACTGGATCACGCGCCGGCCGTCCATCGCCGCGTTCTCGACCGGCACGAGCCGCGTGAGCTTGCCGCGACTGATCACGAAGCCGCCCGAATGCTGCGACAGGTGACGCGGGAAGTTGAGCAGGCGCCCCGCCAGTTCGGCCCATGTGCGAATCAGCGGCGTGTCGGGATCGAGCCCGGTCGACGCAAATTGCTGCAGCAGATCGCGGCTGCCGTCGAACCAGCGATGCCCCTTCGCGACCCGATCGACCAGCATCGGATCGACGCCGAGCGCCTTGCCGGTTTCGCGCAGCACGCCACGCGGACGATACGTCGAAACGGCGGCCGCGAGCGCGGCGCGATCCTTGCCGTATTTTTTGTAGATATGCTGGATCACTTCTTCGCGACGCTGATGCTCGAAGTCGACGTCGATGTCGGGCGGCTCGCCGCGCTCTGCGCTGATGAAGCGCTCGAACAGCGTCGTGCTCTGGTCGGGATCGACCTCGGTGATGCCGAGGCAATAGCAGACCACCGAGTTCGCGGCCGAACCACGGCCCTGGCACAGGATGTTCTGGCTGCGCGCGTATTTGACGATGTCGTAGACGGTCAGGAAGAACGGTTCGTACTTCAGTTGGGCGATCAGGTCGAGTTCATAGCGGATCTGCTTCTCTACCTTTTCCGGGATGCCGTTCGGATAACGCCCGGCCGCGCCCGCGAAGGTTTCCTGTTCCAGATAGCGCGTCGGCGTGAGCCCCTTCGGCACGATTTCGTCGGGATACTCGTAGCGCAGTTTGCCGAGATCGAAATCGCACGCGTCGAGAATCGCGCACGTCTCCGCCATCTCGTTCGGCGAAAACAGTTCTGCGATTCGCTTCCGCCAACGCAGATGCTGCTCCGCATTCGGCGCGAGCGCATAGCCGCATTCAGAAACCGGCATCCCGATGCGAATCGCCGTCATCACGTCCTGCAGCGGTTTGCAGGAGCGCTTATGCATCGTCACGTCGCCAAGCGCGACGATGCGCACGCCGCGCCGTTTGCCGGCCTCGCGAATCTCGTCGCGCTGCGCACCATCCAGCGCGCGCTGCAACTGCACGAGCCCGAGCCGCGCACGCTCGCCGAACGTCGCGCGGAACCAGGCGACCTGCGCATCGAGCACGTCCGCCCGCACCGGATACGCAGGCACGAGAATCGCGAAGCAGTCGGGCATGCCGCGCAGATGGGCGAATTTCTCAGGCGGCCTCGACAACATTCGCGACGTCAGCCGGTAAGTTCCCTTCGGCGACTCCATCCGCCGCCACGAAATCAGCTCGGACAGGTTGCCGTACCCTTCGCGGTTCTGTGCGAGCAACACGAGCCCGAACGCACCGGGGCCCGGATCGTGGCCGGGCGCGACGTCGTCCGGCGTGACGTCGAAATACGAACCGATGACGAGCGGCAGCCCTTTCGCTTTCGCGGCGACATGCATGCGCGGCGCACCGGCGAGCGAGCATTCGTCGGTGATCGCGATCCCGCGATAGCCGAGTTTCGCCGCACGCTCGACCAGTTCATCCGCATGCGACGCGCCATGCAGGAACGAAAAGTTCGAGCGGCAGAACAACTCCGCGTAATCGGGCAGCAAACTGAATTCCGCAACCATCTCCGCTCACCCGAACAAACCGTGCAGGAACCAGCGCGGGGCAGCCTGACTGCTCGTCCGCTCCATGAATACCCAGTAGCACGCGCCCTCTTCGTCCTGCGCGACGTGGTAATCGCGTGCGATCAACTGGCCATCGAACCACCCGGCCTCGATCCGCTCGGCCGACGACATCATCCGCAGCGGCGTATGAAATACCGGCCGCTCGCCGCGCATCAGAAGCGGCAGCGGCTCGGCGAGCAGCCACGCGGGACGCGGCGGCGCGGCGGGCGGACCGGCAACAGGCTTGCCCGCTTGCGCATCGAGCGGCAGCCAGCGGTTCGCGGCCTCGGGCCGGTAATCGGCGACAGGCGCCGCGCGCAATACGTTGTCCGCGCCGAGCCGCGCGACCAGCAACTCGAGCAACCGCTCGCGAGTTTCCCGCGTACCGCCCGGCTCGGGGAAAAGATCGTCGGCCGGCGGCGCGACCGATTCGACGCGCGTGGCCTTCAGCCGCACCGCGATCACCGCGGCCGGCAACTCGACGCGCGCGAGCCGCTCGCCGAGCAGCCGCATGAAATGCGCTTCGTCGCGCACGGGCGCCGCGAACGCGAGCTCGAGCGGCGTCGGCGGCACGGCCTGGCGGCCGCGCTCGTGCTCGAGATCGAACGTCATCGCGGCCAGCGACAGTTGCCGCGCGGCCAGCCAGCCGCACAGCTGCACGACGAGCCGCCGTGCGGCGAACAGCACGGCTTCCGCGTATTCGACGCGCTCCGGCAATTCGAGCCGCACGTCGAACACGGGCGGCACCGCCATCCACGCGAGCGGCTCGACCGCTTCGCCGTATGCACGATCGAGCGCGGCCAGCAGCGCGGGACCGCAGCGCCGCTGCAGCCCCGCGCGCGGCAGGCGGCGCAGATCGGCAAGCGTGCGGCAGCCGAGGCCGTCGAACCAGCCCGCATATGGACGCGCGTCGGGCAGCAGCACACAGGGCAGCCGATCGAGCGCGCGAACGAGCGACGCGTGACGCGCGACGCGGCGCCGGATGCGCGAGCGCGCCGACGTGCGCGCGAGCAGCCACGCGCCGCGCCCGGTCGGCGCGGCAGACAGGCGCGCCGCATAGCCGAGCGCCGCGAGCGTCGCCCGCACCTGGCGGCACAGCGACGGCAGCCCGCCGAACAGGCGCAGGCTCGGGCCGACGTCGACGATCAGCGTCGCTTCGTCGTCGAGCGCGACGCACGGCGAGAAGCGCAACAACGCGAGCGCGACCGCGCGCAGCGCATCGGCTTCACGGGCGGGATCGCGTTCGACGAGCTGCGTCGCGGGCGCGAGCGTGAGCACGCCGCCGCGCTTCATGCCCGCGCGTATGCCCTGCCGGCGCGCGGCCGCATCGGCGATCAGCACGACGCCCTGCTCGAGCACCGCACAGCCGGCGTCGCTGGCCTCGCCGGCCGCCACGTCAGACGGCGGCGGGGCGCACACGTCGAGCGGCAGGCGCGGCAGATGGATGCCGAGCAAGACGCGCATAGCGGCTCTCCACGATGGGCGACGGCAAATCGAGCACGAGCGGCTCGCTGCGCGCGGGCCCGCGACGCTTGACGATGTCGAGCGACACGCCGCCCGGCACTGGATGCAGCGCGACGCGCAGCACGGCCGGCGACGGCTGCCGCGCGGCCGACAGCGGGCGCAGCATCACGAACAGCGTGTCGCCGGTGCGCGCGGCCGCGAGATGCAGGCGCCGCAGCGCATCGGGCCGCGCGTCCTGCCAGAGCAGCAGCGCGCCGCAACAGCCCGTCTTGAGCGCCTGCTCGGCGGCCCACAGCGCATCGGTGCGGCTCCCGGCGCGCAGCCACAGCAGCGTGTCGGCCGGCACGCCGAGACTGGCGAGCGCGGTGGCATGCGGCGACTGCGGCGGCGCGACGAGCGCGAGCGGCCGCCGCGCGCTGACGGCGCGGGCGAGCGCGGGCGCGAGCAGCCGCATCTCGCCGCAGCCCGGCTGCGCGGCCAGCAGTTCGACGAGGCCGCCGACCGGCCAGCCGCCGCCCGGCAGTTCGGCCGACAGCGGCGCGAAGCCCGTGTCGATCCTGCGCGGACCGCCGCGCGCGAGTTGCGAGCCGCGCCAAAGGGACGGATGAAGGGACTCGGGAGCAATGGAGGATGCGAGCATGATGCCAACCCACAACTGTATGGATATACAGTATATGGCAATGCGCGCGCGCCGCACAGCAGCGGTGTAAAACCGGTTTTCGTCGGAAGAAATCAGGGAGAAGCCGGGGCGTCCGTCCTGCCACGGCGCACCGGCCCGCATCGGCGCAACGCGTCAGCCGCGTCGAGCGCTTTACGTTATGCTGTCCGCCGACCCGACCCACACCATTGGAGGGGACTTGAAACGAACGATTCGTGCGATCGCATGCGCGACCGTCGCGCTGGCGCTGCCGGGCGCAGCCTTCGCGCTGACCGACGGCAGCGCGCAATACGACGACTGCATGCTCAATGCGCTACGCGAAAGCCGTAACGGCGCGGCGGCCCAGTTGATCCAGCGCTCGTGCGACGCGCTGTACCGCAACAACGCGATGCTGCTGCCGCGCGAACGGCGCTTTCACGAGTGCGTCGTGCAGTCGCTGCCCGGCGTGCGCGACAACTATGCGATCCAGCAGATCATGTCGATCTGCTCGCGGCGTGGGGAGATGTGAGCGGGGGCTGAACGCCACGCTGTCGGCCCTCCTTTACGCGCACCGATATGAAAAAGGGGCTGCGCGATGTTTGCAGCAACGCCGGACAGTGCCCCCGTCAGGTCGTAGACAAACTCGGTGAGCGGTCAGTCGTAGAGCCAGCGCCCCGCTTTTGCCGATGCGATCAGCATTCGAACATTCAGATCCGGAACACGATGGATCACTTTTTTCTTAAACGGATTGATCAAGTCAAGAAACGAAGAATCGTCTTCCGGATAATATTTTTTAATATCGAACCCACTTATATCAACATTAAATTTCGCCGAATACTCCCGCACCAGATCCTCGACCTCACAATCATCAAAACGCAAGTCCAGATCCAAATCGGTACTTTCCGTTATCTCATCGGCCATGAATGATATAGAGAATCCGGACTTTTTCCTTATAAATTCAATCACCCTTTTTTCAAGATCTACCATACCCCCTCTCTTGCAACTCTATTGTAGTGAGCGACCGTCTTGCCGGCAATAATAGAAATATCACTTGCAAGAATCACCCAACCAAGCACAGGAATCGTTCTTCCTACGAAGGTTCCGATGTTTCCAAGCAACCTGATTTTCAAATTTCGCACGGGTCCGCCTACCAGTGTTGGCAATCTCCAACCAAACGGGAATTGAGCCTTTTGAAAAATTCTTCTTGAGTATTTGCTTGCACGCGAAGTCCCCTGTATCGCGCCGCCCGGCTTTACCCTGGTCGGCAAATTACTTCTACCAAGCAAGATCATACCGACCGACACGACATCATCGACGCCCAACCGATTCATCGTTTCGTCAACCATGATCCAGAAGAGCAACTCTCCCGCAGTCAGATTGGCCATCCCGTAGTAATGGTAAGTCCCATTCAATTTCTCGACAGCACCCATTCAGCGTCCTCGTTCGTAGTTTTTAAAAATATTTTTTAGTCTAACGAAGACGCACGATTACCGTACCGACAAATCCGGCCGACCTATTGGCCGACCGCACCGCAACGGTGATGGAATTTCATGCCGAATGAATCGTTATTCGGCTCGGCATAAGCAATGACGGAGTGCAGCGGGATGCCAGAGAGAGAAAATGCATAGCGATTCCGAATTCGAGCAGTCGCGCACACGTTCCATACCAACGCGTCGAACCGTTACCAAACGGCTTTCATCCATGAACGCCGATGCAATTGCGGCGTGTAATCTTCACACTACTCCTGCATCTCGAAAAGCATTCCGCTCGCACACAAAAAAAGGCCTGCACACGTGCAGGCCTTCATTCGATCAACCGATCGCGTTCAGAACGACGCGACCATCGAGCCCTTGAACTGCTTCTTGATGAATTCCCTCACTTCCGGCGACTGGTACGCCTTGACCAGCTTCTTCACCCACGGCTGATCCTTGTCCTTCGCACGCACGGCGATCAGGTTCGCGTACGGGCTCGTCAGCGCTTCGAGCGCGATCGCATCCTTGGTCGGCTGCAGGTTCGCGGCCAGCGCGTAGTTCGTGTTGATCACGGCCGCGTCGACGTCCGACAGCACGCGCGGCAGTTGCGCGGCGTCGAGTTCGGAGATCTTCAGCTTCTTCGGGTTCTCGGCGATGTCGAGCACCGTCGCGTTGTTGCCGCCCGTGCCGGCGCCAGCCTTCAGCTTGATCACGCCTTGGGTCTGCAGCAGCAGCAGCGCACGGTTTTCATTCGACGGATCGTTCGGCACCGCGAGCTTCGCGCCCTGCGGCAGATCCTTCAGCGACTTGAACTTCTTCGAATACACGCCGATCGGCGAGATGTAGGTCAGGCCCGCGCTGACGATCTTGTAGCCGCGCTGCTTCACCTGGCTGTCGAGGTAGGGCTGATGCTGGAAGCTGTTCGCGTCGAGGTCGCCCGAATCGAGCGCCGCGTTCGGCTGCACGTAGTCGTTGAACTCGATGACCTTCACGTTCAGGCCTTCCTTCTCCTTCGCGACCTTCTGCACGACTTGCCACACTTCCGCATCCGGGCCGGCGACCGTGCCGACCTTGATCACCTTGTCGTCGGCGTGCGCGCCTGCCGACAGCGTCAGCGTGGCGCCGGTGGCCAGCACGGAAAATACCTTCAGGAGACTGCGACGCTTCATCTGTTTCTCGCTTTCTTGCTTACTTGAAATGGGGCGCGATACGGGTATGCCCGGACTCGCAGGAAGGGGCAAATGGTGTCACAGGATCGGCGGGAAGTGAAATACATCCCGCTCATATGGGTATGCACCAGCGCAGTGCCGGCGGCCGATGCCCGATTCGGCCGTTAGTTGCACTTTCTCGTCGACGCGTCGGCCCATCGGCCGACACCCGTCACGCCGCCACCACCTCGTCGATCGTCCTCGCGCCGCCGAATGCCGGTTCGGCCGCCCTGCCGCCGGCCCCGCGCGCCGACGGGCCGCCGGTCTTGCCGACCCGGAACGCGCCGACCGTATCGCGCAGCCGCGCGGCCTGTTCCTGCAGCGACGCGGCCGCCGCCGCCGCTTCCTCGACCAGCGCCGCGTTCTGCTGCGTCACCTGGTCCATCTGCGTGACCGCGCGCCCGACCTGCGTGATGCCGCTCGCCTGCTCCTCGGACGCGGCCGCGATCTCGCCCATGATGTCGGTCACGCGCGCGACCGCCTGCAGGATCTCGCCCATCGTCGTGCCGGCCTGACCGACCAGCGTCGAGCCGTTGCGCACGCGCTCGACCGAATCGACGATCAGCGCGCGGATTTCCTTCGCAGCCGTCGCGCTGCGCTGCGCGAGCGAACGCACCTCGCCCGCGACCACCGCGAAGCCGCGGCCCTGCTCGCCCGCCCGCGCGGCCTCGACCGCCGCATTCAGCGCGAGGATATTGGTCTGGAACGCGATGCCCTCGATCACGCCGATGATGTCGGCGATCTTGCGCGAGCTGTCGTCGATCTCGCCCATCGTGCCGATCACGCGGTTCACGACGTCGCTGCCGGTGCGCGCGATGTCCGACGCGTTGTTCGCGAGCCCGCTCGCCTGCCGCGCGTTGTCCGCGTTCTGCTTCACCGTCGCGGTCAGTTGCTCCATGCTCGCGGCCGTTTCCTCGAGCGATGCGGCCTGCTCCTCGGTGCGCTGCGACAGGTCGTCGTTGCCGGCCGAGATCTGGCGGCTCGCCGACGCGATCGCTTCGGCCGACTGGCGAATCCCGCCGATCGTCGCCTGCAACCGCGCCTGCATGTCGTGCATCGCGGCCATCATGCTCGTGCGGTCGCCGGCGCGCACCGGCACCGGCTGCGTGAGGTCGCCCTGCGCGATGCGCGTCGCGAGCGCGGCCGCTTCGTCCGGCTCGCCACCGAGGCTGCCGCGCACGTTGCGAATGATCACCAGCATCGCCGCGCTGATCACGAAGCCGATCACGAACACCACGGCCAGGTGGCCGAGCAGCGTCCGGTAATAGACGGTGTCGATGTCCTTCAGGAACACGCCGCTCGAAATGTTCCAGTCCCACGGCGCGAATCGCGTGACGTAGCTGATCTTCGGCACGGCCGTCTCGCTGTGCGGCAGCCGCCCGCGGTATTCGGCGAACCCGCTGCCGGTCGCCTTCGCCGCGTTCAGGATCGTCACGAACAGCGGCTTGCCGTCCGGATCGAGATAGTCGCCGACCTGCGTGTCGACGAGCTTCGGCAGCGTCGGGTGCATCAGCACGACCGGCTTCGAATCCATCACGAACACATAGCCCGAATCGCCGTAGCGCATCGCGGCGAGGCGCGCGAGCGCGTCGCGCTTCGCGTCGGCCTCGGGCATCGTGCCGCTCTGCGCAAGCGCGTGATAGGCCTTCACGATGCCCGCCGCCGAGTCGACGAGATTCGCGATGCCGGCCTTGCGTTCGGCGAGCATCGTCGCGCGCGTCTCGTAGGCGCTCCATGCGCCGACGCCCAGAAGACCGATCCATACCAGCGCAAGCGCGAGCCACAGCTTGCGGTTCAAACTCATTCTGCTCATCTGCGTGCCTCTGTCGATGTCGATGCATCCGGCGCGCGAACGGCCTGCCGCGCGCAAACGGTTGCTCTTTCATTTACGGCACCGAGGCTTACATCTTGAATACGCGTCGCCGCAGCGAACCGGCGATCGACGGGCACGCAGCCCGTCGCGCGGGGCGCCGGCGCGACAGCCCGCGTCCGCTGTGCTAAAAAGACCGGCCGGCGCCCGAAGCGCCGGCATCATTCCAGGGCCATCCATATGTACGTCATCGACATCCACTACACCGCGTCGCTCGAGCGCATCGACGACGCGCTCGAACGCCACCGCGCGTATCTGCAGCCGCAGTTCGACAAGGGCATCTTCATCGCGGCGGGACCGAAGGTGCCGCGCGAAGGCGGTGTGATCCTCGCGGCCCGCATCGATCGCGACGAACTCGACGCGATCCTCGAAACCGACCCGTTCGTCACCGAGGGGCTCGCCACCTATCGCGTGACGGAATTCCGGATCACGCGCGCCGCGTCCGGCTTCAACCTGCCGGCGCTGCCGTAACGCGGCTTCGGCTTCGGCACGACGCGCGCATGCCGACGCGCCGCCCGGCGGGCAGCGCATGCGCACAACGAAGCGAGAGGGAAGACGTGATGGCGCGAAACGGCCGTCACGCGAGACGCCGGGCCGCGCGCCCGGCGGCTGCCGGTCAGTCGACCAGCAGCTTCAGGTCGTGGACCCACGGGGCCGGGCCCTGGCCGTCGCGCACGAACAGGCGCAGCTTGCCGTCGCGATCGAACACGTAGCTCGCGGCCGTGTGATCCATCGTATAGCTGCCGGGCGTCTTGCCGGGCACCTTCGCGTAGTACACGCGGAAATCCTTCGTGACCTTCTTGAGCGCCGCTTCGTCGGCCGGCCGCAGGCCGATGAACGACGGATCGAATGCGGGCACGTACTGGCCGAGCAGCGCCGGCGTGTCGCGTTCCGGGTCGACGGTGACGAACAGCACCTGCACGCGTTTCGCGGCATCGGGCCCGAGCTGCTTCAGCGCTTCGGACAGCTCGGCCATCGTGGTCGGGCACACGTCCGGGCAGTGCGTATAGCCGAAGAACATCACGACGGCCTTGCCCTTGAAGTCGGCGAGCGTGCGGACCTTGCCGGTCGTATCGGGCAGCGAGAAATCGCTGCCGAACTGCGTGTTGCCGGTGATGTCGAGATTCTGGAATTTCGGCGCGTTGTCGCATCCGGCGAGCAGCAGCGCTGCCGTGAATGCGCACGCGAGCATCCAGCCTTGGCGCGCGCGGCGCCCGAACCGTGATGGGAGCATTGCGTTCAAACCGTGCGGTTACACGCCGAGCAGCGGACGTGCATAGTGATCGACGAGCAGCGCGACAAACAGCAGCGACAGATAGACGATCGAGTAGCGGAAGGCCTTGCGGGCGAGTTCGTCCGAATAGTCGCGATGGATCTTCCACGCATACGCGAGGAACACCGCGCCGAGCAGCACCGCGCTCGTCAGGTAGACGGCCCCGCTCATGCCGGAAATGAACGGCATCATCGTGACCGCGAACAGGATCACCGTATACAGCAGGATGTGCAGCCGCGTGAACTTCTCGCCGTGCGTGACGGGCAGCATCGGCAGCCCGGCGTCCTCGTAATCCTTGCGGCGATAGAGCGCGAGCACCCAGAAATGCGGCGGCGTCCACACGAAGATGATCAGCACGAGGATCCACGCGTCGCCCGGCACCGCGCCGGTGACGGCAGCCCAGCCGAGCGCCGGCGGCATCGCGCCCGACGCGCCGCCGATCACGATGTTCTGCGGCGTCATCGGCTTGAGCAGCAGCGTGTAGACCACCGCGTAGCCGACGAACGTCGCGATCGTCAGCCACATCGTCAGCGGATTCGTGAACGTGTAGAGCGTCCATGCGCCGACGCTGCCGAGCACGGCCGAGAACAGCAGGATCTGCGGCGTCGTGATCTCGCCGCGCGCGGACGGACGCCACGCGGTGCGGCGCATCATCGCGTCGATCTTCTGTTCGACGAGGCAGTTGATCGCGAACGCGGCGCCGGCCAGCAGCCAGATGCCGACGGTGCCGCCGATCAGCACATGCCAAGGCACCATGCCCGGCGTCGCGAGGAACATGCCGATCACCGCGCAGAACACCGCGAGCTGCGTGACACGCGGCTTCGTCAGCGCCATGTACTGGGAAAAGCGGCTACCGGGCGATTGGGAGAGGGTGCTTTGCATGGGGACGGTCACGCCGGGGCGGCGTCGCGCGCAGGCTGCGCGACACGGCCGGGGCGGCTTGAAAGGATGCGAAAGTTTAACATGACGACGAGCAGCAGCAGGATCGCGGCCCCGCCGTTGTGCGCGACGGCGACGGGCAGCGGCCACTGCAGCACGATGTTGGTCAGGCCCGTCACGAACTGCAACAGGACGACCAGCAGCACGCCGTTCGCGGGCCGCCGCAGCGATTCGAAGCGGCGCATCTTCAGTGCGAACGCGACCAGGTAAGCGACCACGACGAACGCGAACGTGCGGTGCGTCCAGTGGATCGCAACCAGCGCGTCCTGCGTGATCGCGTCGCCATCCTTCGTCATCCCGAGCGCGCGCCACAGGTGGAAGCCGTGCTGGAAGTCCATCGGCGGAATCCACTGGCCGTTGCAGGTCGGGAAGTCGGTGCACGCGAGCACCGCGTAGTTGGTGCTCACCCAGCCGCCGAGCGCGATCTGCACGACCAGCAGCACGAGCGCCGCGAGCGCGGCCGCACGGTAACGCCCGGCCTCCGGATCATGCGACGGCAGCGGCGTCTGCCGCGCCGCGAGCCAGCCGAGCGTGCCGAGCAGCGTGAGGCCGAGCAGCAGGTGGATCGTGACGATCACCGGCTGCAGCTTCATCGTGACCGTCCATGCGCCGAACGCGCCCTGCACGAGAATCAGCAGCAGCAGGCTCGTCGGCCACCACGGCGACACGTGCAGCGGGCGGCGGCGCAGCCGCGCGGCCCACGCGATCGCCACCTGCGCGATGATCAGCACGCCGATCGCCATCGCGAAATAGCGGTGGATCATCTCGATCCACGCCTTCGTCATGCTGACCGGCCCGGTCGGCATCGCCTGGTGCGCGGCCGTGATCGCGGCGTGCGCGATGAACGGCGACGACGTGCCGTAGCAGCCCGGCCAGTCGGGGCAGCCGAGGCCCGAGTCGGTCAGCCGCGTGAAGCCGCCGAACATCACGAGGTCGAGGGTCAGGAAGGTGGTGATCCACACGAGCTTGCGGAACTTGTCGTCGTCGGCCTTCACCCACACGTACGACAGCGGCAGCAGCGCGATGCAGAAGCCGATCAGGCCGAGTTGCAGTAGATACGACATCGGAATGGTGCCTCGTTCTCTCGCCTTAGCCGATGCTCGACCACTTCAGCAGCTTCGTCACGTCCGACTTGATCCTGCTGGGATTCGGGTCTTTCGGGAAACGCATCATCAGGTTGCCGTTCGGGTCGACCATGTAGATGTGGTCGCTGTCCTTCGTGCCGGCGTCGGCCGGCAGCCACGCGGCGACCGCGGCCGGATCGGCGACCAGCCGGCGCGTGTCGGGGTACGCGTCGAGCACCTTCTGCGGCACCGCGCCCGCATCGCTGCGCAACCACACCATCGTGATCCGGTGCCGTTCGCCCGCCTGCGTGACGCGGATCTGGCGCATGAAATAGAGCTTCTGCGCGCACGCGTCGTCGCACGCGCTGCGGTCGGTCATCACGAACAGCCAGACCCCGCGCAGCGACGACAGCGGCACCGTCTTGCCGGTTTCGTCGGTGACCTGCAGATCCGCCGGAATCGGGCGCTGCGGCTCGATCAGCGTGCCGTAGTTCGTCGACCCGCCCTTCGGCTTGATCACGTAATAGGTGAAGTACGACGCGATCATCGGCGCGGCGCACACGAGACCGAGCAGCACGAGCATCCAGCGGCCGCGCTTGCGGGCCGCGGGCGACATCGGCGCAGCGGCCGGACCCTGACGGGAAGATTGCATGGACAAATCAGACCTCTCGAAACGAACCCGCGGCGCCGGCGCCGCGTCCTGGCATGACGCTCACGCGCCGGCCGACTTCTTCGCCGCACGCCGCGCGGCGTACAGGCCGAAGCCGAGCGCGGCCGCCGCCATCGCCCACCACTGAAACATGTAACCGTAATTGCGCTCGACGCCGGTCGTCGCCGCCGGCCAGTCGCGCACGAGCCTGTCGCCGTCGTCGCTCGTCTGCTGGATCACGAACGGCTGCAGCGGCAGCCCGGTTTCCTTCGCATACGCGGCGACGTCGAGGTTCTGCCGGATCTTCTGGTGCGCGGCCGACCCGCCTTCGCCGAGCTCGAACGCGCGCGACGCGTCGGCGCGCGCGATGCCGACGATCTCGACGTCGCCCGCCGGCGTCGCGAACGGCTCGATCGCCGTGCGATCGGCGATGTTGCGCGGCAGCCAGCCGCGGTTCACGAGCACGACGCCGCCGCCCGTGAGTTTAAACGGCATCACGACGTAAAAACCCGGCTGGTCGTTATACGGCCGATTGTCGAGGAACACCGCCTGCTCGGGCAGGAAACGGCCCTTTGCCCGTACGCGATGAAACTCGATCGACGCGAGCGGAACCGGCTGCGCGCCGAGGTCGACCGGCGCCGCCTGCTCGTAGCGCGCGATGCTCGCCTGCAGCGCTTCCTTCTGGTGCGCGCGGTCGCGCTGCCAGAAACCGAGCCGGATCGTGACGGCGACGACGACGAGGATCAGCAGCGCAGGCAGCCAGCGAATCTTCATCGGGCGGCCCGCCCGGCGCGTTCGCGAAAGCGAAGTGCGATAATTATCCTCTTCCTTTCGAATTGCCGTCGTCCGGTTCGCGTCATGCACATACTCGTTCCCATCGCCTTCGTCCTCATCATTGCCAGCATGGGCTCGGCGCTCTACTTCATGATGCACGACCGCGGCCATACGAAACGCATGGTCTGGTCGCTCGCCACCCGCGTCGGGCTGTCGGTGTCGCTGTTCCTGCTCATCCTGTTCGCGAACTGGATGGGCTGGATCCATTCGACCGGTTTGCCGATCGGACGTTGATGCCGTCGCCGCGCCGGCCGCCGTGACATTTAGCCGCACGGCCGCGCCACCAAGTAAAAGCGCCGCCTGACTGAGTCGCGGCGGCGCCGGGGTGGTCTCGCCCGCAGCTTCGCCGCCGCGCCCGCGACACCAATGAAAACGGCCCGCGCATCGCTGCGCGGGCCGTTTTTCCATTTACAGCCAGTAGACGACGACGTACAGGCCGAGCCAGACGACGTCGACGAAGTGCCAGTACCACGCGGCGCCTTCGAATGCGAAGTGATGATCGGGCTTGAAGTGGCCGCGGATCATCCGCACCAGCACCACCGCGAGCATCGTGCCGCCGAGGAACACGTGGAAGCCGTGGAAGCCGGTCAGCAGGAAGAACGTCGAACCGTACACGCCCGAGTTCAGCGTCAGGTTCAGTTCGTTGTACGCGTGGTAGTACTCGAAGCCCTGGAGGAACAGGAAGCAGATACCGAACACGAGCGTCGCGGCCAGCCACGCGATCGCCTTCTTGCGATGATCGTCGCGCAGCGCGTGGTGCGAGATCGTCAGCGTCACGCCCGACGACAGCAGGAACGCGGTGTTCAGCGTCGGGATCGGCCACGGGCCCATCGTCTTGAAGTGACCGGCGAGCGCGGCGGGGCCTTCGTTCGGCCACACGGCGGAGAAGTCCGGCCAGATCAGCTTGTAATCGAGGCTGCCGAGCTGGTGCAGCGCGATTTCACGCGCATAGAACAGCGCGCCGAAGAACGCGCCGAAGAACATGACTTCCGAGAAGATGAACCAGCTCATGCTCCAGCGGTACGACTTGTCGACGTTCTTGCCGTAATGACCGCCTTCCGATTCGGCGATCGCGTCGCCGAACCAGTGATACAGCGTGAAGAGCAACCACAGCAGGCCGAGCAGCGCCGTAAAGGGCGCCCAGTCGTGACCGTTGATCCACAGCGCTGTCGACCCGAGCATGACCAGCAGGCCGATGGCCGCGCTGATCGGATGCTGCGACGGATGCGGCACGAAATAGTACGGGGTCTGGTTTTGACCGCTCATGCTTGATTCTCCACTTCAGTCCAATTTGTGTACCGGAAACCGCTCCGGCTTTATTTCTTGCGCGGCGAGACCGCCACCGCTCTTTCTCGCACGCCGCGCCGTGGCGCCGCGCACTGCATTCTTTCGTGGCCGCGAGCCGCTACTCAACCCACGACCGCACGCACGATCAGGATCAGCACGCCGATGAACATGCCGGCCGCGATCAACGCGACGATCAGCACGTGCAGCGGATTGAGCTGCGTCGCGTCGGCCTCCAGGTCGCGCCGCTTGCGCACCCCGAAGAACGACCACAGCACCGCTTTCAGCGCCTGACCGAACGTTCCGCTCCGCTTGACTTCCGTCATCGCCCCGCCTCCTTCGTCATGCGTCCGGCTTCGCCGCACCCTGCGCCGCCGCCGTACTGCGCT
This sequence comes from Burkholderia sp. AU17457, assembly GCF_002223255.1. Classification (NCBI taxonomy): domain Bacteria; kingdom Pseudomonadati; phylum Pseudomonadota; class Betaproteobacteria; order Burkholderiales; family Burkholderiaceae; genus Burkholderia; species Burkholderia sp. AU17457. Next base: position 659,499 of record NZ_NKFB01000004.1, read on the forward strand.
GCGCCGGTGCCGGCGTGGCCGGCGTATTCAGCTCGAAGAACGTGTACGACAGCGTGATCGTCTTCACGTCCTTCGGCAATTTCGGGTCGATCACGAACACCACCGGCATCTTGCGCGACTCGTTCGCGGTCAGCGTCTGCTGCGTGAAGCAAAAGCACTCGATCTTCTTGAAGAACTCCGTCGCCTGCTTCGGCGCGTAGCTCGGGATCGCCTGCGCCACGACCGGCCGGCCCTGCCCGTTCGTCACGTCGTACACGATCGTCGTCAGTTCGCCCGGATGCACGTCGAGGCTGTTGTGCTCCGGCTTGAACCCGAGCGGCCCGCGTGCGTTCGCATCGAACTCGACCGACACCGTACGGCTGGTGTCGACCTGCGAGTTCTTCACCTCGCGCGCGCTGACATCGCGCTGCACCAGGTTGTTGATGCCGGTGATCTGGCAGATCGCCCGATACATCGGGATCAGCGCGAAGCCGAAACCGAACATCAGCCCGGCCACGACGAAGAGCTTCACCAGCATCGAACGATTGAACGCGCGATCCACGGCGCCCTCTTCCGGCTTCGACATACGACGACTTCCTCGCTACTGCGTCAGTTGCTGCATCAGTGGGTGGACAGCCACCACTGCTTGATCACGACACCCACGAAAAAAACGGCGGCGATGACGAGCAGGGTGAGGCCGAGCCGCTTGTTGCCCGCGCGAATCTGCTCGGGCGTTCGTCTTTCTGATGGATTCCGGGTCATCTGAAACTTCGCTGAAACTTCCGTTCCGCGCCCGCCGCGCCTGCCTGCGCGGCAGGCAGCGGCGGAACGCTCGGTGAAACTTACTCGACGTGCGGCGGTTGCTCGAACGTGTGGAACGGAGCCGGGCTCGGCACCGTCCACTCGAGGCCCGTCGCGCCATCCCACGGCTTGTCCGACGCCTTTTCCAGGTCGCCGCCGCCACGGTAGGCCGGCAGCGCGACCGCGAACAGGAAGTACACCTGCGCGAGGCCGAAGCCGAATGCGCCGATCGTCGCCACCTGGTTGAAGTCCGTGAACTGCGCCGGGTAGTCCGCATAGCGGCGCGGCATGCCCGCGAGACCGACGAAGTGCATCGGGAAGAACGTCAGGTTGAAGAAGATCATCGACGCCCAGAAGTGGATCTTGCCGCGCGTCTCGTTGTACATCCAGCCCGTCCACTTCGGCGCCCAGTAGTACCAGCCCGAGAACAGCGCGAACAGCGAACCGGCCACCAGCACGTAGTGGAAGTGCGCGACCACGAAGTAGGTGCCGTGATACTGGATGTCGAGCGGCGCCATCGCGAGCATCAGGCCCGTCAGGCCGCCGAACGTGAACACGAACAGGAAGCCGATCGCGAACAGCATCGGGGTTTCGAACGTCATCGAGCCGCGCCACATCGTCGCGAGCCAGTTGAACACCTTCACGCCCGTCGGCACCGCGATCAGCATCGTCGCGTACATGAAGAACAGCTGGCCGGTGACCGGCATGCCCGTCGCGAACATGTGGTGTGCCCAGACCATGAACGACAGGATCGCGATCGAAGCCGTCGCGTACACCATCGAGCTGTAGCCGAACAGCGTCTTGCGTGCGAACGCCGGGATCACCTGCGACACGATCCCGAACGCCGGCAGAATCATGATGTACACCTCGGGGTGGCCGAAGAACCAGAAGATGTGCTGGTACATCACCGGGTCGCCGCCGCCTGCCGCGTTGAAGAACGACGTGCCGAAGTGGCGGTCGAACAGCACCATCGTGATCGCGCCTGCCAGAACCGGCATCACCGCGATCAGCAGGTACGCGGTGATCAGCCACGTCCACGCGAACATCGGCATCTTCATCAGCGTCATGCCCGGTGCGCGCATGTTCAGGATCGTCACGACGATGTTGATCCCGCCCATGATCGACGACGCGCCCATGATGTGGACCGCGAAGATCGCGAAGTCCATGCCCGGGCCCATCTGCGTCGACAGCGGCGCGTACAGCGTCCAGCCGGCGGCCGTCGCGCCGCCCGGCGCGAAGAACGAGCCGACCAGCAGCACGGCCGCGACCGGCAGCAGCCAGAAGCTGAAGTTGTTCATCCGCGCGAACGCCATGTCGGATGCGCCGATCTGCAGCGGAATCATCCAGTTCGCGAAGCCGACGAACGCCGGCATGATCGCGCCGAACACCATGATCAGGCCGTGCATCGTCGTGAGTTCGTTGAAGAACTCCGGACGCATGATCTGCAGGCCCGGCTCGAATAGCTCCGCACGGATGCCGAGCGCCATCACGCCGCCCGACAGGAACATGATGAACGAGAACAGCAGGTACAGCGTACCGATGTCCTTGTGGTTGGTGGCGAACAGCCAGCGACGCCAGCCGTGCGGGGCTTCGTGCGCGTGGTCGTCGTGCGCGTGGTCCGCGGCTACGTCGTGCCCGATGCTAGACATGAGAATCTCCTAATGCGAATACGTCGACTAACTCAGCGACACGTCAAGCCGCCGGGCCGATCTCGACACGCCGGGCTTCCTTCGCGTCAGCCCCGCCCGTGATCGTTTCCGGCTTTTTGAGAATAATGTGGTCTTCCGCCACGCCTGCTGCCTTCAGCGCATCGCGCACGGCCTGCGCCCGATGCTTCGCCAGTTCGGCGTTCGCGTCGGCCGAGCCCGTCTTGTCGGTGAAGCCCGACAGCGCGAGCTTCGCGTCCGGATGCGCCTTCGCATAGTCGGCCGCGGCGGCGATCGCCGCCTTCGCGTCGGCCGGCAGCACGCTCTTGCCCGTCTCGAAGTAGATCGTCGACAGCGCGGCCGATGCCGCTGCCGCCGGCTGCTCGGCGCCCGACGCGGCTTGCGCCGGCGCCGAAGCCGCTTCGGCCGGTGCCGCTGCCGCGCCCGCCGTGTCTTCCGGCAGCTTGCCGTTGCGTGCGTCGGCCACTTGCTTCGGCTGCAGCAGGTCGTTCTTGTGGTTGCCCCACGAGTTGCGTTCGTACGTGACGACCGAAGCGATGTCGAGGTCCGACAGCGACGCCCACGACGGCATCGCGCCCTTGCCGTGCAGCACGCGCTCGACGTGCGCGGCGATCGGGCCGTTCACGATCGGGCTGCCGTCCATCGCCGGGAAGGCGCCGAGGCCCTTGCCGTTCACCTGGTGGCAGGCCGCGCAGTTCGCCTTGTAGACTTCCTCGCCGTGCGCGACGAGTTCGGCCATCGTGTAGACCTTGTTCGGATCGACTGCCGCGCCGGCCAGCTTCGCCTTCTGCGCGGTGACCCACTTCGCGTAGTCGTCGTCCGACAGGACTTCGACGACGACCGGCATGTACGCGTGTTCCTTGCCGCACAGCTCGGTACAGAAACCGCGGAACGTGCCGACCTTGTCGGCCTTGAACCACGTGTCGCGCACGAAGCCGGGGATCGCATCCTGCTTCACGCCGAACGCGGGCACGTACCACGAGTGGACGACGTCGTTCGCGGTCGTGATGATGCGGATCTTCTTGTTGACCGGCACGACGAGCGGATTGTCGACTTCCTGCAGATAGGTGTCGGTGATCGGCTTCTTGCCCATCACTGCGTCGCGCGGGGTGGTCAGCGTCGACAGGAAGCCGATGCCCTCGCCCGGGCCCTTCACGTAGTCGTAGCCCCACTTCCACTGGTAGCCGGTGACCTTGATCGTGAGATCGGCGTTCGTCGTGTCCTTCATCGCGACGACGGCCTTCGTCGCCGGCAGCGCCATCAGCACGACGATGACGAACGGCACGATCGTCCAGATAATCTCGACGGTCGTGCTTTCATGGAAATTGGCGGCCTTGTGGCCCTTGGATTTGCGGTGCGCGAAGATCGAATAGAACATCACGCCGAACACGCCGACGAAGATCACCGTACACAGGATCAGCATCATCGTGTGGAGATCGTAGAGCTCCTCGGCGATCTTCGTGACAGGCGGCTGAAAGTTGATCTCGTTGACACGGGGGCCGCCCGGGCTATCACCGACCGCCAGGGCCGCACCGGCAAAGAGCAATCCGCTGCATGCCAGCACGCCCGCGAGGGCTCGCTTGATTGTTTTCATAGCATCCTTACCCAAAATTTCCATTCAAACCCTCCCCCGTCGCAAGCCGCCGGCCTGTTCCGGCCGATGACTGCGCCTCGTCAGCCGCAGCGCCTGAGCGACACGCGCAGTTCGTCGGCGAACTGCGCACGCTTGTACTGCGCGAGATGCTGCCCGATTACGACGGTCTGCCCACGCGATACCAGTCGAATCGGATCGCGTGGCGTCGCACCCGGCTCGACCCGCACCCAGCGCGGGTTGAATTCGATCTGCGTGAGCCGCTCCGCATCCATCCGCTCGATCACGAGCCGGTGCGGGAACAGCCTGATGCGCTCGTAATCGACCGCATGGCGAGCATGGATCGCAAACGCGACACCCACCGCCAGCAACTCGATGCCGGTGAAGGGCATGACGAGCCAAGCCCCTCTCCACATCAGCAACGCCGCGATCGCCAGCGAGAAGCCCGCGAGCGACGCGTAAAACAGCACGAACTGGCGTGGCGACACCGAACAGTTGCGTTTCATCAGCCAGTCTTCGAGGACCGGTTCGCTGTCCGCCGTCTTCGCCAAAACGCTCGCTGCTTCCATCGCCGCCTCACGCGAATGGCATGCGATGCATGCCTGCATCGGACTCGCCGCCCCGTATTGCGGGGACCCCGGGACGACAAGCTGACGCATTATAGGCGGGTTCAATGGCATCCACAAGCAAGCGCCTATCGCCCGCCAAGCCAAGCGCGACAAGCTTCCCGGCCGTTTTTGCCGCCAATTCGACCCCGCTTTGCGCCGCTAATTTCGGACATAACAAAACCCCTCTTTACCGCTTTACCGATTCTTCGGACGCCCCTTGCCGATGTCCTCGATGCGCACGATCCCGTGCCCTTCCGCGGTCGTGCGCGGCACGGCCTTCCATGCGTGGCCGTAGATCACCTCGAACGTGAGCGGGATCGTGCCGTCCTCGCGCCGGCGCGCGTCCAGCGCATCGCCGAGCGCCGCGCGAAAGCGCCGCGTCGCGTGCTGCGGGGCCGTGCGCTCGAACGGATAGGCGCCCCAGCGGCGCACGTCGGCGAGCAGCGAATCGGGGGATTGGTAGGTGACGGTCAGCACTTCCTGGTCCATCACGGGAATCTCGAAGCCGCTCTCGACGAGCATGTCGCCGAGGTCGTGCATGTCGACGAAATCGATCACGCGCGCCGCGGGCGGCGCGACGCCGAGCGACGCTTCCGCGTCCGCGCAGGCCGCGCGCAGCTCGCGCAGCGTGTCGGGGCCGAGCGTGCTGAACATCAGCAGCCCGTTCACGCGCAGCACGCGCTGCCATTCGGGGAAGACGGTATCGGGACGCGAATGCCAGTGGAGCGCGAGATTCGACCAGATCAGATCGAACGCGCCGCCCGGGAACGGCAGCGCGGCGAAGTCGGCCTGCGCGACGCGCGGGCCGCGTTGGCCCAGCGCGCGGCCGAGCGACGCCGGCAGCCAGCGGCGCCAGGTGGTCTGCTCGACCTCGCGCTGACCGGCCCGCGCGAGCATCGCACCGGACAGGTCCACGCCGAACACCGGCGCTTCCGGAAAGCGCGCGCGCAGCGCCGGCAGGTCGTCGCCCGGGCCGCAGCCCGCATCCAGCACGGCCGCGGGGCTCACCTTGATGTATTCGAGGCGCTCGTTCATCCGCTGCGCGATCTCGCGCGGCAGGAACGCAACCGCATCGAACGTGGCGGCACGGCGGTCGAAGATCCGCCGCAGGCGCCTGGCGTCATTGGCCGGACGGCCGGTTGAAGTCGAAGCTGGGGACATGTCGGGCACACTGGCGAAGAGCCCGAAGTATACTCGCTCGCCTCGCAAGCTTCATCGAGGCGGCATGCCTGGAGTGTTGCGATGGTCCGCGGTTCCGCCGAGTGCACGATGCGCGTCGTTTTGTCGCAGATTCGAGCGCTGGTCGTGCGCGTTGCCGCGATCACGCTGCCGAATCGCTGCGCGCTGTGCGGCAATTTGTCACACACCGTGATTTGCGGCGCCTGCGATGCCGCGTACTGGAATGAAGCGCGGCTGCGCTGCGAGGTTTGCGCCGTGCCGCTCGGTGTCGGGCACGCGCGCCCGCCCCGCGGTGGCCGCCCCGGCGCCGGTCGCGCGGCCGCGTACCTGTGCGACGCATGCCGCACCGCGCCGCCGCCGTTCGACGCGACGCTCGCGCTCGCCGATTACCGCCCGCCGCTCGACGGGCTCGCGCGCGGCCTGAAGTTTCACGCGCGGCTCGCGCTCGGCGGCGAATTCGCGGCCCGGCTTGCGCGGCTGGTCGACGATACGCGCGGCGCCGGCGGCTTCGATCTCGTCGCGCCGGTGCCGTTGTCGCACCGGCGGCTCGTCGCGCGCGGCTACAACCAGGCGTGGGCGATCGCGCGTCCGCTCGCGCGCCGGCTCGGCGTGCCGGCGGACGCGGCCTTGCTCGCGCGTGTCGCCGACACCGCACCGCAGTCGCGGCTCGACCGGCACGCACGGCGCGACAACGTGATGGCGGCTTTCGCGGTGGCAGGCGGCGTCGCCGGCCGCCACATCGCGCTCGTCGACGACGTGATGACGTCCGGCGCGACGCTCGCGGCGGCCGCGCACGCGCTGAAGGCGGCGGGCGCCGCGCGCGTGACGAATCTGGTTGCGCTGCGCACCGCCAGGGATTAATTAGATAGAGAGGCCGGCCGCCCGCAAGCGGCCGTCACGAACCGGCCGGCCGGACGCACGCGTGTATTGCGTGGGCCCGGCCGGCCCAGCCAAACCGAAACATGTTCAACGTCGTCCTCGTCGCCCCCGAAATTCCGCCGAACACCGGCAACGTGATCCGCCTGTGCGCGAACACCGGCGCGCACCTGCACCTGATCGAGCCGCTCGGCTTTCCGCTCGACGACGCGCGGATGCGCCGCGCCGGCCTCGACTATCACGAGTATGCGCAGATGCGCGTGCACCGCGACTGGGACGCGTTCGTCGCGTCCGAAACGCCCGATCCCGCGCGGATGTTCGCGTTCACGACGCGCGGCTCGGGCCGCTTCCACGATCACGCGTTCCTGCCCGGCGACTGGTTCGTGTTCGGCTCGGAAACGCGCGGCCTCCCCGCCGAGCTGCTCGAACGCTTCCCGAACGAACAGCGCGTGCGCCTGCCCATGCGGCCGGACAACCGCAGCCTGAACCTGTCGAACACGGTCGCGGTGGTCGTGTTCGAGGCGTGGCGCCAGGCCGGCTTCGAAGGCGGCGCCTGAAACTTGCCGAGCGCGGCCCGCCGCACCAGATGCGTCAGGTTCGCGCGAGCCGCGCGCGATACAGGTCGTAGATGTCGGAAGAAAAGCACGCGAACACCACACGTGCGAGGTTCGGCGCCTGCGCCAGCATTTCGGTGACGGTGCCGACCGCGATGTCGACGGCCTCTTGCGCCGGATAGCGGTAGATACCGCAACTGATCGCCGGAAACGCGATCGACGTCGCGGCGACTTCCTCGGCCAGCTCGATCGCGCGCCGGTAGCACGACGCGAGCAGGTCGGCTTCGCCGCGCGCGCCGCCGTACCAGACCGGCCCGACCGCGTGGATCACGTAGCGCGCCGGCAGCCCGTGGCCGCGCGTGAGCTTCGCGTCGCCGGTGTCGCAGCCGCCGAGCGTGCGGCACTCGGCGAGCAGGCCGGGGCCGGCCGCGCGGTGGATCGCGCCGTCGACGCCGCCCCCGCCGAGCAGCGAGCCGTTCGCCGCGTTGACGATCACATCGACGTCGAGCGTCGTGATGTCGACGCGTTGCGCATCGAGCGTGGTGGAATGGATCTGCAGCATGACACCCTCGCGGAACGCCGGAGACGATTCAAGCGTAGTCCGCTTTGGCGCCGCGCGCCCGGCGCAATCGTGCCGAGCGGCGCCCGCCCATGCTACTCGGCGCGCGCGTCGCGGCGCAGCAGGCCGCTGACGGCGTCGCGCGGTGCGATCCCGTCGAACAGCACGCCGCACACGGCTTGCGTGATCGGCATTTCGATCGACTGCGCGCGCGCGAGCGCCAGCACGGCCTGCGCGCAGCGCACGCCTTCGGCCACGTGGCCCAGCGCACCGAGGATGTCGTTCAGCGTGCGGCCGGCCGCCAGTTGCAGCCCGACCGTGCGGTTGCGCGACAGGTCGCCCGTCGCGGTGAGGATCAGGTCGCCGAGGCCGGTCAGGCCCGTGAAGGTTTCCGCGCGGCCGCCGAGCGCCACGCCGAGCCGCGACATTTCGGCGAGGCCGCGCGTGATCAGCGCGGCGCGCGCATTCAGCCCGAGGCCGAGACCGTCGGAAATGCCGGTCGCGATCGCCAGCACGTTCTTCACCGCGCCGCCGACCTCGACGCCGACCACGTCGTCGCCGGTATAGATCCGCATCGCGCCGTGATGGAACGCGGCGAGCGTGCGCTCGCGGCACTCGGCCGACGCGCTCGCCACCGTCAACGCGACGGGCAGCGACTGCCCGACCTCGCGCGCGAAACTCGGGCCCGACAGCACGCCGTTGCTCTGCTGTTCGGGCAGCTCGGCCGCGATCACCTGGTGCGGCAGCAGGTGCGTGTCGGCCTCGAAGCCCTTGCAGACCCAGACGACGTGCGCGGGCACGCAACCCGCGTCGCGCATCGCGTGACACAGCGTGCGCAGCCCGGCCACCGGCGCGGCGATCACGCACAGCGCGTCGTCCGCGGCGCCATGCGCGAGCGCGGCGCCGAGATCGGCGTCGTAGCGCAGCGCAGCAGGCAGCGCGATGCCGTCGAGATAGCGGGAATTTTCGTGCCGGGCCTGCAGCCCGGCGATGAGCGCGGCGTCGCGCGCCCACAGAAGCGTATCGTGCCGCGCGGCCAGATGGCCCGCGAGCGCGGTGCCCCAGGCACCGGCGCCGAGAACGGCTACTTTCATACCCAGCACCGGTCCGAGCGAAACGTCAGTTCAGCGTCGTGCCATTCGGCGCGCCGTTCGGTGCACCTGCCGCGCCGGCCTGCTGCTGAAGCTGCGCGAGACGCTGCTCGTACAGCGCCTGGAAGTTGATTTCGGCCAGGTGGATCGGCGGGAAGCCAGCGCGCGTGATCGCGTCGGCGATGTTCGAGCGCAGGTACGGGAACAGGATCGTCGGGCACGCGATGCCGACGAGCGGATCGAGCTGTTCGTCCGGAATGTTGCGGATGTCGAAAATGCCGGCCTGCTTCGCTTCGATCAGGAACGCGACCTTGTCCTTCACCTTCGCGGTGACGGTACCCGACACGACGACTTCGAACACGCTTTCCGCGAGGCGGTCGGCCTTGACGTCGACTTCGACTTCAACCGACGGCATGTCCTGCTCGAGGAAGATCGCCGGCGAATTCGGCTGCTCGAGCGACATATCCTTCAGGTAGACGCGCTGGATGTTGAAGAACGGTTGGTTTTCGACGTCGGACATGGTGTTTCCCTAAAAGTGGTGACGGGGCGGCCCGGCTTCTCGCCGGCCGCCACGGATGAATCCTGCGCGCCCAAGCCGCGGCGCGGCCGGCGGCCATTCTGCCCTAATCAGGCCGCTTGCAGAAGCGGCACGAGGCCGCCTTCGCGGTCGAGCTTCGACAGATCGTCGTAACCGCCGACGTGCGTGTCGCCGATATAGATCTGCGGCACCGTGCGGCGCCCCGTGCGCGTCATCATTTCCTCGCGGCGGGCCGGATCGCGATCGATCAGCACCTTTTCGATCTGCTCGACGCCGCGCAGCTTCAGCAGGCGCTCGGCCTGCATGCAATACGGACACACCTGCGTGCTGTACATCAAAACCTTGTTCACTTCGCCACTCCTTGTTTGACGACCGGCATCCCGGCCTGCTGCCAGGCGGCCACGCCGCCCTCGAGCACGTGCACCTCGGCGTAACCGGCCGCCTCGACCTCGCGCGCCGCCTTCTGCGACTGCTGGCCGTTCTGGCAGACGAGCAGCACCGGGGTGCTCTTGTTCTTCGCGACCTGCGCAATTTTCGCGCCGATCTCGCCCGCCGCGATCTGGCGCGCCGACGGCAGGTGGCCGGCGGCGAAATCCGACGCGGCGCGCAGGTCGATCACGACCGCGTTGCGGCGATTGATGAGCTGCGTCGCCTCCGCGGCCGACAGGCCGCCGCGGCCGCGGCGCAAGGCCGGCCACGCCAGCAGGCCGCCGGAAACCAGCAGGATCGCGATAAGGGCCAGGTTCGTGTAATTGGTAAAGAACGTCACGGAATGCCGCCGGAAAAAGAGAAATCGGATGAGGACAATCCCGCCATTATAAAATAACCGCCTTGCGCGATGGCGGGCCCGGTCCGGGCGCCGCGCGACGCGCCCCGCTTCCCTATCACTACCGACCGCAAGATCCATGTACAAACTCGTTCTCATCCGCCACGGCGAATCGACGTGGAACAAGGAAAACCGCTTCACCGGCTGGGTCGACGTCGACCTGACCGAACAGGGTCGCAACGAGGCCTACCAGGCCGGCGAATTGCTCAAGGAGGCCGGCTACACGTTCGACATCGCGTACACGTCGGTGCTCAAGCGCGCGATCCGCACGCTGTGGCACGTGCAGGACAAGATGGACCTGATGTACCTGCCGGTCGTCCACTCGTGGCGCCTGAACGAGCGCCACTACGGTGCGCTGTCGGGCCTGAACAAGGCGGAAACGGCCGCGAAGTTCGGCGACGAGCAGGTGCTCGTGTGGCGCCGCAGCTACGACACGCCGCCGCCCGCGCTCGAGCCGACCGACGAGCGCGCGCCGTTCAACGACCCGCGCTACGCGAAGGTGCCGCGCGAGCAGTTGCCGCTCACCGAATGCCTGAAGGACACGGTCGCGCGCGTGCTGCCGCTGTGGAACGAGTCGATCGCGCCGGCGGTGCGCGCCGGCAAGCAGGTGCTGATCGCCGCGCACGGCAACTCGCTGCGCGCGCTGATCAAGTACCTCGACGGCATCTCGGACAGCGACATCGTCGGCCTGAACATCCCGAACGGCGTGCCGCTCGTGTATGAACTCGACAAGAACCTGAAGCCGATCAAGCACTATTACCTCGGCGACCAGGACGCGATCGCGCAGGCGCAAGCCGCCGTCGCGAAGCAGGGCAAGGCGGGCTGACGCCCGGCGCGGCGGCCGAGGTGGCCGAGGTGGCGTTCCGGCGCGGCGCGCCGGGCGCCGGGCTCCGGCCTCGGCCCGCACGCCGCGCGAACCTTCGCGGCCCTGCCACGGTCGAATCCGCTTTCGAACCCCGCAGCGCGCCCGGCGGCGCCCCGGCCGGGCCCTCAGCGGCCTTTTCGACGCTTTTCGCGCCGTTCCACTGAGTAATCGGACGAACAGTTATACTTGTCCGCTACATCCCCGCTACCGCCACGCGCTTCCCGACCGCACCAGACTCTCTATGCGAATGAATTTGAAGAACATCGGCCTGATTGCCGCGGGCCTCGCCACGGGCGTGTTCGCCACGCTGCAGGTTTCCGCATCGGCCGAGCAGACCGCCACGGCGCCGCTTCCCCTCGACCAGCTCCGCCTGTTCGCGGAAGTATTCGGGCAGATCAAGCGCGAGTACGTCGAACCGGTCGACGACAAGAAGCTGCTGACGGCCGCGATCAAGGGCATGGTGTCGAGCCTCGATCCGCACTCGTCGTTCCTCGACAAGACCGACTATGACGAGCTGCAGGAGCAGACGAAGGGCCGCTTCGCGGGCCTCGGCATCGAGATCTCGCAGGAAGACGGCCTCGTCAAGGTGATCTCGCCGATCGAGGATACCCCCGCATTCCGCGCCGGCATCCGTCCGGGCGACCTGATCACGCGCATCAACGACAAGCCGGTGCGCGGCATGACCCTCGACAAGGCCGTCAAGCAGATGCGCGGCGAGCCGGGCACCAAGGTCACGCTGACGATCTTCCGCAAGAGCGACGACCGCACGTTCCCCGTCACCGTCACGCGCGCGATCATCAAGGTCCAGAGCGTGAAGATGAAGATGCTCGACCCGGGCTACGCGTACATCCGCATCACGAGCTTCCAGGAGCGCACGACGCCCGATCTCGCGCAGAAGCTGCAGGACATCGCGCGCCAGCAGCCGAACCTGAAGGGGCTGATCCTCGACCTGCGCAACAACGGCGGCGGCCTGCTGCAGAGCGCGGTCGGCGTGGCCGGCGCATTCCTGCCGCCCGACTCGGTCGTCGTGTCGACCAACGGCCAGATCCCCGATTCGAAGCAGGTCTACCGCGATACGTACGACAACTATCGCCTGCCGTCCTTCGACGGCGATCCGCTGAAGAACCTGCCGCCCGTCTTCAAGACCGTGCCGATGATCGTGCTGACGAACGCGTATTCGGCGTCCGCATCGGAAATCGTCGCCGGTGCGCTGCAGGATTCGAAGCGCGCGCAGATCATGGGCAAGACGACGTTCGGCAAGGGTTCGGTGCAGACGGTCCGCCCGATGACGGCCGACACCGCGCTGCGCCTGACCACCGCGTACTACTACACGCCGAGCGGCCGTTCGATCCAGAACAAGGGCATCACGCCGGACGTGCCGGTCGATCAGTACGCGGACGGCGATCCGGACGACGTGCTCGTGACGCGCGAGGTCGACTACACGAACCACCTCGCGAACACGCAGGATCCGAACGAGAAGAAGGAACAGGAAGAGCGCGAGCAGCGCCGGCTGGATCAGCTGCGCATTCTCGAGGAGCAGAACGACAAGAAGACGCCGGAGCAGCGCCAGAAGGATCGCGATCGCAAGCCGATCGAGTTCGGCAGCGCCGACGACTTCATGATGCAGCAGGCGCTCAACAAGCTCGAAGGCAAGCCGGTCCAGGAATCGAAGTCGCTGCTCGCCGAGAGCACGACGAAGAGCCCGGCCGCCAAGGCTGCCGCAAGTGCAAAGGCATCGGGCGCGAGCGCCGCGAAGCCGGCTTCCGCACCGAAGCCCGCCTCCGCGCCGAAGTAAGCGCCGGCCGGCATCCAACGGGCCATCGCGGGAAGACCGCGATGGCCCGTTTTTCATGCGCGCCTAAAATAACGAACGTCCGCCCGCCTCGCTCACGATTCCCCATGAACGACGACCAACTCCTTCGCTACTCCCGCCATATCCTCGTCGACGAAATCGGCATCGAGGCGCAGCAGCGCTTTCTCGATGCGCATGCGATCGTCGTCGGCGCGGGCGGCCTCGGCTCGCCCGCCGCGATGTATCTCGCTGCGTCGGGGGTCGGTACGCTCACGCTCGTCGACGCCGATACGGTCGACCTCACGAACCTGCAGCGGCAGATCCTGCACGCGACGGCGTCGGTCGGCCGCAGCAAGGTCGAATCGGGGCGCGACACGCTCGCGCAGCTGAATCCCGAGGTGACGGTGAACGCGGTCGCGGCGCGCGTCGACGATGCGTGGCTCGACGCGCACGTGCCGCACGCGAGCGTCGTGCTCGACTGCACCGACAACTTCGCGACGCGGCACGCGATCAACCGCGCATGCGTCGCGCACGGCGTGCCGCTCGTGTCGGGCGCCGCGCTGCGCTTCGACGGCCAGATCAGCACGTTCGACTTCCGCGACGCGGCCGCGCCCTGCTATGCGTGCGTGTTCCCGGAAGACCAGCCGTTCGAGGAAGTCGCGTGCGCGACGATGGGCGTATTCGCGCCGACCGTCGGGATCATCGGCGCGATGCAGGCGGCCGAGGCGCTGCGCGTGATCGGCGGCATCGGCAAGACGCTCAACGGGCGGCTGATGATGCTCGATTCGCTGCGGATGGAATGGACGACGATGAAAATCGCGCGCCAGGCCGACTGCCCCGTGTGCGGGGGCCGGCACTGACGCGCGACAGGCATGCGCCGGGCCGGGCATGCGTAACACTTCTCTACAGTTAGCGGCGACGAAAACGCCTATGCGGCCGCATCCGCCCGCGGCTCGGCGACCGACAGCCGCTGCAGCGCCGCCTGCACTTCTTCCGGCTCGAACGCGGCCAGCACGTCGGCCGTCGGCTTTTCGAGCGCCTTCAGGTGCGCACGCAGGATCTCCTGCTTCACGACGAGCAGCTGGCTCGGGTGCATCGAGAACTCGGTGAGCCCCATCCCGAGCAACAGGCGCGTGAGCGCCGGGTCGCCCGCCATCTCCCCGCACACCGACACCGACACGCCCGCGCGCTTCGCCTCGCGCAACGTGTATGCGATCAGGTGCAGCACGGCCGGATGCAGCGGGTCGTACAGGTGCGCGACCGCGTTGTCGGCGCGATCGATCGCGAGCGTGTACTGGATCAGGTCGTTCGTGCCGATCGACAGGAAATCGAAGCGCTTCAGGAACAGCGGCAGCGCGATCGCCGCGGCCGGAATCTCGATCATCGCGCCGAGACGCACGTTCGGATCGTACGCGAGCCCCGCGTCGTCGAGCTGGCGCTTCGCCTCGCGGATCAGGTCGAGCGTCTGGTCGATCTCCTGCGCGTGCGCGAGCATCGGGATCAGGATCTTCACCTGGCCGAACGCGGACGCGCGCAGGATCGCGCGCAACTGCGTGAGGAACATCTGCGGCTCGGACAGGCTCCAGCGGATCGCGCGCAGCCCGAGCGCCGGGTTCGGCGCCGTTTCGTAGCCTTCGTCGAGCGCCTCGAGCGGTTTATCGGCGCCGACGTCGATCGTGCGGATCGTCACCGGCATGCCCTTCATCCACTCGACGGCCCGCTTGTACGCGGCGAACTGCTCCTCCTCTTCCGGCATCTCCTTCTGATGCATGAACAGGAACTCGGAGCGAAACAGCCCGACGCCGACCGCGCCGGCCTCGACGGCCGCCTTCGCGTCGTCGGGCAGCTCGATGTTCGCGTACAGGTCGATCTTCGTGCCGCACAACGTTTGCGTCGGCGAGAACTTCAGGCGCTGCAGCTTGCGTTGCTCCAGCAGTTTCTCGGACTGGCGGTACGAGTATTCCTCGAGAACGATCGGCGCCGGATCGACGATCACGATGCCCTGGTCGCCATCGACGATGATCAGGTCGTCCTGGCGGATCAGCGCGCTCGCATGCTGGACGCCGACCGCGGCCGGAATGCCGAGGCTGCGCGCGACGATCGCCGTGTGCGACGTGCGGCCGCCGAGATCGGTGACGAACGCCTGGAACGACTGCGTCTTGAACTGCATCATGTCGGCCGGCGCGATGTCGTGCGCGACCACGATCATCTCGTTGGTGCCGTTCCGGGCCGCGCCGTCGAGCGCCTGCGATGCGGACGGCGCGCCGGCGAGCGCCTTCAGCACGCGCTCGACCACCTGCTCGATGTCGGCCTTGCGCTCGCGCAGATATTCGTCCTCGATGTCGTCGAAATGGCGCGTGAGCAGTTCGAGCTGCTCGGTCAGCGCCCATTCGACGTTGTAGCGGCGCGTGCGGATCAGGTCGATGGTTTCCTGCACGAGCATCTCGTCGCTCAGGATCATCGTGTGGACGTCGATGAATGCGCCGACTTCGCTCGGGGTGTCGTCGGTCAGGTCGGCGCGCAGCGCTTCGAGCTCGCGACGCACGACGTCGAGCGCGGTGCGGAATCGCTCCACCTCGGCGTCGGTCTGGTTGGCCTCGATCAGGTAATGGGCGACGTCGAGCGCCGCCGGCGCGATCAGGTACGCTCGCCCGATCGCGATACCTCGTGAGACGGGAATGCCATGCAGCGTGAAGGACACGCGCACCTCCTCTGTACAAGTAAAGCCGCGGCACACTGCTGCGATGCGCTTATGACCCCGGTTAGCGATTATAAATTCCGCGACTCCCTGCTGACTGCATGCAGCGCAGCATTGCGCATTTCGCATCAATGCTTCCGACGAAAAAAATGCCGCGACATCCGCGGCATTCTGGCTGGAAACGGCAACGATCCCGCGTAGCGATCACTGACCTTCGCCGAACTTGTCGGCGATCAGCTTCAGCAGCGCGTCCATCGCTTCCCGCTCGTCGGGCCCTTCGGTCTCGATCGTCACGGTGCTGCCGATGCCGGCCGCCAGCATCATCACGCCCATGATGCTCTTCGCATTGATCTTGCGCCCGTTGCGTGTCATCCAGACTTCCGACTGGAAGTTGCCGGCCAGTTGCGTAAGCTTGGCCGATGCGCGCGCATGCAGCCCCAATTTATTGACGATGGTGGTTTCTTGTTGAAGCATGATTCTCGGTCGGGTCGGTCGGGACCGCCGGCGGCGCGCGCAGGCGGGTCGGTCTAAAACGAAAAACGCCAGGCTCAGTGCGATTCGGTGCGCGGCTGCGGTTCGGGCGGAATCGGCGCGCACTGGCCGCAGCCGGTTTCGCTCGGCGGCGGCGGCGTGCCGGACGACACCTCGTGGACGCCCTTCGCGCCGCCGGACAGCGCCTTGTCGACCAGCTTGTCGAGCGGCACGGTGCGGTAGCAGACGGCCCGCACGAGCATCGGCAGGTTCACGCCGGCCAGCACGCGCACGTTGTCGAGCTTCGCGAGCTGGCCCGCGATGTTCGCGGGCGTCGCGCCGTACATGTCGGTCAGCACGACCACGCCGTTCTCTTCGCGCAGCCGCGCGAGTTCCGCGTGCGCAAACGCCATCACCTGGGCCGGATCGCTGTCGGCCATCACGTCGATGCAGCCGATGCGGGCGGGCACGCCGCCGTAGATGTGCGCGATGCAGTCCCGCAGCGCGGTGGCGAGCGGAGCGTGCGCGATGATGAGGATCCCGGCCATGTCAGATCGCTCCCGGCCGCCCCTGGCGGGCCGATACCCCGCGGCGGGGCAATGAGCGTAGCGAGTATGGGGAACGTTTCATGTTCAGCCTTGCAACAGTGTCGGCCCGACCGCCGGGCCTTCGGTGCGCCGATCACGGCACCGGGCAAGCGGGCATTGTAGCAGGCCGGTCAAGCTGCTCCGGCGACGGGGGACCTGCGCGGCCGCCGCCGGGGTTGTGCGGGAGGCGGCCTACGCGGCCGCACGCTCCAGCGCGTCGACGAACATCGCGGCGACGTCGAAGCCCGTCTGCTCCATGATCTCGCGGAAACACGTCGGGCTCGTGACGTTGACCTCGGTCAGCCAGTCGCCGATCGCGTCGAGCCCGACCAGCAGCAGCCCGCGCGACGCGAGCACGGGCCCCAGCGTGTCGGCGATCTCGCGATCGCGCGGTGTGAGCGGCTGCGCGACGCCGAGCCCGCCCGCGGCGAGATTGCCGCGCACCTCGCTGCCCTGCGGAATCCGCGCGAGCGAATACGGCACCGGCTCGCCGCCGATCAGCAGGATGCGCTTGTCGCCCGCCTTGATCTCGGGAATGAACTTCTGCGCCATCACCGAGCGCGTGCCGTCGTGGCTCAGCATCTCGACGATCGAGCCGAGGTTCATGCCGTCCGGCTTCACGCGGAACACGCCCATCCCGCCCATCCCGTCGAGCGGCTTCAGGATCACGTCGCCGTGCTCGGCGTGGAACGCGCGCAGACGCTTCGCGTCGCGCGTGACGAGCGTCGGCGCGACGAACTGCGGAAACTCGCCGATCGCGAGCTTCTCCGAATGATCGCGGATCGACTGCGCCTTGTTGAACACGCGCGCGCCGGCGCGCTCGGCCAGCTCGAGCAGCCACGTCGACGTCACGTATTCCATGTCGAACGGCGGATCCTTGCGCATCAGCACCGCGCCGAACGATTCGAGGCGGCGCGCGTCGACCGCACCCGCGTCGAACCAGGTGTCGCGATGCAGGTCGTCCAGTTCGCCGACGAACGCGATGCGCCGCACGTCGGCCTCGACCGCCGAGCCCGTCCAGGCGAGGTGGCGCGGTTCGCACGCGTACACCGCATGCCCGCGCCGGGCGGCCTCCGCCATCATCGCGTAGGTCGAATCCTTGTAGATCTTGAAACGCTCGAGCGGGTCGGCGATAAAAAGAATGTCCATGCGGGTCCTGTACGTAGCGAAGGTCCGTTACACCTGGATCGCTTCGGGGTCGGTCTTTTCCAGTTCGATCGACGACGCGATCAGCGACAGCCGCGCGACCACGCCGTACATGTAGAAACGGTTCGGCGGCGCGGCGCCCGGCTTGGCGCCGGCATCCGGCAGCGCGGTGTGCTCGAAGCCGAGCGGCACGTAGTGCATGCCGGGCGCGTTCAGGTTCTGGTCGCGCTCGCGGCCGCCGTGCGTGCGGTAGAAGCCGCCGACCACATAGCGGTCGATCATGTACACGACCGGCTCGGCCACTTCGTCGCCGACGCGCTCGAACGTGTAGACGCCTTCCTGCACGATCACGTCGCGCACCGCGAGGCCGGCCTTCGATTCGGCCATCTGCGCGCGCTCGGCCTTCGTCATGCGGCCGATCTCGGCCGCGTCGTGCACGGTCATCACGCCGCGGCCCGCGGTGCCCGCGTCGGCCTTCACGACGACGTACGGCTTCTCGCTGATCCCGTATTCGCGATACTTGCGCGCGATCTTCTTCAGCACGCCGTCGATCGCGTCGGCGAGCGCCTGCTCGCCTTCATGCGCCTGCCAGTCGACGCCTTCGACGTGCGCGAAATACGGATTCACCATCCACGGATCGACGCCGACCATCTTCGCGAACTTCTTCGCGACGTCGTCGTAGCACGCGAAGTGCGTCGACTTGCGGCGCACGGCCCAGCCCGCGTGCAGCGGCGGCAGCAGATATTGCTCGTGCAGGTTTTCCAGCACGGCCGGGATGCCGGCCGACAGGTCGTTGTTCAGCAGGATCGAGCACGGATCGAAATTCTTCAGGCCGAGGCGGCGCTGCGAACGCTCGAGCGGTTCGAGCACGATCTTCTGGCCGTCGGCCAGCGTGATCGGCGTCATGTCGGTGATGCTGGGGTCGAGCGAGCCGAAGCGCACGTGCAGGCCGGCCTGGCGCATGATCGTCGCGAGCCGTGCGACGTTTTCCAGGTAGAACGCGTTGCGGGTCGGCAGCTCGGGAATCACGAGCAGATTCTTCGCGTCCGGGCAGATCTTCTCGATCGCGGCCATCGCGGCCTGCACGGCGAGCGGCAGCACTTCGGACGGCAGATTGTTGAACGCGCCGGGAAACAGGTTCGCGTCGACGGGCGCCAGCTTGAAGCCGGCATTGCGCAGGTCCACCGAACAATAGAACGGCGGGGTGTGTTCCTGCCATTCGAGCCTGAACCAGCGTTCGATCGCAGGCGTCGCGTCGAGGATCTTCTGCTCGAGTTCGAGCAGCGGACCGTTCAACGCGGTAACGAGGTGGGGAACCATGAATCACTCGCGAGCGGGAGAATGAAGATTGTAGAGCAATTGCCTTGCCCATTTGGGGATTGTTCCCGGCTTCGCAAGGATATCGAGGAAGTTTTCGGCTATTGACCCGATAGAGTGAAGGGTTATCCGCTACGGCAGTGGGTGACAGGAGAAAAAAAGCCCGCCGGGTGGGCGGGCCGAAGTCGCTGCGCTCATTCGGGGCGGGCGCCGTCTGCGCGGCGGCCCGCCGTTGATTCGTGTGACTTATTCCACGTGTTCGCCGTGCAGGATCACGTCGAGACCTTCGCGCTCTTCCTCTTCGGTCACGCGCAGGCCCATCGTCAGGTCGATCAGCTTCAGCAGCACGAAGCTCAGCACGCCGCTGTAGACCAGCGTGATCAGCACGCCCTTCGCCTGCAGCAGCAGGCTGCCGTCGAAGCCGCCGATGTCCTTGACCGCGAATACGCCCGTCAGCAGCGCGCCGAGAATCCCGCCCACGCCATGCACGCCGAACGCGTCGAGCGAATCGTCGTAGCCCAGCTTCGACTTGAGCCAGGTCGCCGACCAGAAGCAGATCACACCCGCCGCGATGCCGATCACGAGCGCGCCCGCCACGCCGACGAAGCCGGCTGCCGGCGTGATCGCCACGAGACCCGCGACCGCGCCCGACACGATGCCGAGCACCGAAGGCTTACCCTTGGCGATCCACTCGGCGAACATCCAGCCGAGCGCCGCGCAGGCGGTGGCGACTTGCGTCGTCAGCATCGCGAAGCCGGCACGGCCGTCGGCCGCGACCGCGGAACCCGCGTTGAAGCCGAACCAGCCGACCCACAGCATCGAGCCACCGATCATCGTCAGCACCAGGTTGTGCGGCGCCATCGATTCGCGGCCGTAGCCGACGCGCTTGCCGAGCACGAGGCACGACACGAGGCCCGCGATACCGGCGTTGATGTGCACCACCGTGCCGCCCGCGAAGTCGAGCACGCCGTCGGCCGACAGCCAGCCGGTCGGCTCCCACACCATGTGCGCGATCGGCACATAGACGATCAGCGACCAGAGCGTCATGAACACCAGCATCGCCGAGAACTTCATGCGATCCGCGAACGCGCCGCAGATCAGCGCCGGCGTGATGATCGCGAACGTCATCTGATAGACGAAGTAGACCGACTCCGGAATCGTCGACGCGAGGTGGCTGACGGTCAGCGTGGTCGCCTTGTCGCCCTTGATGTAGTTCATGCCGTGCAGGAACACGCGCGACAGGCCGCCGATGAAGCCGTTGCCCGGCGTGAACGCGAGGCTGTAGCCGACCACCGTCCACAGCACCGTGATCACCGCGGTGATCGCGAAGCTCTGCATCACGGTCGCGAGCACGTTCTTCTTGCGGACCATGCCCGCGTAGAACAGCGCGAGGCCGGGGATCGTCATGAACAGCACGAGCGCGGTGGACGTCAGCATCCACGCGGTGTCGCCCGCGCTGATCTTCGACGAATCGACCGAGAACGGGGCCGTCGGCGCGGCCGGTGCGGCCGGCGCGGACGCGGCGGCGGCAGCCGTGCCCGAAGCCGGTGCGGCGGCGGTGGCGGATGCGTCGGCAGCCGGCGCCGAAGCGGCCGGTGCGGCGGCGGCCGATGCGTCGGAAGCAGCGGCGGCGGGCGCCGAAGCAGCCGCGGCGGACGCCGCGTCGTCCGCGAGCGCGGAACCGACGCCGGCCGCGATCAGCGAGCCGGCCATCAGCAGGGACATCAGAAGTTTGCGCATCTTGGGTTTCCTCTTGTCGCTTGTCTTGTCTGTTCTGTTACAGCGCGTCCGCGCCTGTCTCCCCGGTGCGAATCCGGATCACTTGTTCGATCGGCGTGACGAAGATCTTGCCGTCGCCGATCTTGCCCGTGCGCGCGGCCCGCTCGATCGCTTCCACCGCCTGGTCCACGAGATCGTCGGACACGGCCGCCTCGATCTTCATCTTCGGCAGGAAATCGACCACGTATTCGGCGCCGCGGTACAGCTCGGTATGCCCCTTCTGGCGCCCGAACCCTTTCACCTCCGTCACCGTGATGCCCGAGACGCCAAGCGCCGACAGCGCTTCGCGCGTCTCATCGAGCTTGAACGGCTTGATGATTGCGGTAATGAGTTTCATGAAGTCCTCTCGCTGGGTTGTCCCGTCGAATAGAGTTGGAATGTTGTGACGGACTCTTCTCAGCAACTCGCATGCCATGTTTGCCCGAACACCGTCTCGAAGGGCTCCGGAACGGGGTCATATCTTGCGGTGTAAGGCGCCAGAGCCCGGCCGAATGGCCAACATCGGCCGGTTTGCTGGCGCGGCGAAAGGATCGTTGCTAGAGTGCACGCACGTCCCGGATCGCCGGGCCATTCACCCATGCGGGCGCCATGCCCGGAATTTGCGCCCCGCGCGCACCATTTCCGGTCATGCGTGCATCATGGGCACGTACGCAACTGAAGATGCACATTTTTTGTGCAAAGAAGGGGAATCACATGAAGCAACCCAGCGACGTTTTCAACGATCTGCAGTCGCGCGTCAGCGATTTGCTGAAAAACTCGCCGGCCAAGGACGTCGAGCGCAACGTGAAGGCCATGCTGTCGCAAGGCTTCTCGAAGCTCGACCTCGTCACGCGCGAGGAATTCGACACCCAGGCACAGGTGCTCGCCCGCACCCGCGTGCGCCTCGATGAACTGGAAAAGCGCGTCGCGGAACTCGAGCAGAAGCTCGCCGCCCCGCAGGCCTGACGTCCACCCGGCAGCAAGGTCCGGGCGCGGGCCGCCTCGTGCGGCCCGCGCCCGCCACCTTCCTCCGCTCTTCGTCGTCCGTCGTTCTTCGCAGCACCCTCCGCTCTTCGTAGTCCATCGCTCTTCGCAGCACCCCGCTCTTCGCTGTCCATCGCTCTTCGCTGTTCGTCGTTCGCAACACCTCGTTCTTTCCCCGCGCCACGCCGGCAAGCGCGCACCGATTTCTCCGATTCCCGCGGCATGCGGCCCCGAACGGCCGTCGCCGCCTGTCATGCAGGAGCCTCGCCATGTCGCTCGCCGTGGTGCGCAGTCGCGCGCCCGCCTCCGGCCGCGCGCCGGACGTCACCGTCGAAGTCCATCTCGCCAACGGGTTGCCGTCGTTCTCGATCGTCGGCCTGCCCGATCTCGAAGTCCGCGAAAGCCGCGAGCGCGTACGCGCCGCGCTGCAGAACTGCGGATTCGAATTCCCGGTGCGCCGCATCACAGTCAATCTGGCGCCCGCCGACCTGCCGAAGGAATCCGGCCGCTTCGACCTGCCGATCGCGCTCGGCATCCTCGCCGCGAACGGCCAGATCCCCGCCGACGCGCTGGCCGGCCGCGAATTCGCGGGCGAGCTGTCGCTGACCGGCGCGCTGCGGCCGATGCGCGGCGCGTTCGCGATGGCGTGCGGCGTCGCGCGGGACTGGCGGGCGGACGCATCCGGCGCGGGTGTCGCAGGCGGCGCGGGCCTGGATGCCGGCGCACCGCGCGATTCCGTCGCGACATCGCGTCCGCCCGAGCTGTACCTGCCGCTCGACAGCGCCGCCGAGGCCGCGCTCGTGCCGGGCGTGACCGTATTCGGTGCGCGCGACCTGCCCGCGCTGTGCGCGCACCTCGCCGATGCGCCGGACGGCCGGCTCGCGCCGGTCGCGGCGCCCTGTCTCGACGGCCTGCCGACGCCCGCCGTACCTGATCTCGCGGACGTCGTCGGCCAGCGCGGCGCGCGGCGCGCGCTGGAAGTCGCCGCCGCGGGCGGCCATCACATGCTGATGGTCGGCCCGCCCGGGGCCGGCAAGTCGATGCTGGCCGCGCGCCTCGCCGGGCTATTGCCGCCGCTGACCGACGACGAGGCGCTGACCTCGGCCGCGCTGCTGTCCGCGAGCCGGCTCGGCTTCTCGCCCGCGCAGTGGCGCCGCCGGCCGTTCCGTTCGCCGCATCACTCGTCGAGCGCCGCCGCGCTGGTGGGCGGCCGCAATCCACCGCAGCCGGGCGAAATCACGCTCGCGCACCTCGGCGTGCTGTTTCTCGACGAGCTGCCGGAATTCGACCGGCACGTGCTGGAAATGCTGCGCGAGCCGCTCGAAGCCGGCCGCATCACGATCTCGCGCGCGGCCCAGCAGGCCGACTTCCCCGCCGCGTGCCAGCTGATCGCCGCGATGAACCCGTGCCCGTGCGGCTGGCACGGCGATCCGTCCGGCCGCTGCCGCTGCTCGCCGGACGTGGCCGCCCGCTATCTGCGCAAGCTGTCGGGGCCGCTGCTCGACCGCATCGACATCCAGATCGACCTGCCCGCGCTGTCGCCGGCCGAACTCGCGTCGCGCGCGACGGCGCCCGGCGAGCCGAGCGCGGCGGTGGCCGCCCGGGTCGCGCAGGCGCGCGCGCTGCAGCTCGAGCGGCAGGGCAAGACGAATCACATGCTGAGCGGCCGCGAAACCGACGACCTGTGCCGGCCGACCGACGAAGGCGAGCGGTTGCTGCGCGAGGCCGGCGAGCGCTTCGGCTGGTCGGCGCGCGCGTATTTCCGCGTGCTGAAAGTCGCGCGGACGATCGCCGACCTGGCCGGCGACCCGCTGCCGACGGCCGCGCAGATCGCCGAGGCGATCCGCTACCGGCGCGCGCTGACGGCGCTGTGAGCGCGCTGGGAGGACAAAATCAGGCTGTCAAGACTTGACTTATGCACAATTCCGCGAATCCGGCCCCGGGTCGCGGCTTCCCGCGGCCTTTGCCGGACGGAATTTGTATCCCGTTGTTTTGATTGATTTTTCTCAAACGGCACACGAGCGACCAAACGGGCCGGAAGGCCGTCCGGCGCGGCTGCGCGGGCAATACGCAGTACTTTTCAACAAAGTTATCCACATGCGCTGTGGATAGTCGAAAAACCTTCGCAAAATCCGGCGATTAGCGTCGAAAGCTGCGAATGAACTTTCAGTTGTCACGGCGTGTCTGAGCGCCCTCGCCGGCCGTCGTCAATCGAGTTTGAACGAGCCGAAAAACTGGTCGAGCTGCTCCTGCGCGAGCGGGCCGTCGGCGATCACGACAGCCTGGTACGCGTGCCGGCCGCGCGCGGCGAGCCGCGCGACGATCGTCTTGCGCGCGCGATCGCCGCCGGCGGCCGCGCCCGCGATGCGGAGCTCGAGCCCGTTCACCGCGCCGCCGGCGGCGAGCGGCACCGGCACCGATGCCGTCTGCGGCGCGCCTTCGAGGTTGCGCGACAGTCCCGCGCGCAGGAATTCGAGCGCCGTGCGCCGCGTGTCGTCGCGGTCGTCGGGCAACGTCAGCGTGCCGACCGCGAATACCGCGCCGTCGACGTGCGCGGCCTGCATCCGCATCGGCATCGACGTACCGCCGAGCGCCACCGGTTGCTCCTCGACGGTCGGCTTCGCCGGCAGATCGATCGTATAGCCGGCGTCGTTGTGCAGCGTGCGCCAGTCGTACGACGGCGAGCACGCGGCCAGCGCCGCGCTCACGCAGGCCAGCGCGGCGAAGTGCCGCAGCGGGCGAAAAAGGGGGCGCAACGAATCGGTGACTTCCTTCGGCATGGCGTGGATCGCGGCAGGCAAAACGCGCATTATCCGCCGAACCTGAAATCGGGGATGCGCGGCGGCGGCCGATGCATACGCCGCATTCGCGCTAAAATGAGCGCCGAATTTCGACGTCGATTTCGACGTCCTTTGCATCGATCCGCGTCATCGACTCCGAGAGCACCAGATGAACACCACGCCTCCCGCCCGCCGCAGCACCGGCCCCGTCCGCTACCTCGTCGCGGCCGCCGTCGTCGCGGCGATCGCCGTCGCCGGCTTCTTCGCGTTCAACGGCAAGTCCAGCGTGCCGGACGCGACCTTCACGCTGCTGTCGGGCCAGAAAGTCTCGACCGCCGGCGACCTGAAGGGCAAGGTCTATCTCGTGAACTTCTGGGCGACGAGCTGCGCGACCTGCATGCAGGAAATGCCGCAGATGGTCGATACCTACAATCGCTTCAAGGGGCAGGGGCTCGAATTCGTCGCGGTCGCGATGAACTACGATCCGCCGATGTACGTCGCGAACTACGCGCAGACGCGCCAGTTGCCGTTCAAGGTCGCGCTCGACGACGGCAGCGTCGCGAAGCAGTTCGGCAACGTGCAGCTCACGCCGACGACCTTCGTCGTCGACAAGGACGGCAAGATCCTGAAGCGCTACGTCGGCGCGCCGCAATTCGCGGAACTCGACGCGCTGCTCAAGAAGGCGCTCGACGGCAACGCGGCCTGAGCGCCGCCGGATCCCGCTAGAAGGGCCGCACGCCGCGCCCTGCTCCGCGAAACGGACCGCACTGCGGTCCGTTTGCTTTTCAGCGCTCGGTTTCGCCTTTCGCCGACAGCCCGTAGCGCTTCATCTTCTCGTACAGCGTCGCCTTGCCCACATGCAGCCGGTCGGCCGTCGCCGCGACCGCGCCGCCCGTCTGGTTCAGCGCCTCGGCGATCACCGCGCGCTCGAACTGCTCGATGCGCTCCTTCAGCGTCTGGTCGTTGTCGGCGTCGTCGCCCGCGCCCGTTTCCTGCGGCATGTCGGCCACGCCGAGCACGAAGCGGTCGGCCGCGTTGCGCAGCTCGCGCACGTTGCCCGGCCAGTCGCGCTGCATCAGGCTCGCGCGCTGCCGGTCGGTCAGCACCGGCGCGGGCCGCCCGTAGCGCACGGCCGCATCGAGCATGAAATGCTCGAACAGCGGCACGATGTCCTCGCGGCGCTCGGCGAGCGGCGGCAGCGCGATCGTCACGACGTTGAGCCGGTACAGCAGGTCGCGCCGGAACGTGCCGGCCGCGACGAGCTCGCTCATGTCGCCTTTCGCGGCCGCGACCACGCGGCAGTTCACGCGGATCGGCTGGTTCGAGCCGAGCCGCTCGAGCACGCCGTCCTGCAGCACGCGCAGCAGCTTCACCTGCAGCGCGAGCGGCATGCTTTCGATTTCGTCGAGGAACAGCGTGCCGCCGGACGCGTATTCGAGCTTGCCGACGCGCCGCTTCGCGGCCCCGGTGAACGCACCGGGCTCGTAGCCGAACATCTCCGATTCGAACATCGGCTCGGGCAGCGCGCCGCAATTCACCGCGATGAACGGCTTGTCGTGGCGCGGCGACAGCTCGTGCAGGCTGCGCGCGATCAGCTCCTTGCCGGCGCCCGTGTCGCCGTTGATCAGCACCGACGCGTCGGTCGGCGCGACGTTCGCGATCAATTTTCGCACCTGCTCGATCGCGGGGCTGCGGCCGATGATGCGCGGCGCGACGACGTTCTGTCCGGCCAGCTCGCGCCGCAGCGCGTGGTTCTCGAGCACGAGCTCGCGGCGCTCGAGCGCGCGGCGCACCGTCTCGATCAGGCGCTCCGCCGCGAACGGCTTTTCGATGAAGTCGTACGCGCCGTCGCGCATCGCCTGCACGGCCATCGAAATGTCGCCGTGCCCGGTGACGAGGATCACCGGCACGTCCGGCACGCGCTCGCGGCACTGGGCGAGCACGTCGAGCCCGCTCGCGCCGGGCAGCCGGATGTCGCTGACGATCGCGCCGGCGGTCTCCGCGACGATCGCCTTCTCGGCCGCCTCGGCCGATTCGAACCCGGCGACGTCGAAGCCCGCCAGTTGAAGGCTCTGCACGCTCGCCCGGCGCACGAGCGCATCGTCTTCGATATAGATCACTTGCAGCCGGTTGGCCATCTTGGTCACTTGCTCCTGACAGACCGCGGCGCGCGCGGCTCTCGTTGATGCCGGTCGTTCGCCGACCGGGCCTGCTCACGCTAGTGCGAGCCCGCCGGCTCGGACACGGAGTCCGGATGATGCGTGCGGGCGCGCCGCAGCGTCAAGACGAACAGCGCGCCGCCCGACGGGGCGTTGCGTGCGGTCAGCGCGCCGCCCGCGTCGCTCGCGATCGACGACGAGATCGCGAGGCCGAGCCCGAGCCCGCGCCCCATTTCCTTGGTCGTGAAGAACGGCTCGAACAGGCGCGGCAGCAGATCGGGCGCGATGCCGGAGCCGTTGTCGCGCACCTCGACCGCGAGCGTCGCGACCGACACCGCGATCGTCACCTCGATGGCCGGCGCCGCGACGCCGGCCACCGCATCGAGCGCGTTGCCGAGCAGGTTGATCAGCACCTGTTCGAGGCGCAGGTCCTCGCAGCGCGCGACGAGTTCCGGATAGTCTCGCGCCAGATCGAGCGGCGCGTCCAGCGCGGGCGAGACGGTCGCGTCCTGCAGCGTCAGCGTGAGCGCGACGCCGCGCAGGCGTTCGTCGAGCAGCGACAGCACGCTGCGCAGCGCACGCACGACGAGCGCCTGCTCGTTGCGCGGCTTCGCGCGGCCGACGAACAGCTTCAGCTGGTTCGTGATCTTGCCCATCCGTTCGGTGAGCGCGGCGATCGCCTCGAGATTCTCGCGCGCGGCCGCCTGCTCGCCGCGATCGAGCAGCACGCGCGTGTTGTCGGAGAAGCTGCGCAGCGCCGCGAGCGGCTGGTTCAGTTCATGCGTGATGCCGGCCGCCATCTGGCCGAGCGCGGCGAGCTTGCTCGCCTGGATCAGTTCGTCGTGCGCGGCGCGCAGCTCCTGCTCCGCGCGGATCCGGTCGCCGACCTCCTTCTGCAACTGCTCGTTCGCTTCAGACAAATCGGCCGTACGCTCCTCGACGCGCCGGTTCAGCTCTGCGTACGCCTGTTGCAGCAGCGCGCGGCCGCGGATCATCTCGCGCACGCGGGCACGGCGCATCCGCCAGTAGAACGCGAGCAGCGCGACCGACACGAAGCCGAAGCCGGTGACGATCGTCGCGTTGCGCGCATCGGCATCGATCGGCGCGATCGGCGCGAGCGTGACGAGCTGCCAGTCGGGCTCGCCGATCCGCCGCTTGCTGGCGAGAAAGCGCGGCGCGCGCCGGCCGGCGCCCAGCCGCACGATTTCCGCATCGGCGCCGAGCGTCTGCTCGACGCGCAGCGGCAGCGGCGTGACCGGTTGCCGCGCGTACTGGCGTGTTTCGTAGATCGACGCGGCGACCGGGCCCGTGAGCGGGCGCAGCGTGTGGTACTTCCACGCGGGCACGGACGACAGGAACACGACGCCGTGATCGTCCACGACGACGAGCGGCTCGGACGCATCGGCGCCCTGGAACCATTCGAGGTTGAGCTTCACGACGACGACGCCCGCGATCTTGCCGTCGTGCCACACCGGTTGCGAGATGTAGTAGCCGGGATCGCGCGAGATCGTGCCGATCCCGAAGAAGCGGCCGACCCGGCCGTTCATCGCATCGAGGAAATACGGGCGGAACCGGTATTCGATGCCGACGAAGCTGTCGGGCGCGCGCCAGTTGCTGGCGGCGACGCACAGGCCGTCCGCGCCGATCACGTAGGTGACGGTCGCGTGCGCGTGCTCGTTGAGGTCTTCGAGATAGCGGTTGACGCGGGCGGTATAGTCGCCGCGCTTCGGCTCGGCGAGCAGATCCTGCACGTACGGATGGCTGCCGAGCAGATAAGGCAGCGATTCGTAGCGGTCGAGCGTGCTCTTGAGCGCGTTGGTGGTGCGGTCGACGCGCACCGCGGCATTGCGCTGCAGTTCGGCGACGCCGCGCTGCCAGGTGACCGTCCACGTGAGCGCGCACGCCGCGACGAGCGCGGCGGCGAGCACGACGAGGATGAGCAGGCGGCGCGTCACGGTCGAGGCTTCCTGGCGATGCGGATCGCCTATTGTGTCATAGGCCTGCTCGTCGATACCCCGGCCGCCGCGGGTCGCACGGCCGGCCGGCCGTGCCGCCGCCTGCTCGCTCATCGGGTCAGACGCCGGCCGTCTTCTCGGTCGGCGCGACTTCGCCGCCGCCCTTCAGCGCCTGGCGCAGCTTGTTGCGGTCGAGCTCCTTCTCCCATGCCGACACGACGACGGTCGCCACGCCGTTGCCGACGATGTTGGTCAGCGCACGGCATTCGCTCATGAAGCGGTCGATGCCGAGGATCAGCACCATGCCCGACAGCGGGATCGTCGGCACGACGGCCAGCGTCGCGGCGAGCGTGATGAAGCCCGCGCCGGTCACGCCGCTCGCGCCCTTCGACGTGAGCATCGCGACGGCCAGCAGCGTGAGCTGCTGCATCCACGTCAGCTCGATGTTGGTCGCCTGCGCGATGAACAGCACGGCCATCGTCATGTAGATGTTGGTGCCGTCGAGGTTGAACGAATAGCCGGTCGGCACGACGAGGCCGACGACCGAACGCGAGCAGCCGGCCTTCTCGAGCTTTTCCATCAGCTGCGGCAGCGCGGCTTCCGACGAACTCGTGCCGAGCACGATCAGCAGCTCTTCCTTGATGTACGACACGAAGCGGATGATCGAGAAGCCGGTGAAGCGCGCGATCGCGCCGAGCACGACCAGCACGAACACGACCGACGTCAGATAGAACGTGCCGATCAGCTTGAGCAGCGGCACCAGCGAGCCGACGCCGTACTTGCCGATCGTGAACGCCATCGCGCCGAACGCGCCGATCGGGGCCAGCTTCGTGACGATGTGCACGATGCCGAACAGCACGCGCGTCAAGCCGTCGATGAAGTCGGTCACGACCTTGCCGCGCTCGCCGAGGTGCGCGAGCACGCTGCCGAACAGCAGCGCGATCAGCAGGATCTGCAGGATTTCACCCTGCGCGAACGCATCGACCATCGTGTTCGGGATGATGTGCATCAGGAAGTCGACCGTCGACTGCCCGTGCGCCTTCGCCGCGTACGACGCGACGGCCTTGCCGTCGAGCGTCGCCGGATCGATGTTGAAGCCGACGCCCGGGCGCAGCAGGTGCGTGGCCGCGAGGCCGAGCAGCAGCGCGAAGGTCGACACGATCTCGAAATACAGCAGCGCCTTGCCGCCGACGCGGCCGACCTTCTTCATGTCCTCCATGCCGGCGATGCCGGTGACGACCGTACAGAAGATGATCGGCCCGATCACCATCTTGATCAGCTTGATGAAGCCGTCGCCGAGCGGCTTCATGTCGGTGGCGATCGACGGGTAGAAGTGGCCGAGGATCACGCCGACGATGATGGCGAAAATCACCTGCACATAGAGCACTTTGTAGAAGGGTTTCTTCTTCACGATGGTTCCTGCTGAAGTAGATGAGCCGTGGAAACGGCGTCACGCGCGCAGGCGAATGTCTCAGGGGAAAGGCATTCGCCCGCGCGGCTGCCGTGCCGCAACAAGCGATGCCTCAGGACGTCCGGAGGGGGAGGAAGGCAGCGGTCATCGGTTGTCTCCTTGCTTGCTGTAGTAGTTCGGCCGGGGGGATGGCCGTGCGTTTTATATCGCAAGGTCGATGCCAGGTTTCCGGAACCCCTCAAGCCGTTGTTTTCATTGTATTTCTCATAATGCGGCAGGCAAGGAAATCCGGGATTCCGGATTTCCGGAAAATATCCGTCCGGCGATCCGGACGGACGCATCGTTTCATCGGACGAATCAGTGCTGCACGGCCCGGCTGGCCAGCACGCCCGTCTGCGCGTAGAACTCCTGCTGCGCGAACGCATCGCGCTCGCGGCGGGCGCGCTCGCCGCGATCCGCGAGCGAGCCGACCACGATCCCCACGAACGCGAGCGGCACGGACACGAGCGCCGGGTTGTCGAGGAAGACCGCCGCATGCGCGTGGTGCAGCACGTCGACCCACACCGACTTCGACAGCACCGTGAGCGCGACCGCCGACACGAGGCCGAGGCCGCCGCCGAGCACCGCGCCGCGCGTGGTCATCCCGCGCCAGAAGATCGACATCGCGAGCACCGGGAAATTGGCGCTCGCGGCCACCGCCGCGACGAGCCCGACCATGAACGCGACGTTCACGTGCTCGAACAGGATCGACAGCGCGATCGCGACGGCCGACAGCCCGATCGTCGCGGCGCGCGAGATGCGCATCTCGAGCCGTTCGTCGGGCTTGCCGCGCGCCCACATCTGCGCATACAGGTCGTGCGAGATCGTCGTCGCGCCGGCGAGCGTCAGGCCCGCGACCACCGCGAGGATCGTCGCGAACGTGACCGCCGCGATGAAACCGTAGAACCAGTTGCCGCCCACCGCCTGCGCGAGCTTCACCGCGACCATGTTCGAGCCGCCGAGCAGGTCGTGCGTCAGGTTGAACGTGCCGTTCGCGCCGAGCCGGAAGAATTCCGGATGCTGCGCGAGCAGCACGATCGCCGAGAAGCCGATCACGAAGGTCAGCAGGTAGAAGTAGCCGATGAAGCCGGTCGCGTAGAGCACCGACTTGCGCGCCTCCTTCGCGTTCGGCACCGTGAAGAAACGCATCAGGATGTGCGGGAAGCCGGCCGTGCCGAACATCAGCGCGATGCCGAGCGACAGCGCGTTGGCCGGGTCGCGGATCAGCTTGCCGGGCCCCATGATCGACAGCGCGCCCGGATGCACGGCCACCGCGCGGCGGAACATCGCGTCGATGCTGAAGCCGAATTCGCCGAGCGCGAGCCACGCGAGCAGCGTCGCGCCGGCGAGCAGCAGCACGGCCTTGATCACCTGCACCCAGGTAGTCGCGGTCATCCCGCCGAAGAACACGTAGACGACCATCAGCACGCCGACGATCAGCTCGGCCGTGCCGTACGACAGCCCGAACAGCAGCTGGATCAGCTTGCCCGCGCCGACCATCTGCACGACGAGGTACAGCACGACGATCGTCAGCGCGTTCGCCGAGGTCAGCAGCCGGATCGGCCGCTGCGCGAAGCGGTACGCGACGACGTCGACGAACGTGAACTTGCCGAGGTTGCGCAGCGGTTCGGCGATCAGGAACATCACGAACGGCCAGCCGACCAGGAAACCGATCGAGTAGATCAACCCGTCGAAGCCGAACATGAACACCATGCCGGACAGACCGAGGAACGACGCGGCCGACATGTAGTCGCCGGCGATCGCGAGCCCGTTCTGCAGCCCGGTAATGCCGCCGCCGGCCGTGTAGAAGTCGCGCGTCGAGCGCGTGCGGCGCGCGGCCCAGCGGGTGAGCGCGAGCGTCGCGAACACGAACGCGAAGAACATCGCGATCGCGACCGGGTTCAGCTCGACCTTGTCGGGCATCGGGCCGGCGACGCCGGTCGCATGGGCGGTGGAGGAAACGACGGAAACGAGGATGCCCAGCGCGCCGGGCGCGCTCGAAATGAATCGCATGTCGGGCTCCGTCACGGACGTTGCAGGATCGCGTCGACGCGGCGGTCGAACGCACGGTTCGCGCGCAGCACGTAGCACGCGGTCAGGCCGATCGCGACCAGGATGATCGCGACGCCCGCGGCGATCCCGACCGTCGTTGTCGCGCCGCGGTACAGCGGCGCGGCGAGCACGTGCGGCGCGAGCGCGACGAGCAGGATGAAGCCGTAGTACGTGGCGATCATCAGCGCGGTCAGCGTGAAGCTGAAGCGGCGCCGCGCCCGCACGAGTTGCTGGTAGTCGCGGCGCGCCGTGACCGATTCGATGACGGAAAGCTCCATGGTGTCTCCTGTGTCGACCAGAGTTAGCGCTTTAGCGCTTACTCTGGTCCCATGCTTCGCGGTCGACCAGAGTTAGCGCTTCAGCGCTTACTCTGGTCCCATGCTTTGCGGTCGACCAGAGTTAGCGCTTTAGCGCTTACCCTGGTCCCATGCTTTGCGGTCGCCCCGAGTTGGCGCCTCAGCGCCTGCTCAGGTCCCCGCAGGGCAAGCCGGCTCGTCATGGCGAGCGATGTAGTGTGGAATGGTCGGCGCGCGTCGACTCACCGCCCGCGCCGCGGCGGAACAAGCGATCTACACGACGCGATCCGCCCGCAGCCGCGCGACGTCCTCCGCCGACATCCCGAGCCAGCCACCGAGCACCGCCTCCGTATCGGCGCCGAGCACCGGCGGCGCGCCGCGCACCGGCAGCCGCGCGCCGTCGAAGCGGTACGGCGGCGCGAGCACGTCGACGCCGCCCGCGACCGGATGCGGCTGCCGCGTGACGAGCCCGGCGCGGGTCGCGCGTTCGGACGTCAGCGCTTCGTGCAATCCGAGCACTTCGCCGCACGGAATGCCCGCATCGGCGAGCGCCGCCAGCAGCGTCGCGCGCGACCGGCGCGCGAGTTCGCGACGAATCTCGGGCAGCAGGTCGGCACGATTCTCCGAGCGGCCGAGGTTGGTCCTGTAGCGTTCGTCGGCCGCGAGATCGGGCCGCCCGATCGCGTCGCAAAAGCGTGCGAACTGCGTGTTGTTGCCGACCGTGATCACGAGCGGGCCGTCGGCCGCGTCGAACACGCCGTACGGCACGATCGACGGATGCGCGTTGCCGTAGCGCGGCGGGTCCTCGCCCATCAGCAGCGCGTCGAGCCCGTAGTACGCGGTGATCATCAGCCCGCAGTCGAACAGCGCCATCTCGATGCGCCGCCCACGCCCGGTCGCCTGGCGCTCGTACAACGCGGCGAGGATCGCCTGCGCCGAATACATGCCGGTGAACAGGTCGACCGCCGCGACGCCGAATTTCAACGGCGGCTGGCCGGCCTCGCCATTCAGCGCCATCAGCCCTGCTTCGCCTTGGACGACGAGGTCGTAGCCGGGCCGCGCGGCCTCCGGGCCCGAGCGGTCGTAGCCGGAGATCGCGCAATGCACGAGCCGCGGATTCAGTTCGGCCAGCGCGTCGTAGCCGAGCCCGAGCTTCTCCGCGCCGCCGCACTTGAAGTTGTGGAGCACCACGTCGGCCTGCGCGGCCAGCTCGCGCGCGATGCGCTGGCCGGCTTCCGTCTGCAGGTCGACGCAGATCGACCGCTTGCTGCGATTCACGCTGTTGAAATAGGTGGTCTCGGTGTCGCCGATCCGCAGCCCCCAGTCGCGCGTATCGTCGCCGCGCGCCGGATGCTCGACCTTGATCACTTCCGCGCCGAAATCGGCAAGCACCATCGCGCACCACGGGCCTGCCAGCACGCGCGAGAAATCGAGCACCTTCACGCCGGCGAGCGGCAACGCGCACGATTCGTTCGTCATCCTTGTCTCCTCCATTCGCGTCGTTCGACTTTATTGTTTCGACAGCGCGATGTAGCGCGCGAGATGGTGATCCTCGTCGCCGAGCTGGTGATCGATCATCACGAGCCGCTTCGCGTAATGCGACAGCGGCAGCTCCCACGTCATCCCGATCCCGCCGTGCAGCTGGATGCTCTCCTCGGCGACCAGCGTGCCGATCCGGCCGATGGTGTACTTGGCCGCCGCGAGCGCGTGCTCGCGCACCGTGCGCGGCGCATCGAGCTGTGCGGCCGCGTTGATCACCGCCGAGCGCGCCTGCTCGACTTCGAGCAGCAGGTCGGCCATCCGGTGCTGCAGCGCCTGGAAGCTGCCGAGCGGCAACCCGAACTGCTTGCGCGTGCGCAGATAGTCGAGCGTGTGCGCCTTTGCGACGTCCATCGCGCCGAGCGCTTCCGCCGACAGCGCGAGCAGCCCGTAGCCGAGCACGCGTTCGAGCAGCGCGGCGCCCGCTTCGCCGTCGTGCGCATCCGGCGCGCCGAGCGCGGCATCGGCCGGCAGCGCGACGCGCTCGAAGCGCACTTCGGCCGCGCGGCCGCCGTCGATCTTCCTGTAATCGCGCAGCGACACGCCCGGCGCATCGGCCGGCACGACGAACAGGCCGATGCCGGCCGCGTCGTCGTCGTTGCCCGACACGCGCGCACTGACGACGAAGAACGCCGCCTGCGCGGCCTGGTCGACGACGCCCTTCGCGCCCGTCAGCACCCAGCCGTCGCCCGAACGTTCGGCGCGCGTGCGCACCGTCGTCGGTTCGTAATGCGAGCCCGGTTCGTCGTGCGCGAACGCGGCGCTCGCGCTGCCGTCGATCAGCGCGGCGAGCCGGTCGCGATGCGCATCGCCGCCGGCGAGCGCGAGCGCCCGGCCCGCGAGCAGCGCGCCGAGGAACGGCTCGACGACGAGCCCGCGCCCGAGGCATTCGAACACCACGGCGATGTCGAAGCCCGCGCCGCCGAAGCCGCCGTCGGCTTCGGCGAACAGCGCGCCGACCGTGCCGAGTTCGGCGAAGCGCCGCCACATCGCGCGGTCGAAGCCTTCGGCCGACTGCGCGATGCGGTCGCGCACCGGGAACGCGTACTGTTCGGCGATGAAGCGGTTCAACGTGTCCGCCAGCATCCGGCGGTCTTCTGTGTGCTGGAAATCCATCGTCGCGTCCCTCTTACAGCCCGAGCATCATCTTCGCGATGATGTTCTTCTGGATCTCGTTCGAGCCGCCGAAGATCGACAGCTTGCGGTTGTTGAAGTACTGCTGCGCGGCGCTCGCGGCTTCGTCGGGGCCGACCGGTTCGCCGTCGTAATCGGCGTCGAGCGCGTCGTCGACGAACGGCTGCGCGTACGGCCCCATCGCGCGCCGCATCAGCGCGGTGATCTCCTGGCGGATCTGCGTGCCGCGGATCTTCAGCATCGAGCTTTCCGCGCCCGGCACGCCGCCGCCCGCGACCGCGGCCAACACGCGCAGGTTGGTCGTGCGCATGTTTTCGAGTTCGATCTCGACACGGGCGAGCCGCGCGGCGAAGAACGGATCGTCGGCAAGCGGCCGGCCGTTCTTCGTGACCTTCGCGGCCACCGCGCGCAGCCGGTCGAGCGCGGCGGTCGAGAAGCCGATTCCGGCGATGTTGGTGCGCTCGTACGTGAGCAGGTATTTCGCGTAGGTCCAGCCGCGGTTCTCTTCGCCGACCAGGTTTTCCACCGGCACGCGCACGTCGGTGAAGAACACCTCGTTCACCTCGTGCTCCCCGTCGAGCGTGATGATCGGGCGGACCTCGACGCCTGGCGTGTTCATGTCGATCAGCACAAAGCTGATGCCTTCCTGCTTGCGTACGTCCGTCGCGGTGCGCACGAGGCAGAAGATCATGTTCGCGTAGTGGCCGAGCGTGGTCCACGTCTTCTGGCCGTTCACGACGTAGTGATCGCCATCGCGCACCGCGCTCGTCTTCACCGCCGCGAGATCGGAGCCGGCGCCCGGCTCCGAATAACCCTGGCACCACCAGTCGGTACCGTCGAGAATGCGCGGCAGCCAGCGGCGCTTCTGCGCTTCGCTGCCGTACTTGATCAGCACGGGGCCGAGCATGTTCACGCCGAACGGCACGATGCGCGGCGCGCCGGCGAGCGCGCATTCGTTGTCGAACAGGAACTTCTGCGCGACGCTCCAGCCGGGGCCGCCGTATTCGCGCGGCCAGTGGCTCGCGAGCCAGCCGCGCGCGTTGAGTGTCGCATGCCATTCGCGCATGTCGTCGCGCGTCAGGTGCAGGCCGCCCTTCACCTTGCGCGCGGTGCGCTCGGGCAGTTCGGCTTGCAGGAAGCGTTGCACTTCCGTGCGGAACGCTTCCTCTTCGGGAGTGAAATCGAGGTCCATCGTGGGTCCGTTGCGAATGCGGTGGGCGTTCAGTCGATGCGGTTCAGGCTCGCGAAATCCGCGCCGCGCGCGACGAGATCGACGAGCAGCGGCGACGGCTTCCAGAACAGCGGATCTTCCTTTGCGAATGAGCGGATATCGGCGAGCACGTTCGCGAGGCCGACCGTGTCCGCGTAGTGCATCGGGCCGCCGCGATAGCGCGGGAAGCCGTAGCCGTACAGGAACACCGCGTCGACGTCGAGCGGGCGCAGCGCGATCTGCTCGTGCACGACGTTCGCGCCTTCGTTGATCATCGCGGCGAGATAGCGGCGCAGGATGTCTTCATCGGCGAACGTGCGCGGCGTGACGCCCTTCTTCGCGCGTTCTTCCGCGACGATCGCGTCGACTTCCGGATCGGGCGTGCCGACGCGCGCGCCGTCCGGATACAGGTAGTAGCCGCGGCCGGTCTTCTGCCCGAACCAGCCGCGCTCGCACAGCCGGTCGGAAATCTCCACGTAGCGCGCGTTCGGATCGCGCGTCGCCGCGCGGCGCTTGCGGGTCGCCCAGCCGATGTCGCCGCCCGCGAGATCGACCACCTGGAACGGGCCCATCGGGAAGCCGAACTCGCGCACCGCGCGATCGATCTGGTACGGCGACGCGCCGTCTTCCATCAGGTAGTCGGCAGCCGTCCGATAGACGGCGAGGATCCGGTTGCCGATGAAGCCGTCGCACACGCCCGCGCGCACCGGCGTCTTCTTCAGTTGCTTCGCCAGTGCGAACGCGGTCGCGACGACGTCCGGGCTCACGCGCTTCGGCACGACGATCTCGAGCAGCTTCATCACGTTGGCCGGCGAGAAGAAATGCAGGCCGATCACGTCGGCCGGCCGGTCGATGCTCGCGGCAAGTGCGTCGATGTCGAGATACGACGTATTGGTCGCGAGCACCGCGCCCGGCTTGCACACGCGGGCGAGTTCGGCGAACACCGCCTGCTTCACGGCCATGTCCTCGAACACGGCTTCGATCACGACGTCGGCCTGCGCGAGCGCGTCGTACGACGTGCTGCCCTTGAAGCGCGCGAGCCGCGCCGCGTGCGCGGCCGGCGTCATCCGCCCTTTCGCGACGAGGCCGTCGTACACCTTCTCGACGTGCGCCCGGCCGCGCGCGAGCGACGCGTCGTCGCGCTCGATCATCGTCACCGGCAACCCGGCGTCGAGCGCCGCGACCGCGATGCCCGCGCCCATCGTGCCGCCGCCGACCACGCCGATCCGCTCGACCGGCCGCGCGCTCGCGCGCCGCGCCTCGGGCGCCTTCGCCGCTTCGCGTTCCGCGAAGAACGCATGCACGAGGCCCGCGCGCTGCGGGCTGTCGAGGCACTGCAGGAACAGGCTGCGTTCGAACGTCATCCCCGCGTCGAACGACTGCGTGAGCGCGGCCTCGACCGCGTCGACGATCTTCGCCGGCGAGAAGAGCCCGCGCGACTTCTTCGGTAATTCCGCGCGCGCCGCGTCGATCGCGGCCTGCGCGGCCGCGCGATCGGCCAGGCCCTGCGCGTCGCGCGTGCGGCGTACCGGCGCGCCGAGCGACACGAGTTCCTGCGCATAGGCGAGGCCTTCGGCAAGCGTGTCGTCGCTGTGCGCGATGCGATCGACGAGGCCGAGCGCGAGCGCTTCCTCGGCGCTCGCATGGCGGCCGGTCAGCATCAGGTCGAGCGCGGCCTTCGCGCCGATCAGGCGGGGCGCGCGCTGCGTGCCGCCCGCGCCGGGCAGCAGGCCCAGCGTCACTTCGGGCAGCCCGAGCTTCGCGCCGGGCACCGCGAGCCGGTAATGCGCGGCGAGCGCGACCTCGAGGCCGCCGCCGAGCGTCGCGCCGTGCAGCGCGACCACGACCGGCTTCGCGCCCGATTCGATCCGCTCGCACACGTCGGGCAGCGACGGCGGCACGGGCGGCTTGCCGAATTCGCGGATGTCGGCGCCCGCGATGAAGTTGCGGCCGGCGCCGACGATCAGCACCGCGCGGATCGCGTCGTCGGCCTGCGCGGCGTCGATCGCGTCGGCGAGACCGCGCCGCACGTCGGCGGACAGCGCGTTGACGGGCGGATGGTCGATCGTGACGACGAGCACCTTGTCGCGCCGTTCGCGCGTGACGGTGCCGGCCGTCGGGCTGGCGGGGGAAGCGGTGGAATTCATCGTGTCTCCAGTGGTGCGGTGCGCCGGGCGGCCCAAACCGGTCGAGCCGGCCCGCAGCGCCGGTGCGCGAGCCGGTCCGGGCGGCGCGGGCAACGGTCCGGCGTGGTCGCCGGGCATGACGCGATTCTCGATTGATCGAGATTCATTGACAATTCCCGCAGGCCTTTACAAGCTGTCAAGTCTGACTTGACACTGAATGCTTTCGGACCGTTCCCGACCGTTTCGGGTCGGGAAACGGGACGGATCAGGAGACACCCCGCATGGACCTGAACGCGCTGACGCTGCTCGTCGAGATCCTCGACGCCGGCAATCTGAGCAAGGCCGCGCAGCGGCTCAAGATGAGCCGGGCGAACGTCAGCTACCGGTTGAACCAGCTCGAACGCTCGATCGGGCAGCAGCTCGTGCGGCGCACGACGCGGCGCATGGAGCCGACCGAGATCGGACTGAAGCTGTACGAGCACGGCCGGCGCATCCGCAACGAACTGCTCGCCGCGCAGGAATCGGTGACGACGCTCGGCCAGGACCTGCAGGGCCGCGTGCGGCTGTCGGTGCCGAGCGGCTACGGGCAGATGGTGATGTCCGACTGGCTGCTCGCGTTCAAGCGGCTGCATCCGGGCATCGTGCTCGACGTGGTGTTCGAGAATCGCGTGGAAGACCTGATGCGCGACGAAGTCGACATCGCGATCCGCGTGATGTCCGAGCCGCCGCAGAACCTCGTCGCGCGCGACATGGGCGCGGTGCGCTACATCGCGTGTGCGTCGCCCGCGTTCGCGGCCGCGCACGGGATGCCCGCGAGCCTCGGCGCGCTGGCCGCCGCGCCGGTCGTCACCGCGACGGTGCTGGGCCGGCAGTTGCGGATCGCCGCGTATCTCGGCGACGAGCGCCACGAGGTGCTGCTCGAACCGACGCTGATTTCGGAGAACTTCCTGTTCCTGCGCCAGGCGATCCTCGCGGGCATCGGCGTCGGCATCGTGCCCGACTACGTGATGCAGGACGACCTGCGGCACGGCGCCGTCGTCACGTCGCTCGATGCGTACCG
Organism: Burkholderia sp. AU17457; assembly: GCF_002223255.1. Taxonomy (NCBI): domain Bacteria; kingdom Pseudomonadati; phylum Pseudomonadota; class Betaproteobacteria; order Burkholderiales; family Burkholderiaceae; genus Burkholderia; species Burkholderia sp. AU17457. Next base: position 699,147 of record NZ_NKFB01000004.1, read on the forward strand.
GCTGAGCATCTTCGGCACCCACATGTACATGCTCTACATGCCGAACCGCCACCACACGCGCGCGACGTCGACGTTCATAGAGTTCATCCTCGAACAGGCCGGAAAGACCGGCCGGGGCGGGCCCGGCGGGATGCGTCAGGGTTTCCTGTCGGATGACAAGCCGCCGGGCGCACGGCGACAATAGCGCGCCGGGGCGGGCAACGCCGTTGCGCCCGCGCCGACGTCAACATCGACGCCGCCGTCTCCTTCGAATTCACTGCTGCCGAGGGTTCAATGTTCGACCGGATTCGTCCGCATTCGCGTCCCTGGACGCTGCTCGCCGCCGTCGCGCTCGTCGCGTTCAACGCCGGCTGCACGTCCCCGTCCGCGCCGTCGGGCGCCGTCGTCCCGGTCGCCGCCGCATCGGGCGCGGCCGTCCCGCTGCCCGGCGTTCACGCGCCCGAACTGTCGTCGGGGTGGGCCGACAAGCCGGGCTGGACCTCGCAGCACTTCATGATCGCGGCCGCGAATCCGCTCGCGACGCAGGCCGGCTACGACATGCTGAAGGCGGGCGGCACCGCGATCGACGCGGCCATCGCGACGCAGATGGTGCTCGCGCTCGTCGAGCCGCAATCGTCGGGCATCGGCGGCGGCGCGTTCATGCTGTACTTCGACGGCAAGACGACGCAGGCGTACGACGGCCGCGAAACCGCGCCGGCCGCCGCGACCGAGCGCCTCTTCTACGGGCCGACCGGCCAGCCGATGGGCTTCTACGAAGGCGTCGTCGGCGGGCGCTCGGTCGGCACGCCGGGCGTGCTGCGCATGCTCGACGCCGCGCACCGCGCGCACGGCAAGCTGCCGTGGCGCCGGCTGTTCCAGCCGGCCATCCGGCTCGCCGAGCGCGGCTTCACGATCAGCCCGCGCCTGGCGATGCTGATCGCGAACGACAAGTACCTGAACAACGACCCGGCCGCCCGCGCGTACTTCTACAACGCCGACGGCACGCCGAAAACCGCCGGCACGGTGCTGAAGAACCCGGCGCTCGCGACCGTGCTGCGCCAGGTCGCCGACCGCGGCGCGAATGCGTTCTACAGCGGCGCGATCGCGCGCGACATCGTCGCGAAGGTGCGCAAGCATCCGACCAACCCGGGGCTGCTGTCGCTGCAGGATCTCGCGCGCTACCAGCCGAAGGTGCGCGCGCCGCTGTGCGCCGACTACCGGCGCTCGGTCGTGTGCGGGATGCCGCCGCCGTCGTCCGGCGGCCTCGCGATCGCGCAGATGCTCGGCATGCTCGAGGCGATGCCCGACTGGCAGCAGATCGGCGCGCAGAAGCCGGTGCGCAACGCGGTCGGCTACGAGCCGACGCCGTTCGCCGCCCACCTGTTCAGCGAAGCCGGACGTCTCGCGTATGCGGACCGCGCACGCTACGTGGCCGATCCCGATTTCGTGCCGCTGCCCGGCGGCAACTGGGCGAGCCTCACCGACAAGACCTATCTCGCACAGCGCGCGCGGCTGATCGGCGACACCAGCATGGGCGTCGCGCAGGCCGGCACGCCGCAAGGCGCGACGCTCGCGCTGGCCGACGACCGCAGCCCCGAATTGCCGTCGACCTCCGACATCGCGATCGTCGACCGCTACGGGCAGGCGCTGTCGATGACGACCAGCGTCGAGGATGCGTTCGGCTCGCGGCTGATGGTGCGCGGCTTCATGCTGAACAACCAGCTCACCGATTTCTCGTTCGCGTCGACCGACAACGGCCGGCCGGTCGCGAACCGCGTGCAGCCCGGCAAGCGCCCGCGCTCGGCGATGTCGCCGGAACTCGTGTTCGACAAGAAGACGAAGCAGGTGACGATGATCGTCGGCTCGGCCGGCGGCCCCGCGATCATCAATCACGTCGCGAAGACGCTGGTCGGCGTGCTCGACTGGGGGATGACGATGCAGCAGGCGATCGCGCTGCCGAATTTCGGGTCGATGAACGGGCCGACGCAGCTCGAACGCGGCCGCGTATCGGACGCGCTCGCCGACGGTCTGAAAGGCCGCGGGCACGACGTGCAGGTCGTCGAGATGAACTCGGGGCTGCAGGGAATCCAGCGGCTGAACGTGCAGGGGCAGACGGTGTGGTTCGGCGGGGCCGATCCGCGGCGGGAAGGCGTGGCGATGGGGGATTGAGCGCGGCAGGCATGGGCGGCGGGCATGGGCGGCGCGTACGTGCTCGTCGCCCGTGCCGTCAGCATGACGTCAGCCGCGCCCCTTCCACGGCACCACCCGCCGCTCGACCCAGCGCATCGCCAGATCGAACAGCCACGCGATCGCACCGATGAGCAGGATGCCCATCACGACGATGTCGGTGCGCAGGAAGCTCGATGCGTTGAGCACCATCTGCCCGAGCCCGGCCGTCGCGGCGACCATCTCGGCCGCGACGAGCGTCGTCCAGCCGAACCCGATCGCGATCCGCAGCCCCGTGAGGATTTCCGGCAGCGCGGCCGGCAGCACCACGTGGCGCACGATCTGCGCGAAGCTGCCGCCGAGCGAATACGCGGCGTTGATCTGCTCGACCGTCGCCGCACGCACGCCGGCGCGCGCGGCCATCGCGATCGGCGCGAAGCACGCGAGGAAGATCACGACGAGCTTCGCCGTCTCGTCGATGCCGAACCAGATCACGACGAGCGGCAGATACGCGAGCGGCGGCAGCGGCCGATAGAACTCCAGCAGCGGATCGAGCACGCCGCGTGCGATGCGGCTCACGCCCATCAGGATGCCGGCCGGCACGCCGATCGCGGTCGCGAGCGCGAACGCACCGAACACGCGGGCAGCGCTCCACAACAGATGATCGGACAACGGCAGGCCGCCCTGGATGCGGCCGTGCCACGCATCGACGAACGCGGTCCACACCGCTTCCGGCGCGGGCAGGAACAGCGGCGGCAGCCACTGCAGATGCGTCGCGACCCACCACAGCACGGCCAGCGCCGCGACCGTCGCCGCGCTGAGCCCGGCCGTCCTCCCCTGCCCCGGCAACCGGTAGCGATGCGAGGCGCGCGCCGGACGCGGTACGTCGCGCCGCTGCGTATCGCGTCCGTCCGGCCCGAAGCCCGCGGCCGCTCGATCGGCCGCCCAAGAATCCTGCGTGCTCATGTCGTCCTGCCTGTGCAAAGTACTGATCCGGCCACGCCCGACGGACGCGCCCTGCCGCGCGAACTCGTGCATCACGCCGGCTCCGCGACCGCCTCGTCGCGATGCAGATACGCGATCAGCCGCTCGCGCCACGCGATGAAATCCGGCGACGATTTCACCGCGCGCGCGTCGCGCGATTCGACGTAGCGGCGCGCGAACGGCAGCTCGAAGGTTTCGGCAATGCGGCCGGGGCCCGGCGTCATCACGACGAGACGCGTCGCGAGGAACAACGCCTCCTCGACGTCGTGCGTGATGAAGAACACCGTCTTACCGGTGCGCGCCCACACGTCGAGCACGAGCGCCTGCATCGTGCCGCGCGTCATCGCGTCGAGCGCACCCATCGGCTCGTCCATCAGCAGCACGCGCGGGTCGCTCGCGAGCGCGCGCGCGATGCCGACGCGCTGCTGCATCCCGCCGGAGAGTTCATACACGCGCGCATGCGCATGGCGCTCGAGGCCGACGAGCGCGAGCATCTCGTTCGCCCGCGCTTCGCGCTCGGCCTTCGACACGCGTGCGAAGCGCAGCCCGAGCGCGACGTTATCGAGCACGTCGAGCCACGGCAGCAACGCGTATTTCTGGAACACGACGCCGCGATCGGCGCCGGGGCCCGTGACCGGCACGCCGTCGACGCACACGTCGCCGGTCGTCGGCGCGACGAAGCCGGCCATGCAGTTCAGCAGCGTCGTCTTCCCGCACCCGGACGCACCGAGCGCGACGACGAATTCACCGGACTCGATGCGCAGGTCGACGCGCGCGAGCGCCTGCGTCGTCGGCCTGCCGCGCTCGCCCGGATAGGCGACCGATACCTGACGGACTTCCAGCGTGCTCATGATCGAAGGGCTCCGCGACGAAAGGGCTAACCGGCCGCGCTCAGCGCGCGGCCTTCTGCACGAACTGCGGATCGACGCCGGCCGAATAGTCGGCGAGCACCGTCTGGATCGTGCCTTGCGACTTGAGGAATGCAGCCGTGGCCGCGAGCGACTTCGCGGCGCCCGATTGCGCGCCGCCGCCGAGCCACGTCGGCGATGCCTGTTCGGCCGCCGTCGGGAATGCATAGAGCGCGAGGCTGGCCGGCACGTCCTGCGCGTTCGCGCCGGACACCTTCGCGACCGCCGCGACCTGCGGCGAGCCGACCTTCCACGCGGCAGCGTGCGCGCGGTAGTCGGCGTCCGCCGCCGCGAGCACCTTCACGAAGCGCGTGACGAACTCGGGGTTCTCGCGCGCGAACTTGCGGCTCACGACGAAGCCGTCGAAGGTCGACTTGCCGCTTTCCTTCGCAACCTGGCCCGACGTCGTGAGCACGGTGCCCGACTGCTTGACCTTCGCGAGCACCGGATCCCAGATGTAGGTCGCGTCGATGTCGCCGCGCGCCCACGCAGCCGCGACTTCGGGCGGACGCAGGTTGACGATCTTCACGTCGTTCGGATTGACGCCCGCTGCCTGCAGCGCGACGAGCGTATGGAAGTGCGACGTCGACACGAACGGCACGCCGATCTTCTTGCCCTTCAGCCCGGCGACGTTCGTGACGCCCGAACCGTTGCGCGCGACGAGCGCCTCGGCGTCGTTGATGTTGTCGAGCACCCAGAACAGCGAGATGTCGAGCCCCTGCGACAGCCCGGCCGCGATCGGGCTCGAGCCGGCTTCGCCGAGCTGCACGGAGCCCGATGCGAGCGCGCGGATCACGTCGGCGCCGCTGTCGAGCTTGCGGAAGGTGACCTTGTAGCCGGTCGCCTTTTCGACTTCACCGCTCGCCTGCGCGTAGCGCCACGGCACGACCATGTCCTGGTACGCGATCACGACTTCGCGCGATTCGGCGTGCGCCGCGCCCAGCGCGGCAAAGGCGGTCAGCGCGACGACGGCGCGGCGGATGAAGCTGAAACGGGACATGCGGCTCTCCTTCGGAATGCGGGCATTGCTGCGGGAGAGCCGACTTTACGGGCTTTGCGCGCGGCGGGAGCGAACTTATCCTGCGAAGCTATCGATGCCGTTTCAGCTTTGCTTTTCATGCTCGACCGGATTGCGCGTCCGGTCGGGTGACGATTGGCGTGCGCATGCGCGGATCATCGCCGCGCCAACGAAAAAGCCCGCATCGCTGCGGGCTTTTTTCGACTGCTCGAGACTGCTGCAGATGGAGGCGAGCGCGAGCGCTCAGACCACCCCCGCCCCATGCGCCTGCAGATCGGCGTGATAGCTCGAGCGCACCATCGCGCCGACGGCCGCATGCGTGAAGCCCATCTTGTACGCCTCTTCCTCGTACATCTTGAACGTATCGGGATGCACGTACGCGCGCACCGGCAGGTGGTGCTCCGACGGCTGCAGGTACTGGCCGATCGTCAGCATGTCGACGTCGTGCGCGCGCAGGTCGCGCATCACCTGCAGGATTTCCTCTTCGGTCTCGCCGAGGCCGACCATCAGGCCCGACTTCGTCGCGACGTCCGGATGCAGCGCCTTGAAGTCCTTCAGCAGCTTCAGCGAGTGCGCGTAGTCCGAACCCGGGCGCGCTTCCTTGTACAGGCGCGGCACCGTTTCGAGGTTGTGGTTCATCACGTCGGGCGGCGCGGCGTTCAGGATCGAGATCGCGCGGTCGAGACGGCCGCGGAAGTCCGGCGTCAGGATCTCGATGCGCGTGTCCGGCGACTGTGCACGCGTTTCGCGGATGCACTCGACGAAGTGGGCGGCGCCGCCGTCGCGCAGGTCGTCGCGATCCACGCTCGTGATCACCACGTACTTGAGCTTGAGCGCGGCGATCGTGCGCGCGAGGTTCTTCGGCTCATCCGCGTCGAGCGGATCGGGACGGCCGTGGCCGACGTCGCAGAACGGGCAGCGGCGCGTGCACTTGTCGCCCATGATCATGAATGTCGCGGTGCCCTTGCCGAAGCATTCGCCGATGTTCGGGCAGCTCGCTTCCTCGCACACGGTATGCAGGTTGTGCTCGCGCAGGATCGTCTTGATCTCGTTGAAACGCGAGCTGCCGGTGGCCGCCTTCACGCGGATCCACTCGGGCTTCTTCAGCTTTTCGATCGGAATGACCTTGATCGGGATGCGCGCCGTCTTCGCCTGCGCCTTCTGCTTGGCGGTCGGATCGTAGGCAGGGGTCGCGGCCGTATCGGCCGGTGCGGGAGAAGCGGTAACGTCAGTCATTCGATTGTTCCAGTGCGTGCGGCTTGTCGGCGGCCGCGGATGCGCCGTCGAGGTTGGCGATCAGACGGCTCACCAGCGTGTGGGCGACGTCGTTCCAGTCGGCGGCAACCCCGAGGCTCGCCATGTCGACGGTTTCCAGTCCGGCATAGCCGCACGGGTTGATCGCGAGAAACGGGCGCAGATCCATCTTCACGTTCAGGCTCAGCCCGTGATAGCTGCAGCCGTTACGGATCTTCAGGCCGAGGGCCGCGATTTTCGCGCCCTCGTGCACGCCGGATGCCACGTAGATCCCGGGCGCGCCCGCCTTGCGGACCGAAGCGAGATTATACGCCGCGAGGGTTTCGATCACGGCCTCCTCGATCTTCGTCACGAGCGTGCGCACCATCAGCTTGCGCCGGCGCAGGTCCAGCAGCAGGTAGACGACGATCTGGCCGGGGCCGTGGTAGGTGATCTGTCCGCCGCGGTCGACCTTCACGAGCGGCACGCCGCTGTCGGCCACCAGCAGGTGCGCGGGGTCGCCGGCCTGGCCGAGCGTGTAGACGGGCGGATGCTCGACCACCCAGAGCTCGTCGCCGGTGTCGGCCGTGCGCGTGTCGGTGAACGCGCGCATCGCGTCGAAGCTTGCCTCGTACGCCTCGCGGCCCCGCCACCGCACGGTAACCGGCTGGGCCGGCTGAGCCGGGAGTCCGGCGGGCGATGCGGAAACGGCGACAGGCGTGGACACGATGGAAACCGGCGAAACGGACATGGGCGGTAGTTTACCGAAAACCCGTGGGTCTCGCCGGCCTTAGGACGGGGACGGATCGCCGGTATCCGTCGGATGAAACGATGGTCAGACGGTGCGCCAGCCGTCGTGCAGCAGCGCGTTGACGCGTTCGCGCAGCCGGGACAGCCCGCCGAGCGCGACTTCCCGCGGCGGCCGCGACACCGAGAACGCGACGCGTGCGCCCTCGCGGCCTTCCGCGCTGAGCCACAGCCGCTCGCCGCGGCGCAGCTTCAGCGTCTCGCCGTCGGCCAGGAAGTAGTCGTCGACGTCGTTGCTGCGCGTCGCCCAGACCGGCCCGCACTGGACGACCAGCCGCGTGCTGCGCTGCACCTTCATCGGCACGGTCTCGCCCGGGGGAATTTCGAAGGTGATGCTTGAAGAGATTTCTTGCATGATCGACTCCGCCAATAAGTGCTTCGATGACTACAATCCTAGTCACTTGAAGGTGTCCGACCAAACGACCAATTTTCACGTCGATGTGAGGAAAATTAGCAAATGGACCTCCGCCAGCTGCCGGCGCTGAACGCGATTCGCGCGTTCGAAGCCGCCGCCCGCCACGAGAACTTCTCGCGCGCCGCCGACGAGCTGTTCGTCACGCACGGCGCGGTCAGCCACCAGGTGCGCGCGCTCGAGGAAGAGCTCGGCGTGCAGCTGTTCACGCGCAACGGCAAGCGGCTGTGCCTGACCGACGCCGGCATGCGCTACGCACAGCAGATCCGCACCGCGCTGATGGTGATCGCCGACGCGACGCGCGACGTGCGCGCGAGCGACCGCGACCGGCGGCTGGTCGTGTCGATGCTGTCGTCGTTCGCCGCGCGCTTCATCACGCCGCGCATCGGCACGTTCATCGAGCGGCATCCGGAAATCGACGTCGAGCTGCAGTCGACCAACTCGCTCACCGATTTCGCGCGCGACGACGTCGATCTCGCGATCCGCTTCGGCTTCGGCAGCTATCCGGGGCTGCACGTGGAGCCGCTGTTCGAGGAGGTGTTCTTTCCGGCGTGCGCGCCGACGCTGAACGGCGGCAAGCTGCCGCAGACGCCCGCCGATCTCGCGCACTACCCGCTGCTGCGTTCGGACGACGAGCTATGGCGGCCGTGGTTCGACGCGGCCGGGCTCGACACGCTGACCGAGCCGAAACGGGGGATTCTGTACCAGGATTCGTCGAACCTGCTGCTGGCCGCGATCGAGGGCCAGGGCATCGCGCTGGTGCGCCGCTCGCTCGCGGTGCACGACCTGCTCGACGGGCGCATCGTGCGCCTGTTCGACATCGACGGGCCGAGCCCGTGGCACTATTTTTTCGTGTGTCCGCCGCCGCTCTTGAACACGCCGCGCGTGCAGGCGTTCCGCACCTGGCTGTTCGAGGAAGTCGCCGAATACAAGCGGCTGTGCGACGAGCTGGACGCGCGGCGCGCGGCGGGGAAATGCCCCGCCGAGTGCGCGCGGGAAGGAGGATGGAAAGGGATCAGCGGCCGTTTGCGCTGACCCCGGACGCCGGAACGGGCGTTAAAGGACGACCTTGACCATCGGATGGCCGGTCAGTGCGCGATAGATGTTGTCGAGCTGTTCCTGGCTCGTCGCGCGCACGGTGATCGTGAGGCCCGTGTAATTGCCGCCGCTCGACGCACGTTCCTCGATCTTCTCGACGTCGATCTCGTTGTCGTGAACGGCGACGACCTTGAAGATCGTGTCCTTGAATTCGGGGTGCGCCTTGCCCATGATCTTGATCGGGAAATCGCACGGAAACTCCAGCAGCGACTCCTTCCGGGTCTCGATCGCGCCGGTCACCTCGACGGTTTTGGTCGGTTCGCTCATCATTTTCTCCGGGTTAGGTCAAACTGTTCAAACTCGCGTGCCTTCGCACGCTGGTACGCGTCGTAGAGCGCCGCGAACACAGGGCCCGGCTTGCCGCCCTGCACGGGCAGATCGTCGAGCGACGTAACGGGCAGGATTTCCTTGGTTGCCGACGTCAGCATGATCTCGTCGGCCGTACGCAGCTCGACCTCGCTGATCTCGCGCGCGACGAACCGGATCCCGCATTCTTCGGCCAGCTGCTCGACCAGCGCGTAGCGGATCCCTTCGAGGATCTTGTTGCTGCGCGGCGGCGCGAACAGTTCGCCGTTCTTCACGATCCACACGTTCGACGACGAGCCTTCGGTCACGTTGTCGTCGCGCAGCTGGATCGTCTCGAACGCGTCGCGTTCGGCCGCATGCTGCGCCATCAACACGTTGCCGAGCAGCGAGATCGACTTGATGTCGCAATGCAGCCAGCGGCGATCCTCGGCCGTCACGCAGCGCACGCCCTTCGCGCGCTCCGCTTCGGACGGCAGGCGCAGCGGGGTCGTCATCGCGAACACCGTCGGCACCGCGTTCGCCGGGAACGCGTGACCGCGCTTCGCGACGCCGCGCGTCACCTGCAGGTAGACGAGCGCGTTGCCGTCGGCGAGGCCTTCCGCGTTCGCCGCGACGACCCGCTCGATCAGCGCGCGCCAGCCGGCCGCATCGTGCGGGTCGTCGATGCCGATCTTCTTCAGGCTGCGCGCGAGCCGGTCGAGATGCTGTTCGATCCGGAACGGCACGTGCGCGCCGTCGTGCGCATACACGGGGACGACTTCATACACGCCGTCGCCGAAGATGAACCCGCGGTCGAGCACCGGCACACGGGCTTCGGACAGCGGCACCAGTTCCTCCTGCGCCGAGACGCTGAGGTAGACGATCGGTTCGAATTCGGCTTGGCTCATAGCTTTGACAGATGGGGATGAAGTCGTGAAAACAAAGGCCCGTCGTGCTTACTTCTTCTTGCTGAACATCAGCAGGATCGAGTCCCAGATACGTCCGAAGATACCCGCTTCCGGCACCGCCTGCAGCGCGACGACCGGGAATTCGGACAGCGTCTTGCCGTCGGCGACGATCTTCACGGTGCCGACCTGCTGGCCTTGCGCGAGCGGCGCGATCAGCGGCGCGTTGACGTCGACCTCGGTCTTGACCTTGTCGCCGAGGCCGCGCGGCACGGTCGCCCACTGGTCGCCCTTCACGCCGACCTGCACGGTGTTGTCCTTGCCCTTGTAGACGCGCGGCGTCGAGATCGCCTGGCCGCCCTTGAACAGGCGCACCGAATCGAACGCGCTGTAGCCGTAGTTCAGCATCTTCATGCTGTCCTGCGTACGGTCGCTTTCCTTCTGCTCGCCCATCATCACCGACACGAGGCGGCGCTGGCCGTCGACGCCCGGGATCGCGCGCTTCGCCGACGCGATCAGGCAGTAGCCGGCCGCCTGCGTGTGGCCCGTCTTCAGGCCGTCGACCGTCGGGTCGAGCCACAACAGACGGTTGCGGTTGCCCTGGCGGATGTTGTTGTACTTGAATTCCTTCTCCGAGAAGATGCCGTAGTACTGCGGAAAATCGCGGATCAGGTGGGCCGACAGCTTCGCGAGATCGCCGGCCGTCGTGTAGTGGTTCGGGTCGGGCATGCCGTTCACGTCGGCGAAGTGCGTGCCTTTCATGCCGAGGCGCGCCGCCTCGTCGTTCATCAGCGTGACGAACTGCCCTTCGCTGCCGCCGACCAGTTCGGCCAGCGCGATCGCGGCGTCGTTGCCCGACTGGATGATCATCCCGTACACGAGGTCGTGCACGGACACCGGCTTGTTCGCCTCGATGAACATGCGCGACTCGTCGCGGCCGACGCGGCGCACGGCTTCGCTCGGCGTGACGATCTGCTCCATCGAGATCTTCTTCTTGTCGAGCGCTTCGAACACGAGGTAGGCCGTCATCAGCTTCGTCAGCGACGCCGGCTCGACGCGTTCGTCCGCATTGCCCGATGCGAGCACCGTGTTGCTCGTCGCGTCGACGAGCACCCACGAGCGCGCGTTCACGCCCGGCGGCGGCACCGCGCCCGGCATGTAGGTCGCGGGCGCGCCGGTGAACTGCTCGGCGGCCGGCGCCGCATGCGCGGCCTTGGCCTTGGCGGCCGGCTTCGCCTCGGCGACGACGATCGTCGATGCGAGCGCGACGGGCAGCATCACGCCGAGCGCGACGTTGCGCGCGGCGGTGCTGAAGGCGATGGAGGAAGCGAGGGACTTGAGGCCTTGGGAAGACAGACGCATGATCGATTCAGGCTGATGGCAGAAAGTGCGGTGCGAAACGCGCAGGGTTGAACGGCAAGGCGGCGGGCGTGTCGGGCATTCGCCCGACACCGTCGGGCGACGCGAAACGCGCCGGTTGGACTCGTGCGGGCGCGTTCGGTTCGCGGCCGTCGCGAGCGGGCGGACAGGCGGCGAAACGAGCGCCGCATGGGCCCAGCCGGGCCGCGGGCAACGCGAAATGCGGCCATTATACGTGGCCGCGAACGGCGTTTTCGCGAACCGGGCAGCGGACGTCCGCAACCCCGTTGCGGGAGCATGGCACGGGAATGCGGCGAGCATGCGTGCTCGAAGCCGCGCGAAAGGTGTGCGCAGGCGGCGTGCAAGCCGGGTTGCGCCGCCGTGCGGCACGCGGCGCGCCGCGTGGGGCGGCGCGATGTCGCATGAAGCTTCGGGAAGGGTCGCGCATCGTCCGGCCGGCGCCGGTGCGCGACACGGCCGCCGGCGCTTACGCCGGCGGCCGCATGCGGACTAGCGCCACGCGTCGACGATGATGCGCTTCAGCACGTGCAGCTTGCGATGGAGGAAATGCTCGGCGCCGGGGATCACGACGACCGGCAGCTCCTGCGGCCGCGCCCAGTCGTACACCGACGCGATCGGCACCGTATCGTCGGTTTCGCCGTGGATCACGAGCGTGTTCTCGGGCACGTCGGCCACCTGCCAGCGGCTCGCGGCCGTGCCGACGAACACCATCCGCTCGATCGCTTCGCCCGCGTCGCGCAGGCGCTTCGCGACGTGCGACAGCACGAAGGTGCCGAACGAGAAGCCCGCGAGCACGAGCGGCAGGTCCGCATACGCGGGCTGCGCGCGCATGTGCGCGAGCACCGCGAGCAGGTCGTCCGCCTCGCCCGTGCCATTGTCGTGCACGCCTTCGGTCGCGCCGACGCCACGGAAGTTCGACCGGTAGACGACGTAGTTCAGTTGCACGAGCGTGCGCGCGAGCGTCTGCGCGACCTTGTTGTCCATCGTGCCGCCGAACAGCGGGTGCGGATGCGCGACGAGCGCGATGCCGCGCGGCGCGGCGCCGCCTTCGCGCACGGCGTCGGGCAGGTCGACCGCGATTTCGATCTGGCCGATCGGGCCCGCGATCAGCGATTTCTGCGTATGAACGTTCATTCGGCCGGCCCGCTCAGATCTTCAGGCGGTCGACGACCTTGCCGTCGCGCAGGTGCGACTCGACGATCTCGTCGATGTCGGCCTGGTCGACGTACGTGTACCACGTGCCTTCCGGATACACGACCATCACCGGCCCTTCCTCGCAGCGGTCGAGGCAGCCGGCCTTGTTGATGCGCACCTTGCCGGGCCCCGCGAGACCGAGCTCCTTCACGCGCTTTTTCGCGTATTCCTGCATGGTCTGCGCATTGCATTGCGCGCAGCTCGGGCGCTCGGCGCCCGGTTCGCGCTGGTTCAGGCAGAAGAAGACGTGGTGCTGGTAGTAGGAATCCATGATGGTGACGAGCGGCCCGGCGCGAGGCCGTGCGGAAAGAGGGGCGATGAATTGCCGTTGCGCGGGGCGGCAACGGAGGATGCGGACGATTATAGCGAGCGGCGCACGCGGCTGCCCGCGGCACGGCCGCCGCGGCCCGGGCTGCCGCGTCAGCGGCGCAGCGCGGCCGGCAGCCACGCGTGCTCGACGCGCTGGCCGAGCCAGATCAGCGCCGCGTAGGGCCAGATCCACGCGAGCCAGCGCGCGATGCTGTTGAAGTGCACGTAGCGGCCCTGCCGCCAGCCCGACAGCGTGAAGTCGAAGAACGGGTTGACCGGCAGCAGGTTCACGAGCGCGACGCCGGCCAGCAGCGCGAGCGCCGCGAGCATCGCGCGCCACGTCGCCGGCACGCGCAAGGCGACGAGCGCCGCCGCGAAACCGAGCTCGATGCCGAGCCTCGCGCCGGGCGTCGCCCATACGACGACGAGGCCGGTGGTCGACTGCATGTACGTCGCGGCCGCCTTCAGCACCAGCGTGGCGACCACCAGCGCGATCAACAGCCGGATGCGCGGCGCGCGCGGGCGCATCGCGAGCGACGCGATCGTCAACGCGGCGAACAGCATCAGCCCGCCCAGCACGGCTTCCCACGCGGAATCGGACAGCCAGCCGTCGACCCGCTCGGGCCATTCGCTGACGCGCCACGCGGCCGGCAGCCACGCGAGCAGCGCGTCCTGCATCGACGCGTCGGCGCGCTCCCACAGCGCGGCCGGCCAGTCGCCGATACCGAACAGGAACGGCGACGGAAACACGATCGCGAACGGCCACAGCGCGGCCAGCAGCAGCGGCGTCGAACCGTCGGCCTCCAGCCACGCGAAGCGCAGCCGGCGCAGCGCGCCGCGGTCGAGCAGCGCGCCGGTGGCCGGCGCGGCAAGCGCCGCGCCCAGTAGCGCGCCGAGCGCGTTGGCGCCGAGGTCGAGATTCGACGCGACACGCGTCGGCAGGTAGGTCTGCAGCGCTTCCATCGTGCCCGACAGCAGCACACCGAGCCCGCCGGCGATCAGCGTCGCGGCCACGCCCCGCCAGCGCGGGTGTAGCGCCAGCACGCCGAGCGCGCCGAACGGCAGGTAGCCGAGCACGTTCGTGGCCACGTCGAACGCGGTCACGTAGCGCTGCATCGGCGCGAACAGGTAATCGAACGGACCGATGCCGAGCGACAGCCAGCCTTCGAACGGATACAGCGACGCATAGACGATCAGCGCCGCGTAAGCGGCAAACGCCTGCCGCGCGAGCGGTGACGCGCGATGCGTGCCCGGCACGTTCATCGCGGATGCAAGCGCGGATGCACGTCGGCCGTCACGGCGTGCCCGCGTACGCCTGCACGCCGACCCACGCGGCGATCTGCGACACGAGTTCGTCGCTGGCCGCCGCGAGCGCACGCGCGCCGCCGGCCGCGTCGGGCGTGCTCGACGGCGCGCGCGCGACGAACGTGCGCTGGCCAAGCACCTTGCCGTCCTGCATCAGCGTCGCGCGCGCGGTCACCGCGCCGTGGCTTTGCGACTGGCCGTCGAAGACCTGTTCGAATTCGCTCAGGTCGACCTTGAGCGTCGGCGCGCGCACGCCGTCGGCGCCTTCGAGCACCGTCCCGCGCGACGACAGCGCGCCGCGCAGCCGCTGCGTGAGCAGTTGCGCGGGCGGCGCGGTCCAGCGGCTGTCGCGATAGACGGCCACGTGCTGCGCATCGGCGTACGCGAGCCGGTACGCGAACTTGTCCGAGTCGAGCGCATCCGGCGCGGCGACGTCGAGCACCTTCAGCGCGGGGCCCGACCCGGTGGTCGCCACCGACGACGCGGGCCCGAGGTCGTAGCGGATGTTCGACAACACCGCGTCGTTGCCGGCGCAGCCGGCCGCCAGTGCGAGCGTCAGTACGGCAAGTGCGGCCGCGGCCGGGCGCAGCGCGCGGTCAAGAATTCGTGGCATGGCGTATTCCTGCATGAGGTTTCCGGTTTCGATGGGCGTCAGCGTCAGTGCGCGGCCGTCGCACCCGGCCAGACGAAGCCCGCTTCGCCCGGCCCCGGCGCCGCGCCGGGCGAGCCGAACAACAGACTGCGCGGATTGCGGCCGAGTTCACCGGCAACGTCCTTCAATTGCCGGGATGCATCGCCGACGCTATCGGCCAGCGCGTTGAAGCGCGGCAGCGTGTCGTACTGCACGCGCGCGTTGAGGCCGTTCAGCGCGACGCCGACCTGCTCGGCGGCCGTGCCGGCCTTGTTCAGGTTCGACACGAGCGGCCCGTTCGGCTGCAGCAGCGTGTTCGCCGACGCCATCGCGCGGTTCACCTCGTGCATCGTTTCCGGCAGCGCGGTGACGGCCGGGCCGAGCTGCTTCGTCAGCGTCGCGGCGCCGTCGGCCGCGTGCTGCAGGCTTTCGGCGGTCGCGCGCAACTGCTCGCGCATCTCGGGCGACATCAGCGCGTTCGCGCTCTTCGCGGCCAGTTCGAGTTGCCGCAGCAGCACGTCGCCGCGCTCCTGGATCTGGTCGAACAGGCTCGGCCGCATCGGGATCTGCGCGATCGCCTTCGGCGACGACGGCAGCGGCGACAGATCGCGCCCCGTATCCTCGAGCTGCACGAACGCGATGCCGGTCACGCCCTGGAAGCCGAGGCTGCCGTAGGTCGACTGCGTGATCGGCGCGTCGTGATCGACGAGAATGCGGATCCGGATCTGGCCCGGATGCGTGCGATCGAAGCCGATCGACTGCACCTTGCCGACGTCGAGGCCGCGAAAGCGCACGGCCGCGTCCGGGAACAGCCCGGTCACGTTGGTGCGCGCGAGCAGGTCGTACGGCACGCGCACGGTGCGGTCGACGTTGAACCAGAACACGGTGCCCGCGATCGCGAGCGTCAGCGCGATCGTGAACAGGCCGGCCCAGAACGCATGTGATTTGTTTTCCATTCGCGGGTTCCTTGCTTCTACAGCTCGACGCTCGACAGCGCCGGTTCGAGGGCCGCCTTCGGCAGCTTCGCGCGCCGCTCGGGCGGCAGCGCCTGCAATGCGCGGCGCCCGCGCAGCCCCAGGAAATATTCGTGGATGAACGGATGGTCAACGTTCGCGGCCTCCTCGACGGGCGCCGCGACCAGCACCTTGCGGTCGGCCAGCACCGCGACGCGCGTCGACAGCGCGACCATCGTGTCGAGGTCGTGCGTCACCATCACGACGGTCAGACCGAGCGTGCGGTGCAGCGTCGCGATCAGCTCGACGAATTCGTCGGACGCCTGCGGATCGAGGCCGGCCGTCGGCTCGTCGAGGAACAGCAGCTCGGGCTCGAGCGCGATCGCGCGCGCGATGCCAACCCGCTTCACCATCCCGCCCGACAGCGCGGCCGGCATCTTCGACGCGTGCTTGCACGGCAGCCCGACCATCTCGAGCTTCAGCATCACGATGTCGTGCAGCAGGTCCGGCGGCACGCGGCCGAGCTCGCGCAGCGGCTGCGCGACGTTGTCGAACACCGTCATCGACGAGAACAGCGCGCCCTGCTGGAACAGCATTCCCGAACGCGTGCGCATCATCCGCGCGCTCGCGTCGTCGATCGTCGCCGTATCCTCCCCGAACACCTTGATCGTGCCCGACGTCGGCCGTTCGAGGCCGAGGATCTGGCGCACGAGCGTCGTCTTCCCGGAGCCCGACCCGCCGACGATCGACACGATCTCGCCGCGCCGCACGTCGAAGTCGAGCTTCTGGTGAACGATGTTGCGCCCGTAGCGCTTGGTCAGGTTGCGCACCTCGATCACGAGGTCGCCGGCATCGGCGGCCGCGTCCGGCCGGGCGCCGAGCGACCCGGCGCCGATCGCCGCGGCATGCGCGGTCGTTTCGTTCGATGCGCTCATCCGAGCCCCACGTTCTGGAACAGGATCGCGAACACCGCGTCGGCGAGGATCACGACCGTGATCGACGACACGACCGACGTGGTCGTGCCTTCGCCGAGGCTCTGCGAGTTCGCCTTGATCCGGAAGCCGAAATGGCACGCGACCAGCGCGATCAGCATGCCGAACACGACGCCCTTGCCGACGCCGATGTACAGGTTCGCGATCGGCACGACGCCCGGCAGCGAGCGCACGAAATAGTTGATGTCGATGCCGAGCACCAGCTTCGCGGCGAGCGCGCCGCCCGTCAGCGCGATGATGTTGGTCCACATCACGAGCAGCGGCATCGCGACGCCGAGCGCGAGCACGCGCGGCAGGATCAGCCGCAGCCCGTGCGGGATGCCCATCACGCGCATCGCGTCGAGCTCCTCGGTCACGCGCATCACGCCGATCTGCGCGGTAATCGCCGAGCCCGAGCGGCCCGCGACCAGGATCGCCGACAGCACGGGGCCGAGCTCGCGGATCACCGACAGCCCGAGGATGTTCACGATATAGCGGTTCGCGCCGAACATCTGCAACTGCTGCGCGGACAGGTAGCTGAGCACGATGCCGATCAGGAACGCGACGAGCGCGGTGATCGGCAGCGCCTGCGCGCCGGCGCTGTAGATGTTCGCCGAGGTTTCCTTCCACGGCATCGTCCGCGGGCGGCGCAACACCGACAGCGCATCGAGGATCACGAGGCCGAACATCGCGATGCCGCCCTGCAGGTGTTCGCCGAACGCGAAGATCGCCTGGCCGAGCCGCGTGACGGGATCGAACCGCACGATGCGCTCGGGCGCCTCGCGCTGGCTGTCGAGCCGTTCGATGCGCTCGAAGATCGTGCGCTGCGTGGCGCTCAGCGCGACGCCGGCCGGCAACTTGCGGCCCCACACGCGCCACAGCGCCTGGCCGCCGACGTGGTCGAGCCGCTCGATGCCGGACAGATCCCACTCGCTCACGCGCCCGGCGGCGATCGTCGCGATGCGGCGCGCCACGGCGCCGCGGTTGCGCGCGAGCGACAGCGCGGTCCACTGGCCGGTCAGGCGCACCGTCTGGCCCTGGCCGCCGGCGTCGACCGACAGGCCGGGAGGAGTCTCGAAGTCCAAGGGCGGGTTGTTTGCAAAAGGATGACAGCGGCCATTGTAGCGAACCGTCCGGCGCCGCGACGTGAGGATTACGGTGCGGACGGCGAGCTCGGGCGCGCAGCCGCGGCACCGGGCCGGGCGTGCCGGCCCGGACCGGCCCGAAACCGCCGCGGGCCTCGGCCAGCGGCCGGCGTCGCGACCTTTCATTGTTCCGTCACGTTTCCTTTCGATACTCTCACGCGCCGCACCTCAGGCCGTCGGCGCCCCGCGCCGCCATTCGTGCGTACCTCGCGTTTCATAAAACAGAACACCGAACAGGACAACCGATGCGTCTCCCCCCGCTTTCCCGCCGCCACCTGCCGGCCGCCGCGCTCGCCAGCCTCGCCTTCGTCCTCGCCGGCTGCGGCGGCGACGACGTCACCGCCACGCCGCCGTCGCAGTCCGAGGCCCAGGCGCCCGTCGGCACGACGGCCACGCTCGCGCTGCTCGAGACGACCGACCTGCACACCAACGTGCTGTCGTACGACTATTTCAAGCTCGCCGCCGACAATTCGCTCGGCTTCGAACGCGTGTCGACGCTGATCGCGCAGGCCCGCAAGCAGTACCCGAACACGCTGCTGCTCGACAACGGCGACACGATCCAGGGCACCGCGCTGTCGGACTACCAGGCGCTCGTGAAGCCGCTCGGCTGCGACCAGACGCTCGCGATCTACAAGGTGATGAACGCCGCGAAATTCGACGGCGGCGGGATCGGCAACCACGAGTTCAACTACGGGCTGCCGTACCTGTCGCAGGTGACCGGCAACACGTTCGACGTCGACGGCCTGCCCGCGCCGGCCCAGCAGAAGAAGTGCGCGGGCCCGAACTTCCCGCAGGTGCTCGCGAACGTGATCAGCGCGAAGACCCATGCGCCGCTGTTCACGCCGTACACGATCCTGACGCGCACGGTGACAGCCACGACGCCGGACGGCAAGACGGTCAGCGCGCCCGTGAAAATCGGCATCATCGGCTTCACGCCGCCCGCGATCATGAACTGGGACAAGCGCTGGCTCGACGGCAAGGTCTACACGACCGGGCTGAAGGAAGCGGCCGAGAAGTACATTCCGGAGATGCGCGCGAAGGGCGCCGATCTCGTCGTCGCGATCTCGCACGGCGGCCTCGACAATTCCGCGTACTCGCCGACGATGGAAAACGGCAGCTGGTGGCTGTCGAAGGTGTCCGGCATCGACGCGATGCTGATCGGCCACTCGCACCAGGTGTTCCCGGACGCGAACAGCACCGTGGCGCAGTTCAACCTGCCGGGCGTCGACAAGGTCAAGGGCACCGTCAACGGCGTGCCGACCGTGATGGCCAACTACTGGGGCAAGCACCTCGGCGTGATCAAGCTCGGCCTGAAATTCGACGGCAAGACGTGGGCCGTCGACAAGTCGCAGACGACCGTCGAGGCGCGGCCGATCCAGAACGCCGACAAGAGCTACGTCGCGGCCGACCCGTCGGTCTCCGCCGCGATCGCGGCCGAGCACCAGGCGACGATCGACTACGTGAAGACGCCGATCGGCTCGACCGACTACCGGATGAACTCGTACTTCGCGGACGTCGGCGATCCGGGCGCGATCCAGATCGTCAACGAGGCGCAGGCCGACTACGTGAAGACCTACGTGCAGGCGAACCTGCCGCAGTACGCGTCGCTGCCGGTGCTGTCGGTCAGCGCGCCGTTCAAGAGCGGCTTCGGCGGCGGCACCGACTACACCGACGTCGCGCCGGGCGCGCTCGCGATCAACAACGCGGCCGACCTGTACCTGTATCCGAACACCGTGTACGCGGTGAAGGTGAGCGGCGCCGACGTGAAGAACTGGCTCGAGACGGCCGCGAAGCGCTTCAACACGATCGATCCGACCAAGGCGACCGTGCAGCCGCTCGTCAGCACCTTCCCCGGCTACAACTTCGACATGTTCACGTCGGCCGATCTCGCCTATGAAATCGACGTCACGCAGCCGGTCGGCAGCCGCATCCGGAACCTGACGTACAAGGGTGCGCCGATCGACGCGAACGCGCAGTTCATCGTCGCGACCAACAATTACCGCGCGAGCGGCGGCGGCAATTTCCCGGGCCTCGACGGCAGCAAGACGATCTTCGCGTCGCCCGACGCGAACCGCGACGTGCTGATCGCGTTCATCAAGAAGCGCGGCGCGATCACGCGTGCGGCCGACGGCGCGCAGCGCAGCTGGCGCTTCACGAAGCTCGCGAGCTCGGTCGCGCACGTGCGGTTCGCGTCCGCGCCGAACCGCCTCGGCGACGCCGCGGCGGCCGGCCTGACCGGCATCACGCAGGTCGCGGCCGACGACGGCTCGGGCAAGAACCTCGCGACCTATGAGATCGACCTCACCCAATGAGACACGTGATGCAACCGATCCGGACGATGCGGCCCGCCGAAACCGGCTTCGCCGCCGCCGCGCGGCGCGTGCTGCGCGCGAAACTCCCGCCGGCCGCGCTGCTCGCGGCGGCGGCCGTGACCGTCGCGGCCGTCGTCGCGGCGACCGGCCTGCGCGGCGCCGGCCCCGCGCCGAGCGCCGCACAGCTCGACGAATGGCAGGCGATGGTCACGCAGGCGACCGAGCCGCATGCGCTGGCCCGGTTGCGTACGCTCGCGCGCCGCGGCTCGGGCGCAGCGCAGGCGGCGCTCGGCATCGCGCTCGTCGATGCGCATGAGCCGGGGCTGCGCGACGAGGGGCGCGGCTGGCTGGAAACGGCCGCGGCGGCCGACGACAAGGCCGATGGGCCGGCTGCGCGGCACGCGCAGCTCGCGCTCGGCAAGGCGTTGCTGCTCGGCAGCGGCGATCTCCCGAAAGACTATGCGCGCGCCCGCGCGTTGCTCGGCGCAGCGGCTTCGAACGGCGATCCGGCCGCCGCGTATTACCTCGGGCTGATCTACCGCAGCGGCTACGGCATCGCCGCCGACCCGGTGCAGGCCGCGCACTGGTTCGACATCGCGTCGCGCGCGGACATCCCGGCCGCCGACTTCATGCTCGCGAACGCGTACCGCGACGGCAGCGGCGTGCCGCGCGACGAAGCGCGCGCGCTCGCGCTGTATCGCCGGGCTGCCGAGCATGAACTGCCGGAAGCCGTGCAGACGCTCGCGATGGCCTATCGCAACGGCGAACTCGGGCTTCGGCCCGACGCGGACGAGTTCCACGCGCAGTGGATCGAGACCGCGCATGCGCTGAAGCACCCGGTGGTCGCGCCGTGACGGCCGTTCGGCCGGGACGCGCGCGGGCGTGACCTGGCCGAACGGTGGTTGCTTCGCATGCGCCATCCACGCGCCGCGTAGCGGTCGTCCGGAAACGGAAACGGAACCGGTTGCGGGGCGCCTCGACGGCGAAGTCGCCGACCGGCTCGCCGAGCGCTATCAGCTCACGCTCGAGAAAGGCCACCTGCCAGGGGCATCGTTCGTCGGCTATTCGCGCCGGCTGACCGTCCGCGGCCCGGGCGGCGCGCGGATCCTCGTGTCGGCCCGCCAGGGCCCGGCGCTGAAGGGCAAGACGCTGCTGGCCTGCGAAATGACGACCGAAGAAGACATCGAGGCGCTGGAGCGGATGGAAAAGCACCAAGCCGCGCGACGGCGCCCGCCGCCCTGCAGATTGCGTGCGCCGTCCGGCGCGCGCCCCCGCCCCCTGTCGCTACAATAGGCGCCATGAACGCCCCCACCTCCTCCGACACGCCCGAATCCGGCGACGCGCACATCGCGCGCACCCGGCTCGAGGCGCACCTCGATGCCGCGCCGCGCGCGTGGCCGCTCGACATCGTCGCCGCCACCGGCTCGACCAACGCCGACGTCGCGACTCGGCTCAAGGCGCTGCCGCGCAGCGCGAGCGCATTGCCCGCGCCGCTCGTGCGCGTCGCGTTCGAGCAGACGGCCGGCCGCGGCCGGCAGGGCCGCCCGTGGTTCGCGCAGCCCGGCAATGCGCTGCTGTGCTCGGTCGGCTGCATCGTGCCGCGCGCCGTCGATGCGCTCGGCGGCCTCAGCATCGCGATCGGCGTCGCGCTCGCCGAAGGGCTGGCCACGCTGCCGCTCGACGCCCGCATGCGCGTCGCGCTCAAATGGCCGAACGACCTGCTGCTGACGGCCGACGACGACGGCGCGCCGCGCATCGTCGGCAAGCTCGCCGGGATCCTGATCGAAACCGTCTGGACCACCGCCGACGCCACCGCCGTCGTGATCGGCTTCGGCATCAACGTGCGCGGCGCGGAAGCCGTCGCCGCGCAGGTCGACGCGCTGCGCGCGCGCGAAGCCGCGCTTGCAAGCGGGCTGCCGCCCGCCGCGCTGTCGATCGCGTGCGCGTCGGCGAACCTCACCGATACGCTCGCCGCGTCGCTGAACGCGCTCACGCCCGCGCTCGCGCAGTTCGGCACCGACGGCCTCGCGCCGTTCCTGCCGCGCTGGCACGCGCTGCACGCGTACGCGGGCCGCGAAGTCGTGCTGCTCGAACAGGGCGTCGAGCGCGCGCGCGGCATCGCGACGGGCATCGACGCGACCGGCCAGTTGCTGCTCGACACGCCGAGCGGCGTACAAACGATCGCAGCCGGCGACGTGTCGCTGCGCGAAGCGCAATGAGCGAACCGCATCTGCTGATCGACGCCGGCAACAGCCGGATCAAGTGGGCGCTCGCCGACGCGCGGCGCACGCTCGTCGACACGGGCGCGTTCGGCCACACGCGCGACGGCGGCGCCGATCCCGACTGGTCGATGCTGCCGCGGCCGCGCGGCGCGTGGATCTCGAACGTCGCGGGCGCCGACGTGGCCGCACGGATCGACGCGCTGCTCGACGCGCGCTGGCCGGGCTTGCCGCGCACGACGATCCGCTCGCGCCCCGCGCAATGCGGCGTGACGAACGGCTATACGACGCCCGAACAGCTCGGCAGCGACCGGTGGGCCGGCCTGATCGGCGCGCACGCGGCGTTTCCGGGCGAGCATCTGCTGATCGCGACGTTCGGCACCGCGACGACGCTCGAGGCACTGCGCGCGGACGGTCGCTTCACGGGCGGGCTGATCGCGCCGGGCTGGGCGCTGATGATGCGCGCGCTCGGCACGTACACCGCACAGTTGCCGACGCTGACCACCGATATCGCCAGCGACCTGCTCGCGGGCGCGCAGGCCGAACCGTTCCAGGTCGATACGCCGCGCTCGCTGTCGGCCGGCTGCCTGTACGCGCAGGCCGGGCTGATCGAACGCGCGTGGCGCGATCTCGTCGCCGCGTGGCAGGCGCCGGTGCGGCTCGTGCTGGCTGGCGGTGCGGCGGACGACATCGCACGTGCGCTGACGGTCCCGCATACGCGGCATGACGCGCTGATCCTGTCCGGGCTCGCGCTGATCGCAACGGACGCGGCCGGCCCGGCAACGGCGCAGGATTGATGCACAGGCGCCGGCATCGCGCCGGCGCGTGGCGAAGCAGGACGAAGCGGGTCCCGACGGGCCCGCGTCACGCCGACGAATACGCGCGGCGCCGCGCCAGCGGCCCACACGAACGGTCGACGGAAGCCATGAAAAAGCCGGCCATGCGGCCGGCTCGACTGAACGACGTGAACCACGTCGATGACGACAAGGAGTTTCGACGATGCTGCGCTGGCTGATCGCTGTTCTCTTTCTCGCCAACATGCTCGCGTTCGTGGTGGCGCGCGGCGTGTTCGGGCCGCTGCCCGCGGCCGGCCCGCGCGAACCCGGCGTGCTGTCTCGGCAAGTGCAGCCCGACGCATTGCGCGTGACACCGCTCATGCGGGCGACCGACCAGCCCATCGTCGGCGGCCCGATCGCCGCGCCGGCCGTCACGACCGCACCGCTCGCGGCATCGGCCCCGTGACGGCGCCGCGCCCCGCTCAGGACTGTTGCGCGCGCACCTTCTTCAACAACGCAGTGGTCGAGCGGTCGTGCTCGAACGGAATTGCCAGCGCCCGGCCGCCCCAGCCGCGCACGAGCGCGGATTCCGGCAGCGCGTCCATGTCGTAATCGCCGCCCTTCACGAGGATGTCCGGACGGACGGCCTCGATCAGCGACACGGGCGTCTTTTCCGCGAACGTCACGACCCAGTCGACGCTTTCCAGCGCCGCCAGCAATGCCGCGCGATCCTCTTCGCGGTTGATCGGCCGGTCGTCGCCCTTGCCGAGCATGCGCACCGACGCATCGCTGTTCACGCCGACGATCAGGCAGGCGCCGAGCGCTTTCGCATCGGCGAGATACGTGACGTGACCGCGATGCAGGATGTCGAACACGCCGTTGGTGAACACGACGGGCGACGGCAGCGACGCGCGCAGCGCGACGAGGGCATCACGGGTGATCAGCTTGCGTTCGAAGGTGGCGGACATGATGGAGATCGGACGGAATGAACGACGGTGCGCGCGACGGCGGCACCCGATAAAAAGCCCGCCGGACCGGCCGGGCGGGCTTCATGCAACGCATGCGACACGGTGCCGCGAGCCGCGCGCGAATCGGGGCGAATCGGGGCGAATCGGGGCGAATCGGGGCGAATCGGGGCGAATCGGGGCGACTCGCGCCGGCGGCGGCGCCTGCCGACCTCAGGCCGGCTGCGCGGCCGACGACGGACCGCTTTCGGCCTGCAGGCGGCCGGTGACCTCCTTGCGGTAGCGGTTCAGCTCCTGCGCGGTCGCGAACGTACGCTCGAACAGGATCGACAGGTTGTGCAGGATCCGCTCGACGACCTTCTTCTCCCACTCGCCGTCGAAACGGATCTGCTCGTCGAGCCAGCGCTCGAGCCATTCCGGATCCGGCAGGCGCGACTGCACGGTGTCGCGCGGGAACAGCGCCTGGTTCACGTGCAGATTGGTCGGGTGCAGCGGCTTCTCGGTGCGACGCGCCGACGCCATCAGCACGCCGATCTTCGCGAATGCGGCACGGGCGACGTCGCCGCAGTTGTTCAGCGCCTTCTTCATGTAGCGCAGGTACGCGCCGCCATGACGCGCTTCGTCGCGCGAAATCGTTTCGTAGATCTGCTTGATGACGGGCTCGGTGTGCCAGTCGGCCGCGCAGCGGTACCAGTGGTTCAGGCGGATTTCGCCGCAGAAGTGCAGCATCAGCGTCTCGAGCGGCGGCGCCGGATCGAACTGGAAGCGCACCGCGTGCAGTTCCTCTTCGGTCGGCACCATCTCCGGCTTGAAGCGGCGCAGGTATTCCATCAGCACGAGCGAATGCTTCTGCTCCTCGAAGAACCACACGCTCATGAACGCGGAAAAATCGCTGTCGTGCTGGTTGTCGCGCAGGAACATTTCCGTCGCGGGCAGCGCCGACCATTCGGTGATCGCGTTCATCTTGATCGTCTTCGCCTGCTCGTCGGTGAGCAGCGAAGCGTCGAACTTGTCCCACGGAATGTCCTTCTCCATGTCCCAGCGGACAGCTTCGAGCGACCTGTAAAGTTCCGGATAAAGCATGGTGTTCATGATGGTCCCACCCCTGTTCTGCGCAATGCGACTTCTCTAAACGTGACTGTTGCCGCGCGAGCGCGCCACGCGCGCTTTTTGCAGCCAAGACTGTAATTTTACGCGGGAAACCGGCCCGCCGGACGCCGATTCCTCGTCCGGCAGCCAGGCGGCCGCGTGGCCGCCGTTGGGCATGCCGCAACCCGCTCCGTTCGTGCGGAGCCGGCCGCGCTTGCCTGAGTGGGGGCCGGCGCTGGCCGGCTCGTTGGCGCGCCCGTCCCCTGCCCCAGGCGGGTTCCCCGAAAGGTCCCGTGCGGATGCCGGATCGGCGGGCTGCTCGATATGGTGTATACGGCGGCGGCCATGATAGCACGCGTGCATGACGGTTCCGAGACGCCCGGCCGCTCGCGCGCCGCCCACCGCGGTGCGGCGATCGGTCGCGGCCAGCCGTCGCGAAAACGCAACCTTACAGTGCGCCCGCGCGTGTCAGACCCGCATTTCGCCGGTCGCGAGCCCGCCTTCCGGCGGCGTGCCGGCCGCCGGTGCGCTGCCGCCGTCCGCCCCCGCGATCCAGCCGGCCAGCGTCTCCCGCTGGGCCCGGCCGTCGCGGTAGCCGAGCTCGATCAGCTCGCGCGTGAACGCTTCCTCGAACAGCAGGTAGCTGGCGAACGACGCGCCGGCCGGCTGGCTGCCGCCGATCGCGCCGAGCAGCCCGCGCATCGTCGCCGGCATCTGCTTCAGGTGCTTCGCGGCGATCAGCTCGATGCGCTCGGACGGCGCAATCGCGAGCACGTCGACGTGCCGCCAGCCGCTGTCGATCTCGACCTGGTGCGGCAGGTGCTCGATCATCCGGTTGATGTGCTCGATCCGTTCGATGTCCGAGCCGATCGAGTCGAGAAACACGCTCGCGAGCACCTGCTGGCCGATCTGCGCGAGCGTCGGGTAGCCACGGGCCCGTCCCGTGCCATTTGCGGCGGGAATCTCGGGCCGCGGATCGGCTGCGCCGACGACGACGATCCGGTCCGCGCCGAAGTGGATCGCCGGCGACAGCGGCGCGATCTGCCGGATCGAGCCGTCGCCGAAGTACTCGACCTGCCCGTCGAGCACGAGCGGCACGGCGGGGAACACGAACGGAATGGCCGACGACGCGAGCAGGTGCGACGCCGACAGGTCGACGAGCCGCGCGGTGCGCTGCGCGCGACGCCATGCCTGGATCGGCTCGGCGGCCTGGTAGAACGTGAGGTGCCGGCCGCTCGAATAGCTGAGCGCGGTAACCGCGAGCGCGTGCAGCAGGCGCGCCTCGAGCATCTGCTCGATCCGGTGGAAGCTGAGCTCGCGCTGCAGCAGGTGCGCGAGCGGCGTGTTGTCGAGCAGCCCGCGCGGCGAGCGGCGGGCCGCCCAGCCGAACGTCATCGTCGCGAGCCAGCGCGCGCCGGCGCCGGCGATGCCGAGCCAGTCGGTGCGATACACGTAATCGGCGCGCAGCGGCTCCCAGAATTCGAGCAGGCGCCGCACGCCATGGGAAAAGTCGTCCGCGTGGCTCGCGATCGACGTCGCGTTGATCGCGCCGGCCGACGAACCGCACACGACCGAGAACGGCACCGTATGCCGCTGCGGATCGGCCTCGCGCGCGATCTCGGCCAGCGCCTTCAGCACGCCGACCTGATAGGCGGCGCGCGCGCCGCCTCCCATCAGAACGAGCGCGAGTCGCATGATCGACCTGCTAGCTGCGCCGCATCACGTCGAGCGCTTCGGCGGACGCGTTTCCGGCGACGAAGCGGCCGCCGCGCGCGCCGCGGCCGAACCGGACGGCTTCGCGCGCTTCGCGGCGGGCTTGCGCGGCGCGGCGGCGGCGGACTTCGCGGCGGGTTCGGGCGCGGCGGCGGTCTCCGGCGGCGCGGCGTCCGGCGCAGCGGGCTGCATGCCCGGCTGCGCCATCGCCAGGCTCGCGAGCTGGTTGAATTGCGTCTGCAGCAGGTTCCACCAGCCGGACGGGTCGAACGGCTGCTGCGCGGGGTCGCCTTCCGGCGCATCCGCGGCGGGCGCCGCGGCATCGGCCGTGGGCGCGGCCCCGCCCGCCGACGCGGGTTTAGCGGCCTGCGCGGCGGCCACGGCCGCTTCCTCGGCCGCCGACATCGAGCTTTGCGCGAACGCGCTGAACGCGCGCAGCGTCGCGAGCGTCGCGCGCTGCACCTCGAGCGCCTGGATCGCGGACTGCAGCATCCCGAGATTGAGCTTCAGCCACTGCTCGACCGCGCGCAGATCGGTGATCCGCTTGTCGAGTTCCTCGACGTTCGTGAGCGGCGACATCATGTCGGACATGCTCGACAGCGACGGCGGCAGCCCGTGCGTGGCGCCCGGAAACGGCGCCATCCCGCCGAACGGCGACATCCGGATCATGTCCCACATCCGGTCCATCATGTCGGCGGGCTGGAACCCGGCAAAGCCGGCGAAAGGGTTCGCGCCGGAGGCATCGGTCGTCATACGGGCATCCTGGTTGACTGGGAGAGCGAGGCGGCCGCCGTGCACCGCGCAGCCGCGCATGGTTCGATCATAGCGCGCACGTCAGAACGGCGCGTCGCCGGGAAATGCGGGCGGGCGCCGTTCGCGCAGCGAGCGGATGCCTTCCTGCACGTCGGGCCCCGAAAAACCCATGAATTCGAGCGCGAGCGACGTATCGAAGGTCGGCCCGGCCGTGCGCAGCCAGTTGTTCAGCGCGTACTTGGTCCAGCGGATCGCCGACTGCGAACCGTGCGCGAGCCGCTCGGCCACTTCGTATGTCTTCGGCAGCAGGTCGGCCGGCTCGACCGCGAGCGAGACCAGCCCGATCCGCTCGGCCTCCTCGCCGCTCACGGGCTCGCACAGCATCAGGTAGTACTTCGCCTTCGCCATCCCGCACAGCAGCGGCCACACGATCGCCGCGTGGTCGCCGGCCGCGACGCCGAGCCGCGTATGGCCGTCGATGATGCGCGCATCCTTCGCGGCGATCGAGATGTCGGCAAGCAGCCCGGCGACGAGCCCCGCGCCGACGGCCGGGCCATGCATCGCCGACACGATCGGCTTGCTGCAGTTGATCACGTTGTAGACGAGGTCGCGCGCCTCGCGCCACACGCGGGCGCGCACGTCGAAATCGTTCGCCATGTCCTCGACGAGCGCGAGATCGCCGCCCGCCGAGAAGCCCTTCCCTTCGCCGCGGATCACCGCGACGCGCGTGTCGGGATCGCGATCGACGTCGCGCCAGATGTCGGCGAGCTCGCGATGCATGCGCGCGTTCGCGGTCGCGAGGCCGCTGCGGTTCGCGCCCTCGCCGCTCATCACGATGTCGAGCACGCCATGGTCGCGGCGCGTCACCTTCAGTGCTTCGTAACCGCCGTATGCGGCGAGATCGGCCATCTGCTGCTCCTTGCTCAAGGCGCTCGAACGCTTGAATCGAGTGTAGCCAAGCCCGCGCGGTCAAACATCGGGCGAAACCCGGCGCGCGGGCCGACGCCGGGTGTCGCCGGCGCGTTGCGTACCGCGCCGCTTATGCCGCGCCGTCGGGCGGGGAAACCGACTGCTCGATCGCGCCGAAGATCGACTTGCCGGCCGCATCGAACATCTCGATGCGCACGGTGTCGCCATAGCGCATGAACTCGGTCTGCGGCGCGCCGTGCTCGATCGTCTCGAGGCAGCGCTTCTCGGCGATGCAGCAGTAGCCGCGCTTCGCGTCCTTGTTCGACACCGTACCGGAGCCGACGATCGAGCCGGCGCGCAGGTTGCGCGTCTTCGCCGCGTGCGCGATCAACTGGCCGAAGTGGAACACCATGTCGGTGCCGGCGTCAGGCTGGCCGACCTTCTTGCCGTTCCAGTGGACGATCATCGGGCGGTGCACGCGGCCCTCGCGCCATTCGTCGCCGAGCTCGTCGGGCGTGACGGCAACCGGCGCGAACGCGGTGGCCGGCTTGCTCTGGAAGAAGCCGAAGCCCTTCGCGAGTTCGGCCGGAATCAGGTTGCGCAGCGACACGTCGTTCACGAGCGTGACGAGCCGCACGGCCTTCAGTGCGTCGTCGGGCGACGCGCTCATCGGCACGTCGCCGGTGATCACTGCGACCTCCGCCTCGAAATCGATGCCCCATTCCTCGGACGGGCACACGACGTCGTCGCGCGGCCCCACGAAATCGTCGCTGCCGCCCTGGTACATCAGCGGATCGGTCCAGAACTCGGGCGGCATCTCGGCGCCGCGCGCGCGGCGCACGAGCTCGACGTGGTTCACGTACGCGGAGCCGTCGGCCCACTGGAACGCGCGCGGCAGCGGCGCCATGCAGTTGGCCGGATCGAACGCGAACGCGTTGCGCGCGCGGCCGTGGTTCAGCGCGTCGTACAGGTCGCGCAGTTGCGGCGCGTAGAACGCCCAGTCGTCGAGGACGCGCTGCAGCGTCGGCGCGATCGCATCGGCAATCGCCGCGATGTGCAGGTCGCGCGACACGACGATCAGCTGGCCGTCGCGCGTGCCGTCCTTCAGCGAAGCAAGTTTCATAGGGAGGATCTGCCGTTGTAGTGACGATGGAGGGAATCTATTTTACGATGGTGAATCCCTGCGGCGCGCCATGATCGCGCACGCCGTTTTCGCCCCGTTTCCTGTCGCATTTTCGCGCACCCGTTGCCCATGCCCGCCAGCCCGCTCCCCGACGACGATCTCGCCGACTCCGATACCGACGACGCCGCCTCCGGCGAGCACGGCGAAAAAGTCCGTTCCGGCATCCAGTCGATCGAGGTCGGCTTCCGCCTGCTCGACGTGCTGACGAGCGAGCCGCGCGCGATGATGCTGCGCGATCTCGCGCAGCGCGCGGGGATGAGCCCGGCGAAGGCGCACCGCTACCTGGTCAGCTTCTCGCGGCTCGGCGTCGTGTCGCAGGACCCCGTTTCGGGACGCTACGAGCTCGGCGGCTTCGCGCTGCAGATGGGCCTCGCGCGGCTCGCGCGCGTCGACGGCGTGAAGCTCGCGCGGATCGCGCTGACCGAATTCCGCGACCGTCTCGACCAGACGGTCGGCATCGCGGTATGGGGCAACCAGGGGCCGACGATCGTGCACTGGATGGAATCGAGCCATCCGGCGAAGGCGTCGCTGAAGCTCGGCGACGTGATGCCGCTGCTCGGCTCCGCGACGGGCCTGCTGTTCGCCGCGTACCTGCCGCGCAGCAAGACCGCCGCGATGCTCGAGCGCGAACTCGCCGATACGCGCCGCTCGCCGCACCACGGCGGCCCGCGCACGCTCGACGAAGTCGATGCGGTGCTCGCCGACGTGCGCCGGCATCAGGCCGCGCGCGTCGAGGGGATGCTGCTGCCGACGATCCACGCGTTCTGCATGCCCGTGTTCGACGCGGTCGGCGAACTCGCGCTCGCGATCGTCGCGCTCGGCCAGGAAGGCTCGTTCGACATCGCGTGGGGCGGCGAGATCGACACCGCGCTGCGCGCATGCGCGCAGAAACTGTCTTACGAACTCGGCTATAGTCCCGACGCACGCGACGCCTGACGCATCCGGTTCACGCGACGTCACGCTTCGCGAACGCGCAGCGCATCCGGCGGTCCGATTCCTGTGGCGCGCGCCGCGCGCCCGACGTCACCCACGCGCCCGATCCTGTTCCGATGCCCAACCAGCCCGCCGACCTTCGCCCGAGTCACGCCCTGCCCCGCCGCTGGCTGCGCGTGGGCGTCGCGCTCGTCGCCGTGCTGGTGCTGCACGCGCTTGCCGGGTTCTGGCTGATGCGCAACCGCGAATCGTTCACGCCGCCGCCGCCCGCCGACGTCCCCGTGCAGATCGAACTGCTGAAACCGCAGCCGATCGAGCGTCAACCGGCGCCACCGGAGCCGAAGCCGGTCGAACGTCCGGCCGCGCCCAAGGCTGCCGCGCCGAAGGCCGCCCCGCCGAAACCCGCGCCGTCGCACGAGCCGGTGCTCACGTCCACGCAAACGGCCGAGCACGGCGAACCGCCGGCTGCCGCCGCGTCCGCGGCGAGCGGCCTACCGGGCGCCTCGGGCGCGCAAGCCGCGTCGGCCGCGGGCGCCAGCGCCGCGACACCGGGGCCTGCCACGAGCGGCGTGAAGTTCGCCGCGCCGCCGTCCGGCGACCTGCAGTACGACACGTTCTACAACGGCATGCAGAACATGATCGGCACGATCCACTGGCGCACCGACGGGCACACGTACGACCTGTCGGTGTCGATGCCGGTGCCGTTCGTCGGCCCGTTCACCTATCGCAGCGAAGGCCGCATCGACGCATTCGGCGTCGCGCCCGACCGTTACGTCGAGAAACGCGGCAAGCGGCCGGAAGACATCGCGATCTTCAACCGCGAGATCCGGCAGGTGGTGTTCACGCGCACGCCGAACAACGCGCCGCTGCCCGATGGCGTGCAGGACCGGTTCAGCATGCTGATGCAGTTGTCGGGGCTGCTGCGCGGCAATCCCGCGGCCTACAAGCCGGGCGTCACGCAGCAGTTCTTCGTGATCGACAACAATAGCGGCGAGACGTGGCCGATCACCGTGATCGGCGACGAGCAGGTGCAGACGCAGGCCGGCATCGTCGCGGCGCGTCACTTCATGCGCCTGCCGCGCCGCGACGGCGACACGCGCCGCATCGACATGTGGCTCGCGCCGTCGCTCGGCTGGCTGCCCGCGCGCCTGGTGCAGACCGAGCCGAACGGTGCGCAGATCGAGCTGCTGTGGCACGGCCGCCTCGCCGCACCGAACGTGCCTGCCGACGCCGCCCCGCCCGGCGGCGCAACGAACGCGCCCGCCGCGGCGCCGACGCCCGATCCATCACCTGCGTCGCCGGCGGAACCGGCACCGTCGGCACCGCCCGCGACGATGCAACCACCGGCGTCGTCGACTGTCACACAGTGATAGACGCACAGGAATCGGCAATTTCGACCGATTACAGTTTCCCCGGAAATGGCCGATGACACTCTTTAACAACTATTTCAGTCCACCGGCTCACAATGAGAAACGTTTGATAGACATCGGCTTCTAACCGATACACCCCACGCAAACGGGAGAACGGGGTGTGCAGCGCAAGCCCCTTGAAACCGGCGAGGCTTGCCCCACCTAGGGGACAACAAGGCCAGATGCCACTGCGAAGAGGAGTGCCGCCATGCAAATGATCTACAACAGCCCCAACTACTGCGTCGTCGAATTTGCGCCGCAGGCCGGCCATCACCTGATGAATGCCGGCGGATACGAAATCGTCGACAAGAACGCGCAGCGCGAAATCTTCATCGACGGCGAACTTGCCGAACGATTCCGCGCGCACGTGAAGCAGTTGATCGAGGATGAACCGTCGCTCGACGAGGTCGACGAATTCCTCGGACAATTCGACAGCCTGATGATGATGCCCGTCGTGCTGCACTGACGACCCGCGGCCCGGCGCGTCACGCGGCCGGGCCATTCGCCGCGCATCGATGCGGCGCCGCGTGCACTCCGATCCTGCCCCCGTCCGGCTCGCCGGCGGGGGCTTTCATTTGGCGGGCCGGCCGGCCGCGCGGCGAGGGCCGGCGACCGCTTGACGCACCGGCTACAATGACGGTTTTCCGTCTTCGCCGGTCTTCCGCCCATGTCTGCGACTCCTCTCGCCGCTCCCGTCCCGCTCGACACGTCCTACACGCGCGGCGCCGCCCTGCCTGCGCTGCTGAAATCGCGCATCCTGATTCTCGACGGCGCGATGGGCACGATGATCCAGCGCTACAAGCTCGACGAGGCCGCGTATCGCGGCGAGCGCTTCAAGGATTTCCCGCGCGACATCAAGGGCAACAACGAGCTGCTGTCGCTCACGCAGCCGCAGATCATCCGCGAGATCCACGACCAGTACTTCGCGGCCGGCGCCGACATCGTCGAAACCAACACGTTCGGTGCGACGACCGTCGCGCAGGCCGACTACGGAATGGAAGAGCTCGTCGTCGAGATGAACGTCGAATCGGCGAAGCTCGCGCGCGAATCGGCCGCGAAATACGCGACTCGGACCAAGCCACGCTTCGTCGCGGGCGCGATCGGGCCGACGCCGAAGACGGCCAGCATTTCGCCGGACGTCAACGATCCGGGCGCACGCAACGTCACGTTCGACGAGCTGCGCACGTCGTACTACCAGCAGGCGAAGGCGCTGCTCGACGGCGGCGTCGATCTGTTCCTCGTCGAAACGATCTTCGACACGCTGAACGCGAAAGCCGCGCTGTTCGCGCTCGACGAACTGTTCGAGGACACCGGGGAGCGCCTGCCGATCATGATTTCGGGCACCGTCACTGATGCGTCGGGCCGGATCCTGTCGGGCCAGACCGTCGAGGCGTTCTGGAATTCGCTGCGTCACGCGAAACCGCTCACGTTCGGCCTGAACTGCGCACTCGGCGCGGCGCTGATGCGGCCGTACATCGCCGAGCTCGCGAAGCTGTGCGACACCTACGTGTCGTGCTACCCGAACGCGGGCCTGCCGAACCCGATGAGCGACACCGGTTTCGACGAAACCCCCGACGTCACGTCGGGCCTGCTGAAGGAATTCGCGCAGGCCGGGCTCGTGAACCTCGCGGGCGGCTGCTGCGGCACGACGCCCGAGCACATCGCCGAGATCGCGAAGGCGCTCGCCGACGTGAAGCCGCGCCGCTGGCCGAACCAGTACAGCGACAACGCCTGACCGACCGCCCCACGTCCTTCATCACAAGAATTCGCACCGCCATGACCGATCACATGATGCGCCTTGCCGGCCTCGAGCCGTTCAACGTCACGCCCGGGACGCTCTTCATCAACGTCGGCGAACGCACCAACGTCACCGGCTCGAAGGCGTTCGCACGAATGATCCTCAACGGCCAGTTCGACGAGGCGCTCGCCGTCGCGCGCCAGCAGGTCGAGAACGGCGCGCAGGTGATCGACATCAACATGGACGAGGCGATGCTCGACTCGAAGGCGGCGATGGTGCGCTTCCTGAACCTGATCGCATCGGAGCCGGACATCGCGCGCGTGCCGATCATGATCGACTCGTCGAAGTGGGACGTGATCGAAGCCGGCCTCAAGTGCGTGCAGGGCAAGGCGATCGTGAACTCGATCTCGCTGAAGGAAGGCGAGGACGCGTTCCGCCACCACGCGAACCTGATCCGCCGCTACGGCGCGGCCGCGGTCGTGATGGCGTTCGACGAAACCGGCCAGGCCGATACGTACGAGCGCAAGACCGAGATCTGCAAGCGCTCGTACGACTTCCTCGTGAACGAAGTCGGCTTCCCGCCGGAAGACATCATCTTCGACCCGAACATCTTCGCGGTCGCGACCGGCATCGAGGAGCACAACAACTACGCGGTCGACTTCATCGAGGCGACCCGCTGGATCAAGCAGAACCTGCCGTTCGCGAAGGTGAGCGGCGGCGTGTCGAACGTGTCGTTCTCGTTCCGCGGCAACGACCCGGTACGCGAGGCGATCCACACCGTGTTCCTGTACCACGCGATCCAGGCGGGGATGGACATGGGCATCGTGAACGCGGGTCAGCTCGGCGTGTACGCCGATCTCGACCCGGAGCTGCGCGAGCGCGTGGAAGACGTGATCCTGAACCGCCGCGCGGATTCCACCGACCGCCTGCTCGAGATCGCCGACAAGTTCAAGACCGGCGCCGCGAAGAAGGAAGAGAACCTCGAGTGGCGCAACCAGCCGGTCGAGAAGCGCCTCGCGCACGCGCTCGTGCACGGCATCACGACCTTCATCGTCGAAGATACGGAAGAAGCGCGCGCGAAGATCGCCGCGGCCGGCGGCCGTCCGATCAACGTGATCGAAGGGCCGCTGATGGACGGGATGAACGTCGTCGGCGACCTGTTCGGCCAGGGCAAGATGTTCCTGCCGCAGGTCGTGAAGTCGGCGCGCGTGATGAAGCAGGCGGTCGCGCACCTGATCCCGTTCATCGAGGAAGAAAAGCGGCTGCTCGCGGAAGCGGGGGGCGACGTGCGCGCGAAGGGCAAGATCGTCATCGCGACCGTGAAGGGCGACGTGCACGACATCGGCAAGAACATCGTGTCGGTCGTGCTCCAGTGCAACAACTTCGAAGTCGTCAACATGGGCGTGATGGTCCCGTGCAACGAGATCCTCGCGAAGGCGAAGGTCGAGGGCGCGGACATCATCGGGCTGTCGGGCCTCATCACGCCGAGCCTCGAGGAAATGGCGTACGTCGCGTCCGAAATGCAGCGCGACGACTACTTCCGCGTGAAGAAGATTCCGCTGCTGATCGGCGGCGCGACGACGTCGCGCGTGCACACGGCCGTGAAGATCGCGCCGCACTACGAAGGCCCGGTCGTCTACGTGCCCGATGCATCGCGCTCGGTGTCGGTCGCGTCGAACCTGCTGTCGGACGAAGGCGCGGCGAAGTACCTCGACGAGCTGAAGTCCGATTACGAACGGATCCGCGACCAGCATGCGAACCGCAAGGCGCAGCCGATGGTCACGCTCGCCGACGCGCGCGCGAACAAGACGAAGATCGACTGGGCCGGCTACCAGCCGGTGAAGCCGAAGTTCATCGGCCGCCGCGTGTTCAAGAATTACGACCTGAACGAACTCGCGAACTACATCGACTGGGGCCCGTTCTTCCAGACCTGGGATCTCGCGGGCCCGTACCCGGCGATCCTGAACGACGAGATCGTCGGCGAATCGGCGCGGCGCGTGTTCTCCGATGCGAAATCGATGCTCGCGCGGCTGATCCAGGGCCGCTGGCTGACCGCGAACGGCGTGATCTCGCTGCTGCCGGCCAACACGGTCAACGACGACGACATCGAAATCTACAGCGACGAGTCGCGCTCGGAAGTGCTGCTCACGTGGCGCAACCTGCGCCAGCAGAGCGTGCGCCCGGTGGTTGACGGCGTGATGCGGCCGAACCGTTCGCTGGCCGATTTCATCGCGCCGAAGGAATCGGGCGTGGCCGACTACATCGGGATGTTCGCGGTGACGGCCGGCCTCGGGGTCGACGTGAAGGAAAAGCAGTTCGAAGCCGACCACGACGACTACAGCGCGATCATGCTGAAGGCGCTCGCCGACCGCTTCGCGGAAGCGTTCGCCGAAGCGATGCACGCGCGCGTGCGGCGCGAGCTGTGGGGCTATGCGAGCGGCGAGACGCTCGACAACGACGCGCTGATCGCCGAGAAGTACGCGGGCATCCGCCCGGCGCCCGGCTACCCGGCCTGTCCCGACCACCTCGTGAAGCGCGACATGTTCGACGTGCTGCACGCGGACGAGATCGGCATGAGCGTGACCGATTCGCTGGCGATGCTGCCGGCCGCGAGCGTGTCGGGGTTCTACCTCGCGCATCCGGACAGCCGCTATTTCTCGGTCGGCAAAATCGGGCAGGATCAGCTCGAGGACTACGCGCGACGCATGGCGCTGTCGCTCGACGACGCGCGCCGCGCGCTCGCGCCGCAGCTCTGATCGACGCAAACGGGCGGCCCGGCCGCCCTTTCATCATACAAAATAAAAAGCCCGCTCGAACGCGGGCTTTTTGCTGTCCGGCGAACCGTTCGATCCGCCAGGCAAGGAAGCTCAGAAGCCCCAGTGCACGTCGGCCTGGCCGGCCTTCGCTTCGCGCAGCATCGTCAGGAACGGCGCGACGCGCTGGGCCAGGCTCGGCGGCACTTCGTGGTGCGCGTGGTCGGCTTCGTCCTCGTGGAAATGGCCGGCGTGCTCGGCGCGCTCCTGCTTCGCCTGCGCGACCGCGCCTTCCAGCTTGGCGATCGCGTGGTCCAGTTCGTCGTGCGTAATCACACCGCGCTCGCCCAGCTGCTTGCCGACGAGACCCAGCACATACACGGCGAAATCCTTCAGCACGTCGAGATCCTGTGCCGCCTTGCTCTTGAACGTAATCATGACAATTCCCTTTTCATCTTGTTGTGCCTGCGCGGCGCGGTTGGGGAACGCCCACAGACCGGCGTCCGGCCTCGCGGACGCGGGCCGCCTGAGCGGCATATTAGCACCTGTTAAAATTCTGCGATCCCTGAAACGCGCGCTTAAAAAGCGCGCCGGCGGCCGGGCATTTCCGGCCGCCACCAACGAAGCCTTCTACCAGCATGCTGCCAGCACACAAACAGACCCTCGAAGCCCTGCTCGCGGATAGCGTCAAGCAGGTCGCACACGCGCTGAAAGGCGCCGACGCGGCGTTCGTCGCCCCCGCCATCACGCTGGAGCGCCCGAAGGTCGCCGCGCACGGCGACGTCGCATGCAACGTCGCGATGCAGCTCGCGAAGCCGCTCGGCGCGAACCCGCGCCAGCTGGCCGAGCAGATCGTCGCCGCGCTGACCGCGCAGCCGGCCGCGCAGGGCCTCGTCGAAGCCGCCGAGATCGCCGGCCCCGGCTTCATCAACCTGCGCCTGTCGGCCGCCGCGAAACAGGCGGTGATCGCCGCCGTGTTCGACCAGGGCCGCGCGTTCGGCACGTCGGATCGCGAGAAAGGCAAGCAGGTGCTGCTCGAATTCGTGTCGGCCAACCCGACCGGCCCGCTGCACGTCGGCCACGGCCGTCAGGCCGCGCTCGGCGACGTGCTCGCGAACGTGATCGCAAGCCAGGGCTATGCGGTGCACCGCGAGTTCTACTACAACGACGCGGGCGTGCAGATCGGCAACCTGGCGATCTCGACGCAGGCGCGCGCCCGCGGCCTGAAGCCGGGCGACGCGGGCTGGCCGGAAGCCGCGTACAACGGCGAGTACATCGCCGACATCGCGCGCGACTACCTGAACGGCGAAACGGTCGCCGCGTCGGACGGCGAGCCGGTCAAGGGCGCGGGCGACGTCGAGGATCTCGACGCGATCCGCAAGTTCGCGGTCACGTACCTGCGTCGCGAGCAGGACATGGACCTGCAGGCGTTCGGCGTGAAGTTCGACCAGTACTACCTCGAGTCGTCGCTGTACAGCGAAGGCCGCGTCGAGAAGACGGTCGACGCGCTGATCAAGGCCGGCATGACCTACGAGCAGGACGGCGCGCTGTGGCTGCGCACGACCGACGAAGGCGACGACAAGGATCGCGTGATGCGCAAGTCGGACAGCACGTACACGTACTTCGTGCCGGACGTCGCCTACCACGTGACGAAGTGGGAGCGCGGCTTCACGAAGGTGATCAACATCCAGGGCTCGGACCACCACGGCACGATCGCGCGCGTGCGCGCCGGCCTGCAGGGGCTGCACATCGGGATCCCGAAGGGCTATCCCGACTACGTGCTGCACAAGATGGTCACGGTGATGCGCGACGGCCAGGAAGTGAAGATCTCGAAGCGCGCGGGCAGCTACGTGACGGTGCGCGACCTGATCGAATGGTCGGGCGGCGCGGCCGCAGGCCAGGAAGCGGCACCCGACCTGATCGACGAGGCGACCATCACGCGCGGCCGCGACGCGGTGCGTTTCTTCCTGATCTCGCGCAAGGCCGATACCGAGTTCGTGTTCGACATCGACCTCGCGCTGAAACAGAACGACGAAAACCCGGTCTATTACGTCCAGTACGCGCATGCGCGGATCTGCTCGGTGCTCAACGAACTGAAGTCGCGCTACAACGTCGACGTCGCGCAACTGCCGGGCGCCGACCTGTCGCAACTGACGAGCGCGCAGGCGACGTCGCTGATGCAGAAGCTCGCCGAGTATCCGGACATGCTCACGCACGCGGCGAACGAGCTGGCGCCGCACGCGGTCGCGTTCTACCTGCGCGATCTCGCTGGCGAATTCCACTCGTTCTACAATGCGGAGCGCGTGCTGGTCGACGACGAAGCGCCGCGCAATGCGCGCGCCGCGCTGCTCGCCGCGACGCGGCAGGTGCTCGAGAACGGCCTGGCAGTGCTCGGCGTATCCGCGCCCGCCAAGATGTAAGGATGTCAGCGCGGCCCCGGACCGGGCCGCGAATGGCCGCGGCGGCACCTGCCGGCGGATGCCCGCCGGCGGACGCCCGCCGCAGCCCTCTCACGATTCTTTTTGCAGGTGACTCAAGCAATGGCACAACCACGCCGAACTTCGAAGCAATCGAAACAAGCAGGAGGGACATTTCTTGGAATCGTGCTGGGCCTGATCGTCGGCCTCGCGATCGCCGTGGTGGTGGCGCTCTACATCACGCGTTCGCCGTCGCCGTTCGTGTCGAAGGTCGCGCCGCCGCCGGCAGACAACGGCGCGAGCCAGCCGCAGCAGTTCGACCCGAACCGCGCGCTGCAGGGCAAGACGCCCGGCCAGCCGGTGCCGCAGGCCGCGCAATCCGCGCCGCCCAACACCGCGCCCGGCCAGGCCGCGAACCAGACCCAGGGCGGCCTGCTGCCCGAGCCGCAGATCGTCGAAGTGCCGCCGTCGGGCAACCCGAACGGCGCCACCGGCTCGAACAACACCGCCGCGTCGAACAATCCGTCGTCGGGCAACGGCGTCGCCGTCGCGCCGAAGCCGGCCGACACCACGCCGCCGCCGAAGAAGACGCAACAGGCGCAGCAACAGCAGCAAGGCGGCGAGGACGACCTCGCACGCTTCGCCGCGCAGAAGCAGGCGCAGCAGGCCGCCGCGCAAAAGCAGCAGCAACAGCAGCAGGCCGCGAACACGCCGAAGCCGACGTCGTCGGCCACGGCCGCCGCGGCAGCAACGGCGAAGCCGCCGACCGCGAACGACGCGAACACCGGCTACTTCCTGCAGGTCGGCGCGTACAAGACGGAAGGCGATGCCGAGCAGCAGCGTGCGCGCCTCGGCTTCCAGGGCTTCGAATCGAAGGTGTCGAAGCGCGACGTCAGCGGCGTGACCTACTTCCGCGTGCGCGTCGGCCCGTTCTCGAAGTTCGAGGATATGAACTCGGCCCGTCAGCGCCTGTCCGATGCAGGTGTCGACACGGCGGTGATCCGCTTCACGAAGCAGTAAGCCAACCGGCCGCGCCCACGCAGAACCCGTTACGTTCCGTAACCCGAGCAACTGATTCGACGTTCACAACATGAAAAAACTGCTTAGCACGCTCCTTCTGTCCCTGGGCCTGGCCGCCGGCCTCGCGCAGGCGTCGCCCGCCGCGCCGGCCGCCGGCAAGGATTTCGAGGTGATGAAGTCGCCGCAGCCGGTGTCCGCGCCGGCCGGCAAGGTCGAGGTCATCGAGTTCTTCTGGTACGGCTGCCCGCACTGCTACGAATTCGAGCCGACGATCGAGGCCTGGGTGAAGAAACAGGGCAACAACATCGACTTCAAGCGCGTGCCGGTCGCATTCCGTGACGATTTCCTCCCGCACTCGAAGCTGTTCTACGCAGTGTCCGCGCTCGGCATTTCCGAGAAGGTCACGCCGGCGATCTTCAACGCGATCCACAAGCAGAAGAACTATCTGCTGACGCCGCAGGCGCAGGCCGACTTCCTGGCCACGCAAGGCGTCGACAAGAAGAAGTTCATGGACGCGTACAACTCGTTCAGCGTGCAGGGCGAGGTGAACCAGTCGGCCAAGCTGCTGAAGGACTACGCGATCGACGGCGTGCCGACGGTCGTCGTCCAGGGCAAGTACAAGACGGGTCCGGCTTACACGAACAGCATCCCGGGTACCGCGCAGGTGCTCGACTTCCTCGTGAAGCAGGTTCAGGACAAGAAGCTCTGATCCCCGCCCGCGCGCCGGCATGACTACTCCGCTGAAGGTCTTCATCACCGGCGCGTCGAGCGGCCTCGGCCTCGCGATGGCCGAGGAATACGCCCGCCAGGGCGCCACGCTCGCGCTCGTCGCGCGGCGCACCGATGCACTCGACGCGTTCGCGCGGCGTTTCCCGAAGCTGTCCATCTCCGTCTATTCCGCCGATGTGCGCGACGCCGACGCGCTCGCGACGGCCGCCGCGTCGTTCATCGCCGCGCACGGCTGTCCCGACGTCGTGATCGCGAACGCGGGCATCAGCCAGGGCGCCGTCACGGGCCAGGGCGACCTCGCCGCGTTCCGCGACGTGATGGACATCAACTACTACGGGATGGTCGCGACGTTCGAGCCGTTCGTCGGCCCGATGACGGCCGCGCGCCACGGCACGCTGGTCGGCGTCGCGAGCGTCGCCGGCGTGCGCGGGCTGCCCGGCTCCGGCGCGTACAGCGCGTCGAAATCGGCCGCGATCAAGTATCTGGAAGCGCTGCGCGTCGAGCTGCGCCCGGCCGGCGTCGGCGTCGTGACGATCGCGCCCGGCTACATTCGCACGCCGATGACCGCGCACAACCCGTACAAGATGCCGTTCCTGATGGACGCCGACCGCTTCGCCGCGCGCGCGGCGCGCGCGATCGCCCGGCAGCACGCGTTCCGCGTGATTCCATGGCAGATGGGGGTCGTCGCGAAGGTGCTGCACGTGCTGCCGCGCTGGCTGTACGACCGCCTGTTCGAAAAGGCGCCGCGCAAGCCGAAGGCCGGCGCGCACTGAGTGCGTCGCGGATCCGGCGCGCGTCTCGCCGGATCGCTGTCGCGCCGCGGCCTGACCTTCATCGCGATACCGCGCGAATCCGCGCGGATCTCTCCCCTCGTATCGCACCCCGTACCGCACCCCGTACCGCGCACCGCTGCCGCACTCCGTTCCGTCGCGCGCGTCGCGCCGCGCATTTCCGCCGCGTATTCGCAGCCACTCGTCCCGCCCGTCGCCCCCACGCCGCGCTCGCCCTACCCGCTCCGCCGCATCAACACCCGTTCCGTCGCGAACGCAGCCGTTTTTCGGTCAATTCACCGCGTTCCGACGCCTTTTTTCACGCGCCGCGCGCTTTGACGGTATGCTATTCGTCAGCCGCGCCGGCCCTGCACGCTTCCGGGCCGCGCCTGCCTCCGTCATCCAGCGAAAAACACACGCCACGTGGGAGATCCTATGCACGTCAAGCTGTTCGCCGCGGCCGCCGTGGCCACGGCCCTCGCCGCCCTTGCCGCCCCCGGCGTCGCCGCCGCCAAGCCGCTCACCGTCTGCACGGAATCGAGCCCGGACGGCTTCGACGTCGTGCAGTACAACTCGCTCGTCACGACCAACGCGTCGGCCGACGTGATCTTCAACACGCTCGTGTCCTACGACGAAGCCGCGAAGAAAGTCGTACCCGCGCTCGCGGACAAATGGGAAGCGAGCGCCGACGGCCTCACGTACACGTTCCACCTGCGCCCGAACGTCGCGTTCCAGACCACCGACTATTTCAAGCCGGGCCGTGCGCTGAACGCGGACGACGTCGTGTTCACGTTCGCGCGGATGCTCGACGATGC
Organism: Burkholderia sp. AU17457; assembly: GCF_002223255.1. Lineage (NCBI taxonomy): Bacteria > Pseudomonadati > Pseudomonadota > Betaproteobacteria > Burkholderiales > Burkholderiaceae > Burkholderia > Burkholderia sp. AU17457. The sequence goes on from NZ_NKFB01000004.1 coordinate 741,333, forward strand.
GAATCCGTGGCACAAGGTGGCCGGCGCGAGCGGCTTCCCGCACGCGCAATCGATGGGCCTCGTGAAGCTCGTGAAGTCGGTCACGAAGGTCGACGACAGCACGGTGAAATTCGTGCTGAACGAGCCGAACGCGACGTTCGTGCCGATCCTGACGATGGGCTTCGCGTCGATCTACTCGGCCGAATACGCGGACCAGTTGCTGAAGGCCGGCAAGCAGGCCGACCTGAACGCGAAGCCGGTCGGCACCGGCCCGTTCGTGCTGAAGAGCTATACGAAGGACGCGCTGATCCGCTACGACGCGAACCCGACGTACTGGGGCACGAAACCGAAGGTCGACCGGCTGATCTACGCGATCACGCCCGACCCGTCGGTGCGCCTGCAGAAGGTGAAGGCCGGCGAATGCCAGATCGCGCTGTCGCCGAAGCCTCAGGACGTGCTCGCCGCGAAGGGCGAAAGCGCGCTGAAGGTCGTGCAGACGCCCGCGTTCATGACCGCGTTCGTCGCGCTGAACACGCAGAAGAAACCGCTCGACAACGACAAGGTGCGCGAGGCGCTGAACCTCGCGTTCGACCGCGCGACCTACCTGAAGGTCGTGTTCGACAACACCGCGACGGCTGCGAACAACCCGTATCCGCCGAACACGTGGAGCTACGCGAAGGACGTCGCGCCGTATGCGTACGATCCCGCGAAGGCGAAGCAGCTGCTCGCGCAGGCCGGCTTCCCGAACGGCTTCTCGACAACCATCTGGACGCGCCCGACCGGCAGCGTGCTGAACCCGAACCCGAAGGTCGGCGCGGAACTGCTGCAGGCCGATCTCGCGAAGGTCGGCGTGAAGGCGGAGGTGAAGGTGATCGAATGGGGCGAGCTGATCAAGCAGGCGAAGCTCGGCCAGCATGACATGCTGTTCATGGGCTGGGCCGGCGACAACGGCGATCCGGACAACTACCTGTCGCCGCTGTTCAGCTGCAATGCAGTGAAGTCGGGCATCAACTTCGCACGCTTCTGCGATGCGCAGCTCGACAAGCTGATCGCCGACGGCAAGTCGACCGCCGATCAGGCCAAGCGCGCGAAGCTGTACGAAAGCGCGCAGAAGATCATCCACGACGAGGCGCTGTGGATCCCGCTCGGTTATCCGACCGCGGCCGCGCTCACGCGCGCGAACGTGAGCGGCTATCGCGTGAGTCCGTTCGGACGGCAGAACTTCACGACGGTCGCCGTGCAGTAACCGTGCGTGGCGCGCAAGCGACGGCGCACACGCCGCTCGCTTGCGGCCCGCGCGCCGCGCTTGCTACACTGCGCGCTCATTCCTCATACCGGACGCCAGCCAAAGTGAACAACTAAGCCTTCCCGAAATGTTTTCGCCGCCCGTGCCACGCACGCCGCGCGCGAAGGTCTTCATGCATTTTTGGAGGTGCTTATGGCTGCTGCCACGCCCACCGGCGCGCTCGTCGCGCTTCATCACGTTTCCTTCCGCTTCGACGACGGCGTCACGCTGTTCGATTCGCTCGACCTGTCCATCGACCGCACGCCGACCGGCATCGTCGGTCGCAACGGCGTCGGCAAGAGCCTGCTCGCGCAACTGATCGCGGGCCGGCGCGCGCCGAGCGCGGGGACGATCGAGCGGCATGCGCCCGTCGTCTACGTCGCGCAGCAGCACGATCACGACCGCGCCGACGCGGCGGCCGCCCCGCCGAGCGTCGCGCAGATCGCCGCGCTCGATGCGCCGCTCGGCGCGCTCGCGCGTCTCGCGGACGGCCGCGCGACACCGCACGACTTCGACCTGATCGGCGATCGCTGGGATCTTGCCGAGCGGCTGCGCACGGCGCTCGACGCGGCCGGCCTGCACGACGTCCATGCCGACACGCCCGCACACGCGCTGAGCGGCGGCCAGCTCGCGCGCGTCGCGCTGATCGGCGCGCTGCTGTCGGGCGCCGGCCTGCTCGTGCTCGACGAACCGACCAACCATCTCGACGCACCGGGCCGCGCGTGGCTGCGCGCGGCGCTCGACGGCTGGCGGGGCGGCGTCGTCATCGTCAGCCACGACCGTGCGCTGCTCGCCGGCGTGCAGCGCATCGTCGAGCTGACGCCGCACGGCGCGCGCTCGTACGGCGGCAATTACGCGCTCTACCGCGCGCAACGCGACGCGCAACAGGAGGCCGCGCACGCGGCACTCGATCATGCGCGCACCGAGCGCGGGCGCGTGCGGCGCAGGCTCGAACAGGAGCACGACACGATCCAGCGCCACGCGGCCGCATCGCTGCGCGACGCGAAGAAGGCCAACCTGTCGTCGATGGCGCGCCAAAGCCGCAAGGGCGCGGCGCGCGCGATCATGGGAACGGTCCGGCGCCATCAGAGCGACTTCAAGGCGACGCTCGACACGCGCGTGCAGGAAGCGGCCGCGCGCGTCGAAGCCGACGCGCCGGTGCTCGTCTCGCTGCCGGGCACGGAAGTCAGCGCGCGCCGCCAGCTGTTCACGCTCGAGTGCGCTCGATTGCCGTGGCGCGTCGCGGGCGACGCCGACACGATCACGTGGTCGGCGAGCGGCGCCGTGCGCATCGCGCTGACCGGGCCGAACGGCTGCGGCAAGTCGACGTTGCTGCGGATGCTCGCGGGCGAACTTGCGCCGCGTTCAGGTAGCTGCACGACGCACGTGAGCGCCGCGTATCTCGACCAGCGGCTCGCGCTGCTCGACCCCGAGCGCTCGGTCGTCGAGCAACTGGGTGCGCTCGATACGCCGCTCGCGGAAGGCGACCTGCGCAGCCGTCTCGCGCTGCTACAACTCGATGCGACACGGGCGACGCAACCTGCGCGGCAACTGAGCGGCGGCGAGCGGCTGAAGGCCGCGCTCGCCTGCGCGCTGTGGCGCGGCACGCCCGCGCAACTGCTGCTGCTCGACGAGCCGACCAATCACCTCGATCTCGAATCGGTGCGCGCGATCGAAGCCGCGCTGGCCGGCTTCCCCGGCGCGATCGTGGTCGCGTCGCACGACGCCGCGTTTCTCGCGGCGCTCGAACCGACGCACACGATGCAGTGGCAGCGCGACGGATGGCGTTACGAACCCGTCGCGTAACGACGACGACGCGCGCTCAGCCGGCGATGCGGAACCGCAGCACCCCGTCGTCCCCCTGCTCGCGCACGAGTTCGCCCGCGAGCCACAGCAGGTTCAGGTGCGCGAGCGCCTCGCCGAGCGCGAAGGTCATCTGGTGGATGTCGAGCTCGCGGCGGCGGAACATGATCGGCACGATGTCGGCCGCGCTCATCGGCCGCTGCGCGCACGCGACGCGCACTTCGGCCAGGCGCGCATCGTGGTGTTCGCGCAGCTGCGCGATGCGCGTGCGCACGCCGCGGAACGGCTTGCCGTGCGACGGCAGCACGAGCGTGTCGGGCGCCATCGTCTCGTAGCGGCCGAGCGATTCGAGGTACAGCGCGAGCGGGTTCGCTTCCGGCTCGAGATCGAACACCGACACGTTCGTCGAGATGCGCGGCAGCACCATGTCGCCGGAAATCAGCACGCCGTCCGCGTCGCTGTGGAGCGCGCAATGTTCAGGCGAATGACCGAAGCCGGTGACGACGCGCCACGTGCGCGCGCCGATCGTCACCGCGTCGCCTTCGCGCAGGCGCCGGTAGCGCGGCGGCACGGCCGGCACGAGGTCCGAGTAATAGCTGCGGCGGTTGCGCAGCTTGTCGAGCGCGGCCGGATCGGTCAGCCCGTGGCGCGCGAAGTGCTCGGCGGCGGCCGCGCCGCCCGCGTTCGAACCGTTGCCGGCCGCCATCAGACAGCCGAACAGGTATTCGCCGAGCGTCATCCACAGCCGCACGTTCCAGCGGCCCTTGTCGCCGCCTTCGCACAGCCAGTTCGCGAGGCCGAAGTGATCGGGGTGGCAGTGCGTGACGAGCACGCGCAGCACGGGCAGGCCGTCGAGATGCGTGTCGAAGATCCGCTCCCAGTGCGTGCGGATCGCGTCCGACGCGATCCCGCAATCGACGATCGTCCAGCCGGCCTGCCCGTCGATCTCGTCGCGCAGCAGCCACAGATTGATGTGGTCGAGCGAGAACGGCAGCGGCATGCGCAGCCAGCGCACGCCGGGCGCGACCTCGAACGTGTCGCCCGCGGCGGGCAGCGTATCGGCGAAGGGATAGTCGAGTTGGTGTTCCAGGGCGTTCATCGGTGGGGCGTCTCGTCGTTATCGGTGCGAATGCGCGCCGGCGGCAGCGCGCGGCGGGCGTGCGTCGATTCTATCGCCGTCGCGCGAAACAGGTGCCCGACGCGCGCCGGACCGCCGCAAAAAAGTTCGTGTCAGAATCGGTTCCGTACCCGTATCTTTACGCGAAGATGCGCCGAACGGCGCCCAACGGCGAACAACACGCCGATTCACGACCGCTCGCGCGTCACTGCGAAAGTCCTTGAAACGCCGACTTGGGCGCTAAAATGGCGAGTGCTTACAGCCCCTTGAACGAGCCTGCACGCGATGAATCACTTCCCCAAACTGCTGTCGTCGCAGATCGGTTTCGACGTCGCGCAGACGATGCTCGAATACTTCGATCGCCATTACCGGATCTTCCGCGAAGCGGCGGTCGACGCGAAGACGCTGTTCGAGCGCGGCGACTGGCACGGGCTGCAGCGGCTCGCGCGCGAACGGATCACGTCGTACGACGATCGCGTGAAGGAATGCGTCGAGGTGCTGGAGGACGAATACGACGCGGAGAACATCGACGACGAAGTGTGGCAGCAGATCAAGCTGCACTACATTGGCCTACTCACGTCGCACCGCCAGCCCGAGTGCGCGGAAACCTTCTTCAATTCGGTGTGCTGCAAGATCCTGCACCGCTCGTATTTCAGCAACGATTTCATCTTCGTGCGCCCGGCGATCTCGACCGAGTACCTGGAGAACGACGAGCCGGCCGCGAAGCCGACCTACCGCGCGTACTATCCGGGCACCGACGGGCTCGCGGTCACGCTCGAGCGCATCGTCACGAACTTCCAGCTGGAGCCGGCGTTCGAGGATCTCTCGCGCGACATCGGCTGCGTGATGCAGGCGATCGACGACGAATTCGGCCACTTCGACGAAGCGCCGAATTTCCAGATCCACGTGCTGTCGTCGCTGTTCTTCCGCAACAAGAGCGCGTACATCGTCGGCCGCATCATCAACGCCGATCGCGTGCTGCCGTTCGCGGTGCCGATCCGCCACGTGCGCCCGGGCGTGCTCGCGCTCGACACCGTGCTGCTGCGCCGCGACCTGCTGCAGATCATCTTCAGCTTCTCGCATTCGTACTTCCTCGTCGACATGGGCGTGCCGTCCGCGTACGTGGATTTTCTCTGCACGATCATGCCGGGCAAGCCGAAGGCGGAGATCTACACGTCGGTCGGGCTGCAGAAGCAGGGCAAGAACCTGTTCTACCGCGACCTGCTGCACCATCTGTCGCATTCGAGCGACCGCTTCATCATCGCGCCCGGGATCAAGGGCCTCGTGATGCTCGTGTTCACGCTGCCGTCGTTCCCGTACGTGTTCAAGATCATCAAGGATCACTTCCCGCCGCCGAAGGAAACGACGCGCGCGCAGATCATGGAGAAGTACCAGCTCGTGAAGCGCCACGACCGCCTCGGTCGGATGGCCGACACGCTCGAGTATTCGAGCGTCGCGCTGCCGCTCGCGCGGCTCGATCACGCGCTCGTGCGCGAACTCGAGAAGGAAGTGCCGTCGCTGCTCGAATACGAGGACGACAAGCTCGTGATCAAGCACCTGTACATCGAGCGCCGAATGACGCCGCTGAACCTGTACCTGCAGAACGGCAGCGACGCGGACGTCGAGCACGGCGTGAAGGAATACGGCAACGCGGTGAAGGAGCTGATGAAGGCGAACATCTTCCCCGGCGACATGCTGTACAAGAACTTCGGCGTCACGCGCCACGGCCGCGTCGTGTTCTACGACTACGACGAGATCGAGTACCTGACCGACTGCAACGTGCGGCGCGTGCCGGCGCCGCGCAACGAGGAAGACGAGCTGTCCGGCGAACCGTGGTATACCGTCGGCCCGCACGACATCTTTCCGGAGACCTACGGGCCGTTTCTGCTCGGCGACCCGCGCGTGCGCGACGTCTTCATGAAGCATCACGCGGACTTTTTCGATCCCGCGCTATGGCAGGCGAGCAAGGACAAGCTGATGCAGGGCGAATTGCCCGATTTTTATCCGTACGACACGACCCTGCGCTTCAGCGTGCGCTACCCCGCGCGCTTCGACGCGACGGGCCGGAACGACGACGCAGGCGACGCGCAGCGCGCCGCCTGACGCCGGCAACACCCGATCCGATATCGACTTGATTTCCGCCAACGGAATCCACACCGATGACTACCCAAGACAATCCGCTTTCACATCTGTTCGACAACAACGATGCCTGGGTCAAGCGCCAGCTCGCCGACGATCCCGATTTCTTCGCACGGCTCGCCGACCAGCAGGCGCCGGAATATCTGTGGATCGGCTGCTCCGATTCGCGCGTGCCGGCGAACCAGATCATCGGCCTGCCGCCGGGTGAAGTGTTCGTGCATCGCAACATCGCGAACGTGGTCGTGCACAGCGACCTGAACTGCCTGTCGGTGATCCAGTTCGCGGTCGACATCCTGCGCGTGAAGCACATCATGGTCGTCGGCCACTACGGCTGCTCGGGCGTGAACGCGGCGCTGCACAACCGCCGCGTCGGCCTCGCGGACAACTGGCTGCATCACGTGCAGGACGTGCGCGAACGCCACGCGGCGCTGCTCGACGAATGGCCGGTCGGCGAAGCGCGGTATCGCCGCCTGATCGAGCTGAATTCGATCGAACAGGTCGTCAACGTGTGCCGCACGACGATCGTCAACGACGCGTGGGCGCGCGGCCAGTCGCTCACCGTGCACGGGCTCGTGTACGGCGTGCACGACGGCCGGATGCGCAACCTCGGGATGTCCGTGTCGAACTTCGACGCGCTCGACGCAACCTACCGGCGCTGCGTGGCGGCGCTGACCGCACGCGGCCAGCACGCGCCCGACAACGACATGGTCGCGGCCGACGCCGCGCAGCTCGAAGACGTCGCGCAGGCGGTCGCCGCCACGCTGAAGCCGTGCGACGACGCGCAGTAACGTGCAGTGACGCGCCAGCCGCCTGACGTCGGCTGCCACGCGGGCGCGGCACGCATCGAACGGATCTGACACCGGCACTGCCTCGGCGGCGCCAACCCAAGGAGCGACGGCATGAAAACCGTATTGATCGTCGGCGCATCGCGCGGCCTCGGCCGCGAATTCGTCCGGCAATACCGGCGCGACGGCTGGAACGTGATCGCCACCGCGCGCGACGCGGCGTCGCTCGATGCGTTGCGTGCGCTCGGCGCGCAGCCGCATGCGCTCGATATCGCGCAGCCCGCGCAGATCGCGGCGCTCGGCTGGAAGCTCGACGGGGAGCGGCTCGATGCGGCCGTGCTCGTGTCGGGCGTGTACGGGCCGCGCACCGAAGGCGTCGAGACGATCACCGCCGAGGATTTCGACACGGTGATGCATACGAACGTGCGCGGGCCGATGCAGTTGCTGCCGATCCTGCTGCCGCTCGTCGAGGACGCGCGCGGCGTGCTGGCCGTGGTGTCGAGCCGGATGGGCAGCATCGCCGAGGCGACCGGCACGACCGGCTGGCTCTACCGCGCGAGCAAGGCCGCGCTGAACGACGCGCTGCGCATCGCGTCGCTGCAGACGCGTCATGCCGCGTGCATTTCGCTGCACCCCGGCTGGGTGCGCACCGACATGGGCGGCGCGCAGGCCGCGATCGATCCGGAAACGAGCGTGACCGGCATGCGTCGCGTGATCGCCGAATCCGCTTCGGACGTATCCCAGGCCAACGGCCGGTTCTTCCAGTACGACGGCATCGAGCTCAGCTGGTGAGCGGCGCCGGTAACCGGACGTTGTTAATTCGCATTTCGCATGATTTTGAACCGACCTGACGCGTGCCCGTGCGGCGGCGCCTCCCCCGCACCCGCCGGCAACGCGCCGGCGCCGCGCTACGCCGCCTGCTGCGGCCGCTTCATCGACGGCGGGCAAGCCGCCCCGACCGCACTCGAATTGATGCGCTCGCGGTACAGCGCGTACGTGCTCGGCGCGACCGATTATCTGCGCGCGACGTGGGCCGCGCGCACCTGCCCGCCCGATCTCGAGGCCGACCCGGCAGCGCCGGACGCGCCGCGCTGGCTCGGCCTCGCGGTTAAACGCCACGTACCGCTCGACGACCGGCACGCGGAGGTCGAATTCGTGGCGCGCTACAAGGTCGGCGGACGCGCTTACCGGCTGCACGAGATGAGCCGTTTCGAGCGCGACGAGCAGGGATTCTGGCGCTATGTCGACGGCGAAGTAAGTGAACGCTGACAAATAGTTGCCATGTCAGACGCCGGGTAATTCCCGCATTGCACAACCTGATTTTGTCGGGCTACGATGGGCTCGAATTGGTCATGTTGCATGGCAGGGCTTACGGATGGCGTTCAGCAAGGTATTGGTGGGATGGATGGCGGCCTGTGCGCTGTCGGCCGCTCAGGCCGGTACGCTGCCGAGCGCCAGTACGGGTGCGGGCGCCAGCGGGTCGCTCGCCCACGCCGAGCATTTCGACTACGCCGACTCGAATCTGCCGCAGGTCGCCGCCGATCTCAACGAGCAGATCCTCCGCATTCCGGCCGACGCTTCGGGCGCCATCACGCTCGAGGCGACACTGTTCAAGCCGAACGGGCCCGGCCCGTTCCCGCTCGTCGTCTTCAACCACGGCAAAAATACCGGCGATCTCCATCTGCAGCCGCGCAGCCGGCCGCTCGCGTTCGCGCGCGAATTCGTGCGCCGCGGCTATGCGGTGATCGCCCCGAATCGCCAGGGCTTCGCCGGTTCGGGCGGCACGTACCAGCAGGAAGGCTGCAACGTCGGCAAGAACGGCCTCGCGCAGGCCGCCGACGTCGATGCGACGGTGCGCTACATGTCGCGCCAGCCGTACGTCGATGCGTCGCGCATCGTCGTCGCCGGCACGTCGCACGGCGGCCTCGCGTCGGTCGCGTACGGCACCGAAGCCGCGGCGGGCGTGCGCGGCATCATCAACTTCTCCGGCGGGCTGCGCCAGGACCTCTGCGACGGCTGGCAGCGCAACCTCGTCGACGCGTTCGACCACTACGGCGCGCATACGGCCGTGCGGTCGCTGTGGCTGTACGGCGACAACGATTCGGTGTGGACGCCCGCGCTCGTCGCGCAGATGCACGATGCGTACGTGTCGCACGGCACGCAGGCCCGCTTCATCGATTTCGGCCGCTACAAGGACGATGCGCACCGGCTGATCGTCGATCGCGACGGCGTGCCCGTATGGTGGCCGGCCGTGCACGCCTTCCTCGCCGAACTGAACCTGCCGACCGCGGTGCGCTATGCGGTCGCCGACCCGCACGAGCCGAAGGCCACCGGTTACGCATCGATCGATGCAGTCAACGCGGTGCCGTACGTGGACGAAGCGGGCCGCGAAGGCTATCGCCGCTTCCTGAACCAGCATCCGAGCCGCGCGTTCGCGGTGTCGTCGGAAGGCGCATGGTCGTGGGCCGAAGGCGGCGACGACCCGATGGCGCTCGCGCTCGACAACTGCGCGAAGCAAGGCGCCGGCGCGTGCCGGCTGTATGCGGTCAACGACCGCGTCGTGTGGAACGCCAACACGACACAGACGGCCGACAACGGCGACGATCACACCCGCGATACCGATACGCGCGCACTGGCTTCGCGCTGACGCGCTCGTCGTTCCTCCTGCTTCCCCCTTCGCGCGCCGTCGATTCAAGGTCGCCGCGGCCCCCCGCCTGCGCGTCCAATCGAGCACACGCCGCGTAATGCTCGTTTTGACGAGCAATCGACTTGAATTCGCGCCAGATCTCGTCCAGCCATCCGGGCCTTCCGCCCCCTGTCGATCCGACGATGCACGAAGCAAGATCGCCCCTCGTCGCCGCAAATACCGCACCCTCATCGCTCCCCATATTTCGTCGCTGCATCGCCCCTCGCCCCGCGATTTTTTCTGTCGGGGGGTGTCACTCGAACGTCGTCATCTGCGCGCATTTCGCCCGATCCGCCGCGTTCCGTTCCGAGCACCCCCGAACTGCGCCGAACTCCCGCCCAGCAAGGCTGTGCGGCGTTTGTAACCGCTAGTGCAACGTCCGGCGGAACACGCTAATCTCTGCGCGTTTCGTATTGCGCCGCGCGGCATCCCGTCGATGCCGCGCGGTCGTTTTACCCCCGGAGTCGCCTTGAGTACGCCAGCCACCGACGACTGGGTCGCGCGCAGCCTGCGCGCGGTCTGGCACCCCTGCACCCAGATGAAGCACCACGAGCGCCTGCCGCTCGTCCCCGTCGCACGCGGCGCGGGCGTGTGGCTGTACGACCGCGACGGCCGCCGCTATTTCGACGCGATCAGCTCGTGGTGGGTCAACCTGTTCGGCCATGCGAACCCGGACATCAACGCGGCGCTGAAGGACCAGCTCGACACGCTCGAGCACGCGATGCTCGCCGGCTGCACGCACGAACCGGCGATCGAACTCGCCGAACGGCTGCATGCGCTCACCGCGCGCACGCTCGGCCATGCGTTCTTCGCGTCGGACGGCGCGTCGGCCGTCGAGATCGCGCTGAAGATGAGCTTCCACGCGTGGCGCAACCGCGGCCGCGCGAACAAGCAGGAATTCGTCTGCGTCGCGAACAGCTATCACGGCGAGACGATCGGCGCGCTCGGCGTGACCGACGTCGCGTTGTTCAAGGATGCGTACGACCCGCTGATCCGCCACGCGCACGTGGTCGCGTCGCCCGATGCGCGCGGCGCGCTGCCGGGCGAGACGGCCGCCGACGTCGCGGGCCGCGCGCTCGCGGACGTGCGGCGCCTGTTCGTCGAGCGCGGCGACCGGATCGCCGCGCTGATCGTCGAGCCACTCGTGCAGTGCGCGGCCGGCATGGCGATGCACGATCCGTCGTACGTGCGCGGGCTGCGCGCACTGTGCGACGAATTCGGCGTGCACCTGATCGCCGACGAGATCGCGGTCGGCTGCGGCCGCACCGGCACCTTCTTCGCGTGCGAGCAGGCCGGCGTCTGGCCCGACTTCATGTGCCTGTCGAAAGGCATCAGCGGCGGCTACCTGCCGCTGTCGCTGGTGCTCACGCGTGACGACGTGTTCGCGGCGTTCTACGACGACGACACGACGCGCGGCTTCCTGCATTCGCACTCATACACGGGCAACCCGCTCGCGTGCCGCGCGGCAGTCGCGACGCTCGACCTGTTCGCGCGCGACGACGTGCTCGCGAGCAACGCCCGTAAATCGGCGACGCTGCGCGCGGCGCTCGCGCCGCTCGACGCGCATCCGCAGGTGCGCCACCCGCGCGAGCGCGGCACGCTGTTCGCGTTCGACGTCGCGCTCGACGGCGATGCGGCGCGCGGCTTCTCGCGGCGTTTCTTCGAACACGCGCTGGCGCGCGAACTGCTGCTGCGCCCGATCGGCACGACCGTGTACCTGATGCCGCCGTACGTGATGAGCGACGACGACATCGCATGGCTCGCGCAGCGCACGCGCGACACGCTCGACGCGACGCTGGAGGACCTCGGCCGATGAGCCTGCTCGACACCCTGCAACGCGGCCTCGCCGACCTCCACGCGCAAGGGCTGCGCCGCGTGCGACGCATCGCCGACACCGCGTGCGACGCGCGCATGACCGTGAACGGCCGCGAGATCGTCGGCTTCGCGAGCAACGACTACCTCGGCCTCGCCGCGCATCCGGCGCTCGTCGCCGCGTTCGCCGAAGGCGCGCAGCGCTACGGCTCCGGCAGCGGCGGCTCGCACCTGCTCGGCGGCCATTCGCGCGCGCACGCCAAACTGGAAGACGAACTCGCGGGCTTCGCGGGCGGCTTCTCCGACGCGCCGCGCGCGCTGTACTTCAGCACCGGCTACATGGCGAACCTCGCGGCGATGACGGCGCTCGCCGGCAAGGGCGCGACGATCTTCTCCGACGCACTGAACCACGCGTCGCTGATCGACGGCATGCGGCTGTCGCGGGCGAACGTGCAGGTCTATCCGCATGCGGACATGGCCGCGCTCGCCGCGCTGCTCGACGCATCGGATGCGCAAACGAAGCTGATCGTCAGCGACACCGTGTTCAGCATGGACGGCGATATCGCGCCGCTCGCCGAGCTCGTCGCGCTGGCCGAACGCCACGGCGCGTGGCTCGTCGTCGACGATGCACACGGCTTCGGCGTGCTCGGCCCGCAGGGTCGCGGCGCGCTTGCCGCCGCCGCGCTGCGTTCGCCGAATCTCGTGTACGTCGGCACGCTCGGCAAGGCGGCGGGCGTCGCGGGCGCATTCGTGATCGCGCATGAGACCGTGATCGAATGGCTGATCCAGCGCGCGCGCAGCTACATCTTCACGACGGCCGCGCCGCCGGCCGTCGCGCATGCGGTATCGGCAAGCCTGAAGGTGATCGCGGGCGACGAAGGCGACGCGCGCCGCGCGCACCTCGCCGCGCTGATCGAACGCACGCGCGCGCTGCTGCGCAGCACGCGCTGGCAGCCGGTCGATTCGCACACGGCCGTGCAGCCGCTCGTGATCGGCAGCAACGACGCGACGCTCGCGGCGATGCGCGCGCTCGACGCGCACGGCCTGTGGGTGCCGGCGATCCGGCCGCCGACGGTGCCGGCCGGCACGTCGCGGCTGCGCGTGTCGCTGTCGGCCGCGCATTCGTTCGACGATCTGGCAAGGCTCGAAGCCGCGCTGATCGAAGCCAGCGAGGAGGCAGCGGCATGACCACCGCCCCGCTGTCCGTCTTCGTCACCGGCACCGACACCGAAATCGGCAAGACCTTCGTGTCGGCCGCGATGCTGCACGGCTTCGCGCGGCACGGCCTGCGCGCGGCCGCATTGAAGCCGGTCGCGGCCGGCGCGTACGAACGCGACGGCGTGTGGCGCAACGAGGACGCGGACCAGCTCGACGGGGCCGCGAACGTCGTGCTGCCGCCGGAACTGCGCACGCCGTTCCTGCTGAAGGCGCCTGCCGCGCCGCATATCGTCGCCGCGCACGAAGGCGTGACGCTCGACCTCGACACGATCGTCGCGTGCCATCGCGAAGCGCTGACGCGCGCGGACGTCGTCGTCGTCGAAGGCGTCGGCGGCTTTCGCGTGCCGCTGAACGACACGCAGGACACCGCCGATCTCGCGGTCGCGCTCGGCCTGCCCGTCGTGCTCGTCGTCGGCGTCCGGCTCGGCTGCATCAGCCACGCGTTGCTGACGGCCGATGCAATCGTCGCTCGCGGCCTCACGCTCGCGGGCTGGGTCGCGAACCACGTCGACCCGGCCATGTCGTTCGCCGACGAGAACGTCGCGACGATTCGCGACTGGCTCGCGCGCGAGCACCGCGCGCCACTGCTCGGCCGCATCGCGCACATGACGCCGGCCGCCCCCGAATCCGCCGCGGCGATGCTCGACATCGCCGCGCTCGTCGAGTCGCTGCGCACCGCGCGGCATTGACCCAACCGATCCCCCATCCCGCCAGGACAGGAAAACGAAATGACCCAAGCCCAGACCGCCGCCGTGCAACCCGACGCGATTCCCGTGGCTGCGCCGGCCCCGCAGCGCTGGCGCGTCGCCGACGTCGTCGCGCTGTTCGAGCTGCCGTTCAACGATCTGATGTTCCGCGCGCAGCAGGTGCATCGCGAGCACTTCGACGCGAACGCGGTGCAGCTGTCGACGCTGCTGTCGATCAAGACGGGCGGCTGCGAGGAAGACTGCGGCTATTGCTCGCAGTCGTCGCATCACGACACGGGCCTGAAGGCCGAGAAGCTGATGGACGTCGACACGGTGCTCGACGCCGCGCGCGCGGCGAAGGCGAACGGCGCGAGCCGCTTCTGCATGGGCGCCGCGTGGCGCAACCCGAAGGAGCGCCACATGCCCGCGCTGACCGAAATGGTGCGCGGCGTGAAGGAACTCGGCCTCGAGACCTGCATGACGCTCGGCATGCTGGAAAACGAACAGGCTCGGCAGCTCGCCGACGCGGGCCTCGACTACTACAACCACAACCTCGACACGTCGCCGGAGTTCTACGGCCAGGTGATCTCGACGCGCACGTACCAGGACCGCCTCGACACGCTCGACCGCGTGCGCGACGCGGGCATCAACGTGTGCTGCGGCGGCATCATCGGGATGGGCGAATCGCGCCGCGAGCGCGCGGGCCTGATCTCGCAGCTCGCGAACCTGAACCCGTATCCGGAATCGGTGCCGATCAACAACCTCGTCGCGATCGAAGGCACGCCGCTCGAAGGCACCGCGCCGCTCGACCCGTTCGAGTTCGTGCGCACGATCGCGGTCGCCCGAATCACGATGCCGAAGGCCGTCGTGCGCCTGTCGGCCGGCCGCGAGCAGCTCGACGACGCGATGCAGGCGATGTGCTTCCTCGCGGGTGCGAACTCGATGTTCTACGGCGACCAGCTGCTGACGACCAGCAACCCGCAGACGCAGCGCGACCGTGCGTTGTTCGAGCGGCTCGGCATCCGCGCGAGCCAGGCCGACGCGCTGTCGGACAACGCGTAAGCGATAGCGGCCGGCGCGCCGCGCCCGCCGATGAAAAAGCCGGGGCATGCCCCGGCTTTTGTTTTACCCGACCGTCGGCATCGGGTCGCGCGACGCGCCATGAATCGACGGTGTTCTCGACGCGCCGACGCGCAGCTTCGGCATACGCATTACACGTGCGACGCCGCGCCGTCGAGCGCCGCGCGCACGCGCTCGACGCGCTGCGCATCGACGGGCGCCAGCACCTCGCCGCGCGGCCGCACGCCCGAGCCGAAATGCACCGCGCGCACGCCGGTCGCGCGCACGAAATCGCCGACCGCGTCGACCGTGAGCCCCGAACCGGCCAGCACCGTGCAGGTCGTGCCCGCCGCCTGCCGCACGAGCCGCGTGATCGTCGCGACCGCGTCGAGCACCGACGGATGACCGCCCGACGTCAGCACGGACGTGACGGCCGGCACGCGCAGCAGCGCGTCGAACGCGGCGTTCAGATCGCGCGCGACGTCGAACGCGCGATGGAACGTGAGCGCGCGCCCGTCCGCGGCGGCCGCGAT
This sequence comes from Burkholderia sp. AU17457, assembly GCF_002223255.1. Classification (NCBI taxonomy): domain Bacteria; kingdom Pseudomonadati; phylum Pseudomonadota; class Betaproteobacteria; order Burkholderiales; family Burkholderiaceae; genus Burkholderia; species Burkholderia sp. AU17457. The sequence goes on from NZ_NKFB01000004.1 coordinate 756,435, forward strand.
CCGGGCGAGCGCGCCGAGATCGACGTCGCCGCGCGCATCGAGCGCGCCGAACACGACGCCGTTCGCGCCGGCCGCGACGGCCGCGCGCACGTCACGCTCGATCACGCGCAGCTCGTCGGCGTCATAGACGAACGAGCGGCTGTGCGGACGCACGATCACGTTGACGGGAATCGGCACGGCGGCCACGACGGCCTCGATCAGGCCGACGCTCGGCGTCAGCCCGCCTTCGGTGATCGCGGTCACGAGTTCGAGGCGGTCGGCGCCCGCACGGGCGGCGACCTTCGCATCGCCGACGGTCGTGGCGATCACTTCGAGGAGAACGGAAGAAGCGGCATGTCGGTTCATGGGCGGCCCGCGAATCGTCTGGACAATTCGCGCATCCTAGCCGAGCCGCGCGACGGACGCCAGCGTGCCGGCCGCCGCGTATTTCAGCCAGGTCCGTCAGCCGCGCCGCACGAGCCAGACGCCGCCGAGAGCGGACAACGCCGTCACCGCGGTGCCCGGTACGAACCGGAACATCCGCGCGTTGACGTACGCGCCCTGCTGCTGCATCACGTCGACGATCGCCGGCGTGAGCACGAGCATCGCCCAGCCGATCATCCCGAACGCGGTGGTCGCGGCCGCGACGAGCAGCGTGATGCCCGCACCGCGCGCACGCGGCCGGAACGCGCCGGCAAACGCGCCCGCGGCGAGCAGCCCGGCCGACACCGCGAACAGCACGGCGACGAATACGGTCGTCGCGCCCGTCTGGCCAACCTTCATGAACGCGACCATCTGCGCGGCGATCATGCAGAAGCCGGCGATCGAGAACAGCACGATCGCCAGCGCGTTGCGCACGAAGCTCACGCGCGGGCCTGCCTGAAATACGCGGTCGCCGGGCGCCGGAACAGCAGGTAAACGAACACCGCGAACAGCAGGACGCCGGGGATCAGCACCGCGAGCATCGACGCCGGCATGTTGATCAACGAGAACGCGATGCCGAACACGAACGTCACGATATAGGCCTTGCGCGACCATTCGCGGCCTTTCAGGATCGCGATGCCGATCACGACGTTGGCGGCCTCGACGATCATGCTGATGCCGAACGTCGCCCACACGGGCAGCAGGTAGTGCGACATCAGCGCCTGGGTGGTCGGCATGCCGATCGAGAACGGCGTATAGACGCAGGTGATCGCGTTGGTCACGATGATGATCCACGCGAGGATGGTCAGCGAGATCGGTCTTTTCATGGCGTTTTCCTTTTTATATTCGCCGCCATGGTGGCCCCCGGGACGGCGCGCGCGGTCACGACGGCCGCGCTCGCGCCATTGTCGGGGAAGCGCACGGCGAACACAACGGCCGCCCCCGCGCCGTCGGTCGCCGCATCCCGACCGTGTGCCGCTACGCCGCTTGCGCGTCCTCGTCGATCCAGTCGATATCGCCGCACAGCACGCGCTGCGTATCGCCGACGCGCACGGCCACCGACAGCGTCACGCACGGCTGCGCCTCGTTGATCGACAGGTACGGCCGCGTGACCTGCACGCGCCCCGGTTCGGCGATCGCCGAGCGGAAATACGGCCGGCGCAGCCAGTTCGCGCCCTGCGCGTCCGCCAGCGGCGAAAAGCGCGCCTCGGCGAGCGCGCGATCGGCGCGCAGCACGACGTTGCGGCCCGACTGCCGGCCCTGCGCGTCGAGCAGGAAGCAGCGCGCGGCCGCGTCGAGCGCGAGGAAGTTCCAGCACACCTCGTCGAGCGGCTCGCCGGCCGCGAGGCGCTCGGCCGCCCGTTCGAACGCGCGCAGGTACGGCGCGAGCCGCTGCGCGTCGCGCCGCTCGCGCACTTCGGTCTGCTGACGAAAGCGCTCGGTCAGCTCGCCGATGCAGCCGGTCGCGGCCGCGCTGTCGGGCAGCCCCGGCGCCGGCCGGCCGAAGTAGTAGCCCTGCACGAAATCGGCCTCGCACGACAGCGCGATCTGCGCTTCGTGCTCGGTCTCGATCCCTTCGACGAGCACCAGCTTGCCGGCCTCGTGCAACAGCGTCACGAGCCCGTGCAGGATCGCGGTGAGCCCCGTGCGGTGCGCCGCGTGCGACAGCATGATCCGGTCGAGCTTCACGATGTCCGGGTTCAGCTGCCAGATCCGTTCGAGGTTCGAGTGGCCCGCGCCGAAATCGTCGAGCGCGATCAGGAAGCCGTGCGTGCGGAACTCGCGCACGGCCTCCGCGAGCCGCTCGACGTCATCCGCGCGCTGTTCGAGCACTTCGAGCACGATGCGCCGCGGCGGCATGCCGAGCCGTTTCAGGTTCGCGAGCAGCGCGGCCGCCTGGAACGGATCGGTGAGCACGCCCGGATGGACGTTGAGAAACAGCCACTCGCGCTCCGCGCCGAGCAGTGCGAAGTTTTCCAGATGCAGCGCCTGCGCGAGCCGGTCGAGCTGCAGCAGTTCATCGCGGCGCGCGGCTTCGCCGAACACGTCGAGCGGCGACACGGCGCGGTCGAGCGCATCGTGCGCGCGCAGCAGCGCCTCGTAGCCCACCGCACGCTGGTGCGACAGGCTGAATATCGGCTGGAACACGGTCGTGAGCGTCAGGTCGCGGTGCTGCGTCGCCAGCCGTTCGAAGCCCGAGCTCATCTCCCGCTCGAACCGGTACGGCGACGCGGCGGCCGGACGCTCCTGTTGCACGATCGTCATGCCTTCCTCCTGGTGATGCAGTCGAACGCGACGTCCGGCGTCCGCCGAAAAACGACGAACGGGACAGCGCGCCATGTCATTGGTTGGACCCTCGGTTACCCGGCGCAAGCCGGGCGGCTGCTCTCCCTCAAGCAAGCTCCGTGCGAGGTGCCGACATCCCGTGCGCCATGCGGCTGTGCGGGGCTGCCGCACCACCGTGGCGCGCGTCCGACGCACCATTCCCGTGCGCACGCACCGGCCGCTCGAGCGCACCGGTTACGTCGGCACGCTACACTCCGTACGATCGTTTCATTCCGCGTAACTCGCCGTATCGATGGAAATCGTTTTCACAGTCCTCATTCTGCTGCTGACCGTCGCGCTGTCCGGCGCCGTCACGCGTCTCCTGCCGTTGCAACTGCCGCTGCCGCTGATGCAGATCGCGTTCGGCGCGATGCTCGCGTGGCCGAAGCTGAACCTGCACGTCACGTTCGACCCCGAGATCTTCATGCTGCTGTTCATTCCGCCGCTGCTGTTCGCGGACGGCTGGCGGATTCCGAAACGCGAGCTTTACCTGCAGCGCCGCGCGATCCTGATGCTCGCGTTCGGGCTCGTGTTCATGACGGTACTCGCAGTCGGCTATTTCGCGCATTGGCTGATTCCCGAGCTACCGCTGCCGATCGCGTTCGCGCTCGCGGCGGTGCTGTCGCCGACCGACGCGGTCGCGCTGTCCGGGATCGCCGGCAAGGGTCGCATTCCGCCGCAACTGATGCACATCCTCGAAGGCGAGGCGCTGATGAACGACGCGTCGGGCCTCGTCGCGCTGAAGTTCGCGATCGCGGCCGCGCTGACGGGCGTGTTCTCGCTGCGCGCCGCGTCGGTCACGTTCGTGATCGTCGCGGCGGGCGGGCTCGCGACGGGCGCGATCGTCGCGTGGCTGTTCAGCGCGCTGTCGACGCGCTTCCTGAATGCCGAACAGGAAGGCGACCCGGCCCCCGGCATCGTGATGACGCTGCTGGTGCCGTTCGCGGCCTACCTGTTCGCCGAGCACCTCGAGCTGTCCGGCGTGCTCGCGGCCGTGTCGGCCGGGATGATGATGAACTACACGAGCTTCTCGCGCAAAAGCACCGTCGCGTCGCGCGTGCGGGCCGAAAGCACGTGGGCGATGATCGAGTTCGTGTTCAACGGCATGGTGTTCATCATGCTCGGGCTGCAGCTGCCGCACATCATCGGCCGCGCGCTCGTCGACGCGCACCATACGAGCGACGCGCTGGTCGGCCGGATGATCTTCAACGTGTGCGCGATGATGCTCGCGCTGTATGCGATCCGCTTCCTGTGGGTGTGGCTGCTGCGCTGGTTCGCGAGCCGCCGCGCCGCGCGCCATGGCCTCGCCGGCACGATGGCCGGCGTGCGCACGATCGCGGTGATGACGGTCGGCGGCGTGCGCGGCGCGGTCACGCTCGCCGGCGTGCTGTCGATCCCGGTCGCGCTGTCCGACGGCGCGCCGCTGCCGGGCCGCGACACCGCGGTCTTCATCGCGTCGGCCGTGATCCTCGGTTCGCTGATCGTCGCGGTGATCGGCCTGCCGCTGCTGCTGCGCGGCGTGCGCTCGTCGCGCAATCCGCTCGGCGACGAGGAGCGCATCGCCCGGTCGGCCGCTGCGCAGGCCGCGATTCGCGCGATCGATGCGTCGCACGACGCGATCTCGGCCGATCTCGACGAATCGGGCGCCGCGCGCTGCGCGGACATCTCCGCACGCGTGATGGATCAATACCGCCGCCGGCTCGCCGCGCTGGCCGACGACGGCCCCACGCCGCGCGCGCAAGCGCAGCAGGCCGAAACGATGGAGCTGCAGATGCGGATCGCGGCCGTGCGCGCGGAACGCTCGGCGCTGTACCGGCTGCGCGGCGACAGCAAGATTTCCGACGAGACGCTGACGAAGCTGATTCGCGAGATCGACCTGTCGGAAACCGCGCTGTCGACGCGCAAGAAAGGCATTGTTTGACGGCCGGCGGCGGCCGACGGGCATAAAAAACGGCGACGCACACGCGTCGCCGTTTTCACATCCGCCGGCCGCGGCGTTACTTCGCGACGACGACCGGAATCCCCTTCAGCATCCCGGCGCCCTTCATTTCGTCGAGCGCGTGCTGCACGGCCGCGCTCGTCGCCGCGTCGATGCCGAGCTGCAGCGCGAGCTCGCGTTCCGCGCGCTTCACGCCGGCCAGGTTGCGCACCTTCACGTGGCCGAAGCCGCGCACGCGCGCGTGCAGGTCGGCCAATTGCACGACCTGCGCCGCGTTGCCGGCGGTCATCGCGGCGAACGCACGCGTGAGCGTCGTCTCGTAGTCGTCGGCGAGCGCGCGCTCCATCTTGCGCTCGACCGTGCGACCGAACGGATCGAGCCACGTGCCGCGCAGGCTGCGCACGCGCGCGAGCATGCCGAGCACCGGCCACATCCACTGGCCGAACACGCGCTTCCTCGGCGTGCTGCCGTCGCTCCCGGCCTTCGCGACCGTCGGCGGCGCCAGGTTGAACTTCACGCGGTACGTCTGCCCCGGCACGCCTTCGAACTGCGCTTCGAGTGCGGTGCGGAACGCGTCGTCCGTGTACAGCCGCGCGACTTCGTATTCGTCCTTCACCGCGAGCAGCCGGTAGAACGTCGTCGCGACCGCGCGCGTCAGCGCGTCGTCGCCCTTGGCGCGTGCCGCGTTCACCAGCGCCCGGTAGCGCTCGACGTAACGCACGCCGCCGTACGCGTCGAGACGCGCTTCGCGATCGGCGATCAGTTCGGCGAGTGTCTCCGGCGCCGCGTGGGCGGCCACCGCATGGCGCGCGTTCCACAACGCATCGAGGCCCGCCGCGTCGCCGGCCGCCATCCGGCCGATCGAGAACGCGAGCTTGTTCATCGGCACCGCGACGTTGTTCAGCTCGATCGCGCGCATCATCGCGGCGAGCGACACCGGCACGAGCCCGAGCTGCCACGCATAGCCGAGCATCAGGATGTTCGCGCCGATCGAATCGCCGAGGAACTTCGCGGCGAGCGCCTGCGCGTCGCAGCTCGACAGGTAGCCGTCGCCGGCCGCGTGGCGCATCTTCTCGAGCAGCGCGTCCGCATGCAGGTTCGCGTCGGGGTTCTGCACGAATGACGCATTCGGGATCCGGTGCGTGTTGACGACGATCCGCGAACGCGCGTGACGCACCGTCTGCAGCGCCTCGGCGCTCGCACCGACCACCATGTCGCACGCGAGCAGCACGTCGGCCTGCTGCGTGTCGATGCGCACCTGGTTCAGCCAGCGGTCGCTCGACGCGATCCGCACGAACGACAGCACCGAGCCGCCCTTCTGCGCGAAGCCCATGAAGTCGAGCACCGACGCGCTCTTGCCTTCGAGGTGCGCGGCCATGCTGATCAGCGCGCCGACCGTCACGACGCCGGTGCCGCCGACGCCCGTCACGAGCATGTCGAACGGCGCCGCGTCGAGGTGCGTCGCCGGTACCGGCAGCGCATCGACGCGCGCGGCGAGCGCGGCTTCGTCGAACGCCGCGCCGGCCGCCTTCTTCAGCGCCGCGCCTTCGACCGTCACGAAGCTCGGGCAGAAGCCGTTCACGCACGAGTAGTCCTTGTTGCACGACGACTGGTCGATGCGGCGCTTGCGGCCGAGCGGCGTCTCGAGCGGCTCGACCGACAGGCAGTTCGACTGCACGCCGCAGTCGCCGCAGCCTTCGCACACCGCGTCGTTGATGAACAGGCGCTTGTCCGGGTCGGGGAATTCGCCCTTCTTGCGGCGGCGGCGCTTCTCGGCCGCGCAGGTCTGGTCGTAGATCAGCACGGTCACGCCCGGCGTCTCGCGCAATTCGCGCTGCACCGTGTCGAGTTCGCTGCGGTGATGGAACGTCGTGCCCTTCGGGAACTGCCCGTGATGGCCGTCGTACTTCTCCGGTTCGTCGGACACGACGACGAAGCGCGACACGCCTTCCGCCTCGACCTGCCGCGCGATCTGCGGCACCGAGATGCTGCCGTCGACCGGCTGGCCGCCCGTCATCGCGACCGCGTCGTTGTAGAGGATCTTGTACGTGATGTTCGCTTTCGCGGCGACCGCCTGGCGGATCGCGAGGATGCCCGAGTGGAAGTAGGTACCGTCGCCGAGGTTCTGGAACACATGCCTCGTGTTGGTGAACATCGCGTGCGCGGCCCAGTCGACGCCTTCGCCGCCCATCTGGATCAGGCCCGTCGTGTCGCGCTCCATCCACGACGCCATGAAGTGGCAGCCGATGCCGGCCTGCGCGATCGAGCCTTCGGGCACCTTCGTCGACGTGTTGTGCGGGCAACCCGAACAGAAGTACGGCGTGCGCTTCACCGCGTCCGCCTCGTTCGACAGGATCTGCGGCGCGACGAGATCGACGACGCGCTCGCGGCGGTCGAGCGCCGGCTTGTGGCGCGCGAGCCATTCCGCGAACACCGGCAGGATGCGCGACGGGCGCAGTTCGCCGAGTTCGGACAGCAGGCACGCGCCGGCCGCATCGTGCTTGCCGAGCACGCGCGGGCGCGCGCCGTCCGCACGGTTGTACAGGTAGTCCTTGATCTGCTGCTCGATGACCGGGCCCTTCTCCTCGATCACCAGCACTTCGGCGAGCCCGTCGACGAAGCGCTCGATGCGCGTCATTTCGAGCGGATACGACAGGCCGACCTTGTAGATCCGCACGCCGGCCGCGTCGAGATCGGCGACCGTCAGGTCGAGGCGGCGCAGCGCTTCCATCAGGTCGAGGTGCGCCTTGCCGCAGGTGACGATGCCGACGTTCGCGTGCGTGCTCGGCGCGACCCACTTGTCGATGCTGTTGGTGCGCGCGAAATGGCGGACCGCGTCGAGCTTCGCCGCGAGGCGCGCCTCGATCGTGAGGCTCGGCAGGTCGGGCCAGCGGTTGTGCAGGCCGCCCGCCGGCGGCGTGAAGCCTGCCGGCGCCGGCCAGCGCGTCTGCAACGCATCGAGGTCGACGGTGGAGCCGGACTCGACCGTTTCCGAGATCGCCTTGAAGCCGACCCACGCGCCCGAGTAGCGCGACAGCGCCCAGCCGTACAGGCCGAATTCGAGCATGTCGGCGATGTTCGACGGGTTCACGACCGGCATGTGCCACGCCATCATCGCGAAGTCGCTCTGGTGCGGCATCGACGACGACACGCAGCCGTGATCGTCGCCCGCCACCACCAGCACGCCGCCGTGCGGCGACGAGCCGTACGCGTTGCCGTGCTTGAGCGCGTCGCCCGCGCGATCGACGCCCGGGCCCTTGCCGTACCACATCGCATATACGCCCTCGACCGTGCGCTCGGGGTCGGCCTCGACCCGCTGTGTGCCGAGCACGGCCGTGCCGCCGAGTTCCTCGTTGATCGCGGGCAGGAAGCGCACGCCGCTCGTGTCGAGCAGTTTCTTCGCCTTCCACAGCTGCTGGTCGACCATGCCGAGCGGCGAGCCGCGGTAGCCGCTGACGAAGCCGGCCGTGTTGAGACCCTGTTCGGTATCGACTGTGCGCTGCATCAGCAGCAGCCGGATCAACGCCTGCGTGCCGGTCAGGAAGATCCGGCCGCGGGTGGCGGTCAGGTTGTCGGTCAGGCGGTAGTCGGACAGGGCGGGCGGGCCGTCGACGGGCAGGCGGGCGGTCATGGGGGAAAGTCTCCGGATTGTGCTGTTCTGGGCCGTGCGCGGCGGGCGCCGGGGGACGCATGAGTGCGGCAGCGAATGGCTCTATTTTTTCGCGCGCGGCCGAGAATGTTTTTTCTCATCTTGCTCGGACCGGCGCACGGCGAGAAAAACTGCGCAGCTTTTTCGCGGGATTTGAGAGAGTTTTCGCGCGGCGTGCCGGCGCGTGATGGACAGGTTCGCGGCGGTCGGGCGGTCTGGCGGAAAAGGCAGCGCGTGCCGCCACGCGCGCAGCTTGGCCCGAGAATGGCGCTCGAGCCTCGTGCGGCAAGGGTTTCGGCGGCATCGGACCGTCACCCTCACCATTGAAATGCACAGGGTTCCGATTGATTGGCGGCGACGGATGTCCACAATGTCGCGCCCTCCGGCCGATCGGGCTCGCGCGCTCACCGTTCGATTGCACAGCGTTTCGAGTGGCGTCGGGAGCGGGATGTCCACATCCGGAATCGGCATGCGGAGCGCGCGGGCCGCGACACTCACCGTTGAAATTCACAGCGCGGCGAGTGGGTTGCAGCGGTGGATATCCACATCCGAAACCGCGAGTTTCGTCGGTCCTCTGCTTGCGCTCACCGTTCGAATACATAGGGGCGAGGGTGGGCTTGGAGGGCGAATATCCTCACCGAAATCCGCATGCCGTGCGACTGCCGGCTCGCACTCACCTTTGAAATACACAGGGGTTCGACTCGCTGCGGTGGCGGTTGTCCACGTTCGGATCTGCGTTGCCTCCCGGCCATTCGCACGCACTCACCGTTGAAAACCACAGCGCTTCGAGTGATCGAGCGAGGCAGATATCCACATGGACGAGCGTTCTACGATCGATAACCGACGCGCGTTTCGACGGACGCCGACGACTGGCAACCCATACCGGAAGCGGCTCATCACCCGATCAGGCGCCGATGCTCACCGTCGAAATACACAGCGCCGCGAGTCGTTCCGACGGACGGATATCCACACGAAAACGCGCGTAGCCGTTGCTCGCACCTTGCGCCCGGGCCTGACAGGAACCCCGCTTCGCGTGACATATACGGTCGCACGGCCGCATCCTGACGGGCTGCGCGCCGGTCGTCGACTCATGCTCACCATCGAATTGCACAGCGCGCCGAGTCGCTGGAAAAGGCGGAGATGCGACGTCGAAATCCGCATGTTGCGAACCACGCGCCTGCACTCACCGTTAGAATGCACAGCCCTTCGATTGGGGGACGGAGCCGGATACCGACATCGCGGAGCCGGCCGATGATGGTCATGCACGCGCGTCATTCGGCTAGAATGCGCGTCGCCCCGAACCGCGGCAACGGCCTGAAACCCATGCCGGTACGGGCGCACCGCCAGGTCGTGGGCGACACTCACCGTTGAATTTCACAGCATTTCGCTTCGTCTTGCCGCGAGTTGTCCACAACCCGCTTCATGTCTCGCGCAGCGTCCGGCCTCCTCACCTGTGAAAACCACAGGTCGCCGAGTCGTTTCGATGCCGGATATCCACAACCGTGCGCGCGATCGAATCTTCATCTGCCGCTCGACGGACGACGCGACGCGCGACAACCCGGAAAAGCCGCAAAGGCTTGTCCGGACGGCCTCGGCGGCACACTCACCGTTCAGATGCACAGCGTTTCGACTGGCTCTGGCGACGGGTTGTCCACATCCCACCGCCGATGCTTCATCGCGCCGGCACGCGCGCCGGACGACTTTATTCCGCAATCGATCGAATGATCTTCGCCGGATTGCCGCCGACCAGCGTATTCGGCGGAACGTCCCGGGTAACGACCGCCGCGGCCGCGACGACCGCGTTCTCGCCGATCGTCACGCCGCCGATAATCGTCGCACCTGCGCCGATCCACACGTTCCGCTCGATCACGATCGGCTTCGCGACCACGCAGTCGCGCCGCCGCGAAGGCTCGACCGGATGGCCAGACGTGATCAGGCTGACGTTCGGGCCGATCATCACGTCGTCGCCGATCCCGAGTCCGCCCAGGTCGTAGAACGTGCAGTTCTGGTTGACGAACACGTTGCGCCCGAGCTTCATGCCGGTGCCGCCCGTCGCATGGAACGGCGGGATCAGCGTGAAACCGTCGTCCACCTGCGTGCCGATCAGTTCGCCGAACAATGCGCGCACGTCCGCCGCATCGTCGAACGTCAGGCGGTTGAGCCGCGCGGTGATCGCCATCGCCCGTTTGACCTCGGCCACCATGGCCGCCGATTCGGGCGTTCTGCGCGGAATGATCGTGGTGCGATCGTCGTTTGCCATGCGTGACTTGTCTCCGGTGAGTGTGGGGTTGCGGGATGCGTTGGCGGTCGCGGACGGGCGATTGCGTGGCTGTGCGCGGGTACCGCGGATAGGGCGGGCACATTGTGTCGTGCCGATTTCCACGAGAATCTCCGCGAATTTTCATAACTAGTTTCCATATAACTAGTTATTTATTGAACTTCCGCTGCGCAAGGCTTTACGGGCTATTTAGTCGATTCATCGCATGCAATCGACCCAGCGCCCTGTCCCAACCTCGCGCGCTCCGGTACGCTTGAGCATCGACCCCTGCACCCCTACCCGGAGGCGCGATGAAGCTCTACTACTGGCCGAAAACCCGGGCATTCCGGGCACTGTGGATGCTCGAGGAAATCGGCGTGGTGTACGAACTCGTGCCGATCGACCTGCGTTCGCACGAACAGGGCAGCGATGCGTTCGTGCAGGTCAACCCGATGGCCAAGCTGCCCGCGCTCGACGACGGCGGCGCGCCGTTCGCCGAATCGGGCGCCGTGCTGCTCTATCTCGCCGACCGCTGTCCGGCTGCCGGGCTCGGCGTCGCGCCCGACGATCCGCTGCGCGGCCGTTTCCTCCAGTGGATGTTCTTCACGCCGACCTGCCTCGAACCGGCAATGGCCGAGAAATTCACCGGCGCGTCGGGCAACCCCGTCGCGTTCGGCTGGGGCAACATCGCGCGCGTGCAGCGCGCCCTCGCGCAAGCGCTCGCCCGTAGCCGCTGGCTCGTCGGCGAGCGCTTCACCGCCGCCGACCTGCTGCTCGCGAGCACGCTGAGGATCGCGTTCGATGCGCATCTGCTGCCGCACGAAGGCGTGCTCGGCGACTACGTCGCGCGCGCCGAGGATCGCGACGCGTTCCGTCGCGCGGTCGCGATCGAACAGCGCGAAGCGGCGCGCCTGCTGCACGCGTGACGCGCAGCGGGGCCGCGCCCCGCCGCACTCGATCACGCCTGCGCGGCCGGCCCCGGCGCCGATGCCGACGCGTCCGCGTCGATCACCACGCCCGGCGAACCGCGTTCGTCGGTGTCGTCGTCGATCGGCACGACTTCATGAAAGTGCGTGTAATCGATGTGCGTGATGCCGTCCTCGTCGTGCATCAGATCGACATAGCGGTGGCGCCAGCGGATCTCGCCATGCGCCCACGCATGACGCGCCTGCATGACCTGCGCGGTCGTCTCGTCCGAGCCCTCGATCGTGATCAGCAATTGCGCGTCGCGCGCGGCGAGCGATTCGGGCGTCTCGCCGAACAGCGCGCTCGACTCGTCGATCACGTGCATCAGGTTCCAGCCGAGCAGGAAGATCGGATGCTCGTTGCGTACGAGCGGCAGGTCGTGAATCTTGCGCAGCGCGTAGCCCTCGTGCGTGCCTTCGACGCGCAGCAGCCTCAATTTCGCCTGCGCCTCGGCAATCACGTTCTGGCGGGCATTCGCGGCGCGCACCATCAGCGTCATCCGGCCGTTCAGCGGCCGCACGATCGCGTAGCGCGCGAACAGGATCTTCGCCTGCGGCCGCGAAAACCGCGCGAACACGAGCCCCGTGGCCAGCGCGATGCTCGACATCCCGACGAAGATCTCGAACGTCGCGACGAGATGCGCATACACCGTCTGCGGATGCATGTCGCCGTAGCCGACGGTCGCGAGCGTCTCGACGCTGAAGAAGAATGCGCCGCCGAAGCCGGGCGGCGCCTGGTTCGCGATCGGCTCGTGACCGAGCAGATAGAGCATCGCGAAGCCGCTGTTGAGCAGCAGGAACAGCACCGCGAGCGACAGGAAGAACACGGGCCAGCTCACCGTCAGCGCGCGGTGATAGAAGTCGCGCCAGCCGAGCGGCGGCATCCCGTACGCAACCACCGGGCGGGTGCCCGACCAGATCTTGCGGCCACGGCCGCGGGAGGCTGGGGAAGACGAATCGACGTTCATCGCGGGGCGCCGGTTGCAGGAAGGCGATGAGCGTAGCACGCGCGGCGGCGGCCGGGAATGCGGCCGGTCCGGAGCGGCGATCCGCCGCGCAACCGCAAAAAAAGCCGGCCGCACGAACGGCCGGCTGCGTCGTCATGCAAACGCGCGCGTGGCGCGCGCCGCGCTCACTTCCGGTCGACGATCACCTGGTCGAACGTGCCGCCGTCGGCGAAATGGGTCTTCTGCGCGTTCGCCCAGCTGCCGAAGACCTGCTCGACGCTGAACGTCTTCAGCGCCTTGAACTCGGCCGCATGCTTCTTCAGCACGGCCGCGTCGCGCGGGCGCAGATGGTGCTGCGCGATGATCTCCTGCGCTTGCGGCGTGTACAGATAGTCGAGATACGCCTGCGCGACCTTGCGCGTGCCCTTCTTGTCGACCACCTTGTCGACGACCGCGACGGGCGGCTCCGCGAGGATGCTCGCCGACGGATACACGGCGTCGAACTGCGCGCCCGATGCGCCCGTGTCCATCAGCGCGACCTCGTTCTCGAACGTGACGAGCACGTCGCCGATGCCGCGCTGCGTGAACGTCGTCGTCGCGCCGCGGCCGCCCGAATCGAGCACCGGCACGTTGCGGAAGATCGCCTTCTCGAAGTCGAGCGCCTGCTGGTCGGTCGCGCCCTTCTGCTTCTGGAAGCCCCATGCGGCGAGATACGCATAGCGGCCGTTGCCCGACGTCTTCGGGTTCGCGATGATCACCTGCACGCCCGGCTTCGCGAGATCGCTCCAGTCCTTGATCGCCTTCGGGTTGCCCTTGCGCACGAGAAACACCATCGTCGTCGAGTACGGCGAGCTGTTGTCCGGGAAGCGCGCGCGCCAGTCCTTCGGCAGCAGCTGGCCACGCTCGGCGAGCAGGTCGATGTCGTTCGGCTGGTTCATCGTCACGACGTCGGCCTGCAACCCCTGCAGCACCGACAGCGCCTGCGCGCTCGACGCGCCGTGCGACTGCTTGATCTCGACCGTCTCGCCGGTCTTCTGCTTGTAGGCGGCGGTAAAGCTCGCGTTGATGTCCTTGTACAGCTCGCGCGTCACGTCGTACGACACGTTCAGGATCGACGTGTCCGCGTGCGCGGCCGTCGCCGCCACGACCAGCGCCGCCGCCGCGCCCGTGTGCAGCCAGCGACCGATCCCCTTGATGCTTGCCATCGTGATATGCCCCGTTTCCAGTGGTGGTGAATGTGCGTGACCGCCCGCGTACGCGCTGTCATCGAAACGTAAGCGGGCATTCTAGCGGCCGGCTGCGGCGCCCCTTCCAATCAGTCGTGGAAAGCAAATCTCGAATCCTGCTAAAGGGCGGCCGGGGCTCGCGCGCGCCGCCGCCCCGATGTTAAGATCGCCGCTCAGCCCACTCACGGTTCATCCATGTCCGCTCTCCTGCGCTCGCCCTCGATCCTCGCCGCCGTCGCGGCAGGTGTGCGCGCGGCCGGGCTGAAACTGAAAAAACGACGCCTCGACTGACGGGGACGTCGCGTCCCGTCAGGCGAATGCCGGACGGGATGCCCGCAGGTCGTTTCTTTCTCCTTGCACGCATGCCTCGCTCCGGCACACCGCCGGCGGAACGGTTCCTTTCCACTCCGTTTCCACCATGAGGCTTTGCATGAACACACGTTTCGAAGGTATCTGGCTGCCGATCATCACGCCGTTCCACCACGGCGAGGTCGACCATGCGGCGCTCGCGCGGCTCGCGCGCCACTATGCGGCCACGGGCATCGCGGGCTTCGTCGCGGGAGCGACGACCGGTGAAGGCGTGCTGCTCGACGCGCGCGAACAGGACGCGGTGTTCGCGACGCTGCGCGACGCGGCGCCCGGAATGCCGATCGTCGTCGGGCTGACCGCGAGCGCCACGCACTTCGCAGCCGCCCGCGCGCGCGAACTCGCGGCGCTGCGCCCCGATGGGCTGCTCGTCACGCCGCCCGTCTACGTGCGGCCGACGCAGGACGGCATCCGCCGCCATGTCGAGGCGATCGTCGACGCGGCCGACCTGCCGGTGCTCGTCTACAACATCCCGTACCGCACCGGCGTGAACGTCGAACTGGACACGCTGCAGGCGCTCGCGCGCGACTCGCGCGTCGCGGGCATCAAGGAATGCGGCGGCACGCTGGACCGGATGAGCCGGCTGGTGCACGACACGCCGCTCGCGATCCTGTCCGGCGACGACAACCAGAACTTCGCGGCGATGTGCGCGGGCGCGCACGGCGCGATCGCGAGCAGCGCGCACGTGCTGCCCGAATGGCATGTGCGGATTCACGCGTGGCTGCGCGACGGGCGGCTCGCCGATGCGCGACGCCTGTCGGTCGCGCTGCAGCCGCTCGTCGCGGCGCTGTTCGCGGAACCGAACCCGGCGCCGGTGAAGGCCGTGCTCGCCGCGCAAGGATGGTGCGAGGACGGATTGCGGCTGCCGTTCGTGCCGGCGAGCGACGGGTTGCGGGCGCGGTTGGAGAAGCTCTGTGCGGAGCTCGAGGCGTCCGCGTCGGCTGGTGCGGCAGCGTAGGGATTCGATCCCGAAACTGTTTCAGACCGTCAAGATTCTTGACGCGCCATACTGCGCAAGGTGGCCGTCGGCGGTGATGAGCACCATCGGCTCGTACGAGGCCTGCGCGACCAGCAATCGGTCGAACGGGTCGCCGTGGTGGTGAGGAAGATGACGAACGGCCGCACCGTGTGCGGCCCGAACGGGCAGTTCCCGGTATTGACTCGTCTTGAGCTTGGCGACCAGCCGATCCACGTCAACGTCCAGCTTCCCCTTGCCGGCTTTGATGGCCATTTCCCAGATACTCGCGCTGCTGATGAACACTTCGTCCGCGGACTCAATCCATCTGCGCGCGCGAACACTCAGCTTCGGATCATTCGCAACCATCCAGAGAAAGATATGCGTATCGAACAATAGTCGCATTACTTGCCTTCGAACGCATCCAACCAATCGTCGGGGAGCGGTGCATCGAAGTCGTCGGCGATCCAGATCTCGCCCTCCATCGCGCCGAACGGATGAATCGGCCTGAGCGGCACGAGCCGGACCGCCTGTTTGCCGGCCTGCGTGATCACGACACGTTCGCCGGCAATCGCGGCATCGAGAAGCCGCTGCAGATCGAGCGTGGCTTCGGGGACAGTGGCAACTTGCATGAGGGGCTCCATTGAGTGACCCACCATTGTTACGACATTCGCGTCGTTGCTCCAATAGGCCAAACGACCAGCCGCTCGGTCACTGGCCTGCCGCCACCGGCGGAATCACGCCGCAAGCGCCTGCTCCGTCGCACCGCGCACCGCCTGCGTCACGATCCGCGCGAGCCGCTCGACCGTCGGCGTCGCCGACGACGTGCGCCGCAGCAGGATCAGCGGCAGGCTCGGCAGCGCCGGCAGCCCGCACGACGCGGCGTCGAGCACGCGCACCGACGCCGGCAGCCCGTAATGCGAGCGCACCGTCAGCCCGAGGCCGGCCGCCGCGGCCGCCCATAGCCCGGCCAGGCTCGGCGTCGTGAACGCGACGCGCCACGGCACGCCGGCGCGGTCGAGCGCATCGGTCGCCGCACCGAAGAACCGGCACGGCCGGTCGAACACGACGAGCGGCAACGGCTCGTCCGTCCCCCGCACGGCACGACCGCCCGCTTCGCCGACACCGCCCTCCCCACGCGCCTCCGCGCCGCCATCCGGCATCCCGACAGCCCCGCCCGCCACCGCGCCGATCCATTGCATCGGCACCTGCGCGATCGCTTCGCCGTCGATCCCCGCCCGCGACACGAGCGCCGCCGACGCCGGATCGCCCCACACGAGCGCGAGATCGAGCTGGTTCGCATCGAGCCGGTCGAGCAGATCGGCATTGCGCGCCACGCGCGCCTCGATCTTCACCTTCGGATGCGCGCGCGCGAACCGCCCGAGCACGTCCGGCAGGATCGCCTCGCCGAAATCCTCCTGCAGCCCCACCCGCACCCAGCCGTCGAGTTTCACGCCGCGCACGGCCGCGGCCGCCTCGTCGTTCAGCTCGATCATCCGCCGCGCGTAGCGCAGCATCGCGTCGCCGGCGTCGGTCAGCGCGAGCCCGCGCCCGGCTTTCACAAACAGCGGCGTGCCGGCCTGCTCCTCGAGCTTGCGAATCTGCGCACTCACCGCCGACGACGAGCGCGCGACGCGATCCGCCGCCTTCGCGAAACTGCCGAGATCCACACCCGCGACGAGGCTGCGCAGCGCCGCGACGTCGAAGTTGGGCCGTGCCAGCGCGGCGTCGGCCCCCGCGAGCGGCTCGCCGCCGTCGCGTGGAATGTCTTGTTCGGGCATCTCAATCATCCTGATTTATCGAATGATTCATCAAAAACTTTCCGATTTTCAGGATGAATGTAGGCCGCCAGACTATGGGCGTCAACTTCGAATCGGGCTTGCCGTCATGGACACCTCGTATATCGCTTCCCCCGCTTCGCCTGCCCGCGACGTGCGCGGGCCGGCTCATCGCTGGCGCGTGCTGGCCGCCGGTGTCGCCGCGAACATGAGCTTTTCGGCCGCCGTGGCCGGCATTCCGACCACGGCCGTGTGGATGCGCTCGGCCTATCACCTCGACAACGGCGCGCTCGGCCTCGTGCTCGGCGCGCTCGGCTTCGGCGTCGCGCTGTCCGAGCTGCCGTGGGGGATCGCCGCCGACCGCTTCGGCGATCGCCGCGTGCTGCTGACCGGGCTCGTCGCGACGGCCGCGATGCTCGCGCTGATGATGGGCACGATCGCCCCGACCGCGCACGCGGTGCCGCCGCTGATGCGGGTCGTCGCGGCCATGGGCTGCGTCGGCCTGCTCGGCGGCAGCGTGAACGGGTCGAGCGGGCGCGCGGTGATGCGCTGGTTCGGCGAGCGCGAACGCGGGCTCGCGATGAGCATCCGGCAGACGGCCGTGCCGCTCGGCGGCGGCCTCGGGGCGGCGCTGCTGCCGTCGCTCGCGTCGCATGCCGGCTTCGCCGCGGTATTCGGTGCGCTGATGCTGCTGTGCGCGGGATCGGCCGCGCTCACCTGGCGCTGGCTGCACGAGCCGCCCGCCGTGCCGGCCGCGGCGCACGTCGCCACGCCGCTCGCCGTGCCACGGTCGCAGCCCGCCGGCCACGCGCGCAATCCGCTCGCGAGCGGCCCCGTGTGGCGCATCGTGCTCGGCATCGGCCTGCTGTGCGCGCCGCAGTTCGCGGTGCTCACGTTCGCGACGGTGTTCCTGCACGACTTCGGCCGGCTCGGCCTCGCCGGCATCAGCGCGGCGATGGTCGCGCTGCAACTCGGCGCGATGGTGATGCGCGTCTGGAGCGGCCGCCATACCGACCGGCACGGCAACCGGCGCGCGTACCTGCGCGGTTCCGTGTTCGTCGCGGCCGGATCGTTCACGCTGCTCGCGGCCGCGACGGCCGGCAGCCCGCATGTGCCGCTCGCCGCGATCGTCGCGATTCTCGTGTTCGCCGGCGTCTGCGTGTCGGCATGGCACGGCGTCGCGTACACCGAGCTCGCGACGCTCGCGGGTGCGAACCACGCGGGCACCGCGCTCGGGATGGCCAACACGGTCGTCTACCTCGGGCTGTTCGCGACGCCGCTCGCGATTCCGCCGCTGCTCGCCGCGAGTTCCTGGAGCGTGGTGTGGCTCGCCGCGGCGTTAATCGCCGCCTCGACCTACCCGCTGTTTGCGCGATGACGGGCGCGCGCGGCGGCCGACGGCGTCGAGCGCGGCCGCCGTTGCGCGACGCGCTCAGAACTTGTACACGGCCGACAGCATCGCCGAACGGCCGTCGCCGAGCTCGACCGCCGACGATCGCGATTCGCTGCCCGACACCTGCCGCACGCGTTCGACGTACGCGCGATCGAACAGATTGTCGACGTTCAGCTGGATACGCAGCCGGCGGCTTACGTCGTAGCTCGCCATCAGGTTGTGCACCCAGTACGCGCCGAGCTTGCCGTCGCCCTGCGACGTCACGTTGCGCCGGCCGACGAAGTGCGAACCGTAGCCGACCGTCCAGCCCGCCGGCAACCGATAGGTCGTCCACACGTTGAACGCGTGCCGCGGCGTGTTGCCGAGCGCCTGCCCGTCGCGCCGCGGCGACGACGGCGAGCTGAGCGTCACGCTCGCGAGATACGTGTAGTTCGCGAACACGTCCCAGCGCGGCGTCACCTTGCCGGCGGCACCGAGCTCGACGCCGCGCACGCGTTGCCGGCCCACGAGCGCATAGCTGCCGTCCGCCATTCGTTCGCGCGCGTTCTTCTTTTCGGTCTGGAACAGCGCGCCGTTCAGCGCGATGCCCGCGAGTCCTTCCCATTTCGCACCGAGTTCGAAGCTCTCGTTTTTCTCGGGCGCGAGCGCGCCGGTCGCCGCGCTCACGCCGGAGCCGGTGGTCACGAGGAATTCGGCGGACGGGTTGAACGACGTGCCGTATGCGAAGTACGCGCGACCGTTGTCGGTCGGCTTGAACACGAGCCCCGCGCGCGTGCTCAGATGCCGGTCGGCCGTATCCGCGCGCTCGGTCGGCTTGCCGGCCGCGGCGCCTTCCGACCGGCCGTCGATCCAGTCGTGCCGCAGCCCGACGTCGATGTCCCAGTGGCGGCCGACCGAGATCGTGTCGAACGCGTACAGCGCTTTCACGACCAGCGCTGTGTCGTTGCGCGCGCTGTCCTGGCGTTGCGCCGGGCCGCGCCACACGCCGGGCGGCGCGGCGAGCGCGAAGCCGTCGGCCGGGTAGAAGCGGTTGAGTCCGTACGAATAGGTCGTGCGGCCGTACGTCTCGCGCGAGATCTCGAAGCCCGCGACCAGCGTATGTCCGATGCCGAACGTCGAAAACGCGCCGGTGACGTTCGTCTGGTTCGCCCACATCGCGGTCGACGCATCGCGGCCATAGCCCTGGGGCCCGGCCGGCTGGTAGCGCCCCGGCGGCAGGCCCTGCAGGTTCACGTGCGACGCCGAAATCACCGTGTCGCGATTCAGGTGCGCATAGCGGCTCAGGTTCTGCACCTTCAGGCCGGACGACACGTCGTGTTCGGCCTTCACGGTGAACGTATCCGACGTGATGCGCTCGCGGTCGAGGTTGCGCCAGCCGAAATAGCGGTCGCGCGGCACGCCGGCCAGCACCTGGCCGTTGTGCGCCGGCAGCCCGTAGTCGGGCAGGTTGTTGTCGTACTGGTGGAAATAGCCGAGCGTGACGCGCGTCGGCGTGCCGAGACCGAACGCGAGCGACGGCGCGATGCCCCAGCGCCGCTTGCGGATGTCGTCGCGGCCGGGCACGTCGTTGACGTGCGCCATCGCATTCAGGCGGAACGCCGCGCGGCCGTCGGTGCCGGGCAGCGGCCGGTTCGCATCGAGCGTCACGCGGCGGTAGTCCGACGTGCCGAGCATCGTGCCGGCCTCGGTGAACGCGCCGGCCTTCGGCGTCTTGCTGACCAGGTTCACCGAGCCGCCCGTCGTGCCGGCGCCGCCGAACACCGAATTCGGCCCCTTGATCACCTCGACCGCCTCGACGTTGAACAGGTCGCTGCGATTGTTCTGCGCGCTATCGCGCAGCCCGTCGAGCTGCAGGTTCGCGTTCGCGCCGAAACCGCGGATATTGAACATGTCGCCCGACCCGCCGCCGCCCTCGCCGGCGTTGAACGTGATGCCCGCGACGTTCGACAGCGCCTCGCGCAAGCTCAGCGCCTGCTGTTCGTCGAGCACCGCGCGCGGCACGACGGTGATCGTCTGCGGCACGTCGAGCAGCGGCGTCGCATATTTGGCGGAGCCCGACCGGTCGACGCGCGAACCGGCGTCGCGCGCGCCGTGCACGACGATCGGGTCCAGTTGCGGTGCGTGGCGCGGCTCGCCTTCCTCCGCGCAGGCCGGCGCGGCCGCACAGGTCATCATCGCGAACGCGACGGATGCGGTCGCGCGGCGCGGCGGCGTCGCGCTCGACTGGATGCAACGGCTCATGTTCACTCCACTTCATTTATGATAATGATTCTCATTCAATAGAATTGAGTGCGACATGGCAATTGGACACGTCCGAACTTCGCGGTCCGAACGAACCGCCGAACGAAACGGCCGGGCCACCGGCCGGCCGCGCGCCGCCCCGTCAGCCCCCCTCGCGCGCCAGCGCTCGCCGCGCGGCCGGCCGTTCGGCCTCGCGCTGCGCATGAGCGGTCCATGCGGAATGCCGCGTCATGTCGAGCCCGATCGCGACGCCCCAGCGATACAGCACGAGCAGGAACGGATCGACGATCGAATGCGCGCCCGGCTCCGCCCACGTGCGGCCGTCGGCCAGCAGGGCTTCGATCGATGCGTTCGCGGCCTCGATCGTGCTGCGTCCGTGTGCGCTGATCGCGCCGTGCAGCGCCGGATCGTCGAGGAAGCGGCCCGGCCGCCACAGCGCGCCGTAGCCGACGCCGTGCACCCAGCCGACCAGCCAGGCGAGCCATTCGTGGCACCGGGCCTCGCGCAGCGGATCGTCGAGCGGCAGCAATTGCGCATCCGGATGGCGGCGCGCGAGATACGTGAGGATCGCCGGCGTTTCGGTCAGCACGCGCGGCTCGCCCGGAATCGCGAGCACGGGCACGCGCGCTTTCGGGTTGATCGCGAGATAGCGCGCGTCGAGGTTCTGCCGCTCGCGCACGGACACGATCTCGACGTCGAACGGCGCGCCGGTTTCCTCCAGCGCGATGTGGGCGGCGAGCGAGCAGGCGCCCGGCGAAAGATAGAGACGATAGGCGTTCATGGTGGTGTGCCCGACGGGCTGTGGAAGACGGCACCGAGTGTAGGAACGCATGCCGGTGCGCGACAAACGATGAATTGTCGTGCTCGGACATTAGTGTTACTAATACCCGAATGCGACGCATCCACCTCCCTCCGCTGCAGACGCTGCGCGCGTTCGAAGCCGCCGTGCGGCTGCAGAGCTTCACGCGCGCGGCCGACGAGCTCGCGCTCACGCAAGGCGCGGTCAGCCAGCACATCCGCGCGCTCGAGGCGCAGCTCGGCTACCCGCTGTTCACGCGCGAACGCAACGGCGCGACGCCGACGCACGCCGCGCATGCACTCGCACTGCAGGTGCGCCAGGGCCTGAGCGTGCTCGAACGCGCGTTCGAGCCGACGCTGGCGGTGCGCCGCCCGCGCACCTGCGACGTGACGCTGAACGTGAGCGTGCTGCCGAGCGTCGCCGAGCGCTGGCTCGCGCCGCGCCTGCCGCGCTTCTCGGCCGCGCATCCGCACATCTCGATCGTGCTGCATCCGACCGTGGCGCTCGCGCCGCTGCGCAAGCGCGACCGCATCGACGTCGCGCTGCGCTACGGGCCCGGCACGTGGCCCGGCGTCGTCGCCGAGAAGCTGATGAACGAGACGATCTTCCCGGTCGCGAGCCCCGCGTACCGCAATCGCGACGGCGTCGCCCCGCGCACGCCGGCCGACCTCGTGCGCGCGACGCTGCTGCGCCATCCCGCGCAGCCGTGGGAACCGTGGTTCCAGGCCGCGCGGCTCGACCTCACCGAATCCGCACGCGCGCCGCGCTTCGCCGATACGAACGCGCTGATCGACGCGGCGCTGCAAGGCCGAGGCGTCGCGCTCGCGCGCCGCTCGCTGATCGAGCCCGAACTCGCGGACGGCACGCTCGTGCGCGTGTCCACGGTGCGCATCGCCGACGTGTACGCGCACTACGTCGTGTGGCGCCCCGGCCATCCCTGCGAAGCGGCGATCCGCACGTGGCTCGACTGGCTGCGCAGCGAAGTGCGGCGCAGGACGCCGCGGCGCTGACGCCGATGCCGACGCTCACGCGCGCATCGGCATCGCCACCTTGTCGAGCGTGATCGGCAGATCGCGCACCCGCACCCCGGTCGCGTGATAGACCGCATTGGCGATCGCGGCCGGCACGCCGGTGATGCCGATCTCGCCGATGCCGCGAATGCCGAGCGGATTGAAATGCGTGTCGCTTTCGTCGACGAAAGTCACGTCGAGCTCGCCGATGTCCGCGTTCACGGGGACGTGATATTCGGCGAGATTCGCGTTCGTGAAGCGGCCGTGCCGCACGTCGAGATGCGAGCCTTCCTCGAGCGCGGTGCCGAGCCCCCACACCATCCCGCCGATCAGCTGGCTGCGCGCCGTTTTCGCGTTGAGCAGGCGGCCGACGCTGTAGACGCCGACGATGCGCGGTACGCGAATCGTGCCGAGTTCGGCGTCGACGTGCACTTCGGCAAACACCGCGCCGAACGAATGGGACGCATAGCGCGACTTCTCGTCGCCCGGCTTCGTCGTCGCCTGCGCGTCGATCGGCTGGCCGCCCGCACGCGCGATCACCGCCGCGGCCGGATCGCGCCGCGACACCTCGCCGCGATGCACGACCCAACCGTTGTCGACCGTCACGTCATCGGCCGCGGCGCCGTGCAGCGGCGACCCGGGATCGGCGATCGCCAGCGCGATCAGCTTCGCGCGCGCCTGCAGCGCGGCGTCGCGCACGGCGGGCGCCACGCTCGCCGCCGACTGCGAGCCGCCCGATACCGGCGCGCGCGGCAGGCTCGAATCGCCGAGCGCGAAGCGTACGTTCCGCGGCGCGAAACCGAGCGCATCGGCCGCGACTTGCGTCATCACCGTATAGGTGCCGGTGCCGATGTCCTGCGTGCCCGACGCGACTTCGGCCGTGCCGTCCGGCAGGATGCGCGCCCGCGCCGACGCTTCGCTGCGGTTCGCCGGATACGTGGCGGCCGCCATCCCGAGGCCGATCAGCGTGTCGCCGTCGCGCATCGTGCGCGTCGCGCCGGTGCGGCGCGACCAGCCGAAGCGTCGCGCGCCGAGCGCGTAGCATTCGCGCAACTCGTTGCTCGACCACGGCTTGCCGTCCTGCGGATCGACCGCCGCGTAATTCGCGAGCCGCAGCGCGACCGGGTCCATGCCGAGTTGCCATGCGAGCTCGTCCATCGCCGATTCGAGCGCGAACGAGCCCGACGCCTCGCCGGGCGCACGCATGAACGTCGGCGTGCCGACGTTCAGCGACACGATCCGGTGCGTGGTCGCGTGGTTCGGCACCGCGTACATGATCCGCGACGGCATCCCGCACATTTCCATCCAGTCCTCGAACGTCGACGTGGTGGCGATCGTGTCGTGGCGCATCGCGGTCAACGTGCCGTCCTGGCGGGCGGCCAGCACGATGCGCTGTTCTGTGAACGGCCGCCCGCCGACCGGGCCGAACATCTGCGGCCGCGTCAACGCGAGACGAACCGGACGCCCCACCTGCTTCGCGGCCATCGCGCACAACGACACGTGCGACCACGACGAACCCTTGCAGCCGAAGCCGCCGCCGAGAAACGGCGAAATCACGCGCACGTGTTCCGGTGCGATGCCGAACACGGCGGCCACTGCCGTGCTCGCGCCCGACACGCCCTGCGTCGCATCGTGCAGCGTGAGCGTCGGGCCGTCCCAGCGCGCCATCGTCGCGTGCGGCTCGATCGGGTTGTGGTGCTGCATCGGCGTCGTATAGGTCGCGTCGATGCGCACCGTGCCTTCGCGCAGGCCCGCATCGACGTCGCCGCGCTGCGTATCCATCGGGCGGCCCTGCTGCTTCGGCGGCACGCGCGCGCCGCGCTTCGCCTGCGCGAAATCCGCGACGGCATCGGTCGCGCGATAGCGCACCTGCACGGCATGGGCGGCGTCGGTCGCCTGCTCGAGCGTTTCGGCGACGACGACCGCGACGGGTTCGTTGCTGTAGCGCACCGTGTCGTCCTGCAGCAACGTGAGACGGCGCCCGGCCGGCGGCGACAGCGGCGGCTTGCCGCCGTTGGGCAGCCGCATCGCGTTCTCGTGCGTGATCACGAGCAGCACGCCCGGCATCGCGCGGGCGCGCGCCGCATCGATCGACTCGATGCGCCCGGATGCGATCGTGCTCGTGACGAGCACCGCGTGCGCGAGCCGCGCATCGGAGAATTCGGCCGCGTAGTGCGCGCCGCCCGTCACCTTCAGTACACCGTCGACCCGGTCGAGCGGTTGTCCCGTCATCGTGTTCATGCGGCACCTCCCGTCGTGGCGGCGGCCGTTTCGACCGCACGGACGATCGCCCGCTGCGCGAGCGCGATCTTGAAACCATTGCCGTCGAGCGGCCGCGCATCGCGCAACGCCAGCGCGGCCGCCTCGCGCAGCGTCGCGTCGGCCGGTGTGCGGCCCGCGAGATGCGCTTCCGCGTCCGTCGCACGCAACGGCTTGTGCGCGACGCCGCCGAGCGCGATCCGCGCGTCGGCGATACGCGAGCCGTCCATCCGCAAGGCGGCCGCGACCGACACCAGCGCGAACGCGTAGCTCGCGCGATCGCGCACTTTCAGATAGTGCGCATGGTCGGCAAAGCGCGGCGGCGGCAAGTCCACCGCAGTGATCAGTTCGCCCGGTTCGAGCGTCGTGTCGAGATCGGGACGATCGCCCGGCAAGCGGTGAAACGACGCGATCGGGATCTGCCGCGCGCCGCGCGGGCCGCTCACCTGCACGACGGCGTCGAGCGCGGCGAGCGCGACGCTCATGTCCGACGGGTTCACCGCCACGCACTGCGGGCTGGCGCCGAGGATCGCATGCATCCGGTTGTGGCCGCCGATCGCCGCGCAGCCGCTGCCCGGCTCGCGCTTGTTGCATTGCGCGAACGCGGGATCGTAGAAATACGGGCAGCGCGTGCGCTGCATCAGGTTGCCGCCAACGGTCGCCATGTTGCGCAATTGCGCGGACGCGCCGGCGAGCAGCGCCTGCGACAGCAGCGGATAGTCGGCGCGCAGGCGCGGATGATCGGCCGCATCGCTGTTGCGCACGAGCGCACCGATGCGCACGCCGCCGCCGGGCAGCGCATCGACCGTATCGAGGCCCGCGATGCGCGTGATGTCGATGAGCGTGACGGGCCGCGCGACGCCGCCCTTCATCAGGTCCAGCAGGTTCGTGCCGCCGCCGATGAAGGCCGCGCCGGGCCGCTGCGCCGCGCGCACGGCGCCGGCGACGTCGGTCGCGCGTTCGTAGGAGATCGCTTCCATTACGGTGCCCTCCGTCGGCTAGCCGTGCGCCGCATGCGCGGCGCGCACGGCGGCGACGATGTTCGGGTACGCGCCGCAGCGGCACAGGTTGCCGCTCATGCGCTCGCGGATCTCGTCGTCCGACAGCTGCGCGGGCCGGCGCCGCACGTCGTCGGTGGCGGCGCTCCCGGCCCCCGCCGCGAACTCGTCGAGCAGCGCGGTCGCCGAGCAGAGCTGGCCGGACGTGCAGTAGCCGCACTGGAACGCATCGCATTCGACGAACGCGCGCTGCACCGGGCTCAGCACGCCGCCGCGCGCCAGCCCTTCGACGGTCGTGATCCGCGCGCCTTCGTGCATCACGGCGAGGGTCAGGCAAGCGTTGATGCGCCGCCCGTCGACGAGCACCGTGCACGCGCCGCACTGCCCGCGATCGCAGCCCTTCTTCGTGCCCGTGAGGCCCGCGTATTCGCGCAGTGCGTCGAGCAGCGTGACGCGCGGTTCGAGCTGCAGCGTGTACGCGCGCCCGTTGATGTCGAGATGCACGGGCCGCGCCGGCACCGTCTCGCGGCGGGGCGCGGCCGGCGTGGACGCCGCGTGCGGCGGCTGCGGATGAACGTGCGACGTGGCGCCGACGGTCGCGGCCGCCGCCGCGGATTGCAGGAAACGGCGCCGCGCGGCGCTGGACGGCGTATCGTGCGGCAACGGCGGCGGCGCCGCCGAACGGCCGGGCCCGAGCGGCGACGGGGCAGCGTCGCGCGCCGGTTCGGCAGACGGGGAATCGGATCGATCGCTGGACATGGCTTCTGCTCGCTCCGTGGTTGATGGACGCGGACGTGCGCCGCGTGCCCGGATGGCAGCGCGGTCGGCACGCGCATCGGCAAAGAGCAATTCGGGTGCCGCGAAACGGCGGGCGCCGCATGCAGGGGCAGCGCCGGCCACCGTGCGCGGCGCGCACCGGGCGGCAGACGGGCCGAGCCGGCGGCGATCGCGCGTCCATGACGCCACGCTGACGCGCGGCTGGCCGCTTGCTGACGAAGCGGCAATAACGCCCGATTTTTGCGTGCGGCCGGCTGCGCATCGGTCGGAAGTTGCCGGTCGCATGTGCGATGCCGCGCATGGCGCCCGCATCGCCGCGGCCGGGTCGCGGCGTCGCGCGCCGTGTAAATGCGCGCAGCCTCCGCCTCTGCTGGAAAATTCCGCCATGCGGGCCGGTGGATCGCCGCGACGGCACTCGGTCAGCCTGACGAAACCATTTCGCGATCACGCCGGAATCGCAAACGATTCACCGAAACGTCGCATCGCGGCGGCATACTCGAAAACGTTTCCCGATCAGCCTGCCAGGAGAGAAGTCATGCGTCGCGTTTCCGTCGCCGTGGTTCTGTGTGCCGCCGTGTTCGTCGCCGCGTGCAGCGACGACGCACCGCACGACGCCAACGTGACCGACGCCACGCCGCAGGCCGGCGCGTCGAGCGGCGCCGCCAGCGCGTTCAACAGCGACGAGACCGCGAACGCCGCCGCATCCGATGCCGCGCCGCTCGCGCCGCCCGTCGTGCACTACCCGCCCGATGACGACGACGATGCGAAGCCCACCGCGAATGCAGCCGCGTCGAGCGCCGCCGCGTCGTCGCCGGGCTGATCCCGCCGCCACGTGATAGGAGTCGGATCTGTTCAGGCAGAGCAGTGGGCGCGCGGTGTCGAGCCGCCGCTGACATGACATGACATAACGGCCGGCGACGGCGCGAACGGCACGGTGTCGCACCGCTTCACGAGGCCACGTCGAGCACGGCCGGCCGATGGATTCGCACCCGGCCGCCGTCAGGGCCACGAGGCCCGCCTGCGCATGGCAAGCGCGACGGCCCGCCATACCGCGACAGCCACCGCGCGGCATGCGCCGCACAACCGCCCCGTCAGACCGCGTGCGCGAGCGCGCGATCGACGAGCGCGGCCTCGAAGCCGTCGTCCGCGTCGCGAAAACGCAGCGGCGCCGCGCAATGCACCAGCGTGTCGATGAAGTATTTCGCGCGCGGCCACGGCCCGAAGCCGGCCGCCGTGTTGATGTGCCCGGCATCGCCGAGGTTGACGAACGCGCTGCCCAGACGCTGCGCGAGCGTGCGCGCATCGGCGAGCGGCATCCACGGATCGGTCTCGCTGCCGATCACGATGGACGGCACCGCGAGCCGGCGCGCGTCGAACGGCCCGGCAAACGTGAATTTCTTCGGGCTGGCCGGCGCGACGAACAGCACGCCCGCGACATCGCCCACGTGCGGCCACTGCGCGAGCGCATGCGCGGTCGCGAGGCAGCCGAAGCTGTGCGCGGCGAGCACGAACGGGCCGCGCTCGCGATCGAGCAGCGCGCGCACCGCTTGCGCCCAGCCCGCGAGATCGGGCGCATCCCAGTCGTGCTGCTCGACACGCAACGAGCGCGGGAACTGTCGTTCGAGCCAGGTCTGCCAGTGGGCGCCTTCGCTGCCGTGCAGGCCCGGGACGGTGACGAGCCGCGGCGGCCACGCCGATTTGCTGCATGCGCGCATGATTGCCCTCGCTTGCTTGAAGACGAGGTTCGATTGTCGCGTCGGGTACGCCGCGGCCGAACCAATATTTTGTGCTTTGCTTTTGCGCGGCGCGGTGACCGGCCGCGGCCCGCGCCGGCCGCATGGCCCGCACCGAGGGCGCAATGTGCCGCGAAACCGTAGAATGTGGGCTTCCCGTCCGCTTCACACGGAACCGGTCCCCGCGCCGACGCGCCGGGCCAGTCGTCAGGAGTCGCCCGATGTCCGCTACGTCCGCCGGCGCGCCGCGCCCGGCTTCGCTCGCCGTTCCCGTGACGCGCCTCGCCGGCGCGCGCGCCGTCACGCAATGAAGATCCTGTTCCATTCACCGCATCAGGAAGCCGGCGCCTGGCGCGACGAGATCGCGCGGGCGCTGCCGGAAGCCGAACTGCGCGCGTGGCAGCCGGGCGATACGGCCGCCGCCGACTACGCGCTCGTGTGGCGCGCACCGCGCGAGTTCTTCACGCCGCGCGACGGCCTGCGCGCGATCTTCAACCTCGGCGCGGGCGTCGACGCGCTGCTCGCGCTCGAGCACGCGCATCCGGGCACGCTGCCCGCGCACGTGCCGCTCGTGCGGCTCGAAGATTCGGGCATGGCGCGGCAGATGGTCGAATACGTGACGCACGCGGTGCTGCGCTACCTGCGCCGCTTCGACGAATACGACCTGCAACAGCGCGAACGCCGCTGGCAGCCGCTCGAACCGCATGCGCGCGCGAGCTTCACCGTCGCGGTCCTCGGCCTCGGCGTGCTCGGCGCCGCGGTCGCCCGCGCGCTCGCCGCGCTCGGCCTGCCGGTGCGCGGCTACAGCCGCAGTGCGAAGCAGCTCGACGGCATCGCGACCTTCGCCGGCGACGGCGCGTTCGACGCGTGCATCGACGGCGCGAAGGTGCTCGTCAACCTGCTGCCGAGCACGCGCGACACCGACGGCATCCTGTCGGCGCGCGCATTCGCGCGGCTCGCACGCGGCGCGTACGTCGTCAACGTCGCGCGCGGCGCCCATCTCGTCGAAGCCGACCTGCTCGACGCGCTCGCGAGCGGCCAGGTCGCCGCGGCCACGCTCGACGTGTTCCAGCACGAACCGCTGCCGGACGACCATCCGTTCTGGCAAGCGCCGCGCATCACGATCACGCCGCACAGCTCGGCCGAGACGCTGCGCGCGGAAGCCGTCGAGCAGATCGCCGGCAAGATCCGCGCGTTCGAGCGCGGCGCGCCCGTCAGCGGCATCGTCGACTACGCGCGCGGCTACTGAATTCCGCCCTACACAAAATTGGAGACAACCATGACGTTCCCCACCGCCGTCAAGATCGTCGAAGTCGGGCCGCGCGACGGCCTGCAGAACGAGAAGACCTTCGTGCCCACCGACGTGAAGATCGCGCTCGTCGACCGGCTGTCGCGCGCCGGCTTCCGCAACGTCGAGGCCGCGTCGTTCGTGTCGCCGAAATGGGTGCCGCAGATGGCCGACGGCGCCGACGTGATGGCCGGCATCGAGCGCCGCGCGGGCACCGTGTACTCGGTGCTCACGCCGAACCTGAAGGGCTTCGAGAACGCAGTCGCCGCCCGCGCGGACGAAGTCGTGATCTTCGGCGCGGCGAGCGAAGCCTTCTCGCAGCGGAACATCAACTGCAGCATCGCCGAGAGCATCGCGCGCTTCGAGCCCGTCGCGAAGGCCGCGAAGGACGCGGGCCTGCGGCTGCGCGGCAGCGTGTCGTGCGCGCTCGGCTGCCCGTACCAGGGCGAGGTGCCGGTCGCGTCGGTCGTCGACGTCGTCGAGCGGTTCGCCGCGCTCGGCTGCGACGAGATCGACATCGCCGACACGATCGGCGTCGGCACGCCCAGGCGTACGCGCGAGGTGCTCGCGGCGGTCACGCGCGTGTTCCCGCGCGAACGCCTGTCGGGCCACTTCCACGATACCTACGGCCAGGCGCTCGCGAACATCTACGCGGCGCTGTTCGAAGGGATCGAGATCTTCCACGCGTCGGTCGCGGGCCTCGGCGGCTGCCCGTACGCGAAGGGCGCGACCGGCAACGTCGCGACCGAGGACGTGCTGTACCTGATGCAGGGCCTCGGCATCGAGACCGGCATCGATCTCGCGCAGGTCGTCGCGGCCGGCGACTTCATCTCGAACGCGATCGGCCGCGCGAACGTGTCGCGCGCCGGTCGTGCCCTGCTTGCCAAGGCGCAGAGCGCGGCCGACGTCGCGAACTGCGTCTGATCACGCCATTCCACGGATCCTCCACATGACCACACCCGCTTCATTCGATTCCCTGCCCGATTCCGCGCGACGCGTCGCGCTGCTGCTGCGCGAGCGCGGCCATGCGAAAGGCATCGTGATGCTCGCCGAAACCGGCAAGACGTCGGCCGAGGCCGCGGCCGGGCTCGGCTGCTCGGTCGCGCAGATCGCGAAGTCGATCCTGTTTCGCCGGCAGGCCGACGGCGTGCCCGTGCTGGTGATCGCGAGCGGCGTGAACCGCGTCGACGAGCAGAAGGTCGCCGCGCAGGTCGGCCCGGTCGGCCGTGCGGACGCGAAGTTCGTGCGCGACAACACCGGCTATGCGATCGGCGGCGTGTGCCCGATCGGCCATCTGGTCGAACCCGTCACACTGATCGACGCCGACCTGCTCGCGCTCGACAGCCTGTGGGCCGCCGCCGGCCATCCGCACGCGGTGTTCAACCTGTCGCCGCACGAACTCGTGTCGCTGACGGGCGCGCCGGTCGCGGACGTCGCGTTGCGGGAGCCGGCATGAGCGACGTGACGATGCCGGTCGCCACGGTCGCGTCGCCGTGCACCGACGTCTGCCGGATCGATCCGCGCACCGACTGGTGCGCGGGCTGCCTGCGCACGCGCGGCGAGATCAAGGGATGGCGTGCGTCGGACGACGACGCGAGGCGCGCGCTGCTCGCGCGGCTGGACGCGCGGCGGCGGCTGATCGCGGGCAGCGAGACATAAAAAAAAGCCGTTCAGCCTCACGGGCGAACGGCATCGAGATCGGAATCCTGTGAACGTGATCAACGTCACAGCCCGCATCATACGAGCGACGCGAGCGCATCGCATCGGGTGTTTCCCTACAGCTTCTTACAGCGCTTTTCGCGGACGCGCGCGACGTCCGAGCGACGTCATTTCGCAGGCAAGCTTCACGCGCGACACGCGCATTCGACGCGCCGCGGCGTGACCGCGCCGCCGCGACGAATCCTCTGACCGTTTCAGTTGCCGACCGCCGTGCGACGGGCCGGCACGATGCGCCAGCCGAGGTTCACGCCGGCCGCCGCGAGCAGGATCAGCAGCGCGCCGAACACCTGCGTCCACGCGAGCGTCTGCCCGAACGCGACGCGATCGACGGCGATCGCGACGACCGGATAGACGAACGACAGCGCGCCCGTCATCGCGGTCGGCAGCTTCTGGACCGCGCCGTACAGCAGCACGTACATCAGCCCCGTGTTGACGATGCCGAGCACGATCAGATCGGCCCATTGCCCGGCCGTCGCCGGCAACGTGTCGAAGTGCGCGAACGGCGCGAGCAGCAGGATGCCGAGGCCGACCTGCAGCAGCGCGAGCAGATGCGGCGGCGTGCCCTTCAGGTGCTTCGTGATGATCGACGAGATCGCATACAGGAACGCCGCGCCGAGCGACAGCGCGACGCCTTCCAGGTATTCGCCGGGCACCGCGAGCACGGCCGGTTCGACGCGCACCACGAACACGAGCCCGGCGAACGCGAGCGCGAGCCACGCGAGCGTCGACGCGGTGATCCGCTCGCGGAACACGATGGCGCCGAGCGCGACGAGCATGAAGGGTTGCGTGTTGTAGACGGCGGTCGCCATCGAGATCGACGCACGCGAATAGGCGGCGAACAGCAGCAGCCAGTTCGCGACGATCGCGAGGCTGCCGAGCGTCGTGAGCACGAGCATCCGCGGCGAGAACAGCGAACGGCGCAGGAAGCCGAACGCCGCGCAGACGATCGCGAGCGTCGCCGTGCCGAACACGCAGCGGAAGAACACGACATTGGTCAGCGGCTGCTGCGACGACATCACGAGCCAGCCGATCGTGCCGGACATCAGCATCGCGACGATCATCTCGGCGGCGCCGCGGCGAATTTCATTCGAGGCCATCATGAACTCCGTTGGAGAGCGGGGATGAGTCCGATTCTAGAAACTTGCTTTCGCCGAAACCACGGCTAAACTGAAGCGAAACAGCCGATTGACCTTCGAAAGCAAAGCGATCATGCCGAAACGCCTTTCTCCGCCCGCCGTCGCGTCGCTCGACGCGACCGACCGCGCGATCGTCGCCGCGCTGGCCGACGACGCCCGCATCGCGACCAGCGAACTCGCGCGGCAGATCGGGCTGTCGGCGCCCGCGACCGCCGACCGCGTGCGCCGGCTCGAGGCGCAAGGCGTGATCGCCGCGTTCACCGTCGAGCTCGACCCGCGCGCGCTCGGCTACACGCTGCAGGCGATCGTCCGCGTGAAGCCGCTGCCGGGCCAGCTGCATCTGGTGGAGGAGTTGCTGCGGCGGATTCCCGAATTCGTCGAATGCGACAAGGTGACCGGCGACGACTGCTTCATCTGCCGGCTCTACCTGCGCACGATCGAGCACCTCGACGACATCCTGTCGAAGGTGACGGAGCGCGCGGAGACGAGCACCGCGATCGTGAAGTCGACGCCCGTGCCGCGCCGCCTGCCGCCGCTCGTCGAGGACGACCACGCGCACCGCTGAGCCGCGCGCGGCGCATGTCATCGAGCCGCGGCGGCGCGCACCGTCGGGCCGCCGGCGGCACGCGCCGCCCGCCCGCCCCGTCACGCGGCCGCGTCGCGCGCGTCGAAGAACGCGAGCAGTTCGTCGATCAGCGCGACGGGCGCCTCTTCCGGAATGTAGTGCCCGCAATCGAGTGCGCGGCCGCTGACGTCGCGCGCGACGCGGCGCCACTCGTCGAGCGGATCGAAGCAGCGGCCGACGACGCCCTGCGCGCCCCACAGCACGCGCAGCGGGCACGCGATCTTGTTGCCGCGTTCGAGATCCGCACGATCGTGCTCGAGATCGATCGTCGCCGATGCGCGATAGTCCTCGCACATCGCATGCACGGCGCCCGGCTGCGCGAGCGCCGCCCGGTACGCGTCGAGCGCCTCCGGCGCGAACGGCGCCAGACCGGCCGACCGGTTGCCCATCACGCGCTCGACGTACGCATCGGTGTGCGCGCCGATCAGCGTCTCCGGCAGCGGCTCGGGCTGGATCAGGAAGAACCAGTGGAAATACGCGGTCGCGAACGCGCGATCGGTTTTCTCGTACATCGCGAGCGTCGGCGCGATGTCGAGCAGCATCATCCGCTCGACGGCCTCCGCGTGATCGAGCGCGAGCCGGTGCGCGACCCGCGCGCCGCGATCGTGCGCGCACACGTGGAACTGCTCGAAGCCGAAATGCCGCATCACGGCGACCTGGTCGGCCGCCATCGCCCGTTTCGAATACGGCGCATGCCGCGCGTCGCTCGGCGGCCGGCCCGATGCGCCGTAGCCGCGCAGGTCGGTGGCGATCACCGTGAAGTGATTCGCGAGCGTCGCGGCGACGCGATGCCAGATCATGTGGGTCTGCGGATGGCCGTGCAGCAACAGCAGCGGCGGCCCCGCGCCTCCTTTGACACCGAAAATGTCGGTGTCCTGCACCGTCACGCGAAACGGTGCAAACGCCTCAAACGACATGGTTTGTTTCTCGTTGGTTTGTTATGGCGGCTATTTTATGGGCGCCGGCGCGTCTTCACAGCGAGGCAAGCACGCGAAACCATAGAAAGAGAACACTCACTCGATTGCCGGCACACCGCGGAGTTTGTTAAGCTCGCGTAGAATCGCACGACCGTTCGTATTAATATGATCGAACGCGCTCGGCCGCTACACTCGAATCACCGTCCGACCGCAACGCCCCGGAGACTGGAGACATCACATGGCATTGCCCACCGTCCTGCAGAACCTGACGCTGCCCGTCATCGCGTCGCCGATGTTCATCGTCAGCTACCCCGAACTCGTGCTCGCGCAATGCAAGGCGGGCATCGTCGGTTCGTTCCCCGCGCTCAATGCGCGTCCGGCCGAATTACTGGACGAGTGGCTCACGCAGATCCAGTCGGCACTCGCCGACCACAAGGCGAAACACCCCGATGCGGTGATCGGCCCGATCGCGGTCAACCAGATCGTCCACCAGTCGAACGCGCGGCTCGAGCACGACGTGCGCGTGTGCGTCGAGCACAAGGTGCCGATCTTCATCACGAGCCTGCGTGCGCCGGCGCGCGAGATCGTCGACGCGGTGCACGGCTACGGCGGCATCGTGCTGCACGACGTGATCAACCTGCGCCACGCGCAGAAGGCGCTCGAAGCGGGCGTCGACGGGCTGATCCTCGTCGCGGCCGGCGCCGGCGGCCACGCGGGCACGACGTCGCCGTTCGCGCTGGTCGGCGAAGTCCGCAAGATCTTCGACGGCCCGATCGTGCTGTCCGGCTCGATCGCGAACGGCGGCTCGATCCTCGCCGCGCAGGCGATGGGCGCGGACTTCGCGTACATGGGCACGCGTTTCATCGCGACGCAGGAAGCGCACGCGATCGACGACTACAAGCACGCGATCCTGAACGCGAAATCGTCGGACATCATCTACACGAACCTCTTCACGGGCGTGCACGGCAACTACATCCGCGAGAGCATCGAGAAGGCCGGCCTCGATCCGGACGCGCTGCCGGAATCGGACAAGACCAAGATGAATTTCGGCAGCGACAAGACGAAGGCGTGGAAGGACATCTGGGGCGCCGGCCAGGGCGTCGGCCTGATGGACGATCTGCCGAGCGTGAGCGCGCTCGTCGAGCGGCTCAAGCGCGAATACGACGACGCGAAGGCGCGGCTCGGCATCCCGCGCTGACGGATGCGGCGGCCATCGCGGCCGCCATCGACACGAGCATCGTCGATGCCAAACGAAAAGCGCGAACCGGCAGCGGTTCGCGCTTTTTCATTGCCCCGCCGCGGCGGACGACGCGGCTCAGACCGCGCGCTTCATCCGCGTGATCGGCAGCACGCGCAGGTGCGATTCGATCGACGGGCACAGCGACTGCCCTTCGAAACGCGCGGCCAGGAAATCGACGAAAGAGCGTACCTTCGCGGACACGTGGCGACGGCTCGCATACACCGCATAGATCGGCGCCTCGTGCGGCGGCACCGAATCGAGCAGCACCGGCACGAGCCGGCCCGACTCGATGTCGTCGCCGACCACTTCGGTGCCGAGCAGCGCGATGCCCGCGCCGGCGAGCACGGCCGCGCGCAGCCCGTCGAGATGGTTCACGATCAGGTTGCCGTTCAGGCTCACGCGCGACGCGGCGGCCGCATCGATCACCAGCGAATCGAGCATCGTCGAATTCGAATCGCGCCGCAGGTAGTTGTGGTTCGCGAGATCGGCGATCGTCTGCGGCGTGCCGCGCTTCTCGAGATACTCGGGCGACGCGACCAGCAGGATGTGCGCGGTCGCGATCTGGCGTGCGACCAGCGACGACGATTTCAATCCGTTCGGCGCCGCGCGCACCGCGACGTCATAGCCTTCCTCGATCAGGTCGACCACGCGATCGGACAGCGTCATGTCGACGGTCACGTCCGGGAACCGGCCCGCATAATCGGTGACGGCCTGCATCACGTGCCGCAGCCCGAACGCGGACAGCGACGTCACGCGCAGCCTGCCCTGCGGCACCACGCTCGCGGCGCCGACGGCCTGGCCGGCTTCGTCGAGTTCGGACAGCGCCTGCACGAGGCGCTCGTAGTATTCGCGTCCCGCCTCGGTTGGCGCGACGCGTCGTGTCGTGCGATGCAGCAACCGCGCGCCGAGCTGCTGCTCGAGGTGCATCACGTGCTTGCTCGCCATCGCCGCCGACATCTGCATGCGCTCCGCCGCGCCGACGAAGCTGCCCACTTCGACGACGTAGCGAAACACATTCATGCTGACGAGGGTATCCATCGAACTAGCTCGCAATCCCGGGGAATCAACCAATTACGAGATAGGGTAACAAAGGCGAGGAAACAGAAAGGTCAAGAAAGGCAAAACGGCGCCGCGGGTGGCGGCGCCGCTTCGGGCCGGAAATGACGGCCGGGAAAACATGCAGCCGGCACGCGCGATTCACGCGCGCGGCCGGCGCGCCGATTGCACGCGCGCGTCAGAACTTCGCGCGAATGCCCGCGCCGAACGTGTTGCCGGTCGACAGGCCGCTGATGTGGTCGTTCATGTAGGCGGCGTAGATGTCGGTGCGCTTGGACAGCGGGTAGTCGTAGCCGACGGCCCAGGTCTGGCGCGTCTGGTCGAGGCCGCCCGCGTCGCGCGAGTATGCATACGACGCCATCGCGTTGCCCACGCCGATCGGCACCGACACGCCGCCCTGCGCGGTATTCACGTGCCAGCTGCCCGCAACCTGGTCGTTCTTCGTATACATGTACTGACCGAACAGCTTCACGAGCTTCAGGTCGTAGGTCGCGCCGACCAGCGCGATGCCCTGGCTCTTCATGCCGGTCACGAGCGCGCTCAGGTCCTGCGGGCCGTTGTTGAAGTTCACGTACTGATACACGGCGGTCGCCGCGAACGGGCCGTTCGCGTAGTTGAACTGCGCGCTCCACTTCTTCGAGCGGTTGTCGCCGGCCTGGTTGCCGAGTGCGTACATCGCGCCGAAATTCAGGCCACCGAACGAAGGCGACGTGTACCCCACCGCGTTGTTCCAGCCCGAATCGCCGACCGCGCCCTGGTCGCTCGGATAGGTCGGGAACGTGCCGAGGCCGAGAAACACGTGGTACACCATCGGCGAGAAGGTGTACGAGTCGTAGAACGGGTTGAACAGGATCGTCGACAGGAACAGGTGCGTCGTCAGGCGGCCTGCCGTCACCGTGCCGTACGGCGAACTGATGCCGACGTACGCATTGCGTGCGAAGAACGTGTCGCCCTGGAAGCGGCCGTACTGGCCGTTCTGCGCACGGAAGAAGCTCTCCAGCGTGAAGATCGCCTGGTAGCCGTCGCCGAGATCCTCGGCGCCGTGCAGGCCCCAGTACGACGTCGACATCCCGCCGCCCGACACGTTCCAAGCACGATCGCCGCCCGGGAACTTGGTGGCGCCGACCCATTCGTCAACCTGCCCGTAGAGCGAGACGCTCGACTGCGCATGGACGGGTGCGGCGGCCGCCACGCAGGCGGCTGCGGCGATCAGCTTGACGGACGTGCGCGACGCACGACGGGCGAATGCTTTCATGGGATCTCCAGGTTTTGTCGGATAGTCGATAAGTGGCGCGAGCGTTGTTTTTTGGAGCCGAGTGCTTGCGTCGTATGGGGCGCAGCCATCTTTACGGATCATTCGTCCGGTCAAAATTGCGCACACTTATTGCGGGTATAGCGCCGGCATTAACTTCGCGGCATGTATCCATGGCCGGATGCACGGCGGCGGCCCGCCGCGAATGCGGTCGCACCGGCGGGCGGCGGCGCGGCATGCGCGTACCGGGCGCGAAAGATAGCGCAATGCGGCGGGAAAATCAGCGGAAATCTGCGCGCGACTGTGGCGAATTCGCATCAGCCGGCGAGGGGCTGAGCGCGGGGCGCTCAGTTT
Source organism: Burkholderia sp. AU17457 (assembly GCF_002223255.1). Lineage (NCBI taxonomy): Bacteria > Pseudomonadati > Pseudomonadota > Betaproteobacteria > Burkholderiales > Burkholderiaceae > Burkholderia > Burkholderia sp. AU17457. The sequence continues at coordinate 794,041 of NZ_NKFB01000004.1, forward strand.
CGGTAGAACGGGGAGAAAGAAGGTGAGTGCGCAGGCTCTTCCTGCGAGCGGGGCGGCGGCATCGGGCGACCGCCGCGCTCCTCGTTGTAGCGCGCGACGTCGGCGCGGATCGAGCCGGCCCGCAGCGGGACGTTGCCGCCGCCCGGCGGGCGCGGCATCTGGCGCACTTCGGCGCTGATCGGCCGATACGGGCTTTGCGCGGCGTAATGGCCGTACGACGGCGTCGGGCGCAGCCCCCAGCGGGAACCGGCGCCGCTCACGCCGCCGGGACGCACGCCGGCAGGCGGCGGAACGCGACGCCAGACCGGACCGCCGCCGGGGCCACCGGCCGGCTGACCGTACGCGCGCATGTCGCCGCCGCCGAAGCCGTGGCCACCGAACCCGTGACCGCCATGGGGCGGCTGGGCCAGCGCGAGCGGCATCAGCAGCGCGCCGAGCACGCCCGCCACCCATCGTCCGATCTTCCGTTTCACCCGTTCCGTCATCGTTCCGTGCCCATCGACGCCCGCCGTCGGTTCCTTTCGGCCGACCCAAGGCTTTCAGCAGTAATTTATGAGCGGGCGGAAAGTGTGTCGAGCCAAAAAGTGTTATGTCGCCGGCATCGGTGTAACACCATGTTACTGCTAGGTTTTTTCGCTTCGGCACGCGGTCGCGGCAGAACATTCTTCTGCGGTTTTGCGCGGGGCCGGGTGGACGCGGCGGCCCTCATTGCATGCAACCGATTCATCAATCGATTCGCACAATGAATTTGTCTGGTGAATCGTCAACCGGGACAATAACGCGATCCGCGCGCGCGACGCGCGCCTTCGCCGTTTCCGAACCGAGTCCCCCGATGGCCCGTCCCCGTTTTCTCCCCGACAACTTCACGCTCGCGCTCGTCGGCACCGTCGTGCTCGCGAGCCTGCTGCCCTGCCGCGGCCCGGCCGCCCATGCGTTCAACTGGGCGACCAACATCGCCGTCGGCCTGCTGTTTTTCCTGCACGGCGCGAAACTGTCGCGCGAAGCCGTCATCGCCGGCGCGACCCACTGGCGACTGCACACGGTCGTGCTGCTCAGCACGTTCGCACTGTTCCCGCTGCTCGGCCTCGCGTTGAAACCGGTGCTGCAGCCGCTCGTCACGCCGACGTTGTATGCGGGCGTGCTGTTCCTGTGCACGCTGCCGTCGACGGTCCAGTCGTCGATCGCGTTCACGTCGATCGCGAAGGGCAACGTGCCGGCCGCCGTGTGCGCGGCATCGGCGTCGAGCCTGCTCGGAATCTTCGTCACGCCGGCGCTCGTCGGCCTGATGATCACGTCGCAGTCGGCCGCGACCGCGTCGCCGTGGAGCACCGTCGGCAGCATCGTGATGCAGCTGCTCGTGCCGTTCATCGCCGGCCAGTTGCTGCGGCCCGTGATCGGCGGCTGGATCGACCGCAATCGCGGCGTGCTGCGCTTCGTCGACCAGGGCTCGATCCTGCTGGTCGTCTATGTCGCGTTCAGCGAGGCCGTCAACGAGGGGCTGTGGCACCAGATTCCGCCGCGCGCGCTCGGCGGCCTGCTCGTCGTCAACCTCGTGTTGCTCGCGATCGCGCTGCTGCTGACCGCGTTCGTCAGCAAGCGGCTCGGCTTCAACCGCGCCGACCAGATCACGATCATCTTCTGCGGATCGAAGAAGAGCCTCGCGGCCGGCGTGCCGATGGCGAAGGTGATCTTCTCGGCGAACGCGGTCGGTGCGATCGTGCTGCCGCTGATGCTGTTCCACCAGATCCAGCTGATGGCGTGCGCGGCGCTCGCGCAGCGCTGGGGCGCGCGCGACACGAGCGGCGAGCGCGCCGAAGGCGGCACGGCAGCAGCGTCCGGCGCGCTGAGCGCGGGCAAGCGCTGACGCGCCCGGGCGCGCGATGGCCGTCGCTGGCGGCTGTCCGCTTTCCGCCTCCCGCTTTCCGTCCACCTCCCCTTCCAGTCCCGCCCCGATGCGCGTCCCGCTCGATGCACCGGCAACGCCTGTCGTGTCACGAAATCTTCATTCAATTCTCCGCCAGCGGTGCCGATAAGCCGGTCGTCCCGTCGATCCGGCTGCCCTCGCCCATGCCCGCGCCCTCCTCCGATTCCGCTGCCCCCCGCACCACGCGCCTGATCGCGGACCGCGCGCTCGCCGCCGTTTTCCAGCCGATCGTCGACCTCGGGTCGGGCACGGTCGTCGGTTACGAAGGGCTGATCCGCGGCCCGCGCGGCACCGACCTCGAGCCGCCCGCCGCGCTGTTCGCGCAGGCCGCGCGCGAAGGCGAGACCATCGCGCTCGAACGGGCCGCCGCGCTCACCTGCCTCGACGCGTTCGCGGCGCTCGGCTGCGACGGCAAGCTGTTCCTCAATTTCAGCGCGGGCACGATCCTCACGCTCGCCAGCGAACGCGAGCGCGCACGCCAGTTCCTCGGCCGCGCGCAAATCGGCGCCGAACGCATCGTGATCGAGCTCACCGAGCAGAACGCGATTCCCGATCTCGCGGACATCGGACCGGCGGTCGCGACGCTGCGCGACGCCGGCATCCAGTTCGCGCTCGACGACTACGGCACCGCGAACGCGAGCATGAACCTGTGGCTGCGCCTGCACCCGGACGTCGTGAAGATCGATCGCTTCTTCATCCACGACATCGCGCACGACCCGCTCAAGTTCGAGGCCGTGAGGGCCATGCAGCACTTCGCGCAAGCGAGCGGCGCGAAGCTGATCGCGGAAGGCATCGAGAACGAATGCGACCTGATCGTCGTGCGCGACATGGGCATCTGCTGTGTGCAGGGCTTCCTGCTCGGCCGGCCGAACGCGCAGCCGTCGCCGGTGGTCGCGCCGGCCGCGCGCGACGCGATCCGCGCGCCGCACATCGCGGTGTTTCCCGGCGTGACGCGCGCGGTGCGGCCGGCCGGCACGATCGCCGGGAAGATGCTCGTGCCCGCCCCGGCGCTGCCGCGCGACGCGACCAGCAACGACGTGCTCGACCTGTTCAACCGGATGCCCGATCTGCATGCGGTCGCGCTCGTCGAGCGCGGGCGGCCCGTCGCGCTCGTGAATCGCCGCGGCTTCATCGACCGTTTCGCGCTGCCGTATCACCGCGAGGTGTTCGGGAAGAAGCCGTGCCTGCAGTTCGCGAACGATGCGCCGCTGATGATCGACAACGCAACCACGTTCGAGCAGCTCGCGACGCTGCTCGCGCGCCACGACCAGCGCTATCTCGCGGACGGCTTCGTGATCACCGAACACGGCCGCTATGTCGGGCTCGGCACTGGCGAGAGCCTCGTGCGCACGGTGACCGAGATGCGCATCGAGGCCGCGCGCTACGCGAATCCGCTGACGTTCCTGCCCGGCAACATCCCGATCAGCGCGCACATCGACCGCCTGCTTCAGCGCGACGCCGGCTTTCACGCGTGCTACGTCGACCTGAACCAGTTCAAGCCGTTCAACGACCAGTACGGCTACTGGCAGGGCGACGAAGTGCTGAAGTTCGCCGCGACGGTGCTGGCCGGCGTGTGCGATCCGCAGCGCGACTTTCTCGGCCACGTCGGCGGCGACGATTTCCTCGTGCTGTTCCAGCGCGACGACTGGCGCGAGCGCGCCGCCGACGCGATCGCACGCTTCAACGACGGCGCGCAACGCTTCTACACGCAAGCTGACAGGCAGGCGGGCGGGCTGCGCGGCGAGGACCGCCACGGCAACCCGGCGTTCTTCGGCTTCGTGACAATGGCGATCGGCGCGGTCGGCGTGCCGGCCGGCGCGCACGGCGCGCAACGCTACGGCAGCGACGAGATCGCATCGGTCGCCGCGCTCGCGAAGCGGCGGGCGAAGCAGCAGCCTGACGGGCTCGCGGTCGTCGATCTCGATGCCGGCCGCGCCGCGCTGCGCGATCGCGGCGAACCGCCGGCCGCGGCGATGGCGGCGGGCTGAAGGCGCACAGGCGTCGGGCGCACCGGCAACGTCCGTGCGCCGACCGACCCGCCCGGTGCCCGTCCGGCGCGTGGTCGGGCTGTTGCGCGACGGCGCCTCGTCGACGTACGCGCAGGCAGCAGGGTGCCGCGCCCTCGCGCTGACCTGCGCACCCGCCTCCGCCGCGCGTTCCCGCGCCCCGCCGGCGCTGGCGGACATCCGCACAGCCACCTTGCCTTTTTCGTGTTTTGTTTAGTATTTTTAGTAACGGTGTTTTCGCAGATTAGCGGCTAAAAACCCGTTATTTGCGGGTATTCCCCGGTTATCCGGCCCGAATTCCGCAGCGCGTTTTACTATACAATCGCCTCCACCCTAAACAAACCGGACCCCTAACGATGGGTACGACCATTCGCGACGTGGCGCGGGCGGCTGAGGTCTCGATCGGCACCGTCTCCCGCGCGCTGAAAAACCAGCCCGGCCTGTCCGAAGCCACGCGCGCGCGCATCGTCGAGATCGCCCGGCAGCTCGGTTACGATCCCGCCCAGCTGCGGCCGCGCATCCGCCGGCTCACCTTTCTGCTGCACCGCCAGCACAACCGCTTTCCCGCAAGCCCGTTCTTCTCGCACGTGCTGCACGGCGTCGAGGACGCCTGCCGCGAGCGCGGCATCGTGCCGACGTTGCTCACGGTCGGCCCGAACGACGACGTGCTGCGCCAGATGCGCCCGCATGCGCCCGATGCGATCGCGGTCGCCGGCTTCATCGAGCCCGAGACGATCGAGGCGCTCGCCGCCACCGGCCGGCCCCTCGTGCTGATCGACCTGTGGGCGCCCGGGCTGCGTTCGGTCAATATCGACAACGCGACGGGCGCGGCGCTCGCGATGCGCCACCTGCTCGCCAGCGGCCGCTCGCGAATCGCGTTCATCGGCGGCTCGGCCGCGCACTACAGCATCGCGCAGCGCGCGATCGGCTACCGGCGCGCGTTCTTCGAAGCCGGGCGATTGTTCGATCCCGCATACGAAGTGACGATCGACGCGGGGCTCGACCCCGACACGGGCGCCGCGCGTGCGATGGAGCAACTGCTCGACGCGCCCGGCCCGCGCCCCGACGCCGTGTTCGCGTACAACGACGCGGCCGCGCTGGCCGCGCAGCGCGTGTGCATCGCGCGCGGCCTGCGGATTCCGGACGACATCGCGATCGTCGGCTTCGACGACATCCCGGCCGCCGCGCACGCGAACCCGCCGCTCACGACGCTCGCGGTCGACAAGGAAGCGCTCGGCCGCCGCGGCGTCGAACTGCTGCTCGCGGAATCGCCCGAGCGCACCGAGATCTCCCTGCCCGTCGCGCTGATCGTGCGGGCCAGCAGCCAGCCCGCCGGCTCACCGGCATTCGATACCGCCACGGTCCAAGAGTCATGAACATGCCCCCGGTCCACTCCCGCGCCGCCGCGCCGGCCAGCCACGCGCAAGCGGCACCGTTCGTCGCGAGCTTTCGCGACCCGTCGTTCCTGCTGTCGCACATCGAAGACACGCTGCGCTTCTACGCGACGAACGCATTCGACCCGACGGGCGGCTTCTACCATTACTTCCGCGACGACGGCAGCATCTACAACCGCACGTCGCGCCACCTCGTCAGCACCTGCCGGTTCGTCTTCAACTACGCGATGGCGTACCGCCATTTCGGCGACCCGCGCCACCTGGAATACGCGCGCCACGGGCTGCGGTTCCTGCGCGACGCGCACTGGGACGACGCGCTGCAGGGCTACGACTGGGAGCTCGACTGGCGCGACGGCGCGAAGCACGCGACGCTCGACGGCACGCGCCACTGCTACGGCCTCGCGTTCGTGCTGCTCGCGGCCGCGCACGCGACGATGGCCGGCATCGACGAAGCGCGCCCGCTGATCGCGTCGACCTACGAGCTCGCCGAGCACCGCTTCTGGGATGCGGCCGCGGGCCTCTACGCGGACGATGCGACGCCGAACTGGAACGTGTCGTCGTATCGCGGCCAGAACGCGAACATGCACATGACGGAAGCGCTGCTCGCCGCGTACGAGGCGACCGGCCATCTGACGTACCTCGATCGCGCGGAAAAGCTCGCGTCCCACATCACGCAGCGCCAGGCCGCGCTGTCGGGCGGGCTCGTGTGGGAGCACTACCATGCGGACTGGTCGATCGACTGGGATTACAACAAGGAAGACAGCTCGAACATCTTCCGTCCGTGGGGCTTCCAGCCCGGGCACCAGACCGAATGGGCGAAGCTGCTCCTGATCCTCGAGCGGCACCGCCCGCTCGACTGGCTCGCGCCGCGCGCGGCCGAGCTGTTCGACGCGGCGCTCACGCACGCGTGGGACGCGGATCACGGCGGCCTCTGCTACGGCTTCGGCCCCGACTTCACGATCTGCGACCACAACAAGTATTTCTGGGTGCAGGCCGAAACCTTCGCGGCGGCCGCGATGCTCGGCGCGCGCACCGGCAGCGAGCGCTTCTGGGACTGGTACGACGAGATCTGGCGCTACAGCTGGGCGCACTTCGTCGATCACCGCTACGGCGCGTGGTACCGGATCCTCACCTGCGACAACCGCAAGTACAGCGACGAGAAGAGCCCGGCCGGCAAGACCGACTATCACACGATGGGCGCCTGCTACGACGTGCTCGCGACCCTCGCGCGCATGCAACGCAGCGAGCCGACGCAATGAGCGGCGCCACGTTTCCGGCGTTCGTGTCGGCGGGCGACATCCTGACCGACATGGTGCGCGCGGGCGACGCGCAGTGGACGTCGGTGCCGGGCGGCGCCGGCTGGAACGTCGCGCGCGCGGTCGCGCGGCTCGGCATACCGAGCGCGCTCGCCGGCTCGATCGGCGAAGACTGCTTCTCCGACGTGCTGTGGCGCACGAGCGAAGCGGCCGGGCTCGACCTACGCTTCCTGCAGCGCGTCGCGCGGCCGCCGCTGCTCGCGATCGTTCACGAGACGCGCCCGCCCGCGTACTTCTTCATCGGCGAAGCGAGCGCCGATCTCGCGTTCGATCCCGCGCGGCTGCCGGCCGGCTGGGCCGAGCACGTGCAATGGGCGCATTTCGGCTGCATCAGCCTCGTGCGCGAACCGCTCGCGGGCACGCTGGCCGCGCTCGCGGCCGACCTGCACGCACGCGGCGTGAAGATCAGCTTCGACCCGAACGTGCGGAACCTGATGACGGCCGCATACCGGCCGACGCTGGAGAAGATGGCCGCGCTCGCCGACCTGATCAAGGTGTCCGACGAAGACCTGCGGCACCTGTTCGGCGGCGACGGCCCCGACGCGATCGCGGCGGTGCGCGCGCTGAACCCGCGGGCGGCCGTGCTCGTCACGCGCGGCGCGCAGGCGGCGACGCTCCACGCGGACGGCGACGTGCACGAGGCCAGTCCGCCGCGAGTCGAGGTGGCCGACACCGTCGGCGCGGGCGACGCGTCGATCGGCGGCCTGCTGTTCAGCCTGATGGCCGCGCCGCAGCGCGGCTGGCGCGAGCATCTCGCGTTCGCGCTAGCGGCCGGCGCCGCCGCGTGCCGGCACACGGGCGCGCACGCGCCGACGCTCGACGAGGTCGTCGCGCTGCTCGAAGGTTGAACAGGCGTTGAAGGGACGCGCAGGCAGGTGACCGGTCGCTGATCGGTCACCGATAAACCGCGTTCACCATGCTGCGCCGCAGTGCTACGATGAAGTGTCCTTTTTGCGGGAGAGCACGATGGACACGAACACGTTCACGAAAGGCATCTACACGGCCAAGGCGCATACGCAGCATGCGGGCAACGGGCAGTTCCAGGGTTACGTGATCCTCGCGCGCGACGACGGGGACGACACCGAGAACATGCGTTACGACGTCCACTCGACGAGCCCCAGCGAGGAAGAAGCGTTCGACGAGGCGAAGGCGCTCGCGCACCGGATCCTCGGCGAGATCGAGCTGTGACGCACCCCTCTTGTTCGGCGCGGCTCAGAGCAGCCGCGCCACCATCGATACCAGCATCGTCAGCACCAGCGTCGACATGAACGGGAACGGGTAGCGCCGCCCGCCGAGCGTCAGCGTGACGTCGCCCGGCATCCGCCCGATCCCGAGCTTGCCGAGCCACGGCCAGCAGCGCGTCAGGATCATCACCGCGACGAACGTCGTCAATAGCCAGCGCAGCACGTCAGGGCTCCGTCAGAGCGCGTGCGAGCGGTCGCCGCGCGCGAACGCGTCGAGCGTGCCGTCGATCCCGCGCGAAAACGCGATCACCTTGAACAGCTCGCCCATCTCGGCCTCCGAGATCAGCTTCTGCACCGCGTTCGCGGCCGGCAGGAACTGATGGATGTCGGACGGATCGATCGCGGCCAGCGCGTCGGTGATGCCTGCGTTCAACAGGAAGCGCGCCTGCGACGTGTAGCCGAGCAGATCGGCGCCGGTCGCGACGCCCGCGTCGTAGATGCCGGTGAATTCGACGTGCGCGGTGATGTCCTGCAGGCCCGGGTATACGAACGGGTCGTCGTGCGCGTGGTGACGGTAATGGCACATCAGCGTGCCGCGGTCGCGCTGCGGGTGGTAGTACTCGTGCGCGGGAAACCCGTAGTCGACCAGCAGCACCGCACCACGCGCGAGCATCGTGCAAACGGTGCGCGTGAACGCGAGCGCGGCCTCGTGCGTTTCGGTCACGTAGCCGTCGCCGACGTCGAGCATCGCGAGCACCGCCGGCAGGCCGGCGGCGCCGACCGGCCGGTCGTCGAACACGAACGCCTGCCGTGCGTCGAGCGCGACACCGCGCTCGCGCCACGCGCCATCCGCCTTCGCGAAGAGACGCACCGGCATCGCGTCGAGCACCTCGTTGCCGACCACGACGCCGTCGAACCGCTCGGGCAGCGCGTCGAGCCAGCGCACCTTCGCGGCCAGCGCCGGCGCCGCGGCTTCGATCGTGTCGCGCTGCCGTTCACGCAGCTCGCCGGACAGGTCGACGATCAGGTATTCGTCGAGTTCGACGCCCGGCGCGTCGAGCGCCGCGAGCAGCCCGGCCGCGAGCTTGCCCGTGCCGGCGCCGAACTCCATCACACGGCGCGTGCCGCTCGCCGCGAGCGCTTCGGCGATGGGGTTCGCGAGCGTCTGCGCGAACAGCGGCGACAGCTCGGGGGCGGTGACGAAGTCGCTGCCGTCATCGGCGCGGCGCCCGAACTTGCGCGCGCCGCCGCTGTAATAACCGAGGCCCGGCGCATACAGCGCGCGCTCCATGAAGCGGTCGAACGGCAGCCAGCCGCCGGCCGCCGCAATCTCGTCGCGCAGTTGCGCGGCGAGGGTTTCGGACTGCGCGAGCGCGTCAGGGCCGGGAGCAGGTAAACTAGCGGGTTCGTGAGCTTTCGGGTTCATCCCGGCATTGTAAATGACCGTTTCAGCCGATACGTCCACCCCACGCGTGGTGCTCGTCACGGGCGCCGTGGGTAACGCGGCGGACGCCGCGTCGATCGGCCGCGCGCTCGCGACGGGTTTCGCCCGCCGCGGCTGGGACGTCGCGCTGCAGCGCAGCCAACGCGCGCCGCGCGCGGCCGCCGACGCGCTCGTCGCCGAAGTCACGGCGCTCGGCCGCCGCGCGGCCGTGCTCGACGCCGATCTGGCCGTGGAAGCCGATGCCGCGGCCCTCGTCGCCGCGTGCGGCGAAGCGCTCGGCCGGCCCGCATGTGCGGTGTTCGTCAGCGCCAGCGCCGGCACCGACGACGCGCACACGGTCGACGCCGCGTCGCTCGCCGCGGCGCTCGCGCGCAACGTGACCGCGCCGCTCGCGCTGGCCCGCGCGCTCGCCGATGCGACGCCCGACGCCGCGCGCGAGCACGAAGCGCTGCGCGCGTGCGCGATCCACGTACTGGATCAGGCCCTGTTTCACCCGGCGCCGGCGCAGCTGTCGCACGCGCTGATGCAGGCCGCGTTGAACCGCGCGACGTCGGCGCTCGCGCTGGCGCTCGCGCCGAAGGTGCGGGTCGCGGCGCTCGTGCGCGGCCACGCGCCGCACGCGGACGACATCGCGGCGGCCGCCTGCTATCTCGCGAGCGCGCCCGGCGTGACGGGCGCGACGCTGACCGTCGACGGCGGCGAGCACCTGGTGCCGCCCGCCGCCGGCCCGAATGACTGAACCGCGCGGGCGCGGCCTGACCGCCGCCCGCGCCGCTTTGCGTGCGCGCACGCCAATTTGACTGGGACGACCATGTTTTCCGCTCTCCTGCACCCCCGCCTCGCGGATTGCCGCAGGCTCTACCTGCGCGACTACGAGGTGCACATCAACATCGGGGCCTTCGAACACGAGAAGCGCGGCGAGCAGCGCGTCGTCATCAACGTCGACCTGTTCGTGCCGCTTGCGCAGTCGACGCCCGTCGATGACCGGCTGCATGAAGTCGTCGACTACGACCTGATGAAGCAGAGCGTCGCGCAGTGCCTCGCGCGCGGCCACATTCACCTGCAGGAAACGCTGTGCGATTCGATCGCCGCGCACCTGCTGGCGCACGACGCCGTGCGCGCGGTACGCGTCCGTACCGAGAAACCGGACGCCTATCCGGACTGCGACGCCGTCGGCGTCGAAGTCTTTCGCATCAAGGACGAGGAGCGCCAATGAACGCCCCCCACATGAACGACACGGCGGCCGACGCCGCGACCGCCGAAACCGGCCGCCCCGCGCTGACGCGCCGCGAGCAGAAGGAAGCGTACGAGAACAACAAGCTGTTCAAGCGGATCGTGCGCCAGGTCGGCCAGGCGATCGGCGACTACAACATGATCGAGCAGGGCGACAAGGTGATGGTGTGCCTGTCGGGCGGCAAGGACAGCTACGCGATGCTCGACGTGCTGCTGCGCCTGCGCGAGCGCGCGCCGATCGACTTCGACATCGTCGCGGTGAACCTCGACCAGAAGCAGCCGGGCTTCCCCGAGCACGTGCTGCCCGAATACCTGAAGCAGGTCGGCGTGCCGTTCCACATCGAGAACCAGGACACCTACAGCATCGTCAAGCGGCTCGTGCCGGAAGGCAAGACGACCTGCTCGCTGTGCTCGCGGCTGCGCCGCGGGATCCTGTACCGCGTGGCCGGCGAGCTCGGCGCGACCAAGATCGCGCTCGGCCATCACCGCGACGACATCGTGCAGACGCTGCTGCTGAACATGTTCTACGGCGGCAAGCTGAAGGGAATGCCGCCGAAGCTGCAGTCGGACGACGGCAAGAACATCGTGATCCGCCCGCTCGCGTACGTGAAGGAAACCGATCTCGAGAAATACGCGGAGCTGCGCGAATTCCCGATCATCCCGTGCAACCTGTGCGGCAGCCAGCCGAACCTGAAGCGTGCGGAAATGAAGGCGCTGATCCGCGAATGGGACAAGCGCTTCCCGGGCCGCGTCGACAACATGTTCAACGCGCTCGCGAAGGTCGTGCCGTCGCACCTGATGGACACGACGCTGTACCCGTTCCAGTCGCTGCGCGCGACGGGTGAAGCCGATCCGCAAGGCGACATCGCGTTCGACGAGGAGCCGTGCGCATCGGGCGACGACGCGATGGCGCCCGGCGCCGGCAAACCGGTCGCGGCCCGACCGATCTCGATCGTCCAGTTCGACGACCTGTAAGCAGGGACCGAACACCCGCCGAAACCGGGGCCAACGGCCTCGTTTCGGCGTTGTCGCCGCGCCGCGACAGGCCCGGAGCGACAAGGGCCGCATGCTAAAATGGACGGCTTCGAACTCTGACCCAAGCGCGCGCCATGAATATCGTGATTTTGGCGGCAGGCACCGGCAAGCGCATGCGTTCCGCGCTGCCGAAAGTGCTTCACCCCCTGGCCGGCAGGCCGCTCCTGTCCCACGTCATCGACACCGCGCGCACGCTGCAGCCGTCCCGGCTCGTCGTCGTCGTCGGCCACGGCGCCGAGCAGGTCCAGGCCGCCGTCGCCGCGCCCGACGTCCAGTTCGCGGTGCAGGCCGAGCAGCTCGGCACCGGCCACGCGGTGCGCCAGGCGCTGCCGCTCCTCGATCCCGCGCAACCGACGCTCGTGCTGTACGGCGACGTGCCGCTCACCCGCGCGTCGACGCTGCAGCGTCTCGTCGACGCCGCGCGCGACGGCCGCTACGGCATTCTGACCGTCACGCTCGACGACCCGACCGGCTACGGCCGCATCGTGCGCGACGCGGCCGGCTTCGTCACGCGCATCGTCGAGCAGAAGGATGCGTCGCCGGACGAACTGCGGATCGCCGAGATCAACACCGGCATCATCGTCACGCCGACGGCCCAGCTGTCGATGTGGCTCGGCGCGCTGAAGAACGAAAACGCGCAGGGCGAGTACTACCTGACCGACGTCGTCGAACTCGCGATCGAGGCCGGCTTCGAGGTCGTCACGTCGCAGCCCGACGACGAATGGGAAACGCTCGGCGTGAACAGCAAGGCGCAACTCGCGGAGCTCGAACGCATTCACCAGCGCAACGTCGCCGATGCGCTGCTCGTCGACGGCGTGACGCTCGCCGATCCGGCGCGCGTCGACGTGCGCGGCACGCTGCGCTGCGGCCGCGACGTGTCGATCGACGTGAACTGCGTGTTCGAAGGCAACGTGACGCTCGCCGACAACGTGACGATCGGCGCGAACTGCGTGATCCGCAACGCGTCGATCGGCGCGGGCACGCGCATCGACGCGTTCACGCACATCGACGGCGCCGTGCTCGGCGCGAACACCGTGATCGGCCCGTACGCGCGGCTGCGCCCGGGCGCGCAGCTCGCGGACGAAGCGCACGTCGGCAACTTCGTCGAGGTGAAGAACGCGGTGATCGGCCACGGCTCGAAGGCGAATCACCTCACGTACATCGGCGACGCCGACATCGGCGCGCGCGTGAACATCGGCGCGGGCACGATCACCTGCAACTACGACGGCGCGAACAAGTTCCGCACCGTGATCGAGGACGACGTGTTCGTCGGCTCCGACACGCAGCTCGTCGCGCCCGTGCGCGTCGGCCGCGGCGTGACGATCGCGGCCGGCACGACGATCTGGAAGGACGTCGCCGAAGGCGTCCTCGCGTTGAACGAGAAGACGCAGACCGCGAAGAGCGGCTACGTCCGCCCGGTCAAGAAAAAGAGCTGAACCTTTTGCGGGCGCCCGCGCGGCGCCCGCTTCGACTGACAGGATTGACCATTCATGTGCGGCATTGTCGGCGCAGTTGCGCAACGTAATATCGTTCCGGTCCTCATCGAAGGATTGCGGCGCCTCGAATACCGTGGCTACGACTCGTGCGGCGTCGCCGTGCTCGAGCCGGGTGCACCGAAGCGCGCGCGCAGCGTCGCACGCGTGGCCGATCTCGATGCGCAGGTGCGCGACACGCACCTCGAAGGCACGACCGGCGTCGCGCACACGCGCTGGGCCACGCACGGCGCGCCCGTCACGCACAACGCGCACCCGATCTTCTCGTCGAACGCACTCGCGCTCGTGCACAACGGCATCATCGAGAACTTCGAGACGCTGCGCGAAACGCTGCGCGCGAAGGGCTACGAATTCGTGTCGCAGACCGACACCGAAGTGATCGCGCACCTCGTGCACAGCCTGTACCGCGGCAACCTGTTCGACGCGGTGCGCGAAGCCGTGCACCAGCTGCACGGCGCATATGCGATCGCCGTGATCCACAAGGACCAGCCGCACACCGTCGTCGGCGCGCGCCAGGGTTCGCCGCTCGTCGTCGGTCACGGCGACGGCGAGAACTTCCTCGCGTCCGACGCGCTGGCGCTGGCCGGCAGCACCGACCGCTTCACGTTCCTCGAGGAAGGCGACGTGTGCGAGCTGTCGCTCGACGGCGTGACGATCGTCGATCGTCACGGCGCCACCGTGCAGCGTGAAATCCGCGTGGTCAGCGCGTACGGCGGCGCGGTCGAACTCGGCCCGTATCGCCACTTCATGCAGAAGGAAATCTTCGAGCAGCCGCGCGCGATCGGCGACACCGTGCCGCAGACAGAAGCCTTCGACGCGACGCTGTTCGGCGATGCGGCCCCCGCCACGTTCGCGGAGATCGACAGCCTGCTGATCCTCGCGTGCGGCACGAGCTACTACTCGGGCCTCACCGCGAAGTACTGGCTCGAATCGATCGCGAAGATCCCGACCCAGGTCGAGATCGCCAGCGAATACCGCTACCGCGAGTCGGTGCCGAACCCGCGCCAGCTCGTGCTGGTGATCTCGCAGTCGGGCGAGACGGCCGATACGCTCGCGGCGCTCAAGCATGCGCAGTCGCTCGGCCACACGCATACGCTCGCGGTGTGCAACGTCGCGACGAGCGCGATGGTGCGGCTGACCGAGATGCAGTTCCTGACGCACGCGGGCACCGAGATCGGCGTCGCGTCGACGAAGGCGTTCACGACGCAGCTCGTCGCGCTGTTCGTGCTGGCCGCGACGCTCGGCAAGCTGCGCGGGCACGTCGACGCCGCGCAGGAGGCGCAATTCCTGAAGGAGCTGCGCCACCTGCCGGCCGCGCTGAACAGCGTGCTCGCGCTCGAGCCGCAGATCATCGCGTGGTCGGAGGAATTCGCGCGCAAGGAAAACGCGCTGTTCCTCGGCCGCGGGCTGCACTACCCGATCGCGCTCGAAGGCGCGCTGAAGCTGAAGGAAATCTCGTACATCCACGCCGAGGCCTATCCGGCCGGCGAACTGAAGCACGGGCCGCTCGCGCTCGTCACGGAAGCGATGCCCGTCGTCACGGTCGCGCCGAACGACACGCTGCTCGAGAAGCTGAAATCGAACATGCAGGAAGTGCGCGCGCGCGGCGGCGAGCTCTACGTGTTCGCGGATGCCGACACGCAGATCGTCAACGACGACGGCCTGCACGTGATCCGGATGCCGGAGCACTACGGGCAACTGTCGCCGATCCTGCACGTCGTGCCGCTGCAACTGCTCGCGTATCACACCGCGTGCGCGCGCGGCACCGACGTCGACAAGCCGCGCAACCTCGCGAAGTCGGTGACGGTGGAGTAATACCCGGCGACGCGATGGCCCGTCGCCGGGCCGTCCCGACTGCTTGCGGCGCAAGGCAGGCCGTTCGGCCAGGTCGAAATATGTACCACGTAGTGGTATATAATCCTGTGCTGACTCGACCGGCTCGACATGCCTGCTTCCGTACGACGCGTCTTCAAGACGAAGAGGTTTCACAAGGCGGCCGGAAAGGCGGGAATCGCCGATGGCGAACTCTGCCGCGCGGTGCGGGAACTGGCCCGCGGCCAGGGCGTCGATCTCGGCGGCAACGTCTGGAAGAAATCGACGCATGCGAACGGCGCGCGTTCGGAAAGCTCGCCGCGGACGTAGGTCGACACATCGACAGCGACATCGCGACGCCGGTCGCACTGAAAGAGCTTGTGGAGATTTGCAATGGCCAAGAGTCGATTCAAGGGCGACGCGACGGAGGCGCCCCACAGCGCCGCGTCGGGGCTGTATCGCGCCAACCTGATCGACAAGAAGACGATGCGGGAATACGACGATCTCCGCATCGAAGCCGCGCCGCAGTTCGATCCGGAAGCGATCGCCCGCATCCGCAAGTCGGTCAACGTCAGCCAGAGCGTGTTCGCGCTCTACCTGAACACGACGACATCGACGATCCGCCAATGGGAACAGGGCGACAAGCGGCCCAGCGGCATCGCCGCGCGCATGCTCCAGATCGTCGAAAAACACGGGCTCGAGGTGTTCTCCTGAGCCGGCATTCCCCGAACGCCCCCGCACGGCCCCGGCTGGACGCGCGCCGCAACGAATATGACGGAGAGACAATGGTAAGACTGTTTGGATGCGGATTGCTCGCGCTGACGTTCGCGTCGACGGGCTGGGCCGCCGAGCACTATGTCGAGGTCTGGAACCCGCCCGAGGCGCGGCAACCGGCGGCGCGTACGCCGGCTGCACGCCCTGGCGCCGACGCGCGCACCGGCAAGCGCGCGGAGAAGCACGCGAGCGCCACGCCGAAAGCCGCCGCGAAACCGCCCAAGCGCCGCGTCGCGCAGGCCGTGAAAGCCGGCTCGAATCGCCCGGCCGCGACCGACACCCCGGCCGCCCCGCGCCCCGTCGCGCACCCCGCGCCCGGGCGTCTCACGGTGATGCAGCCGGCCGCGCCGGACGCGACGCGCGCGCTCACGTTCTCCGACATCCCGCGTCAATACACGCCGGACGGCAACGTGCTGCAGGTCGGCACGCAAGGCCGCTCCGCGGAGGTAACTCGATAATGGAAGCGCAGACCTACCACGGCTACCAGATCTGGGGCCACGCGATCCTGCAGCAGGACGAGATCATGCAGCCCGAGCGCTTCGCGGCGAGCGGCACGATCACGCAGAACAACCGGCTCGTCGAGGCGTCGGGCGTGCTCGGCGTGTTCGACACCGAAGACGACGCGCGCGACGCAGGGCTCGAATGGGCGCGCGCGTGGATCGACAACCACAGCTGACCGAACGCAACCACGCGCATCCGCGGCCGCCGTCACCGGGGCCACGCAGGTGCGTCGCGCGTCGCAAATGAAAGAAGGGGCGTCCATGACGCCCCTTCTTTCATTCGAACCCGGAAGCCCGGAAACACTCACGCCGCGGCGTGCGGCGGCCTCACCGTCTCCTGCGGCCGACCGACGAGCCGCGCCAGCACGAGGATCGCCACCAGCGTCGCGACGTACGCGGCGATCTGGATGCCCGCCGGACGCGCGGTATAGCCGATCAGCGTATGCAGCGCCTTGCCGACGATGCTCGATTCCTTGAGCAGCCACGACGTGTCCCAGACCGCATCGCCCCACGACGGCACGAGGCCGGCGGCCAACAGGAAGCCGACGCACTGGCTCGCCATGCCCGCGGCGAGCAGCACGATCAGCGCGTTCGTGACGGAGAACAGGCGCTTCAACGGAATCTGCAGCAGGCCCGCATACATCGCGTAGCCGAGGCCGGCGCCGCCGAGCACGCCGAGCAGCCCGCCGGCGATCATCTGCGGCGTCTGCCCCGGCTCGCCCGCCGCGATCCCGTACAGGAACAGCACGGCCTCGGAGCCCTCGCGCAATACCGCGACGCCGACCACGATCGCGAGCCCGGTCAACGGCCGGCTGCCGGCCGCGACCGCGCGGCCGACCTCGCCCATGTGCAGCGCCATTTCGCGGCCGTGCCGGCTCATCCAGATACAGTGCCACGCGAGCATCAGCGTCGCGACGAACATCACGCCCGCGTTGAAGACTTCCTGCCCCATGCCGGACGCCCATTGCGAGATCACGTCGGCGAACGCCGCGATCAGGCCGGCGCCGACCACGCCGCCGACCAGCCCGCCGCCGACCCACCAGCCGCGCCGCGGCACGCCCTTCGTGGCGGCCATCACGATCGAGACCACCAGCGCGGCCTCGAGCACTTCACGAAAGACGATCAGGGCAGTAGACAGCATGTCGGTATCGGCTTACTTGACGGTCAGGTGCGTCTTCGACTGCGCTTCGTGATACTCGTCGTGGAACTCGTAGGTGCCGGCCTTCAGCGGCCCGACCAGGATCTCGACCGACTTGCCGGCCGGCACGACCTTCTCCGCCTTGAAGTCGTCGCTTTCGAATTCCGCCGGCGTCGCATCGAGATTCTTCACGATGAACTTCACCTTCTTGCCGGCAGGGATCGTCACGCCGTCGGGCGAAAACTTGTGGTCCTTCAACGTGAGGTTGACGACGTCGTCGGCGGCGAAGGCGGACGTGGCCGAGGCGCCCAGCAGGGCCAGTGCGAAACCGATAGCGAAACGGGTCATGGATGTAATGAACGGAAATATGGAAGGGAATCGATACTAAGATCGATTCGCATTTTCACCTCGGAGTACCCTTACTCGGCGCATGGAGATCGTGCGTCGTCGATCCCGCGCGCTCGTTGGCGGGCAAGGGTTCGCGGGATTTCGCCGACAACGTGCAGCCGTCAATCGGGACAAATTCGGACTGACGCGCGCACACGAATGGCTATTCGTCAGACATCAGCATTACAAATGGCTGATGCGATGCGCATCGCTGCATGCAGCACTTGACCTTCCCACCATGGCAAGCTTCATGCTGAACGTACTCATCCACCACCTACCCGGGAGAACACGATGGAATTCGAAGTCCAGGACATGACCTGCGGCGGCTGCGCCAACGCCATCACGCGCGCGGTGACGGCCGCCGACCCCGCCGCGAAGCTCGACATCGACGTCGCGGCGAAGATCGTCAAGGTCGACTCGGCGCAAGGCGCCGAGCGCGTGCAGTCGATCATCGAAGCCGCCGGCTTCCATCCCGCGCTGCGCACCGCGTAACGCGCGCCGAAGGCCGCGGGCGCAGCGCCGGACAGCGACGCGCCCGCGCCCGGCGGCGTGTCAGCGCAGCCGGATCAGCGTCGACTTCAGTTCGGTGTATTTCTCGAGCGCATGCAGCGACTTGTCGCGACCGTTGCCCGACTGCTTGTAGCCGCCGAACGGGAAGTTCATGTCGCCGCCCTCGTCATAGCAGTTCACCCACACGGTGCCCGCACGCAGCCGGCGCGACACGTCGTGCGCGGTCGTCAGGTTCGACGTCCACACGGCCGCGGCCAGCCCGTATTCGGTGTCGTTCGCGATCCGCACGGCCTCGTCGACGTCGTCGAACACGATCACCGACAGTACCGGCCCGAAGATTTCCTCGCGCGCGATCTTCGCGTCGGGCTTCACCTCGAACACCGTCGGTTCCACATAGAACCCGCCCGTTTCCGCGTTCACGCGCGCACCGCCGGTGACGAGCCGGCCTTCGCCGCGCCCCGCCTCGATGTAACCGAGCACACGCTCGAGCTGGATGCCGTCGACGATCGCGCCCATCGATACCGACGGATCGAGCGGATTGCCCGGCACGTACGCGCGGGCGGCCGCGACGAGCTTCTCGATGAACGCGTCCTTGATGTCGCGATGCACGAGCAGCCGCGAGCCGGCCGTGCACATCTCGCCCATGTTGTAGAAGATCGCGCCGGCCGCCGTTTGCGCCGCGCGGTCGAGATCGGGGCAATCGGGCAATACGATGTTCGGCGACTTGCCGCCGAGCTCGAGCCACGCGCGCTTCAGATTCGACTGCGCCGCGTACTGCATGATCAGCTTGCCGACCGCCGTCGAGCCCGTGAACGCGATGCAGTCGACGTCGCGATGCAGCGCGAGCAGCTTGCCCGGTTCGCCCGCGCCCGGCACGACGTTGAACACGCCGGCCGGAATGCCGGCCTCGAACGCGAGCTGCGCGACGCGGATTGCGGTCAGCGGCGATTTCTCCGACGGCTTCAGCACGACGCTGTTGCCGGCCGCGAGCGCGGGGCCGAATTTCCATGCGGCCATCAGGAGCGGGAAGTTCCACGGCACGACGGCGGCCACCACGCCGACCGGCTCGCGCGTGACGAGACCGACGAGATGGTGATCGGCCGGCGCGACCTCGCCGCCGACCTTGTCGATCGCCTCGGCGAACCATTCGACGCAGTACGCGGCACCCGGCACGTCGACCGTCGTCGTGTCGCCGATCGGCTTGCCCGCGTCGAGCGTCTCGAGCAGCGACAGTTCGTCGAGATGCGCGCGCATCAGCGCGGCCCACCGCAGCAGCACGGCCTTGCGCGCGCGCGGGTTCAGGCCGGCCCATACGCCCGCGTCGAACGCGCGCCGTGCGGCCGCGACGGCAGCGTTCACGTCCGCTTCGCCGCAGTCGGCGACCTTCGCCAGCACGCGGCCGTCGATCGGGCTCACGCAGTCGAACGTCTTGCCGCCGTGCGCGTCGCGCGACGCGCCATCGATGAATGCGCGCCCGTCGATCTCGAGCGCCGCCGCCTTGTGTTGCCAGTCAGCCAAAGTCAACTTGTTCATCAGGATGCCTCAGTTTTTTGACATTCGCGATGCGGCACGCCGCACGCATGGCGCGCTGACGGCCTGCCGCGAATGCGGTGACGCGCGGTCAGAAGGTCGCCGGCGAATTGGCCGAGACGACCTCGCAGATCAGTTCCGCGCTGGGATTGCGAAAACGATGCGGCAAACGGCTTTCGAAGTAGTAGCCGTCTCCGGGGTCGAGCAGCCACGTCGCGCTATCGACGGTCAGCTCGAGCCGGCCCGACACGACGACGCCGCCCTCGTGCCCCGCGTGCACCAGCATCTCGGGCCCCGTGTCGGCCAGCGGCTGGTAGATCTCGCGCAGGATGCACATGTTGCGATCCTTCACGTTCGCGCCGACCAGATGAAACGCGAGCGACTCGTTGCCGAGGTTCGGCATCTCGTCGCGACGCGACACGACCGCGCGCGATTCGACGAGTTCGAACGTGAAGAACTCCGCGAGACTCATCGGGATGCATTCGAGCAGTTTCTTCAGCGAGCCGACCGACGGGCTCACGCGGCCCTGTTCGATCAGCGAGATCGTGCCGTTGGTGACGCCGGCGCGTTTCGCGAGTTCGCGCTGCGACAGGCCATGCTTGTTGCGCACGAAACGCAGGCGCTCGGCGACTTCGGTGGACATCGATTCGGTTTCGGACACGATAAGTGCGATGACAAAGTGAAACGACGCGGTGGACTGCCGTTGAATATTCTAATCACTTTATGCCGCACATCAGCGGGGAAAACCCTGAAAGGCGTTCGAAATAATGGACGGCGCATCGGCTATTCCTTTTGCGAATCTTTTGTTCGCATTGCTCGGGAAAGCCCTGATGCAGGACCGTTAAAAAACATTTGACGGCGTTATTGGCTCGTATATGCTGGCTCTCAGGTCAGCGTCATCTGGCTTTCACAGGCGTCGAAAAGCGTTATCGCAACGCAACAATCGATGCCCGTCAATGTAAATGACGCAGGGCCGGCGCCTCGATTATTTTAAACGCCCCGCGCGTCGAAACGATCAGGTGTTCAATACTTTCAACAAACCAGTCGAGTGTAATCGTGAGAGTCCGTGGCCCTCTGGTGAGGTGGGATCGAGGCGATGTGCGAAGTTTGCGCAGCGCCGTTCCCGCTTCCGACGGCAGTTGCGGCTGGCATAGTCCTCGCCTGCTTCACCTGTCGATCTACACCATCCTGTCCCGTCGTTCCGTTCGGCGCCACAACGCCGTTTCCGCACGCGCATTCGTCGCCGTCGATACCGACGAAGTGGCGTCGCTGCTGCCGTAGCGCCTCTCCTTTCTTCACGTCGTTCGTTTTGTCTGCCGATTCGCCAACCGCATCGTCCGTGCGGTGACGGAACGCGTTCGCGCATTCGTTGCCGCGTCGCGTATCGCAATGAAACGAACGACGGCCTGACCGTCGCGCGCAGCGCGGATCGCCACGCCATCCCGTTGCGCCCATTCACCAGCGGCCCTGCGCTCAGCGCCGGGCTGCGGGGTCGTGTCGCGCCCGCGTTTTGCCGCATTCGGGCCGACGCGCGTCACGTCCCTACGGATTACTGATTGACGTCATGGAAAGGAAACCTCTCGTCGGCATCACCGCCGACCTCACCCAGATCGGCGCACACGCGTCGCATACGGTCGGTGACAAATACGTCGCCGCGATCGTCGACGGCGCGCAGGCGCTCGCGATGGTGCTGCCGGCGCTCGGCGAGCGGCAGTCGATCGCCGACGTGCTCGACGCCGTGGACGGGCTGCTGTTTACCGGCAGCTACTCGAACGTCGAACCGCATCGGTACGGCGGCGAGCCGAGCGAGCCCGGCACGAAGCACGACCCCGCACGCGACGCGACGACGCTGCCGCTGCTGCGCGCGGCAATCGTCGCTGGCGTGCCCGTGCTTGCCGTGTGCCGCGGCTTCCAGGAGTTGAACGTCGTCTGCGGCGGCACGCTGCACCAGCGCGTACATGAAGTGCCCGGCTTCGCCGATCACCGCGAGGACGACGACGCGCCGATGGATACGCAATACGGCCCCGCGCACGTCGTGCGCCTGACGCCCGGCGGCAAGCTGCACGCGCTCGCCGGCGGCCGCGACGAAGTGCACGTGAACTCGCTGCACAAGCAGGGCATCGCGCAGCTCGGCTCCGGCCTTGCCGTCGAGGCCGTCGCGCCGGATGGCCTGATCGAGGCCGTGAGCGTCGTCGACGCACCGGCGTTCGCGCTGGCCGTGCAGTGGCATCCGGAATGGCGACACGCGCAGGACCCGCTGTCGAGCGCGATCTTCCGCGCGTTCGGCGATGCGTGCCGCGCCCGCCGCGCCACACGCACGCGCGCCATGGCCGCCGCCGCGCTCGCCTGAGCGCGCCCACCAGACAACGAGAACAGACATGCAAGACATCGAAGACTTTCTGAAGCAGCACCGGATCACCGAGATCGAAGCGATCATTCCCGACATGGCCGGCATCGCGCGCGGCAAGATCACGCCGCGCAACAAGTTCACGTCCGGCGAATCGATGCGCCTGCCGCAGGCGGTGATGGTGCAGACCGTCACCGGCGACTATCCGGAAGACGGGTCGCTCACCGGCGTGACCGATCCCGACATGGTGTGCGTGCCCGACACGTCGACGATCCGGCTGATCCCGTGGGCCGTCGATCCGACCGCGCAGGTGATCCACGATTGCGTGCACTTCGACGGCTCGCCGGTCGAGATCTCGCCGCGCTATGTGCTGCGCCGCGTGCTCGACCTGTACAAGGCGAAGGGCTGGAAGCCGGTCGTGGCGCCCGAACTCGAGTTCTATCTGGTCGACATGAACAAGGACCCGGACCTGCCGCTGCGGCCGCCCGTGGGCCGTACGGGCCGCCCCGAAACGGGCCGCCAGTCGTATTCGATCGAGGCCGTCAACGAGTTCGACCCGCTGTTCGAGGACATCTACGAGTACTGCGAAGCGCAGAACCTCGACATCGACACGCTGATCCATGAAGTCGGCGCCGCGCAGATGGAGATCAACTTCATGCACGGCGACGCGCTGTCGCTGGCCGACCAGGTGTTCCTGTTCAAGCGCACGGTGCGCGAGGCCGCACTGCGTCACAACATGTACGCGACGTTCATGGCCAAGCCGATGGAAGACGAACCGGGCTCGGCGATGCACGTGCACCAGAGCATCGTCGACGAGGAAACGGGCCAGAACCTGTTCACGTCGTCCGAAACCGGCGGCGCGACGTCGATGTTCTACAACTACCTCGCGGGATTGCAGAAGTACACACCGGCGCTGATGCCGATCTTCGCACCGTACATCAACTCGTATCGCCGCCTGTCGCGCTTCATGGCCGCGCCGATCAACGTGCAGTGGGGCTACGACAACCGCACGGTGGGGTTCCGCATCCCGCACTCGGGCCCGGCCGCGCGCCGCATCGAAAACCGGATTCCGGGCGTCGACTGCAACCCGTACCTCGCGCTCGCGGCGACGCTCGCGGCCGGCTATCTCGGCATGACGCAGCGCCTGGAGCCGACCGAGCCGCTGGTGAGCGACGGCTACAGCCTGCCGTACCAGTTGCCGCGCAACCTCGAGGAAGGGCTGACGCTGATGGCCGCGTGCGAGCCGCTCGGCGAGATCCTCGGGCCCAAGTTCCTGAAGGCGTATTTCGCGCTGAAGGAAACCGAATACGAAGCGTTCTTCCGCGTGATCAGCTCGTGGGAACGCCGCCATCTGCTGCTGCACGTTTGAGCGTGCATCACCGCATACGGAATCACGGAGGAAACATGACCTACCGCAACGAATCTGCCTGGATCCAGCCGGCCGCACCGACCGCCGCAGCCGCCGCCGCGCCGCGCGCGACGCAGGCACGCACGACCGCCGAATACCGCGCGCTCGACGCCGCGCACCACATCCACCCGTTCTCCGACATGGGCGCGCTCAACCGAGCCGGCAGCCGCGTGATCGTCAAGGCCGACGGCGTCTACCTGTGGGACTCGGACGGCAACAAGGTGATCGACGGGATGGCCGGCCTCTGGTGCGTGAACGTCGGCTACGGCCGCAAGGAACTCGCCGACGCCGCGTATCGCCAGATCCAGGAACTGCCGTTCTACAACACGTTCTTCAAGACCACGCATCCGCCGATCATCGAGCTGTCGGCGATGCTCGCCGAAGTGACGCCCGCCGGTTTCAACCACTTCTTCTATTGCAACAGCGGCTCGGAAGGCAACGACACCGTGCTGCGCCTCGTGCACCAGTACTGGCGCGTGCAGGGCAAGCCGCAGAAGAAATACGTGATCTCGCGCAAGAACGGCTATCACGGCTCGACGATCGCGGGCGGCACGCTCGGCGGGATGGGCTACATGCACGAGCAGATGCCGTCGAAGGTCGAGCACATCGTGCACATCGACCAGCCGTATTTCTTCGGCGAAGCGCAGCCGGGCGAGACACCCGAAGCGTTCGGTCTCGCACGTGCGCAGCAGCTCGAAGCGAAGCTCCTCGAGCTCGGCGCGGAGAACGTCGCGGCGTTCATCGGCGAGCCATTCCAGGGCGCGGGCGGCGTGATCTTCCCGCCGTCGACGTACTGGCCGGAAATCCAGCGGATCTGCCGCAAGTACGACATCCTGCTCGTCGCGGACGAAGTGATCGGCGGGTTCGGGCGCACCGGCGAATGGTTCGCGCACCAGCACTTCGGCTTCGAGCCGGACCTGATCACGATGGCAAAGGGCCTCACGTCGGGCTACGTGCCGATGGGTGCGGTGGGCATTCACGAGCGCGTCGCGCGCCCGATCATCGACAACGGCGAATTCAATCATGGCCTCACGTACTCCGGCCATCCGGTGGCGGCGGCCGTCGCGGTCGCGAACCTGAAGCTGCTGCGCGACGAAGGCATCGTCGAGCGCGTGAAGACCGACACGGGCCCGTACTTCCAGGCGCTGATGCGCGAAACCTTCGCGCGTCATCCGATCGTCGGCGAAGTGCACGGCCACGGGATGGTCGCGAGCCTGCAGCTGGCCGAAGCGCCGGCCGAACGCCGCCGCTTCGCGAACGGCGGCGACGTCGGCACGATCTGCCGCGACTTCTGCTTCAACGGCAACCTGATCATGCGCGCGACCGGCGACCGGATGCTGCTGTCGCCGCCGCTCGTGATCTCGCGCCAGGAAATCGATGAACTCGTGTCGAAGGCGAAGAAGGCCGTCGATGCCACCGCCCAGCAACTGGGTATTTCGTAACGGTTTTGCCTACAGGCGTGCGGCGGGCGCCGCACGCCGCCATCACCCAAGGGAATTCCACCATGCGTGCCTGCTTACTTCGCCAAGCCTGTTCCATCGCGGCCCTTGCCGCGGTGGCCGCGTTCACGTCTGTCGCCAGCCCGTCGGCCCATGCCGAGGACCTGAACGTCTACAACTGGTCCGACTACATCGCGCCGGACACGATCCCGAACTTCCAGAAGCAGACGGGTATTCACGTCAAGTACGACAACTACGACAGCGACGACACGCTCCAGGCGAAGCTGCTGGCCGGCAGCTCCGGCTACGACATCGTCGTGCCGACGTCGAACTACATGGCCAAGCAGATCCAGGCCGGCGTGTACCAGAAGCTCGACAAGTCGAAGATTCCGAACCTCGCGAACCTCGACCCGCTGCTGATGAAGATGATCTCGGACGCCGACCCGGGCAACCAGTACGGCGTGCCCTGGGCGTACGGCACGGACGGTATCGGCTACAACGCGCAGGCGGTGAAGAAGGCGCTCGGCGACAAGGCGCCGGTCGACAGCTGGGCGCTGGTGTTCGATCCGGCCAACATGGAGAAGCTGAAGAGCTGCGGCGTGTCGTTCCTCGACCAGGCCGTCGACGTGTTCGCCGCCACGCTGCAGTACATGGGCAAGGACCCGAACAGCAAGAACCCCGGCGACTACCAGGCTGCATTCGAAGTCCTGAAGAAAGTCCGCCCGTACATCACCCAGTTCAACTCGTCCGGCTACATCAACGACCTCGCGAACAACGACGTGTGCGTCGTGCTCGGCTGGTCGGGCGACGTCGGCATCGCGCACCGCCGCTCGGCCGAAGCGAAGCGTTCGTACGACATCAAGTTCTCGAACCCGAAGGAAGGCGGGCTGCTGTGGTTCGACGTGATGGTGATCCCGAAGGATGCGCCGCACCCCGAGGCCGCGCTGAAGTGGATCAACTACATTTCCGACCCGAAGGTCAACGCGGCGATCACCAACACGGTGTTCTACCCGACCGCGAACAAGGCCGCGCATCAGTTCGTCACGCCGGCCGTCGCGCAGGACCCGACCGTCTATCCGCCCGAAGACGTGCTGAAGAAGATGGTGCTGATGAAGCCGATGCCGGCCGAGATCCTGCGCCTCGAGAACCGTCTGTGGGCCCAGTTGAAGACGGGCCACTGATCGCGATGCCGCACGGCGGCGCAGGCATCGCGGTACGCCTGCCCGCCTGAAATTCGCGGACATCCGTCCGCCCGCGCGCCACGCGCGCTGTTCCATCCGGCACGAGCCGTTGCTCGCGAGTCGCGTTGCGCGCCTCGCGTGGGGACGCTCGCGCCTGCAATCCGTGAAGAACGAATGGTGACTCCCATGCAATCGATACCCTCTTCCGCTGCTGCATGCCAGACCCAACCGGCCGCCGCACCCCGTACGCAAAACGATGCGTTCGTGCGCATCGAAAACGTCGTGAAGAAATTCGGCGACAGCACGGCCGTCGACAACGTGAACCTGACGATCGCGAAGAACGAGCTGTTCGCGCTGCTCGGCAGCTCGGGCTGCGGCAAGTCCACGCTGCTGCGCATGCTCGCCGGGCTGGAAACGGCGACCTCCGGCAAGATCTTCGTCGACGGCGAGGACCTCGCGTCGCTGCCGCCGTACCGCCGCCCGGTCAACATGATGTTCCAGTCGTACGCGCTGTTCCCGCACATGACGGTCGAATCGAACGTCGCGTTCGGCCTGAAGCAGGAAGGCACGCCGAAGAACGAAATCAGGGAACGCGTGGCCGATGCGCTCGCGCTCGTGCAGATGAGCAAGTACGCGAAGCGCAAGCCGCATCAGCTGTCGGGCGGCCAGCAGCAGCGCGTCGCGCTGGCCCGCTCGCTGGTGAAGCGCCCGAAGCTGCTGCTGCTGGACGAGCCGATGTCCGCGCTCGACAAGAAGATCCGCCAGAAAACCCAGCTCGAACTCGTGAACATCATCGAGAAGGTCGACGTGACCTGCGTGATGGTCACGCACGACCAGGAAGAGGCGATGACGATGGCGAGCCGCCTCGCGGTGATGAGCGAAGGCAAGATCGTGCAGATCGGTTCGCCCGGCGAAGTGTACGAATACCCGAACAGCCGCTTCTCTGCCGAATTCATCGGCTCGACCAACCTGTTCGAGGGGCGCGTGGTCGAGGACGAGCCCGATCACATCTTCGTCGAAAGCGACGACCTCGAAAACCGCATGTACGTGAGCCACGGCGTGACCGGCCCGCTCGGGATGCCGGTCGGCATCTCGGTGCGTCCGGAGCGCGTGCACGTGTCGCGCGAGAAGCCGGGCGCGCGGCACAACTGGGCGCGCGGCGTCGTCACCGACATCGCGTACATGGGCAGCTATTCGCTGTATCACGTGCGTCTGCCGAGCGGCAAGACGGTGGTGTCGAACCTGTCGAGCTCGCACCTGATGAACGACGGCGCACCGGCGTGGAACGACGACGTGTTCGTGTCGTGGTCGCCGGCCAGCGGCGTCGTGCTGACGCAGTGAGGACGCCGCGATGAGAACCTCCGCTTCCACGCCTTCCGCGCCGGTGTCGACCGGCACGGCCGCCGCCACGCCGGCTTCCCGACGCCGCGGCCGCTTCGCCGCGCTGTCGCGCTTGCTGCCGTCGGGCCGCACGGTCGCGATCGGCGTGCCGTTCCTGTGGCTGGCCGTGTTCTTCGCGCTGCCGTTCGTGCTGGTGCTGAAGATCAGCTTTGCCGACCAGGTGATGGGCATCCCGCCGTACACGTCGCTCGTCGAGTTCAAGGACGGCGTCGTGCACTTCGCGCTGCAGCTGTCGCACTACGCGTTCCTGCTGCAGGACGACCTGTACATCGCGACCTACCTCAGCTCGCTGAAGATGGCTGCCGTGTCGACCGTGCTGTGCCTGCTGATCGGCTATCCGATGGCGTACTACATCGCGCGCTCGGAGCCGAACCGCCGCAACGTGCTGATGATGGCCGTGATGCTGCCGTTCTGGACGTCGTTCCTGATCCGCGTGTACGCATGGATCGGCATCCTGAAGGACGACGGCCTGCTGAACCACACGCTGATCGCGCTCGGCATCATCCACACGCCGCTGCGGCTCTATCACAGCGATGCGGGCGTCTATATCGGGATGGTCTATTCGTACCTGCCGTTCATGGTGATGCCGCTCTATGCGCACCTCGTGAAGATGGACCTGACGCTGCTCGAAGCCGCGTACGACCTCGGCGCGAAACCGTGGGTCGCGTTCACGCGCATCACGCTGCCGCTGTCGAAGAACGGGATCATCGCCGGCAGCCTGCTGGTGTTCATCCCGGCAGTGGGCGAGTACGTGATCCCCGAGCTGCTCGGCGGCGCCGACACGCTGATGATCGGCCGCGTGATGTGGGATGAATTCTT
The DNA here is from genome assembly GCF_002223255.1 of Burkholderia sp. AU17457. Lineage (NCBI taxonomy): Bacteria > Pseudomonadati > Pseudomonadota > Betaproteobacteria > Burkholderiales > Burkholderiaceae > Burkholderia > Burkholderia sp. AU17457. The sequence continues at coordinate 822,316 of NZ_NKFB01000004.1, forward strand.
CAACAACATGGACTGGCCGATGGCGTCCGCGGTGACGGTCGCGATGGTGCTGCTGTTGCTGGTGCCGATGGCGCTGTTCCAGTACTACCAGGTCAAGGAACTGGAGGACGCGAAATGATCAAGCCGAGCAAACCGCTGTCGACGGGCGTTCTCGCCTTCGGCTTCCTGTTTTTGTACATCCCGATCATCAGCCTCGTCGTGTACTCGTTCAACGAATCGAAGCTGGTGACGGTGTGGTCGGGCTTCTCGCTGAAGTGGTACGCGGCGCTGCTGGACGACGACGAGCTGCTGACCGCCGCGTGGCTGTCGCTGAAGATCGGCCTGTTGACGGCCACCGCGTCGGTCGTGATCGGCACGTGGGCGGGCTTCGTGCTCGCGCGCTTCGGCCGCTTCAAGGGCTTCACGCTGTACACGGGGATGATCAACGCGCCGCTGGTGATTCCGGAGGTGATCCAGGGGATCTCGCTGCTGCTGCTGTTCGTCGCGCTGGAGCAGATGTTCGGCTGGCCGAAGGGGCGCGGGATGGCGACGATCTGGATCGGCCACGTGATGTTGTGCGTGTCGTACGTGGCGATCATCGTGCAGTCGCGCGTGAAGGAGATGAACAAGTCGCTCGAGGAGGCCGCGCTCGATCTCGGCGCGACGCCGCTGAAGGTGTTCTTCGTGGTGACGCTGCCGCTGATCTCGCAGGCGCTGCTGTCGGGGTGGCTGCTGTCGTTCACGTTGTCGATCGACGATCTGGTGCTGTCGGCGTTTCTGTCCGGGCCGGGCTCGACGACGCTGCCGCTGGTGGTGTTCTCGCGCGTGCGGCTGGGACTGAACCCGGAAATGAATGCGCTGGCGACGCTGTTCATCACGGCCGTGACGATCGGCGTGATCGTCGTGAACCGGATGATGATCGCGCGCGAGCGGCGCCGGATGGCCGACTTGAAGGCCGCGTTCGCGATGGCCTGAACGCTCCCCACCTTCAACGATAACAAGCAGTGCAGACAAGCATGACGCGCTGCCCCAGGGGGGCGCGCGATTCGATCCCGATTTGACAGGCGCACGACTAGGAGAATCCGCAATGAAGAAGAAACTGATCTGCCTGCTGGTGGCCGGCGCGTTGCCGGGCATCGCGCTGGCCGGTTCGACATCCGCCGAGATCAAGGCGCTGCAGGCGCAGGTCGCGGCGCTGCAGAAACAGATGAAGGCGATGCAGGCGCAACTCGCCGCGAAGCCGGGCGGCGCGGCGCCCGTGCCGGCCGGCGCGAGCGGCGGCATGGCCGGCGGCGGCAACGCCGTCGCGGTCGCCGCCGACCCGGGCTCGCCGGATTACGGCAAGGCGCGGGCCACGCTGACCAACGACGAGGTCAGCGAAATGAAGCAGCAGATCGCGAACCAGCAGCTGAAGGTCGACTCGCTGACCGACGCGGCCACCACGGGCCCGCTCGCCGGCCTGTCGGTCACCGGCTACATCGATCCGACCTACATCTACAACCGCGCGGCCGGCACGTCGTCGTTCCTGTTCGCGAACCACGAGAACGCGTACAACTACTTCAACAGCACGTTCGGCGATCTCTACCTCGACATCAAGAAGACGTTCGGCGTCGGCCCGATGGCGCCGTCGGCCGAAATCACGCTGATGCCGAACCGCGGCAACGGCATCACGCTGCTGCAGAACTCGCGCGGCTCGATCACCGACAACCTGTTGAACACGGCGGTCATCAACGTGCCGATCACCGCCGAGACGACGCTCGTCGCCGGCCTGATCCCGAGCTTCGGCGGCTACGAAGTGCAGCAGTCGAACCAGATGCTCACGCTCACGCACAACCTGCTGTACGATTTCTCGGATCCGGGCAGCTACGTCGGTGTCGGCGCGAACTACACGAAGGGTGCCTGGGCGTGGAAGTTCTTCCTCGGCAACGAGCAGTACCGCACCTACGGTTCGGTCACGCAGACGGGCACCAACGCGCTCGGCGACCCGATCACCACCAGCAACAAGGTGCCGACCTTCACCGCGCGCGCGGACTACACGTGGTCGAGCGCGCTCGATCTCGGCGGCTCGTTCAACATCGGGCGGCAGACGCTGGCGAGTGCGATCGACTCAACCACTGGCGCCGTCAGCTACGGTCCGGGCGGCGCGGCGCCGAGCGCCTACGGCACGTTCTTCTTCGGCGAACTCGATGCGACCTACACGCTCGCCGATATTCAGTACAACGCCGAAGTCGACTACGGCCGGCAGCAGCATGCGGCGTTCAACGGCGGGCTCGCGCAGTGGTACGGGCTGTCGCTGCTCGCGCACCGCAAGTTCAATGCGCCGGTGGTCGGCCGCATGGGCGTGACGCTGCGCTATGACCTGCTCGCCAACTCGAAGAACGGCGGCGGCGGCGGCGGCATCGCGCTGAACGGGAACGGGATGGATCCGAGCAACGGCTTCGGCGTCGACGCGGACTGCCTCGCGCAGTCGAAGGCCGGCGGCGGCCTGGGCTTCGAGTGCAAGGGTGCGGTGCGTCAGGACGTCGCGCTCGACCTGCTGTTCTATCCGACCCAGCAGATCACCGTGAAGGTCGAATACCGGCACGACTGGGCGAACAACAAGGTGTTCCTGCGCAACGACGGGTCGTACGGCAAGTCCAACGACCTGCTCGCGACGCAGTTCATCTATTCGTTCTGATGCAGCACGCGCGGGACGCCGTGCCGCACGCATGGCGTCCCGCGCCGTTTTTCGGCTGCGTATTGGTTGCAGCCTTGTCGAGGGAGTCGGTTTCATGACGCAGTCTTTCACCCGCCGCGCCGATGCGCTCGCGCGCGACTCGTACTACGAAGCCACGGCCGCACGGCCCGTGGCCGACGATCCGATCCTCGAGGATGCGATCGACGTCGATGTCTGCGTGATCGGCGCCGGCTTCGCGGGCCTGTCGACGGCGCTCGACTGCCGCGCGCGCGGGTTGTCGGTCGCCGTGATCGATTCGAACCGGCCGGGCTGGGGCGCGTCGGGCCGCAACGGCGGCCAGGCGATCACCGGCTTCGCGAAAGACGAGGTGATCGAGAAACAGCTCGGCGTCGACGGCGCGCGCGCCGCCTGGTCGCTGTCGCTCGACGGCGTCGCGCTGATCGCCGAACGCATCGCACGCTACGGGATCGACTGCGACTTCACGCGCGGCTACCTGACGGTCGCGACGAAGCCGCGCCGCATCGACGACCTGCGCGCGTGGATGAACGCCGCGACGTCGCGCTGGGGCCATCCGTCGCTTGCGTGGCTCGATACCGGCGAGATCCGCACGCGCATTGCATCGACGCGCTATCTGGCCGGCGTGCACGATCCGCTGTCGGGTCACCTGCATCCGCTCAGGTATTGCCTCGGCCTCGCCGATGCCGCGCGCCGCGAGGGCGTCGCGCTGTATGCGCACACACCCGCGCTCGACGTCGTGCGCGGCGCGCGGCCCGTCGTACGCACGCCATCCGGCGAAGTGCGCTGCCGCTTCGTCGTGTCGTGCTGCAACGCGGGCCCCGGCGGCATCCTGCCGGCCGCGACCGCCGCTCGCATCGCGCCGATCGCGTCGTACATCATCGCGACCGAGCCGCTCGGCCGCGCGCGCGCTGACGCGCTGATCGCGCGGCGCGAAGCCGTGTGCGACAACAACTTCTTCCTCGACTACTTCCGGCTGTCGGCCGACGACCGGATGCTGTTCGGCGGCCGCGCGAATTCGGCCGGCGCGTCGCCCGCCGCGCTCGCCGAAGCGATCCGGCAGCGCATGGTCGGCGTGTTCCCGCAGCTCGGCGACGTGCGCGTCGAGCACGCGTGGGGCGGTTTCGTCGACGTCACGCGCAACCGCGCGCCGGATTTCGGCGCGATCGATCCGAACTTCTTCTACGTCCAGGGCTTCAGCGGGCACGGCGTCGCGCTCACCGGGATCGCCGGACGCGCGGTCGCCGGCGCGATCGCGGGCGACACGCGCGCGTTCGACCTGTTCGCACGCTTGCGTCACCGGCGCTTTCCCGGCGGCGACGCATGGCGGCAACCGGCGCTCGAGCTCGGGATGCTGTACCACCGCGTGCGCGAGTTGTTCTGAGTCCTCTCACTCCGCCTTCCTCATCATGCAGACATTCGCCAACCAGCCGCACGTCGCGTCGTACTACGCGGCGACCGCCAACGACTCGACCCGCCACGCGCCGCTCGCCGGCACGACCGACGCCGACGTGTGCGTGATCGGCGCGGGCCTCACGGGCCTGTCCGCCGCGCTCAACCTCGCCGAGCGCGGCCATTCGGTGACCGTGCTCGAAGCGTCGCGGGTCGGATGGGCGGCGAGCGGCCGCAACGGCGGCCAGCTGATCGGCGGCTTCGCGTGCGACATCGACACGTTCGCGCAATTCATGCCGGAAGGCGACGTGAAGCGGATCTGGGACATGGGGCTGGAAACGCTGTCGCTCGTGAAGTCGCGCATCGCGCGCCACGACATCGACTGCGCGCTGATGCCCGGCTACCTGACCGCGGCCAATACCGAGCGCGACGCCGATGCGCTGAAACGGTGGCGCGACGAAGCCGCGAAGCGCTTCGGCTACGACCGCTTCCACTTCGTCGAAGCCGACGAACTCGGCGACTACGTGCAGTCGGCCCGCTATTGCGGCGGCCTGTATGACCCGGACAGCGGCCACCTCCATCCGCTCAACTACACGCTCGGTCTCGCGCGGGCGGCCATCGACGCGGGCGTGCGCATCCACGAGGACAGCTGCGTGACGCGCGTGCGCGACGTGTCCGGCGGCCACGTCGTCGAGACGAGCGGCGGCAACGTGCGCGCGCGCTTCGTCGTGCTCGCGTGCAACACCTACGTCGGCACGCTCGCGCCCGCATTGTCGAAGAAGATCATGCCGGTCGGCACCTACGTGATCGCGACCGAGCCGCTCGGCGAAGCGCGCGCCGCCGCGCTGATGCCCGCGCGCGCGGCGATCTGCGACAGCCGCTTCGTGCTCGACTATTTCCGGCCGGCGCCCGACACGCGGCTCGTGTGGGGCGGCAAGGTCAGCTATTCGACGCGCGAGCCGCGCGATCTCGCCGCGGCGATGCGCGCCGACATGCTGAAGACGTTCCCGCAACTCGCGGACGTGAAGATCGACTATGCGTGGGGCGGGTTCGTCGACATCACGATGAACCGCGCGCCGCATTTCGGCCGCATCGCGCCGACGACGTACTTCGCGCAGGGCTTTTCAGGGCACGGCGTGAATACGACCGCGCTTGCGGGCAAGCTGATCGCCGAAGCAATCGACGGACAGGCGAGCCGCTTCGACCTGTTCGGCAAGATCCGGCATCGCGACTTCCCGGGCGGCCACGCGCTGCGCACGCCGGCGCTGGTGCTCGCGATGAGCTGGTATCGGCTGCTGGACGCGTTCGGCGTGCATTGAGCACGTCCGCGTGCCCGCGATGCCGATGCACAAGGAAAAACGGCCGCGCTCGCGCGCAGCCGTTCGATCGGATCGCTACACGGCGGCGCAACGGACACCTGCCGATGCCCGCGCGCCGTATGCGCCGGTCAGTCCGTGCCGTACTTCGGCGAATGCGGACCGTACAGCAAGCCGGCAGGCGGCCCGGCCGACAGCAAGCGGCTGCTGGTGAACGCGGCGACGTCGTGACTCTGGTCCATCAACGTATTCGCGATCTGCTTGACCGCGGCCACCACGAGCATGCCGATCAAGCCGCCGCCGCCGTTGTTGCCGCCTTCGTCGCTGCTCGCGCTCGCACGGCCCTGCCACAGCACGTCGCCGGTGCGCAGATCGACGAGCTTCGCCGATGCCGATACGACCGTCGCGCTCGCGAGAATCCGGTAGACGGTGCCGTACTGCGACACCTTCGAATACAGCGCGGCGTCCGCGCCGAAGATCTCGCGCAGCTTCGCGGGCGACGTCTCCTGGATCTCGGCCGCGTTGGTCAGGCCGTTCTGCTTGAAGGTCTCGTCCATCACGGCGACCGGCACGACGTAATAGCCCGACTCGGCGAGCGGCAGCGTCATCTGCGACAGCATCCCGTAGGTCGCGCCGACGTCGGAGGTTGCATTGACGGGCGGCAGCACGAGGATCGAGCGCGGCTGGCTCTTCTTGAACGCCGCGTAATCGGGCCGTTTCACCGGCTGCGCGCACGCGCTCAGCAACGCGACGAGCGACAGCACGGACAGCAGCTTGAATGAGAAGGTCTTGAACATGGCTGGTGCGTCGCTCACTGTTTGGCGGTGGTCGGATCGGCGTTCTTCTGGCCGGCAACCGTCTGATCGGCCGCCTTCTGACCCGATGCCTTCGGGTCAGCGGCCTTCGGCGCACCGGTTTTCTTCTTCAGCAGGAAATCCATGTAGGTCGCGGATTCCGGAAACAGCTGTTTCTCGGCCTGCAGTTCCTGTTCGGCCTGCTGCTCGCTGCCGATGCTCGCGTACAGCATGCCGAGATGCGCATGGAAGCCCGGCGGCGGCGTATGCCCCTTGCCACGAATGTCCTGCAGCGCTTTTTCGAGCGCGTCGATCTGCTCCTGGGGCGACTTCTGCCCCTTGAAGTATTCGTACACCTGCGGCTGATAGCCGGTCCACTGATAGAGCGGCGGCGTGGAGCTCGCGCAGCCGGCGAGCAGCAAGGCGGCGGCCGTCGCCGGCAGCCAGTTACCCCGTTTCATGGTCTGTTCTCTTTTGATGTCGTGGTGAATCGGTCGAGCGCGGCGCCGGCCCCGGCGCCCGCTGCGGCGTATCGCGCGCCGCTTACTGCGCGACCTTCAATGCGCCGGCGTCGACCTGCTCCGCCAGATGGTTCACGGCTTCCTGGATCGCGAGGTCCAGCACCTTGCCGTTGAGCGTCGAATCGTAGCCGGCCGTGCCACCGAAGCCGATCACCTCGCGGTTCGACAGGCTGAACTCGCCCGCGCCCTGGCTCGATGCGACGACTTCCGACGTGGTCGTGTCGACGATGTTCAGGTTGACCTTCGCGTACGCGACCTGCGTCTTGCCGCGGCCGAGAATGCCGAACAGTTGATGATCGCCGACGTCCTTGCGCCCGAACTCGGTCACGTCGCCCGTCACCACGTAGCTCGCGCCCTTCACGGCCTGCGCTTTCTTCATGAAGCCCGCTTCCTGCTTGATCTCGTCGAGGTTCTCGCGATCGAGCACGTTGAAGCGGCGGCTCTGCTGCAGGCGCGTGACGAGGATCGTCTTCGCCTGTCCGCCGAGGCGGTCGATGCCGTCGGAGAAGATGCCGCGCATGTAGCTCGAACGGTTGTCGAACTTGCCGACGGCGATCGCGACGGGCTTGCCCGCGTACGGCTTCTGCGCGCTGCTGACGGCCGGCACGTCGAGCGTGCGCGACGATTCGGTCGCGCAGCCGGACAGCGCCGCGACGACCGCTGCCGCCACGAGGACGGTGCGTCGTGTCTGAATGTTCACTACTGGTCTCCTTGCGTGGAAAGAATGCCCGGACGGGCGCGCCGGCTCGCGAACGATCCGGCGGTTGAAACGGCTGCGGCGCGAGCGGACACGCGCGCATCGAAGCGATGCGCGCGCACGCATTCATCGCCGGGCCGGCGATAGCGGTATAGGGAGGAGAAGTGCCCGCAACGGATGGGTGGCGGCACGAAGCGGATGGGCAATGCGATACGCGACAGGTTCGCGTGCGCCGGTTACCCCGTCATTCTGATTGCTGCGCTGTTGATCGCGCATGATCGGCCCCGTATGTGATTTTTCGCGATCATACCAAGTCCGCTTGTCGAGCCGGGGATTCTCGAGAAGAATCGACGCATTTCCGACTGATATGAGACACGCGCTTGACTCCGGCGCGCACGGGCCTTCGGCATTGCCGTGAACGGACGACCGATCGGCCGATACGCACCCTGGCAGGCGAGCCGCACGCGCGGGCATCGGTGCAAACGCGCGTGCGGTGTCCGTTTCCGCTAATCGGCCACCTTCTGCCGCATCGTCACGAACTCCTCGGCCGCCGTCGGATGAATGCCGATCGTGTCGTCGAACTGCGCCTTCGTCGCACCCGCGCGAATCGCGATCGCGATGCCCTGGATGATCTCGCCCGCATCGCGGCCGACCATGTGCGCGCCAATTACGCGCTGGCTGTCGCGCGCGACGACGAGCTTCATCAGCGTGCGCTCGTCGCGGCCCGACAGCGTGTGGCGCAGTGCCTTGAACGACGTGCGGTAGATGTCGACGTCGCCAAGCGTGCGACGCGCATCGGCCTCGGTCAGGCCGACCGTCGCGACCTCCGGCTGACTGAACACGGCCGACGGCACGTACGCATGATCGACCGCCACGCGCGACCCGCCGAACAGCGTGCGCGCGAGCAAGCCTGCGTCGCGCGTCGCGACCGGCGTGAGCTGCGGCCGCGACGTGACGTCGCCGATCGCGTGGATCGACGGCACCGACGTCGCCGAATACGCATCGACGGCAATCGCGCCGCGCGCATCGAGCAGGATGCCCGCCTGCTCGAGCCCGATCCCGTCGACGTTCGGCACGCGGCCGGTCGCATACAGCACCTGATCGTACGGCCCGTGCCGCGTGTCGCCGACATGCACGAACAGCGTGCCGTCGCTCGTGCGCTCGATCGATTCGATCACCGCGCGCGGATGAATCGTGACGCCCTGCTTCGTCATCTCGTCGGTCAGGAACTGACGCACGTCGTCGTCGAAGCCGCGCAGGATCTTTTCGCCGCGATAGAACAGGTCGACGTGGCTGCCGAAGCCGTTGAAGATGCCCGCGAATTCGACCGCGATATAGCCGCCGCCGACCACCGCGATGCGCTTGGGCAGCGTCGCGAGCGACAGCGCCTCGCGCGACGTGATTGCATGTTCGATGCCGGGCCGCGGCGGCAGCGACGGCCGCGAGCCGGTCGCGATTGCGATGTGGCGCGCGCGGATCGTGCGCTCGCCGATCGCGACGGTATGCGCATCGACGAGCGTCGCGCGGCCGGCGTGCATGTCGACGCCCGATTGCCGCAGCAGGCTGATGTAGATGTCGCTCAGCCGGTTGATCTCGCGATCCTTCGCGGCGATCAGCGCGGGCCAGTCGAGCGTGCCGGCGCCGAAGGTCCAGCCGAAGCCCTTCGCGTCGTCGACTTCGTGCGGGTAGTGCGATGCGTAGACCAGCAGTTTCTTCGGGATGCAGCCGCGCAGCACGCAGGTGCCGCCGATCTGCTCTTCTTCCGCTATGCCGACGCGTGCGCCGTATGACGCGGACATGCGCGCGAGCCTCACGCCGCCCGAGCCGGCGCCAATGACGAACAGGTCATAGTCGAAATCCATCGCATTCCCTCATCGCAGTTCGGATGGGGTGACGATAGCAAGATTCGGGGATTCGTGCGGCGCATGGTGCGTGCCGCGCGCCCAACAAAAAACGGCGAGAGACGAGGCCTCTCGCCGGTCAAACCGGCTGGCGGTTGTGCCATGCGTCACCGATCGACCGCATGCCCGACCTGCCGATTGCGCGGCACCGGTCGGCCCGGGCGCGCGAAGGGCGCGCCCGCGGCCGGACCGGCCGCCATGCTCATGCCTGCGACGTGTCGCTGCCGTCCGTCGCCTGCGTATCGTCCGCCTGCTGCGGCTGCTCGTCCTTTTTCTCGAGCAGGCCTTCGATCGCCTCCGCGCCCTTGAAACCGGCGACGGCCGCGGCCGCCTTGGTCAGCAGGCCCGCATCCGGATCCACCTTTTCCACGCCTTCGACGGCGGCGACTGCGCCGGCGATCTCGCCCACGACGTTCAGGATACCCATCGTCATCCCCTTTCAAGAAAATCGTCAGCGCATCGTCCCACGAAAGAAAACCGGCGGACCGCGTTTGTCATCGCCGGATACACAAGTTACGCACCGGCTGGCCGCGCTCGCGGCGCGCCAGCGAAACGACGCGCGCGCATGCCGGGCGGCGTGCAACGCGCGATGCACGCAGCGTAGCGGAAAGCCCGCGCGCGGACTGTAAAAGTATGTTGTGGATTGCCGACGGATCGCTTACGGCGCGGGACTTCCGCAATGGAGCGTCTGCCGAATAGTCGGGTGCGCGTATGAAGCGCGCGTGACGAAAAAAAAAGAGGCTCCGCGGAGCCTCTTCGATGTGCGCCGGACGATGCCGGCACATGCATGTTCCGACGTTCGTCAGAAGATATTGCGCAGGCCGATCGCGATGCCCGTCTGGTTGCTGCGGCCAGGCAGCTCGACGTTCGCCGCGCCGTTCGTCTTGTTGAAGTCGACGGTGCCGTAGATTTCGGTGCGCTTGCTCAGCGCGTACTCGGCGATGCCGACGATCGCGTAGCGATTGCCGCTCGCGAGCGTGCCGTTCGTCGTCATCGCATTGCGCATGTGGTCGTAGTAGAACGCGCCCGTCAGCGTCAGCGGCGCGCTGACCTGCCAGCTGACGCCCGCGAACGGACCGTCGTCGATGCGGCCCGTGCCCTTCGCGACCGGAATCGTCTGCTGCGCGAGCAGGCTGTCGACGAAGCCCGTGTCGTCCTTCGAGCGCAGGTAGCCCGCGTAGATCTTCGCCTTGCTGAACGCGTACACGACGTTCGCGTGATAGATCGTCTGCTTGCGCGCCGAGTTGTCGCTGTTCTGCTGCGCGCCGGCCGCGATGCTGAGCGGGCCCATCACGTACGACAGCGACACGCCCCACGCGTTGCCCTTGCCGAGCGAACCCGGAATCTGGCCCGAGAAGCCGCCGGCGCCGGTCGATTCGTAGTTGGTGCCGGTCGAGTACATCGCCTTCGCCGTCAGGCCCTCGAACTTGCCCGTGTACTTGATCTGGTTGTCCGCATACAGGCCGCCGCCGAGTGCGACCGGCAGCCATGCGTTTTCGAGGTAGTTGCCGACGGTCAGAGGATCGTAGGTATCCGCCAGCAGGTCGAACAGCGGCGTCTTCTGGCGGCCGAGGGTCACGGTGCCGTACGGGCTCTGCAGGCCGACGTACGCCGCGCGGTTGAACAGGCGGCCGCTGTCGGCGAATGCGCCGTTCTGCAGGTTCACGCCGCTCTCGAGGTTGAACACCGCTTTCAGGCCGCCGCCGAGGTCTTCCGTGCCGTAGATGCCGAAGCGGCTGTTCGTGATCGCGCCGTTGGTCATCGACAGCAGACCGTCGTTCTTCGCGTTGGCGTTGGTCAGGTAACGGATGCTGGCATCGGCGACGCCCCACAGCGTGACCGAGCTTTGTGCTGCTGCGTACTGGCTGGCGAAGGCCAGCGCCGCGCCCCCTGCGATGACTGCGAGTCGGGTGGTCTGCTTCATGAGCGTTCCTTTTTTAGGTGTCTCCATTCATGACCGGCCGCGTGCGCAGCCGGGTGGCGATCGCACACGCTCATGGCGCGCGCGATGTGGGCTGAATCATAAGACGAGTGCGAACGCTGAAAGAAATTGAAATACCCGGCAATTGCGCGATTGTCGTCCGGGAACAACGGTTCCCGCGCCGGGGCCGTGTCGCGCGGCGGTGGCACGGTGCGCGGCGGTACCGGCGGGCACGCGGCGCGGCGAGGTTTGGCAATGGTGCGGCGTGGTCACGCGGATCGCGGCGCAATTGCCGGTGCGCTCGTTGCGGCGGGTTGCGGGTTGAAGCTTGCCCGCCTGCCGTCAGGCCGCTTGCGTCGCGCCGTCGCTGCTGCCGCCCGCGTCGCCGTTGCCGCCCTCGCCATCCGCACCGCGGTTCCCGGCGCGACGCCACGCACGTCGCACGATTTCCGCGAATGCGCCGACGAGCAGCAGCACGGCGCCCCACAGCGCGATGTCCGGCACGAGCCGCGTCACGAGGCCGCCGACCACCGCGCCGCCCAGGAAACAGAAGCTGATCGTCGCGAGCAGCGCCGAATCGTGCAGCGCGCCCGCGTCGTAGCGCGGAATCAGCCCGACGAACAGCTTCTGCGCGGCGCGCCGCAGGTTGCCGGTCGTCATCACCGACGTGTACGACAGTTCCTCGAGATGGGTGAACGACAGCGTCTGCAGCGTCGCGACGAACGAGATGCCCGGAATCAGCCATGCGCTCGACGCGCCGACGAGGCCGCTCGCGGCCACGCCGAGAAACGCGATTTCGACGATCAGGCTCACGAACGCCGTATGCCGCATCCAGCCGCGCTGCGCGGCCAGGCCGAGCAGGTGCGCGACGAACACCGCGAGCACGAAGCCGCCGAGCGGCGGCACGTGATGCAGCGCGGCGGCCCATTCGCCGGCCGACAGGTTGATGCCGAGCAGCGCGACGTTGCCGGTCATCGTGTTCGCGAACACGTGGCCGTGGCCGACGTACGTGTACGCGTCGAGGTAGCCGCCGGACAGTGTCAGCAATGCGGCGACAGTGAGATTGCGGCTGGCGCCGTCGAGATCCATCGATCCTCCGTGGTGCGCGCCGCCCGGCCGCGCGCGGCGGGCGGTGCGAAATTCCGCGGTTGCGGCGAGCGCCGGACACCGCGACTTGCGCGCGGCCACGGCGCCCCGCTCGCCTGCCGCACCATAAATGTAGTGGCCGGCTCCGCAAGCGCCGTTGCCTGCGGGCAACATGGCCGCTCGCACGCCGTTGCGAGTGGCCGGGCCGAAAGACCGGCCGAGTATACCGGCTACTGCGCCGGCTACCGGCCGCCGCTCACTGCCCGATGCCCGTGAGCCCGATCAGCGCGCCGCCCGCGAGCAGCCACAGCGGATGGATGCGCGTGCGCCATGCCAGCACCGCGCACGCGGCCGTGATGCCCCACTGGATCGCGGTGCGGTTCGACGCCTCGGAAATCAGCACCGCGCTGGCCGCGACGAGCCCGGCCGTCACCGGCATCATCCCCTGCTGCACGTAGCGACGCCACGGCCGGTCGCGAAAGCGCTCCCACGCATGCAGCGCGAGCACCGTGACGATCGACGACGGCCCGAACTTCGCGACCGACGCGACGAGCAGCCCGGCCCAGCCGGCCACGTGCCAGCCGACCAGCGACACGATCATCATGTTCGGCCCCGGCGCCGCCTGGGCCAGCGCGAACAGCGCGGTGAACTCGTGCGCGCTCATCCAGTGGTGCACGTCCACGACCTGCCGCTGCATCTCCGGCAGGATCGTGTTGCCGCCGCCGAACGCGAGCAGCGACAACTGGCTGAAGATCGTCGCGATGGCGATCAGCGTGTCGCTCATGGCCGGCGCTCCTGTTGCGCGTGGGGTGAGTCGTGCGAATCGTGCGTGCCGCGCGCGGCAGCCGGCGCCGGCCGCAACGCGCCGGCCTCGCGGCGGCGCGACGCGAGCCAGATGCTGACGGGCGTCAGCACCAGCATCGTGGGCAAGAGCGGAAGCCGCAGCACCGCGATCGCGACGAATGCGAGCGCCGCAATCGCCGCCGCCTTGCGCGGCGCCCGAAGCAGCGGCTTCGCGACCTTCACGGCCATTGCGACGAGCAGCCCGGCCGCCGCGGCGGCGAGCCCCGCGAACAGGTGCTGCACGCGCGGATCGTTCTGCGTCTTCGCGTACAGCACGCCAAGCGCGACGACGACGAGCGTCGGGCCCGCGATCAGCCCGAGAATCCCGGCGAACGCGCCGGCGACGCCGCGAAAGCGCATGCCGACGGCGACCGACAGGTTGATCACGTTGCCACCCGGCAGGAACTGGCACAGGCCTAGCAGATCGGTGAATTCGTCGGCGGTGAGCCACTTGCGCTCGTCGACGATCGTGCGCCGCGCGAACGGCAACGCGCCGCCGAACGACATCAGGCCGAGCGACAGGAAGCCGGCGAACAGCTCGGCGAGGCCGACGCTGCGAGGGGACGCGGCAGGCGGCGGCGAGGCAGGCGGAAAACCGGATTGCATGGGGATCCTCATCAAACGGTGAATCGAGGTTACCGCCGTTCAGGATGCCGGTAAAACGATTTTATCGGCGCGCCCTTGTGATCTAAAATCACAAGCATGCCACGCGATCTCCCGCCCTTTTCCGCGCTTCGGGCCTTTGAAGCCGCGGCACGACATGAAAGCTTCAGCGCCGCCGGCGACGAGCTGCATGTGACTCACGGTGCCATCAGCCGGCAGATCGCCGGGTTCGAGGCGTGGCTCGGCAAGCCGGTGTTCCACCGCTACGGCAAGCGCGTGAAGCTCACCGACGAAGGCCGCCGCTACCTGGACACCGTGCGCGCGGCGTTCGACAGCATCGCGCTCGCCACCGAGCAGTTGCGCAATACCGGCGCGGCGCGCGTGCTGCGCATCAACGCGTTGCCGACCTTCGCGATGAAATGGCTGCTGCCGCGCCTGTCGCGGTTTCAGCGCGACGTGCCGAACGTCGAGCTGAAGCTGTCGACGTCGAACGCGCCGCTCGACACGCTGAACGGCTTCGACGTCGCGATCCGCCGCGGCCCCGGCCCCTGGCCGAACTGCACGAGCGGCCACTTCCTCGACGAAAGCGTGATTCCGGTCTGCAGCCCGGCGTTGCTCAAGCGCGCGCCGATCACGCGCGCGGACGATCTCGCGCGGCACGTGCTGCTGCATTCGGATACGCGGCCGGAAGGCTGGCGCGACTGGTTCGCGGCGGCGGGCGTCGCGATGAAGGGGCGCAAACGACAGTCGTTCGACCATTTCTACCTGGCGCTGCAGGCGGCCGTCGACGGGCTGGGCGTCGCGCTCGGGCCGTTGCCGCTGATCGACGACGAGCTCGCGAGCGGGCGCCTGGTGATGCCGCTCGACGGGCCGCGCATCGCGACGCGCAGCTACTGGTGGATCGCGCCGGGCGCGCCGGCCGACGATCCGCTCGTCGCGCAATTCTGTGCGTGGTTGCAGGGGCAGTCGAATACCGGCGCGTAACGCAAGCGATCGGCGGGAGGTGATCGGCGGCGTTGCGCCGCCGGCCCAGATCAGACGACAAACGGCCGAGCGCTTGGTCCGGGTGCTCCGGATCGTCGCATCACCTCCGTGACGAGAATCCCGGCCGATGCGCTCAGATCAGCGGCTGCGTACCGGGCATGGCCGCGCCTCGCGTCAGTTCCCGGCCGGTCTGCGCCGAACGGACCACCAGTTGAACATAACTGTTCGTCGGCCCGTACTGCGCGAAAAACCGTTCGAGCAGTTTCGTGAACACGATTTGACCAACTTCGCGCAGCGCGGTCTCGTCAAGCGACAACATGATTTCGATGCCGCGCACGAACGACGGAAACTGATTATCCAGCGACATCCATTTCATTGCCGGCTTGTAGTCCAGGTCGGTAATCGCGTCAATACAGCGCTGCGCGAGCGGCGTCGTGCGCACCGCGTGGAGCCGCAGGAACGCTTTCAGCCCCGATAACCCGTCCCGCGTCAGGTCCAGCGGATGCGGCGATAACGTAGACAGCACGCGCCACAGTGCGCCGTTGCCGCGCGCTAGCTCGGCCGTCAATGTCGGTCGAGTGATCAACTGGATCGGACAATCCAGCGCTTTGCTTTCGAGCAGCAAATCGCCCGCCGAATTGCCGATCGGCAGACGCGCGGGCAAGTCGCGATTTGTCACCGTCGTCACCACAGTCCTATGGGACTGATCCGGCCGCCTCGGCGTCGAGAATCGCGAGGCCGACGACGTGGCGATCGTAGAGCTGTTCGATTTCGGCGAGCCGATTGGCGCAAACTCGATTCCATCCGGAGAATTCGAACGCGGTCGCGTACCTGCCTCCACTGCTTTCATCGCGAATCCCGTAATTCAATTCAGGCTTCTCCACGTTGAGCGGGCCATAGTCGGCGAGAGACGGATCATCCGAATGGGCATAGATAAAGCGCACTCGACTTGGTTTGCCATCCTGTTTTTTGTAGGCGGCGTATCCACAAATGAACGTGCGCTTGTCGTTCGGCGTTTGACTTATTCCATGCAAATCGGGAGTACTTTCGTATAGGTCGAAAAACTCGATGTCCCGGGCATCGGACAGTGCGGCCCGAACCGCTTTTCCGCAGCATCGAACTTTGCAGACGCACTTGGTGTGCATCCGACGAACAATGCAGGCGCGGTGGCTAGCGTTGCTACGATTCGCCTTTCTGTCATGCCGAAAACCCTCGTCATCAATCACCGTTAGCTACGGGCCGCTGCGTGCATCATGTTGGCATCAGGATTCTCGAGCCAAGCTGCTGCATACGTCCCGCCATCGGGTTCTCCCGTCCAGTCTTCGACCCGTGCTTTCGGATCATTCGGGTACTCGCCGCGCTGTTGAGCCAGCACAGTATCGCCCCATCCGACAGGCGTTCCGGAGCGGGGTTCCGCGTAAAGATCGTCGGGAGCGATCGCGGAGATTTGCTCGATCGTGGTGGGCCAGACGGGATCGCGGCACGTTGCATTCGCAAGGATTCGCATGACGGTGAAAACCAGAATCAGCGGCATCATCAACAGACGAATGAAGACCGGCGCGCGCATCCCAAAGCTATACAACGAAAACAGGAACGACTCGCGCGGCGTCTCATGCTGCGTGTGAAACAGCATCGGTTTGGGCAAGCCGTTCGGGCCGTCATTCATGTATGCGCACCAGTAGTTCCACTGCGCGAGTGCCATTTCCACTTGCCGCTTGCCAGTCCATTCGCGGCCGATCGAGAATACGCGAGTGACATTGCCGTGGTCGTCAACCGTATAGTGCCGGATGTGGAAGATCGTGCCGAAGGACGTGTCTTCGCGGTGCAGACAAAAGATCGAATCTTCCGTCCACGGTGCTTCCCAAACGACATCACCCTCGCCGGACTTAGCGAAGAAGCGGCGAGCGCGAATCGCAAACAGCTTGCGGGTGTCGCGATGAAAGCGGATCGGGCGATAACGTAGACCAAAGAAAAGCCCGCGCCCGAGCTTCCAGACTACTGAACCGAAAAGGACCATCGCCGCTATCGCTAGACAGTTCATTACGAAGTCGCCTGACGCCCCATTTGAATGAGTAAGGACGTAGACATATGGCCCGATCCCCATGCACAGGAAAGCGAACGCGACACCGGTGACGAACCACTGCTTTTCGAGAAAGGACGGCTCAATCACGTCCATGTAGGTTGAATTGACGCTGAACGTCGAGCCGAAATCCTGCACATCCGGACCAACAGAACGATTAATCGGCAAGCGATGCGCCAAATCCCACTCTGGTATCCGCTTCCCAGTGCACTTCTTCATGACGCGCTCATCCATATATCAACCTCCTGCGGCCGAGGTGAACGCCTTGAGTTCTGCCTCAAGCGAATCGTAGTGTTCACCCCTGCTGAATTTGCAGCGTGATACCCAGTCCTTAAGTGCTGACGCCTTGAAAATCGCGATCGTGATACCAACCAAAATCGAGAGGATCAAAACAGGCCAGAAAAGGGGCAGGCTGAAGAGCGCTGCGGCTGCTACATATGCCCCAAGAATTCCACTTGCCAAAGAAAGGCTGGAGAGATTCTTTTCGCCATTGTTCCACGCTTCAGGCATATTCTTGAAAATGTCATACCCGGCCAAGAAGATGCCTGCGGCCGCGCCGAGTCCACGGCCAAACTTTACCCCCGCCTCAGCGCCTCCCTTGGAGACGCCCCACGCTTTCATGAGATACGCTGACAACGGATGAGCCGGCGTTTTCACTACGGTCTCCGACGAGTATTCAACGAGGGTGCCCACGATCGCAACAACAGCACCAATGCCCTTCAGAGTGGTTTCGGTCTGATTGAACTGATCTCGATCCTTCCAATCTAGGACAGCAAACGTGAGCGTGGTCATCTGGAAGATTACAGTCACGACGCTCAAATTGAACTCGGTTGACGAATTGAGCCACTTCTTTGCTGAGTCCACTCCCGGAACTTTAACGGCCTTGATCACGCTGGCCTCCAACTTCCCGTCCCGGACCAGCGCATCGACGTCCATCTCGTAGGCGACGATATTCGGATCACTCGGTGGTGCCGTCCTCAGAACCTGCTTCCCGACTTGGGTCGCCGACGCGCGCTGTTCGGTCCGGTTGCCGTCCAGCTTGACACCCAACTCCCGGGCTTGCTGTAAAGCCCAGTTGCGAATGGCAAGCTTGCTGACTTGCGACGGTTTGAGTCGAACACCGGACTGAATCGCCAGACGAATAGTCACGAAGCCGAGTGCAGCACCCCGTGTGGCCTTCGTGAGTATGCCTGCGCATGGGGCGGAACCTGCTCGTGCCCGAGTGCAGCGATAAGCTCAGACGTGTACCACAAAGCCTCGCTGAGGCGCACGAGGAAAACTGTCAGGAATATTGAACGGACGGCGGTCGCGTACAGTGCAACCGAACGCCATATGAGCCGACATCGGATCCTTTATTGAGGGAAGACCCGACGACCGTGCCTCCGGCACGGTTACTAATTGTGAAGTTGCACACGGGGCTCACGAGAACCGCTGAAGTATTTTCAGCCGACCTGACAGCATACGAAACGTCGCGAGGCCAAATCGATTCCAACCCAATGGCGCCCTCAAGAACCGCTTGCGTCCGTTTGCAGCGAATCAGGGGCATCTATTCCGAGATACCGGGCTATGAGTGTCCCGGCGAACGCCCGCACTCCCCACGGGTTTACCGTTCACACGTGCGCCCGCAGGCGGCATCGCACCGCCCGCTCCCGCATCACACCACCGGCCCCGGCTCCTTCTCCTTGCGCAGGATCGCGTACAGGATGATCGCGCCGAACGTCGCGGTGCCGATCCCGCCGAGCCCGAAGCCGCCGATCTTCAGCGAGAAGTCGCCGGCGCCGAGCACGAGCGTGACAGCCGCGACGATCAGATTGCGGTTGTCGGAGAAGTCGACCTTGTTGACGACCCAGATCCGCGCGCCCGTCACCGCGATCAGCCCGAACACGACGATCGACACGCCGCCGAGCACGGGGCCCGGGATCGTCTGGATCACCGCGCCGAACTTCGGCGAGAAACCGAGCCCGATCGCGATCAGCGCGGCGATCGCGAATACCAGCGTCGAGTAGATCCGCGTGACGGCCATCACGCCGATGTTCTCCGCGTAGGTGGTCACGCCCGTGCCGCCGACGCTGCCCGACACGATCGTCGCGAGCCCGTCGCCGATGAACGCGCGGCCGACGTAGCGGTCGAGGTTGGTCCCCGTCATCGCGCTGACGGCCTTGATGTGGCCGAGGTTCTCCGCGACCAGGATCACCGCGATCGGCGCGAGCATCAGCATCGCGTGCGGATCGAACACCGGCGCGCGGAAGCTCGGCACACCGAACCACGCGGCATGCGAGACGATCGCGAAATCGATCGGCTTGCCGAGGCCCATCCCGTTGGTCGCGATCGCATAGATTACGTATGCGATCACGAGCCCGACGAGAATCAGCAGGCGCTGCATCATCCCGCGCGCGAACACCGCGACGCCACCGACGCACAGCACCGTGACGAGCGCCATCACCGATTCGAAGGTCGAGCCCGACACGCCCTTGACCGCGATCGGCGCAAGATTCAGCCCGATCACCGCGACCACCGCGCCGGTCACGACGGGCGGCATCAGCGTCTCGATCCAGCGCGTGCCGATCGCCTGCACCAGCGCACCGAGCGCGACGTACACGACGCCGCACGCGACGATCCCGCCGAGCGCGACCGGAATGTTCGGGTTCGGGCCGCTGCCGCCGTAGCCCGTCACCGCGATCACGAGGCCGATGAACGCGAAGCTCGAGCCGAGATAGCTCGGCACGCGCCCGCCGACCAGCACGAAGAACAGCAGCGTGCCGATGCCCGACATGAAGATGCACAGGTTCGGGTCGAAGCCCATCAGCAGCGGCGCGAGCACGGTCGAACCGAACATCGCGACGACGTGCTGCACGCCCATCGCGACCATTTGCGGCCACGCGAGGCGCTCGTCGGGGCCGACCACGCGCGAGGCCGCGCCGGTCGGTTGGACCCGCCAGCGCGGGAAGTAGGAATCGGACATGGGAAAAGCGCTCCTGTCGGTCGTCGGTCGCCGGCTGCGAAGGATGCGCCGGTCTGGAATCTGGCGCGAGTTTACGGAGCGGAAATGGGGCTGGCAAGCGAACCGGCAAGCAGGATCGGCCAAACGAGAACGCGGCAGGCCGCGCGAGAGAACCGGTGCGCGACCGCGCGGCCCGGCGAAGCGCCCGTCCGCGCATGATGCGCGGCTGGCGGCGGCACGCGCCGGCCGCGAAGTAAGCATGCGCTCACATCGCGGCCGGCGCGTCGTGCATCACGGATTGATGTACTGGAACAGCGACAGGTTCTGCAGTTGCACGTACGCCTTCTGCGCGCCGGTCAGCGCGTTCTGCACCTGCAGGTACTGGCTGATCGTCGTGACCATGTTGGTACTGGTCAGGTCCGTCAGGTTGCTGGTCGTCTGCAGCGACGCGGTCTGCGTGACGGCCTGCATCGCCTTCACTTCCTGCTCGCGGCCGCCGACGGATGCCTGGATCGTCGTCACGTTGCGCATCGTGTTGCCGACCTTGATCGACCCGGTCATCAGCGCGTTCTTCAGCGACACGGCCGCGACAGGGTTGCCGGTCACCGGCGTCTTCAGCGCCGCGATCATCGAGTCGAGCGTCGAGAAGATGTCGGCGCCGCCGCTCGCCTGCGGGCCGGGCGTCACGGCGAACGTATCGCCGGTGCTCGGCGTGCCCGATACGGCCACCGTCATCCCGCTGCCGAGCGCGATCGACGCACCCGACGTGTAGGCCTGCGCGGGCGTCGTGGTCGGCGGCTTGGCCGAGCTGTCGGTCACCGTGTAGGTCGGCGCGGCGGGCGTGCCGCCGAACGTGATCGTGAAATGGTGATCGTTGGTCGCGGCGGACGGATCCGTCACCGTCACCGCGCTGATCGCGCCGGTGCCGACGTTGCCGGCGCCGGCCGACGGAACCTGCGCGCTGCCGAGCGACGGCACGGACATGAACACCGCCGAACCGGCGTCGCCCTGCGACACGCTGCTCGAATCGGCGATCTGCACCTGGCGCGTGCCCGAGTCGCCGACGTAGCTGATGCTGCCGTTCGGGCTGGCCGTGAACGGCGCCGTCGAATTGTTCAGGCCGGCGAACAGGTAATTGCCGGCACCGTCGTTCGAGTTCGCGAGCGTCACCAGCTGGTCGCGATAGCCTTGCAGCTGCGTCGCGAGCGCCGAGCGGTCGCTGTCGGCCAGCGAGCCGTCGCCGGCACGCACGACCAGCGTCTGCACGCCGGTCAGCACGCTGCTCACGCTCTGCAGCGCCTGGTCCTCGGCCTGCAGCGACGCGAGCGCGGTGGTCTGGTTGGTCGCGTACTGCGACAGCGTCGCCGACGTCATCGACAGCTGCACGGCCTGCGCCGCGCCGACCGGGTTGTCGGCCGGCGTCTGCAGGCTCGTGCCGCTCGAAATCTGCTGATACAGCTGCGCGAGCTGCGCCTGCTGATCGTTCATCTGTGAAACGTTCAGCTGGAAGAACTGGGCGCTGGAAATTCGCATCGCTTCTATCCCTCGAATCCGGTCAGTTGAACAGGCCGAGCACGGTCTGGAACAGCGTCGCCGCCGTCTGGATCACTTTCGCGTTCGCCTGGTAAAGCTGCTGGTACTGCATCAGGTTCGCCGCTTCCTCGTTCTGGTTCACGCCCGACACCGACTGCTGCGCGGTCGTGATCTGGCCGACGAGCGAAGTCTGCGCGGCGCTCGACGACTTCAGCTGGCTCGCCGTGTTGCCGATCGCGTTCACGTAGTTGGCATACGCACCGGTCAGCGTCGTCGTGCCGCCGCCGAGCGCCTTCGCGGTGACGAGCTGCGACAACGCTTGTGCGTTGGAGCCGTCGCTCGTGCCGCCCGCGTACGGTCCGATCGTGAACGTGTCGCCATCCGACGGCGCGCCGGACAGCGTGACGGTCACGCCGTTCATCACGCCCGCCGGAGCCGGCTGCGTGGTGCTGTTGATCGTCAGCTTCGCGCCGGCCGTCGCGTTGTACGGCACGCTGTCGGTCGGGCTCGTGATCGTCACCGAGGTCGGCGGGGTGCCCGCGATCGTCACCGTGGTCCCGGCCGGGAAGCCCGACAGCGACTGCGACGCCGCGTCGTAGGTCAGCTTGGTCGGCGTCGTCGGCACCTGGTAGCCGGCGCTCACCGCGCCCTGCGTGATCTTTGCCGTGCCGATGTTGGTTTTCGATGCCGCAGCGACCACCGGCGACGCGGCCGCGATCGCCGAGCCGCTCGTGGTCGCGAGGCCGAAGCCGGTCAGCGCGCCGCGCGTCGGCAGCACTGTGAACTGGTCGCCGGCATTCATCGCGCCGGACGAGAACGAGAAGTTCAGCCCGCCGAGCGAGACCGGCATCGGACCCGCCTTCTGGTCGACCACCGACCCGCTCGCGCGGTCGGTCAGCGTGTAGTTCGTGCCGTCGTACGACAGCGTGTAGTCGCTCGTCGTCGGCTGCGACGCATTGGCGAACGACACGGACAGCGACGCGTTGCCGGTGTTGCCCTGATTCGAATAGACGGTCGGGTTCGCCACCGTGAACAGGTTGCCGCCCGGCTTGCCCGCCAGATCGACGCCGAGCGCGTTCTGCGCGTTGACCTGCGCGGCGAAGCTGGTCGCGAGCGCGCCGAGCTGCGCCTGCGCCGGGTCGAGCGTCTGACGGCGGAACGCGAGCAGGCCGCCGAGCGCGCCGCCCGACAGCGACGCATCCGGCAGCGCCTGGTTCGGCCCCTGCGGATTCGCGCCGGCGATGCCCTGCGACACGACGGTGAGCTCGCTCGGATCGGACGACGACGTGACGGTCGCAAGCTGGTAGCTCTTGTCGGCGACGACGAGCGGCTGGCCGCCCGCGAGGAATACGCTGTAGCCGCTGTCATTGCGCACGACCTGCACGCCGGCGAGGCTCGACAGGTTCGACACCGCGAGGTCGCGCTGGTCCATCAGCTGGTTCGGCGGCTGCCCCTGGCTGCTCGCCGCCGAGATCTGCTGGTTCAGCTGCGCGATCTGCGCGGTGTACGTGTTGATCTGCGACACGGTGCTGGTGAGCTGCGTGTTCACGCTCTGGCGCAACGCGTCGTATTGCTGGCCCGCCGCCTTCAGCTGGTCGCCGAGAATCTGCGCGTTGCTGATCGCGGTCTGCCGCACCGACGGATCGGACGCATTGTTCGCGACGTTCTGCAGCCCGGTGAAATAGCTCGTGATCGCGGTCGAGATGCCGGCCGTCGGGCTGCCGACGTAGTTGTTCAGCTGCGCGACGAGCGAGTACCACGTCGACAGCGCGCCGCCCTGCGTCTGCGCGCCGTTCAGCTGGTCGCTCAGGTACTGGCTGTACTGGCGCTGGACGGTGACGGTGTTCACGCCCTGCGGCATGTAGCCGCTGCTGGTGTACTGCCCGCTCGCCTCGGCATAGACGGGGCGTTCGACCGAATAGCCGGGCGTCGCGGCGTTGCTGATGTTCTGGCCGGTCGTCGTGAGGCCCCAGAGCGCGGCATTCAGGCCGCTGACGCCGAGGTTCATGAGTGTGTTGGACATGCGCGATCCTGATGAGCCGGCCGCGCTGCGGCCGCCGGGTTGCGTGACTCCCGGTATAACGGCCGCGGATCGAAAAAATTGAGGAAAAAATGCACGCGCGGCGCACGGGCGTGCGTCGCCGCTGAACGCGGCCGACCGAGGGCGCCGGCAGCGCTGCGCGGGCGGCCCGTGGGGGCCTCCCGCCGGATGCGCGTCAGGCCCGCGCGAGCGAGCGGCGCTTCATTTCGAGTTGCGTGATCAACCGCTGCAGCGTGTTCTCCGCGCTGCCCGGGAGCGACATGTAGCGAAAACCGAGCTGGTAGCGGCGCGACCCGTTCGGCATCTGCGTCGAGCGCTGCGACACCAGTTGCAGGTCGAGCGACAGCTTGCCGTGGCCGGTCAGCTCGAGCTCGACGTCCGGCAACAGCGTGCCGACCTCGAGCGCCTCGACGCGCTCGTCGGCCGTGCGCAGCCCCACGCCGCCGAGCGACAGGTTGTGCACCTCGAACAGGAAGCTTTCGCCGTCCGGCAGCTTGCCGCGGCACAGGAACGGATCGACGATCGGCGCGTCGACGCGGAAATATTCGCGGCGCTGGATGCACACCAGCACGTCGGGGAAATCGGCGACGAACGCGGGCAGCCCCTCGTAGCGCGTCTCGCGCGGCGTGCCCGTGGTGAATTCGACGCGCACGCCCTCCGGCGCGGCCGCGAACGTGCAGTGCGACGCGCCGAGGATGCCGGCGTTCTGCTCGGACAGCGCGCCCCAGTCGAACGTGAACGTCCGCGCGCCGACATCGACCTCCAGCAGACGCGTGACGAGCTGGCCGCCCGGATACTGGACGGTCAGGAAATCGCCGCGGTTCACCAGGTTGCGCAGCTGCACGCCGATTTCCAGCGGATTGCGGCGGGCATAGTCGGGCCCGGAGTGGCCTGCATCCAGGCTGGGGTCCGTCGACGTTTCGATATTCATGGCTAGCCGGTCTTTCTTGTCATGGGCGCCCGGGGCAACCGGTGCGCAATAAAACCGGGCCAGAACGGGGGCCCGGTCGCAGGTCTCTCACACTTAGCGGCAGTGCTGACCGAAAGTTTAGATCGAAACGGCGATTTATTTCTCGCAAACGTTGAAACCGCGCGCGGCAAGGTGCCGGGCGCGGTCCGAAAGGGGGGCGAACCGGGAGCGGGCGGGCCCGTCAGCCGATCTGCTGCATGATCGAGATCAGCTTCTTCGCGTAATTCGGGTCGGTGGCATAGCCGGCCTTCTGCATCCCGTGCGCGAAGCCTTCGACGCTGCGGCTCGCGCTCAGCACGCCCGCATAGCGCGGGTTGTTCTTCAGCAGGTTCGCGTAATCGGTCATCGCGTGCTCGTACGAGTCGTACGCACGGAACTTCGCGACCACACGGCGCGGCGCGCCGTTCACGTATTCGGTGGTCAGCGCCGACACGGTGCGGCCGGTCCAGCCCTTGTTCGCCTTGATGCCGAACACGTTGTAGCTGGTCGAGCCGTCCGTCGCGCGGATCTCGCGCTTGCCCCAGCCCGATTCGAGCGCGGCCTGGCCGACGATGAAACGCGCCGGGATGCCGGTCGTCGCGCTGGCCGCCTGCGCGGGGGCCGCGAGCCGGTCGACGAACGCGTCCGCGTCCTGCACGCCGCTCGCGCCCTTGAGCGGCGGCGTCAGCGCGCTGCCGGCCGAGTAGCCGCGCGCGCCGGCGAGCCCGCCGTTGTTCGCCGCGTTCGCATAGGCCTTCGCCATCGCGTTCATCGCGGCGAGGCTGCCTTCGTTGCCGGCCGTGCCGAGGCCGCCGGCACCCATGCCGCCCAGGCTGCCCGCACCGACGTCGGCCGCCGTGTCGCCGCCCGCGCCGGCGCCCGCATTGCGCAGCAACTGCTTCATCAGCGCGTCGGCGACGCCGATGCCGCGCGTCGACATCTGCTGCGCGAGCTGCTGGTCGAGCATCGACGTGTACATCTTCGACGTGTGCGAATCGAACAGGCCGCCGTCGGGCGACGCGTCGCGCATGCTCTTGAGCATCATCTGCGTGAACATCGCGTCGAACTGGCCGGCGACCGCCTTCGCGCCGGCCTGCGGCGACTGCTTCGCCTGCGCGCGCAGCGCGTCGAAACCCTGCACGTCGAGCGCGAAGCGCTGCGTGAGGTCGTTTGCGTTGGGGAGCGTGGCTGCCATTTAGATCACCTCCAGGTCGGCGCGCAGCGCGCCGGCCGCCTTCATCGCCTGCAGGATCGACATCAGGTCCGCGGGCGTCGCGCCGAGTGTGTTCAGCGCCTTCACGACGTCGGCGAGATTCGCGCCGGCCGTCACCATCTTCAGCGCGCCGTTGTCCTGCTTCAACTGGATCTGCGACTGCTGCGCGACCACCGTCTGCCCGTTCGAGAACGGCCCCGGCTGCGACACCACCGGCTGCGTGTTGACGACCACCGACAGGTTGCCGTGCGCAACCGCGCAGCTTTGCAGCGTGACCATCTGGTTCATCACGATCGAGCCGGTGCGCGCGTTCAGGATCACCTTCGCGGCGGCCTTGTCCGGGCTCACGTCGAGGTTCTGCAGGCGCGCCATGAACGCGACCTGCTGCGCGGAATCCGCCGGCGCGGCGAGCTGGATCGTGCGGCCGTCGAGTGCCGTCGCGGTGCCCGGGCCGAAGCTCGCGTTGACCGCGGACACGATCCGCTGCGCGGTGCCGTAATCCATGTCGTTCAGTTGCAGCTGCAGCACGCCGTTCATCTGCGCGACCGCGTTCGGCACCGCGCGCTCGACGATCGCGCCGCCGACGATCCGGCCGGCCGCGAGCTGGTTCACTTGCACGCGGCTGCCGTTCGCGCTGGCGCCCGCGCCGCCGACCGCCATGTTGCCCTGCGCGAGCGCGTACACCTGCCCGTCCGCGCCCTTCAGCGGCGTGAGCAGCAGCGTGCCGCCGCGCAGGCTCTTCGCGTTGCCGAGCGACGACACGGTCACGTCCAGCGCCTCGCCGGGCCGTGCGAACGGCGGCAGCGTGGCCGTCACCATCACGGCCGCGACGTTCTTCAGCTGCATGTTGTTCAGCGACGACGGGCCGCCGTTGGCCGAACCGTTGTTGATCGAGATGCCGAGGTTCGCGAGCATGTTCGCGAGCGTCTGCGTCGTGAACGGCGTCTGCATCGTCTGGTCGCCCGTGCCGTCGAGGCCGACGACGAGGCCATAGCCGATCAGCGGGTTGTCGCGCACGCCCTGGATCTGCGCGAGGTCCTTCAGGCGCTCCGCGTGCGCGGGCGCGGCGCCGAGCACGCACGCGGCCAGCACGAAGGCAGCAAACCGCGCGACGGCGAGTGCACGGAACGACAGGCGGCGGGAAAGAGGCAGCTGCATCGTCATCACCACGGCGCGATGTTGAGGAAGAAGCGCTGCAGCCAGCCCATCGTCTCGGCTTCGTTGATGTAGCCCTTCGACGAGTATTCGATCTTCGCGTCGGCGACCTGCGTCGAATAGACGGAGTTCGCGCCCGAGATCGTGTTCGGGTTGACGACCCCCGAGAAGCGCACGTATTCGTTGCCCTGGTTGATCAGCATCTGCTTCTCGCCGCTGACCACGAGGTTGCCGTTCGGCAGCACGCTGGTGACGGTCACCGTGATCGTGCCGTTGAACGTGTTCGCCGCGCTCGCGCCGCCGGTGGCCGCGAACTTGTTCGCGCCGGTCGCCGACAGGTTCGCCTTCGCGAACAGCCCGCCGAGGAACGCGGCCGTCGGCACGTTGAAGTCGGTGTTGCCCTGCCGGTTGGTGTTCGCGCCGGACGACTTGGTCGCGTTGATGTTCTCCGCGATCATGATCGTCAGGATGTCGCCGATGTTGCGCGGGCGCTGATCCTCGAACAGCGGCCGCCCCGCGTAGCCGGGGTTGTAGATCGAGCCGGGCGCCTGCATCGACATCGGCATCGGCGGCTGCGCCGTCATCGGCTGCTGGATGATCGGATCGCGCGGAATCTGCGCGCAACCGGCGAGCGCCGCCACCGCGACCGCGCACGCGGCGCGGACGGTGGCTGACGAGGGGAGGCGAACCTGCTTCATGGCTGCGACGGGACGTTCCGGTTAGCTCTTCATCTGCGTGACGGTCTGCAGCATCTGGTCGGACGTCGTCACGGCCTTGCTGTTGATCTCGTAGGCACGCTGCGTCTGGATCATGTTGACGAGTTCCTGCACGACGTTCACGTTCGACGCCTCGACGTAGCCCTGGTTGAGCACGCCCGCGCCGTTCAGCCCCGGCTGCGACACGTTCGGCGCGCCCGACGACGTCGTTTCCGCGAACAGGTTCTCGCCCTTCGCCTCGAGGCCGGTCGGGTTGATGAAGGTCGCGATCTGCAGCGAGCCGATCTGCACCGCGTTGCTCGAGCCCGGCTGCGTGACCGACACGACGCCGTCCTTGCCGATCGTCAGCGACTGCGCGTTCTGCGGCACGGTGATCGCCGGCAGCACCTGGTAGCCGCTCGACGTGACGAGCTGGCCCTGCGCGTTGGTCTGGAACGAGCCGTCGCGCGTGTACGCGTTGGTGCCGTCCGGCATCAGCACCTGGAAGAAGCCCGCGCCGTTGATCGCGACGTCCTTCGAGTTGCCGGTCTGCGTGAGGCCGCCCTGCGTGTACAGGCGCTCGGTCGCGACCTGCTGCACGCCGGTGCCGAGCTGCAGGCCCGACGGCAGCTCGGTCTGCTGCGTCGAGTTCGCGCCGGGCTGGCGGATGGTCTGGTACAGCAGATCCTCGAACACCGCGCGCGACGCCTTGAAGCCGTTCGTGCTGGTGTTCGCCAGGTTGTTCGAAATCACGTCCATCTGCGCCTGCTGCGCATTCATGCCGGTCGCGGCGATGTAGAGCGAACGATTCATTTGTCAGGTCTCCTGCGTGGGGTGGCATAGGGTCTGTTTACCTATGGAACGCGC
Organism: Burkholderia sp. AU17457; assembly: GCF_002223255.1. Taxonomy (NCBI): domain Bacteria; kingdom Pseudomonadati; phylum Pseudomonadota; class Betaproteobacteria; order Burkholderiales; family Burkholderiaceae; genus Burkholderia; species Burkholderia sp. AU17457. Next base: position 850,519 of record NZ_NKFB01000004.1, read on the forward strand.
ATGCGTTGCCACGAGAACGGCCGCTCGCGAGGCGCGCGACGCCGCGAATACTGGACGTATTCGCAAGGAGCGCAACGCGGCGAGCGGCCGTTCTCGTGGCAACCCCAAATTAAAAATCATGTCACGGGAATGCCCGAAATCGCCCGTATGGCGGCGTCGCTCGTCGCTTGTTTGGCGCGGCCAAACGGCGCTCCTCACTTCTTGCCCTACGAGCGATTTCGGGCATTCGCATGTGCGTTCCATAGGTAAACAGACCCTATCGCTCAGCTGAAGTTGAGCAGCTGGTTCGCCGTCTGCTCGTTCTGGTCGGCCGTCTGGATCAGCTTCGACTGCAGCTGGAACGCCCGTGCGTTGTCGATCATCGCGACCATCGCGGTCACCGGGTTCACGTTGCTGCCTTCGATCGAATTCGGCGTGACGACCACGTTCGGGTCGGCGTCGGCCGGATTGCCGTCGGCGGTGCGGAACAGCCCGTCGTTGCCGCGCGTGAGCGTGGCCGGATCGGGATTGACGAGCTTCATCTGGTCGACGATCGCGACCGCGGTCGGCGGGTCGCCCGGCATCAGCGCGGACACCGTGCCGTCCTTGCCGATCGTCACTTCCGCGTTCGGCGGGACCGAGATCGGGCCGCCGTTGCCGACCACCGGCAGGTTGCTCGCGTTGACGAGCTGGCCGTTCTCGTCGACGTGCAGGTTGCCGGCGCGCGTGTACGCCTCGCCGCCGTCGGCCGTCTGCACCGACAGCCAGCCCGCGCCCTGCACCGCGACGTCGAGCGGATTGCCGGTGCGCGTGATCGGACCCGGCGCGTAATCGGCGCCGGGCGTCGACGCGAGCACGTAGGTGCGCGTCGTCGTCGGGTCGATGTTGCTGCCGTCGCCGAAATTCATCGGCACCGCGCGATACGTCGCGAGCTGCGCGCGAAAACCCGTCGTCGACGCGTTCGCGAGGTTGTTCGCGACGATCGCCTGCTGGTCGAGCGACTGCGACGCGCCCGTCATCGCCGTATAGATCAGTCGGTCCATGGCTGCCGGTTGTCCGCGCTTACAGGTTGATGAGCGTCTGGTCGACGGTCTGCTGCGTCTTGATCGTCTGCGCGTTCGCCTGGTAGTTGCGCTGCGCGGTGATCAGGTTGACGAGCTGCGAGGTCAGGTCGACGTTCGAGTTCTCCAGTGCGCTGCCCTGCAGCGTGCCGTGGTTCGTGCTGCCCGGCGCCGACACCTGCGGCACGCCCGACGCCGACGATTCGGCGTACTGGTTGCCGCCGAGGTTCACCAGCCCGTTCGGGTTGTTGAAGTTCGCGAGCGCGATCTGGCCGAGCACGGCGGTCTGGCCGTTCGAGTAGTTGCCGGTCAGCTTGCCGTCGGCGCCGATCGAGTAAGTGGTGAGCCTGCCGCTCGCGTAGCCGTCCTGCGCGAGATTGTTCACGCCGTCCTTGCCGCCGTACTGCGTCGTGCCGGTCAGGTCGAGCGTCAGCGCCTGCGGCGTCGCCGAGCCGTCGGTGTTCGGCACGGTGAACTGGAACTGGCCGAGCGACGCGGTCGGCGCGGCCGGCGTGCCCGTCGTCGTGCTCTTGATCGCGCCCGACGTATCGAACGTGATCGTGCCGAGATCGGTCGTCGCGCCGCCCTGGACGCCCGCGTACGCTTCCCACGTGCCGGCCGCCGACTTCACGAAATACATGTTGACCGCCTGCGAGCCGCCGAGCGAGTCGTACACCTGGATCGCGGTCGAGTAGTTGTACGTCGTGTTGTCGGTCGCGCTGAACGGCGTCTTGGTCGGCACCGTGTCCTGCGAGTTCAGGTTGAACTGGCCGATGATCTTGGTCGTCGCGGTCGGCGCGATGTTGTTGGTCGGCGCCTGCAGCGGCACGGTCTGCGCGGTGTTGATCACGCCGCCCGCGTTGGCCGCGTAGCCCATCAGGTTACGGCCCTGCGCGTCGACGATGAAGCCGTTCTTGTCGCGCTGGAACGTGCCGTCGCGCGAGTACGTCGTCACGCCGTTATTCGACATCTGGAAGAAGCCGTTGCCGTTGATCGCGACGTCGAGCGACGAGTTCGTCGTATTGATCGTGCCCTGCCCGAAGTTCTGCTGCACCGAGTTCAGCGACGTGCCGATGCCGATCTGCGTGTTGACCGACGTCGCGACCGAGTTCGCGTACATGTCGGCGAACTGCGCGGTGCTCGACTTGAAGCCGACCGTGTTCGCGTTCGCGATGTTGTTGCCGATCACGTCCAGCGCGTTCGATGCGCCGGCGAGGCCGCTCAGACCCTGTTGATAACCCATTTCGTTCTCCGTGACGAGAAAGCTCGATCAGTTGGTGGTGGTGTCGCCGGACGACGACGACTTCGTGTTCGGGAAGATCGACGCAACCTGGGTGAGCCCCACCGTCGTGCCGTTCGACAGCACGAGCCCCGCGGTTCCGTCCGCCTGCTTGACCACGCTCTGCACCGTCGCGGCCGCGAGCGTCGTGGCCGCGTGCGGCGTGCCGTTGCTGTCGGTGTACGACGCGCTGACCGTGTACTTGCCGTCCGGCAGCGCGTTGCCGGCCGCGTCGGTCGGCGTCCAGTTGAACGGCACCGTGCCGGCCGACTGCGCGCCCGCGTTGATCGTGTTCACGACGGCGCCCGCCGAGTTCTTCACGGTGATCGTCAGGTTCGACACCGAGCTCGCGAGCGACACGCCGAACGGCGACGCCGCGCCGCTCTTCACCGCGACCGCATTGCCCGGCGCGAGCACGTTCGTGCCGATCAGCAGCGCGGCCTGCGTCTGCTGGCCGGCCGCGAGCTGCGTCGACAGCGACGTGAGCGACGTGTTCAGCTGCGCGATGCCGCTCACCGTGTTGATCTGCGCGAGCTGCGACGTCATCTGCGAGCTGTCCACCGGGCTGGTCGGATCCTGGTTCTGCAACTGCGTGACGAGCAGCTTCAGGAACGTCGCCTGCAGGTCGCTCGCCGACGTGCCGTTGGTCGACGACACGTTGTTGGTGTTCATCGTGTCGGTCGGCAGCGTCGACACGTTGGTGCCGTTGCCGCCGATCGTCGTGTTGGAGGAAGTCATCCTGTTGGCCTTCTGTCGGAACTGTCGGTTCGGTAAGTCGGGCGGCGCGCGGCTTACGAGCCGATCGTCAGTGTCTTGAGCATCAGCGTCTTCGCGGTGTTCAGCGTCTCGACGTTGGCCTGGTACGAGCGCGACGCCGAGATCATGTTCACCATCTCCTGCACCGGGTCGACGTTCGGCATCTGCACGTAGCCGTTCGCGTCGGCGGCCGGGTTCGCCGGGTCGTAGGTCGATTTCATCGGCGACGGGTCGTCCATCACCTTGGTCACGCGCACGCCGCCCACGCCCTGGCCGGACGCACTGCGCGCGCCGCCGAGCGGATCGGTCGCGAACACGACCTGCTTGGCCTTGTACGGCTTGCCGTCGGGGCCGGTCGCGCTGTCGGCGTTCGCGAGGTTCGACGCGGTCACGTTCAGGCGCTGCGATTGCGCGGACAGCGCCGAACCGGCGACGCCGAAGATGTTCATCAACGAAGGCATGGAGGCTCCTTGTGCTGGGTTCCGGATTCGGAAGCGGCGCTTACGAGTTCGTTACGAGTTCGTCGTGATCGCGGCGATCATCGCCTTGATCTGCTGGGTCATCACGGTCATCCCGGTTTCGTAGTGCAGCGCGTTGTTCGCGAACTGCACGCGCTCGACGTCGAGATCGACCGTGTTGCCGTCGAGCGACGGCTGCAGCGGCATCCGGTATTGCGCGCGGCCGTAGTCGTCCGACGGGCCGCCGGTCGGGATCAGCTTCGCGGTGCCGGCCATGTGGCCCGCCGCCGTCGACACCATCGACATGCCGCTCGTCACGCCGGCCGGCTGCGCCATCGGCAATTGCGCGGCGTTGCTGGGCGCGAGGGCGCCGCTCGTCTGCTTCAGCGAGCGCGCGAGCGTCGACGCGAAATCGACGTCGCGGGCCTGGTAGCCGGGCGTGTCGGCGTTCGCGATGTTCGACGACAGCAGTTCCTGCCGATAGGCGCGCACGTCGAGCGCCTGTCGGCCGAACGCGAATTCCGCATCGAGTTTGTCCAGCATGTGTGCGTCTCTCCGTATGAAGCGCTGCACGCCCCTCGCACCGGATGGCGACCCGAGAGGCTTTTTTCCATGACAGCGATGGTAGGCGCGGGACGCAACCGGCAATCGGGCGAATAACGCGGCAAAGGCCCCCTCTATTCATCGTTTGCGCGACGCCCCGGCTCCCTAGAATGCGAAGCGGAACAACGGATCGGGGGCATGGCGATGACGGGCGGCGCACTTCGCGACAGGAACGGGCGGCTCACGCACGTCCGGCGTGCGTTCGCGCTCGCCGCGGCGCTGTGGATCGCCGCGCCCGCCGTGCGCGCCGACGACGGGATGATCGTGATTCCCGGGCGCGGCGAGACGGCCGAAACCGCGCTCGCGCACGCCAATGCGGCGAGCGGCGGGCAGTTCGGCGGGAATGCGGGGATCGCGTCGACTTCGGGTGCGCCGCGTGCGACCGGCGCGACGAGCGCCGCGGTCGCCGGCGGCTACACAGCGCAATCGACCGGCGCGATGGTCGTGACGAGCGTCCCGCCGCCGGCTTCCGCGCCGCTGCCCGTCTACGCAGCCGCTCGCGCGAACGCCGGGTACGGCGCGCCGCCGCGCGCGGCGGACCCCGCCGCCGTCGCGACGGTCGTCGCCGGCACGGCCGAGCCTGCATCGGCTTTCGCGCGGCCGGCGCCGCAATCGGCAGCCTCGGCCCGCCTCGCGGCGGCCCGTGCCGCGTCGGTCGCCGCGGCGGCACGCACGGCGGCCGCTTCCGCCAACCCGACGCCGGCCCCGGCTGCCGCCTCGCCCCAGCCCGCGACGCCGCCCGGCCAGCAAGACCCCGAAACGATCCGGCGCGCGGCGCTCGCGTTCCTGCAGCAGCAGATCGCCGGGCTGCCCGGCAAGAGCACCGCGACGGTCACGACCGCCTTTCCGCGCGGGCTCGCCGCCTGCACGACGCTCGAACCGTTCTTGCCGACCGGCGCACGCCTGTGGGGCCGCACGACGGTCGGCGTGCGCTGCGCGGGCGAGCGGCCGTGGACCGTCTACCTGCAGGCGAAGGTCGCCGTGCAGGCCACCTATTACGTCGCCGCGCGCCAGATCGCGCCCGGCGAGCCGCTCTCCGCCGCCGACCTGGTCGCCCGCGACGGCGACCTGACGGTGCTGCCGCTCGCGGTGATCACCGATCCGGCGCAGGCCGTCGGCGCGACCGCGCTCGCGCGCATCTCGGCCGGGCTGCCGCTGCGGCAGGACATGCTGAAGAGCGCGGCGTCGGTGTCGGCCGGCCAGACCGTGCGGGTCGTCGCGGCCGGCCCCGGCTTCACGATTTCGGCCGAGGGCAGCGTGCTCGCGAATGCGGCGCCCGGCCAGTCGGTACGGGTGCGGATGGCGGCCGGGCAGATCGTCACGGCGATCGTCAAGGACGCCGGCACCGTCGAAATTCCGCTGTAGGGACGGATCTGCCGCAAAAATGTAAAGAATTGTTTATTCGGAGCATTTCGGGCTCGCGATGCTAAAGTTCGGGCCGACCCGGCCGTTATCTGGGTCAAACCGTACAGGAAACCCATCGTGAAGATCGATTCCACTCCGAAACCGAGCCCCCTCGCGCCGACCGGCAACGGCGCGGCCCGTGCGCCGTCCGGCACGGCCCAGTCGTCCGCGCAGGCCGCCGACGCAGGATCGACCGGCGGCGACACGAACGTGAACCTGTCGGGTCTGTCCGGCCAGTTGCGGTCGGTATCCGCGTCGGGCGACGCCGATATCGACACGGGTCTCGTCCAGTCGATCAAGGACGCGCTGAAGGACGGCACGCTGACGATCGACGCGAACAAGATTGCCGACGGCGTATTGAACACCGCCCGCGAACTGCTGCAGCAGCAGCGCCCGCAGGGCTAAGCCCCGGCCTCGTGGCCGGGTCACCCGGTTTGCCGGCGCGCGCGACACCGCACGCACCGGCGCGACGAGCATGACGCGATGAGAGAAGAGCTGCTGGCCACGGTCAACGACGAACACGCGACGATCGAGGCGTTCGCGTCCCTGCTCGTCTACGAGGAAAAGGCGCTGACGACGGCCGAGCCGCTCGAGATGCTGCCCGGCATCGTCGAGAAGAAAAGCGAACTGATCGACCGGCTCGCGCAGCTCGAACGCACGCGCGACACGCAGCTTTCCGCACTCGGCTTTCCGGCCGGCAAGAAAGGCATGGATCAGGCGGCCGAGCGCGATGCGCGCCTCGCGAGCCGCTGGCAACTGCTGCAACACGCCGCCGAACGCGCGCGCCAGGCCAATGCGAACAACGGGATGCTGATCCGGATCCGGATGGACTACAACGAGCGCGCGCTCGCGGTGCTGCGCTCGGCGCCCGCGCCGGCCGGCGTGTACGGCCCCGACGGACGCGTGTCGGCGCTCGCGCGCTGACGTCGCGCCGCGCGGCCGCCCGGCGGCCGCGCCCCTTTCCTTCCCTTCGTTACAGCAGCGGACACGCGGTGACCTGCGTGCCGCGCTCCACGCACAGCCGCTCGTAGTCGCGCAGGTACGCGCGCTCGGCGTCGTCCAGCAGATCCAGATCGATCAGGTCCCAGTCGTAGCCGACCGTCACGATGTTCTCGAACGTCACGGTGTCGGGCTGCGCGTCGTCCGGCCGCACGATCACGATGTTCTCGATCCGCACGCCGCCCTTGCCCGGCAGGTAGATGCCCGGCTCGACCGAAATCACCGCATTCGGCACCAGCCCGTACCGCGCGCCCGGCGCGAACCGCACGCCGCCCTCGTGCACGTGAATCCCGACGCCGTGCCCGGTGCCGTGGCCGAAATCGTGGCCATGATCGCGGCACACCTGCCGCACCAGCGCATCGACGTCGCCGCCCGTCGCGGTCGCCGGAAAGCGCGTGACGAGCCCCTTGATGCAGGCCTTCAGCGCGACCGTGTAGATCTCGCGCTGCCACGGCTGCGCGACCGTGTCCGGGTGCGTGCGGCGCAGCACGACGCGCGTGCAGTCCGTCGCGAAGCCCGCTTCGTAGTACGCGCCGCTGTCGAGCAGCACGAGTTCGCCTTCGGTCAGCTCGACGTCGGCGCTCGCCGCCGTGTAATGCGCGAATGCGCTGTTCGCGCCGTTCGCCGCGATCGACGGAAACGACAGCGCGACCGCCGAACGGGCGCCGTATGCGTCGTTGATCGTGCGCGCGAGGTCGTACTCGGTGTGGCGCACGCCCGGTTCACCGGTCTTCGCCCAGCGCATCGTCTCGGCGATCGCCGCGGAGCTGCGCGCGAACGCGTGGCGGAACTGGTCGAGCACCGCCGGCGTCTTGCTCGCCCGCATCGCCTCGACCGGGTTGAAATCGGCATGCCGCGCGTGCGGCCACACGCGGCTCACCGCGTCGACGAGCGCGCAGTTCACCGATTCGAAGCCGTAGCACACGTGGTCAATTGCGAACTGCGCGAGGAAGCGCTCGAGCGCCGCGACGTCGCGCCGGATCACGTGCAGCGCCGGATACGAATCGAGCGCGACCTCGCAGCGATCGCAGCCTTCCGGCAAGAACAACACCACCTGAGCGCCGATCGCGAACAGGAAGCCGAGGTGCGACGACGCATTCGGGATGTGATAGCCGCGGCTGTTCAGCAGATACGCGAGATCGTCCGACGCGCAGGTGAAGAACGCGGTCTTGCCGTCGGCCGCGCCGGTATGCGCGGCGAGCCGGCGGTTCAGCGCGTCGAGGTTCTGCGCGACGCTCAGGCCGGTCATCGTTGCCGGAATCTCGAAGATCGGCCGCTCGACGTTCCAGCCCGGCAGCGCGAGCGCGCGGTCGATCTCGCGATCGGCGAGGCTCGCCCAGTCGAGCGTCGCGGCCTGCGTCCGCTCGAACAGCCGGTTGCGCTGCGCGACGCTGATCCGCCGCGCGTCGTAGCCGACCCGCGCGAGCCGGCTCGCGTGCGCGACCAGCCAGTCGGCCATCGCCTGCCAGATCGTCACGTCGATGCCGAGCTTCTCGACGCGCACACGCGCCGGATCGCACTGCTCGTCGGCCTGGAAGTGATAGCGGCCGTCGACGAACAGCACGAACGGCGGCACGCCGAGCGCCTGCGCGGTCGCCGCGCTCAGGAAGATCCCGCAGCCGGCCGAACCGTCGAAGCCGGACACCGCGTAGCGCGGGTTGTTGCCGCGCGGCAGGTACTCGGTCACGTACTCGTCCTGCGACGTGATCACCACCGCGTCGAGTCGCGCGGCATCGAGCAGGCGCGACAGGCCGGCCTGGGTCTCGGCGACGGACGCGTCGTACGGGGGAAGGCCGGAGAAGCTGTATTTCAGTCGATCGATCATCGGATGCCCGTTATTCATTGTTGTCGGCGGCTAGCGGCGTGTCGCGGCATCGCGCCGGCCGATACCACACGTCGCCGCGGCGCAGGTCGCACATGGCGCGACGCGCGGCCGGGCCGCGCCGCGGTTTCAGCGGCCGCCCTCGGGAAATTTTCGTCTCACTTAACTTTGTTTGATGCGCGACAGAATCTAGAGCAGGCCGAAATCGAGGTCAAGCCAAAATTTTCGTAGGACTAAAATCGGCACGCGGCCTGCGGATTCCGGCACAGCGCCAATTCGTCCGGCGATGCTGCGCGGTACAATGCGCCGGCCTCCGCCCCGGCGACCGCACCGCCGTTGCGCCCGCGCCCCGACTCGTTGCCACGAAAGAGATTCATGGATTCAGACCTCATGCGTATCGGCCAGCGCATTCGCCGCCTGCGCCGGGAAGCGAAGAAGACGCTGCTGGAAGTGGCGACCGAAGCGAAACTGTCGGTCGGATTCCTGTCGCAGGTCGAGCGTCATCTGACGGGCATCTCGCTGTCGTCGCTCGTCAACGTCGCGAAGGCGCTGGGCGTGCCGCTCGGCACGCTGATCGAGCAGCCGCGCCAGCCGCAGCCCGATTCGCACGAGGGCAGCCGCAAGCCGTATGCGCTCGACGCCGCGTCGCAGTGGTACGAGCGGCTGTCCACCACGTTCGACGGCAGCCAGATCAACGCGCTGAAGGTGCAGATGATGGGAGGCTACCGGTCGGAATGGGTCGCGCACGGCGGCGACGAGTTCGTGTACGTGCTGGCCGGCCGCGTCTGCTACACGGTCGGCAAGAAGAATTACCCGCTGGCGCCGGGCGACTCGCTGCACTTCGACGCGCGCAAGCGGCATCGCGTGGTCAATGTCGGCGACGGGCCGGCCGAGCTGATCACCGTCAGCACGCTGCCGCTGTTCGACGACAGTTCGGCGGAGTTCGCGCCCGCGACGACGGAAATCAGGCCGTCGAAGCCCGCCGGGCCGCGCGTGAGCCGCCGCGCGCCGCGGCCCGAACGGGATGGTCGCGACGCCGTCGCGACGCGGCCGTCCAAGGGTGACGCAGCCGAAAAGAAGGATTCGGCGAAACCGCGCGCCGCCGCCGGCAAACGCCCGGCAACCGCGACTCCGGCACGCAAGAAGAAACCGTAACGGCCGACGGGCGCACATGCCGCGCGCCCGGTTCCGTGCCGCCTACTCGCCGCCTACTCGCCGATCGCGAGCGCCTGCGCGACGGCCTGGATCCGCGCGCGATGCACGGCTTCCTTGATCTTCTCCGTGTCGTTGCCGATGCCGCGCGCGATTGCGCCGGCATCGACGCTGCGCGCGGCCGCGAGCGCGACGCGCAGCCGCTCGGCCTGCGGATACGGCTGCGCATCGAGCCCGAGTCGGCCGCGCGCATCCGACTCGCACGCCTGCAGCAACTCGGCGAAGCGCGCCGGCTTGCGCAGCGCGTCGCTGCGCTCGAAGAGCCGCACCAGCGCGGCCGCGCCCATCTCCATCACGCGATGCAGGTTGCCGTGCTCGCGCGCGACCACCAGCGCGAGATCGCGGCATTCGTTCGGCACGCGCAGCCGCTCGCACAACGGCTTGAGCAGTTCGACGCTGCGGCTTTCGTGGCCGACGTGGCGCGGCAGCACGTCCGCGGGCGTGGTCCCCTTGCCGAGATCGTGCGTGAGCGCCGCGAAGCGCACCGCCAGCGAATAGCCCTGCTTCGCCGCGTAGTCGACGACCATCATCACGTGCACGCCGGTATCGACTTCCGGGTGGTAATCGGCGCGCTGCGGCACGCCCCACAGCGCATCGACCTCGGGCAGGATGCGCGCGAGCGCGCCGCAATCGCGCAGCACCGCGAACATCCGCGACGGCTTCGCCTCCATCAGTCCGCGCGCGATTTCCTGCCACACGCGCTCGGGCACGAGCGCGTCGACCTCGCCCGCGTCGACCATCCGCCGCATCAGCGCGAGCGTGTCCTCCGCGACCGTGAAATCCGCGAACCGTGCGGCGAAGCGCGCGATGCGCAGGATCCGCACCGGATCCTCGACGAACGCGTCGCTCACGTGCCGGAACACGCGCGCGCGCAGGTCGGCCTGCCCGTCGAACGGATCGATCACCGGGCCGACCAGCGCGCCTTCCGGGCTCACCTCGCGCGCCATCGCGTTGATCGTCAGGTCGCGCCGCGCGAGATCCTCGTCGAGCGTCACGTCCGGCGCGTAATGGAACTGGAAGCCGTGATAGCCGGCCGCCGTCTTGCGTTCGGTGCGCGCGAGCGCGTATTCCTCCTGCGTCTGCGGATGCAGGAACACCGGGAAATCCTTGCCCACCGGCCGGAAGCCCTGCGCGATCATCTGCTCCGGCGTCGCGCCCACCACCACGTAGTCGCGGTCCTGCACCGGCACGCCGAGCAATTCGTCGCGGATCGCTCCGCCTACTGCGTAGATGTTCATCACTGCGGCTCGTATTCGGCGATCACGTTGGTTTCGCGGCGCGCGGCATCGATCCACCGCTGCACGGCCGGCAGCGCCGTCACCCGCGCCGCATAGCCGGCCGCCTCCGGCGACAGCGCCGGCGCATACGTGTTGAAGCGCATCACGACGGGCGCATACATCGCATCGGCGATCCCGAATTCGCCGAACAGGAACGGCCCGCCCGAGGCCTCGATGCATTCGCTCCACAGCGCGTCGATGCGCGCGACGTCGGCAAGCGCCTCGGGCGTCGCGCCGCGCCCCGGCATCGATGCGCGGATGCTCATGCCCATCTGCGTGCGCAGCGCCATGAAGCCCGAATGCATCTCGGCGGACACGCAGCGCGCATGCGCACGCGCGAGCGGATCGGCCGGCCACATCGGGAATTGCGGATAGCGCTCGGCGAGCGTCTCGGCGATCGCGAGCGAATCCCAGATCGCCGCGCCGTGATCGTCGACCAGACACGGCACCTTGCCGGTCGGCGAGTATTCGCGGATGCGCGCGGCCGTGTCGTCGCGGCGCAGCTCGACCACGATCTCGTCGAACGGGATGCCGAAATGCGCGAGCAGCAGCCACGGCCGCATCGACCACGACGAGTAGTTCTTGTCTCCAATGACGAGTTTCATGACAGGGTTCCGGAAAACGCGAAACAGGAAAAGAACGGGGGCCGGCGGCGCCCCGCGGGTATTAGCGACGCGAGCGGAACCAGTCGAACCGCGAGCGCGTCGCCGCTTCGCCGAGATACGCGGGCGCAATGCTTTCGAGACTCGCGGGCGAGAGCCCGAGTTCCGGCGCGAGCGGCCCCGACAGCACGTTCGGCACCGACATCGTCGCGAGATTGTCGCGCGTGAGCACCGGCTCGCCCGGCAAGCATTCGAACACGCTCGCCTGCAGCCGCGCAAGCGCGTCGGGCAGCCGCACGATGCGTGCCTGCCGGCCGACCAGCGTGCCGCAGTAGCGCACCAGTTGCTCGAGCGTGTAGACGGTCGGGCCGCCGAGTTCGTAGGTCTTGCCGTGCGCGCCGACGAGATCGAGCGTGTTGACGAACGCGCGCACGACGTCGCCGACGAACACCGGCTGGAAGCGCGCGTCGGGCATCGCGAGCGGCAGCACGGGCACCGTGCGCTGCAGCTTCGCGAACGTATTGAGGAACGCGTCGCCGGGGCCGAACACGACCGACGGACGGAAGATCGTCAGCGCGAGCGAATCGGTGGCCGCGATCGCATGCAGCGCGGCTTCGCCGTCGCCCTTCGAGCGCTGGTACATGCTCGCGCCGTGCGAATCGGCGCCGAGCGCGCTCATGTGCAGCACGCGCCGCACGCCGACCTCGGTGCAGGCGGTCGCGAGCGCGGCCGGCAGCGCGACGTGCGCGCGCTCGAAGCCGGGCCCGTACGGCGTGCCGCGGCCGCCGTGCAGCACGCCGATCAGGTTGATCGCCGCGTGCGCGCCGGCGACGAAGCGCGCGAGCGTGCGCGTATCGAGCGCGTCGAGTTCGACGATGTCGACCGGCAGCATCTGCAGGTGGCGCGCGTGGTCGCGCCGCCGCGTGCCGATCCGCACCTGCTTGCCGGCGTCGATCAGCGCATTGACGAGCCGGCTGCCGATGAAGCCGGTGCCGCCCAGCAGCGCGACGGTCTGGCGATCCATGTTCGGAACCTCTAAGGGGCTGTTCACGCTAATAACGGGCTTGCGCTGGCCGCCAGAAGGGCCGAGCGCAAGGATTGCGACGCAGCGAATACTCGACGTATTCGCAAGGAGCATGACGCAGCGATCGGTCCTTCCGGCGGCCAGCCCCATTCATGATTTTTTCCAGTCAGGGGAACGCAAGCCCGTTATTAGCGTGAACAGCCCCTTAAACACTGCCGCGTCTCGCGCGGCAGTTCGTGTATCAGGGCGAGATCATGCCTAGACGTTTCTTCAACGACTGCGGTTTGCCCTCGAAGAGCGCCGCGTAGTAGACGGTGTTCGACAGCACGTTCTTCACGTAGTCGCGCGTCTCGTTGAACGGAATCGTCTCCGCGAAGATCGCGCCTTCGACCGGCTGCGTCAACACCTGGCGCCACTGGCGCGGCCGGCCCGGGCCCGCGTTGTAGCCGGCGGTGGCGAGCACCGGCGAGCTGTCGAAGTTGTTGTAGATGTCCGCGAGATACCAGGTGCCGAGCTGGATGTTGGTGTCGATGTCGTGCATCTGCGCGCGCGAGATCGCGCCCATGCCGAGCTTCTTCGCGACCATCTGGGCCGTCGCCGGCATCAGCTGCATCAGGCCGCCCGCGCCCACCGACGAACGCGCGCTGATGATGAAGCGCGATTCCTGGCGGATCAGCCCGTACGCCCACTCGACGTCGAGGCCCGTCGATTGCGCATAGCGCTCGACGGTCGTGCGGTACGGCGACGGATAGCGCAGCGTGAAGTCGTGCTCGGCTTTCGTGCGGTCGGCCGTGTTGACCGTGCGGTCGAGCAGCTCGACGCGCTTGCCGTATTCGGCGGCCGCGAGCAACTGGCGATCGGTCATCCCGCGCAGCGGCCAGTTCCATTCGCGATTGCCTTCGAGACGCAGGTTCAGCGCGTAGAAGCGTTGCGCGAGCGCGAAGCCCGGAATCTTGCCCATCGCGTCGACCTCTGCGTCGCTCACCTTCGTGCGCGGCGGAATCGTCGTGCGCTGGCCGAGTTCTTCGCCGGCCAGCTGACCGTAGAAGTTGAACTGGCCGGCGACCTGCTCGAATTCCTGGTTCGCCTGCAGCGTGTCGCCGCTCTGCTTGAGCGCGCGCGCATGCCAGTAGATCCACGCCGGATCGTTGCGCAGCGACGGCGGCATCTGCTCGATCGACCAGCGCACCATCGGCCAGTTGCCGGCGAGCAGCGCGGCGCGCGTGCGCCATTCGTAGCCCGGGTTCGACAGCGGCGCGTTCGCCGATTTCGCATACCAGACCGATGCCATCGGCGAGCGCTTGATCGCGCCCTGGTAGCCGATCGCGCCCCACGCGATCGCCTGCTCCTGCTTGGTCAGCGAAGGCGCGACCGTCGTCAGCATCCCGGCGGCGGCGTCCGGATCGTTGCGCGCCATGCGGCTGAGCGCGATCAGCGCGATCTGATGCGACGCGGCGTCGGCGCCGACCCCGCGCGCGAGGTACAGCGGCGGCGCGCTCGTCGCCTGGTCGAAGCCAACGGGGCGCGGGCCGAGCGCGTCGACGATCTTGCCGCCGAGCGTCGTGTAGTTCTGCTCGTACGCGAGGCGCGCCTGCTGCCACACGTCGTCGCTCGTGAACTGCTGGTTGACGGTGAGCGCGGTGATCAGGTCGACGCACGCATCGCCGTAGTTCTTCGGCTCGACGAGCAGCGCGCGCGCCGCGTCGGCGACGTTCTCGTTGCGCGCCGCGCGCGATTCGAGCGCATAGCACTTGACCTGCGTGTCGTCGTCGAGCACGAAGCGCTTGTACTGGTCGTCGAAATTGCGCCAGTCGTGGCGCGCGCCGAGCACGAGCAGGTAGTCGTTGCGCAGGCGATCGGCGATCGCCTGGCCATCGTAGCGCTGCAGGAACGACTGCACGGGCGCGTCCGGCGCATCGACGCGCGCGCGGCCCGTCGAATCGAACAGCTGCGGCTTGATCTGGAAATACTCGACGTAGGACGGCACCGGATAGTTCGGGATCATCGACGCGAGCTGCGCGGCCTTCGCGGCGTCGTTGCGGCGTGCGGCTTCGCGAAGCTGCACGAAGATCTGGTCGTCCCCGGCGAGCGTGTCGTCGTTCGGTGCGGCGCAGGCGGCCGTGCCCGCGACGAGCGCGGCGGCCGAAAGCGCGAGCGCGACCGCGCGATATACTCGGAAAAGGCTGTTCGACATCGTTTTGAATGGAGCACGAAGTGACCGAAAGCATAGCACGCAACCCTGTGCCGAACCCGAAGGTTGCACTGCGCAAAACGCTGTCCGGCGCCCGTCGCGACGCCGCGTCGCAACCCGCCGCGAACGCCGCGCTCGACGCGCGGCTACGCACGCTGCTCGACCGTCTGGCGCCGCGCACGGTCGGGTTCTACTGGCCGCTGCCGGGCGAATTCGATGCGCGCGAGGCGGTGCTCGCATGGTGCGCGGCGGGGCCCGGCCGGTGCGCCGCGTTGCCGGTGATCGGCGAGCGTCACACGCCGCTCGCGTTCCACGCGTGGGACACGCACACGCCGATGCGTGAAGGCCATCACCGGATTCCCGAGCCGGCGTCGGGAATCGTCGTCGTACCCGATCTTTTGCTGATTCCGTGCGTGGGATTCGATCCGCAGCGCTACCGGCTCGGCTACGGCGGCGGCTACTACGATCGCACGCTCGCCGCATGGCCGGGCGACACGCTGCCCGTGACGGTCGGCATCGCGTACGAAGCGTGCCGCGTCGACGCGCTGCCGGCCGAAGCGCACGATCTCGCGCTGCGCTGGATCGTCACGGACGGTGCGCTTTATCCGGCCGCCGGATGATGGCGCGCGCGGCGCCGCGATTCGTCGCGGTTTGCCGTGAGCGCGTCGCGGCGACCGTCCGTTTCCGCGCGCGTTTACAGCGACGCCGCCGCGCGCGCGGCCGTGTCGTAGAGACCCGATGCGTGGCGCAGCAACTGCGCCGCGTCGCCGATCTGCTCGTTGGTGAGGCCACTGTCCTTCAGCGTCTCGATCAGGCAATGCTCGCGCACCTCGCGGTACTTCAGGCACAGCTCGCGGCCCGCGTCGGTCGCGAAGAAGAACACTTCCTTGCCGCTCTTCTCGCTTTTCACATAGCCGCGGGCGATCAGTTTTTTCAGCGCATAGGTCGCGACGTGCGTATCCTCGATATTGAGCACGAAGCAGATGTCGGCGAGCTTCTTCTTGCGTTCGCGATGGCTGACGTGATGCAGCAGCGAGACCTCGACCGCCGTCATGTCCTTCGCGCCCGCCGCCGACATGCAGCGCACCATCCAGCGATTGAACGCGTTGCCGGCCATGATGAGCCCGTATTCGAGCTCCGACAGCTCCGCGCTCGAATCGGAAACGAGGTGTTCGGATGACACGATCTTGGTCGCAGGACGCTTCATGGAAAGGCGGCGCAAGCCGGATGACAGGATGTGCCCGAGTGTACGCCAGAAGCCCCGGCCTACGAGCTAGGCGAAAACGCTTATTGAGAAGTTGTCGATATTTTATTGACAATGTGCGCTAACATTGCCGTCCGAACCGTGCCAGTCCGATGACGCCACCCCGCATTTATCCGCTCGGCGATGCCGCCCTCGTCTGCGAGGTGCCGCCGCCCGCCACGCTCGATTGCCAGCGCCGCGTCTGGGCCGTGGCGGAGGCCGCGCGCGCGTGGCCCGACGTGATCGACGTCGTCCCCGGCATGAACAACCTGACCATCGTGTTCGACCCGCTCGCCGCGACGGCCGATTCGCTCACGCCCGCGTTGCGCGATGCGTGGGAGACGGCCGACGTCGAGCACGCGGACGGCCGCGAGGTCGAGATCCCGGTCGAGTACGGCGGGGCCGCCGGCCCCGACCTGGCCGCCGTCGCCGCGCACACGGGCCTGTCGGCCGACGAGGTCGTCGCGCGCCACGCGGCCGGCGCCTACGTCGTGTTCTTCGTCGGATTCCAGCCGGGCTTCGCGTATCTGGGCGGCCTCGACGCGTCGCTGCATACGCCGCGCCGCGCGGCGCCGCGCCTCGAGGTGCCGGCCGGCTCGGTCGGCATCGGCGGCGCGCAGACGGGCATCTACCCGGCCACGTCGCCCGGCGGCTGGCAACTGATCGGCCGCACGGCGCAGCAGCTGTTCGATCCGGCGCGGCCGCAGCCGACGCTGCTGCTGCCCGGCGACCGCGTACGCTTCACCATTGCGGGAGTCGACGCACGATGACCCAGAGCAACGCACCGGGCACCGTCGAGGTCGTGCGGGCCGGCCCGCTGTCGACCGTGCAGGATCTCGGGCGCCGCGGCACGCGCCATCTCGGCGTCGCGCAAGGCGGCGCGCTCGACGGCCTCGCGCTCGAAGTCGGCAACCGGCTGGTCGGCAACCGCCCCGACGCGGCGGCCGTCGAAATCACGATCGGCCCCGCCACGTTCCGCTTCACGCGCGCCACGCGCATCGCGATCACCGGCACCGAGTTCGGCGCGACGCTCGACGGCAAGCCCGTGTATTCGTGGTGGAGCCTGCCGGTCGACGCCGGCCAGACGCTCGTGCTGCCGGCCGCGAAGCGCGGCATGCGCGGCTACCTGTGCATCGCGGGCGGCATCGACGTGCTGCCGATGCTCGGCTCGCGCAGCACCGATCTCGCGTCGCGCTTCGGCGGCCTCGGCGGCCGCACGCTGCGCGACGGCGACCGGCTGCCGGTCGGCGCGCCGCCGGCCGGCGCCGGCTGCCTCGCGGCCGACGCGCCCGAATTCGGCGTGAAGGCGCCGGCGTGGTGCGCGTTCGTGCGCGTCGACGAGCCGCCGCGCCGTCACCGCCCCGCGCATGCGCCGTGGGCGATGCCCGTGCGCGTGCTGCCGGGCCCCGACTACGCGTCGTTCGCGGCCGATTCGCAGCAAGCGTTCTGGGACGAGGAATGGCTCGTCACCGCGAACAGCAACCGGATGGGCTATCGCCTCGCCGGCGCCGAGCTCGTGCGCGAGCGGCCGGTCGAGCTGCTGTCGCACGCGGTGCTGCCCGGCACGATCCAGGTGCCGCCGAACGGCCAGCCGATCGTGCTGATGCACGACGCGCAGACCACCGGCGGCTACCCGAAGATCGGCACGGTGATCCGCGCCGACCTGTGGAAGCTCGCGCAGGCGCGGCTCAACCTGCCGATCCGCTTCGTGCGCACGACGCCCGACGCCGCGCGCGCCGCGCTCGTCGCGGAACGGGCGTACCTCCGGCAGATCGACGTCGCGATCGAGATGCGCGAGGAAGCGCGCCGCCGCGCCCAATCGCGCGCGGCGTGACAATGGCGGAAGCAGCAGCGAAAGACGCGCCACGCAACCAGTGGACGAGGAACATCATGGAAATCGATCTGAATGCCGATCTCGGCGAAGGATGCGGATCGGACGAGGCGTTGCTCGACCTCGTCACGTCGGCAAATATCGCATGCGGCTGGCATGCAGGCGGCGCGAATGCGATGCGCGACTGCGTGCGCTGGGCCGTGCAGAAAGGCGTGTCGATCGGCGCGCACCCGAGCTTTCACGATCCGGAGAATTTCGGCCGCAAGGAAATGCAGCTGCCGGCGGGCGACATCTATGCGGGCGTGCTGTACCAGCTCGGCGCGCTGTCGGCGATCGCGCAGGCCGAGGGCGGGCGCATCGCGCACGTGAAACCGCACGGCGCGCTGTATAACCAGGCCGCGCGCGACCCGATGATCGCCGACGCGGTGGTGTCCGCGATCCACGACTTCGATCCGTCGCTCGCGGTGTTCGGGCTTGCGAACAGCGTATTCGTCGCGGCCGCGCGGCATGCGGGACTCGCGGCGGTGGAGGAAGTGTTCGCCGATCGCGGCTACCGCGCGGACGGCTCGCTGGTGCCGCGCAGCCAGCCCGGCGCGTTGATCGACGATGAAGACGCGGTGCTCGCGCGCACGCTCGACATGGTGCGCAACCGGCAGGTGCGCGCGCTGAGCGGCGAATGGGTGCCGCTCAATGCGCAGACCGTCTGCCTGCATGGGGACGGGCCGCATGCGCTGGCGTTCGCGAAGCGGATCCGCGCGGCGCTCGAGGCCGCCGGCGTCGACGTGGTTGCGCCCGGGACGGTGCAGGCCGACGAGGGCGCGTGACGAAGCAGTCGGCACCTTGCGTGCGCGCGCCGCACGTTTTCGTCGCACCAAAAGAAAAAAGCGCCCTCGTGGCGCTTTTCCGTTGGCGCAATCGCCGCGGCTTCGCCGTCTGTCGATTCACCCCCCGAAACCGTCTTTCGACGGTGACCGGAAAAATATTCCGGATTAAAAAACGTCCGCCGCCGCCCGATCACTGCCTTCCCCGGTCAGACGACGGAACGTCGCTTATGTGCAAGTCGACCTGCATGCATGTGTTGTTCGACGATGATTGGCCCCGCCGTGCATGCAGACTCTCCGCGGCCGGCACGTGCTTCACGTGCCGGCGACGCTCACCCCGCGCTTTATTTCTGCTACCCCGTAGAACTTATCTATTCTTTTCATTTTTTCAACTTGTGGGATGAAGAATAGATATCGGCCGATCGGGATGTCAATCGTTTTAAACGCTATTTTCCGACGATTCGAGGGTTTTCCTTATCGAACGACGCCCGCGCGCAAGCGCTTCGCGCGGGGCACGCGACGTCGATCAAACAGGGGAAGATCGGTGCGGGCAGCCGGGCGCGATCAGTTCGCGTCGACCCGGTATCCTTGCTGGCGCAACAATTCGAGCACGCCGCGCGAGCCGCCCAGATGCAGCGCGCCGATCGCGACGAACAGCGGCCGGTTCGGCGCGGCGATTGCCGTCATCCGTGCAACGAAGCGCCGGTTGCGCTCGTACACGATCTTGTTGTCGAGCGACGCCGACAACGCCTTCGAACGCGCGAGCCGCTCGCTCTTCGCGACGGCCCACGCGGCGATCGCATCGGCGTCGCCAATTCGCCACAGCCGGTGCAGCGCCTTGATGTCGTCGGCGTTCTGCGCGGGCGTCTGCACCATGTCCTGCGCGAGCATCTCGCGCTGCTCGGCGAGCGTCAGCCCGGTGAATGCGCGCATCTGTTCGGCGAGCGTCTCGAGCCCGATCACGCGGCCGCCCTTGCGCTTCAGGAACACGTTCTGCAGTTGCGCCTCGGTGCCGTATTCGGTCTGCAGGCCGGCCGACAGCGAATCGTAGGTCTCGACGACGAGCGCCGCGAGCCACGGCCGCATCTTGCGGATCTCGGCGAGCGCGGCCGGATTGCCGCGCAGGCGCGCCGCGAGCCGCTGCCACAGCGGCTCGGGCAGCAGGCGCTGCAGGCACGGGTAGCGGCACACGCCGTACTTCGACACGTCGTCCTGCGATTCGAGCAGATCGTCGGGCGACAGCTCGAGCGCGAGCGTCGGCGACGCGGCGAGCGCCGCGAGGATCTGCGGCCGGAACGGCTGCGCGCTCGGGTAATCGGACGGGTCGCCCGTGTGCAGCGTGCCGAGCACGTAGAGCGTGACCTTGCCCCGGGTCGCGACGTAGAACGGCATGCGCGCCGGCTGCACGCGCACGGTGCCGCGCGACACCGTGCCATCGGACACGGCCGGCGCATGGAAGCCCGGCAGGCTCATGCCGGACGGCCGCGCCTGCGACGGATGAATCGGCGAGGTCGCCGGCGCGCGCCCTTCGGCGCGCGCCGGTTCGACGGGGACCACGACGCTGGCCGCCACGCACGCGCCGGCCAGCGCCGCGCCCGTGACGGTACGTACGCTCCAGCGCCGCGCGCAGCGGTACGCGCGCATCGCGCGCGCGCCGCCGGCTCCCGCACGGCGCACTCCGGACGCGCGCGCCGCCAACGCTTCAGGCATTCTCCTCCCCGACCTCCTCGGCGCGGTGGCAGGCCACGCGCCGGCCGTCGACTTCGCGCAATGGCGGCTCCTCGACGCGGCACCGCTCGATCGCGTACGGGCAGCGCTGATGGAACGCGCAGCCCGACGGCGGATTGAGCGGCGACGGCAACTCGCCCTGCAGCTTGATCTGCACGCGGCGATCTTCCTCGAAGATCGCCGGCGTCGCCGACATCAGCGCCCGCGTGTACGGATGGCGCGGCCGGGCGTAGATCGTCGCCTTGTCGCCGAGTTCGGCGACGCTGCCGAAGTACATCACCATCACGTCGTCCGCGACGTGCTCGACCACCGACAGGTTGTGCGAGATGAACACGTAGCTCGTCTTGAACTGCTCCTGCAGATCCATGAACAGGTTCAGGATCTGCGCCTGGATCGACACGTCGAGCGCGGACACCGGCTCGTCGGCGACGACGATGCGCGGATCGAGGATCATCGCGCGCGCGATCGCGACCCGCTGGCGCTGGCCGCCCGAGAACATGTGCGGATAGCGCTTCGCATGCTCGGGGCGCAGGCCAACCGTGCGCATGATCTGCGCGATGCGCGCGGCGCGCTCGGCGGCCGTCAGGTTCGCGTTGATCTCGAGCGGCTCGGCGAGCGTCTGCTCGACGGTCTTGCGCGGGTTCAGCGACGCGAACGGGTTCTGGAACACCATCTGCACGCGGCGGCGCAGGTCGGCGACCGTCTCGCGGTTCGCGCCGGCGACGTTCTTGCCGTCGATCACGAGGCTGCCCGCGGTGGGCGTCTCGATCATCGTCAGCTGGCGCGCGAGCGTCGACTTCCCGCAGCCCGACTCGCCGACGACGGCGAGCGTCTTGCCGCGCTTCAGCGAGAACGACACGCCGTTCAGCGCCTTCACCGTGCCCTGCCCGAACATCCCGCGTTTCACCGAATAGTGTTTCGCGAGGCCGTCGGCCACCAGTACCGCTTCCTCGTCGTGCGACGTGGCACGGACTTCTTGATTTGCATTCATCGTGAACTCCTGTCGACCGGAGTTTGCGCTTTAGCGCTTACTCCGGTCCCATGCAAAGCCGTCAGGTCGAGGTTGGAAACATTGAGCGGCTTGATGCAGCGCGCGCGCATCGCATCGTTGCCCGACACCAGCGCGTCGAGCGCCGGCCGCGCCTTGCGGCAGTCGTCGACGACGTACTTGCAGCGCGGCGCGAACAGGCACCCGGACGGGCGATCATCGCGGCCCGGCACCATGCCCGGCAATGCGGCAAGGCGACGCGCCCCCTGATTGTGCTCGGGAATCGCCGCGAGCAGCGCTTCGGTGTACGGATGATGCGGCGCGCGGAAGATGTCGGGCACGTGGTTGGTCTCGATGATCTCGCCCGCGTACATCACCGCGACGCGATGCGCGACCTCCGACACCACGGCCAGATCGTGCGAGATCAGCACGAGCGCCATCCCGCGTTCCTTCTGCAGCTTCACGAGCAGATCCATGATCTGCGCCTGGATCGTCACGTCGAGCGCGGTGGTCGGCTCGTCGGCGATCAGCAGCTTCGGGTTGCACGCGACGGCCATCGCGATCATCACGCGCTGGTTCATCCCGCCCGACATCTGGTGCGGGAACGACGCGATGCGGTTCTTCGCATCGGGAATGCCGACCTGGTCGAGCAGTTCGAGCGCGCGCCGGTGCAGCGCGTCGCCGCGCAGCCCTTCGTGCAGCTTCAGCACTTCCTTGATCTGGTAACCGACGGTGTAGCTCGGGTTCAGGCTCGTCAGCGCGTCCTGGAACACCATCGCGATGTCCTTGCCGACGATCTTGCGGCGCGCCTTCGGCGACGCCTTCAGCAGGTCGACGCCGTTGAACGTGACCTCGTCGGCCGTCACCTTGCCGGGCGCGTCGATCAGGCCCATCAGCGCCATCATCGTCACGCTCTTGCCCGAGCCCGATTCGCCGACGACGCCCACCACCTCGCCCGGCGCGACCGACAGGTTGATCCGGTCGACCGCGGGCAGGCCGTTGAAGTTCACCGCGAGATTGCGGATGGTCAGTAGGTTCTCGCTCATGTCATGCCATCCGCTTCAGTTTGGGATCGAGCGCGTCGCGCAGCCCGTCGCCGAGCAGGTTGATCGCGAGCACCGAAATCAGGATCGACAGGCCGGGCATCGTCACGATCCACCATGCGTTGTCGATGTAGTCGCGCGCGGAAGCGAGCATCGCGCCCCACTCGGCGGTCGGCGGTTGCACGCCGAGGCCGAGGAAGCCGAGCGCGGCCGCGTCGAGGATCGCCGACGAGAAGCCGAGCGTCGCCTGCACGATCAGCGGCGCCGTGCAGTTCGGCAACACCTGCGAGAACATCAGGCGCAGCGTGCCGGCGCCGGCCACGCGCGACGCGGTCACGTATTCCTTCTGCAGCTCGCCGAGCGCCGATGCGCGCGTGAGACGCACGTAGGCCGGCAGCGCGACGATCGCGATCGCGAACATCGTGTTGGTGAGGCCCGGGCCGATGATCGCGACGACCGCGACCGCGAGCAGCAGCGACGGCAGCGCGAGCAGCACGTCCATGATGCGCATCACCGGCGTGTCCGCCCACTTCTGGAAGAACGCGGCGACGAGCCCGAGCACGATGCCGGGGATCAGCGCGAGCACGACCGACACGAAGCCGATCCAGAACGACATCCGCGCGCCGAACATCAGCCGCGAAAGGATGTCGCGGCCCGCTTCGTCGGTGCCGAGGACGAATTGCCAGTTGCCGCCGGCGAGCCACGCGGGCGGAATCTTCACGTAGTCGCGGTATTGCTCGACCGGGCTGTGCGGCGCGATCAGCGGCGCGAGCAGCGCGACTGCGATCAGCACGATCACGACGATGCCCGCGCCGACGGCGCCGCGGTTGCGCGAGAAGTTGGCCCAGAACTCGCGTAGCGCAAGCGCACGGCCGCCGGCCGGCGCGGATTCGGTCGGCAGGGTATTTTGCAGATTGCTCATGGAATTACCTCGTGTGGCGGATGCGCGGATTCAGCACGCCGTACAGCAGGTCGACGACCAGGTTCACGACGATCACGAGCGTCGCGATCAACAGGATGCCGCCCTGGACGACCGGATAGTCGCGGCGGCCGATCGCATCGATCAGCCACTTGCCGACGCCGGGCCACGAAAAGAGCGTCTCGGTCAGCACGGCGCCAGCAAGCAGCGTGCCGATCTGCAGGCCGATCACGGTGACGACCGGGATCAGCGCATTGCGCAGCGCATGCACGACGACCACGCGCACGGGCGACAGCCCTTTCGCGCGGGCGGTGCGGATGTAGTCCTCGCGCAGCACCTCGAGCATCGACGAGCGCGTCATCCGCGCGATCACCGCGAGCGGGATCGTGCCGAGCACGATCGCGGGCAGGATCAGGTGGCTCACCGCCGACTTGAACGAGCCTTCATCCGGCGCGAGCAGCGCGTCGATCAGCATGAAGCCGGTCGGGTGCGGGAAATCGTATTCGACCGCGATGCGCCCCGACACGGGCGTCCAGCCCAGATACGACGAGAACACCATGATGAGGATCAGCCCCCACCAGAAGATCGGCATCGAATAGCCGGTGAGCGCGGTGCCCATCACGCCGTGATCGACGACCGAGCCGCGCCGCAGCGCGGCGATCACGCCGGCCGGCAGCCCGACCACGAGCGCGAACACGAGCGCGCACAGCGACAGTTCGACGGTCGCCGGGAAGCGCGCGAAGAACTCGCCCGCGACGCTCGTGTTGGTGATGATCGACATGCCGAGGTCGCCATGCAGCGCCCGGCCGATGTAGTGGATGTACTGCAGGGGCAGCGGCTGGTCGAGCCCGAGGCGTTTCATCGCCTCCGCGTGCATCGCGGGATCGACGCCGCGCTCGCCCATCATCACTTCGATGGGGTCGCCCGGTATCAGGTGAATCAGCGCAAACGCCAGGATGGTGATGCCGATGAAAGTCGGGATCACCATCCCCACGCGGCGCAACACGAATCTGAACATGATGCGTCTCGTATTTTCTTGTGGGAAATGTGCGACCGGCGACGAAGGGCTTTTGGCCCCTCGCCGCCGGATGATTTCAAGCCGGTTTTCTCAATGACGACAGCTTACGCCAGCCCGGTTACTTCACGCTGACACCGTCGAAACGCGCATAGCCGAGCGGTTCGATCCGCATGTCGACCACGTTCTTGCGCACCGGCTGGTAGACGGTCGAGTTCGCGATCGGCGAGAACGGCAGCTGTTGCGCGAAGATCTGCTGCGCCTGCGTGTAGAGCTTCGTGCGCGCGTCCTGGCCCGTCGTCGTGCGGCCCTTCTGGACCAGCTCGTCGAACGGCTTGTAGCACCAGTGCGAGAAGTTGTTGCCCTTGATCGCCTCGCAGCCGAGCAGCGTGCCGAGCCAGTTGTCGGGGTCGCCGTTGTCGCCCGTCCAGCCGATCAGCATCGTGTCCTGCTCGCCCGAGTGCGCGCGCTTGATGTACTCGCCCCATTCATACGTGACGATCTTCGCCTTCACGCCGATCTTCGCCCAGTCGGCCTGGATCATCTCGGCCATCAGGCGCGCGTTCGGGTTGTACGCGCGCTGCACGGGCATCGCCCACAGCGTGATCTCGAAACCGTTCGGGAAGCCTGCCTTCGCGAGCAGCGCCTTCGCCTTCGCGGTGTCGTAGGCCGGCAGCTTCAGGTTCTTGTCGTACGACCATTGGGTCGGCGGCATCGGCGCGTTCGCGGCCTGGCCGGCGCCCTGGTAGACGGATTCCAGGATCGCCTTCTTGTTGATCGCCATGTCGAGCGCCTGACGCACTTCGAGCTTGTCGACCGGCTTGTGCTCGACGTTGTACGCGAGGTAGCCGAGGTTGAAGCCGGCCTGCGACGGCATGTCGACGTTCGAATCGGCCTTCAGCGTCGCGATGTCGGCCGGGCGCGGATAGCTCATCACCTGGCATTCGTTGCGCTTGATCTTCTGCACGCGCACGCCCGGATCCGGCGTGATCGAGAAGATCAGCTTCGACAGCTTCACTTCGCCCTTCTTCCAGTAATCAGGATTGCCGTCGAAGCGGATCGTCGCATCCTTCGTGTAGCTGCGGAAGATGAACGGGCCCGTGCCGACCGGCTTCTGGTTGATGTCGGCGGCCTTGCCGGCCTTCATCAGCTGGTCGCCGTATTCGGCCGACAGGATCGACGCGAATTCCATCGCCATGTTCTGGATGAACGGCGCGTTCGGCTCGGCCAGCGTGAACTTCACGGTGTACGGATCGACCTTCTCGATCTTCGTGATCAGCTTGTCGAGGCCCATGTCGGTGAAGTACGGGAACGACACCGGGTACGCCTTGCGGAACGCATTGTTCGGGTCGAGCATGCGCTGGAACGAGAACAGCACGTCGTCCGCGTTGAATTCACGCGTCGGCTTGAAGAAGTCGGTCGTGTGGAACTTCACGCCGTGGCGCAGGTGGAACGTGTACACCTTGCCGTCGGACGACACGTCCCACTTCTCGGCGAGGCCGGGCTCGACCTTCGTGCCGCCGCGCTCGAATTCGACGAGGCGGTTGTAGACGGTGAACGTGGCGGCGGTGAAATCGACGCCGGTCGTAAATTGCGCGGAATCGAAACCCGCCGGGCTGCCTTCTGAGCAGTAGACGAGCGTTTTGTTCGGGATCTGTGCGAATGCAGAGCCCGCGACGCCGAGCGATGCCGCTGCCACGCCTGCCATGGCGGTAACACGCAGGGTGTGCAACAGACGGTTGTATTCCATGTTTCCTCCAGGTCTCCAGATCGGAACCGGTCCCGCCAGGGTCCGGCGTACGCGGATATTACTTGAGCTAACGATGCGGCAACAAGCTGGAGAAAAAACTCTTCTAGATGCCCGCCGGGTTTTTGCCGATTTTTAGTGGGGGTAAAAAATGCGACAACGCGCGCGAGCGACAATTTCGTGCATTTCGCGCATGTTTCGTTCGACGACTAAACAATTCGGGTGCGAACACGAACGGGGCGCCGCACCGTTTCCCCGCGTTGCGCAGCACATCATTGCGTTTTGCGAAACGATTCGATGATCGTCTTCAAATCGTCATGCCGTCACGCCGGCGCGTCGAGGTCGGCGTTGCGCGCGGGCACGAACGCGACCGCGACGATCGACAGCGCGATTCCCGCCATCACGTAGTAGGTCGGCGCGAGCGGCGTGCCGGTCACCTTGATCAGCCACGTGACGATGAACTGGCCGAAGCCGCCGAACAGCATCACCGCGACGTTGTACGCGATCGACAGCCCGGTCGAGCGCACGTTGGCCGGGAACAGCTCGGCGATCATCGCGCCGAACGGCCCGTAGTAGCCCGCGAGCGTCACCGACAGCACGGCCTGCACCGCAATCAGCCGCCCGATGCTCGGCGCCGCGTCGAGCCACGCGAACAGCGGATACATCAGCGCGAGCGTCAGCGCGAGCGACCACAGCGACAGCCCCTTGCGGCCGATGCGATCCGACCACGCGCCCGCGACCGGCGACAGCACCATCAGCAGCAGGTTGCCGACGATCACCGCGTAGAACGATTCCGCATAGGGCAGCTTCAGCTGCTTCACCGCAAAGGTCGGCAGATAGCTGATCAGCACGTAGATCGTCACGGTGAGCGCGATCACCGAGCCGAGCCCGCACAGCACCTCGCGCGGATGGCGCGTGAACACTTCGCCGAGCGTCGCGCGGCGCGCGCTCTGCTGCGCATGCAGGAATGCTTCGGAATCCGCGAGATGACGGCGGATGTAGAAGCCGATCGGGCCGATCACGAGCCCGAGGACGAACGGCACGCGCCAGCCCCAGCTGCGCAGCGCGTCGTGCGACAGCCCGCGCGTGACGGCCGCGCCGACGAGCGCGCCGATCAGCAGTGCGCCCGCCTGGCTCGCCATCTGCCAGCTGCCATAGAAACCGCGTTTCGAGAATGGCGCCGCTTCGATCAGCAGCGCCGTCGCGCTGCCGAATTCGCCGCCCGCGGAGAAGCCCTGCAGCAGGCGGCCGAGCACGATCAGCAGCGGGCCGCCGATGCCGATCGCCGCATAGGGCGGCGCGATCGCGAGCAGGAAGATGCCGGCCGTCATCAGCAGGATCACGAGCGACAGCGCGGCCTTGCGGCCCGCACGGTCCGCGTACAGCCCGAACACGATCCCGCCGATCGGGCGCATGAAGAACGCGACGCCGAACGTCGCGGTGGTCAGCAGCAGCGACGAGTATTCGCTGGAGGTGGGAAAGAACAGCTCGGCGATCACGACCGTCATGAAGCCGAACACCGTGAAGTCGTACCACTCGAGCGCATTGCCGATCACGGCGGCCACGACGGCGCGCCGGTTCAGCGCGCGCTCGGGCCGGGCCGTTTTCGTTGAATTCGCAATCGTCGCCATGCGTGCCTCGTCCTCGTGGATTCGCCGTATCGGGCGGTTCGGCGCGCGGGGTACCGCGGCGCGCTGGTGTGCAGCGAGTGTAGAAAGCGACGGAACCGTTTTCAAGCATAAAAAAACGCCCGCCATCGAACGACAGCGAGCGTGTTGCGGTTTTCGCCGCATTGCGGCATCGCACGATGCCGCACGGGCCTCAACCCATCTTCGAGAAAGCGCTGCACCAGCCCTTCGCCGACACCTGCTTGCCGGGGAACGCGCCGCACGGGCCCGAAGCCGAGCCCTTCTTGCCCTGGTACAGCATGCAGGCCGCGCAATCCTGGCCCGCTGCGTATTTCGGGTACTTCGTCTTGTCGACCTTCGTGGCATCGGCCTTGTAGCCGAGCGCCACCGCGGTCGGATCGGTTTCCGACAGCATCGGCGCATCGGCCAGCGCTTCGCGCGACAGCGCCAGCGCGGAGACCGCGCCAATGCTCGTAATCAGGAAACTCCGACGGGATGTTTTCATGGGGGACTCGCTCCAACGTTATCGGTTTGAAAGCCGTTCTGGCGACGGCGTCCAACAGAATAACGCTCAAGCGAATAAATGTGCGCGCCGAAATGCCGGAGATAAGGGATTTCACACGGGTTCCATCCGGCCGGCCCGCACGGCGGCGGGCCGTGCGTCACGCGCGCGACACCATGTCGCCCACCCGCTGCGCGAGCGCGAGCGACGCGGTGAGCCCCGGTGACTCGATGCCGAACAGGTTCACGAGCCC
Organism: Burkholderia sp. AU17457; assembly: GCF_002223255.1. Lineage (NCBI taxonomy): Bacteria > Pseudomonadati > Pseudomonadota > Betaproteobacteria > Burkholderiales > Burkholderiaceae > Burkholderia > Burkholderia sp. AU17457. The sequence continues at coordinate 878,904 of NZ_NKFB01000004.1, forward strand.
GCGCACGCCGTGCTGCGCGGCGCCCTGCACGATGAAGTCGGCCGGCGGCTCGCCGGGCCCCGCGACCTTCGGCCGGATGCCCGCGTACGCCGGCTGCAGCGCGTCGTCGGGGAGGCCCGGCCAGAATGCGCGGATCGACGCATAGAACGCGCCCGCGCGCGCCGGATCGACTTCGTAGCGCAGTGCATCGCACCACTCGACGTCCGGGCCGAAGCGTGCCTGCCCGCCGAGATCGAACGTCAGGTGCACGCCGAGCCCCGCACGATCGGGCATCGGGTAGATCAGGTGCGAGAACGGCGCACGGCCCGACAGACTGAAATAATTGCCGCGCGCGAGATAGAGCGGCGGCACCCAGCGCGGATCGAGGCCGCGCGTGCGGTGCGCGAGCGCCTGCGCGCCGAGCCCCGCGCTGTTGATCACGCACGACGCGTCGATCTCGGTCGGCGCGGCGCCGCCGGTGCGCACGATGAAGCGCCCGCCGCGCAGCACGTCGATCGACTCGACCGGAGATTGCAGCGCGCACACGGCGCCGTCGCGTTCGGCATCGCCGAGTAGCGCGAGCATCAGCTGGTGGCTGTCGACGATGCCGGTCGACGGCGAGAACAGCGCCTCCACGCATTCGAGTGCGGGCTCGAGCGTCTGCGCCTCGGCGCGCGTGAGCGGCAGCAAGTCGAGCACGCCGTTTTCGGCCGCGCGCGCGCCGATCGCCTTCAACTGCTTCACTTGCGCGGCGCTCGTCGCGACCAGCAGCTTGCCGGTGCGCCGGTGCGGCACGTGATGCGTGTCGCAGAATTCGTACAGCAGGTCGCGCCCGTGCACGCACGACGTCGCCTTCAGCGACCCGCGCGGATAGTAGAGCCCCGCGTGAATCACCTCGCTGTTGCGCGAACTCGTGCCCGTGCCGATCGCGTCGGCCGCCTCGAGCACGATCGTTTCACGCCCGCGCGCGGCCAGCTCGCGCGCAATCGCCAGACCGACGACACCCGCGCCGATCACGACACAATCCGTCTGCTCCATGGCTTTTCGCGCTGCCCGCGCGTCGAAGGGAGAGAGAAGAATTGTACGTCCCGGTTCGCCCGCTTGCCGAACGCGTGCGCATCGTGTCGCGACGGTGCGAACAACGATGCGGCCGGGCGCGCAACGAACACCCCGCGCGCGCGCCGCAGCCGGACCGCGCGAGGCGGCGTCAGAAGCCGATCGGCCGGCGCTTCGCCGCGCCTTCGTCGGCGCGGATGTCGGCCGGCCCGATCGCGTCGCGGCCGTCGAGCCGCGCGGCGCCGAACGCGTGCAGCAGCGCGCGGCGCATCGTGCGCGGCGGCGTCGCGGCCAGCACGTCGAGCGCATCGTCGCCGAGCGTCTCGGGGAAACGCCGCCCCCACGCGTGCGACGTGCGGATCTCGTCGTAGATCGTCTGCGCGATGCGGCGCGCGCCGGCCGCGTCGGGCGCCGCGATCTCGTACACGTTCATCCGGTTGAGCAGCGGCTCCGGAATCGCCTGCGCGTCGTTCGCGGTCGCGATCCAGATCACGTTGCCCGCGTTGATCGGCACTTCCGCGAATTCGTCGACGAACGCGCGCGCGGTGTCGTGCTCGAGCAACGCATACAGCGCGCCGAGCGGATCGTATTGCGCATCGCTGCCGGCCTTGTCGATCTCGTCGACCGCGATCACCGGGTTCGCGTAGCTGCCGTTCACGAGCGCGTCGAACACCTTGCCGGGCTTCGCGTTCTTCCATTGCGACGACGCGCCCGACAGGATCCAGCCGGCCGTCAGCGAACTCATCGGCACGTAGTGGTACGCGGTGCCGAGCAACTGCGCGAGCGCCTTCGCGAAATGCGTCTTGCCGATCCCGGGCGGCCCGAGCAGCAGGATCGGCATCAGTTCGAGCCGATCCTCCGTTTCGAGACACAGTGCGATCTGCTTGCGCACGTCGTCGAGCGGCTCGCCGAAATTCGGCAACGCTTCGCCGAGCGCGTCGAACGACGGCATCCGGTTCGGCTTCACGCAGAAGCGCAGATTCCCCGTCTTGAGCATCCGCTCGTAGGTCGAGCGCAGTGCGTCGCTCGCGCTCTCGTTCAGGTCGCTCAGCGCCGTCTCGACCTGCTCGAGGTCGTACACCGTGCTGAAGGACGCCACCGCCAGTTCCTGTTTCACCATCGCCGTCGTCATACCCACCTCGCTGCACTTGCCGTCATACACTCATCAGACCCTTACGATTTCAGTGTAACGATCCCGCATCGCCGTGCAAGCAAGCAGCCGGGGGAGTCTGCTGCTAACAGCGCGCGCACGCTGCACGGCCGGGCGCCGCGGCGTATGATCGAACGTTCACGACGCTCGCGGCGGGCTCGCCGATCGCGCCCGCGCGCCGCTCGCGCGCCGCCCCGCACTTCGCCTGACGCCTCGCCGCCCGAAGGTATGCCGATGCCCGTTCCCCCCGCTTCGCCGCGCGTCGATTCCGACGCGATCCGTTCCGTCGATGCCGTCGACGCCGCGCTCAAGTCGCGTCGCGCGGTCCGCGCGTTCCTGCCGACGCCGGTGCCGCGCGACACGATCGAGGCGATCCTCGAAGCCGCGAGCCGCGCGCCGTCCGGCACCAACATCCAGCCGTGGCGCGTGTACGTCGCGACGGGCGCCACGCGCGACGCGCTCGCCGCCGCGCTCACCGCGGCCTACGACGATCCGGCGCGCGACGAGAAATACGTCGCCGAATACGACTACTACCCGCGCGAATGGGTGTCGCCGTATATCGACCGGCGCCGCAAGGTCGGCTGGGACCTGTACGGCCTGTTGAACATCCGCCGCGACGAGAAGGCGCGCATGCACGCGCAGCACGCGCGCAATTTCCGTTTCTTCGATGCGCCGGTCGCGCTGTTCTTCACGCTGGACCGGGTCATGACGCACGGCGCATGGCTCGACTGCGGGATGTTCCTGCAAGGCGTGATGACGGCCGCGCGCGCCCGCGGCCTCGATACGTGCCCGCAGGCCGCATTCGTGCCGTTTCACCGGATCGTCGCCGAACATCTCGACATCCCCGCCAACGAGCTGCTCGTCTGCGGGATGTCGCTCGGCCATGCGGATCCCGACGCGATCGAGAACCGCCTCGTCACCGAGCGCGCGAGCGTCGCCGAGTTCACGCGTTTTTTCGCTTGAAAACGCATGACGCGGCCCTACCTGTCGAGCAGGACCGCATCGTGCTGCGAACCTGTCGCGGCACGTCCCGTCACATCGCGACCGAAATCGATCGGGCGTAAGATGGGCGTCCGTTCCCCGCTATCCCGCGTTTCCGGAGACGTTTCATGCTGAAACACGGCCTGGCCGTCCTGCTTGCGAGCGTCGTGCTCGCCGCCCATGCGCAGAGCCCCGCGCCGGCCGTCGTCGCATGGGAAATCCAGGTGGTGCGCGACGGTCAGACGATCGACACGTTCCAGCAAAACACCACCGTGGGCCAGTCCCGCACCGATACCCATCGCTATCCGTCGTCCGTGCCGGTCGGCTGCGGCACTGCCGCGCGCGTCGTGCCGACCGAGCGCGCGCGCTCGGTGACGGTCGCGCCGCTCGCCGTCGACGCCGGCGCGAATACCGTGTCGCTCGGGCTCGACGTGCAGGAAACGCTCGACGACGAAAACGCGACGCGCGGCGATCCGTGCGTGCCGGCGTCACCGCGGCAAATCGTCGCGAGCCACCCCGGCCTCGCGGTCGGCGGCGACGCGTGGACCGACTGGACGCTCGTCGAGCAGCATCCGCATCTCGTGTACCGCGTGCGCGCGCACGTCGCGAAGGATTGAACGTCATGTCCGCCGACGCCCTCTCCTTGCCGTTCGCCGAGCCGCACGCCGCGCCCGACGAAATCACCGCCGTCAGCTGGAACCTGCACAAAGGGCGCTCGCCGCTCGGCTTCACCGCGTGGAACGCGATGCGCGACTGGATGCAGTCGACCCACGCCGACGTGTATTTCCTGCAGGAAGCGATGGCGCGCCGCATGCCGCGCCCGATGCTCGCACCGGGCTTCGGCGCGCCAATGGACGACACGGTCGACGACGTGTGGCATTGCCAGGCCACCGAGATCGCGCAGGCGCTCGACTGGCAGATCGCGCTCGGGCCGAACGTGTTCAAGCCGTCGTGGCGGCACGGCAACGCGATCCTGTCGCCGCATCCGCTCGACCTCGGCGGCCGCTGGGACATCTCCGCGCACCGCTTCGAGCGGCGCGGGCTGCTGGTCGCGCGCGCGACGCTCGCCGGCGCGCGCCCGGTGACGCTGCTGTGCGCGCACCTCGCGCTCACGCGCGCCGCGCGGCTGCGCCAGATGCACTGGATCGCGCACTGGATCGAGCGCAACGCGGGCGACGACCCGTTGATGCTCGCCGGCGACTTCAACGACTGGCGCAACGATTCGGTCGCGCTGTTCGGCGAGATCGGGCTGTCCGAGGTCGCGACGCTGCTCGGCGAATCGGGCCGCACGTTCCCCGCGTTCTCGCCGGCGCTCGCGCTCGACAAGATGTTCGTGCGCGGCCTGACGCCGCTCGAATGGCGCGCGCCGTCCGGCGAAGCCGCGTGGCTGTCGGACCACCTGCCGTACATCGCGCGCCTGCGCCTCGATCCGCGGTAACGCGCGCCGCCGGCCGCGGCCCGGTCACGGGCCGCCGGAGCGCGCCGCATGGGCCGCGAATCACGCGGCCGACCACCGAAAGCATGTTGAAAGGATATGTTGCGCCAAATCCGCGCAGCCGCGGGGGTCAAGCCCGCGATCCGCGTCGACAGGGTAAAATAACGAGTTCCTCAAACGTCTGTCATCGAGAAGGCGCGTGTCCGACGCGCCAGCCGGCCGATCCGCGATCGGGCCGTCGCACTCGGTTTTTGCCCATTTTTTGGGCCCGTTACACGCGTTCGCCACGCGCGTCCGTTTTCAAAGCCATGAGCAAATACGACACCGCCACCGTCCAATCCGTCCATCACTGGACCGACACGCTTTTCAGCTTCACCTGCACCCGTGAGGCGAGCCTGCGCTTCAACAACGGCGAATTCACGATGGTCGGCCTCGAAGTCGACGGCAAGCCGCTCGCGCGCGCCTACTCGATCGTCAGCCCGAACTACGAAGAGCATCTCGAATTCTTCAGCATCAAGGTGCAGGACGGCCCGCTGACGTCGCGCCTGCAACACCTGAAGGTGGGCGACACGGTGCTGATCGGCAAGAAGCCGACGGGCACGCTGGTCGCCGACAACCTGCTGCCGGGCAAGACGCTGTGGATGCTGTCGACGGGCACGGGCCTCGCGCCGTTCATGTCGATCATCCGCGATCCGGACATCTACGACCGCTTCGACAAGGTGATCCTGACCCACACGTGCCGCCTGAAGGGCGAGCTCGCGTACATGGACTACATCAAGCACGACCTGCCGGGCCACGAGTACCTGGGCGACATCATCAAGGAAAAGCTCGTCTACTACCCGACGGTCACGCGCGAAGCGTTCGACAACGAGGGCCGGATCACCGACCTGATCGCGACGGGCAAGCTGTTCACGGATCTCGGCGTGCCGGCGTTCTCGCCGGAAAACGACCGCGTGATGCTGTGCGGCAGCACCGCGATGCTGAAGGACACGACCGAGCTGCTGAAGCAGGCCGGCCTCGTCGAAGGCAAGAACAGCGCACCGGGTCATTACGTGATCGAGCGCGCGTTCGTGGACTGATCGATCCCTTGGGGGCTTGTTCCCGCCAATAACGGGCCCTCGTTGCGCGTCATCAACAACCGGAGCAAAAGCTCCGGTTTTTTTTCGTCCGGACTTGGCGAATTCGTAACAAACTGGGACCATTCCATCTCAAATAGTTACATTTTGATACGTCATCCTCGGGCGCTCGGGTGTCAGTGTTTTTCCTACAACACCTTCATTCCGATTATTCACATTTACCCTTAAATGTCCGCCCGACATGACCTTTTCAGAATTTTTGAGATATTATTCGGCGCGCGTGGTTGCCGTTTGGATGAGCTTGAAAGGGTCGGATGCAAGTGTTACAAGACGTAACTTTTGTTACCTCGGCATGGAGCGATTCTCCGGCGGCGACCGTCATCGAAACGGCAGCCAGCCCACGCAGCCAGCCGGTGTCTGAACCGCTTTCTGACAGCAGGGAGAGTCATGGATACGTCGCTTAACGCGCCCTCGGGCGCCCACGCCCCGTTCCCGTCGCGGCAGCGCATGCCTGGCTGCGCTGCTACTCCGCCGGTGGCCGACGCCGCGTCGAAACGCGACGCGTCCGCCGCACGGATCGCGGCACTTTCCGCCCAGCTTCTCGCCGCCGACGAAGCGGCCCGCCGCCATCTGGCCGGCGAGCTGCACGACGGGCTCGGCGCCGAATTGACCGCCGCCCGCTTCGCGCTCGCAAACGTTCAAACGTGGCTGCCGGCCGATGCGCCGGAAGGCTGCCTGCGCGCGCTGGCGCTGGCGCAGCAGGCGCTCGACGCCGCGACCGACGCGAATCGCCGGCTCATCGACGAGCGCGACACGCCGGCGCTGGACGCCGGCATGGTCGGCGCGCTGGCGTCGTGGATCGATACCCATGCGGCACGCACGGGCCTGCGCACGAGCTTCGTATGCGCGGCCGACGCCCGCCTGACGCAGCTCGCCGGCGCGAGCGCGCTCGCGGTGTTCCGCGTCGCGCAGGAAGCGCTGTCGAACGTCGCGAAACACGCCCGCGCGACGTCGGTCGACGTCCGGATCGCCACCGACGGCACGCACCTGTCGCTCAGTGTCGCCGACGATGGGACCGGTTTCGCCCGGCACCGCCGCAGCGGCTACGGCCTGGCCGGCATGCGCGCCCGCTGCGAGGCGTTCGGCGGCAGCTTCGAGGCGGCCGCGCCGGCCACCGGCCGCGGCACGCGCGTCACCGCACGCTTCGCGTGGGATTCGCTGCTCGCGGTGCCTGCCGCGGCACGCCGCACGTCGCTTTCGTGAGGTCGCGATGAGCCTGAACATCCTGCTCGTGGACGATCACGCGATCGTCCGGCAAGGGATCCGCCAGTTGCTGATCGACCGCGGCGTCGCGCGCGACGTGACCGAGGCCGAAAACGGCGGCGACGCGATGGCCGCCGTCGACAAGCAGGAATTCGACGTGATCCTGCTCGACATCTCGCTGCCCGACACGAACGGCATCGAGGTGCTCAAGCGCCTCAAGCGCAAGCTGACGCGCACGCCGGTGCTGATGTTCTCGATGTACCGCGAGGATCAGTACGCGGTGCGTGCGCTGAAGGCCGGCGCGTCCGGCTACCTGTCGAAGACGGTCAACGCCGCGCAGATGATCGGCGCGATCCAGCAGGTCGCGGCCGGCCGCAAGTACGTGAGCCCCGCGATGGCCGAGGCGCTCGCCGAATACGTGTCGTTCGAGAACGAGCCGCTGCCGCACGAGAAGCTGTCCGATCGCGAATACCAGACGCTCTGCATGCTCGCGTCGGGCAAGCGGCTCACCGATATCGCGAACACGCTGTCGCTGTCGGTGAAGACGGTCAGCGTGTACCGGTCGCGGCTGCTCGAGAAGATGCGGCTGTCGAACAACGCGGAACTCACGTTCTACGTGATGAGCAACCGGCTCGTCGACATGGCGCCCACGGCCGGCGCCTGATTGCCCGGCCGGCCCCGAATTCGTCCGATCCGGCGACGCGGCGAGCGCCGCGCGGCGCCCGAGCGCGCCCGTGTCGCGCGCAAACGCTTGTTTTTTTGGACGATTCCGCGGCGCGCCGCTGCACCGCAACGGGGCTTGCACGCCAAATCAGCTAAAATTATCGGTTTTCACTCAGTCGGCGCGCCGTGCCTGCGCGTGCTGGCGATTCATCCGCAATGTCTCTCTTCCGCAAGAAAAACGTCGATCGCATGATCGCCGGCGCGCAAGCCGCCGGGCTCAAGAAAGCGCTCGGCGCGATCGACCTCACGTTCCTCGGCATCGGCGCGATCATCGGCACCGGCATTTTCGTGCTGACCGGCACCGGCGCCGTCCAGGCCGGCCCCGCCCTGATGCTGTCGTTCGTGATCGCCGCGATCGCGTGCGGCTTGGCCGCCTTGTCGTATGCGGAATTCGCGTCGTCGATCCCCGTCGCCGGCTCGATCTACACGTATTCGTACGCGACGCTCGGCGAGCTCGTCGCGTGGATCATCGGCTGGGACCTGATGCTCGAGTACGGCCTCGCGTCGTCGGCCGTGTCGGTCGGCTGGTCGGGCTACCTGCAATCGCTGCTGCAGGGCTTCGGGCTGTCGCTGCCGACCGTGCTGACGGCCGCGCCCGGCGCGGTGCCCGGCGTCGCCACGTGGTTCAACCTGCCCGCGTTCCTCGTGATGATCGTGATCACGACGCTGCTGTCGATCGGCGTCCGCGAATCGACCCGCATCAACAACATCATGGTGTTCATCAAGGTGTCGGTCGTGCTGCTCGTGATCGCGGTCGGCCTGTTCCACGTGACGCCCGCGAACTGGAAGCCGTTCATGCCGCACGGCTGGAACGGCGTGTTCGGCGCGGCCGCCGTGATGTTCTTCGCGTTCATCGGCTTCGATGCGGTGTCGTCGGCGGCCGAGGAAGTGAAGAACCCGAAGCGCGATCTGCCGATCGGCATCATCGCGTCGCTCGCGGTATGCGCGGTGCTGTACGTGACGGTCGCCGCGGTCGCGACCGGCATCGTGCCGTCGGCCCAGTACGCGAACATCTCGCACCCGATCTCGTACGCGCTGCAGGTCGCCGGCGAGAAGTGGGTCGCGGGCTTCATCGATCTCGGCGCGGTGCTCGGCATGCTGACCGTGATCCTCGTGATGAGCTACGGCCAGACGCGCGTGATCTTCGCGATGTCGCGCGACGGGCTGCTGCCGGCTGCGCTGTCGCGCGTGCATCCGCGTTTTGCGACGCCGTTCCTGACGACCTGGCTGGTCGGCCTGTTCTTCGGGCTGATCGCCGCGCTCGTGCCGCTCAACGTGCTCGCCGAGCTGATCAACATCGGCACGCTCGCGGCGTTCTCGATGGTGTCGATCGCCGTGCTCGTGCTGCGCCGCACGCACCCCGAGCTGCCGCGCGCGTTCCGCTGCCCGGGCGTGCCCGTGGTGCCGATCCTCGCGGTCGCGTCGTGCCTGTTCCTGATGCTGAACCTGCAGCCCGTCACGTGGGCCGCGTTCGGCATCTGGCTCGTGATCGGCCTCGTGATCTACTTCCTGTACTCGCGGCACCACTCGAAGCTCGCGCACGGCCATCCCGACGCGCACTGAGCGCCGTTCATGGCGCGCCTTCCGCGGTGCGCCATGACAAATCGCACGCGGGGCCCGTAGCGGCCCCGCACGCGTCCTTTCCCCGAACCGTCCGCCCGCGCGCGATCACTGTCCGATCGTCGCGATCTCTTGCCCGATCCTCCGGATTTGCCGGCGCCGGCCAGCGCGCCGCCTGCACGCGCGCGCCGGCCGGTTCATAATCCCGCCATCGAACGACGGCGGCGCGCGGCTCGCCGTCCGGCAACAGGAAAACACGATGGAAAGCGTCGATCTCGATGTACTGAAATCCAGCGCGCGCTGGCTCGAAGAAGGGCGCCGCGTGCTGCTCGTGACGGTCGTGAAGACGTGGGGCTCGTCGCCGCGCCCCGAAGGCGCGATGCTCGCGGTGCGCGAGGACGGCCTGGTGGTCGGGTCCGTGTCCGGCGGATGCATCGAGGACGACCTGATCGCCCGCGTGCATGCGAGCGGCATCGCGGCCGATGCGCGGCCGGAAGCCCTCAAGTACGGCGTGACGGCCGAGGAAGCGCACCGCTTCGGGCTGCCGTGCGGCGGCACGATCCAGCTCGTGCTCGAACCGCTCACGCGCGACAGCGGGATCGCCGCGCTGTGCGCCGAAGTCGAGGCCGGCCGCCTCGTCACGCGCACGATGACGCTCGCGACCGGCCGCGCGTCGCTGTCGCCCGCGCAGGCGACCGACGGGCTCGCGTTCGACGGCGAACGACTCGTGACGATCCACGGGCCGCGCTACCGGATGCTCGTGATCGGCGCCGGCCAGTTGTCGCGCTATCTGTGCCAGATCGCGGTCGGGCTCGACTATCAGGTGACGGTATGCGATCCGCGCGACGAATACACGGATGCGTGGGACGTGCCGCTCACGCGCGTCGTGCATACGATGCCCGACGATACGGTGCTCGACATGAAGCTCGATGCGCGTTCGGCCGTGATCGCGCTCACGCACGACCCGAAGCTCGACGATCTCGCGCTGATGGAGGCGCTGAAGACGCCCGCGTTCTACGTGGGCGCGCTCGGCTCGCGACGCAACAACGCGGCGCGGCGCGAGCGGCTGCGCGAATTCGATCTGAGCGAAGGAGAACTGGCCCGTCTGCACGGGCCGGCGGGCATTTACATCGGCAGCCGGACGCCGCCGGAAATCGCGATTTCGATTCTCGCGGAGATCACCGCCGCGAAGAACAACGTGTCGCTGCCGACGATCCTGCAGGTCGAAGGCGCGAAGGCCGCGCGCGAAATCGCGGCGAACAGCGGCGCGGCCTGCGGGCTCTGACCCGCGGTGGCGGGCGGCCGCGCGTGCGCCGGGCGCTGGCCCGGCCGGCGCGACCGTCGGTCAGGTCAGGTCAGGTCAGGCCGGCAGCCAGCGCGGCGGCGACCGAACCCACCACCAGCACGACGCCGACCGTGCGGCGCTTGTTCAGCTCGGTCCACAGCAGCACGCCCGTCAGCGACAGCAGGATCAGCGAGCCCGCGATCGTATCCATCAGCAGCACCCAGCCGAGATTCATCCCGACGCCGCGATGCAGGTTGTTCAGCGTCGTCAGGAACGTGTTGCCCGTGCGCTTCACCGACACGTAGCCGTTGCCGACCCAGTATTCGCCCTGCAGGTTCTGGTGCGGCCCGAACACGCCGAATTGCCAGTGCTCGGGCTGCATCACGCGCTTGTCGCCCCACGCGACGGCCTGCGCGGGCTCCTTGCGCATGCGGCCCGGCTTGCCGTCGAAATGCAGCTCCTGCTGGAGCCACTTCGTCATCGCGGCGGGCGTCTTCGGCACCGGATCCGGCAGCGCGATCTGCATCTCCTCCACCTGCGGCTCGCCGGTCGAGATCTTCAGCGGCGGCGCGCGGTGGTTCAGCACCACGCCCGTCACGCCGAACAGCAGCCCGAGCACCGCGCCCCACAGCCCGACCCAGCCGTGCACCTTGCGCAGCCACTTGATGAAGGTCGCGCGGCGCGAGCGCTGACGGCGTGCGGCCAGCTCGTCGTCGTTCAGCGGGCGGCCCGCCGGGTGCAGCACGGTGACGCCGGCGCGCGGCATGCCCGTCTTGGGCGGGTCGATCGTTTCGGGCGCGTTCACGCGAAGGTATCCATTCGTTCAAAACGACGGGCGGCGCGCAGGGAATGCGCGCCGCCCGGGCAACATGAAAATGAGAATGGATATCATTACATAAATCGGAAGGCGGCTCAATCCGTGCGCGTACGGAGCAGCAGGTTCAGTGCGCGCGCGAACGCGCAAGAAAGGCATGCGTTGCGACACGATGCCGATTGATAGACGCAAAATGCCGGCGGAATGATCCCGCTGACCACGGACACCATCCGTCAGAAGCCGCCCGACGGCAGGCCGTTCAGCGCAACGGCGGCAACGGGAAACGCGGCGCGGCGTCGTTCGGCGCGGGCTCGGTGCGATCGAGCGCGTACAGCCACGCGAGCAGGTCGGCGACTGCCTGATAGAGCTGCGGCGGAATCCGGTCGTCGAGATCGACCTGCATCAGCAGCGACACCATCTCCGGCGCCGTGTGCACGTACAGCCCCGCATCGTGCGCGCGCGCGACGATCATCTCGGCGAGCACGCCATAGCCCTTGGCGACCACGCGCGGCGCCGCGTCGCCGCCTTTCGGGTCGTAGACGAGCGCGGCCGCGCGCTTGCGGGACGTCATGCTCATCGCAGCGCCTCGTCATCGTCGCCCGGCACCCGCAGGCCGGGGCCGCCGGCCGCGCCGCGCGCATACGCGGCGGCGGCTGCCTGGGCGGCGAACAGGTCGAAGCCGTCCGGCCCGTCGTCGACCGCGCGGATCGACAACCCGCCCACCTTGAGCCCCGAGCCTTCGAGCCGCTGCCGCAGCGCCGCTTCGTGGCGTGTGAGACGGTCGGCGCCCGTCTGGTTCGCGCGCAGCCGGGCGACGAGCTGCGCGCCGTTCAGCACCAGTTCGGCATCGACCGTGCCGAGCGACGGCAGCGTCAACGTGAGGCGCGTGCGCCACGCGATGCCGTCGCCGGCGTCGTCGCCGCCGCGCGGCGCGCGGTGGCCCGGCTCGTCGGGTTCGATCGTCCAGTCGAGCCGCGCGCCGGGCCACGCCTCGCCGGTCCAGCGAAACTGGTCGGTCGCGAGCGCATCGAGTTGCTGCCGAACGAGCGGCACGGCGGCCGGATGCACGGTCGCGAGCGGCTGCGCCTGCGGATCGGACGATGCGGCGGCCGGCTCGGCGCGCACGAGCGGCCAGCGCGTATCGGCGTGCGCAGCCAGCGGATCGGCGGTATCGGGCGGCAACGACGCGCCCGCCCGGGTCGATGCCGGTGCGGCCTGCGCGGGGTCGCGTGCCGGTGCGCCGCCCGGGACCGGCGATGGCGCACTGGCCCGCGCGGCGGCCGGCGGCGGCGGGCGCTGCGCGAGCAGTTCGTCGAGCACGTCGGTCGATTCGTGCGGGACGGCTGCCGGGTCGGCCGGCGCGAGCGCGGTCGCGAGGCGTGCCTGCGGCTCGCGCATCAGCGCCGCGAGCGGACGCTGGCCGGCCAGCCATTGCGCGAGATGGGATTCGTAGAAGAGGCCGCTTTCGCTCACGGCCTGCGCCAACGCCGCACGCAACGTCGCGACCGGCGGCGGCGCGGCCTCGCCGCGCACTGCCGTGGCGGACGACGCAGGATCGGCAGCCGGCGTGGAAGACGCTGCGGGACCGGGCGCAGCGGGCGCAGCGGGCGCACGCGCCGGCACCGGCGTATCGGTGAGCAGCACGGCGGGATCGGCAAGCAGCGGGAGCCGGCCGACGATCGCCGGCGTTGCATCGCCGCCCGAGCGCGAGATCGCGTCGAGCACGCGTCCGACATCGGACAGCGCGGTCTGCGTGGAAGCCGGCGGCGCGGCGGGCGGGCTGCCGGCCGGCAGCGGGGACGACGCGCCGGCGCCCGGCGTGCCGACCTGCGCGGTCGCGCCGCCGCCGGCGGGCGCCGATACGGTGTCGGTCAGCAGGCTGTCGAGGCGGCTCGCCAGCAGCGCGGCCGCAACGGAGTCGATACCGGTCATGATCGGAGCCTGCTCACCTCAGCCAGCTGGTTGCGAATCCGGGCACGGCACGCCGGTGCCGCCCACGGGAACAGCGCGCGCCGCGTGCGGCGCCGGCCCGGGCGCCTTGCGCCGGTCGCCCGGCACGCGGCCCTACCCGCGCGCGCGATAGAGATCGGTCAATACCTGGGTCGAGCGCCGCGCCTCGAACAGCGCGGACAGCCGCGCGACGTCCGGGCTCGCGAGATCGCGGATCGCGGCGTCGTCGGCGAGGATGCGGCGGATCAGGTCGAGCTTGCGGCCGAGATCCGATTCGTCGAGCACGACGCCGGGATCGGCCTCCTTCAACCCGTCGACGAGCTGCATGAATTCGGCCTGCAACTCCGGCAACGCGTTCCAGTCGGCGCCGCGCGCGGCGCACAGCATCCGGCCCGACACGGCGGCGAGCGCCTCGTAACGCGCGAAGTATTCGGCCTTGTGATTCATCGTGATGCTTCCGCTACCTGTTGCGCGGCCATCCGCGCGACTTCCGGGGCGATGCCCGTCCATGCTTCCTCGAGCGTCGCGAGCAGGCCGTCGACCTCGACCAGCATCGCGTCGCTCGCCTGCGCGTTCGCTTCCAGCAGGCGCCGGCCGATATACGCGTACAGCGCATTGAGCCGTTCGGCGATCTCGCCGCCCGCGTCGCGGTTCAGCGACGCCTGCAGGCCGCTCTCGACGATCCTGATCGCCTTGCCGATCGCTTCGCCGCGCCCGCCGACGTTGTCCTGCTGCAAATGCATGCGCGCCAGCGCGATCGCCTGCCGCGCGCCCTGGTACAGCATCGCGATCAGCCGGTGCGGGGAGGCGCCCATCACCCCGGTCTCGACGCCGACACGCGCGTACGCACTGGCTCCAGCGTGTCCTGGGGAAAACATGCGCTTCTCCTCGTTATTTGCGTTGGCTAGTCGGGAACCGCCGCCGTGTATCGCACGGTGCGGCTTTCACCGGAGTTATCGGAAGGGATTTGAAAAGCTTTAGGTGCGCGGGGCTGCCGCCGGGCGTCCGATGCCGGCTCGCCGGCCCCGTTGCGCAAGCCCGGAACTGTCCCTGGATGCCCGTCGCCGGTTAGCCGTCCCCGAATGCCCGCCCCGGATGCCCGTCGCGTGACGGCCCCTCACACGGACATCTGCATGATGTCGTTGTAAGCGCTCACTAGCTTGTTGCGGACCTGGAGCCCGAACTGGAAGCCGATATTGGCTTTCTGCATGTCGACCATCACGTCGTTCAGCGAGATGTTCGGCGCGCCGACCTCGAACGCCTTCGCCTCGCCGAGCGCGTGCTGCTGGTCGCCGCTGATCTTGTCGAGCGACGCCTTCATCGCGCTCGCGAACGTGCCGGCCGTCGCCGCGCCCGAGCCGGCCAGCGCCGCCGTCGGGCTCGCGACGCCGCCGGACGCCTGCGCGGCCATCGACTGCATCTGTTGCAACACCGAACCGATTCCGCTGACGTTCGCAGTCATGCTGTCCCCAGACATAGAGAAGAGACCCGGACGCACCGGGCGACCCGCCGGCGCCGCACCACGCGCACCATGCCGGATCGCGAAAAAGGATAGCAGCGCGGCGCGCGTCAAAGCCGCGAAAGTACGGGGGAAACCCCGCTCTTTTCGGACGATCGGAGTGCGCCGCGGGTCACGATAATCGCATCGTGTCATTGTCCGCCCGCTCGTCCGAGCGAGCTCAGTCGTCCCGCTCCGGAGAAACTCGACGCATGGATTCGCAGGCCAACTCGCTGATCAACCCAGACGCCCGCGCGGGCCTCAGCCCGGCGCCAGGCGCCGCCGCGGCCGCCGCGTTGCCGGGCGCGGGCGGCGCAGGCGCGGACTTCGGCCTTGGCGGCTTCGCCGAACGCATTCCCGGCATCTCGCGGATGAAGGGCAACCCGAAGCTGCCGTTCGTGATCGCCGTCGCGTTCGCGATCGCCGCGATCACCGCGCTCGTGCTGTGGAGCCGGGCCCCCGACTACCGCGTGCTGTACAGCAACCTGTCGGACCGCGACGGCGGCGCGATCATCGCCGCGCTCCAGCAGGCAAACGTCCCCTACAAGTTCGCCGATGCCGGCGGCGCGATCCTCGTGCCGTCGAACCAGGTGCACGAGACGCGCCTGAAGCTCGCCGCGATGGGGCTGCCGAAGGGCGGCTCGGTCGGCTTCGAGCTGATGGACAACCAGAAATTCGGCATCAGCCAGTTCGCCGAGCAGATCAACTACCAGCGCGCGCTCGAAGGCGAGCTGCAGCGCACCATCGAATCGATCAACGCCGTGCGCGGCGCGCGCGTGCATCTCGCGATCCCGAAGCCGTCGGTGTTCGTGCGCGACAAGGAAGCGCCAAGCGCGTCGGTGTTCGTCGACCTCTACCCGGGCCGCGTGCTCGACGAGGGCCAGGTGCAGGCGATCACGCGGATGGTGTCGTCCGGCGTGCCCGACATGCCGGCCAAGAACGTGACGATCGTCGACCAGGACGGCAACCTGCTGACCCAGACCGCGTCCGCGTCCGGCCTCGACGCAAGCCAGCTCAAGTACGTGCAGCAGGTCGAGCACAACACGCAGAAGCGCATCGACGCGATCCTCGCGCCGATCTTCGGCGCCGGCAACGCGCGCTCGCAGGTCAGCGCGGATCTCGATTTCTCGAAGATCGAGCAGACGTCCGAAAGCTACGGCCCGAACGGCAATCCGCAGCAATCCGCGATCCGCAGCCAGCAGACCAGCAGCTCGACCGAGCTCGCGCAGGGCGGCGCGTCGGGCGTGCCGGGCGCGCTGTCGAACACGCCGCCGCAGCCGGCTTCCGCGCCGATCGTCGCCGGCAACGGCCAGAACGCGCCGCAGACCACGCCGGTCAGCGATCGCAAGGACCAGACGACCAACTACGAGCTCGACAAGACGATCCGCCATACCGAACAGCCGATGGGCAGCGTGAAGCGGCTGTCGGTCGCGGTCGTCGTCAACTACCAGCCGGTCGCCGACGCGAAGGGCCACGTCACGATGCAGCCGCTGCCGCCCGCGAAGCTCGCGCAGGTCGAACAGCTCGTGAAGGATGCGATGGGCTACGACGCGAAGCGCGGCGACTCGGTGAACGTCGTGAACAGCGCGTTCTCGACCGCGAGCGACCCGTATGCCGACCTGCCGTGGTGGCGCCAGCCCGACGTGATCGCGATGGCGAAGGAAGCCGCGAAGTGGCTCGGCATCGCGGCGGCCGCGGCGGCGCTCTACTTCATGTTCGTGCGCCCGGCGATGCGGCGCGCGTTCCCGCCGCCCGAGCCGGCCGCGCCGGCGCTCGCGGCGCCGGAAGACACGGTCGCGCTCGACGGCCTGCCCGCGCTGGAGAAGGCGGCCGACGAACCCGATCCGCTGCTGCTGGGCTTCGAAAACGAGAAGAACCGCTACGAACGCAACCTCGACTACGCGCGCACGATCGCCCGCCAGGATCCGAAGATCGTCGCCACCGTCGTGAAGAACTGGGTGTCCGATGAACGCTGAAGGCTTGACCAAGAGCGCGCTGCTGCTGATGTCGATCGGCGAGGAAGAGGCCGCGCAGGTATTCAAGTTCCTCGCGCCGCGCGAGGTCCAGAAGATCGGCGTGGCGATGGCCGCGCTGAAGAACGTCACGCGCGAGCAGGTCGAGGACGTGCTGCAGGAGTTCGTGAAGGAAGCCGAGCAGCACACCGCGCTGTCGCTCGATTCCAACGAGTACATCCGCTCGGTGCTGACGAAGGCGCTCGGCGAGGACAAGGCCGGCGTGCTGATCGACCGCATCCTGCAGGGCAGCGACACGAGCGGCATCGAGGGCCTCAAATGGATGGATTCGGCCGCGGTGGCCGAACTGATCAAGAACGAGCATCCGCAGATCATCGCGACGATCCTCGTGCACCTCGACCGCGACCAGGCCTCCGAAATCGCGTCGTGCTTCACCGAACGGCTGCGTAACGACGTGCTGCTGCGGATCGCGACGCTCGACGGCATCCAGCCGGCCGCGCTGCGCGAGCTCGACGACGTGCTGACGGGCCTGCTGTCCGGCAGCGACAACCTGAAGCGCAGCCCGATGGGCGGCATCCGCACCGCGGCCGAGATCCTGAACTTCATGACGAGCGTGCACGAGGAAGGCGTGCTCGAAAGCGTGCGCCAGTACGACGCCGATCTCGCGCAGAAGATCATCGACCAGATGTTCGTGTTCGAGAACCTGCTCGACCTCGAGGATCGCGCGATCCAGATGATCCTCAAGGAAGTCGAGTCGGAAACGCTGATCATCGCGCTGAAAGGTGCACCACCCGCGCTGCGCCAGAAGTTCCTCGCGAACATGTCGCAGCGCGCGGCCGAGCTGCTCGCCGAGGATCTCGACGCGCGCGGCCCGGTACGCGTGTCCGACGTCGAGACGCAGCAGCGCCGCATCCTGCAGATCGTGCGCAACCTGGCCGAGAGCGGCGCGATCGCGATCGGCGGCAAGGCGGAAGACGCGTATGTCTGATTCGGCGAGCGATCGCGTGGGCACCCTCACCGCGTACCAGCGGTGGGAGATGGCGTCGTTCGACCCGCCGCCGCCCCCGCCGCCGCCCGACGACGCGGCCGCCGCCGCCGCGGCGCTCGCCGAGGAACTGCAGCGCGTGCGCGACGCCGCGCACGCCGAAGGCCATGCGGCCGGCCACGTCGAAGGCCAGGCGCGCGGCTACCAGGCCGGTTTCGAGCAGGGCCGCGAACAGGGATTCGAGGCCGGCCAGGCCGACGCACGCGAACAGGCCGCGCAGCTCGCGGCGCTCGCCGCGTCGTTCCGCGAAGCCGTAGCGACCGTCGAACACGATCTCGCGTCCGACCTCGCGCAGCTCGCCCTCGACATCGCGCAGCAGGTCGTGCGCCAGCACGTGAAGCACGACCCGGCCGCGCTGGTCGCCGCCGTGCGCGACGTGCTCGCGGCCGAACCCGCGCTGTCCGGCGCGCCGCATCTCGCGGTCAATCCGGCCGACCTGCCCGTCGTCGAAGCGTATCTCCAGGACGATCTCGACACGCTCGGCTGGAACGTGCGCACCGACGCGTCGATCGAGCGCGGCGGCTGCCGCGCGCACGCCGCGACCGGCGAGGTCGACGCGACGCTGCCCACGCGCTGGCAGCGCGTCGCCGCCGCGATCGGCAAGGTGAGCACGTGGTGACGCGCTCACCCGACGCGCTCGCGCACGACGGCATGACGCCGCTCGAACGCGAGCTCGCACTCGCGTCGTTCGGGCCGGCGGCCGCGCACGATGCCACGCCGGACCCCGCGGCCGCCGGCGTCGCCGCCGCCCCGCGCGCGCCGCACAATCCGCATCTCGCGCACTGGCGCACGCATCTGAACGGGCTTGCCGCGCGCAGCCGCCACGCGCTGCCGCTGCGGCCGTGCGGGCGCCTCACGCGCGCGGCCGGCCTCGTGCTCGAGGCGATCGGGCTGCGCCTGTCGGTCGGCGCCGAATGCACGATCGAACTGCCGCCCGGCAGCACGCTGCCGCACGCGGAAGCCGAAGTCGT
The DNA here is from genome assembly GCF_002223255.1 of Burkholderia sp. AU17457. Taxonomy (NCBI): domain Bacteria; kingdom Pseudomonadati; phylum Pseudomonadota; class Betaproteobacteria; order Burkholderiales; family Burkholderiaceae; genus Burkholderia; species Burkholderia sp. AU17457. Next base: position 897,663 of record NZ_NKFB01000004.1, read on the forward strand.
CGGCTTCGCCGGCGATCGCCTGTTCCTGATGCCGACCACCGACGTCGCCGGCGTGCTGCCCGGCGCACGCGTGTGGCCGCGCGAAAGCGCGCCCGTCGCCGACCCGCTCGCGGGCGCGAAGCGGCTGCCGGTCGGCTGGGAGATGCTCGGGCGCGTCGTCGACGCGTCGGGCCGCCCGCTCGACGGCCTCGGCCCGCTCGCGTCTAAAGTCGATGCGCCGCTGTCGGCGCCGTCGATCAACCCGCTCGATCGCGAACCGATCCACCACGTGCTGGACGTCGGCGTGCGCGCGATCAACGCGCTGCTCACCGTCGGCCGCGGTCAGCGGATGGGCCTGTTCGCGGGCTCCGGCGTCGGCAAGTCGGTGCTGCTCGGCACGATGGCGCGCTACACGAGCGCGGAAGTGATCGTGATCGGGCTGATCGGCGAACGCGGCCGCGAAGTGAAGGAATTCATCGAACAGATCCTCGGCGAGGACGGACTCGCGCGCTCGGTCGTCGTCGCGGCGCCGGCCGACGTGTCGCCGCTGTTGCGGATGCAGGGCGCCGCGTACGCGACGTCGCTCGCCGAGTATTTCCGCGACCAGGGCAAGCACGTGCTGCTGCTGATGGATTCGCTGACGCGCTACGCGATGGCGCAGCGCGAGATCGCGCTGGCGATCGGCGAGCCGCCCGCGACGAAGGGTTATCCGCCGTCGGTGTTCGCGAAGCTGCCGGCGCTCGTCGAGCGCACCGGCAACGGGCCCGAAGGCGGCGGCTCGATCACCGCGTTCTACACGGTGCTGACCGAAGGCGACGACCAGCAGGACCCGATCGCCGATTCGGCGCGCGCGATCCTCGACGGCCACATCGTGCTGTCGCGGGCGCTCGCCGAGGCCGGCCACTATCCCGCGATCGACATCGAGGCGTCGATCAGCCGCGCGATGACGGCGCTGATCGACGAAACGCACCTCGACCACGTGCGGCAGTTCAAGCAGATGCTGTCGCGCTACCAGCGCAATCGCGACCTGATCGCAGTGGGCGCCTACGCACCCGGCCGCGACGCGCAGCTCGACCGCGCGATCGCGCTCTACCCGCGCATCGAGGCGTTCCTGCAGCAGGGCTTTCGCGAATGCGCGCCGTTCGCATCGAGCCTCACTGCGCTCGATGCGCTGTTCGACGCTTACGGAGGCTGATCCCGATGGCCCACGGCTTTCCCCTTCAGTTGCTGCTCGACCGCGCGCAGGACGACCTCGACTCGGCCGCGAAGCAGCTCGGCACCGCGCAGCGCGACCGCACCGCGGCAGCCGAACAGCTCGACGCGCTGCTGCGCTACCGCGACGAATATCACGCGCGCTTCGCGCAATCCGCGCAAAGCGGGATGCCGGCGGGGAACTGGCGCAATTTCCAGGCGTTCATCGACACGCTCGATGCCGCGATCGCGCAGCAGCGCACCGTGCTCGCCGCGGCCGAAGTCCGCATCGACGAGGCGCGCCCGAACTGGCAGCAGAAGAAACGTACCGTCGGCTCGTATGAAATCCTGCAGGCGCGCGGCGTCGCGCAGGAAGCGAAGCGCGACGCCCGGCGCGAACAGCGCGACGCCGACGAACACGCCGCGAAGATCCTGCGCATGCGGGCCGACGCGGCCCGTTCGTCGTAACCGACCACCGCATTCGAACGAGAGAACCGTCATGCCTCCCCTGCCCCTGCTCGGCGCGCTGCTCGACACCGCCGGCGCCGCACTCAAGGCCGCCCGCGGCTCGGGTTCGTCCGCCGCCAACGATGCGTCGGCCGCCACGAGCGCCGTGCCGTTCGCACAAACGCTGAAGCAAAGCGTCGCCACGCGAGGCGACACGGCCGACGCCGGTACGCCCGACGTGCCGACCCAACAGGCTGCGTCGAAGCCGGCCGCCGGTGCGAAGCCGTCCGGCACGGACGACGACACGGCGACCGACGACACCACCGCGAACACCGCCACCGCCAATCCCGACGCCGCCGCACTCGCGGCCGCCGCGGCCGTTCAGGCGCAATTGCAGGCGCGCCCGGACATCGCGACGCCGGCCGACGCGGCGACCGCTGCGGCCGTTGCTGCCGCGGCCGCGACTCAAAAGACAGCAGTGTCCGGCCAGCTGAACGCCACGGCGACACTCGCCAATCATGCAGCCCAGGAGGCGGCCGCCCAACCGACCGACCCGGCATCGAGCCGCGACGCGCTGCAAGCGGCGCTCGCCAAGCTGACGGGTGGTGCGAACGCGATTGCGATGCCCGCGACCAGCGCGACCGCCGCCGCCACGCCGACGGCGCCGGCCACGACCACGACCACGTCGAACGCCGCCGCGCCGCTGACGCCGAAAGTGCCGACGTTCGACCGCACGCTCGCCGACGCGAAAGGCGCGCTCGCCACCCAGCAGACGCCGACACAGATCACCGCGCAGACGCTGCAGGCCGACGCGAACGCGCAGTCCGGCGCCCAGCACGCGCTCGCGGCGGCCGGCAACGCGACGGACCCGGCCGCCAGCGCGACGCTCGCCGCCGGCGCCGCGGCCACCGCCGCCGCGCAGGCGAACCTGCAACTGTCGCCAGCCGCCGGGGCGATCGCCGCCGCCAACGCGCACGTGCTCGCGCCGCACGTCGGCACGGCCGACTGGACGGACGCACTGAGCCAGAAAGTGGTGTTCCTGTCGAATGCGCACCAGCAGAGCGCCGAGCTGACGCTCAACCCGCCCGATCTCGGGCCGCTGCAGGTCGTGCTGCGCGTCGCGGACAACCATGCGCACGCGCTGTTCGTGTCGCAGCACGCGCAGGTGCGCGACGCGGTCGAAGCCGCGCTGCCGAAGCTGCGCGAAGCGATGGAAGCGGGCGGGCTCGGGCTCGGCAGCGCGACCGTCAGCGACGGCGGCCTCGCTTCGCAGCAACAGCAGCAAAACCCGCAGCAGGCCTTCGCCGGCGGCCAGTCGTCGCGACGCGGGAACGGCGGACCGTCAGCCGTCGATGCACCCGTCGACGCCGCGCAATCCGCACCGGTCGCCGCGCGCGTGAGCCGCGCCGGCCTCGTCGATACGTTTGCCTGAGCATGGCCGCTGCCGTGCGCGCGCCGCGTCTAGCGGCCGTGCACCGCCGCGGCCGCCTCGCCGCGCGGCACACCGCCCTTGCGCGCGGCGACGATGAAGTCCGCCGCGCGTTCGCCGATCATCACCGACGGCGCATTCGTGTTCCCGCCGACCAGCGTCGGCATCACCGACGCATCCACCACCCGCAGCCCGTCGACGCCGCGCACGCGCAGTTGCGGATCGACGACCGCCCGCACATCCGAGCCCATCCGGCAGGTGCCGACCGGGTGATAGATCGTGTCCGCATGCGCGACGATCGTCGCGCGCAGCTCCGCTTCGCTCTGGTCCGGTCGCGTGTACAGCTCGCGCCCGCCCTGCGACGCGAGCGGCGCCTGCGACAGGATGCGGCGCATCGCCTGCGTGCCGCGCACCAGCAGGTCGAGGTCGCGTGAATCGCTGAAGAAGCGCGGGTCGATCAGCGGCGCGTCGCGCGCATCGCCGCTCGCGAGCGCGACCGTGCCGCGGCTGAACGGCCGCAGCGCGCACACGTGCAGCGAATAGCCGAAGCCCCAGTGCATCTTGCGGTTGTGATCGTCGACGAGCGCCGTGCAGAAATGCAGTTGCAGGTCGGGACGCGCGAGCGACGGATCGCTCTTGATGAAGCCGCCGGCCTCCGCGACGTTGCTCGTCATCATCCCCGTGCGGCGCGAGAAATAGCGCACGAGCGCCGGCGTCATCTTCGCGATGCCGCGCAGGCACACGCCGACCAGTTCCGACGAATTCACGCGCGTATTGATGATGAAGTCGATGTGGTCGATCAGGTTCGCGCCGACGTCCGGCGCATCGTGCACGACCGCGATCCCGTGCCGGCGCAATTGCTCGGCCGGGCCGATCCCCGAACACATCAGCAATTGCGGCGAATTGAACGCGCCGGCCGACAGCACCACTTCCGCGCGCGCGCCGAGCGTCTCGACGCGCCCGTTGCGCGACACGACGACGCCGACCGCGCGTTTGCCGTCGAAGCCGACGCGCAGCACCGTCGCATCGGGGACCACGTGCAGGTTCGACCGGTTGCGGCCGTAGATGTACGCGCGCGCCACGCTGCAGCGCGCGCCGTCGCGATGCGTGACCTGATAGAAGCCGACGCCTTCCTGCGTCGCGCCGTTGAAGTCGTCGTTCAGCGGATAGCCGGCCGCGTGCGCGGCCTGGATGAATCGTTCGGAGAACGGATTGCGAAAGCGAAGATCCGACACCGACAGCGGGCCGTCCGCGCCGTGCCATGCGTCCGCGCCGCGTTCGTTGCCTTCCGCGCGGCGGAAATACGGCAGCACGTCCTGCCAGCCCCAGCCCGTCGCGCCGAGCTGCGCCCACTCGTCGTAGTCACCCGGATGGCCGCGCGTGTAGATCATTGCGTTGATCGCGCTCGAGCCGCCCATCCCCCGTCCGCGCGGCTGGTAACCGCGCCGCCCGCCAAGGCCGGGCTGCGGCACCGTCTCGTAGCCGTAGTTGGTGCCGAGCTTGAACGGCACCAGCGCCGCGATGCCGACCGGCATGTTGACGAGCAGGTTGCGCTCCGTATGCGAGCCGGCCTCGATCAGCGCGATCGTCGCATCGGGGCAGGCATCGGCGAGACGGCCGGCGAGGCTTGAGCCGCCCGAGCCGCCGCCGACGATGATGTAGTCGTATTGCATGTCACGTCTCCGTCGTGTCATGGAAGGCGCCCGGCACCGCCGCGCGACCGCGTCTCCTCTTGTGTTCGGGCATTGTAGGAATGGCCGTCCCGTGCGCGGCGCGCCGATTCAAGAGCGATTCCTCTAAACGCCCGCGTGAACTAAATTTAAGATGTATCGAGTCGCGTCGCGCGATGCACCGGCCACGAGAAGCCGATTCGTCGCGAAACGGGAGGAACGACGATGCAGCGCCAGCGCCTGCACGCCGCGTGCCGGCCGGGTGATCCGGCGGTCGCGCGCGCGGTTCGCATTTCATTTCAAACGACGGCCCGCGCGACGATGCACGGCGTCATGCGCGCAGTCGGTCGAAATCGAACGGCACGTGTCGTCGCCGACCGTTTGGACGGTGTGTCGCCGCCGCCGCACGATGCGCGGCGCCGCGCCGTCGCGGATCTGTCGCGCTGCGCTGCCGCGGTGCACCGGCAGACGATCGCAAGACGGCATCGCGTGCCCGCGCGTCACCGTATCGGCTCGTATGCGCATGCCGGGCGGCACGACGTTCCGACGCGGACACCGTCGCGCGGATACGACGCTTGCCACGTGCTGAAACCGGTTTTCGCGTACCCGTCGCATCCGGCCCCGCGCCGTGCGACACGCATCACCCGATCCGCGTCGCCGTGCTCGCCGAGCGTGCGCGCGCGGCGTGACGGCCGGCCGATCGGCCAGGCCCAACTGGAGGAGACGACATGAAGAACGACCTGCCCGAACTGGCCCCGCAAGCACTACCGTCGGTCGATGCGCTGACGTCGCTGCTGCACGACCAGCGCGCGGCGTACCTGCGCGCACCGTACCCGGCATGGGACACGCGCGCGCAGCACCTGCGCGCGCTGCGCACGATGCTGATCGATCACGCGGATGCACTCGCCGACGCGATCAGCGCCGACTTCGGCCATCGCGCGAAGCAGGAAGTGCTGCTGTCGGAAATCTGGATGGCGAAGGAAGAGATCGACGACGCGCTGAAGCACGGCAAGCGCTGGATGAAGCCGGCCCGCAAGCCGATGAACAAGTGGCTGCGCCCGGCGCGCGCGAAGGTGATGCCGCAACCGCTCGGCGTGGTCGGCATCGTCGTGCCGTGGAACTACCCGGTGCTGCTCGCCGCGGGCCCGCTGATCTGCGCGCTCGCCGCCGGCAACCGCGCGATCATCAAGATGTCCGAACTGACGCCGCGCACGTCGGCGCTGTTCGAGCAGCTCATCGGCAAGACCTTCACGCGCGACCACGTCGCGGTCGTGAACGGCGACGCGGAAGTCGGCGCCGCGTTCAGCGCGCTGCCGTTCGACCATCTGCTGTTCACCGGCTCGACGCAAGTCGGCCGCCACGTGATGCGCGCGGCCGCCGACAACCTGACGCCCGTCACGCTCGAGCTTGGCGGCAAATCGCCGGCGATCATCGGCCCGAATGCGCGCTTCGACGCGGCCGTCGACGCGATCGTCGCCGGCAAGACGCTGAACGCCGGCCAGACCTGCATCGCGCCCGACTACGTGCTGCTGCCGCGCGGCATGGAAGGCGCGTTCATCGAACGCGCGCGGACCCGCTTCGCGAAGCTGTATCCGGACCTGTCGACCAACGGCGACTACACGACGATCGTGTCGCCGCGCCACTACGCGCGCCTGCAGCAACTGGCGAGCGAGGCGCAGGCCGCCGGCGCGCAGCTGCATCCGCTATCCGACGCGCAGTCCGATCCCGCGTCGCGCCGCTTCGTGCCGTGCGCGGTCACACAGGTGCCGGCCGCGTCGCAACTGATGCAGGAGGAAATCTTCGGGCCGCTGCTGCCGCTCGTGCCGTACGAGCGGCTCGACGAAGCGATCGCGTACGTCAACGCGCGCCCGCGTCCGCTCGCGCTGTACCTGTTCGACGAGGATGGCGGCACGATCGACCGCGTGATGCGCGAAACGGTCTCGGGCGGCGTCACGGTCAACGAAACGCTGATGCACATCGCGTGCGGCAGCTTGCCGTTCGGTGGCGTCGGCGCGAGCGGCATGGGCGCGTATCACGGCTACGACGGCTTCGTGACGTTCTCGAAGATGAAGCCGGTGCTCACGCAGGCGCGGCTGAACGCGCGCAACCTGCTCGCGCCGCCGTACGGCAAGCGCTTCGCCGCGCTGATCAAGCTGATGCTGAAGTTCTGAGGGAACGGGCCGTGCGCGTCGCGCCGCGGCCCCGGCCAACCTGCCGCGCGGCATGGATGCCGCGCATGCAGCCGTCGCACGTCACACGGGCCAGAGCGGCCCTTCCTGCATCGCGCCGATCTGCTCGCGCAATTCGAGCACGCGCGCTTCCCAGTAACGATGCGTGTTGAACCACGGGAAGGCGGCCGGAAACGCCGGATCGTCCCAGCGCCGCGCGAGCCACGCCGCATAGTGGATCAGCCGCAGCGTGCGCAGCGCTTCGACCAGATGCAGCTCACGCGGCTCGAATTCGCAGAAATCCTCGTAGCCGGCGAGCAGGTCGGCCAGCGCGCGCGACGCGCCTTCGCGATCGCCCGGCAGCAGCAGCCACAGATCCTGCACGGCCGGCGCCATCCGGCTGTCGTCGAAGTCGACGAAATGCGGGCCGGCATCGGTCCACAGCACGTTGCTCGGATGACAGTCGCCGTGCGTGCGCAGCAGGCGAATCTCTCCGGCGCGCGCGAACGCGGCCTCGACGCCTTCGAGCGCCAGCGCGACCGCGGTCTCGTACGCCGGTCTTACGTCATCCGGAATGAAATCGTGCGCGAGCAGGTAGTCGCGCGGCTCGTAGCCGAACGTGCCGATGTCGAGCACCGGGCGCGCGACATACGGCTCGGTCGCGCCGACCGCATGGATGCGGCCGATGAAGCGGCCGAGCCATTCGAGCGTGTCGCTGCGGTCGAGATCGGGTGCGCGGCCGCCGCGCCGCTCGAAGATCGAGAAACGGAAGCCGTCGAACGCGTGCAGCGTGCGGCCGTCGAAGGCTCGCGCGGGCACCGCCGGAATCTCGCGCGCGGCGAGTTCGGCGACGAACGCATGCTCTTCGAGGATCGCGTCGTCGGACCAGCGCGCCGGGCGATAGAACTTCGCGACGACCGGCGGGCCGTCTTCGATGCCGACCTGGTAGACGCGGTTTTCGTAGCTGTTGAGGGCGAGCAGGCGCCCGTCGGTGCGCAGGCCGGCCGGCATCAGCACGCTGTCGAGCGCGTCGAGCACGCATTCGGGCGTGAGGCCGGCGAACGGCGGGCTGGCGGGAGAAGCGGGAGCGGAAGTGGCGTCTGTCATGCCCCGCATTGTGCCGCCAGCCGGACCGAAAGACGAGCGTCCGGTGCGATGTGTCAGGGCCTGTTCACGCAAATGACGAGCTTGCGCTGGCCCCACGAACGAATTTTCCAAACAGGGGAACGCGCCTTTGCGCCCGCATGGCGGCGTCGTTCGTCGCTGCAATAGCTACGACTATTGCGCCTCCTCTCTTCTTGCCTGCGCCCGAAGGAAGTCTCCTTGGGGGACGGGCGGAAAGGCGCGTTCGCAAGCCCGCTATTCGCGTGAACAGCCCTAGTGAAGCGCCGCGCCGGCCGGCAGAACGGATTCGCCGGTGTCGATCAGGTCCTCGAGAAAGAACGGCTCGGTGTTGAGTTCTTTCGACTCACCCGGCACGCCCGCGTACCAGGTCACCATGGCCATGTCGCCCAGGATGCGCTGGACGATGCCGCGCGCGCCCTTCGGCACCGCGATATGGGTAGTGCAGACAATCGACCCGATATGCATGATGGTTCCCCACTCTTGAATCTTGAAACCCGGCCCGCTGGCGAGCCGGCAAATGCGCGATCCGCGCCGCTCTCGGCGGAGCGTTGCGCGTGATCCCATTGTTCACGGTTTATCGAAGCGCGAAAAGAAGAAGAAGCAGGCGAAGTGCCGCGAATTCGTCGAATGTCTCCAATCAACCACTGCGCCGGACACGCACTTGCCCGCCCGGTTACCCCCATCATACCCTGTCGAATGTGACTGCCCACCGAAACCGCCCGGCGCCGCCGCGCGCATGTGATCGACGCAATAGACGTACCGCTTCGCATCGCCCGTGCGGGATCATCGGGGCACGCCCGTCGACCACGCCGACATCGCATCGCGCGCGTCGCATGGCGATCGCTTTCTTCCGTTCGTCGAATGCTTGCGTGCGCAGCGGCCGGCGCCCCGGCGTCGGCCTGCATCGACACGACACCATCGCCCGCGATGCGCAGCCGCCGACAGCAGTTGCGCTCGACCGCTGCCTTGCTGTACCTTTGGCTTTCATTCGCGTTCAACCGCATTCCGACACGATGCATCCGCTCACGTCCGCCCTCGCAAAATCCCGGCCGCAGTTCGACTCGCGGCCGCAGGCGTGCGTGCATCCGTCGGTCCTTCCTCCCCCTGTCGCACCGCCGCTCGTCTGCGCCGCGCCGCCCCCTTCGGCGGCACGCGCCGGCTGACTCGCCGGCATCCGTTTTCGTCTTCCATTCGCTCCGTTGGCTGCGGGTACGTGCGTCATGACGCGCGGCGTGTAGCCGTGCGCGCGAATGGAACGTTTCGATCCGTTCGACAGGTGGATTCACATGGTTTCGTTCAAACGCGCGCTCGCCGCGCATGGCGCGACGTCGCTCTTCGTGCTGCTGTGGAGCAGCGGCGCGATCTTCGCCGAACTCGGTCTGCGTCACGCGTCCGCGTTCGCCTTTCTCACTGCCCGTTTCGCGCTCGCATCGCTCGTGCTGCTCGCGCTGGCCTTCATGCGCAAACGCTGGCTGCCGCCGCGCGGCGAGCGGCGCATGGCCGCGCTGACCGGCTTGCTGATGATGGGCGGCTATTCGATCTTCTACCTGCTCGCGCTCGAGCGCGGCATCGCGCCCGGCGTGCTCGCGACGATCCTCGGCGTGCAGCCGATCCTCACGCTCGCGATCGTCGAGCGTCGCTGGCAGCCCGTGCGCATCGCGGGACTCGCGCTGTCGCTCGCCGGCCTCGCGCTCGTCGTGGGCCGCGGCGTGAGCGGCGGGACGGGCGGCCTGTCGGCTGCCGGCATCGCGTGCGCGCTCACGGCGCTCGTCGCGCTGACCGTCGGCTCGCTGCTGCAAAAGCGCGTACGCGCGGCGCCCGCCGACGTGCTGCCGCTGCAGAATGCGATCGGCCTCGCGCTGTGCGTCGCGATCGTGCCGTTCCGGCCGGTATCGTTCGATATGAGCTGGGCGTTCGTCGTGCCGCTGCTGTGGCTCGGCATCGTGATTTCGGTGATCGCGCAGCTGCTGTTCTACCGGTTGATGCAGCGCGGCGATCTCGTCAACGTGACGAGCCTGTTCTATCTCGTGCCCGTCGTCACCACGCTGATGGATGCCGCGTGGCTCGGCAACCGGCCCGAGCCGCTCGCGCTCGCCGGCATGGGCGCGATCATCGCGGGGCTCGCGCTCGTGTTCCGCGCGCCGGCCGGCCGCCCGCAACCCGACGGCGCGTAAGCGGGCGGGCCGCCGCGCGCGGGTGCGGCGGCCCGCATCGGACACATACGACGATTCCGCGAAAACCGAAAGGAACGGGAAAGATACGCGCAAGGCGTTCGTCTTGTTTGCATGAAAAACGCGCGATTCCCGGGGCTTTCCGCTGATTTTTAATGGTTCGGATAGCGAAAAACGCCGCCGGTTGCCTATACTCGAATTGACCGGCCTGCGCACGACGGGCCGGACCAACTAGAAACGCCCGGCATGGGACCGGGGTGAGCGAACGTGCGCCGACTTCGGCCGACATCCGGCAAGGATGAAGCCCGGGCAAGCGCTGACGCGCCCACTTCGGCCGACACTGGAGACACGCATGACGACCTATTTCACGATCGGCGACTTCATCCTGTTGATTCCGATGGCGCTGGCCGGAGCGCTATTTCTCGGCGCGGTGCCGTGCGCCACTCAGTTCCGTCACAACCTGCTGCGCGTACTCGGCGTCATTCTGGGCGTCGGCGTCGCGGTGCTGCTCGTTGAAGGCCTGCCTGCGCTGATCTAGCGCCATCACCCGCGCGTGACGTGCCTCGCTGCACCGCAGCGAGGCGACGAACGGCCTGCGCGTGGGCGATACGGCACGCGATGTTTCGCATCCCGTATCGCCTTCCGGTCAGATCGCCTGATCGGTGGACGGCTTTTCCCACAGATTGATGCCGCCTTCCGTCGCGTAACGATCGATCTCCGCGAGTTCCTCAGCGGAGAATTCGAGGTTGCTCAACGCACCGACGTTCTCGCGCACCTGCTCCGCCCGGCTTGCGCCGATCAGCGCGGACGTCACGCGGCCGTTGCGCAGCACCCACGCCAGCGCCATTTGCGCAAGGCTCTGCCCGCGCCGTTCGGCGATCGCGTTGAGCTTGCGCACATGCTCGAGGTTGTCCGCGCTCAGGTGATCCTGCTTCAGCGAGCCGCCGCCCGGCTTGTTCACGCGTGCGTCGGCCGGCACGCCGTTCAGGTACTTCGACGTGAGCAGGCCCTGCGCGAGCGGCGTGAACGCGATGCTGCCCGCGCCGACGTCGTCGAGCGTGTCGAGCAGATCCTCTTCGATCCAGCGATTCAGCATGTTGTACGACGGCTGGTGAATCAGCAGCGGCACCTTGTATTGCGCGAGCAGCGCGGCCATCTCGCGCGTCTTCGCGGCCGAGTACGACGAAATGCCGATGTAGAGCGCCTTGCCCTGCTGCACCGCCGACGCGAGCGCGCCCGCCGTTTCCTCGAGCGGCGTATGTGCGTCGAAACGGTGCGAGTAGAAGATGTCGACATAGTCGAGCCCCATCCGCTGCAAGCTCTGGTCGAGGCTCGCGAGCACGTATTTGCGCGATCCGCCGCCGCTGCCGTACGGCCCCGGCCACATGTCCCAGCCGGCCTTCGTCGAGATCAGCAGCTCGTCGCGATACGGCCGGAAATCCTCCTTCAGCAGTCGGCCAAAGTTGGTTTCGGCGCTGCCGTACGGCGGCCCGTAGTTGTTCGCGAGGTCGAAGTGGTTGATGCCGAGGTCGAACGCGGTGCGCAGGATCTCGCGCTGCGTCGAGATCGGCGTCGAATCGCCGAAGTTGTGCCACAGGCCGAGCGACAGGGCGGGCAGTTGGAGCCCGGATCGGCCGCAGGTGCGGTATTGCATGCCGGCATAACGTTCGGAAGCTGCTTCGTAGGCCATGAGTCTGTTCCGTCAGGACATCGGGGGAAGGGACGCGCGCCCGCCGCGCCCATGGCGCGACGGCGGCGAAGAAGTCATACGACGACTATGGTAGCGAAAGCGGCCGGATCATGCACGGCGGCACGGCGATGGACGCGACCGCGGCGCTCGCCTACACTGCGGCGTCTCGAATCACCGTTTCAGCGAGGTTGGTATGTCCCGGGTCATCTCGGTTGCACTGCTCGTCGGCGGCGTCGTGCTGCTGTATTTCGGCGGCCAGTCGTTCCATTCGATCAACGACAACGTGTCGCGCTTCTTCACCGGCTCGCCGGCGACGAAGACGATCCTGCTGATCGTCGGCGGCGCCGTCGCGTCGTTCGTCGGCCTGATCGGCCTCGCGATGCCGGGCGGCAAGCGCTGATCGAGACGCATCGCGACGCACATCCAGCCCGCGCCACGCGCGCGGGCCGCACCAAACGAAACGGGCGGCCAGGCCGCCCGTTGCTTCATTCGCCCGCGATGCGCCGCATTACGTGATCGCGGCCGCTTCGCCGGCTGCCCGGCGCCTAGAACTGCACTTCCGGCTTCGACGCCGAGCGCGTGCCGGGCAACGGCCGGTTGCTCGCGCCGTGATACGTGTACACGAGCGAGAACTTCACCTGGTCGGAACGGTTCTGCCCGGCCGAATGCAGCGTGTTGCTGTGGAAGAACACGACGTCGCCCGTCTGCAGCGACGGGCACGTGGCCGCGTCGATCATCCTGCGATTTTCCGGCAGATCGCTGCGGAAGAACTTCGCGTCGTCGAAGGCTTCCGGCCCGAATTCGGCCGTATGCGAACCCGGCACGAGCCACAACGCGCCGTTCTCGTTGGTTTCGGGCCCGAGCGCGAGCCACACCGACACCATGTCCGGACGCTCGAACGCCCAGTAGCGGAAATCGCGATGCCAGCCGGTCAGGCTGCCGTACGCCGGGTGCTTCGTCATCATGCAGTTGTGATGCGCGCGCGACAGCACCGGCTCTTCACCGAAATACTCACGCATCCATGCGCCGATTTCAGGCGCGATCGCGCGCTCGGCGAACGCCGGATCGCGCGAGTACGCATCGAGCAGCCGTCGCACCGTATGCCCGCCCGGCGCATGCTTCGACTCGGGCGCGCCCGGATAGCGCAGGTCGGCCTCGAACTCGATCGGCTCGGCGGCCTCCCGCAACTGGCGCTCCGCGATCTGCCTGAGCGCCGCGCACTGCGCTTCGCCGACGAGGCCGCGCGCGACGACGAAGCCGCGCTCGCGCAATTCCGCGACTTGCGCGCGGATCGATTCCGACTGCAATGGAGACGACATGGGATGCCAGACGTTTATTGTGTGAATGTGACGATTGTAAATCGGCGCCGGATACCGCGAACAGCGCCATTGTCGTGCGCAGGGGCATGCCAATCGCGGATTTGATCCAGCGCAAGGGAACTGTGCGGCGCGGCGCCTGCCTCAGCGACAGGCGGTAGGCGGCACACGCCTTGCGGCACAAGGGTTTATCGCGACTTTTGCCCGTCACGAATCCCCTGTAGCCTGACGCGGCCTGTCAATTCTGGCGGGCGCGGCGCGCAACGGGTTTCGATAAGATCCGTTGCGTCATCCGAGGCCGTTCATACCAGTGCGCTCTGCAGGGCGCCACCATACAAGCGAAGCATCGTTCACATGCCATTCCGTCTGACTTCCCGTTTCAACCGCGCTGCGAAGCGCGTCGTGCCGTCCGCTCCCGCCCGCTCGCTGCGCCATCACCGCGCACGGACGCAGGCGCTGGCCGAACGTACGCACGCGCACAGCCGGCTGGACGGCATCCGTGCGTGGTTCCACGCGTTTTTCTCGATGATGAGCGCGCAGGCATTCGCTCGCCGCGCCGGCCTGCGCTCGCTGCTGCAAAAACCGTCGTCGCTGCGCGCGCTCGCGCTGCGCCGCAAGCTCGGCCCGCAGCGCCGCATCAACCGCCCGCGCCGCCTCGCGGCCAGCAACGGCTGGTTCGGGTTCGGCGCGCGTTGAGCGTGTGCCCGGCGGGCGTTGTCCGCCCGATCGCCACCGTTGCCTCGGCGCTCGACCCATAAAAAAAACCCCGGCCTGGCCGGGGTTTTTCATTTCAGGCGGACGACGCTTATGCGACGCGTGCCGTCGGCTCCACGCCGGCCGCTTCGGCCAGCACGAGCGCCTTGTCGGTCGCTTCCCACGAGAATTCCGGCTCTTCGCGGCCGAAGTGGCCGTAAGCTGCCGTCTTCTCGTAGATCGGGCGCAGCAGGTCGAGCATCTTGATGATGCCCTTCGGACGCAGGTCGAAATGCTCGCGCACGAGCTTCGTGATCACCGCATCCGACACGCGGCCCGTGCCGAACGTGTTGACCATCACCGAGGTCGGCTCGGCCACGCCGATCGCGTACGACACCTGGATCAGCGCGCGCGACGCGAGGCCGGCCGCGACGATGTTCTTCGCGACGTAACGGCCGGCATACGCAGCCGAACGGTCGACCTTCGACGGATCCTTGCCCGAGAACGCGCCGCCGCCGTGCGGTGCGGCACCGCCGTACGTGTCGACGATGATCTTGCGGCCGGTCAGGCCGCAATCGCCCTGCGGGCCGCCGATCACGAACCGGCCGGTCGGGTTCACGAGGAACTTGATGTCGCCCTTGATCAGGTCGGCCGGCAGCGTCGGCTTGATGATTTCCTCGATCACCGCTTCGCGCAGCGCGGGCAGCTCGATGTCCGGAGCATGCTGCGTCGACAGCACGACGGTGTCGATCGAATCGGGCTTGCCGTCGACGTAGCGGACGGTGACCTGCGACTTCGCGTCCGGACGCAGCCATTGCAGGCGACCGTCGCGGCGCAGGCTGGCCTGGCGCTCGACGAGGCGGTGCGACAGGTAGATCGGCAGCGGCATCAGTTCCGGCGTTTCGTCGCACGCATAGCCGAACATCAGGCCCTGGTCGCCCGCGCCTTGATCGAGGTTGTCGTCGTGTGCACGATCGACGCCCTGCGCGATGTCCGGCGACTGCTTGTCGTACGCGACGAGCACCGCGCAACCCTTGTAGTCGATGCCGTAGTCGGTGTTGTCGTAGCCGATGCGCTTGATCGTATCGCGCGCGATCTGGATGTAATCGATGTTGGCGGTCGTGGTGATTTCACCGGCCAGCACGACGAGACCCGTGTTGCACAGCGTTTCGGCCGCAACGCGGGAGTATTTGTCCTGCTCGAGGATGGCGTCGAGAATCGCGTCCGAGATTTGGTCCGCGACCTTGTCCGGATGGCCTTCGGAGACGGATTCGGACGTGAAGAGATAATCGTTTGCCACTTTTTCAGGCTCCTGTGTGGTTACGGTTGGTTTCACGTAGCCAGCTTCGTTGGGCCTGAAGCGGCGACGCTTTAGCGGATTACCAGGACCGGGCGGCGTGTGTCGCGCCAGCCGGCTTCGCCCCGCAAGTTGTCAGTTAACTCGGCGAAGCCCGTATTATAGCGGCTTTCATGAATTGTCACAGAGCGCCGCCCGTGCTGCATCTTCCGCTGTCTTACCACCCTGTTCGCAACATGCCGGCCAGCCGGCCCTACGGAGATTCCGCATGCTAGGCCGCCTCGGCACGCACCTCGCCATCGGCTTGCTGAAGCTGCTCGCCCTGCTGCCATACGGTCTGACCGCACGGTTCGGCGATGGCCTCGGCTGGCTGCTGTATCAGATCCCCAGCCGGCGAAAGCGCATCGTACATACGAATCTGAAACTCTGCTTCCCCGACTGGAGCGACGCGCGGCGCGAGGAAGTGGCCGGCCAGCATTTCCGTCATGCGATCCGCAGCTACGTCGAGCGCAGCGTCCAGTGGTTCGGCTCGGAGAAGAAGCTCGCGAAATTGATCCAGGTCGACAGCGCGGTCGATCTCGACGATCCCGACCTGCCGCCGACGCTGTTCCTCGGCCTGCACTTCGTCGGCATCGAGGCCGGCTCGATCTGGCTGAACCGTTCGCTGCACCGCCGCTGCGGATCGCTTTACCAGCCGTTCTCGAACGCGGTGCTCGAGGAAGAAGCAAAGAAGGCGCGCGGACGCTTCGACGCCGAGATGGTCGGCCGCGCGGACAGCGCGCGCGTCGTGCTGCGCTGGCTGCGCGACCGCAAGCCGGTGATGCTCGGCGCCGACATGGACTACGGGCTGCGCAACTCGACGTTCGTCCCGTTCTTCGGCGTGCCGGCGTGCACGCTGACGGCCGTCGGCCGGCTCGCGAAGACGGGCCGCGCGCAGGTCGTGCCGTTCATCGGCGAGGTGCTGCCGAACTACAAGGGCTACCGTCTGAAGGTATTCAAGCCGTGGGATCACTACCCGACCGGCGACGACGATCTCGACGCGCGGCGGATGAACGCATTCCTCGAAGAACAGATTCCGCTGATGCCCGAGCAGTACTACTGGGTGCACAAGCGCTTCAAGACGCGCCCGCCCGGCGAGCCGAGCCTGTACTGACCCTGCCGCGAGACGTTCGCGGGTGCGCCGTCATGCGCGTGCCCGCGCCCTCGCCACCTTCGGCGCGCCCGCCACGCCCCCGTCAATCCGACCGCTCATCATTCGCACGACCAGTCGGCCGATCGGCAGATAGCGCCCCCCTTCCATCTCCATGACAGACGCGCAGCCCACCCGCGCAGGACGCCCCTGTCGGCTGCATGTATCATTTACGGCTGAGATCCGCACGACGAACGACGACGCCCGGCATGACGGCACGCCGCGTCCGTCGTGCCGACCGCCTCGTTCGCCATGGAATTCCGGACCCAGTGAAACTCTCGTTCACCAAGATGCACGGCGCGGGCAACGACTTCGTCGTGCTCGACGGCTATTCGCGCGCGCTGCCGCCGCTCTCCGACGCGCAGGTGCGCGCGCTCGCCAACCGCCACTTCGGCATCGGCGCCGACCAGTTGCTGCTGGTCGAGAAGCCGACCGTCGACGGCGCGGATTTCAAGTACCGGATCTTCAATTGCGACGGCGGCGAGGTCGAACACTGCGGCAACGGCGCGCGCTGTTTCGTGAAGTTCGTCAGCGACCGCGGCCTGACCGACAAGCGCAGCGTGCGCGTGCAGGTCATGAAGGGCCTGATCACGCTGACGCTGCAGGACAACGGCGAAGTCGTCGTCGACATGGGCGCGCCCATGTTCGCGCCGGCGCAGGTGCCGTTCGACGCGTCGGGGCTCGACGGCCGCACGCAGGGCCACGACACGCTGTGGCCGCTCGACGTCGGCGGCGCCACGCGCTGGATCTCGACGGTATCGATGGGCAACCCGCACGCGGTGCAAATCGTCGACGATGTCGAAGCGTATCCGGTGCTGGAAGAAGGCCCGCTGATCGAGCGCCATGCGCGCTTCCCGCAGCGCGTGAACGCCGGCTTCATGCAGATCGTGTCGCGCCGCGAGGTGAAGCTCCGCGTATACGAACGCGGCGCGGGCGAGACGCTCGCGTGCGGCACCGGCGCGTGCGCGGCGGTCGCGGCCGGCATCCGGCGCGGCCTGCTCGATTCGCCCGTGACCGTGCACACCCACGGCGGCACGCTGACGATCGGCTGGGACGGCGCGCGCGACGAAGCCGCCGCGCTGATGATGGCCGGCCCCGCCACGACCGTGTTCGAAGGCGAGATCGACCTGAACGCCTGACCCTGCAACGTCCTTGATAACTGAACGCGCCAGCCACATGAACGATCGCGAAGTCGCCGACTACCTGCTCGCCAATCCCGAATTCTTCGCGCAGCACGCCGAGCTGCTCGCGACGATCCGTCTCGCGAACCCGCACGGCAAGGCCGCGATCTCGCTGCAGGAGCGGCAGATGGAGATGCTGCGCGACAAGAACAAGCATCTCGAGCGCCGGCTCGCCGAACTCGTGCGCTACGGCCACGAGAACGACAGCCTGTCCGCGAAGTTCAGCCGCTGGACCGCGCGCGTGATCGCGGAGCGCGATCCGTACGCGCTGCCGCGCACGATCGCCGACGGCATCGCCGACGTGTTCGACGTGCCGCAGACGGCGCTGCGCGTGTGGGACGTCGCCGACACCTACGCGCAAGCCGATTTCGCGCGCCAGGTCGGCGAGGAAGTGCGCCTGTTCGCGAATGGCCTGTCGACGCCGTACTGCGGCGCGAATACGGGCTTCGAGGCCGCGCAGTGGCTCGCACCCGCGCTCGCCGCCCCGGCCGCGAGCGCGGCGGAAGGCGCCGAAGCCGCGCCGGCCGGCGACGGTGCGGCCGCGTCGGTCGCGCTGCTCGCGCTGCGCGCGCCGCTCGCCGGCAACGACGCGCCCGCGTTCGGCCTGCTCGTGCTCGGCTCGCCCGATCCGCGCCGCTTCCACGACGGGATGGCCACCGATTTCCTCGCCCAGATCGCGACGCTCGCGAGCGCCGCGCTCACGCGCCTGCTGCCGCACTGATCCGCCGCACGCGATGACCGACGATCCGATCGCCGCCTACCTGTCGAACCTGAAGCACGTCAGGCAGCTGTCGGAACACACGCTGCGCGCGTACACGCACGAACTCGACGAACTGAAGAAGCTCGCGGCCGGCCGGCCGCTCGAAGCATTGACCGCCGCCGACATGCGCGGCGCGGTCGTGCGCGGGCACGCGGCCGGGCTGTCCGCGCGCTCGATCTCGCACCGGCTTTCCGCATGGCGTGCGTTCTATCGCTGGTTCGCGCAGCGCATCGAGATGCCCGCGAACCCCGTCGCCGGGGTACGCGCGCCCAAACGCGAGAAATCGCTGCCCAAAGCGCTGTCGGTCGACGATGCGGTCACGCTCATGGATACGCCGCTGCCCGACACGACCGAAGGCATTCGCGACCACGCGATCCTCGAGCTGTTCTATTCGTCGGGGCTGCGCCTCGCCGAGCTGGTGGGGCTCGACGTCCGGTACACGCAGGCCGACGGCTATCGCTCGGCCGGCTGGCTCGATCTCGCCGAAGCCGAGGTCACCGTGCGCGGCAAGGGCAACAAGGAGCGCAAGGTGCCGGTCGGCCGCAAGGCGATCGACGCGCTGAACGCGTGGCTCGCGGTGCGCGGCGAATTCGTGAAGCACGATCCGCATCCGCTGTTCGTGTCGGTGCGCGGCAACCGGATGTCGCCGGGCGTCGTGCGCGAGCGCGTGAAGCGCGCGGCGCTCGCCGCCGGCATCCCCGCCAACGTCCACCCGCACGTGTTGCGCCACTCGTTCGCGACACACGTGCTGCAGTCGAGCGGCGACCTGCGTGCGGTGCAGGAACTGCTCGGCCACGCGAGCGTCGCCGCGACGCAGATCTATACGTCGCTCGACTTCCAGCATCTCGCGAAGATTTACGACAGCGCGCATCCGCGCGCGAAGAAGCGCGACTGACGCGCGTCCTGTGTTTACCCGCCGCGCGCGGCGGCCGGCACCGGCCGGCGTCGCGCGCGGCCCATTTCCATCTCATCATGCAAACCGTCACCCTCAAGCCGTCCAAGGAAAAATCGCTGCTGCGCCGCCATCCGTGGATCTACGCCAATGCGATCGACCGCGTCGACGGCAAGCCCGCGCCCGGCGCGACCGTACTGGTGCGCGCGCATGACGGCCGCTTCCTTGCGCGCGGCGCGTACAGCCCGCAGTCGCAGATCCGCGTGCGGGTGTGGAGCTTCGACGAGCACGAGCCAATCGATCACGCGTTCTTCAAGCGCCGCGTGCAGCGCGCGGTCGCGCACCGCACGACGATGGTGTCGGGCACGGGCGCGGTACGGCTCGTGTTCGGCGAAGCCGACGGGCTGCCGGGGCTGATCGTCGACTACTACGTCGCGGACACCGCCGAAGCCGGCGCGGCGCCGCGCGGCCAGCTCGTCTGCCAGTTCATGGCCGCGGGCGTCGAAGCATGGAAGGACGCGATCGTCGCGGCGCTCACCGGTGCGACCGGCTGTCCGAACGTGTACGAGCGCTCGGACGTGTCGATCCGCGACAAGGAAGGGCTCGAACAGACGACCGGCGTGCTGGCCGGCGACGCGCCGCCCGCGACGCTGATCGCGAACGAAAACGGCGTGCGCTATCACGTCGACGTGCCGAACGGCCACAAGACGGGCTTCTACGTCGATCAGCGCGACAACCGCGCGCTCGTCGCGCAGTACGCGGCCGACCGCGACGTGCTCAACTGCTTCTGCTACACGGGCGGCTTCTCGCTCGCGGCGCTCAAGGGCGGGGCGAAACGCGTCGTGTCCATCGATTCGTCGGGCGATGCGCTCGCGCTCGCGCAGCAGAACGTCGTCGCCAACGGCTTCGACGCCGAACGCGCGACCTGGCTCGACGCGGACGCGTTCAAGACGCTGCGCCGCCTCGTCGACGAAGGCGAGCGTTTCGACCTGATCGTGCTCGATCCGCCGAAGTTCGCGCCGACCCGCGACAGCGTCGATCGCGCGGCGCGCGCGTACAAGGACATCAACCTGAGCGGCTTCAGGCTGCTGCGCCCGGGCGGCCTGCTGTTCACGTACTCGTGCTCGGGCGCGATCGACATGGACCTGTTCCAGAAGATCGTCGCGGGCGCGGCCGCCGACGCGAAGGTCGACGCGCGCATCCTGAAGCGGCTCGGCGCGGGCGTCGATCATCCGCTGCTCGCCGCGTTCCCGGAAGGCGAATATCTGAAGGGCCTGCTGTTGCAAATCGTCTGATCGCCCCGATCTTGGCGGACACTCCGGTCCGCCGGCCCCGCCTGTCGGGCCCGCGCTTTCGTCTGTCGTCCGGACGACGGGCGGGGACTTGACAGGTATGTTTCAATGGATGGTTGTGCGCCCCGGCTCGCAGCGCGAGGGCGCGACGCACATCCTGGTTTTGACCCCGATTCACGAACCACAGGCGACCGACATGGCCACTCCCGTCACCATCCTCACCGGCTTCCTCGGCAGCGGCAAGACGACGCTGCTCAAGCGCATCCTGAACGAACAGCACGGCATGAAGATCGCCGTGATCGAGAACGAGTTCGGCGAAGAGAACATCGACAACGAAATCCTCGTGCAGGATTCGAACGAGCAGATCATCCAGATGAGCAACGGCTGCATCTGCTGCACGATCCGCGGCGACCTCGCCCGCGCGCTCGGCGACCTGGCCGCGAAGAAGCGCGAAGGCAAGCTCGATTTCGACCGCATCGTGATCGAGACGACCGGCCTCGCGAACCCGGGCCCCGTCGCCCAGACGTTCTTCATCGACAGCGAAATCGCCGACGATTTCCTGCTCGACGCGGTCATCACGCTGGTCGACGCAAAGCACGCGAACGCGCAGCTCGACGAGCATGAGGTGGTGCAGCGCCAGGTCGGTTTCGCCGACCGCCTGTTCATCACGAAGTCCGACCTCGTCGACGACCAGACCGTCGCGGGCCTCAAGCACCGACTGATGCACATGAACCCGAAGGCCGCGATCAAGGTCGTGAATTTCGGCGAAGCGGACATCAAGGAAATCTTCGACCTGCGCGGCTTCAACCTGAACGCGAAGCTCGAGATCGATCCCGATTTCCTCGCCGAGGACGATCACGCGCACGATCACCACGATCATGACCATGGTCACGATCACGCGAATTGCGATCACGATCACGGCCAATGCGCGCACGATCACGGCCACCATCACCACCACCACGCGCACCACGACGACAAGATCAAGTCGTTCGTGTACCGCAACGACCGCCCGTTCGACCCGAACAAGCTGGAAGACTTCCTCGGCGGCATCCTCCAGATCTACGGCGAGCGGATGCTGCGCTACAAGGGCGTGCTGTACATGAAGGGTGTGGACCGCAAGGTCGTGTTTCAGGGCGTGCACCAGATGATGGGCAGCGACCTCGCGGCGAAGTGGCTGCCGGTCGAGAAGAAGACCAACAAGATGGTGTTCATCGGCGTCGACCTGCCGCAGGACCTGATCACCGACGGCCTCGACGCCTGCCTCGCCTGACCCGCGCGGGCGCCCGCCGCGCTCCGCTGCGCGGCCGCCAGCCCAGGCGGCCGCGGCCGCCCCGGGGCGCCTTTTTCGGGCAGGGTTTCGCCGTCATCGCTTTTTCGCGATTTGCGCGTTATATTTTCTAGATATTGGCGCAGCCGACGGGGATCGACCCGATACGGCGCCCGCTTGCGATTCAGTTACAATACGTGCCCGCTGGAGTACGGCAACAAACAGGCCCGGTTCTTGCTGAACCAGTTTTCCGGGCATCGCAACCGCGCCGGATCGCCAATCCGCCTCCCGGCCGCGGCCGATGCGATGTGCCGCGCAGCACACCGGTTCGCAGCGCGCACAACTCCGCGCCAGGCCTATCCTGGTATTTGAGAACCGGTTTCCAGAGGCTTTCGGCCCCGCGGCGGCAAATCGCAAATGAATGCAAACGCGGTTGCGGGTAATCCCAAAGTGCAGGCAATATCTCTCGATTTGCCGCACATTGAAGAAGCAAGCAGATGACGAAGAAACTCTTGACCGAAGCCGAAATCCTGAAGATGAGCGACAAGGATTACATGAATGAGGATCAGCTCGCCTTCTTCAAAAATCGGCTCGAACAGTTGCAGGCGGACATCCTCAAGAATGCAGGCCAGACGACCGAGAACCTGCGCGAGACGGTGATCGTCCCCGATCCCGCCGACCGCGCGACGATCGAGGAAGAGCACGCGCTCGAGCTGCGTACGCGGGATCGCGAACGCAAGCTCCTCAAGAAGGTTCAGCAGTCGCTCGCCCGCATCGATTCCGGCGATTACGGCTGGTGCGAGGAAACCGGCGAGCCGATCGGCATTCCGCGCCTGCTCGCACGTCCGACCGCCACGCTGTCGCTCGAGGCGCAGGAGCGCCGCGAGCTGCGCCAGAAGCTGTTCGGCGACTGATCGGGCGGCGTTCCGCTCAAACACGCTGCTTCCCGAAAGCGCGCGGCCTGCCGCGCGCTTTTTGTTTTTCCGGCGCCGGTTCCCGGCCGCCGGCCGATTTGCCATCCCCTCTTGATATCCCGGCGCCCGCCCTAAAATGAAACGGACGCGCGCCGGGCCGCTCCCCGGCGCACTGCGGATTCACGCGGCGGCGCATCGCGCCGCCCGACTCTTCCCCGTTTTTCTCAAGGAACGCAGATGGAGCAATTTCACGGCACGACCATCGTTTCAGTCCGGCGCGGCGACCAGGTCGCGCTCGGCGGCGACGGCCAGGTAACCCTCGGCAACATCGTCATGAAGGGTGGCGCGCGGAAAGTGCGGCGGATCTACAACAACCAGGTACTGGTCGGATTCGCGGGCGGCACCGCCGATGCGTTCTCGCTGCTCGACCGCTTCGAGGCGAAGCTCGAGAAGCACCAGGGCAACCTGACCCGCGCGGCCGTCGAGCTCGCGAAGGACTGGCGCACCGACCGGATGCTGCGCCGCCTCGAGGCGATGCTGATCACGGCCGATGCGACCACCACGCTCGTGATCACCGGCAACGGCGACGTGCTCGACCCGGAAGGCGGGATCTGCGCGATCGGCTCGGGCGGGGCGTATGCGCAGGCCGCAGCCCGCGCGCTCGTCGAGAACACCGATCTGTCCCCGCGCGAGATCGTCGAGAAGTCGCTCGGGATCGCCGGCGACATGTGCATCTACACGAACCACAACCGCATCATCGAAACGATCGAGTAAGGACCGCCCCATGAGCACCATGACCCCTGCCGAGATCGTCTCGGAACTCGACAAGCACATCATCGGCCAGGCGAAGGCGAAGAAGGCCGTCGCCGTCGCGCTGCGCAACCGCTGGCGCCGCCAGCAGGTCGCCGAGCCGCTGCGCCAGGAAATCACGCCGAAGAACATCCTGATGATCGGGCCGACGGGCGTCGGCAAGACCGAAATCGCGCGCCGCCTCGCGAAGCTCGCCGACGCGCCGTTCATCAAGATCGAAGCGACCAAGTTCACCGAAGTCGGCTACGTCGGCCGCGACGTCGACAGCATCGTGCGCGACCTGATCGAGATATCGGTCAAGCAGACGCGCGAATCCGAAATGCGCAAGGTCCGCAGCAAGGCGACCGACCAGGCCGAAGACCGCATCCTCGACATCCTGCTGCCGCAACCGCGCGCGGTGGGCTTCGGCGGCAATGCCGAGCACGCGAACGACGACAACAACGCGACCCGTCAGACCTTCCGCAAGCGCCTGCGCGAAGGCCAGCTCGACGACAAGGAAGTCGAGCTCGACCTCGAGCAGCCGTCGGTCGGCATGGACATCATGGCGCCGCCCGGGATGGAAGAGATGACCGAGCAGATCCGCTCGATGTTCTCGAACCTCGGCAGCGGCAAGAAGCAGCGCCGCAAGGTGAAGATCAAGGAAGCGCTGAAGCTGCTGACCGACGAGGAAGCGGCGAAGATGCTCAACGAAGAGGAAGTGAAGACGAAGGCCGTGCAGAACGTCGAGCAGAACGGCATCGTGTTCCTCGACGAGATCGACAAGATCACGTCGCGCAACAACGAAGGCAGCGGCGGCGAAGTGTCGCGCCAGGGCGTGCAGCGCGACCTGCTGCCGCTCGTCGAAGGCACGACGGTCAACACGAAGTACGGGATGGTGAAGACCGATCACATCCTGTTCATCGCGAGCGGCGCGTTCCACCTCGCGAAGCCGAGCGACCTGATTCCCGAGCTGCAAGGCCGCTTCCCGATCCGCGTCGAGCTCGATTCGCTGTCGGTCGAAGATTTCGAGGCGATCCTCGATGCGACCGACGCGAGCCTCGTCAAGCAGTACCAGGCGCTGCTCGCGACCGAGGACGTGCAGCTCGAATTCGCCGACGACGGCATCCGGCGCCTCGCCGAGATCGCGTTCGCGGTCAACGAGAAAACCGAGAACATCGGCGCGCGCCGGCTGTACACGGTGATCGAGAAGCTGCTCGAGGAAGTGTCGTTCTCGGCCGGCAACCACGCCGGCGAGCGCGTGACGATCGACGCGAAGTATGTCGACCGCGCGCTCGGCGAAGTGGCGCAGGACGAAGACCTGTCGCGCTACGTGCTGTAACCGCGCGCGGCGCCGGATGAAAAACGGGCGGCCCCTTTCGCCGGGGGCCGCCCGTTTTCGTTGCTGCGCCGCTTACTGCCGAACCGGCTTCTTCGCGAGCTTGCGCTGCAGCGTGCGGCGGTGCATGTTCAACGCACGCGCGGTCGCCGAAATGTTGTTGTTGTTCTCGGCCAGCACGCGCTGGATGTGCTCCCATTCAAGCCGGTCCACCGACAGCACGACCGGATTCTCGAGCGCCTCGTCGGCCTGCACTTCGGTCGCGTTGGTCTGCAGCGCGGCCAGGATCGACTCGACGTTCGCCGGCTTCGCGAGGTAGTTGTCCGCGCCCTCCTTCACGGCCTGCACGGCGGTCGCGATGCTCGCGTAGCCGGTCAGCACCAGAATCCGCGCATCGGGCTGCAGGTCGCACAACGGCGCGATGAGGCTCAGCCCCGAATCCTCGCCGAGATGCAGGTCGACGGTGATGAACTGGAACTTGCCGCCCGCGGCGAGCCGCAGCGCCGCTTCCTTGTCGTGCGCCTGCTGGACCGCGTAACCGCGGCGCTCGAGGCCGCGCGCGAGCGTGCCCGCGAACACCTCGTTGTCGTCGATCACCAGGAAATTGTTCTCGCTCATGTGGTTTCTCCGTCTACGTGTTGGTTGAGGCCGCCGGCAGCGCGACCCGCACGACCGGCAGGCGCAGCACGGCCCGCGTGCCGGCTGGCCGTTCGGCGGCATGTGCACCCGTGCGCGAACCCGCGCGTTGTCCCGATGCGGCCGCTGCGTGGCCATTCGCCGCACCGCCGGCCCGGCCGTTGCCGCCCGCCGTGCGCGGCGCGACGTCGGACAGTTCGATCTCGCCACCCAGCCGCGCGGCCGCGCTGAACGCCAGATACAGGCCGACGCCGTGCCCGCCCTGCGTGCTGTCGACCGGCATCGCGCCGAGCGATTCGCGCAGCGCGGCCGGAATACCGGGCCCGTCGTCGCATACCTCGAATTCGATTTCGTCGGCCGTGCCGCCATGCGCGACCTTCGCGGCGAGCGTCACGCGCTGCGGGCTCGCGCGCGCGGCGTTGTCGAGCAGGATCGTCAGGATCTGGCCGGCCGCGACCGTATCGTCGAGCGCGACGCCGGCCGGGCGCGCGCCGAGCAGCTCGAACTGTACGTGCGGATGCCGCAGGCGCCAGTGCTCGACGAACGTGTCGAGCCAGTCGTCCACCGGCTGGCGGCTCGCCGGCGCGCTCGCGCGGCTGCGCAGGCGCGCGAGCGCCGACGTACACAGCGACATCTGTTCCTCGAGCACCTTCAGGTCGGCCTCGTAGCGTGCGAGCCCCGGATCGGCGCGCGCCGCGTCGCGCAACTCCTCGGCGAGCATCGCGATCGTCGACAGCGGCGTGCCCATTTCATGCGCGACGGTGGCGGCCTGCACGCCGAGCGCGACGGCCCGCTCGTCGCGCAGCAGATGCTGCTGCGCCTCGCCGAGCGCCGCGTCGCGCTGGCGCAGCGCGTTCGACATGCGCGCGACGAACCACGCGATCAGCCCGACGCTGACCATGAAGTTCGCCCACATGCCGGTACGGTAGTAATCGAACAGGTTCGCCGGGTTGTCCATGTTGAGCGGCACCGAGTCGAAGCCGAGCGCCGCGTAGCAGGCGACCGCAAACGCCGCGAGCCAGATCATCAGGTGCCACGGCAGCACCGCCGCCGCGATCGCGAGCGACGGCAGGTACAGCGACACGAACGGGTTGGTCGTCCCGCCCGACAGGAACAGCAGCGCGGACAGCGCGCCGAGGTCGACCCACAGCTGGCCGAGCAGCTCGAAATTGGTCTCGGGCCGCGCACGCAGCACGCGTACCCAGGTCAGCGCGTTGAAAACGATCTCGAGCGCGATGACCATCAGCATCGCCGGCAACGGCAGGTGCACGCCGAAATAGGTCTGCACGACGCCGATCGTCACGAGCTGGCCGATGATCGCGAGATTGCGGAGCCAGAACAGGTGACTGAGGTTGACGCGGCCGGTGGTGGTGATTCGTTGCATCCGGGCAGTTTACCCGTTTAGCGCCCGGCGCCTCCAGCGGGGCCGGATCCGTGCGCACGAACAACCCACGCGCGTGCATGGCGCAACACCGTCAACCGGCCGCGCCGCCCATGCGCTGCGCGATCTCGTCGGCCAGGCACTCGGGGCATCGGCACCGCGCGCCGGCCGCGGGCGGCGTACCGCCGGGCGGCACCGGCATCGACGCGCACCAGCAGTCGAACGGCTGCGTGCCGGCACCGCAGTCGAAGCCGCGCCCGCAGTGCGGGCAACGCGCGCGGCGCGGAGCCGAACGGGCGTCGGCGGCGGAATCGGTCATGGCGCAATCGCGGAAACGGGCGGGACATCGCCCCACGCGACAAGCATAGCGCGGCGCAGGGATTTTGCACGCCGGCCACACGGCCGAGGTGCGGCGCAAACACGCGCGCGCCCGCCCGTCGGCGGCACCCGCACGGTGCCGCCCGAATCGCGCCACGCCATAGCCGGCGGGCCGCCGCGTGCGATGCCGCGTCGCGCCGACCGTGTTCCGCCCGGCCCAAAAACCCGATGCTGCGCTGCGCCACTCCTGTACAATTCGGCCTGTTTCAACCGTTCCCAGCCAGAGCCGCCGCCATGTCCGAGCCCATCGACCTCTCGCAGATCGCCCCCACGCTGAAAGCAGAAATCCTCGCGGAGGCGCTGCCGTACATCCGCCGTTACCACGGCAAGACCGTGGTCATCAAATACGGCGGCAACGCGATGACGGAAGAGCGGCTCAAGCAGGGCTTCGCGCGCGACGTGATCCTGCTGAAACTGGTCGGCATCAACCCGGTGATCGTCCACGGCGGCGGTCCGCAGATCGATCACGCGCTGAAGAAGATCGGCAAGGCCGGCACCTTCATCCAGGGCATGCGCGTCACCGACGAAGAGACGATGGAAGTCGTCGAATGGGTGCTGGGCGGCGAAGTGCAGCAGGACATCGTGATGCTGATCAACCACTTCGGCGGCCACGCGGTGGGCCTGACGGGCAAGGACGGCGGCCTGATCCACGCGCGCAAGCTGCTGATGCCGGACCGCGACAACCCGGGCCAGTACATCGACATCGGCCAGGTCGGCGAAGTCGAGGCGATCAACCCGGCGGTCGTGAAGGCGCTGCAGGACGACGCGTTCATCCCGGTAATCTCGCCGATCGGCTTCGGCGAGGACGGCCTGTCGTACAACATCAACGCGGATCTGGTCGCGGGCAAGCTCGCCACGGTACTGAACGCCGAGAAGCTGCTGATGATGACCAACATCCCCGGCGTGATGGACAAGGACGGCAACCTGCTGACCGACCTGTCCGCCCGCGAGATCGACGCGCTGTTCGAGGACGGCACGATCTCCGGCGGCATGCTGCCGAAGATCTCGTCGGCGCTCGACGCCGCGAAGAGCGGCGTGAAGTCGGTGCACATCGTCGACGGCCGGATCGAGCATTCGGTGCTGCTGGAAATCCTGACCGAGCAGCCGTTCGGCACGATGATCCGCTCGCATTGAGCGCGCGCCGCAAACCCTCCAGCCCCGACCTGCCGGCGTCGCTGCGACGCCGGCGCATCTCCCGCAGCCGGCCGCGCGCCGGCTCGCCCGTCTGGCTGTTCGATCTCGACAACACGCTGCACCACGCATCGCACGCGATCTTTCCGGAGATCAACCGCGCGATGACGCAATACATCATCGACACGCTGCAGGTCGAGCGCGCCGAAGCCGACCGCCTGCGCACCGGCTACACGCAGCGCTACGGCGCCGCACTCCTCGGCCTCACGCGCCATCACCCGATCGATCCGCACGACTTCCTGCGCGTGGTCCACACGTTCGCCGATCTTCCCGCGATGGTGCGCGCCGAGCGCGGCCTCGCGCACATCATCGCCGCGCTGCCGGGCCGCAAGTTCGTGCTGACCAATGCGCCCGAGAACTATGCGCGCGCGGTTCTGCGCGAATTACGCATCGAGCGGCTGTTCGAACGCGTGATCGCGATCGAGCACATGCGCGACCGCCGCACGTGGCGCGCGAAGCCCGATCACACGATGCTGCGCCGTACGCTGCGCGCCGTGCATGCCCGTGCGTCCGACGCGATCCTCGTCGAGGATACGCTCGGCCACCTGAAGCGCTACAAGCGCCTCGGCATCGGCACGGTGTGGATCACCGGCCACCTGCCCGGCCACCTGCCAGGCACCGGACGCCCACTTTATGTCGACCAGCGCATTCGTTCGTTAAAATCGCTGCGACTGGGCACACGATCGGGGCGACAAAAATGCAGCCGACTTACCCGCAGGACCAAGCCGTAACCGAAGGCCAGACCACACCTGCTCGCCCGCGCCCGAAGCCGGGCGAGCGCCGCGTGATGATCCTGCAGACCCTCGCGACGATGCTCGAGGCCCCGAAACCCGAGAAAATCACGACGGCCGCGCTCGCGGCCCGGCTCGACGTGTCGGAAGCCGCGCTGTACCGGCACTTCACCAGCAAGGCGAAGATGTACGAAGGGCTGATCGAGTTCATCGAGCAGGCGCTGTTCGGGCTCGTCAACCAGATCGTCGCGAAGGAGCCGAACGGCGTGCTGCAGGCCCGCACGATCGCGCTGACGATGCTCAATTTCGCCGCGAAGAACCCGGGCATGACGCGCGTGCTGACCGGCGAGGCGCTGGTCGGCGAGGACGAGCGGCTGACCGAGCGCGTGAACCAATTGCTCGACCGGATCGAGGCAACCGTCAAGCAGTGCCTGCGGGTCGCGCGCACCGAGGCGAATGCGCCGCAGGGCGGCGCGACGCCGTTCGTGCTGCCTGCCGACTACGATCCCGGCGCCCGCGCGAGCCTGCTCGTCAGCTATGTGATCGGCCGGTGGCACCGCTTCGCGAAAGGCGGGTTCCAGAAGCCGCCGGGCGAGCAGGCCGATGCGCATTTGCGGCTGATCCTGCAGTGATGCGCGGCGCGCACGCGTAAATCGACGCACGATCCGGCTCATCCGCGTAACGGCCGCCCACCACCGAATCACGCGCCATTTCCGGTTCGAGTGGCCCGGTGCAGGCCACGCCCATCCACGCGCACTTTGCCCGGGCATCGTCTGCCCTTGTGACGATCGACACGGCAGACGAACGAACCGATGCAGCCACACACATGAACGGGCCCCACTCATGATCAGGACGCCTTTTCATTAACATGCACCTGTGGTACCCGCTCACGGTCACATTTCGTCAGCATCCGCCGCCACTCGCTCGGGCGTTCGCAACGCCCCTCTCAGCGCCACAGCATCCCCCTCCGCTCCGACTGCATCCGCGCTCAGCGACGATGAGCACCGAGTTCGTATGCCTGACGTTTTTTAAAAGAAATTAGTACTTGAACTAGTAAAAACCCAATCGCATTAGTAATCGTCCCATTCCTTTAAATCCCTTAGAAATCGACAATATCGCCTGTTTCCTGCCGCCGCTTCAGTTCGTTTCGACGACGTCGACAGACAGCGTTCAGGAAACGTCAGTGCGTCGTCATTCGACGCAGGACTCCTTACTAACAGGTACTTTCATGTCCAAAAAAGCACTTCCCATTCTGATGGCGACAGCAGGTCTCCTGGCCGTTGCTTCGTCGGCCCAGGCAGCCGACGGCACGATCACGATCACCGGCGAGATCACCGCCCAGACCTGCAACATTTCGGGCGACGGCGGCGGCAAGGACTTCACCGTCACGCTGCCCAACGTGTCGACGTCGGCGCTGAGCGCGCCTGGCTCGACGGCCGGCCGCAAACCGTTCCGCATCGCCCTGTCGAACTGCTCGCCGAACTCGGGCAACGCATCGGTGTACTTCGAGCCGGGCACGACCGTCAACGCGCAGACGGGTCAACTGTTCAACGCAACGGGTGACGCGAAGAACGTCGAGGTCGGCCTGCTGAACAAGGACGGCTCGAACATCAAGCTCGGCGCGGCCCAGGCTCAGCAGAACTCGCAGGTCGTTCCGATCTCGGGCGGCGCGGCAACGCTCGATTACTACGCGCAGTACGTCGCAACCGGCGGTTCTGCCACGGCCGGCACGGTCGGCACGTCGGTCATGTATTCGGTCTCGTACCAGTAATCCGGTGTCGCGATCGGCGGCCCGGGCCCGCGAAGTCATGGCGGCGCACGGGCCGCCTCCGGCCGACGGTATGTGATCTGTCTATCTACAAGGAGAAATCGGCGATGGGGATGTCTATCAACTGGCGCTCGAGCGTGGGCGCCGCGGCGCTGGTCGCGTCGCTGTCCGGCATGGGCGCGGCGGACGCGAGCGTGGTCATCAGCGGGACGCGCGTGATCTATCCGGAAAAGGAGCGCGAAGTCACGGTCAAGTTGACCAACAATGGCGACCGGCCGTCGCTCGTGCAGGCCTGGGTGGACGACGGCAACGCAAACGCGCTGCCTGACGATTCGAAGGTGCCGTTCACGCTGACGCCGCCTTTGTTCCGCCTCGATCCGAACAAAGGCCAGAGCCTGAGGCTGATCTATACGAAGGAGCCGCTCGCGCAGGACAAGGAAACGCTCTACTGGCTCAACGTCCTCGACGTTCCGCCGCAGGCCACCGACGATCCGGACGCCCCCAACCTGCTGCAGCTCGCATTCCGTTCGCGCATCAAGCTGTTCTTCCGTCCTGCCGCGCTGCGAGGCGTGGCTGACGAGTCCGCGGAGAAGGTGACCTGGAACTTCGCCCCGAAGGTCGACGGTGGTTATGCATTGCAGGCGAAGAACCCGACGCCTTTCCACGTGACGTTCACCAAGCTGACCGTCAAGTCCGGCGGCGCAACGTGGAGCAACGACAAGGGCGGCATGGTCAAGCCCGGCGCCACCGAACAGTTCGACGTCGGCAACGTGCCGTCGCTGCCGGGCGGACCGATCGAGGTCGACTACACGTTCCTCAACGACTACGGCGGCGGCGTCGAAGGCAGCTACGCGCCAAGAAAAGCGCACTGACGCCACTCACCCCTCCCTGATTCAACTCTCGCTGGCCCGCCGACGCGGCAATCGCATCGGCGCAGGCAATCCGTCGTTCGCATCATGAAGATGCGGCATTAATACATCTGATTCATGCGAACAACTTATCAACGCCGAACACTCGAGGCACCGGCGCGCTTCCCGCTCAAGCCGGGATATCTGCTCGTCATGGCGGCGCTCGGCAACTGGGCAGCCGACACGCTCGCCGCACCGGCGGACGGTTTCGACGTCGCGCAGGTTCAGTTCAACGACACGCTGATGATGAAGCCGCGCGGTCAGCGACTCGACCTCGATCGTTTCTCGAAAGGCAATCCGGTTCCGGCGGGCGACTATCTGGTCGATCTCTACGTCAACGGCACGTGGAACGGCCGTTCGACGGTACGCTTCAGCGCGGCCCAGGGCGCGGACACCGCGACGCCATGCTTCGATCGCGCGCTCGTGACCCGGCTGGGCCTCGACGATCAGGCGCTGACCGACACCGGACGCGCCGAACTGGCCCGCGTGTTGGCAGGAGCATGCACGGACGTCGACAAGCTGGTCGCCGACGCGACGGTCGAATTCGACATGTCGGAACTGCGCCTGAACGTGAGCGTCCCGCAAGCGGCGCTGCTGCGCAATCCGCGCGGCTACGTGAGCCCGGAACTGTGGGACGACGGCGTACCGAGCGCGACGCTCAAGTACAACGCGAACGCGTACCGCAACGCGTCGTCAGGTTACGCAAGCACGCAGGCGTACGTGGGGCTGAATGCGGGTGTGAACGTCGGGAACTGGCATTTCCGGCACAACGGCTCCTATGCGTCGCAATCGCAGGGCGAGAACCGCTATCAAGCGCTGAACACGTACGTTCAACGCGACCTGCCCGCCTGGCGCAGCCAGTTGAAGATCGGTGAGACGTACACCGACGGCACGCTGTTCAACAGCGTGGGCATGCGCGGCGTCACGCTCGAGACCGACGATCGCATGCTGCCCGATTCGATGCGCGGCTATGCGCCGATGATTCGCGGCGTCGCAACCAGCAACGCGCACGTCACGGTTGCGCAGAACGGCGCCGTGCTGTACGAAACGAACGTCGCGCCGGGGCCGTTCGAAATCAACGATCTGTACGCAACGGGTTACGGCGGCAACCTGCTCGTCACCGTCACCGAGGCCGACGGCAAAAAGCACAGCTTCACCGTGCCGTATGCGGCTGTCGCGCAGTCGCTGCGCCCTGGCGTCTCCCGCTTCGGCGTCGCGCTCGGACAGTTGCGCGAGCCGCAGTTCGATCGTCATCCGAACTTTGCCCAGGCTACGTATCAGCGCGGCATCAGCAACCTGATGACGGGTTACGTCGGCGCGATCGTCGCGGAAAACTATCTGGCCGGGCTGGTCGGCGCGGCGTTCAACACGCCGCTCGGCGCGCTCGCCGTCGACGTCACGCACGCCAGCGCCCGCATCCCGGGCGTGTCGGCGACGAGCGGGCAGAGCGTGCGCGTGAGCTACAGCAAGTCCGTGGAGGCGACCGGCACGAACATCGCGGTCGCCGCGTATCGCTACTCGTCCCGCGGCTACTGGGAGCTGCGCGACGCGATGTACGCCCGCGAGCGGGCGGCTGCCGGCGCGGATCCGAACGACGCGTACCGGCAACGCAACCAGGTTCAGCTGACGTTGAACCAGACGCTCGGTGAAGGGCGCGGCAGCCTGTTCGCGGTGGGCTCGACGTCCAGTTACTGGAATCGCAAGGGCACGACGACGCAGTTCCAGGTCGGCTACAACAACAGCCTGCGGATCGGCGGCCTCAACCTGAGCTACAACCTGTCCGTTTCGCGGCAGCGCGACGGCTACACGGGCCGCCTGAACAACCAGATGTACGCAAACGTGACCATTCCACTCGGCCGGCGGTCGTACGCGCCGACACTGTCCGCGAGCGTCGCGCACGACAGCCACGGCGGTGCGACCGGGCAAATGTCGCTCACCGGTTCTGTCGGGAAGTCCAATGCCTTCTCGTATGGGGTGAACGTCAACACTGGCAGGAGTGCGACGTCCGGCGGCGGCAATGCCCAGTACCGCAGCCCGTATGCGACGCTCTCCGGCAGCGCGAGCGGCGGCAGCGGCTACTCGAGCGTGTCCGTCGGCGTGTCGGGCGCGGTCGTCGGCCATGCGGGCGGCCTCACGCTCGCGAATGATCTCGGCGAAACCGCCGCGATCATCGAGGCAAAGGACGCCATCGGCGCACGCATCACGAACGGCACGGACATCCGGATCGACCGGCGCGGCTATGCGGTGCTCCCGTACCTGACGCCCTACCAGATGAACACGATCGAACTCGACCCGAAGGGCATCCCGACCGACGTCGAAATGCTGTCGACCAGCCAGCAGGTCGCGCCGCGGGCGAATTCGGTGGTCAAGCTGAAGTTCGAGACGGTGACCGGCCGCCCCGTGCTGATGACGATGCGTCAGCCGGACGGCACGCCGGTGCCGTTCGGCAGCACCGTTGCCGATGCGCAGGGCAAGACCGTCGGTGTGTCCGGGCAGGGCGGCATGTTGTTCGCCCGCGGCCTGAGCGAAACCGGCGTGCTGACCGCGAAATGGGGCAATCGTGCAACCGAGGTCTGCTCGCTTAACTACCGCTTGCCGACCAAGCACGACAAGGCCGAAGTGTACGCGCGTGTCGATGCGATATGCGCACGCACCATGCCGGCGAATGCGCGCCCGCAAGACGCTGCCGAAAAAGATGCGCGTCAGCATTTCACCGATTCCAATCAAGCCGGCATCACTCCGGCCAGCTCGATCGATGACTCGCGTCTGAGCGCCGCCTTTCAATGAATCGAATTCAATCCAGATTTCGATAAATGGAACATGAAAACATGAAATTTAAATATCTGCTTATTTTCATGCTTTACACCACAACCCTATTGAAATCAAACCCCAGCCTTGCACAAGCTAGTGGTTATTGCACCTACCCCGGTGGAAACAACACCGGAGATTACGTTCGCCATTACAGTTTCGGCAATGTACTTGTCTCCTACGACACCCCGAATGGTGCCGTTCTTGCGACAGCAACAGTGGATCGGCCGATGAGCTATAAATGCAATGCCAACCCGAACCCGCCCGGAGGATATGAGGCCATGGCGATGGTCTCCATAAAGGAATCTAGTATCCCCGGAGTCGCATCCGTTGCTGTAGGAAACAACTACAAAGGATTAGGGTTGCGTATCAGCAATGCTGAGACTGGAGCGATCATCAGCCCCGGCGGAAACCGCCTGCCTTTCGCGCCGCCCAACCCGACGACCAAACCGATTGAGGGCACAGTGCCACTCAAAATCGAATTGATAAAGGTCGACGACAATATATATAACTCATCGCTCCCGAAGAATGCCACCGCGCCACTTAGTATCTATATACTAAGTCGACCTGATGGTAAATACGGCGCGGCCCAATGGAACCTAACCTGGAAAGAGCCCGTCGGCAAACTTATCGTCATGCCTAACACCTGCACGGTCACCACACCGTCGGTCGACGTGAAACTACCGCCCGTCGCGGCAAGCCAACTGAATACCGTCGGCATGACCGCAGGCGATGCGGGATTCAATATCGGGCTGAATTGCAAATCCGGCTCGAACGTTTACGTGACACTGACCGATTTGACCGACCAGGGCAATACCGGCAATCAATTGACCCTCACGCCCGATTCGTCGGCGAAAGGCGTGAAGCTTCGCATCCTGAGAAACGGGCAGCCCGTCGGTTACGGTCCGGATTCCATCGCCATTGGCAATACCAACCAATGGCTGGTCGGGCCGTCCGCGACAACGACCAGCATTCCGCTGTCCGCGCAGTACATCGCGACCGGGCCGGTATCCGGCGGAAAGGTCAAGGGTGTCGCGACGTTTACGATGAGCTACCAGTGAGCGTTCTGCGCTCGATAGCTCAGTGATTCGATAGCGCGCCGGTCGCCAGGCAATCGCAAACGGCAGGTCTGCTAAGTCGGTCATCGCTCGATCGATGACCGCAACAAACTTCTGTTTTGCAGTCCTATTGGATTGCATCGGAAGGTCATTGACGGACGAAGTCGGGTGTCACCCGTACGGCCGGTTACGGCATGCGGACGGCTCGACGGCGGAGTCCGTTTTTACATCTCCTAGTACTAGAGGAATTGACATGAAACTCGCATTCTCCAGCATCGCCGCTCTCACCGTCGCTGCCGCGGCAGCACTGCCGGCCGTGTCGCACGCCGCGGACGGCACGATCACCATCAACGGCAAGATCGGCACGCAGACCTGCACGATCGACGGCAACGGCACCGGCGGCAAGGACTTCACCGTCGCGCTGCCGAAGGTGTCCACGTCGTCGCTTGCCACGGGCGGAGCGACGGCCGGCCGCACGCCGTTCAAGATCGGCCTGAAGAACTGCTCGCCGTCGACGGGCAACGTCTACACGCACTTCGAGCCGGGCACCACGGTCAACTCGACGACCGGCCAGTTGCTCAACGCATCGGGCACCGCGAAGAACGTCGAGATCGGCCTGCTCAACGGTGATACGAGCAATATCGGGGTCGGCAAGGCCGATGAAAACTCGAAGGCGGTCGCGCTGTCGAACGGCACCGCGGAGCTCCCGTACTACGCGCAATACGTCGCAACGGGTGGCGCTGCTGGCCAGGGGACGGTGAATACGTCGGTGATGTACTCGATCATGTACCAGTAAGAAACGGCGAACCGGCGCGCGTCCCGCGCGCCGGTTCGTTGCCGGGCGCGCGGCAGGATGCGCGCCCCGGCTTGCCGATGGCTGCCGTACGCACACAGTCGCTCGGCGGCCGTCCATTCGCGCCCGGACAAGTTCGGCACTCGCGCGAACCGCACCGCGCACCATTCGTTTTGCCCTCCCCCTCCAATTGGCTGGAACATGCACGCCGGATCGCGTGCGGCCGTTCAGTACACCATCCGCTCGCGTCGAATACCCCGAAGGCAATCACGGCCGATCGAATCACGCGCGTCGAAAAATCCCCGCATTTCGGCGTGTTCCGTGCCGGACGCGAAGCAACCGCCAAAATTCGAACTCGTCCAATTTAAAAATATCCTTCGCGAGATCACATTACCTTATTCAGGAGAAGTCAAGGTGATCAGGTGAACTGCAGTCATTTTTCTTTTTCTCATGCACGCATCGGCCGGCGTGTCCTGCATTCCGCACTGCTCGCCAGCGCGGCGATGCCGTGGGCGTCAATGGCACAAGTCGTCGGCGGCGGACCACAACTAGCGGACGGCATCGCGCTCGAGGTCGCCCCCGGCGACTATTCGACAACCGCATCCGGCACGGCCGTACTTTCCGCCGTCAACGGCGGCACGCTGACGACCCTCGGCAAGACCCGCGTGTTCACGACCGGCAACGTCACGGCCGGCGCGTCCGCGTGGGGTACCGGGTCGCGCGTCGCGCTGCGCGATACGGAAATCCGTACGCGCGGCGACTCGAGCGCAGGCATCGATCTTCGTCACGGCGGCGGCGCAGCCGCCGAGCGCATCTCCATCGATACCGACGGCGACTACGCGCACGGCGCATACATCGACGGCGCCAACGGGCGGCTATCGCTCTCCGACAGCGTGATCGTGACACGCGGCAAGGAGGCGTCGGGCATCGCGACGATCCTGGTTCCGGGCGGCACTCTCGACGTGACCGACACGCTGATCCGCACCAGCGGCCTGTTCGGCACCGGCCTGTCCCTCAGCTACGGCGGCATTCTGGCCACGCTGAAGCGCACCGATATCCGCACGGATGGCGAGTATGCGTCGGTGCTGTACATGCCGGGCGCATCTACCGTCACCTTCAGCGACTCGCATCTCGAAACAAGCGGATACGCGGCGCTCGGCGTGGATACCCGCGAGGGCAGCGTCAGGCTCGAACGCACGCGCGTCGTTACGCACGGCATCAGTTCGCACGGGCTTTACGCGTCGAAGGAGTACGCCGACACGCCCGTCATCGACGCCACCGATACGCAGGTGACGACCGACGGCAAGGGCGCGATCGGCGCCGTCGCCCGGCTCGGCGGCGAGGTCGCGATGACACGCGGCGGCATCGTGACGAGCGGCGAACGCGCGCGCGGCGTGCTGTCGGCCGGCGCAGGCTCCGTCGCCTCGCTCACCGATACGAGCGTCGAAACGCACGGCGCCGAAGCCACCGCGTTGTACGCGAGTGTCGGCGGCACGGTCGATCTGCTGCGCAGCGACGCCCGCACGACCGGCGCCGACGCGTATGGGGCGGCCGTCCATGGCGGCACGCTGACGATCGACGACGGCACGCTCGTCAGCGAGCGCCATGGCGCGATCGACGCATCCGATGCGACGGTCACGCTGAAAAACGGCACGCGCGCGATCGGCGGCAACGGCAAGCTGCTGTCCGTCCATGCCGAGTCGGGTGCGCAGGTACGCCTGATGCTCGACGAGCGCTCCCATGCCGCAGGCGACATCGTCAACCACCCGACCGACGACGGCAGTCCGACGCACGGGGTGACGGACGTCGCGCTCACGAACGCGTCCGCGTGGACGGGCGCGACCGACGCGGTTCGCACGCTGTCGCTGAACACGAACAGTCTCTGGACCGTCACCGCGGATTCGTCGGTCGGCTCCGTCGCGCTGAACGATTCGACGATCGCATTCGACGCGCCGGCGGCCCGTGGCGCGCCGACACCGCGCACGCTCGTGGTGACGGGCGACTATGCGGCCCGCAACGGCAAGCTCGTCCTCCATACGACGCTGCAGGACGACGCATCGCCCACCGACCGCCTCGTGATCGACGGCGGCCACGCATCGGGCGACACCGGCATCGTCGTGAAACGCGCGGGCGGCGACGGCGCGGCGACGACCGTCGGCATCCCGCTCGTCGAAACTCGCAACGGCGGCACGACCGATGCATCGGCATTCACGCTCGATGCGGCATCGGACGGCTACCGGAACGGCTTCGGTACGTTGTCGGCAGGCGGCTACGATTACATGCTCAAACGTGGCGGCGATGGCGGGCAGGCGGAAGACTGGTATCTCGTCTCCGCGGCAAAGCCACTGCCGCCGGTCCAGCCCGATCCGCCGATCGTGCCGGAAGTCGTCCCCCCTCCGCCGCGCACCGCCGCACCGGAACCCGACGCGTATCTGGCAAACGCAGACGCCGCAGCGACGATGGCGATTCATTCGCTGCATCAGCGTGACGATCGTTCGCTACGCGCCGAAGCAACCGGCCCGCTGGACGGCGCCGTGTGGCTGCGCGCCGAGGGCCAGATAACGTCGATGTCCGGCGGCAACCGCAGCGTGTCGGGCAATGGCCGCCTGATTCACGCGGGCGCCGACCTGCTCCGCTTCGATGACGGTCGCGGCGGCAGCGTGCGCATCGGTGCGATGGGGATGTACGGCAGCCAGACGAACTGGTCGACACGCCCGCTGTGGAATGCGCTCGAGGGCCGGACGATGGACGCCACCGCACGCGGCAGCGTCTCCGGCTACAACGTCGGTCTGTACGGCACGTGGTACGGCAACCGCGACATCCTGACCGGCCCCTACGTCGACGCGTGGTTCATGTACGGCGCCTATGCGAACACGGTCGGCGGCAGCCTCGCGGCCGATTCGTACCGGTCGCGCACCGTGACCGGTTCGATCGAGACCGGCTATTCACTCGGGTTCTACGAGCGGGGCGACACGCGGTTCTTCGTCGAGCCCGAAGCGCAGCTCGTCGTGTCCGACTATCGCGCGGACGCGCACGGCACCGCTGGCGGCCGCCTCGACGACCAGGGCTCGACCGACGTGCTCACCCGCCTGGGCGTACGCGTGCATGGCGTGACCGCGATGCCGCATGGCCGCGAACTCCGGCCGTTCATCGAGGCGAACTGGTGGCACGGCCCGGGTTCGCGCTCGCTGACGCTCGACCGCAATGCGTTCTCGCTCAGCGTGCCGCGCGACCGCGCGGCGGTCCGGCTCGGCGCGACCGGCCAGTTGAGTCGGCAATTCTCGGTATCGGCAAGCCTCGGCGTGGAAGGAAATCTGTCCGACTACACGGTGGTAACGGGACAGTTCTCGGCCAAATACCGCTGGTAACGCCGCTCGCGGCCGGGGGCGCGAAATTCGCGCTCCCGCGGAATTCCGCTATACTCCTTCGATCTGTCGCCCCCACGGGCGGCAGGTCGGAAGCGCGCCGATTTGCTGACTCGATTGCGGGCGCGCGAACCGGCCGGGGCGTGGATGTGCGGCCCGGCGGTTCACTACAAATGCGGCTAAAGAGGTCGTCAGCCGCGCACCTTCGCCTCCGCGCCCCGCCGACACCGTTTAGCCGCCCAGTCATATGGCATAAGGCGGAACGAATGGAATCGATCGGCATCGTCGCTCCACAGACCATGCACTTCGCCGAACCGCTGCGCTTGCAAAGCGGCAGCGTGATCGGCAACTATCAGCTCGTCGTCGAGACGTACGGCGAACTCAACGCCGCGCGCTCGAACGCGGTGCTCGTGTGCCACGCGCTCAACGCGTCGCACCACGTCGCCGGCGTCTACGCGGACGATCCGCGCAGCACCGGCTGGTGGGACAACATGGTCGGCCCGGACAAGCCGCTCGACACCAACCGCTTCTTCGTGATCGGCGTGAACAACCTCGGCTCGTGTTTCGGCTCGACCGGCCCGATGAGCATCGATCCGTCGACCGGCAAGCCGTACGGCGCAAAGTTCCCGGTGGTGACCGTCGAGGACTGGGTGCATGCGCAGGCGCGCGTCGCCGACGCGTTCGGCATCGAGCGCTTCGCCGCGGTGATGGGCGGCAGCCTCGGCGGCATGCAGGCGCTCGCGTGGAGCCTGATGTATCCGGAGCGCGTCGCGCACTGCATCGACATCGCGTCGACACCGAAGCTGTCCGCGCAGAACATCGCGTTCAACGAGGTCGCGCGCTCGGCGATCCTGTCCGATCCCGATTTCCACGGCGGCGACTACTACGCGCACGGCGTGAAGCCGAAGCGCGGCCTGCGCGTCGCGCGGATGATCGGCCACATCACGTACCTGTCCGACGACGACATGGCCGAGAAATTCGGTCGCGCGCTGCGCCGTGCCGACGGCGCGCTCGACGCGTACAACTTCAGCTTCGACGTCGAGTTCGAGGTCGAGTCGTACCTGCGCTACCAGGGCGACAAGTTCGCCGACTACTTCGACGCGAACACCTACCTGCTGATCACGCGCGCGCTCGACTACTTCGATCCGGCGAAGGCGTTCGACGGCAACCTGACGGCCGCGCTCGCGCACACGCAGGCGAAGTACCTGATCGCGAGCTTCTCGACCGACTGGCGCTTCGCGCCCGCACGCTCGCGCGAGATCGTGAAGGCGCTGCTCGACAACAAGCGCACGGTCAGCTACGCGGAAATCGATGCGCCGCACGGTCACGATGCGTTCCTGCTCGACGACGCGCGCTATCACAACCTGATCCGCGCGTATTACGAACGAATCGCCAACGAGGTGGGAGCATGAACCAGCAAGCGCTGAATTCCCTGTCCGCGCGCGCGGACTTCCGCACGATCGCGCGCTGGGTCGAGCCGCGTTCGACCGTGCTCGATCTCGGCTGCGGCGACGGCTCGCTGCTCGCGCTGCTGATGGAGGAGCTCGACGTCACCGGCTACGGGATCGAACTGAACGACGCGGGCGTGCTCGCGAGCGCGAAGAACGGCATCAACGTGATCCAGCAGAACCTGGAGGACGGCCTGCGCTTGTTCGAGGACCACAGCTTCGACATCGCGATCCTGTCGCAAACGCTGCAAACGATCCACCAGACGGCCGCGATCCTGCGCGAAACGGCGCGCGTCGGCCGCGAGTGCATCGTGTCGTTCCCGAACTTCGGCTACTGGCCGCACCGGCTGTCGGTGCTGAACGGCCGGATGCCGGTATCGAAGTCGCTGCCTTACCAATGGCACAACACGCCGAACGTGCGGGTGCTGACGATCGAGGATTTCGAGGCGCTGGCGCCCGAAGTGGGCGTGACGATCCTCGACCGCGTCGTGCTGCACGAAGGCCAGCCGATTCGATGGGGAGCGAACTGGCGTGGTAGTCTTGCTGTCTATCGCGTCAAGCGCAGCTGAGCCGGGGAGCCGTTGACGGAAGATCCGGCCCGCCCACGCGCGCGGCCGCCCCTCCTGCGCCGTCCGCGCCACCTGCGCTGCCGCCGCCATCAGTCAACGCTACCCAGTTCCAGCCCATGTCGAAAACGCCACACGAGGCGCCCGCACTCACCGCTCACGAGGATCACCCCGGCTGGCGAGCCTATCTGAACACGCACATGCTGATCTGCGTGTTCCTGGGCTTCACGTCGGGGCTGCCCCTGTTCACGCTCGTCTACCTCGTGCAGGCATGGCTGCGCTCCGAGGGCGTGAACCTGAAGGAAATCGGCCTGTTCGCGCTGATCCAGTTCCCGTATACGTGGAAGTTCCTGTGGGC
The DNA here is from genome assembly GCF_002223255.1 of Burkholderia sp. AU17457. Lineage (NCBI taxonomy): Bacteria > Pseudomonadati > Pseudomonadota > Betaproteobacteria > Burkholderiales > Burkholderiaceae > Burkholderia > Burkholderia sp. AU17457. Next base: position 939,848 of record NZ_NKFB01000004.1, read on the forward strand.
GCCGCTGATGGACCGCTACATCCCGCGCCTGCCCGGCTGGCGGCCAGGCCGCCGGCGCGGCTGGCTGCTGCTCACGCAACTGCTGGTCGCGGGTGCGATCGCCGCGCTCGGCTTCGTGTCGCCGCGCGACTCGATCTGGACGGTCGCCGCGCTCACGACGCTCGTCGCATTCTTCGGCGCGAGCGCCGACATCGTGATCGACGCGTACCGCCGCGAGCTGCTGCGCGACACCGAGCAGGGCCTCGGCAACGCGGTGCACGTGAACGCGTACAAGCTCGCCGCGCTGATCCCCGGCTCGCTGGCGCTGATCCTGTCGGATCATCTGCCGTGGGATGCCGTGTTCGCGATCACCGGCGCGTTCATGCTGCCGGGCATCCTGATGACGCTCGTCGTGCGCGAGCCCGAAGTGGTCGGCGCGCCGCCGCGCAACCTGCGCGACGCGATCGTGCTGCCGTTCCGCGAATTCATCCAGCGCGACGGCTGGGCCGGCGCGCTGCTCGTCATCGCGTTCATCTTCCTGTTCAAGATCGGCGACACGATGGCCACCACGCTGTCGACGTCGTTCTTCCTCGACATCGGCTTCACGCGCACCGAGATCGGCATCGTCGCGAAAACCACCGCACTGGTCGCGAGCGTCGCCGGCGGCATCATTGGCGGCGTCTGGCTCGTGAAGATCGGCATCGGCCGCGGGCTGTGGATCTTCGGCGCGCTGCAGATGGTGTCGACGCTCGGCTTCGCGTGGCTCGCGCAGCTCGGCCCGGGCTCGCCGGTGCTCGCGATGCTCTACGACTTCACCGTGTCGACGAGCCACGCGATCGCGTCCGTGCTGTCGGTGTTCGGCATCGCCGTCACGCCGCAATTCAGCCCGATGACGGTCGCGCTCGCGATCGTCTATGGCTTCGAAACCTTCACGACCGGCCTGACGATGGCCGCGTTCGTCGCGTATATCGCGAGCACGACCGACCCGCGCTATACGGCCACGCAGTTCGCGCTGTTCACGAGCCTCGCGTCGGTGCCGCGCACGCTCGCGTCGGCCGCGAGCGGCTTCGTCGTCGCGAAGATCGGCTGGTACGACTATTTCATCGTGTGTACCGCGCTCGCGATTCCCGGCATGCTGCTGCTGTTCAGGATCGCGCCGTGGAACGGTACCGCGCGCAACGGCGAGGCGAGCCGTGCGCGCTAACCGCCCGCATCGGCTCGCACACGCGGCGGTGGCGTTGAGCGTCGGCGCCGCGGCGCTGGCCGCCCCGGTCGCGCACGCGACCGACACCGGCGCGACCGCGGCAGGCTCCGCGCCGGCCGCCGCGCAAGCCGCGCCGCCCGCCGCTGCAACCTCCGCCGCGCCCGTCCCGCCGTCCGCCGAAGGCGCGCAGCCGACCGGCGCCGCGGCGCCGGCGAAGGCCTATACGCCGACGCCGCCGCAAGTCCGCTACGGCAACGCGATCGCGTTCCGCACGCTGATCCCGTCGCCGCTGCTCGAACAGCTCACCGCGAACGAATACGCGCAGATCGTACAGACGGCCGCCGACAGCAACCGGCTGCTGCCCGCGAACCAGCCGCGCGTGAAGCGCCTGCGCGCGATCGTTGCGAAGCTCGCGCCGTATTCGGTGAAGTGGAACGACCGCGTGAAAAGCTGGGCGTGGGACGTGAACGCGATCCGCTCGCGCGACATCCGCCTGACCTGCCTGCCGGGCGGCAAGGTGCTCGTGTACGGCGGCATGCTCGACCGCGTGCGCCTGAACGACGACGAGTTCGGCGTGCTGCTCGCGCACGGCATCGCGCACGCGCTGCGCGAACACGCGCGCAGCAACTTCAGCGTGGCCTCGCAGACGTCGCTGCGCGCGGCCGCGCTGCCGCCGCTGTTCGGCGTCGGCGATCCGCTGCCGCAGGCGCTGAACCTCGGCGAGCGCCTGCAGTCGCTCCACTACGATCCGACCGACGAGACCGAGGCAGACGTGATCGGCGGCGACATCGCCGCACGCGCGGGCTTCGATCCGCGCGCGGCGATCACGCTATGGGACAAGCTCGCGGTCGCGACGCGCGCGAACAAGGCGTCGGGCTTCATCTACACGCACCCGTACAGCACCGCGCGCCGCCAGGATCTGCTGAACCGGCTGCCGGACCTGATGCCGCTCTATGCGAAAGCGACGGGCAAACGCGTGGAATCGCTGCCCGACTACGCAGGCATCAGCGCGCAGCGGCGCAAGATCGTGCGGCGCTGAGCCGCCGCGCGACGCCGGCCACTACGCGTCCGCGTCAGCCATTGCCGGGCGTACGCCGCTGTCACGCATCCAGCGCACTTCGTCTCCGGGGCTGCGGCCGAACAGCCGCTTGAACTCGCGGCTGAACTGCGACGCACTCGCATAGCCGACCCGCGCGGCCGCCGCGCCGGCGCCCATGCCGTCGCGCACCATCATCAGCCTCGCCTGGTGCAGCCGCGCGGTCTTCACGTACTGCATCGGCGACGTGGCCGTCACGTGCTTGAACTGCGCGTGGAACACCGCGAGGCTCATCCCGGCCTCGCGGGCGAGCGTCTCGACGTCGAGATCGGCCCTCAGCTCCGCATGGATGCGCCGCAACGCCTTCGCGATGCGGCCGAAATGATGCTGCTGCACGAGCGCCGCACGCATCGCGTCGCCCTGTTCGCCGGTCAGCACGCGATACGCGATCTCGCGCATGATCGCCGGCCCCAGCACGCGCGTATCGTGCGGCGACGCGAGCGCTTCGAGGAGGCGCACGACCGCGTCGGCCAGCGGCGCATCGAGCGGCGTCGAATAGACGCCGAGCGGCTCGCTGACGGCCGCGCCGAGCGTCTCGTCGAGCAGGATCGCAAGCTCGGCGATCACCGCGAGATCGACGCGGATCGAGATCGCGAGAAACGGCTCGTCCTGGCTCGCGAACGTCTCGCACTCGAACGGCAGCGGCACCGACAGCACCAGATACTGCTGCGCGTCGTACACGAACGAGCGGTCGCCGAGATAGCCAAGCTTGCGGCCCTGGCACACGACGATGATGCTCGGCTCGTACAGCACGGGCATGCGCGGCGCGGGACGGCTCACGCGAAAGAAGCGCACGCCGTCGAGCGCCGCGAGCGTGTCGCCCTCGTTCGGCGCGAGGCGCGTGTGCAGCTCGATCATGCGGCGCTGCACGTGGTCGCCCGAGTCGGCAAAAAGGGGCTGGAAGCTCATCTGCGTGGTCCTGTCCTGCAAGAGAATCTGGCTCGCAATTTAGCACCTTGGACGCGTTTTGACGGGCGTTCGCGCGCAATTCGAGAGGAATAGGCAAACCTTCAAGACCTTCATGTATTTCGCCGCGGCGCCGCGCTCCTTACGATGAGGTCCTGTCTCGCCGCATCGCCACAGGGTGCGGCGGCAGTCTGTTTCACCGGACGTTTTCCGGACAAGGAGCCCATTGCATGAGCACAACCTATGCCTACGCGGCGACCGATGCGCAGTCGCCGCTCGCCCCGTTCGAATTCCAGCGTCGCGCGCTGCGCGACCTCGACGTCCAGATCGACGTTCTCTACTGCGGCGTCTGCCACTCGGACCTTCATCAGGCGCGCAACGAATGGCGCAACACGATCTACCCGGTCGTGCCGGGCCATGAAATCGTCGGCCGCGTGATCGCGACCGGCCCGCAGGTGTCGCGCTTCAAGGTCGGCGAGCTGGTCGGCGTCGGCTGCCTCGTCGATTCGTGCCGCACCTGCGCGAGCTGCGAAGAAGGCCTCGAGCAGTATTGCGAAAACGGCTTCGTCGGCACCTACAACGGCCAGGATCGCGTGACGGGCGACATCACGTACGGCGGCTATTCGACGCAGCTCGTCGTCGACGAGGCGTTCGTGCTGCGCGTACCGGACACGCTGGATCCGGCCGGCGCCGCGCCGCTGTTGTGCGCGGGAATCACGACCTACTCGCCGCTGCGGCAATGGAACGTCGGCCCCGGCAAGAAGGTCGGCATCGTCGGGCTCGGCGGCCTCGGCCACATGGGCGTGAAGCTGGCGCGCGCGATGGGCGCGCACGTCGTGCTGTTCACGACGTCGCCGTCGAAGATCGAGGACGGCAAGCGGCTCGGCGCGCATGAAGTGGTGATCTCGAAGGACGAAGCGCAGATGAACGCGCACCTGAACAGCTTCGACTTCATCCTGAACACGGTCGCCGCGCAGCACGACCTGAACCCGTTCCTGCACCTGCTGAAGCGCGACGGCACGATGACGCTCGTCGGCGCGCCGGAGCACGATCATCCGTCGCCGCAGGTGTTCAACCTGATCTTCAAGCGCCGCCGCCTCGCGGGCTCGCTGATCGGCGGAATCGCGGAAACGCAGGAAATGCTCGATTTCTGCGCGGAGCACGGGATCACGTCCGATATCGAAACGATTCCGATGCAGCAGATCAACGCCGCTTACGAACGGATGCTGAAGAGCGACGTGAAGTACCGGTTCGTGGTGGATATGGCGTCGCTCAAGCAGTAAGCGCCGCCCCAACCGAAACGGGCCGCATGTTCGACATGCGGCCCGTTTTGCATTTGGCGGCTACGCGCACCGCGTAGCGCCGGCCATCACTTCTGGTAGTCGTAGTCGATCGTCAGCGGCGCGTGATCGCTGAACTTGATGTCCTTGAAGATCGACGTGCTTTTCGCGGTACCGGCCACACCCGGCGTCGCGATCTGGTAATCGATCCGCCACCCGACGTTCTTCGCGTATGCCTGGCCGCGGTTGCTCCACCACGTGTACTGCTCCGGGCGCTGATCGAGCGTGCGGAACACGTCGACGTAGCCGACGTCGTCGAACAGCTTCGTGAGCCACTCGCGCTCTTCCGGCAGGCAGCCGGAATTCTTCTGGTTGCTCTTCCAGTTCTTGATGTCGATTTCCTTGTGGACGATGTTCACGTCGCCGCACAGGATCACCTCGCGCTTCTTCTTCAGCGCGGCGAGGTGCGGCATGAATTCGGCCATGAAGCGGTACTTCGCCTGCTGGCGCTCTTCGCCGCTCGAGCCGGACGGCACGTACACCGACACGACCGACAGCTTGCCGTAGCGCGCCTCGACGTAGCGCCCTTCGGGATCGAATTCGCTGCTGCCGAAGCCGATGATCACGTCGTCGGGCTCGCGGCGGCTGTACACGCCCGCACCGCTGTAGCCCTTCTTCTCCGCGTGGTGGAAATAGCTCTTGAAGCCGTGCGGCTCGACGAATTCGGCCGGCAGGTCGTCGGCCGACACCTTGATTTCCTGCACGCACACGCAATCGGCGTTCTGTTCGCCGAGCCAGTCGAAGAAGCCCTTCTTCGCGGCGGAGCGGATGCCGTTCAGGTTGGCGGTAATCACTCGCATCATGTCGGGTTCCGTTCAGTTCGATGTTTTTACAGGGGGGCAGCTTAGCGGATCTTCACGCCTTCGAGCTCGGGCTTCGCCGGCGGGAATTCCAGCTTCATGTCGGTCATCGTGCGCAGCAGCAGCTCGGCGATCATCACGTTGCGGTGCGTCTTCGAATTCGCCGGGATCACGTACCACGGCGCATGCTCGGCCGACGTCGCGGCGAGCGCGTCGCGGTACGCGGACTGGTACGCGTCCCAGTGCTTGCGCGCGTCGAGATCGGAGATGTCGAATTTCCAGTGCTTGGTCGGGTCGTCGATGCGCGCCTGCAGCCGCGCGCGCTGCTCGTCCTTCGAAATGTGCAGGAAGCACTTGACGATGGTCGTGCCGTTCTCGTACAGCATCGTCTCGAAATCGCGGATCTGCCGGTAGCGGCGCTCGCATTCCTTGTCGTCGATCGCACCGAGCACGCGGGGCACCAGCACGTCCTCGTAGTGGCTGCGGTTGAAGATCGCGAGTTCGCCCGCCGCCGGCACCTGCGCATGCACGCGCCACAGGAAGTCGTGCGCGGCCTCGATCGGCGTCGGCGCCTTGAACGGCACGATGCGCAGGCCGAGCGGATCGACCTCGCGAAACACCGCACGCACGGTGCCGTCCTTGCCGCTGGTATCCATCCCCTGCAGCACGAGCAGCACGCGCTTCTTCTGCTGCGTGTGCAGGCGCTCCTGCTGGATGTCGAGTTCGGTCGATACGGCCGACAGGCGCTCGCGGTCGGCCTCCTTCGAACCGGACGAAAACGGCTTCGCGGCCGGGTCGAACGCGTCGAGCTTGAATGCGGCGGCTTCCTTGTCGCGCGTGCTGTACGGCACGCGGAAATCGTCGAGCGACGGTTGTTTCGCCATTCGTTCCTCCGTTGGACGGTGCGATGCATACGATAACGCATCCACCAAACGCGACGGGCCGCCCCGAACTGGTTCGGAGCGGCCCGTCGTCAAGCGCGGTTCAGGCGCGCACGCATGCTCAGCCGAGCTTCTTCTTCAGCAGTTCGTTGACCTGCTGCGGATTGGCCTTGCCCTTGGTCGCCTTCATCGCCTGGCCGATCAGCGCGTTGAACGCCTTTTCCTTGCCCGCGCGGAATTCCTCGACCGACTTCGCGTTCGCCGCGAGCACTTCGTCGATGATCGCTTCCAGCGCGCCGGTGTCGGAGATCTGCTTCAGGCCCTTCGCGTCGATGATGCGGTCGGCCGCGCCTTCGTCGGTCGCCTTCTCGTCCCAGATCGTCGCGAAGATTTCCTTCGCGATCTTGTTCGAGATCGTGCCGTCGGCGATGCGCTGCAGCAACAGCGCGAGCTGCGCGGCCGACACCGGAATCGCGTCGATCTCGATGCCGTCGCGGTTCAGTTGCGACGACACGTCGCCCATCAGCCAGTTCGCGACGATCTTCGCGTTCGCCGCGCCGGCCTTCGCGACCACCGACTCGAAGTACGCGGCCATCGCCTTGCTCGACGTCAGCACGCCTGCGTCGTACGCAGACACGCCGTACTCGTCGACGAAGCGCTGCTGCATCGCGGCCGGCAGTTCGGGCATGCCCGACTGCACGCGCTCGATCCAGTCCTGGCCGATCACGAGCGGCATCAGGTCGGGATCGGGGAAGTAGCGGTAGTCGTGCGCGTCTTCCTTGCTGCGCATCGAACGCGTCTCGCGCTTGTCCGGATCGTACAGGCGCGTTTCCTGCACGACTTCGCCGCCGTCCTCGATCAGCTCGATCTGGCGGCGCACTTCGTAGTTGATCGCTTCCTCGAGGAACCGGAACGAGTTCAGGTTCTTGATTTCCGCGCGCGTACCGAACTTCTCCTGGCCGACCGGGCGCACCGACACGTTCGCGTCGCAGCGGAACGAGCCTTCCTGCATGTTGCCGTCGCAGATGCCGAGCCACACGACGAGCGCATGGAGGGCCTTCGCATAGGCCACGGCCTCGGCCGCGCTGCGCATTTCCGGCTCGGTGACGATCTCGAGCAGCGGCGTGCCCGCGCGGTTCAGGTCGATCCCGGTCATCCCGGCGAAGTCTTCATGCAGCGACTTGCCCGCGTCTTCCTCGAGGTGCGCGCGGGTCAGGTTGACGGTCTTCTCGTACGCGGCCTTGCCGGCCTTTTCGTTGGCCGGCACCTGGATCGTGATCTGGCCGCCCTGCACGACCGGAATCTCGTACTGGCTGATCTGATAGCCCTTCGGCAGATCAGGATAGAAATAATTCTTGCGCGCGAAGATGCTGCGCGGCGCGATGGTCGAGCCGATCGCGAGGCCGAAGCGGATCGCGCGCTCGACCGCGCCGCGGTTCAGCACCGGCAGCACGCCCGGCAGCGCCAGGTCGACCGGGCATGCCTGCGTGTTCGGCTCGGCGCCGAACTGCGTCGAGGCGCCCGAGAAAATCTTCGAGACGGTCGACAGTTGCGCGTGCGTCTCGAGACCGATAACGACTTCCCATTGAGTCATGCTTACACCCCCGCCGGAACTTGCTTGTGCCAATCGGTCGCGCGCTGGAACGCGTCGGCGACCTGCAGCATCCGGGCTTCGTTGAAATAGTTGCCGATGATCTGCAGGCCGACCGGGCGCTTCGCGTTCGCGCCCGCGCCGAAGCCGCACGGCACGCTCATGCCGGGCAGGCCCGCGAGGCTCACCGACAGCGTGTAGATATCCGCGAGATACATCTGCACCGGATCGTCGCCCTTCGCGCCGAGATCCCATGCGACCGTCGGCGACGCCGGGCCCATGATCACGTCGCAGGACTTGAACGCTTCCTGGAAATCGTTCGCGATGATGCGGCGGATCTTCTGCGCCTGCAGGTAGTACGCGTCGTAGTAACCGTGCGACAGCACGTACGTGCCGACCAGGATCCGGCGCTTCACTTCGGGCCCGAAGCCCTCGGCGCGCGACTTCTTGTACATGTCGAGCAGGTCGCCGTACTGCGCGGCGCGGTGGCCGAAGCGCACGCCGTCGAAACGCGACAGGTTCGACGACGCTTCCGCCGGCGCGATCACGTAGTACACGGGGATCGACAGCTCCGTCTTCGGCAGCGACACCGGCACGAGCGTCGCGCCGAGCGCTTCATATTGCTTGAGCGCCGCGTCGATCGTCGCGCGCACGTCGTCGGCGAGGCCGGCGCCGAAATACTCGTTCGGCAAACCGATGCGCAGGCCCGCGAGCGGCTTGCCCGCGTCGTTGCCGGGCGCCCACGGCTGGCCGAGGTGGCGGGTGAAGTCTTCGTCGTCGCGCTCGAGGCTCGTCGAGTCGCGCTCGTCGAAGCCGGCCATCGCGTTCAGCAGCAGCGCGCAGTCGGACGCGCTTTGCGCCATCGGGCCGCCCTGGTCGAGCGACGACGCGAACGCGATCATCCCGTAGCGCGACACGCGGCCGTAGGTCGGCTTGATGCCCGTCACGCCCGCGAACGACGCGGGCTGGCGGATCGAGCCGCCGGTGTCGGTGCCGGTCGCGGCCGGCGCGAGGCGCGCGGCGACGGCGGCCGAGCTGCCGCCCGAGCTGCCGCCCGGCACGGCGTTGGTGTCCCACGGGTTCTTCACCGCGCCGAACGCCGAATTCTCGTTCGACGAGCCCATCGCGAATTCGTCCATGTTGGTCTTGCCGAGCGTGACCATGCCGGCCGCCTGCAGGCGGGCGACGACGGTCGCGTCGAACGGGCTTTCGTAGTTCGCGAGCATCTTCGAGCCGGCGGTCGAGCGCCAGCCGCGCGTGACGAAGACATCCTTGTGCGCGATCGGCAGGCCGGTCAGCGCGCCGCCCGCGCCGCGCGCGAGTTCGGCGTCGGCGGCTTTCGCCTGCGCGAGGGTGAGGTCGGCGTCGACGTGGACGAACGCGTTCAGGTCGCGCGCGGCGTCGATCCGTTTCAGATAGTGCTGCGCGAGCTCGACGGCCGAGCATTCCTTGGCGGCGAGCGCGGCGCGCAGTTCGGTCAGGCTTTTTGCGTGCATTGAGTGGTTTTCCTGGGAATTCTGGGTCGCGCGCGGCGCTGGACGGCCGGCGCGCTTGTCATCGAATGCTTACTCGATCACCTTCGGCACGAGATAGAGGCCGTCCTGGACGGCCGGCGCCGGACGCTGGTTGTCGTCGCGATCGACGACTTCCGTCACGGCGTCGTCGCGCAGGCGCTGCGCGACTTCCTGGATCTGTTCGATCGGGTGGGCGAGCGGCGCGATGCCGGCGGTGTCGACCGCCTGCATCTGCTCGACGAGGCCGAAGAATTCATTGAGCTGGCCGAGCATGTGCTCGGCGTCGGCGTCGGCCATTTCGAGTCGCGCCAGGTGCGCGATGCGTTTCACATCGGTCAGGGTCAGGGCCATGCGATCACCGGAAAAACAAGACTGCGCAGTGCGTCGACGGCAGCACTGCGGCGGGGGGTTGGAGGGTGCGATCCCACCCTCAAAAATCGGGGCCGAAGCGGCAAAAATACCGCCCGTTTCGATTCAAATACCGTGAAATTATAAGGTATCATTACGCGTTCGACCCAAACCCGGCAGCCTTTTCCCGCACCGTTTCGCCTTGTTTCGGCAAGCCGTGCGTGCTTCGTGCGATCCCCGGTAGACATCACTCGCAGCTTCGTGCGCCGCGGCGGCCGCTTCCGCCACGCTTCCCGAGGCTGTTATTTTTTCCGCTGCCGCCCTCAGCGCTCGCTATGCAGGGCCGGCCCAGAGCGAAACAGGATTCTGAATGTTCGGTTTTTTGCGCAGCTACTTCTCCAACGATCTCGCGATCGACCTCGGCACCGCAAACACCCTGATCTACATGCGCGGCAAGGGCATCGTCCTCGATGAGCCGTCCGTCGTGTCGATTCGCCAGGAAGGCGGCCCCAACGGCAAGAAGACGATCCAGGCGGTCGGCAAGGAAGCCAAGCAGATGCTCGGCAAGGTGCCGGGCAACATCGAGGCGATCCGCCCGATGAAGGACGGCGTGATCGCCGACTTCACCGTCACCGAGCAGATGATCAAGCAGTTCATCAAGACGGCCCACGAATCGCGCATGTTCTCGCCGTCGCCGCGCATCATCATCTGCGTGCCGTGCGGCTCGACCCAGGTCGAGCGCCGCGCGATCAAGGAAGCCGCGCACGGCGCCGGCGCATCGCAGGTCTACCTGATCGAGGAGCCGATGGCGGCCGCGATCGGCGCGGGCCTGCCGGTGTCCGAAGCCACCGGCTCGATGGTCGTCGACATCGGCGGCGGCACGACCGAAGTCGGCGTGATCTCGCTCGGCGGGATCGTCTACAAAGGCTCGGTGCGCGTCGGCGGCGACAAGTTCGACGAGGCGATCGTCAACTACATCCGTCGCAACTACGGGATGCTGATCGGCGAGCAGACCGCCGAGGCGATCAAGAAGGAAATCGGCTCCGCGTTCCCGGGCTCCGAAGTCAAGGAAATGGAAGTGAAGGGCCGCAACCTGTCGGAAGGCATCCCGCGCAGCTTCACGATCTCCAGCAACGAAATCCTCGAAGCGCTGACCGATCCGCTGAACCAGATCGTGTCGTCGGTGAAGATCGCGCTCGAACAGACGCCGCCGGAACTCGGCGCCGACATCGCCGAACGCGGGATGATGCTGACGGGCGGCGGCGCGCTGCTGCGCGACCTCGATCGCCTGCTCGCGGAAGAAACCGGCCTGCCGGTGCTCGTCGCCGAAGATCCGCTCACCTGCGTCGTACGCGGTTCGGGCATGGCGCTCGAGCGCATGGACAAGCTGGGCAGCATCTTCTCGTACGAGTGATCGCCTAAGCAGTCCCGTTTGATATGACGCACCCGCGGCGTGGCCGGATCGCTCGTTCAGAACGAACCGCCGCGCCGTTTGCGCGTCTGAGCATTATTTAACCGATCACACGCGCCCGGCGCCGACCATGGAATACAGTCCGCCGCCCCTCTTCAAGCAAGGTCCGCCCGCGCTCGCGCGGCTCATCTTCTTCGTCGCCCTCGCCATCGCGCTCCTCGTGTCGGACGCGCGCTTCAGCACGCTCGAAATCGTGCGCGGCGTGCTCGGCACCGTGCTCTATCCGCTGCAACGCGCGGCGCTCGTGCCGCGCGACCTGTTCATGGGCGCGGCCGACATCGCCGTCACCGGCGCGTCGCTGCGCCACGAGAACGACGACCTCCGCAAACGCAACCTGCAGCTGTCCACGCAGGCCAACCAGGCCGCGGTGCTTGCGCAGGAGAACGTCCATCTGCGCGCTGTGCTCGAGCTGCGCCAGCACATCGCGACGCAATCGACGCCGGTCGAGATCCAGTACGACACGAGCGATCCGTTCACGCAGAAGATCGTGGTCGGCCAAGGCTCGCAGCAAGGCATCCAGGACGGCTCGCCCGTCGTCAGCGAGGACGGCGTGATCGGTCAGGTCACGCGCGTGTTCCCGCTGCAATCCGAAGTCACGCTGGTCACCGACCGCGATCTCGCGATTCCCGTGCAGGTGCTGCGCACCGGCCTGCGCAGCGTGATCTACGGCACGCCGAAGGGCGACTCGCTCGACCTGCGCTTCGTGCCGACGAGCGCGGATCTCGTCGCCGGCGACGAGCTCGTCACGAGCGGTCTCGACGGCGTCTATCCGCCCGGCCTGCCGGTCGCGAAGGTCGTGCGCGTCGACAAGCTGGCCGATACCGCGTTCGCCCGCGTGACCTGCGCACCGGTCGCGGCCGTGCGCGGCGCGCGCCAGATGCTCGTGCTGCATTACCGCAACGACATCCCGCCGCGCCCGGCCGAGCCCGATCCCGCGACCGAGAAGAACGCGAAGGGCAAGAAGGGCGCGAAAGCCGCCGCGAAGGGCGAGAAAGCGGAGAAAACCGACAAGGCCGACGCGAACGCGAAGCCGGCCGCCGCGGCCCAGCCCGGCGCGAAGCCGGCGCCCGCTGCGCCTGCCGCGCCGGTCCAGCCGGCCGCCGCGCCCGCGAAGCCCGCCGCCGGGCAATCAGGAGCCCAGCGATGAACCGCCCGCAATACATCCTGCAGCCGGTCAATCCGTACTTCATCGTCTTCAGCCTGGCCGCCGCGTTCCTGCTGAACCTGATGCCGTGGGGCCGCCTGCCCGGCGTGCCCGACTTCGTCGCGCTCGTGCTGCTGTTCTGGAACATCCACCAGCCGCGCAAGGTCGGGATGGGCGTCGCGTTCGCGCTCGGCATCCTGATGGACGTGCACGACGCGGGGCTGCTCGGCGAGCACGCGCTCGCCTATACGCTGCTGTCGTACGGCGCGATCACGATCCACCGCCGCGTGCTGTGGATGCCGATCGGCGTGCAGGTGCTGTACGTCACGCCGCTGCTGGTCGCCGCGCAGCTCGTGCCGTTCGTGATCCGCCTGCTGATGGGCGCCGCGTTCCCCGGCTGGCGCTATCTGGTCGACGGTTTCGTCGAAGCCGCGCTGTGGCCGATCGCGAGCCACCTGCTGCTGATGCCGCAACGCCGCCCGGTCGACCCGGACGATACGCGCCCGATCTGAGCCGGACCGACCTTGAATACCCGCCGCCCCCACGCCCGCCGCGCGCCGCGCTCCGGGGCGGCACCTCGCCCGCGCCCGCGCGCGGGCCAGATTGCCCTTAAATGACCGAATTCAACGACACCCAACAGCAGCTCTCGAGGTTCCGCCTGCGCGTCGCGGCGGCGGGCGTGTTCGTGTTCGTCTGCTTCGGGCTACTCGCGAGCCGCTTCTTCTACCTGCAGCTGATGCAGCACGGCAAATACGCGCTGCAGGCCGAGGAAAACCGCATCTCGGTCGCGCCGATCGTGCCGAACCGCGGGATCATCACCGATCGCAACGGCGTGATCCTCGCGAAGAACTACTCGGCGTACACGCTCGAGATCACGCCATCGAAGCTCGACGACACGCTCGACAACACGATCGACAAGCTGTCCGAGATCATCCCGATCGACGCCCGTGACCGCCGCCGCTTCAAGAAGCTGCAGGAAGACTCGAAGAACTTCGAGAGCCTGCCGATCCGCACGCGGCTCACCGACGCGGAAGTCGCGCGCTTCACCGCGCAGCGCTTCCGCTTCCCCGGCGTCGACGTGCGCGCGCGGCTGTTCCGCCAGTACCCGCTCGGCATGACGGCCGCGCACGTGATCGGCTATATCGGCCGGATCTCCAAGCGCGACCAGGATCGCATCGACGCGATCAGCGACGACAACGACAGCGACCAGGAGCACTACGATCCGCGACGCGACGCGAACAACTACAAGGGCACCGACTACATCGGCAAGATCGGCGTCGAGCAGAGCTACGAAACCGAGCTGCACGGGCTGACGGGTTTCGAGGAAGTCGAGGTGACCGCCGGCGGCCGGCCGGTGCGCACGCTGTCGCGCACGCAGGCGACGCCCGGCAACAATCTCGTGCTGTCGCTCGACATCGGGCTGCAGCAGGTCGCCGAGCAAGCGTTCGCCGGCAAGCGCGGCGCGCTCGTCGCGATCGAGCCGAAGACGGGCGACGTGCTCGCGTTCGTGTCGTCGCCGAGCTTCGACCCGAACTCGTTCGTCGACGGCATCGACCAGCAGACCTGGGACGAGCTGAACAACTCGCCCGACAAGCCACTGTTGAACCGCCCGCTGCACGGCACCTACCCGCCCGGCTCGACGTACAAGCCGTTCATGGCGCTCGCGGGCCTGACGCTCGGCAAGCGCACGCCGGGCTGGGGCTTCCAGGATCCCGGCTACTTCACGTTCGGCGGCCATACGTTCCGCAACGACGTGCGCTCGGGCCAGGGCTGGGTCGACATGAACAAGGCGATCATGGTGTCGAACGACACCTACTTCTACATGCTCGCGCGCGACCTCGGCGTGAACGCGATCGCGAACTTCATGAAGCCGTTCGGCTTCGGCCAGATCACCGGGATCGACATCCAGGGCGAGGCGCGCGGGATCCTGCCGTCGACCGACTGGAAGAAGAAGGCGTTCAAGAAAGCGGCGCAGCAGAAGTGGTTCGACGGCGAGACGATCAGCCTCGGGATCGGCCAGGGCTACAACTCGTTCACGATCCTGCAGCTCGCGCATGCCACGGCAACGCTCGCGAACAACGGCGTCGTGATGAAGCCTCACCTCGTGAAGGAAGTCGAGGATCCGATTTCGCGGGCGCGCCACCTGACCGTGCCGAAGGAAAGCGACGTGATTCCGCTGAAGGCGGCCGACATCGACGTCGTGAAGCGCGGGATGGAGAACGTGATCGAGAACCCGTCCGGGACCGCGTACAAGGTGTTCCGCGGCGTGCCGTACCTCGCGGCCGGCAAGACCGGTACCGCGCAGGTGTTCTCGCTGCAGGGGTCGAACTACAAGGGCCATCTGCTCGCCGAACACCTGCGCGACCACGCGCTGTTCATCGCGTACGCGCCGGTCGACCATCCGCAGATCGCCATCGCGCTGGTCGTCGAGAACGGCGGCTGGGGCGCGCAGGCCGCCGGCCCGATCGCACGCCGCGTGCTCGACTACTACCTGGTCGAGCGCCAGAACCCGAAGAACGAAGCCGCGGCCGTGGCCGCCGCGGCATCGGCCACCGAGCCGGTGAGCGCGCCCGTGGTCGGCGACACGTCGAAGCCGGCCACGATCGCGGCCGGCTTCACCGCGCTGCCGCAGCCGGTCGTGCCGTCGGCGGCCAGCGCGGCCGACGCGGCATCGGCCGCGTCGGGGGCCTCGGGGGCCTCGGGAGCGGCCAGCGCCACCGCGCCGGCCGACGCGAGCGCCGCGGCACCGATGGCCGCGAGCCTGCCGCCGATCCGGCGACCGCACCGGCCGCGCCGGTCCGCCAGCGACGCACAGCCGGCCGTCGCCACGCCGCGGGACGACAACCACCGTGCGACGGCCCCCGCGAAAGCGGCGGACGCCGGCACCGCTCATTAACGGAGAAAGGCATGCAATTCGACAAGCGCGCCTGGCTCGACAAGATCAAGCAGATGTTCGCGGGCTTCGACCGCCCGCTCGCCCTCATCGTGTTCCTGCTGCTGTGCGTCGGCATCGTCACGCTGTACAGCGCGTCGATCGACGTGCCGGGCCGCGTCGAGGACCAGTTGCGCAACATCCTGCTGACGTTCGTGCTGATGTGGGTGATCGCCAACATCCCGCCGACCACGCTGATGCGCTTCGCGGTCCCGCTCTATACGTTCGGGGTCGCGCTGCTGATTGCCGTCGCGCTGTTCGGGATGACCAAGAAGGGCGCGAAGCGCTGGCTGAACGTCGGCGTCGTGATCCAGCCGTCGGAAATCCTGAAGATCGCGACGCCGCTGATGCTCGCGTGGTACTACCAGCGCCGCGAAGGCGGGCTGCGCTGGTACGACTTCGTCGCCGCGTTCGGGATCCTGATGGTGCCGGTCGGGCTGATCGCGAAGCAGCCCGACCTCGGCACGGGCCTGCTCGTGTTCGCGGCCGGCTTCTTCGTGATCTACCTCGCCGGCCTGTCGTTCAAGCTGATCGTGCCCGTGCTCGTCGCGGGCGTGATCGCGGTCGGCTCGATCGCCGTGTTCGAGGAACGCATCTGCCAGCCCGAAGTGCAGTGGCCGCTGATGCACGACTACCAGAAGCACCGTGTGTGCACGCTGCTCGACCCGACGTCCGACCCGCTCGGCAAGGGCTTCCACACGATCCAGGCCGTGATCGCGATCGGCTCGGGCGGCGCGCTCGGCAAGGGCTACCTGAAAGGCACGCAGGCGCACCTCGAATTCATTCCGGAAAAGCACACCGACTTCATCTTCGCGGTGTTCTCGGAGGAATGGGGGCTCGCCGGCGGGCTCGTGCTGCTGACGCTGTACATGGCGCTGATCGCGCGCGGCCTCTACATCGCCGCGCAGGGCGCGACGCAGTTCGGCCGGCTGCTCGCGGGCTCGCTCACGCTCGCGTTCTTCGTCTACGCGTTCGTCAACATCGGGATGGTGAGTGGCGTGCTGCCGGTCGTCGGCGTGCCGCTGCCGTTCATGAGCTACGGCGGCACCGCGCTCACGACGCTCGGCATCGCGATCGGGATGATCATGAGCGTCGGGCGGCAGCGGCGGCTGATGAAGAGCTGACCGCGCGGCCTGCACCGCGATACGCGAAAACGGCGCCCCGGCGCCGTTTTTCATTGGGCGAGGGCCGCTTACTGCGGCGGCGCGTGCGCCTTGCCTTGCTGCGCCGCGCCGGCGCCCGATGCCGGCGTCGGCGCCTTCAGCCGCGCACTCAGCTCCTTGAATTTCAGCCCGGCCGTCTCGTCGCCCTGCGCGGCCGCCGCCGCGTAATACGCGCGCGCGATGTTCAGGTTCTGCGCGACGCCGTCGCCGCCACGCTCGTAGAACGACGCGGTCACGTACTGCGCGACGGGCTCGCCCGCGTCGGCGGCCTGCTTGTACCACACGAACGCCTGCCGGTTGTCGCGCGGCGTGCCGCGCCCGTCGAGGAACTGGTTCGCGAGCGACAGCTCGGCCTGCACGTGCCCCTGCTTCGCGGCCCGCAGGAACCAGCGATGCGCTTCAGTCGGGTTGCGCGCGACGAACTCGCCGTCGTCGAACATCCGGCCGTACACGTACTGCGCATGCGACATGTTCGCTTCCGCCGCGCGCTTCAGCCAGCGCAGTCCTTCGTCGACGTTCGCCGTCACGCCTTCGCCCGTCAGCAGCATCATCGCGTAGTTGAACTGCGCGAGGCGATCGCCGCGCTCCGCCGCATCGTGGAACTGCACGAGCGCCGCGCGATAGTCGCCGGCGTTGTAGTCGGCGACCGCCGATTGCGTCTCGTGCGACGGATCGGGCTTCGCTTGCGGCGCGCCCTGCGCGGCGGCCGCCGCCCACACGGTCCACAGCCCGACCATCGCCCCGATCCGCACTCGCCTGCGGCACGCAGCGCCTCCACCGTTCATGACCGTACCTCCTGCAACGCCTGCCGCGTCGCGCGCAACAGCCAGCTCACGTCGGCCGATACCGTGATCATCCGGTATCCGGCGTCGCGATACTGGCGCGCGGCCGCCGTATCGCCGGCGAAGATGCCGACCGCGACACCCGCCTGCTTGCCGGCCGCGAGCACGCGCGCCATCGCGACTTCGACGTCCGGGTGGCGGATATCGCCGAGATGCCCGAGGCTCGCCGCGAGATCGGCCGGGCCGACGAACAGGCAATCGACGCCAGGCGTCGCCGCGATCCGCTCGACTTCGGCGACGCCGCGCGCCGATTCGACCTGCACGACCACCGCGACTTGTGCATTCGCCGTCTGCAGGTAGTCGCGGCGCATGCCGAATGCCGCCGCGCGCACCATGCCCGCCACGCCGCGCAGCCCGTCGGGCGATTCGGGCGACGGGAAGCGCGTGAGCCGCACCGCGTGCGCGGCGTCGTCGGGCGTCTCGATACACGGGAACATCAGCGTGCGCGCGCCGGCGTCGAGCGCGCGCTTCACGAGCCACGGCTCGCGCGCCGGCACGCGCACGACCGGCTCGCTCGGCAGGTGCGCCGCGGCGATCGCGCGCAGTTGCGACGCCACGTCGCGACTGTCGTTCGGCGCATGCTCCATGTCGATGCAGAGCCAGTCGTAACCGGCATGCGCGAGCGCTTCCGCGGCCGAGTCGCTGCCGAGCGACAGCCACAGGCCGTACAGCGGCTCGTCACCGTCGCGCAGGCGTTGTTTGAGGGAATTGGTGAGCGTGCTCATCGATACGGCCTCCGGGACGGAACGGCAATCGAACGGGACAAGCAACAGGCGCGGCGAAACGCACCCCGCCGGGCAATCGAAGCACGGCGGCGGCGGCAGATCGCGCGCCGGAGAACGTGAGTCGGGGCGGGACGGCCAATCTGACAGCGCGGGCCGCGCGATGGCTCACGCGAGCGTGTTTCGGTGCCGCACGACGATCATAGCGCGGCGGGTGCTCGATGCGGGAACAGACGGGGGAAGCCGTGCCGGCGCGGGACCAAGGGAAGCGACGCCGCCAGACGCGGTGACGGGCAGCCCGCGCCGGACGGCGGGGCTGCCGGGGGGGCAGGCAGGATCAGCGGCCGGGCTGGCGCTCGACGTCGGCCCAGCAGTTCGGCGTCTCGTACAGGCGCACGCGCTCGAGGCGCAGGTTCACGCCGTAGTGCGCGTCGTACACGTTCGCGAGGAGGTCGAACGCGATCGCCGCGAGGTTCTCGACGGTCGGGATCCGGTCGATCACGACCGTCTTGTGGTCGGCCATCTGCTCGAGGAACGAGCGCACGACGTCGTCGCGCGCATAGACCAGGAACGCGTGGTCCCACTTGCTGACGAGGTGCTCCATCGCGAGCGCCTTCACGTCGGCGAAATCCATCACCATGCCGCGGTCGGGCGCGCCCTCGGTATCGACGAGATCGCCGCGCAGCGTGATTTCGAGCACGTAGCGATGGCCGTGCAGGTTCCTGCACTGGCTGCGGTGATCGGGGATGCGGTGGCCCGCGTCGAATTCGAGTTTTCGGGTAATCAGCACGATGTCAAAAGCCGTGGCTCAGGGAATGTTCAGATATTTGTGGGTCTGCATCGACAGCCGCCACTGCGGATGACGCTTGCACCAGTCGATCGCGAGCTTCGTGTTGAGGTCGCGCGACGGGCCGTCCATCGGCTGCACGAGAAAATACTCGAAATCGAGCTTCGCGTAGTCGGCCAGCCGCTGGTTGTCCTGCGGCACGACGACCTTCAGTTCGTTGCCCTTCGTGACGACGAGCGGCGCATCGGCCTTCGGGCTCACGCAGATCCAGTCGATCGTGTCGAGCACCGGCAGCGAACCGTTGGTCTCGATCGCGATCTCGAAGCCGGCCGCATGCAGCGCGTCGACGAGCGGCTGGTCGAGCTGCAGCATCGGCTCGCCGCCCGTGCAGACGACGAAGCGGTGCGCTTCGCCGTCCGGCCACAGGCCGGCGATCGTCGCGACGAGCGCGGCGGCATCCTTGAACTTGCCGCCGTTCTCGCCGTCGGTGCCGACGAAATCCGTATCGCAGAAGCGGCACACGGCCTCCGCACGATCCTCTTCGCGGCCCGACCACAGGTTGCAGCCGGCGAACCGGCAGAACACGGCCGGCCGGCCCGCATTCGCGCCCTCGCCCTGCAACGTGTAGAAAATTTCCTTGACCGCGTAAGTCATCGTGCTTCGTCCGGCTCGCGCCGCTCGTTGTCGATCAGAATCCGTTGTCCATCAAGCGCTGCCCGCGCGAGCCGCGTCACAGCGGCGCTTCGGTCACCCGCTCGCCCTTCAGGTAGGCCTCGTAGCCGCGCTTGCGCAGCTTGCAGGCCGGGCATTCGCCGCAGCCGAAACCCCAGTCGTGCAGCTCCGCGCGCTCGCCCACGTAGCACGTGTGCGTCTCGACGCGGATCAGTTCGACAAGCGCGTCGCCGCCGAGCTGTTCGGCAAGCTGCCAGGTCTGCGCCTTGTCGAGCCACATCAGCGGCGTCTCCAGCACCATGCGCGTATCCATCCCGAGATTCAGCGCGACCTGCAGCGCCTTCATCGTGTCGTCGCGGCAGTCCGGATAGCCGGAGAAATCGGTTTCGCACATCCCGCCGACCAGCACGCGCAGCCCGCGGCGATAGGCGATCGCCGCGGCGATCGTCATGAACATCAGGTTGCGGCCCGGCACGAACGTGTTCGGCAGGCCGTTCGCCGTCGTTTCGATCTCGATCGTACGCGTCATCGCGGTATCGCTGATCGCGCCGAGCACCGACAGGTCGATCATGTGATCGTCGCCGAGCCGGTCCGACCACGCCGGAAACGTGTGCTTCAGCGCTTCGCGCACGCCTTCGCGGCACTCGAGTTCGACGCGATGACGCTGGCCGTAGTCGAAGCCGAGCGTCTCGACCGTCTGGTAGCGTTCGAGGGCCCATGCCACGCACGTGGCGGAGTCCTGCCCGCCGGAAAACAACACGAGCGCGCCGTCTTTAGCGTCTGTCCGAATCACCGTGATACTCCGTGAATGTGTAGGCTCGCGTCGCACTGCGCCCCGAGGCCGGCTGCCGCCGGGCGGCCGACGCGGCCGGCCTGCGCCGGCCCGACCAGTATAGGCAGCGCGGTGGGCCGCGAATGCGGCGGCGCGCTTATACCGCTCATCGCGCGGCATCGTGGCCGCGCGCCACGGCAGGCGCGCCGCGGGCAGCCTGCCATGCGCATGAAGCGATGCGCTAAGTCATTGAGCGGGCACGGATTTTATCATGCCTCGGCGAATGCTGCCGGGCCCGCCGATCACGACGCGCGATATCCACCACAAACGAAAAACCCCAAGAACCTTCCGATTCTTGGGGTTTTAAATGCTGGTGGCCTGGGACGGAATCGAACCATCGACACGCGGATTTTCAATCCGCTGCTCTACCAACTGAGCTACCGGGCCAACGAAGAATGAAAGTATATCGAGCTATTCGCCCCCGAGCAAGTGCTTTCGCGAAATATTTTACAGCGCACCTTCGGACGGCTTCTTGCCGAGCTCGACGCCGAGCTGCTTGAGCTTGCGATACAGGTGCGTGCGCTCGAGGCCCGTCTTCTCCGCGACGCGCGTCATGCTGCCGTTCTCGCGCGCGAGGTGATATTCGAAGTACGCGCGCTCGAACGCATCGCGCGCCTCGCGCAACGGGATGTCGAACGGAATCGCGGCCGTCTGGCCCGCGAGGCCGAGCGCCGACGCCATGTCGTCGCCGAGCGTCGGCAGCGCCGCCGCGGACGCGACCGCCGCCGGCCCCGCGGCCTGCCCGCCGCCCGCCTTCGCCGCCGTGTTCGCGGACACCGGCGCGGCGCCGCGCGCAAGACCGTGCTCGACCGACTTCAGCAGCTTCTGCAGCGCGATCGGTTTCTCGAGGAAATCGAGCGCACCGATCTTCGTCGCCTCGACGGCGGTATCGATCGTCGCGTGCCCGGACATCATGATCACGGGCATCGTCAGCAGCCCCTGCGCCGCCCATTCCTTGAGCAGCGTGACGCCGTCGGTATCGGGCATCCAGATATCGAGCAGCACGAGATCGGGCGCCTGATTCAGCCGGTATTCCCGCGCGGCCTGCGCGTTCTCCGCCGCCTCGACGACATGTCCTTCATCGCTGAGGATCTCCGAGAGCAATTCCCGGATGCCCATTTCATCATCTACCACCAGGATGGTTGCCATTTACGCTGCCTTTGTCTGCTCACTTGCTTTTGTCTTGGCGGGAGTCGCCCCGTCCTGCGCACCGGGTTCGGCGCCTGGCGTATCGCTCGCCATCTGCAGGAACAGGATCGACACCTGCGCACCCTCGACGGTCTCGCCGTGCATGCGATTGCGCAGATCGATCCGCGCGCCGTGCTCGTCAACGATTTTCTTGACCGTGGCCAGCCCGAGCCCCGTGCCCTTCGCCTTCGTCGTCACGTAAGGCTCGAACGCGCGGGTCAGGATGCGTGCCGGAAAACCGGGCCCGTTGTCGGACACGGTCAGACGTACCGCGACGCGCGTTTTGCCCTCGGCGTCTGGGTCGCCATATTCTACTGTCTTGGTTTCGATCAACACACGCGGATGCGCGGACTCCGCAACCGAATCCTGCGCATTCTGCAGCAGGTTGTGAATCACCTGGCGCAATTGCGTCGCGTCACCGCGAATCACCGGCAGCGACGGCGCGAGTTCGGCGACGATCGGGTTCTTGCCTTCGCCGACGCCGTACAGCCCGAGCACCTCGCTCGCCAGTTCGTTCAACTGCAGGTTCGCGAGCACCGCCGGCGGCGTGCGCGCGTATTCGCGGAAATCGTCGACCATCCGCTTCATCGCGGCGACCTGGTTCACGATCATCGTCGCGCCGCGCTTGAGCACGTCCGCGTCGGGCGGTGAAAGCTTGTCCGACAGCTTCATCTGCAGCCGCTCGGCCGACAGCTGGATCGGCGTCAGCGGATTCTTGATCTCGTGCGCGAGCCGCCGCGCGACCTCGCCCCATGCGACCGAACGCTGCGCGGAAATCACGTCGGAGATGTCGTCGAACACGACGACGTAGCCGGACGTCTGCGGATCGTCGGCCTGGCCCTCGACCGTCGACACGAGCCGCGTGCCGCGCACGAGCAGCGTCAGCGGATCGGTTTCGCCCGGCACCTCGATCGCGAACTGCTGCTGCCAGTGGCCGCGATCGCCGCTGCCGCCGTCGGACGCCGCCTCGCGATCGGCGAACGCCTTGCGCACCATCGCGCCGAACCCGGCGGCCACGCCGATCCGGTCGAGCGTCGTGCCGATCAGCGAGTTGAACGGCTGCCGGAAGATCCGCTCGGCGCCGCGATTGGCCGTCGTCAGCCGGAACTGGCGGTCGAGCACGAACACGCCGGCCGTCAGGTTCGCGAGGATGCTCTCGAGATACGTCTTCGAATGCTCGAGCGCGATGCGGTTCTTCTCGACCGCGAGCCGCGCCTCCGACAACTGGCGCGTCATCGCGTTGAACGACTGCGTGAGGAAGCCGAGCTCGTCGCGCGTCTTGATCTCGCGCTTCGGCGTGTAGTCGCCTTCCGTGATCTCCTTCGTGCCCTGCGCGAGCAGGAACAGCGGCCGCGCGAGCTGCTGGCCGAGCGCGAGCGCGAGCATCATCGCGATGAAAGTCGCGAGGAACAGCGCGAGCGTCAGCGTGCCGATGTACATCTTGCGCAGGCCCGTGCGGCCGAGCGACTTTTCCTGGTACTCGCGGTACGCGCGCTGCACGGCGTCCGCGTTGTGCGCGAGCCCGGGCGGCACCGGCTGCGTGAGCTGCAGGAACCGCTCCGCCGGCTGCAGCAGCGACGTCGTCGCGTCGGGAATCGGCCGCACGACGCGCAGCCGCAGTGCGCCCTTCGCGCCGTGCGCACGCGGGTCGCCGTCGACTTCGCCCTCGATCGCCGCATACGCGCCGTGTTCGCGCGCCTGGCTCAGCATCAGCGGCGTCGGCAGATCGTCCGGAATCAGCGCCGCGAAATTGCCCGATGCCTGCGCGACGATGTGCAGGTCGGGCGCCGCGCCCGAGCCGCCGCGGCTCGGCTCGACGATCGTCGCGTCCTGCACCCCGAACTGGTCGCGCAGCCGCAGCAGCGTGAGCGTCGTGCCGTTCGTGTTCGCATCGACGCTCGCGAGCTGGTCGGACATCAGCCGCGCCTTCGTCTGCAGATCGGACAGCGACGCATCGAGCATCCCGCGGCCGAGGTTCAGGCCCGCCGTCAGCGCGGTCTCGACGTTCACGTCGAACCACGATTCGATACTGCGCGACACGAACTGGTACGACACGATATAGATGATCCCGCCCGGCACCACGCCGACGAGCGCGAAGAACACCGCGAGCTTCGCGAGCAGCCGCGTGCCGAACTTGCCCTTCCTCAGGCGCACGACGATCATCCCGATCAGCCCGAGCACCACGAGCAGGAACACGAGCGCGACGACGATGTTCGTCGCGTACAGCCACGAGTAGTAGCGGTCGAAGAATTCGGTGTTCGCGCTCGCGGCCGCGAGCAGCACGAGCAGCAGCAGCGCGGTCAGCGCGACCGTCGAGACGATCACGCGGATGAGGAGACTCTTCCCGCTGGCCGCGCGGCGCACTTTATTTAGCACGTTCGGTCACCGTGAAGTTGAAGCGCTTCCAGTCCGACCCGAGCGTCCAGTCGCGGTTGTTCACGGCATCGACCTGGAACGGCTTCGGCATCAGCGCCGTATCGAGCTGCATCCGCACCGACGCCGTGTAGGTTTCGCCCGCGCGCACCTGGTTGCGGTCGATCACGTGCCACGACGTGATGTGCCGGACCACCGCGAGCGCATCCTTCAGCGACGGGAAGCCGAGCTGCAGGCCGCCCGTCGACACGCGGTATTCGCGCGTGAGCGGCTGGAACGACAGGCGGATCGTCTGCGTGACCGCCACCGGCTGCTCGTCGAACCAGTACCAGCGCGCGCGGCTCAGCTCGAAGTCGGTCGTGAAGTAAAGCGGGATGCCCTTGTTGACGGCATCCTCGAGATTCGGATTCAGCTCGAAGTCGAACCGTGCGTCGAGACTCCAGCCGCTTCCGTCGGACTGGAGCGACGCGCGCTGCACGGCGATCGATTCGGCATGCGCCGGCCGGACGACGGCCAGACACAGCGTCAACGCGACCAGCAAGACGGCCGCGAGCCGAAGGGGAAAAAGGTGTTTGATCGTCACCGTTTCTGAAACCGCGCGTAGAAAAATCCGTCGTGATCGGTGTTCTGGTCGAGTGCGCCGGCGGCCGCCCGTCCCTGCACGCCGCCCGGCAGCAGTTGGCCGGGGGCGTCCAATCGTACCGCATCTTCACAGGCCGCTTCAAACCAGCGGGCCTGCAATTCGCCTTCCTCAGGGAAGATCGAGCAGGTCACGTAAAGCAGTTCGCCGCCCGGCTTCACGAGCGGCCACAGCGCCGCCAGGATGCGACGCTGCTCCGCGACCAGCGCCGGGATGTCGGCCTCGCGGCGCAGCCAGCGGATGTCGGGGTGCCGCCGCACGATGCCGGACGCCGAGCACGGCACGTCGGCCAGGATGCGATCGAACGGACGTCCGTCGTACCACGCGTCAGGTGCGCCCGCGTCGCCGACGCACACGTTCGCGGCGAGCGACAGGCGCACGAGATTCTCGCCGATCCGCGCAGCGCGCGTCGGGTCGCTTTCGAGCGCCACGACGTCCGCATCGGCGAGTTCGAGAATATGGCCCGTCTTGCCGCCGGGCGCCGCGCATGCATCGAGCACGCGCATGCCGTCGCGCGCGCCGAGCCACTCGGCCGCGAGCTGCGCGCCCGCGTCCTGCACCGACACCACGCCGTCGGCGAATCCCGGAATGCGTTCGACCGGCAGCGCCGACGCGAGCCGCACCGCATGCCGGCCGATCGCGGTCGCGTCGATCCCGTTCGCACGCAGCGTGTCGAGATACGCGTCCACGCTCGCGCGGCGCGCGTTCACGCGCAGCGTCAGCGGACCCTGACGCTCGCCCGCCGCGAGAATCGCCTGCCACGCGTCGGGCCATGCGCGCTTCACCGCATCGACCCACCATTCGCGGTAATTCCAGCGCGCGACCGGGTCGTCCTGCATCGCGGCGACGAGCGCGTCGCGCTCGCGCAGGAAACGGCGCAGCACCGCGTTGACCATTCCCTTCGCGAACGCGAATTCGCGCCGCGCACCGATGACGGTGACGGCCTGGTCGACCACCGTGAACGCCGGGTACGCGGCCTCGTCCGCCGGGTCGAGCAGCAGCGCGAACGCGCCGGCGAGCACCGCGTGCACGTGCGCGGGCGGCGCCTTGCTGACGAACTTGCCGATCAGCCAGTCCGCGCTGCCCAGGCGGCGCATCGTCCGGTAGGCGACGTCCTGCGTCGCGCCGCGCGCGAGTGCCTGCGCACCGGACGGCATCTGCGCGAATACCGCCGACAGCGCCGCCGGCAACGCGGTGCCGCGTCGCACCGCATCGACCGCCTGCGCGGCCGCGTCGAGCGCGAAGCCGAGCGAATCGGGCGCCAGGTGCAGCGCAGCCAGGCGCGCCGGGCGGCCGGAGGAGGTCGGAGCGGAAGAACGGGGTCGTGTCATCGGTGCGGAATCGGCAAACAGGCGCGGCAATCGGGTGCGGCAAAGAAATGCGGCAAACGGCGGGATCGCAACCGCCAGATGGCCCGGCGATCCCAAACCGCGCATTGTAGCGTGCAGCCATGCCGCGCCTTTGGCCCCTTTACGGCGCGCACAAATGAAACACCCCGCAGCGCGAAGCATGCGGGGTGGCGAGCAACGCCGCGCGGCAACGGCCGCACGGGTCGCCGACGGTCACTCGAAGCGGCCGGTGCGCGCCATCTCCATCAGGCGCGCGATGCGCTCCTCGGTGGCCGGGTGCGTCGAGAACAGGTTCTGCAGGCCGCCGCCGTGCAGCGGGTTCATGATCATCATCTGGGCGGTGGCCGGGTGCGCCTCGGCCGCCTGGAACGGGATGCCCGCCGCATAGCGATGGATCTTGTCGAGCGCGGTGGCGAGCGACTGCGGATCGCCGGAAATCTGCGCGCCGCCGCGGTCCGCCTCGAACTCGCGGGCCCGCGAAATCGCCATCTGGATCAACGCGCCGGCGATCGGCGCGAGCAGCGCGACCGCGATCCCCGCGATCGGGTTGGCCGGCCGGCCGTTCTCGTCGCGCCCGCCAAAGAACATCGCGAAGTTCGCGAGCGCCGAGATCGCGCCCGCCATCGTCGCGGTGATCGTCGAGATCAGGATGTCGCGGTGCTTCACGTGCGCAAGCTCGTGCGCCATCACGCCGCGCATCTCGCGCTCCGACAGCACGCGCAGGATGCCCGTCGTCGCGGCGACCGCCGCGTGCTCGGGGTTGCGGCCCGTCGCGAACGCGTTCGGTGCGTCCTCGTTGATCAGGTAGACGCGCGGCATCGGCAGGTTCGCGCGCGTGGCGAGCTCGCGCACCATCCGGTAGAACTGCGGCGCCGTGTTCTCGTCGACTTCCTGCGCGTTGTACATGCGCAGCACCATCTTGTCCGAGAACCAGTACGAGAAGAAATTCATGCCGAGCGCGAACAGCAGCGCGATCGTCATGCCGCGCGAGCCGCCGATCATCCCGCCGATCACGATGAACAGGGCCGTGATCGCGGCCATCAGCATCGCCGTTTTGACCCAATTGAACATACCCACTCCTTATCCGTCAGGGGACCCGCCGCGCATCGCAGCGCACGGCGGAAAATTGTAAGCGATTTGTTAGATAAGGTCTCGCCGGAAAAATTCAATCTCAGCGTTGCGAAGCTGCAAGACGAAGGCCGAGGCCGACAAAAGCGCTGCCCACGGTACGGTCGAGCCACTTCTTGACGCCCGGCTTGCCGGAAAAGCGCTGCGTGACGCTGCCCGCCACCCACGCGACCAGGCTCGTCCACACCGTGCTCATCGCGACGAACACCGCGCCGAGGGTCAGGAACGCCCAAGCCTTGTGCGGGCTGTCGGCCGACACGAATTGCGGAAAGAACGATACGAAGAACAGCACGACCTTCGGATTCAGCACGTTGGTCCAGAAACCCTGCATGAACAGCTGGCGCAGCGGCTTGGCGGCCGCGGCCTGCGCGGCTTCGGCGCCCGACGGCGCGGCGGCCTGCTTCGCGATGATCATCCGCACGCCGAGATAGATCAGGTACGCGGCGCCAACCAGTTTGATCACCGTGAACGCGGTTGCCGACGCCGCCAGCAGCGCGGTCAGGCCGAACGCGCAGGCGAGCGCGTGGACGCAGCAGCCGGCCGAAATGCCGAACGCCGACATCAGCCCGGCACCGCGCCCCTGCGCGACGCTGCGGCCGACGATGTAGGCCGTATCGGGACCGGGCGTGATGTTCAGCAGGAAAACCGCGAACACGAAGAAGCCGAAATGGGTGATGCCGAACATGAAAACCTCGAAACCGGAGAGCGCAGGGAAATTCTACGCGCGGCTGGGGCCCCGCGCGACTCGGCCGTCCGGCCGGTTGCGCCGGGCCGGCAGACCGGGTCGAATGCCGCTCGGGCCGTGTCAGTCAGCGTCCGGCAGCGCGAAACGCTGGCCGGCGGCGAGCGGCGAACCGGCGAGGAATTCCCGCGCGGGCAGCCGCTTGCCGCCCGGTTTCTGCAACTGGGTCACGCGCAGCGCGCCGCTGCCGCATGCGACCACGACGCCTTCCGGCGCGGCTTCGACGATCGTGCCGGGGGCTGCGTCGGCATTCGTGCCGCGCGCCGCCACGGGCTCCGCGGCCCAGAGCTTGATGGCCGCGCCGTCGAGCGTCGCGACGCCGCCCGGGAACGGATCGAACGCACGCACCTGGCGCGCGAGCACGTCGGCAGGCTTGCGCCAGTCGAGCGCCGCTTCGTGCTTGCCGATCTTTTCCGCGTAGGTCACGCCGTCAGCCGGCTGCGGCGTCGCCGGCAGCATGCCGTCGCGCTCGAGCCGCACCAGCGCGTCGACGATCAGCCGCGCGCCGTCGGCGGCGAGGCGGTCGTGCAGCGTCGCGGTCGTATCGTCGGGCGCGATCGCGATGCGCGCCTCCTCGATCATCGCGCCGGTGTCGAGACCGACGTCCATCTGCATCAGCGTGACGCCCGTCTCGGCGTCGCCGGCTTCGATCGCACGATGGATCGGCGCGGCGCCCCGCCAGCGCGGCAGCAGCGACGCGTGAATGTTGATGCAGCCGGCGCGCGGAATGTCGAGCACTTCCTGCGGCAGCAGCAGGCCGTACGCGGCCACCACCATCACGTCGTGCGGCGTCGCGCGCAGCAGTTCGATCGCGTCGGCCGCCTCCGCCGGGTACTTGCCCGCGCGGCGCAGCGACGGCGGCTGCGCGACGGTCATCCCGTGCTCGACGGCGTAGCGTTTCACGGCGCTTGCCTGGAGTTTCATCCCGCGCCCGGCCGGGCGATCGGGCTGGGTGAGCACGAGCGGCACCGGAAAACCGGCCTCATGGATCGCGGCAAGAGCGGCCGCGGCGAATTCCGGCGTGCCGGCAAAAATCACGCGCAACGTATGGGTCATGACAGCGTTCGGAGTCGGGCTGGGCGCACGCGCATCACATCGCGCGTTCGAGTTTCTTCATCTTCGTCTTGATACGCGTCTGTTTGAGCGGCGACAGGTATTCGACGAACACGCGGCCCATCAGGTGATCCATCTCGTGCTGGACGCACACCGCGAGCAACCCTTCGCAGTCGAGCTCGAACGTCTCGCCCTGCTCGTTGAGCGCACGTACGCGCACGTGGTCGGGGCGCTCGACTTCGTCGTAGATGCCGGGCACCGACAGGCAGCCTTCTTCATAGGTCTGCTTTGCGTCGCTCGACCACACGATTTCCGGATTGATGAACGCGCGCAGCTCGTTCTTTTCCTCGGAGACGTCGATCACGATCACCCGCTCGTGCACGTCGACCTGCGTGGCCGCCAGGCCGATGCCGGGCGCCGCGTACATGGTCTCGGCCATGTCGGCGACGAGCTTGCGGATCCGGTCGTCGACCTTGTCGACGGGCTTCGCGACCTTGTGCAGCCGCTTGTCGGGGTAATGAAGAATATTGAGCAAAGCCATGGTGTTCGGTATTCGGTGGAGCAGCGCGCCGCATCGGCCATCCGGCCGGCTGGCGCCGCCGCCGGGATGCAATGAAGATGAGGCGGATGCGTGGCATATCAATGCCGCGCATCGCGCCTCCTGCAATCGGCCGGGCGCCTGTGCGCACGGCCCTGTCGAGTATTTCGGATGATGAAAATTTTATCATGGCGCCACGCGCTCCGCTGGACGCCGCATTCGAGGGCAGGCTCATGTCCCCGCAAGCGCTGACGCCCGCCGCGCTGCGCGCATGGCTGCAGCTCGCGCATGCGCCCGGCCTCTCGGCCGCCGTGCTGCAGGCGCTGCTCGCGGCATTCGGCTCCCCGGCGGCATTGCTGTGCGCGCCCGGCGACGCGATCGCCGCCGTGAGCAGCCCCGCCGCCGCGCAGGCCGTGCGCGCGAGCGAGCGCGACGATCTCGATACGCGCACGAGCGCCGCGCTCGCGTGGCTCGACGGGCCGGGCAACGTGCTCGTCACGCTGAGCGACCCGGCCTACCCGCCGCGGCTGCGCGACCTGCACGATCCGCCGCCGCTGCTATATGTAAAGGGGCGGCTCGACCTGCTGCACGCAGGTGGCCTCGCCGTGGTCGGCAGCCGCCATGCGACGCCGCAGGGGCTCGCCGACGCCACGCATTTCGCGCACGCGTTGTCCGACGCGGGTCTCACGATCGTCTCGGGCCTCGCGCTCGGAATCGACGGCGCCGCGCATCGTGGCGGACTCGATGGCCGCTCGGGCACCGTCGCGGTGATCGCGACGGGTGCCGATCTCGTCTATCCGGCGCGGCACCGCGCGCTCGCCCACGAGATCGCCGCGCACGGCGCGATCGTGTCGGAATGGCCGCTCGGCACGCCGGCCCGCGCCGCGCATTTCCCCCAGCGCAACCGGCTGATCGCCGCGCTCGCGATCGGCGTGCTCGTCGTCGAGGCCGCCCCGCGCTCGGGCTCGTTGATCACCGCGCGGCTCGCGAACGAACTGGGGCGCGATGTGTTCGCGATGCCCGGTTCGATCCACGCCCCGCTCGCGCAGGGCTGCCACGCGCTGATCCGCGACGGCGCGAAGCTCACCGCGGCGCCGCTCGACGTGCTCGAGGAATACGGGCTGGGCGAGCCGGCCGCGCGCACGATGGGCGACGCGGTGCGGGCCGGCAACCCTGGCCTGAACGTGGGTGACATTCGCCAGCCCGAAGCTAATGGCGTCGCGCAACCGGATCGCCCTGTCGCGCCCGCCGCACCGCCCCGCATCGACGCCCCGCCACCGGGCAACCCGTCGGAACAGGCGGTGCTCGCGGCGCTGGGATACGGCCCCGTGACGTACGAATGGCTCGCCGAGCACAGCGGCCTGTCCGACGACGTGCTGCATGGCGCGCTGCTCGCGCTGGAACTCGCCGGCCGCGTCGCGAGCGTCCCCGGCGGACGCTTCGCGCGGCTTGACGCGGCGCCCACCCCGTCCGCGCGGGGCGTGCTACATTCCCCGGCATAGGGGCGGCCCGGCCGCCGACGCTACTCAAGGAATGCCATGCCCGCGCTGAATCTCGACACCGACGCAGATCGGATCGCCGAGCGCCTCGCCGATCCCGGCACGTTGCTGGTCGCGTGCCTGTGCGCCGACTGGTGCGGCACGTGCCGCGACTACCGGGCCGCCTTCGACCGGCTCGCCGACGCGCATCCGGACGCCTGCTTCGCGTGGATCGACATCGAAACCCATGCCGACCGGCTCGACGATCTCGACGTCGAGAACTTCCCGACCATCCTGATCGAGGATGCCCACACCGCACGCTTCTTCGGCACGGTGCTGCCGCACGCGGCGATCGTCGAGCGCATGCTGTCCGACCTGAGCGCGGTGCCCGGTGCGCCGCACGCACCGAAATTGCGCGACGTCCTGAACGTCGAAGCCTGAATTCGCGGGCCGGCGCGGCGGTTTGGCGCAGGTTTGCGCGCCCCGCCGCGCCCGGCGCTTGCCGCCGTTGCGGCCCCCCACTATGATGAGCCGCTTTTTACACGCTGAGCCGCCGTCGCTGCGGCGTGTGCTATAAAGCGGTCGTAAAAGGGACCCACACCGGCGAACCCGGTCTACCAACACACACCTGTCATGTCCAAAGCACTGATCATTGCGGAAAAGCCTTCTGTCGCGAACGACATCGCACGCGCTTTGGGCGGCTTTACCAAGCATGACGAGTATTACGAGAGCGACGATTTCGTCCTTTCGTCCGCTGTCGGCCACTTGCTGGAAATCGCCGCCCCGGAGGAATACGAGGTCAAGCGCGGGAAATGGAGCTTCGCGCATCTGCCCGTCATCCCCCCGCATTTTGACCTGAACCCGATCGCAAAAAGCGAGTCGCGCCTCAAGGTGCTCACGAAGCTGATGAAGCGCAAGGATGTCGACCGCCTGATCAACGCATGTGACGCGGGGCGCGAAGGCGAGCTGATTTTCCGCCTGATCGCGCAGCACGCGAAGGCGAAGCAGCCGGTCCAACGACTGTGGCTGCAATCGATGACGCCGCAGGCGATCCGCGACGGTTTCGCGAACCTGCGCAGCGACTCGGACATGCAGCCGCTCGCCGACGCCGCACGCTGCCGCTCGGAAGCCGACTGGCTCGTCGGGATCAACGGCACCCGCGCGATGACCGCGTTCAACAGCAAGGGCGGCGGCTTCTTCCTGACCACCGTCGGCCGCGTTCAGACGCCAACGTTGTCGATCGTCGTCGAACGTGAGGAGAAAATCCGCCGCTTCGTCCCGCGCGACTACTGGGAAGTGAAAGCCGAATTCGCGTGCGCGGCCGGCTTCTACGAAGGCAAGTGGTACGACCCGAAATTCAAGCGCGACGAGTTCGATCCGGAAAAACGCGACTCCCGCCTGTGGAGCCTGCCGGCGGCCGAAACGATCGTCGCCGCCTGCCGCGACCAGGTCGGCACGGTATCCGAGGAATCGAAGCCGTCGACGCAACTGTCGCCGCTGCTGTTCGACCTGACGAGCCTGCAGCGCGAGGCGAACGGCCGCTTCGGCTTCTCCGCGAAGAACACGCTCGGCCTCGCCCAGGCGCTGTATGAAAAGCACAAGGTGCTGACCTACCCGCGTACCGACGCGCGCGCGCTGCCGGAAGACTACCTGTCGACGGTCGAGTCCACGCTCGAGATGCTCAAGGAGAGCCACAACTACCTGCCGCATGCGAAGCAGGTGCTCGACAAGGGCTGGGTGAAGCCGAACAAGCGGATCTTCGACAATTCGAAGATCAGCGACCACTTTGCAATCATCCCGACGCTGCAGGCGCCGAAATCGCTGTCCGAGCCGGAGCAGAAGCTGTACGACCTGGTCGTGAAGCGTTTCCTCGCGGTGTTCTTCCCGGCAGCCGAATTCCGCGTCACGACGCGGATCACCGAAGTCGCCGGCCATCACTTCAAGACCGAAGGCAAGGTGCTCGTCGAGCCAGGCTGGCTGCAGGTGTACGGCCGCGATGCCGAAGGCGCGGACGCGAACCTCGTGCCGGTGCAGAAGGACGAGAAGGTGAAGACGGACGAAATCGCCGCCGTCGCGCTCGTGACCAAGCCGCCCGCACGCTACTCGGAAGCGACGCTGCTGTCCGCGATGGAAGGCGCCGGCAAACTGGTCGAGGACGACGAGCTGCGCGAGGCGATGGCCGCGAAGGGCCTCGGCACGCCGGCGACGCGTGCGGCGATCATCGAAGGCCTGCTCGGCGAGAAGTACCTGCTGCGCGAAGGTCGCGAACTGATCCCGACCGCGAAGGCGTTCCAGCTGATGACGCTGCTGCGCGGCCTCGGCGTGAAGGAACTCACCGCGCCCGAGCTCACCGGCGAATGGGAATACAAGCTGTCGCAGATGGAGCGCGGCAATCTCGGCCGCGACGCGTTCATGCAGGAAATCGCCCGCATGACGCAGCAGATCGTCAAGCGCGCGAAGGAATACGATTCCGACACGATTCCCGGCGACTACGCGACCCTTCAGACGCCGTGCCCGAATTGCGGCGGCCAGGTGAAGGAAAACTACCGCCGCTTCGCGTGCACGAAGTGCGACTTCTCGATCTCGAAGATCCCGGGTAGCCGGCAGTTCGAGATCCCGGAAGTCGAGGAGCTGTTGCAGAAAAAGGAAATCGGGCCGCTGTCCGGGTTCCGCAGCAAGATGGGCCGCCCGTTCTCGGCGATCCTCAAGCTGTCCTTCGACGACGAGACGAAGAACTACAAGCTCGAGTTCGATTTCGGCCAGGACCAGGGCGGCGAGGAAGGCGAAGCGCCCGACTTCTCCGCGCAGGAACCGGTCGGCGCGTGCCCGAAGTGCAAGGGCCGCGTGTTCGAGCACGGGATGAGCTACGTGTGCGAGCACTCGGTCGCGAACCCGAAGACCTGCGACTTCCGCTCGGGCAAGGTGATCCTGCAGCAGGAAATCACGCGCGAGCAGATGGGCAAGCTGCTGGCCGACGGCCGCACGGATCTGCTGCCGGGCTTCAAGTCGTCGCGTACCGGCCGCAACTTCAAGGCGTTCCTCGTGAAGCAGCCGGACGGCAAGATCGGCTTCGAGTTCGAGAAGAAGGAACCGAAGGCGGCCGCGGCGAAGAAGACGGCCAAATCGGCGACGAAGGATGCCGAAACCGTGACCGAAGGCGCCGAAGAGAAACCGGCGCCGGCGCGCAAGACCGCCGCCCGCAAGACGACGGCGCGCAAGACGGGTTCGTGACGGCCCGACCGCCGGGCGCCGCTTCGGGCGTGCCCGGCGCCGGCACGCAGCCATAAAAAAACGCGGATCGATCGATCCGCGTTTTTTATTTGCGCCGGCCGTAATGCTACCGGGCGCCGCCCCGTTACAGCGGCGACGGCACCGCCACGCGCGTGCGCGGCGAGCGCGCCACACGCGGCTGCAGGTTCGGACCGGTCGATTCGGGGGGCTGCTCGGCACGCATCTCGACGCCGATCGGCGGCACCGTCGCGCTCTGCGCGGCCCATTGTTCGCCCATCGTCGCGTCGGTCGAGTGGCTGAAATGCTCGACGAGGTGGTCGATGAACGTCCGCACCTTCGCCGGCAGATGGCGCCGGCTCGGGTACGCGATGTTGATCTCGACCTGCGGCAGCCGGAAATCCGGCAGCAGCCGCACGAGCGCGCCGCGCGCGATGTCGCTGCCGATCAGGTAGCTCGGCAGGATCGCGACGCCCATCCCGAGCAACGCGAACTGGCGCAGCATCGCGGTGTTGTTCGCGACGATCACATTGGTCGGGCGCACGCGCACTTCGCCGTCCGGCCCCGTGAACACGCGCTCGTCGCCCCAGTATTCGGTTGGCAGGCTCAGGGCCGGGTGTTCGGCGAGTTGCTCCGGATGAATCGGCACGCCGTGCTTCTCCAGATAGCTGGGCGTCGCGCACACGGTCATGCAGCCGGTGGTCAGGCGCCGCGTGACGATGCTCGCGCTACGCATCTGGCGCGTGACGACGATGCCGACGTCGAAGCCTTCCTCGACCAGATCGACCTGCCGGTCGACCAGCGTGAGATCCGGCACCACTTTCGGGAAATTCTCCGTGTACGACTGCAGGACGGGGGCGAGGTTGTGCAGGCCGAACACGACCGGCGCGACGATGCGCAGCGTGCCGACCGGCTCGTGATTGCGCGCGACGACCATCTGTTCGACATCCTCGAGCTCGTCGAGGATCTGGCGGGCACGCTCCAGATAGACCTGACCCGACTCCGTCAGGGAGAGGCTGCGCGTGGTGCGATTAAGCAAACGCGTGCCGAGCCGGCCTTCCAGATCGGCGACGTGGCGCGTCGCGACCGCGTTGGAGATATCCATTGCGCTCGCGGCCCGCGCGAAACTGCCGAGATCTGCAACCTTGACGAACACGCGCATCGACTGCAAATGATCCATAAACGACTCCTGCCGCTGTTACAACTTCAAAAAGATGAAGCAAATGCGTAATTCTCCTACGACAGCGGAAATGATGCAGAGTTGCTCAACAAGGGGCCGGTTGACGATAAAAATAGTCAAAAATCCTCGCCTTCTGCGGATACTTGATCCAATTATTCTGCTTGAAGCAACAATTGGGTGAACCTCGTCGAGTAAGCGGCCGAATCAGGAAAGACGTATTTGATGCGACACAACAGCGCGCCCCTTTGCACGGCGCGGGAGGAGCGCCCGGGATGGCGGGGGCCGATTGCGGCGGAGCGTAACAACCTGTTAAAAAGACACCATGAAGGCGGCCGACGTTGCATCATGTCGGCCCCGGCCGGGCGAGACGGCCGCGCAAGCTGCGCCGCCGCCCCTGCCGCTTTCAACGCGCGACACCCCGTTCACCATGAAAATTGCCATCCTCGACGACTACCAGGACGCCGTCCGCAAGCTGAACTGCTTCGAGATGCTCGCCGGCCACGACGTGAAGGTCTTCAACAATACGGTGCGCGGCCTGGGACAGCTCGCCAGCCGTCTGGCGGAAGTCGAGGCGCTCGTGCTGATTCGTGAACGGACCCCGATTACGTCGCAATTGCTCGCCAAGCTGCCGAACCTGCGCATGATCAGCCAGACCGGCCGCGTGTCGAGTCACATCGATCTCGACGCGTGTACCGACCGCGGCATCGCGGTGCTCGAAGGCACCGGTTCGCCGGTCGCGCCGGCCGAGCTGACCTGGGCGCTCGTGATGGCCGCCCAGCGCCGCATTCCGCAATACGTCGCGAACCTGAAGCAGGGCGCGTGGCAGCAGTCGGGCCTGAAAACGTCGGCGCTGCCGCCGAACTTCGGCCTCGGCCAGGTGCTGCGCGGCCAGACGCTCGGCATCTGGGGCTACGGCAAGATCGGCCGGCTCGTCGCCGGTTACGGCAAGGCGTTCGGGATGAACGTGCTGGTCTGGGGCCGCGAGCATTCGCTCGAAGCCGCGCGCGCCGACGGTTACACGGCCGCCGAGAGCCGCGAAGCGCTGTTCGAGCAGAGCGACGTGCTGTCACTGCACCTGCGTCTGCACGACGACACGCGCGGGATCGTGAAGCAGGAAGACCTGATGCGGATGAAGCCGACGTCGCTGCTCGTCAACACGAGCCGCGCCGAGCTGCTCGAGGAAAACGCGCTCGTCAACGCACTGTCGCACAACCGTCCGGGGATGGTCGCGATCGACGTGTTCGAAAGCGAACCGATCCTGCAGGGCTACAGCCTGCTGCGGATGGAAAACGTCATCTGCACGCCGCACATCGGCTACGTCGAACGCGAAAGCTACGAGCTGTATTTCAGTGCCGCATTCCGCAACATTCTCGCGTTCGACGACGGCGACATGTCGAGCGTCGCCAACCCGGAAGCGCTGACGCCGATCCGCAAGCGCTGATCGCACGGGCCGCGCACGTCGCGCGGCCCCCCTTGGTCAGGCGGCCACGCGGCCGCCCGTCATCGCGCCGACGCGCGTGAGGAAATGCTCGCCGTCGCGCCGCCCGAGATCGTACGCATGCCGCATCTGCGACGGGCTCGTGTAATCCCAGCTCGAAATCGGGACCTTGCTCGACGGCTGCACATACAGCCGCCGCTGCTCGCCATGCGCGACCGTGAACATCTGCGGACGCGGATACAGCCGCGTGACGAGCACCAGCACGTCGCCCGGCGACGGATCGAGCGCATCGACCGGCACGTTGTCGACCATCCCGCCGTCGAGCACCGGCCGCCCGCCGCGCCGCAGCACCGGCGTGAACGGCGGCGTGCAGGACGACTGCAGGATCAGGTCGGCGAGTTCGTCGACCTGCGTGCAGGCCTGCGCGCGCACGAATTCCGGCCGAAAGCCGAGCGTGCGCCCGAGCGTCGGGTGCAGCGTCTTGCGCACGTACTTTTCGATGTTGTATGCGACGAGGCCGGCGGCGACCGCGCTACGCGCGCCGAGCCAGCGCGGCACGTGCGACACGCCGATGCGGATCTCCGGCGCCGCGGCGAGCTTCGCGAACGGCTCGCCGTAGATGTCGAGCAGCGCCTGACGGTAGATCCGGTAATGCGGAAACACCGGCTCGCGCCCGAACAGGTTGCCCCAGTACGCGTTCTTCCGGTTGTGGCGCAGCGCCTCTTCGTAATAGCGCATCACCCACGCGGCGTCGCGCGTATACAGCATGCATGCGGTGGCCGCGCCGGCCGAGATGCCGGTGATCACGCGCGGGCGCAGGCCGAGGGCCGGCTGCGCGACGTCCCAGAAGCCGGCCTGCCACCAGCAGCGATTGCCGCCGCCCGCAAAGGCGATCTGGTCGAACATCGCGCCGCTCAGCCGATGAGCGCGTAGGTCGACGTCGCGTGGACGGCCATCTTGCCGTCCTCGTCGAACAGCTCGACTTCGCCGAACACGAGGTTGCGGCCCATCCGCAGCACGCGCGCGGTAACCAGCACGTCGCCCTTGCGCACCGGACGCATGAAGTTCGTGTTCAGCGACACCGTCGTCATCGGCCGGAATTCGCCGAGCGCGGCCGAGATCGCGACCACCATCGCGGTGTCGGCGGCCGCCGTGAACACCTGGCCGCAGATCACGCCGCCCGAATGGCGGAACTCGCCGGAAAACGGCAGGCGCAGCGTGACGCTGTCGTCGCCGATCGACACGGGGACCAGACCCAGCGAGCGGACCCACGGGGCCAGCAGGCGATCCAGCAATTCGCGGACTGCGTTTTCGTCCATCTTCGAATGTCCAGAAAACGTTGCGCGACCGCCGCGCAACGCGTGTGGCGTCATCATACCGGGAGCGCGCAAACTGCGACCGCTCGTTACGGCGCGGACGGCCGCCTTTGCCTTGACGAAATATTTTAAGAAAATCTGCAGAAAGGGCTTGCCATGCCCCGAAAACACCGGCATAATCTTTCTTCTGTTGGGGGCGTTAGCTCAGTTGGTAGAGCAGCGGACTCTTAATCCGTAGGTCGAGTGTTCGAGTCACTCACGCCCCACCAGGAATTCCAAAGGCCGGTCAGCGAAAGCTGACCGGCCTTTTTCCGTTCTGGCGCACCGCATTCGCGGCGTGCGCCTTTCACGGCGGTACACGACCGCGCGCCCGGCGCGCATCGTTTCCGCTAGAATCGTCCGACAAATATCACACGACCGGCGCCAAGCATCGTCGTTGGCCCGCCGGCACTGAGAGAGCATGGGACGTCAGACATGGAAGCATGTGAACGACGCGCGACCATTCAGAGGGCATGGTTGCGCCAATATCGGCCCGTCCGTCGCGATAGGCCGCTCACCCGGGCACACCCGAATCCGCGCGACGCACGAACCGGATCGCGTCATGCCGGGTAAGGGCGCGCGGGTCGCGCTGATGATCGGTGTCGTCCTGTTCGTGCTGGCCGGCGTACTGGCCATCACCGCAAGCCGGGAACCCGGCCACCTGGTCCGCGCGCCGGGCACGGTCGTGCGCATCGTCCAGGACAGCGATGCGATGCGCGCGTACCGCCCGATCGTCGCGTACCTCGCGAACGACGGCCAGCGCCGCGAAGTCGCCGGCAATACCGCATCACCAGTCCCCGCCTACGACATCGGCGAAAACGTCGACGTCCTGCTCGACCCCGACCACCCCGAGCGCCCCGCGCTGATCGACGATTTCACGCAACGCTGGTTTCCGGTGGCCGTGCCCGCGCTGCTCGCCGTCGCGGCGTTCGCGATCGGCGGCCTGCTGATTGCCGGCGAGCGTCGCCGCCGGCAATCGGACCCGGCGCCGCCCCGCACCGCACGCAAGCCGACTCGGCGCCGCTGGGATGTGGCGATCGTGCTGATTCCGATCGCGATCGGCACGGGCTTTCTCGCCGGCGCCGGCGCGGCCGGCCTGCATCAGTGGCAGATCGTCCACCACTATGCGCGTTCGACCGGCCATGTGGTCGAGATCGCGAAAAACGGGCGGTCGTCGCGGTCGCGCACGGCGCCGTATTCGGCCGTCGTCGCGTTCACCACCGACAGCGGGCGGCTGATCACGTTCGCCCAAGGCTCGGCGTCGTCGCGCCCGGGCCTGCACGAAGGCGACGCAGTCAACGTGCTGTACGACCCCGTCACCCCCGAGCGTGCGCTCGTCGATCGCTTCTGGGATCGCTGGGGCCTCACGGCCATCCTGTTCGCGATCGGTGCGCCGTTCCTTGCAGCGGGGCTGTTCATCGCCGCGACGTTATGGCCCGACCACCAGCGGCCGCACGAAGCCGCTCAATGACGCACGCGCGGCGCGGCAACCGTCGCGACGCGCGCGTCACCGCTCCCTGAACGCCGCCACCTTCGCGCGATTCCCGCACGTGCGCATGTCGCACCAGCGCCGCCCGACGCCGCGGCCGCGGTCGACGAAGAACCACGTACACCGGCCGCACTGCCGCACGCGCGCGAAATCGTCGCTGCGCATCAGATGCTCGAAACCGAGCGCGACTGCGTCGATCCAGCGCGACGCGACACGCGCGTCGGGCCGCCACGCGAAGCGGCCGCCGACCGCGTCGAACGCGCTGCGGCCGATCGCTTCGCGGATCGCCACCGCAAGCCGGTCCGCCGCACGCGCGCCCGCGCTGCCGCCGCCTTCGGTCGTCAGGTGCGTGATCGCGGCGTACGCGTCGTCGCGAAAGCGGTGCAGCGCCGCCAGCTCGTCGGGGCCGTCCTGCCGAGGATGACGCAGCAACCGCGCCAGATCGTCCGGCGTCAGCAATCCCGCCTTCCCTGCCCAAGCGCGCACGGCCGGCCAGTCGACAAGCTTCTCCTCGTCGCGTGTCTTGCCCGTGTCGGCCACCGTGTTGAGGAAGTCGAGCGCCGGATGACCGCCGACGAAATCGGCCGCGCTCCATTCGTGCTCATGTCGCGCCGGGTCGGATCGAGTAACCATTTATTTTCAC
Organism: Burkholderia sp. AU17457; assembly: GCF_002223255.1. Lineage (NCBI taxonomy): Bacteria > Pseudomonadati > Pseudomonadota > Betaproteobacteria > Burkholderiales > Burkholderiaceae > Burkholderia > Burkholderia sp. AU17457. Next base: position 979,894 of record NZ_NKFB01000004.1, read on the forward strand.
CTATCGGTTTCACATCCGGACAATCCGGCGTAACCTGTTAACAACCGAAACAGGTTATCACGGAGAAGCCGATGCTCGAACTCGCGAACCGCTTCAATTTCGAAGGCCACCGGATTGCATGGGGCACGCTCGGCGAAGGCCCGCCACTCGTCCTTGTGCACGGCACGCCGTTTTCGTCGCAGGTATGGCGCCGGATCGCGCCGTGGCTCGCGCGGCGCCACCGCGTGTATTTCTACGACCTGCTCGGCTACGGCCAGTCCGACATGCCGGACGCGGACGTGTCGCTGGGCCGCCAGAACGCGCTATTCGGCGCGCTGCTGAATGAATGGAAACTGTCGCGGCCGCGCGTGCTCGCGCACGACTACGGCGGCGCTACCGTGCTTCGCGCGCACTTTCTCGACGGCATCGCGTATGCGGATCTCACGCTCGTGAACCCGGTCGCGATCGCGCCGCAAGGGTCGCCGTTCGTGCGTCACGTCGCGCAGCACGAAGCCGCGTTCACCGGCTTGCCCGCGTACGCGCATCACGCGCTCCTGTTGGCCTATATCAGCCAGGCGGTCGCGCGGCCGTTGAGCGACGACGTGCTGTCGATCTACCGCGAGCCGTGGCTCACGCCGGCCGGGCAAGCCGCGTTCTATCGCCAGATCGCGCAGATGCGCCAGCGCTACATCGAGGAAGCGGAGGCCCGCTACGCGCCGCCGGACTTTCCGGTGCGCATCGTGTGGGGCGAGGACGACGTGTGGATTCCGCTCGAGCAAGGACAGGCGCTGGCCGATCGCATCGCGAACGGCACGCTGATCCGGGTCCCCAACGCGGGTCATCTGGTTCAGGAGGATGCGCCGGAAGCGATCGTCGCCGCCGTGCTCGATGGGGACGCACCGGGCTGAGCATCACCGCATCGCGTATCGCGTCAGAACACCGGCACGCCGTGCGCGAGCGTCGCGACGAACTTCGCGGTGCGCGGGTCGCGCGGCCGGCCGAATACGTCGCGCGATGCGCCGGCCTCGACGATGCGGCCATCGGCAAGGAACACCGCGTCGTGCGCGATCGACGCGGCCAGACGCAGGTCGTGCGTGGCCATCAGCATCGTCGTGCCTTCGCGTGCCAGCTGGCGCAGCACCTCGACCACTTCGACGGACAGCTCCGGATCGAGCGCCGACGTCGGCTCGTCGCACAGCAGCACCTGCGGCGACGGCGCGAGCGCCCGCGCGATCGCCACACGCTGCTGCTGTCCGCCCGACAACGTGGCCGGCCACGCGTCGGCCTTGTCCGCGATGCCGACCTTGTCGAGCAGCGCGAGCGCCCGCTGGCGCGCCTGTTCGCGCGGCCAGCGCTGCACGGTCACGAGCCCCTCCATCACGTTCTGCACGACGCTCAGGTGCGGAAACAACTGGAAGTTCTGGAACACCATGCCGGTCTGCTTGCGCACCGCGAACACCGCGTCGCGCGACGGCCGGTACGCCGGCACGAAGTCGATGCGCGCATCGCCGACCACGAGCGCACCCGCCTCCGGCACTTCGAGCAGGTTCACGCAGCGCAGCAGCGTGCTCTTGCCGCTGCCGGATGGGCCGATCAGCGCCGTCACGCTCCCCGGCTGCAGTGCGAGGTCGATCCCGCTCAGCACGCGATGCGCGCCGAACGACTTGTCGATGCGTTCGAGGCGGATCATCGCAGCTCCGCGTGGAACAGCGCGTGGCGGCCGAAGCGAAGCTCCAGCCGGCGTTGCAGCGACGACAGCACCGAGCTGAACAGCAGATAGATCAGCGCGGCTTCGGTATAGAGGATCAGCGGCTCGTAGGTCACGGCCGCGATGCGTTGCGCGGCCTGGAAGATTTCGGGCACGGTCAGCACGGCCGCGAGCGACGTGTCCTTCACGAGCGAAATGAATGAATTCGACAGCGCGGGCAGCGCAACCCGCGCGGCCTGCGGCAGGATCGCGCGGCGCAGCGCCTGCGCGCGCGTCATCGCCATCGAGTATGCGGCTTCCCACTGCCCCTTCGGGATCGACTCGATCACGCCGCGGATCACCTCGGCGTTGTACGCGCCGACGTTCAGCGAGAAGCCGATCACGGCGGCCGTCAGCGGATCGAGCACGATGCCGACGTTCGGCAACCCGTAGAAGATCACGAACAACTGTACGAGCAGCGGCGAGCCGCGGAACAGCCAGATATAGAACCGCACGACGGCCTGCGCCCAGCGCGGCCCGAACAGCCGCGCGAGCGCCGCGCCGAACGCGAGCAACAGGCCGATCGCGAACGACGCGAGCGTGAGCGGAACCGTAAACACGAGCCCCGCGACCAGCAGGGGACGCAGCGATTCCACCATCAGGTGCAGCCAGGCCGGCATCGTTCAGTCTCGCGTCACGGCTGCGACACGTCGCGGCCGAAGTACTTCTGCGAGATCTTCGCGTAGGTGCCGTCCGCCTTGATGTCCGCGAGCGCCTTGTCGATCGCGGCCACCAGCGCGGGGCTGCCCTTGCGCAGCAGCACGCCGGACGCATCGCCCGCGCCGGTCTTGTCGGTCGCCGCGATCTTCAGTTTCGCGTCGGGCTTGTGCTTGCGGAAATCGAGGTACGACAGCGAATCGTTGATCGTCGCATCGACGCGCCCGGACGTCAGCAGGTCGATCGATTCGTTGAAGCCCTGCACGGGCACCACGTCCGCGCCGTGCGCGGCCGCGAGCTTGCCGAAATTGCTGGTCAGCGTGTTCGCGGATTTCTTGCCCTTCAGGTCGTCGAACGAGCGGATCGTCGTGTTGTCCGCGCGCACGATCAGCACCGCATGCGACGTGATGTACGGCGTCGAAAAATCGTATTTCGCCTTGCGCGCGTCGGTGATCGACACTTCGTTGACGACCGCGTCGTAGCGGTTCACGTCGAGGCCCGCGATCAGCCCGTCCCATTTGCCTTCGACGAACTGCGGCTTCACGCCGAGGCGCTGCGCGATCGCGGTTGCGATATCGACGTCGAAACCCGTCAGCTTGCCGGTCTCGTCGTGGTACGTGAACGGAGCGTAGGTGCCTTCGGTGCCGACGCGGAACACGCCGGACGACTTGATCTGCGACAGGTCGTCGGCAGCCAGCGCACTGGTGGCCGCGACGGCCTGCAGCAGCGCGACGACCAGGATGGAGCGGAGGAATTTCATGGTGCGGACCCCGAATGATTGGAGAGGATCGTCCCGCCGGCGCGCCTGCGCCGTGCGAGAGGTCCGCGAATTCTACCGATGCGTCGAGACCCGGCAAAAACGCAAATCGGCTAACGATATGAGCCGATCGAATAACGCCCGCACCGGCCGCGATGCCGGCGCGGGCGCCTTACACATCGCTTACCACGGCAGCGAATACGTCTTCGTATTCGTGAAGCTCTTCATTGCTTCCTGCACGCCTTCCTTGTACCCGAGCCCCGAATCCTTCACGCCGCCGAACGGCGTCAGTTCGAGCCGATAGCCGGGCACCTCGCGCACGTTCACGCTACCGACTTCCAGCTCGGTGATGAAGCGCGTGATGTGGTCGAAGCGGTTCGTGCAGACCGACGACGACAGCGCGTAGTCGGTGCTGTTCGACATCCGGATCGCTTCGTCGATGTCGCGAAAGCGCATGATCGGCGACACCGGGCCGAAGGTTTCATGCTTGACCAGCGGCATGTCGGGCGTCACGCGATCGACGACGGTCGGCGAATACAGCGCGCCGTCGCGCACGTTGCCGACCAGCAGCCGCGCCCCGCGCGCGATCGCGTCGTTCACCTGCTGCTCGCAGAACTTCGCGGCCGCTTCGTCGATCACCGTGCCCATGTCGACCGACGGATCGGACGGATTGCCGTACGACCACGCGCGCGTCTTCTCGACGACCAGCTCCGTGAAGCGATCGGCCACCGCCTCATGCACGAGCATCCGCTTGATCGCCGTGCAGCGCTGCCCCGAATTCCTGTACGAGCCCGACACCGCGAGCGTGCTTGCTTCGTCGAGATCGGCATCTTCCATCACGATGATCGGATCGTTGCCGCCGAGTTCGAGCACCGCGCGCCGGTAGCCCATCCGCGCGGCGATCGACTTGCCGATCGACACGCCGCCGGTGAACGTGATCATGTCGATCGCCGGGTTCGTGATCAGCTCGTCGGCGATCTCCTTCGGGTCGCCGGTGATCACCTGCAGCATCTGCGGCGGCAGGCCGGCTTCGTACAGGATGTCCGCGAACAGGTAGCACGACAGCGGCACCTTCTCCGACGGCTTCACGACGATCCGGTTGTTGGTCGCGACCGACGGCACGATCTTGTGCGCGACCTGGTTCATCGGGTGATTGAACGGCGTGATCGCCGAAATCACGCCGAGCAGCGGGTCGCGCTGCGTATACACGCGGCGCTTCTTGCCGTGCGGCGTCAGATCGCACGAGAAGATCTGCCCGTCGTCCTTCAGCACTTCGCCGGCGCCGAAGGTCAGCACGTCGGCCACGCGGCCGGCCTCGTACGTCGAATCCTTGATGCACAACCCGGCCTCGGCCGTGATCAACGCCGCGATCGCCGCGGTGCGCGCACGCACGATGTCGGCCGCGCGGCGCAGGATCGCCGCGCGCTCATGACGCGTGAGCGCCGGCCGGTACGCGCGCGCGACCGCGAATGCGCGGCGCACGTCGTCGAGCGTCGCCTTCGGCACGGTGCCTACCCGCGCGCCGTCGTACGGGTTGCGCACGTCGATCACCGCATCGCGGTAGATCTTTTCACCATCGATTCGCAGTGCTTCGCGACGAAGCTCGCGGACATCCGTCGATACTGCAGTGGCGTTCATGACTGTCTCCTGGCGGATGCGTCCGCGTCACTGCAGATGGTTGAGCGCGATGTCGACGATGTCGAAGTTGCGCAGCCGCGCGCGGCCGGCGACGTCGGGCGCAACCGGCTTGCTGAAGATCAGCGGCACGATCTGCTCGGCGATCCCGCCGTGCGAGCGCAACGGCACGTCGAGGCCCGACAGGTCGTGCTTGATGCGGCGCGTGCCGAGCACGACGTCGTGCTTCGAGATCACGATCAGGTCGCCCATCCGCGCGGGCGGCAATTCGAAGCGCGCGCAGCCTTCGGCGCCCGTCAGCACGACCTCGATGCCGTCGACCGCGGCGAGCCGCGCGCGCAGCGCCTCGGCATCGGCCGTCGCCGGCACGTAGACGGTCGCGAACGAACCGAGCGCGCCGTGGTGCACGACGTACGGATCGGTGATCGGCAGGATCACGCGCGCCGCATCGGGGCCGAGCCATTCGTCGAACAGCTCCTGCAGGTAGATCACGTTCGGCTCGCCGGTCGCGCCGTCGTGCTTCGCGTTCATCCCGTGATCCGCGGTGATCGCGACGATCGCGCCGAGTTCGTCGAGGCGCTGCAGGTAGATGTCCATCATCGCGTAGAACGCGTTCGCGCCGGGCGTGCCGGGTGCGCACTTGTGCTGCACGTAGTCGGTGGTCGACAGGTACATCAGGTCGATCGGGCGCGTCTCGAGCAGGCGCACGCCGGCCGCGAACACGAATTCGGACAGATCCGCGCTGTACACGCTCGGCACCGGCTTGCCGACCAGCTCGAGCACGTGGTCGATGCCGTTTTCGGCGATGTTCGCCTCGTCGGCCTTTTCCGACGAGAAGCAGATGCCCTTCAGCCCCTTGCCGAGCAGGCGGCGCAGCTTGTCCTTCGCGGTGACGACCGCGACGCGCGCCCCCTGTTCCGCGAAAGTCGCGAGCACGGTGGGCGCGACGAGGTACTTCGGATCGTTCATCAGCACCTCGGCGCCGGTGTCGCGATCGTAGAAGTAGTTGCCGCTGATCCCGTGGATCGCCGGCGGCACGCCGGTGACGATCGACAGGTTGTTCGGGTTCGTGAAGCTCGGCACCACGCACTCGCCCTTGAGTGCCGTGCCCGGCTTCAGCAGCGTGCGCAGGAACGGCGCGACGCCGGCCGCGGCCGCTTCTTCCAGATATTCGTATGCGCAGCCATCGACGCAGACGACCACCACGGGCTGGCGCATCCAGTTGTAGCGGCGGCCGTTCACTTCCACGGATACAGGCATTTCAGTCATGACGTTCAGTCCTTTCCGATCGAAGGGGTGAGCCGTCGGCGCCCGCGCCGCGCCGATGGGAAGTATTTCCAGGCTTGACATTAAAAGGGATGATTTGTAGATTGTCAACAACATGCAGGGAACAGAAAGCAAAGACTGACGGCTGACGTCCGCGAAGGGAGGCGACCACCCAGCGGCCTCGTGCCGCGGCGCGGTTTTTATCAGGCGGTCAAAAAGCGCGGCTACATTGGGTATCGGGCAAGCTCGCCGAGGTCGACGCGTTCCGCGTCCGCTGCATCGGCCACTTCGACGAAGCCGGTATTCCGGGAGCGATCGCCGATACGCTGAAGGCGATGGGCGTGCGCCGCATGTCCGCGGAAGCGAGGGCCCGACTCGACGAATCGGGCCGCGCTGCGACGCTGCCGTGCGCTGCCGTGCATTGCGGTGCGGCGGTGTCGGGTTCGCGTTCGCACTGGTTTTCGTTTTTGCGCCGTGTGCGGCACGGCAACCTCACCCTCACTGGTACGACATCCGATGCGACCCTTCTGGATCGAACAAGCGCTGTTCAACGACGGCGACCTCGCCCCCGCGCTGCAAGGTGCGACGCAGGCCGACGTGTGTATCGTCGGCGGCGGCTTCACGGGCCTCTGGACCGCGATCCAGGCAAAGCAGCAGCACCCGGCGCTCGACATCGCGATCCTCGAGGCCGACCTGTGCGGCGCCGGCGCGAGCGGACGCAACGGCGGCTGCCTGCTCACGTGGTCCGCGAAATTCCTGACGCTGCGGCGCCTGTTCGGCGAAGCCGAGGCGCTCCGGCTCGTGAAGGCGTCGGAAGCGGCCGTGCAGCACATCGCCGATTTCTGCCGCGCGCACGGCATCGATGCGGAGCTGCGGCTCGACGGCACGCTGTACACCGCGACGTCGCGCGCGCAGCTCGGCACGCTCGCACCGGTGCTCGACGCATTGGCCGCGTGCGGCATCCACAGCTACGAGCCGCTGCCGCCCGCCGAAGTCGCGCGCCGTTCGGGCTCCGTGCGCAATCTCGACGGCGTCTATTCGCCGATCGCCGCGACCGTGCATCCCGGCAAGCTCGTGCGCGGGCTGCGCCGCGTCGCACTTGCGATGGGGATCCGGATCTACGAGCGCACGCCGATGCTCGACTTCACGCCCGGCCAGCCGGCCGCCGTGCACACACCGTCCGGCAGCGTGAGCGCGGGCCGGCTCGTGTTCGCGATCAACGCATGGATGGCGAGCCGCTTCCCGCAGTTCGAACGGACGATCGCGGTCGTGTCGAGCGATATGGTCATCACCGAGAAATGTCCGGATCTACTGGAAAAGACCGGGCTGGTGGACGGCGTGTCGGTGCTCGATTCGCGGATCTTCGTGCACTACTACCGCACGACCGTCGACGGCCGGCTGATGCTCGGCAAAGGCGGCAACACGTTCTCGTGGCGCAGCCGCATCGCGCCCGTGTTCGACCGACGCTCGCCGTACGAGGCGCAGCTCACGCGCAGCCTGCGCGAATTCTTCCCGTCGCTGGCGGGCGTGCCGATCACCGCGAGCTGGAACGGGCCGTCGGATCGTTCGGTGACGGGCTTCCCGTTCTTCGGCCGCCTCGATGGCGCGCCGAACGTGTTCTACGGCTTCGGCTATTCGGGCAACGGCGTCGGGCCGACCTACATGGGCGGGCAGATCCTGTCGTCGCTGGTGCTGGGCCTCGACAACGCGTGGACGCGCAGCCCGATCGTGCGCGGCCCGCTCGGCCATTTCCCGCCGGAGCCGATCCGTTATGTCGGCGCGCACGTCGTGCGCAACGCGATTCGTCGCAAGGAGCGCGCGGAGGACGAGAGCCGGCAGCCGTCGGCTATCGATACGTGGCTCGCGAAGTTTGCGAGCGCGGCGGGGAAGGCGGATAAGGCGTGACTGGCGAGCGCAGTGCGGTGGGAGGCAGGAAAGGCCTGCGGCTCGCCCGCACCATCACGTCGCCAGCTTGTATAGAACAAGTCCAATCCCTGATGCCGCGTTTGCTCCGAAACTAGACATTCGCCACGGAAACAATCACGCACCAATAAGACAAGTCCCATCGAAAATAAAACTTATAAGGCAGCATACCGCACTACTCATTTTACTATCTCGATTTTATTACCAGAAACAGCACGATAGGATTTCAATGACACAAAAAACAGGAATCCCATTTTCCCTCCATGCACGCATCAACAACCATTGAAATCTTGATTAGCGACTCCCGCTCCATCTCAGAGGGTCGCAGTTCGGACATACCGCGATTGCAGTCGATGGAATCGTATATGGCAGAGCGCACCCAGGATGGGACGTCGATAACATCGCGAACTACCTAAACCGCCAGCAGACCAAGATGCAACGCGATACGATCAGCTATCTCCTCCATACATCCAAGGACGAGAAAAGGATCATCGTTTCCGAAATAGAAAGACGGCGACACGAAAACAAGCCATACTCTCTCGTCGACAATAATTGCTCATCGAACATAGCCGAAATACTCGGCAAGGCTGGCATCCTGGCTTACGACCCAAGGTGGCAACTCCCGGGCATCATACCCCCCGCGGATTTGATGACCGGTCTGCGCCATTCGAAACGCCTGATTGGAATCCGACGATATCCGAAGAAATGACACGCCTCCTGCTATTGGCCGCACTCGCCGTGATGATCAGCGCGTGCTCGAAATACAAAGACGAGGAATGGACGGCACTTCAGGATATGCCTGCGTTTGCCGAACCTAACGACGACAGGACCCAGCCGATCTTTACGATCAGGAAAGGCGAGTCTTGTGTTCCACTGACGGATCGTGTCGCCAAAATCTACGCATACACGCAAGTGGACTGTAAATCCGGCACGGGCTGGGTGCTGGATGATGCCTTCGAGAAACGACACCGCAAATAATCGCCTGCGGGCGATCGTTGCATTTGGCCCGGGCCACGTCGATTCGAAGCGAGGCTAAGCCCGCCCGGCATAACGAGGGAACGGCCCGTAACCGAACGATGTGCGCCGACACGCACCGTATCCCCTTACGCCCCCGCCTTCTCCCGCGCCGCCTTGCTCGTCACCGGCAGCCCCTGCTCATGCATGCGGCGCATCCGCGCGAGACCATGCGCGACGTGCTCGCGCACGAGCGCGACAGCCTTGTCCTCGTCGCCGGCCGCGAGCGCCTGCACGATCTTGTCGTGCTCGGCCGCCGACACCGCGATCGCATCCTCCTCGGCCTCGATCGCCGCCTGGCGCAGCAAGCCGAGCTGGCGCACGAGCCGCCGGTAGGTATCGGTGAGATGCGTATTGCCGACACCGACCACCATCGCGTCGTGGAACTGCACATTCAGCTCGGTATAGCGCGTGACGTCGTGCGTCTTCGCCGCATCCTTCATCGACTGGATGATGCCCTTCAGCACTTTCAGCGTATCGGGCGAGATGCGCTTCGCGAGCGCGCGCGCGACCGACTCGTCGAGCATCACGCGCACTTCGTAGATCTCTTCGGCCTCGCGTAGCGGCACGACGCGCACGGTCACGCCACGGTTCTTCTCGTTGCGCAGCAGGCCGGCCTGTTCGAGCGCGCGAAACGCCTCGCGCACCGGGCCGCGCGACACGTTCAGCTTGGTCGCGATATCGACTTCGTTGAGCTTTTCGCCCGGTGCGTATTCGCCGGACACGATTGCGCGCTCGAGCATGTCCTGGACGATCATCGCGAGCGACTGGCTTTGCAGGAGTTCGATGGCGCTGAGGGCGTTCGGGGCAGTCATGGGCGGGCTGGCAGCGGGGTAAAGGTCAAAACGCGGGCGCCATATCGGCGAATGATCGTTGTCTACCCCTCGCCCCGCCAAATCGTCAACAGTTTTCAGTTTCCAAAAGCCAATCCGGCGTACCGCTCCGCAATCGCAGCGCCACCGGCACGCGGCGGTCGCGCGGTGCGGGCGACGCCTCCCACGTCGCGCGCCGCCTGCACCGCCGTCAGGCCGTGTGCTTCACCGGCCCCGGATCGCTGTGACTCGGCCGGCCCGTCTCGACGTGGCCCGCGAAGCGGCGCACGACCTTGTCGCCGCCGCCGCGCAGCGTCGTCGCGGTGATCGTCAGGTCGTACCAGCCGTGGCTCGACGACAGCTCGAAGTGCGCCTCGACGCGCTCGCCCGGCTCCAGCGTGTAGGTGCGCGCATGCGCATGGCTGTACGCGTTGTCGACCGTCACGCGGCACGTCGCGCGCCCGCTGTTGCGCAGTTGCAGATACACGTGGCGATTGCGCACGTCGTAGCCGATCTTCGCTTCGGGGTTCGCGTGGCGGCCATCCGCGGCGAGCCGCGTGTTGCCCTGGAATTCGCACAGATAGCCGTTCGGGCCGTAGGCGGCCAGATGGTAGTCGCCGCGCGCGGCCGACGTGCTCCATGTATCGACGAAACGGTCGCGCGCGGACACCGCGTAGCGGCGCGGCGGCGTCGCCGGGTTGCGGCGGTCGTACACGTAGAACGCGGCGCCGGCGTCGCCGGTGTTCGCGAAGTCGAGCGACACGGTGTCGTCATGCGCGCCCACGCGGCTGTGCACGAACAGCTCGTACGGCAGCGCGCGCGCCGGGCGCGTGCCGGGCTCCTGCGTCGGCATCGACTGCTGCGCGGGCACCTGGTACGCCTGACCGGCGGTGGCGATGTGTTGCGGCACCGTGAAGCTCACCGCGCGCGTATCCGGCCGCGCGGAGAAGTCGAATGCCGACGTGAGGTCGCCGCAGATCGACCGGCGCCACGCGCTGATGTTCGGCTCCTTCACGCCGAACCGCGCTTCGAGGAAACGCAGCACCGACGTATGGTCGAACGTCTCCGAGCAGACCCAGCCGCCCTTCGTCCACGGGGAAATGATGATCAGCGGCACGCGCGGCCCGAGGCCGATCGGCTGGATGCCGCCCGGGTCGGCGCCCGGCACGAGCGGGCTCATCTCGCCCGGGTACTTGTTCAGGTCGAGCAGCTCGTCGCCGAGATTCGACAGCAAGTTCGACGACACGATGCCCTGCCCGCCCACGCCGCTCGTGACCGGCGGCACCGGCGGCACGACGTGGTCGAACAGCCCGTCGTTCTCGTCGTAGTTCAGGATGAACACGGTCTTCGCCCACACTTCGGGGTTCGACGTCAGCGCCTCGAGCACCATGTTGATGTAGAACGCGCCGTCGGTCGGCGACGCCTGCGGGTGCTCGCTGTACTTGTACGGCGACACGATCCACGACACCTGCGGCAGCCGGTTGGCCTGCACGTCGGCCTTCAGCTCGGCGAGCGTGTGGTCCGACGCGCCCTTGTCGACCAGCGGGCCGCTCGCGCCTTCCTTCACCTGGAAGCTTTTGAAGAACATCAGCGAGTTGTCGGTGTAGTTGTCGGTCGGGTCGCCCGGGATGCCGGTGCCGCCCTGGTACACCTTCCAGCTGATCCTCGCGTTCTCGAGGCGTTCCGCGTAGGTCGTCCACGTGTAGCCGTTCACGTCGTTGCGCTCGCCGATGCCCGGGCCGTTCGGCGCGCTGCCGTAGACGTTGCGCGAGTCGACCGTGCCGGTCCACAGGTAGATGCGGTTCGGCGCCGTGTCGGCGTGCGCGGAGCAGAAGTACGAATCGCAGATCGTGAATGCGTCGGCAAGCGCGTAGTGGTACGTGAGATCCTGGCGCTTCAGGTAGCCCATCGTCAGCACGTCCTGCTTCTGGTTCACCCACTGGTCCCACTGGCCGTTGTTCCAGGACAGGTGGCCGCTGCTCCAGCCGTGGTTGGTGCCCGGCTGGAATTCGGTCGTCTGCTTCGGATCGAGATAGAACGGCAGCACGTATGGCGCCGATGGATCGAGCCCGCGCGAATGGTAGTTCTTCGTGAACACCGACGCCGGCGGCTGCTGCCACACCGGCGCGCCGTTCGGCAGCAGGTGCGGGCGCGGGTCGTCGAAGCCGCGCACGCCGCGCAGCCCGCCGAAGTAATGGTCGAACGAACGGTTTTCCTGCATGAAGATCACGACGTGCTCGACGTCGCGGATCGTGCCGGTGCGATAGGCGGCCGGCATCGCCAGCGCATTGCGGATCGCGGGCGGGAAGCCCGCGTAGGCGGCCATCGCGCCGGCCGACTGCGCGGCGAGGCGCAGGAAATCGCGTCGATTGTTCGAGGACATGAAGAGCACCCTGTGGTCGGTGGGAGTGGGGGCGCCGGGCGAGCGGGCCGGCGATCTGGCGTCGCCGTTATTACCCCGCACCGGCATGTCCCTGCCGTGACCGGTTCCCGCAGGTTTCTTGCGGTCACCCCCAGCTTTTTTTCGAAGTCGCCCCCGACGCGCCTTTCATCCGGCCGACACACGCCCGCGCTACGCTGACGCGCGATGAAGAGGGGAGAGAAGCCGAGTCGTGTTCGATCAGCTGAAGGCGTTCCACGCGACCGTCCGGCAGGGCAGCATCACGCGCGCCGCGCGCCACCTGGGCGTGAGCCAGCCGACGATCGCCGCGCAGATCCGGCAGGTCGAGCAGGTGTACGGCGTCGAGCTGTTCTACCGCAGCGGCCGCAAGCTCGAAGTGACGCAGACGGGTATCGAGCTGCTGCCGCTCGTCGAGAAGATGATCGCGCTCGAGGCGCAGGCCGACATCATGCTGCGCAACGTCGGCGGCCTGTTCGAAGGCCATCTGCGGATCGGCGCGACGGGCCCGTACTACATCATGGACGCGGTCGGCCGCTTCTCGAGCGCGCACCCGTCGATCGCGCTCACGTGCCGGATCGGCAACTCCGACGAAATCCTGCAGGCGCTGCAGGATTTCCGCATCGATCTCGCGGTCTCGTCGCAGCGCAACGATGCCGACGGCCTCGAACGCAAGGTGATCTCGACCGATCCGCTCGTGCTCGTCGTGCACCGCCATCATCCGCTCGCGCGGTTCGATTCGATCGACGCGGCGCGGCTCGCCGACGTGCGGCTTCTGATTCGCGAGGCAGGGTCGGTCACGCGCCGCTGCACGGAGACGATCCTCGCAGCGGCCGGCGTCGCGGCCGCGTCGGTCGCGGAGATCGGCAGCCGCGAAGCGATTCGCGAGGCGATCCTGCACGGGGTGGGCGGGAGCCTCTTTCCGCTCGGCGAGGCCGAACGCCATCCGGACTTGCGCGTGATCGCGCTGCGCGGCGTCGACACGACGATCGACGAATACGTGTACTACCTGAAAGCGCGCCGCCAAAGCCTGCGATCGACGCGTTCCTCGCGTGCATCCTGCCGGGCAGGGGCGAAGCGGCCGACGTGGCGGATCAAGGACAACCGGCGCGACGCGTGAACGCACGCTGACTGCCGCACGTTCGCCGGTTCCGCACTTGACTGGCGCTTTTCCCGCGCCTTCCGTCGTTTTCCTCGTGCCTTCCTTCTGTCGTGGCGCCGTGCGTCACTTCGGCAGCGCCGGAATCATCCAGGTCAGCACGTGCTGCTGCAGGAACACCAGCACGCCGAGCAGCAGCGTGAGGATCACGCTGTGCCAGAAGGTGCGTGCGAACACGACGCCTTCCTGCCCTTTCAGGTCCGTCGTCGACACGCCCGTCGCGATGTTCTGCGGCGAGATCATCTTGCCCATCACGCCGCCCGACGAGTTCGTCGCGGCCATCAGCACCGGATCGAGGCCGAGCTGCCGCGCGGCGACGACCTGCAGGTTGCCGAACAGCGCGTTGCCCGACGTGTCGCTGCCCGACAGGAACACGGCGATCCAGCCGAGCGACGCGGACACCAGCGGGAACAGCGCGCCCGTCGACGCGACGCCGGTGCCGAGCGTGTAGCTGATGCCCGAGTAGTTCAGCAGGTACGCGAGGCCGACGATCATCATCACGGTGACGATCGCGATCCACGTCTGCCGCCACGTCTTCACCACGCATTCGACAAACGCGCCGGGCCCGGTGCGCGTCAGCGCGGCCGTGATGATCGCCGACAGCAGGATCGCGGTGCCCGTGCCGAGCGGCTGGAAATCCCAGATCGCCGCATACGGCTTGTGGTACAGCGACACGTACACGGCATTGTGCAGGCCCGGCCACTTGATCTTCACGTCGCCGATCGCCGCGATGTTCGCGTGCACCCACACGATCACGACCACCGACACGACGAGCCACGGCAGCCAGCCTCCGAAGCCCGCGCGCGCGGCGCCGGCCGCGGCCGGCACGCTGCGCGCGAGCGCGTATTGCGGATCGGGCTGCGGCTTCCACACCTGCAGGAAGCCGATCGTCACGATCAGCGACGAGAGCGACGACAGCACGTCGGTGAGCTGGTAGCCGAGGAAGTTCGACGTGACGAACTGCGCGATCGCGAAGCTGCCGCCGGACACGAGCAGCGCCGGCCACAGCTTCGCGATCGAGCGCAGTCCGCCATACGCGCCGACCACGTAGAACGGCAGCAGCAGCGCGAAGAACGGCAACTGGCGGCCGACCATCTGCGCGAGCGTCGCGGGCGGCAGCGACGTGACCGCGCCGAGCACGGTGATCGGCACGCCGAGCGCGCCGAACGCGACCGGCGCCGTGTTGAACAGCAGCGTATAGGTGAGCGCTTCGAGCGCGGGGAAGCCGAGCGCGATCAGCAGCGCGCTCGTGATCGCGACGGGCGTGCCGAATCCGGAGATCCCTTCGAGCAGACAGCCGAACGAGAACGCGACGACGAGCAGCACGAGGCGGCGGTCGTCGGGCAGGTTGTCGAGCATCCACTGCCGGAACTGGTCGAAGCGGCCCGACTTCACCGCGATGTTGTACAGCAGCAGCGCGTTGAAGACGATCCACATCACCGGCACGACCGCGAGCGCCATGCCGGCGCCGACCGCGTTGAACGCGAGCCCGGCCGGCATCCCCCACCCGCCGATCGCGACCGCGAGGCCCGCGACGAGCCCGGCGAGCGACGCCTGCCACGCGGGGCGGCGCAGCACGCCGAGCGCGACCAGCGCGACCGCGATCGGGATCGCGGCGACGAGGAACGACAGGAGCAGCGAGTGCGCGACGGGCGTCAACGGTTGTGCGAAGACGATGCCGGGCGGGAGGGCGTCGGTGGGGTTCATCGTGTCTCCAGATGTCGACCCGAGTTGGCGCTTCAGCGCCTACTCGGGTCCCATGCCTTGTGCGGCCGACCCGGGTTCGCGTGTCGATGCGCCGGATTCGGTACAAAACGATGTCCTGCGGTCACGACCACGCTCGGGCGCTTGCGTACGCAACGACGCTGCGCGGCCAACCGATCGGTCGCTTAAAAGAGGTTAGGAGGCGCAACGCGCTTGTACAAGGGGGAGAAGCCCGATGCGGGCGAGCCGATGCGAACCGGCCGCCGCACGATGGCCGGCAGATGGCGCGCCGCTGTCGCGTTCGACAGGCAACCCGTCGTGACGGCTCACCGGTGCGCGCAATGTTGCGCGACTGGAAAAGGTGACTGCCAGCCACGTGGATGTTTCGTTTGGCGTCCGAAGCCTAGACTGGCTGCATCGTTTCCGCCCACGCCGCCGATGGCGCCCACCGGGAACGCACGGAGCCAACACGATGAAGACGATGAAACACGCGGCATGCGCGTGCGTACTGATGGGCGCGGCGCTCGCCGCTCACGCGCAAGCCGCGTCGACGCTCACGCGCGCGCAGGTCCGTCAGGAACTCGTGGCACTGCAGGCCGCCGGCTACCGGTCGAGCCTCGCAAGCAGTCCCGACTTTCCGCGGAACATGCAGGCGGTCATGCAGCGTGCCGCGCAGGCGCGCGGTGGGGATGACGCCACCGGTTACGGCAGCGACGGCCGGGCCGACACGGCATCGGGCAAGCCGGCGCTGCCGCACGCCGTCGATCGCGGCACGTATGCGCATCACTGACCGGATCACCGACGGAACCGGATGGATCACGCGGCAGCGGCGCGGCGCACCCGGCGCCGGCCGCATGCGCGATCGTCACACGCTGAAGCGGTTCAGCGTATAGGCGCGATAGGCGGCGACGAAGGCGTCGAACGATCCGGCCTCCTTCGCTTCGAGCTCGGCCTGCTCGGCGAGCGACTTCGCGGCGAGCGCCTGCTCGGTCCGCAGCGTCTCGGCCGACGGCGGGCGCGCGCGAAAATGCGCGGCATGCGCTTCGCTCTGCGCGAGCGCGAACGCGAGGAACGACTGACCGTTCTCGCGCATCGTGCGCAGCACGCGCGCGGACGGCGTGCGCTCCGGATCGGCGAGCTTCTCGCGCTGCGCGGCAATCGCGCGCGCATGTTCGTCGCCGCCGCGGATTTCGTCGAGCCGGCGACCGACGATCTCGATATCGGCCATCAGCTCGTCGGCCCACTGCTGCAGCGTGACGGGCTGGCCGTCGCGCGTCAGCGTGAGCCCCGGCTTGCGGCCGTCCAGCGTCACGTTGCCGAAGTTCGCGTTCGCTTCCTTGTATGCATCGCAGTCGAGCGGCGCGCTTTCGTCGAGCGCGCACGCGAGCAGGAACGCGTCGATGAAGCGCGCGGTCTCCAGCGCGATGCCGGTCGGCTCGAACGGATCGATGTCGAGGCAGCGCACCTCGATGTACTGCACGCCGCGCGACGCGAGCGCATGCAGCGGCCGCTCGCCCGAATACGTGACGCGCTTCGGCCGGATCGTCGAGTAGAACTCGTTCTCGATCTGCAGCACGTTCGTGTTGATCTGGATCCACTCGCCGTCGCGATGCGTGCCGATCGCCTCGTACGCCGGATACGGCTCGCTCACGGCCTTCGACAGCGCGTCGAGATAACCGGGCAGCGTGTTGTAGTCGACGTGCAGCGCGGCCTGGGCCGTCGTGTTCGAGTAGCCGAGATCGCTCATCCGCAGGCTGGTCGCATACGGCCGGTACAGCGTATCGGCGTCGAACGCGTCGAGCTTGTGCGGCTTGCCGCGCAGGAACTTCGTGTCGAGCACCGGCGACGCGCCGAACAGGTACATCAGCAGCCAGCTGCGGCGGCGGAAGTTGCGGATCTGCGCGAGATAGCGTTCCGACTGGTAATCGACGAGCGTTGCCGTCGACTCTTCGTCCGCGTGCAGGCGCCGCCACACTTCCTCGTGCAGCGAGTAGTTGTAGTGGATGCCGGCGATGCACTGCATCGTGCGGCCGTAGCGGTACGCGAGGCCGCGCCGGTACACCGTCTTCAGGCGGCCGATGTTCGACGTGCCGTAGTTGGCGATCGGGATCTCGTCGTCGGCCGGCAGCAGGCCCGGCATCGAGTCGTTCCACAGGATCTCGTCGCCGAGCGATGCATACACGTAGCGATGCAGATCGTCGAGGCGCTCGAGCGTGAGCGCGGCGTCGCGCTCCGCGGGCGTGATCAGTTCGATCAGCGCTTCGGAATAGTCGGTCGTCAGCGCCGGATGCGTGAGCGCCGAGCCGAGCGCGCGCGGATGCGGCGTGAACGCGATCATCCCGTCGCGCGTCACGCGCAGGCTTTCCTTTTCGATGCCGCGCAGGCCGTCGGGCAGATGCTGCCGCGTCGGGCCCGAGCTCAGCGCGTCGAGGCGATTCAGCAGCAGTTCGGACTGGCGGTGAGTCATGGTGTTCGACATGGAGACGCAAGTGCGTGACGGCCGCGCGCAGAATGCCGCGCGCGGCCGGCTGGATTGTTGGTCGCTTCGTTGGTAGCGGGCACTTTAACATCTCGCCGAAAGCCGCGCTTGAGGTGGCCGCGGGCACGGCGCGCGGGCCTGAGCGGGCGATCGGGCGGGGCCGGGCGCGGTAGCCGCGGGCCGCCTCACCGATTCCGGACGAGGCCGAGCGGCCCGCAGGTCGGCGGAATTCGTCGGATGAAACGTGAACGGCGAACGGGTGGCGGCAGATGCAACGGGCGGCCGAACGGATCGCGAAACGACGCGTGCGCCGACATCGCGCGCCCGACGTCCGGCCGGCGCCGGAGACGTCGAAGCGCCGTGACGGGCCGCGTCACGCCAACGCTTGCCGCAGGCCGGCACCGCTTGCGCGACGGGTCGCGGCACGACCTTCTCGTGGGCGCACCCGGCCGCGGGCCGCGCACGCTTACCCGCCGCGCGCGCCTCCCGCCCGGTCGGCCACTTCGTTCCACAGATGCAGCGCCGCATACGCGCGCCACGGCCGCCAGCCTTCGGTGCGGCGTTTCTGGGTGGCGAGCCGGTCGAGCGCCGGGTCGCGCGCGGCGATCGACTGCATCAGCACGAGATCGGATGCCGGCCAGGCGTCCGGGTCGCGCCAGGCGCGCATCGCGATGTATTCGACGGTCCACGGGCCGATGCCGGGCAGATCGAGCCACGCGCTGCGCAGCGTCGCGAGATCGGCATGCGCGCGATCGACCGGCACGTCGCCGGCCGCCACCGCGCGCGCCACGCCGGTCAGCGCCGCCACACGTTTGCCGGGCATCCCGATCTTGTCGAGGTCGCACGCGGCCAGCGCGTCGGGCGTCGGGAAACGCCACGCGGGCGCGCCGTCGTCTTCCGGAATGACGCGCTCGCCGGCCCGTTCGACGAGCCGGCCGACGATCGTCGTCGCGGCCTTCACGCTCACCTGCTGGCCGACGATCGCGCGCACGGCCAGCTCGAACCCCGACCACGCGCCCGGCACGCGCAGCCCCGGCGCGGCCTCGACGAGCGGCGCGAACCACGGATCGCGCGCGAGGCCGCCGCCGATCGCAGCCGGATCGGCGCCGAGGTCGAACATCGTCGCGACGCGCGCGGCGAACGCATCGTCGACGTGACGCGCGACCGCCCCTTCGACGGTCGCGATCAGGCAGTGCTTGCGCGGATGTTTCTTGACGGTGAGGCGGCCTGCCTCGCCGTGCAGATCGACGATGCGGCGATACACGCCGTCGGCAACCTGCTCGACGCCCGGAATCGCGCGCCCGCTGAAGAAGCGCAGCACGCGCGCCCAGTCGTACGGCGCCTTGTAGCGCAGTTCCATCTGCGCGGACGGCGGCACAGGGCCGCCGTTCGCGAGGGACGTAATCGTTGTTTTCTCGATGCTCAAACCGCACTGCCCTCCGTCTCGGCTTCATCGTTGTGAACATGACGCGCCTCGGCCGCGAGCAGCGTCGCCTTGCGGCGCACGCCCCAGCGATAGCCGGCGAGCGCGCCGCCCTTCTGCACGACGCGGTGGCACGGGATCGCGAGCGCGACCGGATTCGACGCACACGCGGACGCGACCGCCCGCACCGCGCGCGGCGAGCCGAGCGCCTCGGCGATCTCCGAATAGCTGCGCGTTTCGCCGTACGGGATATGCGTCAGCGCTTCCCATACACGCTGCTGGAACGCGGTCGGCGCGATGTCGAGCGGCAGGTCGAACGCATGCCGCGTGCCGTCGAGGTACGCGCGGATCTGCGTGACGAACGGCGCAAGCCGCGCAGACGATTCGACCAGTTCGGCCCGCGCGAACGTGTCCTTCAGCTCATTGACCAGCGACGCCGCGTCGTCGCCGAACGCGATCCGGCAGATGCCCTGTTCGGTAGCGGCGACGAGCACCGTGCCGAGCGACGTCGACGCGGTCGCATAGTCGATCCGCAGGCCGGCGCCCTGACGGCGGAACGCGGACGGCGCCATCCCCAGCTCGCGCGGCACCGATGCATAGAGCCGCGACGGCGAGTTGAACCCCGCGTCGACGGCCGCCTGCGTGACCGGCTGCCCGCTTTGCAGCGCCTGCCGCAACGCGGCACCGCGCTGCGCGGCCTGGTACTGCCGCGGCGACACGCCGACCACGCGCTTGAAGAGCCGCTGCAGATGAAACGGGCTCACGTGCACGGCGTCGCTCAACTGCTGCAGCGTGAGCCGCTCGGCCTGCGCGTCGAGCACCGCGCACGCACGATTGACGATCTCCAGCTCGCGCGGCAGCCCTTCCGGCTGGCAACGCTTGCAGGGCCGGAAGCCGGCCGCGCGCGCGGCCGCCGGATCGGCGAAAAAGGACACGTTCTCGCGGCGCGGCTGCCGCGACGCACAGGTCGGGCGGCAGAACACGCCGGTCGTGCTGACGGCATAGAAGAACGCGCCATCCGCATGCGGATCGCGCTTGGTCACGGCGCCCCAGCGGGCATCGTCGGTCGGATAGGCGGTTTTCATCTGAACCTCGCACGCTCTAGTGTAGATGGTGCCTACTCTAGCCATCGGCATATGCCGTCGCGCCCTGAATCTTGCTCTGTGATTCGTGTCGGAAAATCGGGGTCGCATCGATCGAAATAGCGCCGAAGAAACGCGCGCGGCGGCCGCTCCAGCGCGGTTTTCGTCATCGTCCCGTCACCGTTTTGCTGCAGTGCGGATGCGACAAATCGCCGTCCTGACGTTTTTTTGCAATCGGAATATTGCGTCGCACCATCGCC
Organism: Burkholderia sp. AU17457; assembly: GCF_002223255.1. Lineage (NCBI taxonomy): Bacteria > Pseudomonadati > Pseudomonadota > Betaproteobacteria > Burkholderiales > Burkholderiaceae > Burkholderia > Burkholderia sp. AU17457. Next base: position 1,000,189 of record NZ_NKFB01000004.1, read on the forward strand.
GTGTGTATAGTTGGAACTGTCTCCTCCATGTCTCCTCCTGATATGGATTAAGCCCGTTCCGCACTGCGTGAACGGGCTTTTTTTCGTCCGTCGATTGTGCCGCGCGCCGGCCGGCAGTGCAGGCGCGATGCGTCGCGATGCGTCTACACTCGATGCTCGTCGACTGCGAAGGAGTCCCCCGCTCATGAAACCCACCATCCGCGGAATCGATCACATCGTGCTGCGCGTGACCGACATGGCGGCGATGACGCGCTTTTACTGCGATGCCGTCGGTTGTCATGTGGAGAAGGAACAGCCCGACCTGGGCCTCGTGCAACTGCGCGCCGGCGACGCGCTGATCGACCTGCTGATGGTCGGCGGCCCGATCGACCGTCCCGACAGCGGCCCGCCCGGCACCGGGCGCAATCTCGATCACCTGTGCCTGCGCGTCGAGCCGTTCGATCCCGACGCACTGATCGCCCATTTCGCCGCGCATGGCGCGCGGCCGGGCGCGCCGGCCGAACGCTACGGCGCCGGCGGCTACGGGCCGTCGATCTACCTGTTCGATCCCGAAGGGAACATGGTCGAATTCAAGGGGCCGCCGGCCGCGCTCGGCTGACCACGGCCGGCGCGCGGGCCCTTCCGGGCCCTTACGCGCCCTCGCGCGCCTTCAGCACCGTCCATTCGACCGCGACCGGATCGTGATCGGCGCTCGAGATCCACGCGGCGCCGTCCTGCACCGTGCACTGCAAGCGCATCGTGCGCTCCGCGAGCCGCCCGAGCGCGGCCGCGACGCCGTCGGCGAGCGACAGCACCTGCACGTTGCGCAGCCGTTCGACCTTGCTGCGCACGCCCTGCCACCAGATATCCGACGTCTTGCCGCCGTACGCGATCACCGTGACCTGCCCGGCTCGGCCGGCCGCCTTCGAGATGCGCCGTTCGTCCGGCTGGCCGGCCTCGATCCACACGTCGATCGCGCCGGTCAGGTCCTTCTGCCACAGGTCGGGCTCGTCGACGTCCGACAGCCCCTTGCAGAATTCGAGCCGCTCGTGCGCGAACAGCGCGAACGCGACGATGCGCACCATCATCCGGTCGTCGGTTTCCGACGGATGGCGCGCCACCGTCAGCGCGTGATCGGCGTAGTAATGCCGATCCATGTCGGCGATTTGCAGTTCGGCTTTGTAGATCGTGGATTTCAGCGCCATGCGGATACGGCCCGGGCGGGCATTCGGTTCGGTCGGGCCGTGATGATACCGAATGCGCGCCGCCCGGCGTGCGTCATGCGCCGTTCACAGCACAACGGCCCGGCATGCGCCGGGCCGTGTTCGGTTCGCGCCGCCCGCTCGTCGGACCGGCGCGCTCGCGCGTCGTACGACGGCGCGGCGAATGGGCGGTTACTGCTTGACGAAGCGCGAATCGGTCCAGAGACCTTGCTGGTCGCTATTGTCGGCGCTGACGAATTGCACGTCGCCCTGGTCGACCGCCACCACGCGGAAGCGCTGGCCTTCCGGCACCGACAGACAGCGGAAGTCGTCGAAGTACTGCTGCTTCGCCTGCGACTTGCCGTCACGTTCGTGACTCAATACGGAGTCCAGATTGTCTTTCGACAGGCAGCCCCATGCATTCTTCGTCAGCTGGATTTCCTGCTTCGGCTTGACGGCCGAATCGCCGCCGGCCTGGGCAATCGACACAGCGCAAAATGCGCCGACAAGGGCAAAAAGGACACCGGTACGCTTCGTCATGTTCTGTCTCCAGGCTTGCGGGCACCCAGGCTGGGTTAGCTATGTGTTTAAAGGTGATCGTGAACCCGCGTTTTTCACTTTAGAAGACCGGCAAACGATAGCAAGCACATTTGTTGTGCGACTGCAATAGCGGCGGATTGTCGCACCCCGTGCGCAAGCTGCTTTTGGCGCGACGCGCGCGAGTGGCAAGCGCCACCGAATTGCGGATGGGCCTTCGCCGCCGGGCGGAAACCGTTATCCGGCAAGGCTTTCATCAAAGTTACAATGCTGCGGTTGAACGGTTTGGATAATCCATTTCGCTATCCGGACCATTTTGATGCATCGCACATAAAGTCATCCGAAACGATTCGACTTTACCGTGGCGCACAATCGCATTTACCTGAAACAAGAAAAATGCCAGGTATAAGCGTATCCGTATTTATCCGTAGTTCCCCGCATCCATTCGGCGCCGCCGAGCCCCCGTCGCAAGCGCCTTTCGTCCGCGTGGCGTTTACCCTGCTTTATTCAGCCCGATTTGCTGGCGCTCGAAATAATCACGCTGGAAGATGCACATGCGATAAGCGTTGTGATACGCGCCATTCCCGAAAAATTCCTCCTTCAATTCCGCCTCGTGCTGGAATCCGCATTTTTCGTACACATGGATCGCCGCCGCATTCGACGTATCGACGATCAGGTAAAGCTTGCGCATGTTCAGCACCTTGAACGCATACTCGATCGCGAGGCGCGTCGCCTGGCCCGCGTAGCCGCGCCCCTGGCATTGCGGCGCGATGATGATCTGGAACTCGCCGCGGCGGTGAATGTAGTCGAGCTCGATCAGCTCGACGAGGCCGACCAGTTCGTCTTGCGCGTCGACCGCGACGAAGCGGCGTTCGCGCTGGTCGTGCACGTGGCGGTCGTACAGTTGCGACAGTTCCGAGAAGGTTTCGTACGGCTCCTCGAACCAGTAGCGCATGATCTTCGCGTCGTTGTTCAGCTCGTGGACGAAGCGCAGGTCCTGGCGCTCCAGCGGGCGCAGCGCGAGCGTGTTGGTGTCGTTCTGGAGTTGCATGGTCATGTCCCTTTTGATGCCGGCGCACACGCGGAACGCCCGCGCGGCGCGGCCACGTCCGGGCCCGTTTCGCACTGTAAGAATTTGAACGCGGGCGCAGTTCAGAGCCTAGAATGGGAGCAAGGGTTCCTGCCACCGCAAGGAGGCTATCGTGATCGAGCAAGTCATACTCGGAATTTTCCTCGTGCTGCCGCTCGTCATCGTGGCTGCGCTATTTTCCGACGAACTCTGGCAGGAGCATCGCCGCCAGCATCCGCGCGACGAGAACGCCCCGCACATCGACTGGAAGCATCCGTGGCGCCGCGTGCGGCGCGGGCACTGACTTCTTACCGCCGGTCCGCAGCCCGCGCCGGCCGGGCATCCGGGCCGGGTCGTATGCGACGCGGGTACAGCCCTTGCGCGCGATCCGATTCCCGCCCAACCCGCGAGACACCGACGTGAACGACAAGCCCGCCATTCCTCCGCACGATATCCCGAACGAAACGATCGACCTGCAGATCGCCGATGTGCTGGCGGCCGTCCGCTATCCGGCGAACAAGGATGCGATCGTCGATGCCGCGCGCGACGCCGGCGCCAGTAACGAGGTGCTGTCGATGCTCGACGGCCTGCCCGAACAGGACTACGCGGACGTCGATGCCGTCACGCGCTGCGTCGCCGGCAACTTCGGCCCGGGGCTCGGCATTTGAGCGGATGCCAATAACGCGATAGGATCGGGCCGCACCGGTCGCGCCGCGATCGGGATGCGTGCCGCCCGGCGCAAGATCGGGCGCTTCGCACGCGTGTCCGGGGGACCCCATGGAAGGCATCCTGATCCAGCACACGACGCAACGTCAGCTGTGGTTCGGCGCGCTGACGGCGCTCGTCATCCTGCTCACGCTCGGGATCGCCGCGCCGCACGCGAACGTCGCGCTGCCGCCCGTCGAGCCGTTCATGCCGATGTGCGCGCTCACCGTGTTCACGACCGCGAGCATCGCGGCGTTCTTCCTCGGCGCGCAATTCACCGTCACGCGCCAGCCTGTGCTCGGTGCGCTCGGCGGCGCCTATGCGTTCACCGCGCTCGCCGTCGCGCTGCAACTGCTCACCTTTCCCGGCGTGTTCGCCCCGCATGGCCTGCTCGGCGCACGCCCGCAAAGCGCCGCATGGATGTGGATCTTCTGGCATGCCGGCTTTCCGTGCTTCGTGATGGCCGCGCTGTTCGCTCGCGAGCGACTGACGCGCACCCCGATCGGCGCAAAGGAGACGCGCCGCTGGACGATTGCGCTCGTCGGCGGCCCGGCGATCACCGCAGCGCTCCTGTGCGCGCTCGCGCTGAACGTCTCGCTGCCGCCCGCGTTCCATCCGCCCCGCGACGCTGCCGTGCTGCCCGTCAACGGCATTGCGCTCGTCGTGTGGATCCTCAATTTGCTCGCGCTCGTGGCCGTCGTGGTCACCGGCCGGCTGCGCACGACACTCGATCTGTGGCTCGCGATCGCGGTGCTCGCGTGTCTCACCGATACGACGCTGAACTTGCTGAGCACGAACCGCTTCACGGTCGGCTGGTATGTCGCGCGCGTGTTCAGCATGTTCACGCCCGGCGTGCTCGTGTGCGTGCTCGCGTGGGAAGTGACGATGCTGTATCAGCAGTTGTTCGAAGCGCACGCGACGTTGATCCGCTCGTCCGCGCGCGACGGGCTCACGGGCGCGTTCAACCGCAGCCACTTCAACGATCATTTCCATACGCTGTTCCTGCAGGCGCGGCGGCAAGGCGAACCGCTGTCGCTGCTGATGGTCGACGTCGATCACTTCAAGGCGTACAACGATGCGTTCGGTCACGTGAAGGGCGATGCGTGCCTGATCGCCGTCGCGAATGCACTGGCCGGCGCGGTGCGGCGGCCCGCCGACATCGTCGCGCGCTACGGCGGCGAGGAATTCGCGATCGTGCTGCCGAACACCGGCGCGCGCGGTGCGCGCGTGGTGGCCGACGAAGTGCGCGACGCGGTGCTGCGGCTCGACCTCGCGATGCCCGACTCGCCGGCCGGACGCGTGAGCGTCAGCGTCGGCTGCGCGACCGTGTCGGCCGACGATCTGTCGACTCCCGACGCGTTGATCGAAGCCGCCGATGCCGCGCTGTATCGGGCGAAGGATACGGGGCGAAACCGGGTCGTCGTCGCCTGAAACGTCTGCTGTTTGGCCAATTGTTACGGTCATTGTGACCGGAATAATCCACCGTTACGGATTGCGGCGCGGGGATACGATCGCTTACAGCCCGGGCCGGAGCCGCTCGCTATGCTGGGTTTCATATTGAATCCGAGCAGGTGAACGCGATGAAGAAGACCCTTTTGCTGATTGCCGGCGTCGCCGTGTTGTTGAGCGGCTGTGTCGTGGTGCCTGATGGTGGCGGGTATTACGGTGGAGGCGGGTATTATCACCATCATCGTCATTGGGATTAAACGTCCGGCCTCGCATCGACGGGCGTCCCAATTTCGCCATCAGGCATGAGACCGACGCAGGATCGGCCTGACGACAGCGGGGATAAAGGCCCCCTCCCCCTGTGTTAACATGCCCCGCTGCATACCGATTCAAGGGCCCTCCACCGTGGCGAAATTTTCAAACGGCAATCAAACGCCTCGTATCGCAACACGCGATCGCGACGTTCGAACCGCTGTCATGAAAAAGGTCCTTGCAGAGCCGCTGTCGAACCCCAACGTGCTCGTCGTGGAAGAGTTGGGGCTCGAACACGGCGCATGCAGGGTCGACATCGCGGTGATCAATGGCGTCATTCACGGATATGAGCTGAAAAGCGATACCGACACACTGCACCGTCTTCCGCTGCAGATCGATGCCTACTCGCGAGCGCTCGACAAGGCGACGCTCGTCGTGAGCGAACGGCACTTCGTCGAAGCGGCGCCCCTGCTTCCACCATGGTGGGGCATCAAGGTGTCGCATGTCGGCCCACGCGGAGCGGTTCACATCGAGACCGAGCGCGCCGCGTCAATGAACCCCGGCATTTCCCCCTTCCATGTCGCCCATCTTCTGTGGCGTAACGAAGCGCTGGCCATTCTCGAAGCCCTTGAAACCGACAAAAAGGCGCTGCGCGGCAGCAGACAAGCGCTGTATACGCTGCTCACGCAACACCTTTCTCCGTCGTCGCTTCGCGCGCAGGTCAGGGAAGCGTTGAAGCGCCGAACAAGGTGGCGACATCCCTCACAACCTTCGTGACATGATGGTTGCTTCCGACCATCGGCCAGGTCGATGCACCACCGGTACTTCCCCTGCCGCTCGCGCAGTCCTCGATGAATTGATCACCGTGTGAGTAAGCGCGGCCCATGAAGATCGGCGGCCGGGCGGACACGATGCTCCGGCAGATATCGGCGTACTGCGCGCGCCCGTGTTTCTTGACCTGCACGCCCATCGCGATGAACCACTCATCGTCGATGGTGTACTTCACCCTGGCAGTCGGATCGAGCATGCGTGGATCGATCAGTTCGGTCTCCGGATGCGCCACGGCGTAGTCACCGAAAGTCGGCACGCGTGTGCCGGCAGGCAGCATTCCGACAAGGGATTTGTAGCCAAGCCAGTCATGACGCTTGATCCGGCCCGACGGTCGATACGACGCCGACGGCAACCTCTGCGGGAACGATGTCCCGGCAATCGTGACGGACCGCCACTCGTCGAACTTGGGCAATTCGTCGAGCAGTCCCTTCCACACCAATGCCTGCATCTTCGGGCTGGTTGCAATGTCGGCCGCGCAATCGAGTACGAGATCGCACGCGCCCTCCCCTATTCCGATTCCCTCCAGCAACGCGTTCACCTCCGCACGCATCGAAATACCGAAGTCGTCCGGCGTCAATCGAAGGCAGGCTCCACGCCCATCGCGATCGACAATCGTCCTGACGGCAGCCACGTACGCTTCGGAACGGTCCAATCCAAACACCGGAACGGGCATGGCTCCGGCGGCACGCGCCAAGTCGAAGATATGGGCCAGATGATGTGCGCCGCTCTCGACACATGCGTCGCCGTCGATAAACGGAGAATCGACAAAACAACGTCGCGTATCCCATTTCTGTTTGAGTCGCATGCCAAACTTGCTCAAGTGCTCGTCGAGGCTCTTGGCTGGCGCTTCAGCTTCAAAGTCCCAAGCCTCCGTCGGCACCTCGAACAACGGTGTTACCCAATCCATGACGGTCGCCGCCAATCGGGATAGCGCAAGGTATTCCCCTTGACGCCATTTCAATACTGGAACGTAGTGGTTGTGATCGAACATGCTTTCCTCGAAATAGAACTCGTCAAAGTCGAGCACTTCCGCCATTCAGGGACGAATGGCGTCATTCGAGAATTACAGTGTCGATTCAATATCGCAAGCGTCTCCACGGGATTTGTCCAATCCGCACCGGATATCTCAATAAATCGACACCCGAAATTGATGCATATTCCGCATGATCCGACAAATAAACCGAGACAAATCTGCGTCGCCGAAAAGGCGTCTCCGCCTTCGCCGCCCGGCGTGTATCGCCATTCAAGGAGTGTCGAGCACATCGGGCGGCTGACACGCAGGCCGAGACATTGATCTTTGTCTTATGAAAGACGACGGAAAATAGGCAATCAATCGATTGCATCGAGAAATGTCAAAAACCGTATATTTTTGTCGTCGCCACACACGATCCTTCTTCATGAGCGGCGCAAGGGCGTCACCTCTCAGGTGTTTTTATTTTTAAAAACAATGCGGTCTTTTATTTCCCAATACAAAACCTGCTGAAAATCACCCCCAGCAGATCATCCGACGTGAATTCCCCGGTAATCGCATTGAGCTGCTCCTGCGCGAGCCGCAGTTCCTCGGCAAACAGATCGAGCGACTGCGCGCGCTGCTCCGCGTGATCCGCCGCCTGCGCGAGATGTTCCTGCGCGGCTCGCAGCGCGATCAGATGCCGCTCGCGCGCCAGATAGACGCCTTCGGCCCCCGCCTGCCATCCCGCAATCCGCAACAATTCCGCGCGCAGCATGTCGATCCCGTCGCCGCGCTTCGCCGACAGGTGGACCTCGGTCAGATCGCCTTCCGCCGCCGGATGCTCGACACACGCCGGCACGCCCGTCAAATCCGTCTTGTTCAACACGCGCACCACCGGCACGCCGCCCGGAAACCGCGCGGCGATCACTGCGTCATCGGGCGTCATCCCCGTGCGCGAATCGAGCAGATGCAGCACGACGTCCGCGCGCTCGATCTCGCTCCACGTGCGCGCGATGCCGATCCGCTCGACTTCATCCTCCGTCTCGCGCAGCCCGGCCGTATCGATGATGTGCAGCGGAATCCCTTCGACCTGGATCGTCTGCGCGACCTTGTCGCGCGTCGTGCCGGCGATCGGCGTGACGATCGCCAGCTCGGCGCCCGCCAGCGCATTCAGCAGCGACGACTTGCCGACGTTCGGCTGCCCCGCCAGCACGACCGACAGCCCTTCGCGCAACAGCGCGCCCTGCCGCGCATCGCCGAGCACGTGCGCGAGCTGCGCGCGGATCTTCGCGAGCTTGCCGCGCGCGTCGGCCGCTTCGAGGAAGTCGATTTCCTCCTCCGGAAAATCGAGCGTCGCCTCGACCAGCATCCGCAGCGTGATCACGTCGTCGACGAGCGCATGGATCTGCCGCGAGAACGCGCCGTCGAGCGAACGCCCGGCCGAGCGCGCCGCCGCCTCGGTGCTCGCCTCGATCAGGTCGGCAACGGCCTCGGCCTGCGCGAGGTCGAGCTTGTCGTTCAGGAACGCACGCCGCGTGAATTCCCCCGGCTCCGCGAGCCGCAGCCCGAAGCCGCGCCCCGCATCCAGGCAGCGCTGCAGCAGCAACTGCATCACGATCGGCCCGCCATGCCCCTGCAGCTCGAGCACGTGCTCGCCGGTATACGAATGCGGCGCAGGGAAATACAGCGCGATCCCGCGGTCGAGCGGCGCGCCGTGCGCGTCGAGGAACGGCACGTAGCTCGCATGGCGCGGCGCAAGCTTCTGCCCGCACAACGCGTCGATCAGCGGCAGCGCGGCCGCCTCGCCGCCGCGCCCGAACGACACGCGGACGACGCCGATGCCGCCCCGACCGGCAGCAGTGGCAATGGCGACGATCGGATCGGAATCGGTAGCGAGCATGGCAATCGGAGCAATCGGGTAATCAGCGAGTCAATGGTGCGCCCGCGCAACAGTTCGGGCAAAGGAACGCCGGCATTGTAGCGTGCGGGCTTATAAGCCACCGGCCGCGGCGCCCGATTCGGATTTGCCCGAATTTATCCCGCCGGGGATAAGCCGAGTATGACTTCGGTGTCACGACACACCGACCATTTCGGACAAGTATGTTTGCTGGAGCGGCTCGACACTGCGTCCCTCAATTTCATCGACCATCCTGATCCGGGCTGGGATTCATCCGAATGAGATACGTTTATCCCATATGGTTGTCTGAGATGCGGCGATGAAATTGCACAATCTCCCTCATGCCGACATCCGAAGAAAAAGCCGCGTTCTCGGAACGCCTGAAATTCGCCCTGCGGCGCAGCCCGGAGAAGGTCACGGGCGCGACGGAACTGGCGAACCGATTCAATCTGCGCCACCGCGGAACGCATCCCGTTTCGCCGCAGACCGCGCACAAATGGCTGACGGGCCGCACGATCCCGACGTCGGACAAACTCGAAACGCTGGCCGAATGGTTGCGCGTCGAAGTGCACTGGCTGCATTACGGGCCGTCGCCGAGCGTGGTCGAACATCCGACGCCGCAACCGCTGCCACGCGACGAACGCTATCCGCCGACACCCGAGACGATCGAACTTGCTTCGAAGATCGAGGCGCTGTCCCCGCATCAGCGCTACCTGGTTCAGGAACTGGTCGAGCAGTTCTACGGCGATCCGAAACTCGAAGCGAAGAAGGCCTGAGCAGCAGCAACCGCCCGCGCCGCCGCCGAGGAAACAAAAAGCCGCATGGTCATGAACCATGCGGCTTTTTTTGCGTGCCTCGCGGGCGGCTGGCCGCCCACGAGTACGACTGACGTCAGGCCGGCTTCTTCTTCACGCCGCCGAGCTTGCGCGTGATGTAGTACTGCTGCGCGATCGACAGCACGTTGTTCACGACGTAGTACAGCACGAGACCTGCCGGGAAGAAGAAGAACATCACCGAGAACGCGATCGGCATGAACTTCATCATCTTCGCCTGGACCGGGTCCGGCGGCGTCGGGTTCAGGCTCGTCTGCACGAACATCGACACGGCCATCAGCACCGGCAGGATGAAGAACGGATCGCGCTGCGACAGGTCGTGAATCCACAGAATCCACGGCGCGCCGCGCATTTCGACCGATGCGAGCAGCACCCAGTACAGCGAGATGAACACCGGGATCTGGATCACGACCGGCAGGCAGCCGCCGAACGGATTGACCTTCTCGGTCTTGTACAGCTCCATCAGCGCGGCGTTCATCTTCTGCGGATCGCTCTTGAAGCGTTCGCGCAGCGCCTGCATGCGCGGCGTGATTTCCTTCATGCGCGCCATCGACTTGTAGCTTGCAGCCGACAGCGGGAAGAACACGGCCTTGATCAGCACCGTCAGCAGCACGATCGCCCAGCCCCAGTTGCCGACATAGCCGTGAATCTTCTCGAGCAGCCAGAACAGCGGCTTCGCGATGATCGTCACCCAGCCGTAGTCCTTCACGAGCTCCAGGCCCGGCGCGATGCCTTCGAGCATGCGCTCTTCTTCCGGACCGGCGAACAGGCGCGCCTGCACGTCGGCCGACTGGCCCGGCGCGATCGCGGCGACCGGCTGCTTCACGCCGACGCGGTACAGCGCCGGATCGATCTTTTCAGCGTAGATGTCGCGCTTCGCGCCCTGCTGCGGAATCCAGGCCGACGCGAAGTAGTGCTGCACCATCGCGACCCAGCCGTTGTCGGCGGACTTCTCGAAGTTCGCCTTGTTCTTGTCGAGGTCGCTGAAGTCGATCTTCTGGAAATGCTTCGCGTCCGTATAGACCGCCGGCCCGAGGAACGTATGCGAGAACATCGGCGTTTCGACGGCCGTGTTGTCGCGCACGAGTTCCATGTAGACCGTCGGCGTGACCGGGGCGGTGCCGACGTTGTCGATCTTGGTGTCGACGCCGATCACGTAGCTGCCGCGCGTGAACGTGTAGGTCTTGATGACCTTCACGCCGCCCTTCACCGGCGATTCGAACGACAGCTTCAGCGTGTTCTGGTCGCCCGTCAGCGACGTCGAGCCGGGGTTCAGCTGCGTGTAGACGTCGTTGTGGTTCGGGAAATCGCCGCCGAGCAGGCCCGTGCGCGCGAGGTACGTATGGCCGGCCGTGTGGTCGAACAGCGTGATGTACAGGTCGGGCTGCTTGCCGTCGCCCTGCTTCTTCAGCGTCAGCTTCGCGAGCGTGCCGCCGCGCGTGTCGATTTCGCCGTCGTACACGTCGGTCGAGAATTTCACGAGCTGCGCCTGCGCGGCCGGGGCCGTGGTCGACGGTGCGGCGCCGGCCGCGGCGGCAGGCACGTCACCTGCGGTCGTCGTCGCGCCCGTGCCCGATGCGCCGCCGGCAGCGGCCGGGGCCGTCTGCGTGGCGCTCGGGAAGAACATCGACGGGCGTCCATGGTCCCGCTGCCAGTTGTCGTACAGCATGACAGCTGACATGAAGAAGATCACCCATAGGACGGTGCGTTTGATATCCATGCGTTGTCTCAGAGTCGATGGGACCGCGCGTCGGCTTCGCCGCGAGCGCGAGTGTCGGAATTGGGCGGCGGGACGAGGTCGATGCCGCCCGCGGAAAACGGATGGCATCGGCACACGCGCCTGACGGCGAGATACGTGCCGCGCGCGGCGCCATGATACTGGATTGCCTCGCGCGCGTAATCCGAACAGGAAGGATAAAAACGGCAACGGTTGCCGAGCATCGGGCTCACGGCAACCTTGTAGAAGCGCAGCAAGGCGATCAATACCGTTTCCATACCTTGGGCGGCGCCGTACGACGCCGCGTCAAAACCGGCCGGGCGGGCGCGAACGCCGCGCCGGGGCACGGATGCGTCACTCGGACGCGGGCTTCGACGCACGGCGCGCGATTTCCCGGACTGCCCTGTCGAGCAGTTCGCGGATTTCGGCCGCGCACATCGCCGCGAGCGGGGCGGAAGCCGCGCTCGGCAGCGCTTTCTTGTCGAAGCGCGTGTGCTGCCGCAGCAGCAGGTCGTAACCGGCGAATTCGGCGCGGCGCAGGCGAAACTGATCGCGCGCCAGCCGCTTCACGAGGTTACGGGTGACCGCTCGCGGCGCATACTTCTTGCCGATGACAAGCCCCAGACGCGCGGGCTGCCCGGTCGGCTTGCCGTAGATCACGAAGTGCGCGGAGCGCCGCCAGGGGCGCAAACGAAAAACGGATGAAAATTCATCCGTTTTCAGAAGTCGCGCAGCTTTCGGGAAGGCGGCTTTCGTCTGCGACGGATTCGCACCCGGCTCGACGGCACCTTCCGCAGGACTGCGGACGGCGGACACAGCGCGCAACCTGCCTTAGATGGCGAGGCGCTTGCGGCCCTTCGCGCGGCGAGCGTTGATGACCTTGCGGCCACCTGCCGTCTTCATACGGACACGGAAGCCATGGGTGCGCTTGCGGCGCGTCACGGACGGTTGGTAAGTACGTTTCATGATGTTCTCACTTGTTCGAGAATGTCGAAATTCAGGGGACCGCGTGCCCTTAACCGGAGGCATTCGGGCGAACGCAATCGCCGGGAATACAGGATTGGTTTTCGCGGAACCCGCTATTTAAACCGTTTTTCTCTTGACGGTCAATACTTTAGGAGTCGCTTGCCTGTGCCGGGCCGCTCCGATCCGGCCCCGCGACCCACAAACACAGCCTGTGGATAAGTCCCGCTGTGGCCGCGTTTGGCGTTAGAATCTCGCCTTATCTCCAAGAATCCCGCACGCCGCTTCGGCTCGCGCCCGCCCCTCCAACACTGTGACGCAGGCGTCCGACGCACGCTCGCACGACCGCTTCGGGCCTTGTTGCGCGACCGCGACAAGGGCGCCGGCGAGCCGCGCTGTGCACGCAAAAAACGACAGTTACTTGATGAACGATTTCTGGCAACACTGTTCCGCACTGCTGGAGCGCGAGCTGACGCCCCAGCAGTACGTGACGTGGATCAAACCCTTGGCCCCGGTGGCCTTCGATGCGTCGGCGAACACGCTGTCCATCGCCGCGCCGAACCGTTTCAAGCTGGACTGGGTCAAGAGCCAGTTTTCGGGCCGGATCGCCGATCTGGCCCGTGAATTCTGGAACACGCCGATCGAAGTCCAGTTCATCCTCGATCCGAAGGCGGGCATGCGCAGCACGCCCGCGGGCGCCGCACCGGCCGCCCCGCGCGCGCCGCTGGCGCCGAGCGGCCCGGCCGCGACGGTCGCCGCGATCGCCGCCAACCTGACCGCGCATGCCGCCGCCGCGCCCAGCGCGCCGGCCGACGTGCCGATGACGCCGTCGGCGGCCGCCGCGCACCACCTGAACGCCGACGACGCCGACATCGACCTGCCGAGCCTGCCCGCGCACGAAGCCGCGGCTGGCCGCCGCACGTGGCGCCCGGGCCCGGGCGCCGCACCCGCGAACGGCGGTGAAGCCGATTCGATGTACGAACGTTCGAAGCTGAATCCGGTGCTCACGTTCGACAACTTCGTGACCGGCAAGGCGAACCAGCTCGCGCGCGCCGCCGCGATTCAGGTCGCGGACAACCCGGGCATCTCGTACAACCCGCTGTTCCTGTACGGCGGCGTCGGCCTTGGCAAGACCCACCTGATCCACGCGATCGGCAACCAGCTGCTGCTCGACAAGGCCGGCGCGCGGATCCGCTACATCCACGCCGAGCAATACGTGTCCGACGTGGTGAAGGCGTACCAGCGCAAGGCGTTCGACGACTTCAAGCGCTACTACCATTCGCTCGACCTGCTGCTGATCGACGATATCCAGTTCTTCTCCGGCAAGTCGCGCACGCAAGAGGAATTCTTCTACGCATTCGAGGCGCTCGTCGCGAACAAGGCGCAGGTGATCATCACCAGCGACACGTATCCGAAGGAAATCTCCGGCATCGACGATCGCCTGATCTCGCGCTTCGACTCGGGCCTCACCGTCGCGATCGAGCCGCCCGAACTCGAAATGCGCGTCGCGATCCTGATGCGCAAGGCGCAGTCGGAAGGCGTGAACCTGTCGGAAGACGTCGCGTTCTTCGTCGCGAAGCACCTGCGCTCGAACGTGCGCGAACTCGAAGGCGCGCTACGCAAGATCCTCGCGTACTCGAAGTTCCACGGCCGCGAGATCTCGATCGAGCTGACCAAGGAAGCGCTGAAGGACCTGCTGACCGTGCAGAACCGGCAGATTTCGGTCGAGAACATCCAGAAGACCGTCGCCGACTTCTACAACATCAAGGTCGCCGACATGTACTCGAAGAAGCGCCCCGCGAACATCGCGCGGCCGCGACAGATTGCGATGTATCTCGCGAAGGAACTCACGCAGAAGAGCCTGCCGGAAATCGGCGAGCTGTTCGGCGGGCGCGATCACACCACCGTGCTGCACGCGGTGCGCAAGATCGCCGACGAGCGCAGCAAGGACTCGCAGCTCAACCACGAGCTGCACGTGCTGGAACAGACGCTGAAGGGCTGAGCGCGCGCACCGCGCTTGATAATTCGGCCTCCGCCCCAATTTAAGGGGGGCGGTTCGGTTTTGAGGCACAATACTGGTTTGACCGCCCCGGTGGTGGCGGGCCAAGAGCCCGGCCGGCGGGGCGCTGCGTGGCTGCTGCGCTGCAGGCCGTTACTCAACGAAGGAACTCTATGCAACTGGTCAAGACCGAACGAGACACCCTCCTCAGGCCGCTGCAAACGGTCAGCGGCATCGTCGAACGCCGCCATACGTTGCCGATCCTCGCCAACCTGCTGATCACCAAGAACGGCCCGGACGTTTCATTCCTGTCGACCGACCTGGAGCTGCAGATCACCACGCGCGCCGATTTCGGCGTCGGCGGCGACCAGATCGCGACCACCGTCGCGGCCCGCAAGCTGCTCGACATCCTGCGCGCGATGCCTGACGGCCAGGTCACGCTATCGCTCGCCGACAAGCGCCTCACCGTTCAATCGGGCAAGAGCCGCTTCGCCCTGCAGACGCTGGCGGCCGACGAGTTCCCGACCGTCGCGCAGGCGAAGGATTTCGGCGCCACGCTGACCGTCCCGCAGAAGTCGTTCCGCCAGTTGCTCGGCATGGTGCACTTCGCGATGGCGCAGCAGGACATCCGCTACTACCTGAACGGCATGCTGCTCGTCGTCGACGGCGACCAGCTGATGGCCGTGGCCACCGACGGCCACCGCCTCGCGTTCTCGTCGATGAAGCTCGAAGGCGGCACGTTCGGCCGCCAGGAAGTCATCGTGCCGCGCAAGACGATTCTCGAGCTGCAGCGCCTGCTCGAAGACATCGACGACACCGTCACCATCGACATCGCGCAAACCCAGGCCAAGTTCACGTTCGGCCAGGTCGAGCTCGTGTCGAAACTCGTCGAGGGCAAGTTCCCCGACTTCCAGCGCGTGATCCCGAAGGCGCACAAGAACACGTTCGAGATCGGCCGTGAAGAACTGCAGCGTTCGCTGCAGCGCGCGGCCATCCTGACCTCGGACAAGTTCAAGGGCGTGCGCTGCATCATCGCGCCGGGCCAGCTGAAGATCATGTCGACCAACGCCGATCAGGAAGAGGCGCAGGAAGAACTCGAAATCGCCTACCAGGGCGATACCGTCGACATCGGCTTCAACGTCACGTATCTGCTCGACGTGCTCGCGAACCTGAAGGTCGACACCGTGCAGGTGAGCCTCGGCGACGCCAGCTCGAGCGCGCTGATCACCGTGCCCGAGAACGACGAGTTCAAGTATGTCGTGATGCCGATGCGCATCTGACGCGCTCGACATCGCGACACACACCAGGGGGCGGCAAGCCCCTTTGGCGTTTTTATGGCGAACCGACAACCCGCCCTTTTAGTGCCTTTTCGGCACTTGGGGCGGGCCAGGAAACTGGAGCGGCCGGCGATTTCCCTCGCTGAAACGCACCGCGCCGCCACGAGAGTGGCCCCGCAGAACCGGAAGATATCCATGAGTGAACAGCACAATTCGCAACCCGATAACAGCAGCTACGGCGCCTCGTCGATCCAGATCCTCGAAGGTCTGGAAGCGGTGCGCAAGCGCCCCGGGATGTACATCGGCGACACGTCGGACGGCACCGGTCTGCACCACCTCGTGTTCGAGGTGCTCGACAACTCGATCGACGAAGCGTTGGCCGGGTATTGCAACGACATCCACGTGACGATTCACGCCGACAATTCGATTTCCGTGACCGACAACGGCCGCGGGATTCCGACCGACGTGAAGATGAACGACAAGCACGAGCCGAAGCGCAGCGCCGCCGAGATCGTGATGACCGAGCTGCACGCCGGCGGCAAGTTCGACCAGAACAGCTACAAGGTGTCGGGCGGCCTGCACGGCGTGGGCGTGTCGTGCGTGAACGCGCTGTCGAGCTGGCTGCGCCTCACCGTGCGCCGCGACGGCAAGAAGCGCTTCATGGAGTTCCACCGCGGCGTCGCGCAGGATCGCGTGATCGAGGTGGTGGACGGCGTGGAAGTGTCGCCGATGCTCGTGACCGGCGACACCGAGAACCGCGGCACCGAAGTGCACTTCATGGCCGATCCGACCATTTTCGGCACGGTCGAGTATCACTACGACATCCTCGCGAAGCGGATGCGTGAACTCTCGTTCCTGAACAACGGCGTGCGGATTCGCCTCACCGACCTGCGCTCGGGCAAGGAAGACGATTTCGCGTTCGCCGGCGGGGTGAAGGGCTTCGTCGAGTACATCAACAAGACGAAGACCAACCTGCACCCGACCGTGTTCTTCGCGAACGGCGAGAAGGACGGCGTGGGTGTCGAAGTCGCGATGCAGTGGAACGACAGCTACAACGAGAACGTGCTGTGCTTCACGAACAACATTCCGCAGCGCGACGGCGGCACGCACCTGACCGGTCTGCGGGCCGCGATGACGCGCGTCATCAACAAGTACATCACCGACAACGAAATCGCGAAGAAGGCGAAGGTCGAGACGACCGGCGACGACATGCGCGAAGGGCTGTCGTGCGTGCTGTCCGTGAAGGTGCCGGAGCCGAAGTTCAGCTCGCAGACGAAGGACAAGCTGGTTTCTTCCGAAGTTCGTGCGCCGGTTGAGGAAGTTGTGGCGAAGGCGCTGGAAGAATTCCTTTTGGAAACGCCGATCGACGCGAAGATCATCTGCGGGAAGATCGTTGAGGCTGCTCGGGCGCGGGATGCTGCGCGAAAGGCGCGGGAAATGACGCGACGCAAGGGCGTGCTCGACGGCGTCGGCCTGCCCGGCAAGCTCGCGGACTGCCAGGAGAAAGACCCGGCGAAGTGCGAAATCTACATCGTCGAGGGTGACTCGGCAGGTGGTTCGGCGAAGCAAGGGCGTGACCGGAAGTTCCAGGCGATCCTGCCGCTGCGCGGCAAGGTGCTGAACGTCGAGAAGGCGCGCTACGACAAGCTGCTGTCGTCGGAGCAGATCGTCACGCTCGTGACCGCGCTCGGGTGCGGGATCGGCAAGGACGATTACAACCTCGAGAAGCTCCGCTATCACCGCATCATCATCATGACCGACGCGGACGTCGACGGTGCGCACATCCGGACGCTGCTGCTCACGTTCCTGTATCGCCAGATGCCGGACATGATCGAGCGCGGGTACGTGTATATCGCGCAGCCGCCGCTTTACAAGATCAAGGCGGGCAAGGACGAGCGGTATCTGAAGGATGACGTGGAGCTCAACGCGCATATGCTGCGGTTGGCGCTGCAAGGGTCGGAGCTGGTGCCGGGTGAGAATGCTGCGGCGATTTCGGGTGATGCGCTTGGGGAGCTGGCGCGGTCGTATCTGCTGTCGCAAAGCGTGATCGAGCGGTTGAGCCGGTTGTATGACCCGGCTGCGCTGGAAGCGGTCATGGATGGGGTTGTGATCGATCTCTCCACCGAGGCTTCGACTGAGGCGTCGGCGAAGGCGCTTCACGCTGCGTTGCATGACGAGGCTTTGAAGAACGAAGTGCGCGTGGTGCCTTCGTATGACCCGGTTCGCGAACAGCGGGCGCTGCATGTCGAGCGCACGCATCACGGCAACGTGCGGGTTTCGGTCATCGACCAGGAATTCCAGCACACGGCGGATTATCAGCAACTCGTGACCACCGCGAATACGTTCAAGGGGCTTATTGGGGAAGGCGCGGTTATCAAGCGCGGTGAGCGCAGCATGGCCGTGGCGGACTTCAAGAGCGCGATGAAGTGGCTGTTGGCGGATGCTGAACGCAACGTCTCCAAACAACGCTATAAGGGGCTCGGCGAGATGAACCCCGAGCAGCTGTGGGAAACGACGATGGATCCGGCCGTGCGGCGTCTGCTGCGTGTGCAGATCGAAGACGCGATCGCGGCGGATGGGATCTTTACTACGCTGATGGGGGATGACGTCGAGCCGCGGCGGGCGTTTATTGAGTCGAATGCGTTGCGGGCGGGGAATATTGATGTTTAACCTAGGCTCTAAGTAACCTCATAGCGCGAGAAAGTCGGACCCATAAGTCGAGAGATTTATGGGTCTTTTTTCTAAGAGCCGTCCCCCACACTCGTCAGCTGAAGAAGTAATATTCTCGACGTCCGCGACATATTTGTCTCGGGGTGCTCCACGAATCAACGGGTGCTTGTTTTCCGAAAACGCATATAACGATGGCAAAAGAGAAGAAAGACATCGCTTCAATATTTCGCTACATGGGGCCTGCATTAGACGCGCTCAGGGCGCTTGGCGGGTCCGGTACACCGGACGAAGTTGTGGAGCGTATTGCTCACGATCTCAATATTTCAGACGAGGCGCAAAACGAAATTCTGTCCTCAGGGGAAGGACGCTTCCGCAATCGGATACGATGGGCAAGGCTCTATCTTGTGAGGGAGGGTTTAGTTGATTCGTCGAGACGTGGGGTCTGGGCGCTCACCGAGACCGGTCGTCGCACGAACCTTTCGATAGATCAGTCTCGCAACTTAGCTACAAAATGGAACCGCATTTTTGCCGAGGAGCGTCGAGCGCGGGCTGATAGCTCCGAGCCCATCGCAGAGGAAAGCTTGGAGCCCGCAAACGTAGTCACAAACGACTACCGCTACCAACTCATTCAAACACTTAAGAATTTGCCAGCATCTGGCTTTGAACGGTTATCTCAACGACTTCTTCGTGAGGCCGGCTTTGTGCAAGTGGTTGTCACAGGCAGCAGTGGTGATGGGGGTATCGATGGGCACGGCACGCTACAAATCAATCCACTCGTGTCGTTTAAAGTCCTCTTTCAATGCAAGCGCTACGCGAAGTCGGTGTCGCCATCACAAGTTCGTGACTTCCGCGGAGCAATGTCTGGGCGAACCGACAAGGGCATAATCATCACAACGGGAACATTTACGGCGGAAGCACGTCGTGAAGCAAGCCGCGACGGCGTCCCGCCAATTGAACTTATCGATGGTGAGAAGCTTGTTGACATGCTCGCTCATCTTGAGCTCGGACTGCGGCCCGTACAAACCTACGTTGTCGACACAACTTTTTTTGACGAGTTCAAGAACTGATCTCCGGCCGCAAATCGATACTTTGGCGTATCACAATGCCGTAATGGTTCACTATTCAACAGACAACCGCGAGCATCACGCGCTGATAGATGCGCGCGCTTATCGTAAAGGCTGGCTAGCATGAATGGATGCACGCA
The DNA here is from genome assembly GCF_002223255.1 of Burkholderia sp. AU17457. Classification (NCBI taxonomy): domain Bacteria; kingdom Pseudomonadati; phylum Pseudomonadota; class Betaproteobacteria; order Burkholderiales; family Burkholderiaceae; genus Burkholderia; species Burkholderia sp. AU17457. The sequence goes on from NZ_NKFB01000004.1 coordinate 1,019,722, forward strand.
AGGTGAAGCCACTTCATGCCGGCGATCGATGAAATCCCAAACATTCGTTGCGTACCGCGCCGTACTTCTTTGAAGTTCACGCACGTACCTCGATACCGAGCTTACAGATGTAAAGCAAGCAACTGAGCATCGGTTACGGCTTGGCGAGGGTGGCGTTGGCCGTTTGCGGAGGCAAACGAATTTGGTGCTAGGATAAAGACGGCCACGAATTAATTACATTACCGGTAGCTGGATCATGTACAAAAAGATAGAAAAGATATTGAAGAAAGAGCCGGGGATAAAAGCTCGTGTGATCGCAAGCAAAATTGGCGAGGACAAGAGTGCAGTCAGCGCGTACATGCATGACCATCCGGAGCTTTTTGTGCAGGATGCCGCCTACGGCTGGTCGTTGGCGAAGGCTGGCGAACTTCGCATTGAGCTACCTGCTGGGAAATGGCTGACAGCGGACCTGTTTGAAGACGCGTTGACGTCGTCTGAGTCTGCACTCGTTAGCAAGTGCGAGCACGTAGTGTTCGTACTCGCGAAGGATAGCAAGCTTCTTCTGGAGGCCACGGCTCGCCTACTTGCTCTTTGCAATCAACTGGTACATGCCGAGAAGAAGGTCTCCGTCGACTTCAGTGATTGCCACTCCACACTCGACTATTTCAACCGGATTGGCTTTTTTGACTTCCTCGATCCGTCGATCTCTATTATTCCTTCCAGGCCGGAGATGTCGAAAGCCGGCCTGTACAAAGGCGGCAATAACGGAGTCGTGGAAGTGGCGATGATTGATCCTGTCTCGCCTGATGAGGATATCCCTGGTCGTCTGCAGAAGAGCTTCGTTAGCTGTGCGGGTGCGCAGTATTCGGTAGGGGCCTTCACCGTGCTTTCGGAACTGTTTGGCAATGTGAGGGACCACTCGGACTCACCGATTCCCGGCTTTGCGGCGTTGCAGTTTTATCCAAGGAGCCGCCAGCCGCACATCCAGGCGGTCATATCTGATAGTGGCCGCGGAATTTTGGGGACGCTGGCACCCGTACTCGAAACCCGATACCCGAAAGTTGCGACGGCAATCCGCGCGTCGGGCCTGCACGCTGGTGTGGCACTCATTCAGGAGATTTTCCGGAATGGCGGCATCAGCAGCAACGAAGACGAGGCACGCGGCCTCGGACTGAAGAGGAGCGGGGATGTAGCCTACAAATTCAATGCTCGTATCTCGGTCCGGCAAGAGACATTCGAGGTCAAGGTCCACTACAACAAGCACGGGAACCTCGAGTTTTCTCATCAACTCGATTTGCGCGAGCTTCGTGGCACCCACGTCTGTTTCGACTTTTTGCTTGACGGTACCCGATGACTCTCTTTAAATTACGCGGATGAACCAGACTGCCCTCCGTGTCAAGCTCCGCGATTTCACCACGACGTCCCAACCGTTTGGGAACGTCCAAGGGAAGGAAGTTTACCAAAAGCTTTCAGAATTCATTAGCAAGCATCCCGACGCGTGTGTGCTCGGCATTTCGTTGGAAGGGATCGAGGCAACAGACGCGTCGTTCCCGCGCGAAAGCGTGCTTTCGATTGCCAAGCAATTCCGACGAGAGAGAGGACTGTTTCTCGAACATCTGGACGATCGCGATCTGATAGACAATTGGAAGTATGCCGCTCAGGCAAAGGAGCAGCCGCTAGTAATCTGGCGAGGCGACTCCTTTGAGGTAATTGGCCCGGAGATGAGCTCTTCTAGCCGGGAATTGCTGAACTACGTGCTGAAACACCGATCCGTTCTAGCCTCCCAAGTGGCTGCCGACCTTGACCTTTCCGTACAAAATGCGAGTACCCGGCTGAAAAAGCTGGTCGACGACGGCTACATTCTGCGCGTCGAGGACATCGCCAGCAGTGGCGGTATCGAATACAAGTACATCGCTATCCACTGATTCTGATTAAACTGCTTGCATGAAGCAGAAATGATGTGATACGCTTGGTTCCGTGTCCGCTCCAGATGTGCAGGCCAGCTTAAACAGCATCATTGAATCAGAATTAGATGCTCAGGTCCGCGCTCGGTTAGAGGGGATGGATGCCTTATCCACCCAAACGTGAAAGGGATTGAGCATATGGAAACCCAGCAGAGCTTTGATGGCGCCGACGAGCGCTCCATCAACGGGCCTAAACGCATCGAAATCGTTGTCAATGGTCGCGAAGTCGAGGTCAACGACCGTAACGTGACGTTTGAACAACTGGTTGCAATCGCATATCCGGGCGAGCCGCCGATGCCCAACATCAAGTATTCGATTACCTACCGCGGGGTCGTTTCGAAGCCCCATAGCGGTGAACTGGCTGCTGGCGGCAGTGTTGAAGTAAAAAATGGGAGCATCTTCAATGTCGGCCGCACTGTTCAATCTTAATTCCGACCTCAAGCGTCTTCGCGAGGACGGGTATGCCATGCGCATCACAGGAGGGTGTCTCGTGATGCACGAGGTTCCCTACGTTAACGCGCGGCGCGAAGTGAAGCTCGGCACGATCACGTCCAGTCTCTGCCTGTCGGGAGATATCACGCAGAAACCCGAGCCCCACACCGTCGAATTCTACGGAGAGTTTCCTTGCAATGCCGACGGAACGCCAATCCAAGGCATCACACCTGGAGGGACAATACCGCCAGATCCGCTGCTACTTGGAAAGCACTTGCTTTCGAGCAAACCGGGACCGCAGGAGGGGTATGCAGACTACTTTCAGAAAATGTCCACGTACGCCACGATCGTGGCCGGTCCTGCGGCAGTTGTGAAGCCAGGTGCCACGCCGCGCGTGTACAAGCAGCCCGACGTCGACGAGGATAGCGTATTCAACTATCTGGAGACTGCATCGGATCGCGTTGGGATCCGGCACCTTACCGCCCGGCTGGAAAGCGAGCGTATCGCAATCATTGGTGTAGGTGGCACCGGCTCCTACGTACTGGACCAGGTCGCGAAAACACCGGTGCGCGAGATTCTGCTGATCGACGGCGATGACTTTCTTCAGCACAACGCATTCCGCGCCCCGGGAGCTCCTTCAATAGAAATGCTCCGCGATTTGCCGAAGAAAGTGGATTATCTCGCCAGTATTTACTCGAGAATGCATCGCTACATCTTGCCGCATGCAGTTCAGCTCGATGCGAGTACGGCTAACTTGCTGGACCGCATAACGTTCGCTTTCATATGCATGGATGCGGGAGAGTCGAAGCGCTTCGTCGTGCAAAAGCTAGAAGCTCTTGGAACCCCCTTCATTGATGTCGGGATGGGTCTGGAACTGGTCGATGGCACGCTCGGTGGTATCTTGCGCGTTACCGCCAGTACCCCCGAAAAGCGGGAACACGTCAGGGAGCGCGTCTCGTTTGAAGGCGGGGGTAATGAAAATTTGTATGCATCGAATATCCAGGTCGCCGACCTGAATATGCTCAACGCCGCCCTCGCCGTCATTAAGTGGAAAAAGCTCAGAGGCTTCTACCGCGATCTCGAGAGCGAGCATCACTGCACATACACGACAGACGGCAACATGCTGCTGAATGCGGAGCAGACATGATTCGCTTCAAGCAGCTCGAACCCCGCTTCGTTACAAGCATTCCTCGCGAGCTGGAGCCAGGCGTCCTTTACGTATCGATGGAGTACGGCACAGTCGTTCACAGCTGCTGCTGCGGTTGCGGTCACGAGGTAGTCACACCATTGACGCCGACCGACTGGACTCTGACCTTCAACGGTGAAGCGATCTCGCTTTGGCCCTCCGTTGGTAGCTGGAATCTGCCGTGCCAGTCGCACTACGTGATCAGACGCAACAAGGTCATCGAAGCGGGGCCGTGGGATAAAGCAAAGATCGATGCCGAGCAACACCGCGATAGGAGGGCGAAGGCGAAATTCTATGCGCAACCTTGTCAGGAAACTGACAGCTCGCATTCTCCATCGACAGAAGCGCCTGCGACCACTGCCCAGGAACGACATGCCGAGAATAGTATCTGGAGGAAATTGCGCCGCTGGTTTTTGGGGTAAGCGGGCCCTTCCGCATGTAGCTGGCGCGACACGATTGATGATCCGCATAGAAAGTCCGCATCGTCATGCGCATATCCTTGCCGATCGAGTTTGCTCCGAATTCGCGGATCGCGTCTCGTAACAACTAGGTCTGAGCGACGCCATTAGTGTACCGACTATCTCAACAGGCTAGCGGCTACAAAGTAGTTGGCGTAGCGCTGTGTTTCTTGCGCATTGCTCGGATGGGCGCTGTACACAACGAAGATAAAGTATGGAGAACTAAGATGAAGGATGACCGTCGAAAACCGGCGAGCGATGCCCGTTCTGCCGGAGAAAATTTACTGCCAAATGGCACGCTGCATTCAGTTTCCTCATCGGGTAAGTTTGATGCAGCACCGTCCTCAAACGACCACGCAGTTCACGAAATCCGCAAGAGTACGTCGGACGACGCAGTTTCAGAGCAGCCTGCGGTGAGCCGAAAAGACATGTACAAAGAAACCATCGCGATGGTCAAAGATACACTCGACGTCGCATGGAAAGTCGCTCCTGTTTCGTTGCTTCCAGCGGCTCTATTCGTTTGGAGTTATCTGCGGTCAATACATTGGACAAGCTTGTTCCAGGATTCGGCGATGTCAGGCAGCGGTTTGATCTTTCTTTTTATTGCGGCGACGCTTATCGCGATCGCTGTCCTATTGCAGTTCATCGCTCCCTCGCTGCTTCTGATTAGCACCATGTGGAACTACCGCCAGGAACGCACTCTTCCGAAAGCGGTTCCACGGTTATTTCTATGTGCAACTATTGGATGGCTCGCTGGATTTGTCTTGGTGGTTGAGCTGGACACGAGCCAGGTCTGGATCATGTTCGTGATGGCCTTTCTTGCAGCATTTTCTTTTGGAATCTATAACGGTATATCATTAGATGTTCCTCAAAAGGGTGGTGCAAAATTTCCTATCCATGCAGTCCACGCTGGTGGCTTGGCTCTAGCTGCCATTTTGGCACTGACAGCGACATCGATTCCTCTCCTGATTACTCTGCACATCGCGGAGCGATATGCAGACGGCGGTTGGCTCGAGAAACTGCTCGTGTTCGCCGTATTCATTGGCACAACGGCCGTTAGCCTGCTGCCTGCAATCATGTATCTTAACGCTCGTACCTGGAGGCCGGGCTTTTACCAACCCCTTAAGCTGGCTTCGCTTGGGGCCTTTCTGCTTTCGTACATCGTAGTGTCCGGCGCAGCGCTTTTTGTGCCCGTTTCTTCTACGGTCATGCGACTAGCCGGCATCTACAGCAACGAACAGCAAAGTTTTCAGATCTTGCAGCCCAGTCTCACTGCGGCACTTGACGCTGCCGGTGTACCAACTCATAAAGGTGAAAAAACAAATATTGCCACCGGATACGTTAGGTATGGCTTCGGAGGTATTCGTCTTCTTTGCCGGCAGCCCTTCGACCCATCCCTCGTATCCGCCGATGCGATAAAGTTGGCGCAGAAAAACAAAACCCCTGACCCGACGATGCTCGCAGGGTCTGGTTGCGTCCAGGCGATGTCATCAGAACTGCGTCCCTTACGGATGTAAGAGAACATATGCCAGCACGACGGTGATCCGTCAAAGTATGGGGCGGATCACAGCGTATGTTGATCACAAGCGCAATGCTCACCTCTGATATTGCAACGGTCCACTATGGTTCTTAATCGATATGTTAGTGCTGTGCGCGCGATGATTGGCAGCGCAGCCAGGAAGCGCGGAACGGTCACCTTCAAGCAATTGTTCAGTGCGTTCCCACCTGAAACGCCGCCTTCCAATGTGTACGACACGCTGGAGGAGGCGTGCTCAGAACTTGGACCATGGAATGAGGTCATCTATTCCGCGGTGATGGCGAAGGCGAAGGACGGCCTGCCGGGCGACGGCTTTTTTGACATCTTCAAGACGCACCGCAAGATAGAGTTTCGCCGTATCGCCGGCGATGCTGAGACGCTCGATCTGGCGGACGAGCAGCGCAAACAAATGACTGAGCTGGAGCGCGAGCGCGTATATGTCCACGCAAGCCTATAAATAACGACGTTCGGTCGCCGATTGTGTCGTTGATGCGCAAAAAAACGCGCCGGTACGGCTCACAGGAGATACCTATGACATACGCAACAAACGATGTATTTACACTCGATCACATCCGGCGGGCACTCGGCGACTTGAGTGACTTGCACTACGATGACCTGCATGAGATTCCCTACATGAACGTCGCCACAAGGCTCTAGCTTACAGCGGGTGTCGCGGTGAGATTCGCCTCGAAGCGCGCGAAGTGCCAGTGGCAGGCATGGCATCTCGATTCATTCGTTGCCGATGGCGTTAATCAGCATCAACTCGGTCATGATTTCACGGCGGGGGAACTACGGTTCTCATCTGAAGGCAAAGGGACGATCCGGGTGAAATACACTAGCAACGCGTCGAACGGAGATGCATATCTGGATCAAGAGCATCTCTTTGGATGGTCTGCGTGAGGTGCGGGTGCAGCGTTCAGCGGTATTGCCGCTCACAGCTCGAAATTCGTCCCTTAGATACTGCGTCAACCCGATGCCGCGTTTCGTAATGCTCGCTTCTTCAGTCCAACGCACCAACTAATGCCGTCTATTCACGCCTCGGAGACTGAGTCTCAAAGAGGAGGCCGTGAAAACGTAGACTAGATCAAATCGCCCTCAATAATCTGCCGATGGAACCTCTTCACGAAGAACAAGCTCATCCGCTGATTGCAGTGCATAGGCGCTGGGCCATGTACGCACTGCAACAACTTGCGCTGCATGACCTTTCCCTCACACCGACGCTTTTCGAGAAAGGCCTCAAATTTCTCGTCGTTATTGGAGACATCGGCACGCGTCTTGCCGAGATTGCGGCACATTTTGACCACAATATTCGTCCGGCTAGTGCTGACGTCTCAGTCGTAGAGAGTGCGCCACCTGAATTCACTCAAGTACACGTAGCGACGACGATTCAGGAAGACATGTGGTCGACTTATAGCCCCCTGTCCGTCAGTCACACCAACCAAATGTTGGCGCTTATATCGGGGCAGGTGCCAAGAGGCGGGATTGACTATATCCATGAGACACGCAGGTGGCAGTTTCGGCACTTCGGCATCGATGACGCGGGTCGACAGGCAGTGCGGGACGCATGCGCTACGCTGGGCATCCAAGATGAGATTGAGTTTGCTGAGCAAACGGCTCCGCCCTCTCCAGAGCAGAAAGCTCCACAAATGGCGCGCGATGCTTTTGAGGTTGGCACCCGACATGCGGTGCCATCCACGAATCACAAAATCCGTCTCCTGGTCGAGCGCGACGAAGACACGTGGCGCACCTTTATCGCGAAGCGTGGCGACAAAAACGTTCTGGCTGAGAGAGCTTGCTCCACTCCGCATCGCTTCGCGTGTCTTTACGACACGCGCGATGAGAGTCCAGTGCAACTCGCTGAACTGCTCACATTGTATGACGTCGTCAACATCGTACCTGGCGAGGATTTGACGTGGATGAGCCGTCACCGACTAACGCTATCGGAGCTGGAAGTAATGGCGGCGTCCGGGCGCGTAAGACTTGTGCTGCCTGCATCTATGAGTCGATACCCGGAAAGCGTCATTCTGGCGGCCACCGCGCAGTCAGACGACGGAGTTGTGCTCAGCCGAGATCTCGCGATGCACGTTGTGCGGAACGGGGAAAGAAAGGATCCGTTGCTGTACGGTCCATTTTCGACTGGTGAGCGAACGGCTGTCTTGCGCCTTCTGCATCAAAGTGCAACGCAAGAGGCATTTAAGGTGCTTCTTTCCACATACTCGTCCTCCCTGACACAACATGGCTTAGAGTACGCCGTGCGAGGAGCCAACGCGGCATACCGAATTGGCTTTGGTGCCTTCCTCGGAGAAGTGCTCTATCGGCTTCGCGGGATAGATGCACGGCTCGAGATGTCCGTGGTCGGTGCTGCGATGGAGTGGTCGATGGGTTTAGGCGCAGCATACGTGCCGCGGCAAATGGGAGGATTCGACGAAACACATAACGCATCGATTATTGCTAGCCATGTTAGTCGGAGTCGTCATATCCCGCAGGAACCATTGGCAAACCGAATGCATACGGTTGTCGAGGGACTGCTAGCCGTAACGGATATTCCGCCAATAGAAGTGGCCAAAAATTTCGGCTCGAGTTCCGTGTCTCGATTTCGTCAAGTAGCTATGGGGTTGGTCAGCGGACCAGCGAACGGTGATGAACTAAGGGACTTGGTGGCAAAGCTCAATGACGAGGTACGTGCATTCGAGAGTCGGCGGAATTTCCTCGTCAAGTGGCAGGCGGATACCGTCGCCATGAGCTTGGTGACAAAATTGGCAACTGACGCGCTTGATGCCAAGTTCGGTTCATGGACCTCGTGGTTTGCTTCGGTGGGCGCCGGCTATCTCTATAGTGCGATGAAGAACTCGAGGGCGTTCGCGGCTGCGAGCGAAGTGTCGCAAGAGCTTGTTGACACCTTTGTCGGCCTGACTTTAGCGCCCTCGAACGACGCCGTGGTGATGTGGCGAGCTCGGGAGAACTTGAAGAAATAGTCTGTTAAGAACTCGCTGTTGCCAGTCCGCTTCGGGCGCTGTCGGTTGGCACTGGAATGTTGAATTCTACGTAAGCGCCGGAGTAGGCCAGACGCGACGGCGGTGACCCAGTCTAACGAATTCGCATCGAAAGTCCGGCCAGTCCAATTATTTCGGTTCGGAAGGTGCACACAGACGGATCGAATTCGTTGGTAAGTACTTGATTCTTAAGAGAACGCAGTCTAACGAATTCGCAATCCCTGCAGTAGCGGGAGGCATAAAGCTGGATTTGGAGAAGCATCCATCTGGATCTTTATTGGTGGGCGCGTCTCGATAGCTTGGATTGATGTTTTCCCGCTGTGCAATTCGTAGGCAAGGACAACGGCCGCCCCAAATTGGGGCGGCCGTTTCTCTTCAATATTTGCAACAATCGGAGCAGCGCCACGCCTGTTTTGCCCAGCCGGACTAAGGGCAGCCGCTTGTTTTCAGCTCACATCAGCACAACACCAAGATGGCACCGCGTTTCGCTCGCGTTAGCGCCACATAAAGTAGCTGCCGACGATTGCTATCCTCAGCCTGCTCACCGACATACGAATTAGGTGCCACCACTGCTACGTAGTCGAACTCAAGGCCTTTCGCCCGGTGCATTGTCGCCATGTGCACCGCGCCTTGCTCTTCGGTGTGGTTGCTCTGAGCTGTAATCGTCACGGTCTTCTCGCCTGCCTTCTGCAGCAAGGATTCCAGAGCGTCACGAATTTTCTCGCTGGATGCCACAACACAGAAACTGTGAGGTGGCTGGCCATCTGCCGTCCCCGGCCACTGATGTAGGAACTCCCGGACTTTTTCGGCGGCTTGCTCCAAACCACTAACCTGGACCTGGACCGGAGCTGGCCCATGCGTAAGAGAGCGGTAACGGTTCGACTCGTCTTGACCGTCATCGAGGTCATCGACCTCCACTCCTTCAAGCAGCGCGACAGCTTTCTGGCGAATTTCGTCGGTGGTTCGGTAGTTGATGTAGAGCTTCCTGGAGCGCCCACGAATGTCGATGCCGCACTTGCTCATTGCGGCCCGGTGACGACTGTAAATGCGCTGGTGACCGTCACCGACAAAGAAAAGGTCATTCTCGCCTGCAAGAATCATCGCCCGGAGCAGCCTCAGCGCTTGCGGACCGAAATCCTGTGTCTCATCAATGACGATGGCGCTATAGGAAGGAATAAGCGACTTGTCGGCGTCGAGCATGGACGCCACCTCACGGTAAGCGTCATCTACCTCCTTCAGCTTACGGGAGGCAAGCTGGCCGCGGTATTCCTCGAATACCGGCCACACGGCGTCACGCTTTGCTCGGCTGAGCAGCACACCACGACCAGTGCGGCGTGCCTTGCGGTACTCGTCCAGTGTGGTAATTCCTTGAGCCAGGATGACTTGTTCAAGCTCATGCTTATAGAAATTGTCCGGTAGGTCGAGGCTGCCGTCCTTCACTGCCATAGCAGCGTCCCAGGCTTGCCGGGCACCGTCCTGCTCGCGGTCGTACACGATGCGATGCTCAAGCTTGCAGCTCCGCATAAAGCCGTGCACCCAAGCGTCGAGGTTACGCACCTCGAGCTTTTCGAGTGTCGCTGCTGCGCATAACGTACGCAGGTTTTGTTCGATGTCTGTAGCCAGGTTGCGAGTGAAGGTTGTGAAGAGCACCTTCTGTGCGTTGCCGGTACACTTCTCGGCGAGCCACTTCGCGCGATGCATGGCCAGAACTGTCTTGCCCGTACCAGCCCCCCCCAAGACACGGGCAGGTCCACTGAATGTTTTCTCTGAGAGCTGGCGCTGCGACGGATGCAGGAACACACGCCACTGAGCAAGCGGCGCATTCAGAATAGCGGACAGCGCTTCGTCATCATCCACTACGACAAATCGGGACTTGGACTCGGGCGTATCCAGTGCGGCGACAAAGTCTTCAGTGTCGACGACCTTGTCAACGCGGCTCTCCCGTGCCATCAATACCTGCGAAACTGTATCGCCAGCTGCGACGAGGAACAGCCCCTCGTACGCTTCGACGGGCAAGCGTGCCTGAATGGCGTCCAGTTCCGCATCACTGGTAATGGCACGTATGTCGCTCAGCAATTCCTGAGGCACGCCGAGACTCATAAGCTCCCGGTCATCTAATGTGACAAACAAAGGCTGCGCCGGGGGCACGGCGTGCGCAGGAGATGCCGTTACCGGTTCCCGCCGCGCCTCTCCCGGAAGCTGCTCAGCCACATGCTCAAACGCAACCAGCTGCATCGCCCCCGTGACTGGGTTTATGGTGAGCTTGCGGTTTTCTGCCCAGCGATACGCCTCATCATGCGGGCCCACGTAAAGCAGTACATAGACGTCGCCGGACGACGGCTTGAAAACAATGCCACGCCAATCGCCATCTACGCGGACCGACTTCAGGTTGGGGTCGCGTGCACCCTTGATGTTTTCGTAGTTCGTGCCAGAGCTGGTCGGGTTAGTTTGAAACCCGATAGCCCATTTCAGAACCTTCGTATGGATGCTGGACGGCAGCTTGGACAACTGCGCCAGAAATTCGCTGCTCAGGGCAACTTTCGGTTTCAGACTCACTGCGACTCCTCGTTTGGCATGCTGAGGTTCAGCTTGTTGGCAACAACAGTCACCCAGTTGGCACCATTGATACTGGTCATGGATTCATCGAGAACAAGCGCGGTCCAGCCTTGTGCTGCCCATTCATCTGCCAAATCCGACTGATCATCGCGCAATAGCGCGAGCTTTTCGCCGTCCCAGCAGAGTTCCCCGTCAGCAACAACTTTACCCTTCTCGTTGAGGAGTTCGAGGCCAAGCATGGGCACCGATGCACCAGCTTGTGCAAGTCTTCGTAACCCCGGCTGCATCGCTTTAAACGCCTGCGTTAGCACCTCCTGCCATGCTCCGCTCAGTGCGGCCGCCGAAACGGGCTGGGCTGGTGCCGAATGTTGCGCAGGAAAAGGCCGGAGCACATTGTAAGCATGGGCGTCCAGACCAGAGGTCGTCACTAGCCACATGGCCGGTAGCGTCTGAGTCGTGTTGAACACGTGCAGCCACTGGCGCCACGCTATATGCAAAGCTTCCCCGTTGTCGACACTCATATCTTCCAGAACCAGTACGCCCGGCGCGGCCCAGTTGATTGCACTCTCAAATCCTTTCTGTGCAATAACCATCGGCCAATTACCCAACTGGTGGCACAGGGCGGTCTGCGATTTCGAAATGCTTGGGGCATAACCATTTCCAGGGTCACGCACATGTTCAGGCAGGCGATGTGCCCACTGTGCCTGGACCTGATTACAGGCAGCAGCATCTTCCTCGGTACTCGGCACCATCAAGAAGCCCAGCCACAAGGCATTACGCTGCAACTGTCTGAGCCCGAGGTCATCCAGCGACGAAGCGGGTGTCGCGAGCCATGCGAGTAACCGTGCGAGCGCATGATGCGTAAAGGCCTTTTCCTGAGCACGTGGAATGTTCGGTGGTGGCTTGATACCTTGATGGCGAGCCATTGACACCAGCGGGGACTCGAGGTCAGTTTCAAGGTCGCCTTTGAGTGCGGCCGCCACATCGTTGTGTGTAACGGACCAGACCCAATAACGACCACTCGCCACGATGGCGCTACGTTTTGCCGCGTCGGAACCTAGACAATTCTGATGGTCAGCCCAGCCGTCGCAAAACACAGCAATGGGTCGCCGCGCAGTTGACGTCGTTGACCACGGCCAGATGACGAAGTCCGGCTTGCTGGCCATGGCCACACCCTCGTCGCTGCCAAGATTGCATTGCGGTTCAATCTTGTATCGCTGGCTGCCGACCTCAAGCATGTACCCTGTCTTGCCGTTCACGACGTCCTGCACCAGCTTGATAACCGGCAAGCCACCAACACCACTAAGACGCTTCAACCCCTCCAAGAACCGGGCTTCTAGGACCGAGTCGAAATTCGGGTTGATGTAGATGTCGGAGATAGTTTCGACGGACTGAAGTTTGTCGAGAGAACCCACCAGTTCGCCTAGAACCGATTTCGCCATATCGCGCGAGACCAGCTCCATGTTATGGCCTAGTCGATACTGGTAGACGCACCGGTAGCAACCGTCCTTCTCCGGGTCATTGTTGCACGAGCAGGCAGTAACTGCCTGCAACGCCATATGCAACACGTCCCCCAGCGTTTTTGCACCTTGCTCCAGCAGTTCCTGCAGATAGCCCGTTCCGCCCGGAACCGAGTCGTAGAGCATGACGTAGAAGCGACGTGGCCCACCGTCCTTGCCCGGTTCGTCTTGGAGGACTATGCGCAAGTGGTCAACTTTGCCTCCATAGCGCTTTTTTAGGCCGAGCTGAACTGCGGCCATAAAAGATTGAACCACGCGCTCATCGACACCATTCTTGGTGTACGGCACCAGGATGCGAAGTGCCTCGGATTCGAACTCACGGTACAGATACAGGCACTCGAGCAGGTCTGCTGGGTTATTACTTTCACGCTTCGGGCAATCGAAGCTGTGATTCTGCTCCGTCGCATCGTCATTACGCCTCGGTGGCTTCTGCACTTTGCCGCAATGCCGACACAGCTTGAAACCAGGGCGCATTGAGGCCTTGTCAGCTACCTTGAACGTTTCACCGTTCTTGGCCAACTCTCCAAAATTGACATCGCGGAAGGTCACTCGGTCGATGAACTCAAAACCGAACGGCAATTGGCCGGTACTGATTTTCCAAGCCTTTCGCACATTCTCTGGCGAGAAATCCGCCATCAGTTGCCGGACGTAAAACTTCGGCTCACGGTCCTCAACGCTGTCGTCGATACGGACCTTGAGGTCGTTACTGTTCGCGATAGCTTGCTTGAAGCGCAACAGTGTTCGCTTCTGTGCGGCATCCGCCCACATTGCATCGCTGCAACGGGGACAGGCCATATGGGTGTCCGGCTCGATGTCCAGATTCTGCATGTGATGACACGATGGGCAGAAGCGCCATGGCTCTGTCCTCGCCAGATTCATGTTTATCTGGTCGACCTCAACGCGACGCTGGTTCGCGTAGAAGCGGTTTTCTGGGGCAAATTCCGATAACGCCGACTGTGCGGGCCGCTCATACTTGAGGGTATTGAGCGTGACGTATCCACCTTGACCGGCAGGGTCATCTGACCCGCGCTTGCGCCACAGTATCGACTTCAGTTCGATGCCGGACTCCGGGAATGCATAGTTTGGAATCAACCCTGCGTCGGTCAGCGTGTTGAGCAGGTCTCGGCCGTTGATTTCCTTGATAAGCTCCAACAGCTTGTCACGCTCACGCAGCAAGAGGTCGATTTCTTCGCGCGTTGCTTCATCCTGTGGGCGCTGTTGGAGTTTCGTTTTGAGTTTGTCGAGCTCGTCCTTACGTTTCTTGTAGGTACGACGCTCTTCTAACAGCTCGGTCAGGGACTTCAACAGCCTAAGGCTCAGGCCATCAGACTCTCCCTCTCCTTGCATGAACTCGGTCAGCCGCGCGCAGACCGCGCCATTATTCCTGATAGCGGTTGGAAGCAGACTGATAAAGCCATCGAGCAATCGCTGCTCGTGCTGCAGAACGTAATCGCGCAAGATGTATGGGAAGCGGTCAAGCTTTGCCTGTTCCATCGCATCGAGCGCCTGAGAAGTCTTCTCCGGCAAGGCGCTGGTATTCGTCAGACTGGCAACCCAATCGTCCATGCAAAAAGCGAACAACTGACGGCGAAGAACTTCGGCCGCACCCAAGAAGACCCCTGGCGGAGCCACCTCGCCACTAAGCATCTCAGCGGTTTCGGCAAAGAAATATAAGTCGTGCGGGCTGGCGCCATCGGCCAGTGTCGTTGCCATTGCATTACCGTCGCGACGGCCCGCGCGACCGATGCGCTGGAGGAAGCTTGCCTGGTTCGGCGGTACGGAGCACAACATCACGGACGATAGGTCCCCGATGTCCACGCCCATTTCGAGCGTTGGCGTGGCCGAGAGCAGGTTTTCGTACCAAGACTTTGGCTGCTTACTCTTGAATCGGCTTTCCAGTTCCTCGCGTTCGCCGCGCTCGAGCAGACCGGTGTGCTCAGCAGCAATGACACGGCGCAAATCGGCCTGACTGAAGCGCTTCGCCCACCAGCTGGCAGCATCCGACACCGGCAGCTCGTAGGTGAATTCCGGAGCGTCGAGGCATGGCATGCTGAGAAGGCACTCCACACAGTCACCCGGTACCGGCAACCGCCGCTTGCTGCCGTCGGTCGCGATAAATGCGACGTCCTGATACAGATAGAGTCGGTCTGGATTCAGCGCCCAGGTTTCGCCTTGGTGATGCTGCGTCGGCAGCAGCAGGCCGGCATCGTGCAGAACCGACAGAGCAACCTTGTACAAGTCGGGCGCGATACCGTTCGGCAGGAGCGAATCGCGCCCTAACACCACATAGGCCCAGCGGTCGTACCATGTGGGCCGCCGTGGATTAGTCAGCTTGTCGAATCCGCTTTGCGTCCCAAAGGTCAGAAATATCGGTCGGGCAGTGTAATCGCCAATCCCCGGCATCCATTCCGAGCGCCCGCCAAGATTGACCAACGCCCATGTCTTGCCATCACCGGCATAGGAGGCAAGCTCCGGATGCATGACACCACCCCGCCGGCGCATGTGCGTGAGCATGCCCCACACCCACTGGCTCACGGTGTGTACCGTCAGGTCGCGAAGACCATACTGTTCGCTATAGGCCGAGGTCAGCCTGGCAGCTACTGCCTCAACGTCCTCCCACGGCACCGACAGTACCGCCTTGCCAGTCCGCTCGAGCGTACGTCCGCGCTGACTGTGGTACGTCATCTCACTGTAGGCCTGCCAGAGAAATCTTTTTTTCACACGCTCAGGCAACTTACTGTCGGCCGGTAGTCGCTGATGCTGCAACAGCTCCACAGCCCAGTCGCGCTGCCAGGTCATGTTCGGTGCAATGAATTCCGACACCAGCCGCTCCGGTGACATACACAGCACTGAGTTGCTCGTGGCAAATCGCTGCTCCACCTGGTGCAGAAACTGACTCCAGGGCATGACGGGCATCTGGAGTTCATCCATCACATGGGCCAAGGCTGTACGGATGTTGTTCATGAACGTCCGCGCGCCAAAGAACCCGGCGCGGTGTGCGGCGTCCTGTACTGAATCCGAAAATGCGATGAGCTTTTTGTCGTCGTTGTATACGCTTGCCCAGCTGGATTCGACAATCTGCGAGCCAAGCGTGGCGTTTCTGGCACCGAGCAGCAGAAGCCTGTCGTCTTCGCCACATGCCGGGCACGTGGTGTCGTGCAGCGTGAATTGAGCGTCACCGCGCATCTGCGTACGCTGCGCCATCACCTGAAAGACCGCCAGTAACTCCTGGTAGCCACAAGCAATGCACGCTTCACCAGATGACTGCATTGTCCCGCAGGACACACATACGCACCGGTGCGTACCGTCAACACGGTTGTTCGCCCCGATACTTTTCGATGCGTACAGGCGCGTGGCCTCTGGTCGACGCGCAAACCACGTGTTGTAAATCTCGTCGAGCTTGACGGACAAACGCGAACTGCCTTGAACAAGACGAGACAGCCATCCAGTAGTACGGCATTGACTGCACTGCACCATAGGCAGATACACGCCGTCACGTTCGCCCGGCAGGTCACGCTCACTGCGAAGCTTGACTTCTTCCGGAACGGTGCTGAGCTTGCCAACCATGCGCCGGAGTTCGCGCATCCAAAGCTGGATACGAAGCGTGACCAATGGCAGACCATGTTCACGGCGCGCCCAGGCAACGAGTACAAGCAGTGCGTCGCTCACCTTGCTCACTTCATCGCTGGTTGCGGATGGCATGCTGCGTGCGAATGCATCCGTCAAGTCTGGGTAGGCTACGGTTCCGTCTTTGGCGAGTTTGAGCAGGTTGACGAACAACTGGTGGCACTTGAGTAAAGCCCCGAGCTTCTCGCGCCATGTTGAATCGCGCACATCCGCTGGCGCAGTTGCTCCGATGAAGAACAATGGAAACCAAGCTGCCACCGCTGCTTCAGGCGAATCATATTGCGCAGGGTCGAGCTGCTTAACGACCTCCGGCCGGTAAGCAAACATGTAGTCGACCGTCGAATCTTCGAGGAAGGCTTCCATCGACTGACGACTTTCGGTGATTACCGATTCCTCTGGAAAGACTGCCCCGAATATTTCTTCTGCGTACTGCCGCAGCGGGCTGGTATCGGATGCACCACCGAGAGTTGCGGACGTGCCGGCACAGATGAGGTGGTTGTGGGGAACCTTCAGTCTGGCGCGCAAACGGCGCAGTAATAGCGCAAGATCCGTGCCCTGAGCGCCATCAAACGTGTGCAGTTCGTCGACCACGACGTATCGCAGCGTAGTCGGCGTATTGGATACCCAAAGCTGTCGGTCCTTCGGGCGCAGCATCAGGTAGTCGAGCATCTTGTAGTTGGTTAACAAGATGTCAGGCGGGTTCTTTCGCAGCGTTTCCCTATCCGTGATAACGCTATTTGGTGTCATCACGGTGCCCTGCCCAGGGGCCGCGACTTGGCCGCCGACATATAGTCCAACTCGAAGCCCTGCAAAGGCCGGCAACTTGGCCACCAGCTCAGCGATACGACGAGCCTGGTCCGATGCCAAAGCGTTCATAGGGTAGATGACCAGCGCCTTGATGCCGGCTTCGCCGGCATGGCGCGCACGCGCGCAATGGTCAAGCACCGGGTACAGGAAGCACTCTGTCTTACCACTGCCGGTCCCGGTTGCGACCAGCGCACTGGCAGCCTTACGGTTACTGGCGAGCCGCTCCCAGGCTCGCTCCTGGTGGCTGAAACCTTCGAACTGAGTGTCGAAGGTGGAGAAAAATTTTCGACCTGCCGCACCAGTACTGAAGGGCAGGCCAATTTGCACATAAGGTCCCTTGAGCCAGTTGTCTTCGCCGTCCACAAAACGGCTCATCAGACCGTGTGTGAATGAATCAGCTGGCTCAAATCCTGAAATTAGGAACTGCTTCAGGCCGGTCTGAATGTCTCGTGCAAGCAGCGAGGGCAGCATTTACGCTTCTTCCTGTTATATGTCTTTATCTGGACCTGCTCACTTAATGAATCACTGACGAAGACTCGAACGCCGCCCACGCGGTGCGATAGTCGTCCTCGCGATTGGCCCGTGCGAAGGGCGCAACATATTTACGCTCAACCTCGCGAGAGCCGCCCGGAAGTGTGTCATCCATAACCCATTGAGTGATTACCGTGCCATCAGGCACCTTCGGCTTGCCGCCGACCTTGGCGACGCCCTCACCGTCTCCCGCTTCGGCGTCAGCGTAGGTCCAGAGGTCTTCCCAGCCGAAGTTGCCTTCACGCGACCCGCCGTCCGGCGTCACAATCCTTGTCTTCGGTGCATTGCGACTCCCCTTGCGCGGCAGACCGACACCTGTAAGCCCCTTGCTGTTGGTGAAAATAATACGGCCATTGATGTCGTACCAGGTGTCGCGTTCGTAACCCTGCATAACCGGGAATTGCACCCGGTAAATAAGCCTGAGTTCGTCGAGCGTGAGCCCCAGCGCCCGCGCCACCAATACATCCATTTCCACTAACGCCATGCGGCGTACGTAATCGCTACGCAAAGCGCAGTCACGTGTCCATGTACTGGTTAGGCTTCGCCAGAAGTCTTGTGGCAAACGGGGATTCTCTCCCTGGCTCCAGCTTTGCTCACAAAAGCTGAAGTCGAAAACGTCCTCCCACAGCGGGGCGTAGTGGCTAGTAAGGCAAATAAGAGAGAGATACCGACTGACGATGGGCGAATCAGGGGCCAACAATGGAAGCTTATCCACCAAGTCTCCGCGCATGTCACCTTTCCCAGTAGTCTTTACGAGAAAGTCAAGTGGCACCGAGTTGACTGAAGCAGAGAAACTCGCCATCTCGACAACGCCCCTGAAAGTCACAGAAAAGCATCCGTCGATATGAGCCGCTCCTGGCGGGAGCACAGTACCAATAGCCGTTCGCTCCATAGACGTACTAATAGCTCGCCTGTGAACATGGCGGAAAAACTCAGTCACTAAACGCCCTTGCGTTTCCCCTTCCTCGACCCACGTCACCCGTGGCGTGCGACGCAGGTATTCGTCGCGGTCAGCCATCGGACGATAGTTGGTACGTGGGAGGTAATCGTCGGGCAGCATTTCGAGGTCAAGGACGTCGTAATGGCCCTTCTCCGCACAAACCTTCCGCGGAGTCTTCGCGTGAGGGTTGGCCACGAAGAAATGCGGCCCCGACAAGACCCAATTTTCCGGTATCGTGGCAAAGCCATTATCGTTGACCAACCGACGCGTGATAGTACCGTCATGCTGCTGCATGGTTTCGTGCCACATCTCCGCGGAAAAATAATCGTTGTCTAAGTCCGCGAGACGGCGCGGGTATGCGGCTAGCTTCTTGAGCACACTGTTCAATTCATTTGCATGCACGGCTGGCAGACGAGCACGGAGCGATGGAGTGTCAGGCTCGTCGTAAAGCTGAGCAAACGTGAACAGTGCAGCTTCATCCACGCCAACGATACGGTCACGGTGCCCGACCGTGTTCCAACGCCCATCTTCATTCTTAATGCCACCAGGTAAGCCCGTGCCATCGTGTTGGTAACAGGCATCAACAGTACTTGGCACAAAAAGGTTAGCGACCGTGTCGAAAGATGGATGCTGTAACGGTACTCCATAGATATTGACGCTGTACTTTTCCCGGTGGCCGATTGGGAATAACATGTTCTGGTTCTGAAACTGAAAATGGAACCGCAATCTCCGATATACCACCTCGCGCAGCGCGCCGCCCTTCGGGTCGTCGTAGGGCCCCTCGGGGTGCAACAGGCCAGTTACGCCATGCTGGTTGGTCAGACTCCATGCCACTGGCATGAAGCACTTGTACAAATTGGTTTGCACGCCCTTGAGCAACGGGTAGTTCTGCGTGGCATTCAGGAAATTCTGCGTTCCCTCGGATTCTTGCAGCTCGTTCAACCAATCGGCCTGCAGGCCAGGGAAGCGCATAAAGGCCTCGACCCGGAGCTTGGCGAGGTCGCTTGCGCTGATTTTGCGAATTGCGAAGACTGGATTACGCTCCCCCAAAATGCCCGCCTCGTTCCACTCCACCTTAATCCACGGTGGATTCCCAAGAATCAGGTGAAAACCACCGTTACGCAGCAAAACATCGGCGAAGCACAACTCCCAGTGCATGAAGCGACGCGCGTCGGCGATGCCCTCAACCATTTTCACTCGAGGGAAATGCTGGCGCAGTCTGCTGATGCGCAACTGGCCATACTTATCGTGCAGCTTGGGTGAGCTTATCTCCGGAGCTAAAGGAAGTTGAGTCTCGAAACCGGTAAGGCTACCCTGGATTTCCGGAATAAGAGCTTGTGGCCGCTCATGTTCGGCAGAAAACAGGGCCAGACCGGCGTGTGGGGCTACATCCACCACATTGCCCTCAAGGATGGCACCAATTTCCATCCACCATTGTTCACGGCTTGGTATCTGCGCGGACTCGGAAATCGGCCAGAACCACAACGCACACCAGTAGTCCATCACCAGCTTCAAACGTCGGAACGGCGTAGCTAGGTCGCCATCCTCGTTCAAAAGGCCATCGCGGCGAATCGCGTCCTTCTCTGCACGACTAGAATGTCCAGCATTAGTTACTACGGCCTCGTTTGCATGTGGCCACACGGCCATAGCATCCTCGGTACGCCGCCGGTCACGTGCGAGCGCATCTGCATGCTCTGCCCATAGCTCCTCCACTCGGATACTTAGCTGTTGCAGGCGTCCGATTTCCGTATTCGATAGTGGGGCAGTGAACGCTTTACGCCACGTTTTCAGTCGCTCAAATTCCTGCGGATAAAGTTTTTTCGCATCCTTATCAGTGAACGCTGCCATGCCCGGGTCTGGCAACAAGAAATGCCAGATTTCATCCGGCTGGCGTGGCGCGCTAGCCGTTACCCGACGCGGCGGTTCGTCGTACCAAGCCGGCTTGGCTCCTTTGACCACCGCCGTAGCCTTAAACACCTGGTGACGTGCACCGATTAGGCTGTTACCCGTGAAAAGTTGATAGCCAAACCACGGCACACGCGCAGGAAGGGGGCGGCCCTGCTCATCTGTGTTCCCATAGATGGCATTCAGCCAAATGGATACCTCAGCCAGTTCCACCGCCACAGGGTTCAAGTCCACACCAAACGCATTGCGGTCGGCGATGTACATGCGTACTTTCTGTAGCTCTTCTGGATACTTTTCGTGCGGAATACGTTGCTTTAGCTCAACCTGTTTTCGTTCGAGATAGGCCTCCGATAATTGGTTAACGGCTTCGTTCAAGAACGCGGCGCTGCCCATCGCCGGCTCACATATTGTGAGCGTCAGAATATCGTCGGCGCATGTCACGCACTTCCCGGCCAGCAACTCCTTGAGCGCATATTTCACAAGACACTGGGTCAGTACCTGCGGCGTGTAGTAGCTTGCGCTCTTCTGGCGGTCGCGACCTGCCAACCGGTAGATGAACGAGCCTTTCGGGTACATGCGCAACTTACGGCACTTGTTCTCGTCGGTGTCGTACACCCTTTCGTCATCACGATATTCGTCGATACGGCTACGCGGCACGAACCACGCGCTTTCGAGCTTGTCGGATTCGGAGTCGCTGGCACGCGCGCGACGGCTGATTGCGTCGTTGCTTTCGTCACTACCCTCATCATCGTCGTCGCTGCTGGTGTTGCTAGTCTGCTTCGGTGCCGGCTTTACTTCGTAAAGGTCCTCTTCCGCAAAAAATCCGCGGTAACTGAGCAGCGCCTCATACACCGCACCGAGCTGGTTGATGGAGAGCATCTGATAGCTCACCCGACCACGACGACGGCCTTTTCCCTGTGCTTTACTGAGCGACAGGAGATTGATGACATGCTGCCATACCCTGTTCGGGAACCGCACCTTGGCAAGCAATGGCATGGTGCTGTCGTCGAATAGGCGACTGTCGAGCGGGGCCAGCGCAAAAATCTCTACTGCACCTTGAGCCTCCCCATGCAGATGGCTCTGTTCGTCCATGCCGCAACCGTCGGCAACCAGCCTGAACAGGCGCCGGAGCGTTGTATCGAAATAGAGGCCTTCGCGCGCCTGCTCAGTCGTAAGCGGCTGCATTTCCAGGTCTCGAAGGCTTTCCAGGCTGTAACCCTTGAGATAGACCTCGCTTTTTTGAATAGGCACGTAGCCCAGCTCTGGCCGCGCTTCGATGTAAAACATGAAAAGCAACCGATAAACAAGGCGCAAGCATTCCAGGCTCAACGAGCCGGCATCAAGTTTGTATTCACCTGAATAGACACTCTTCTTGCTGCCCGAGGCCTGTTCATCAAGCTGACGGGCCGCTTCGTTGCCGAGGATTTCGATAGCCTCGCGCAACGCATACTTGAGGTCTTCGCTGACGCCAAAAGCGTGCTTGTGTGCATTGCTATCCAGGCTCTCGAGTAGGCTGCTACCCTCGCCAGGGGCAAGGCAGTCCTGGTGAAGCAGTGCTGCACATGCCTTGAGCGTATCCCCGTCCTTGCGGTCAAGGATGTCTGCCCAGTTAAAGCGAAGTGCCCGGTTGTTCGGCCACTTGTAACGGTCAAGCAGTAACCATTCGTCGACGCCGACGAGCAACACATAGCGAGGAGGTTCGTCGGAACCGAACACCGCATCCGAAAGCATCGTTGCCCACGTCTCGCCGCGCAACCCGGGCGGTACCGGTTCGCCACCGTAATGAAAATCAGAGAGCTGGTTGTCGAGGATGTCATCATCTTCGCCACTTGCGCGGTAGGCCGGAACGATGGCGAGACGCGCGCCCTGTACATCCCATACCGGCACGAGTAACCCGGAAACGAACTCGTGAAGCGTGAGCGTGCGCGGCGGCGGACGATACCCGAGCGCATGCAGCAGACCGGACTGCAACTCCATGAAGCACTGCCAGCGCTCATGAGCATCACGACCACGCGCAACCTGACCGCGCAATGAGAACCAGCGCTGAGAAAAACCCTGCAGTCGCTTGTACGGTGCACGATGCGTTTCATCGCGAGGATGCTGTGCTTCCTCGGCATCCCAGTCAGCTAGACGCTCTTTAATGTCTCCCCTGAAAACTTCAGACAGGTAGGTATGGCTGTAAAACTCGTTTTCGTTGCTGATACCAGCAAAAGTTTGTACGGCGTCGAGAACTGGCATGGTCAGACTTCGTTAGCTTGAGGATGGCATACACTGGCCAGGACTTGAATCCAGGGCTTCGGTTCAGTAGTCAAGGTGTCTTCTACCCAACGACGATAGTCATCAAATACCTTGTGGATTTTCTGGCTGCCTCGCTCGAAGTGGGCTTGCTTGACGGTATCGAGCTTCTTGTCTAAATCCAGCGAGAGTTGTTCTACCTGGCGGCCTTGGAGACGCTCCAGGTCGGCGAGCGTGTCCTGTAGCCGGGTCTGCATATCTTGAGAGAACATTTGCTGGCGCTCCACCATGAACGCGTACATGGATTGCACCGCCGACGGCAATGCTTCCTGCATCTGTGCCAGTCGCGCCTGAAGCGCAATCGATTCGCCGGGATTGGGCAAACTGCCGACGCGAATGCCAGACCGGTCCACAAACGCATCGAACGGCTCGAGCACGAAATCACCATCGCCTTTGCGACACGCCACTTGCCACTCCACGAGCAACGGCTGCCCTTTACGGTTCGGAATCAGCGCCATCAGGATGAACGCCTGTTCGTCTGGGACAAGCCTGTGGCTCTGCAGCAGTGGTGCCCGATGACGGCCAAAATGCGTAAGTACGCGGTCACCCAGCCAATCCATGATGGGATGCTGTGGCCACAGATAATGCTGCTGAGGCCATGTCTCATCTTCCGCTTTCGCCTGACGAGCTGCTTCTATCGCATCCATCATGTGCTTCGGGCTCGCACATAGTGCGTAGTGGTCATTCGCGGCCTGCACTTCGCGTGGCAGCTGACGCAAACGCTCCTGCAAGTCGTGTGGAGCAGTAAGCGCGATGATTTGTTCGTCATCGTGCGAGGTCCAGTCACACAGCACCCGGTGTTGATTAAGCTGGGTAAGCGCAGTCTTAGCGTAGTGGAAATCACTTGGGAACAGTGATTTCGTCTCACTAATCTGGTCGAGGCTGCTAGCCGGTGCCGCAGCGTCGCTCACATGACTGTCAACGCTGCCAGCGTCGCCGCCAAAGAGCTGCATCAGCCAGTCACCACTGCCTTCTTCCGTACCATCGTTCGCCGCGTTTCGGTCAAGCTCCGCTTCCACGGCTTCGGGCTGCACGCCATCTGCCATGAAATCAGAAATTTTTTCCTCTTCTTTGCCTGGGTCAAAGACGTTAAGAAATGCCGACGGGTCACCGAGGTTCTCGTACGCCTGCTCATCCTTAGCCTGCAAAATCTCCAGGATGCGCAGGTCACCACGAATCTTTTCATTTACCGTTTCGGTAAACAGATACACGATTTTCGGCTGATGCTTTTGGCCGTAACGGTCCACGCGACCATTGCGCTGCTGAAACACCATCAGCGACCACGGAAGGTCAAAGTGCACCAAGCGATGGCAGAAGTAATGCAGATTCAGACCTTCGCTTGCAACATCTGAGCACAGTAATACCCGTATCGATTCTTCCTTGCGCCCAAAGCGTTCGACGAGTTCCTGCTGTTCGGTATCGGACATGCCCCCGTGCAACACGGCAAGATGCTGTCCTGGCTTGAGTTTGAGGTCAGCAGCCAGCTGGTTCTCGAGCCATTTCAACGTTTCGATACGCTCGGAGAAAATAACCAGGCGGTCTTCAGCGTCGTCGGGTTGCCAACCGAACTCGTCCGAGCGCAACTGTTTGAGCAGACGCTGGTACTTGCTGAAGCCATCTGCTCGGGCCTCGCCGACTAAAGTTTCGAGTGTTCCGCACAGGATTTGAAGCCCGTCCACTTCCCGCGATTCTTCGGGCGTGAGTCCTGGTTTGTTTTGCAACGCGCTGATACGCCGTCTGGTCGACTCCAGTGCCGCTGCGGGGCTCGAGAACAGCGCCTTTTGCATGCCGACGCGTTGCAGCTCCTGTTGTCGCCCACCTTTTCTCTGACCACCCTGAGTGAATGGCACCTCAAGCAAGGCGCGATACGCGGCTTCTTCCTGTGCGCTAGCTGCCTGCCGCAGGCACACAGTCTGGCGCTCCCGGAAGTCCGATTGCACTTGGTCCTTGATGTCTTTTTTGAACCGACGGATGACCAACCCCTTGTTGCGGAAGTCGTCTGGCGTGTAGTTGTCCGGGTCAGAAATGGCGGTCGGGTCGAGCAGGCTCATTAGCGACGCAAAACTGCGTGCGGAGCCATCGTGTGGCGTTGCAGACAGGAGGATGAGTGTGTCGGAACGGTTGGAAATCAATCGCGCCAAGCGCGCACGACGAGACAGACTACCTTCACCTGCCCGCGCAGCAACGTTATGGCATTCGTCGATGACGATGATGTCCCACCAAGCATTTTCAAGGTAATTCCGGTATTCCAGATTGCTCTTGAGCGTATCGACGGAAATGATGCTACGGTCGAAGTAATTGAATGGATTATGGTTCGCTGGAATTCGGTTCCGCACCCGGGCGAGCCCCAGGGAGTCAAGACGCACCAATGGAATCGTGAAGCGACTCCACCATTCCTTCTGGAACTGCGTGAGCATCGCTTTCTGCGTAACGACGAGGATACGCTTGCCGCGGCCGCGCTGAATCAACTCTGTGGCCAGAATCCCCGCTTCCAGCGTCTTGCCCAACCCCACCGCATCAGCAATCAGGATTCGCGAGCGTGGTTGTTGCAACGCCTGCAGTGCGGGGTCGAGCTGGTACGGCACGACGTTCATCACACCACGGTGTCCCAAGTGGATGCGGGCGTCATTCGCGACACTCCGGCGCCGCTGGCTTTCCAGATATAGCAGCGTCGCGTTAAACGTGGGACTGGTATCCGGTACCAGTTGTGTTTTGGCCGGGTCAAGCACCTCAATGTGGCCTTCCAGCTCAGTCAAGAACAGCGCTGACTGGCCTCGGACCAGTTCGGAAATGCCATCGCAGCTCAGTAACCAGCCCCCATCAGTTGTCGGGTCGACTCGGCGAATGAGCCATTCTTCATCTCGGATAAGGGCACGCGAGCCGGGCGCGAAGGGGAGCATATCGTTTGTATTTCCCAAAGCAAATTTTTTTCTGCTTGCTGCTGCAAAAGGCACCGCCTAGACAGCAGATAGACGTGGGTCATTCCCGTGAATCGGTTCGCAGCATCCCCGTCTGCAATAACCTGTTGTGCCGTCGTATTCTCACAAAAGCACGATGTTCCTGTCTCAAAATTTCAGTTAGGCGCGGGTCGCTATGTTTTGTGTCCGTTGGGATGTACTACAATCACTTATAAGCTCGCCGGTGTGAGCTCCAACGTTCCGCGCATGTGTCGTGGAAGGCCTTGATGCGCGGGCGACTTTGCAAATCCACACTCGGTACCGATTTCCTTGCGCGATGATGCCCCATGGCCCGTCATCGAACGGAAGACTTGGCTCGGACCCAGTCCTGGAACGTTCCGAAGTTCTGCTCCGCCAGCTGCTTACGGCTTGCCGCTATAGGTCCTCTATTCTAGCCCAGGCTACCTTTCGCCTGCCGGGCGCTTCTCACCCGTAATTTCCTGCGGTGAATACTCAAGAAGCTATGCCGTTTGGCCATTCGTCGAATTTTCCATATTTCGAGATGCCCAGTTAGGTAGACTCAAACAGCGTCACCGCAAAAAGCGCGGGCCGCATGGGCTGCCACCCATACGACCCGCTGACCACAACCAACTCAACGCAGGAGTCGGAAATGGCTAACGCCAATCATAAGTCACGTGCCCCCGTAACGGAACGCTTCGTCACTGTTCAAGAGTCAGCGCGCCATCATTCCTTGTCTAGGGTTCTCCGTGCCATCAGAGAGCACCGGAGGCTCAACACGACGTATTTCCCGTGGATCAAAATAGCGGGAGTATGGCTTGAGGACGCTGGATTCGAGGCTGGAGAACGCGTCCGGATTACCGTCGAGGACAAGCGACTTATCATCACGCCGATGTGATCAGCGCCTTGCCGATGGTGAGCGTCGCAAGTCACTATCCGTCTGGAAGCTCGGTACCCGATGCCCCATACCGTTAGTAACTGTGACAAGCGACGATCGTTCTGAAACTGCAGCGGGCCGGTCGCTTAGGTCCGCTGCCGTGTAGCTATTCGGCACGAGGTGTGATCTACGCCGGACACACCACACACTTCTATCGCCCAAATGCAAAAACCCCCGCCTTTCGGGCGGGGGTTTCTGGCTTGAAGGGAGCCTGACGATTACCTACTTTCACACGGGAATCCGCACTATCATCGGCGTAGAGTCGTTTCACGGTCCTGTTCGGGATGGGAAGGGGTGGGACCGACTCGCTATGGTCATCAGGCAAAGAGG